>JAYFPK010000035.1:0-8490 GCA_034927815.1 Candidatus Limiplasma sp.
TCCCCGCTTCCCTTCCCCGGAAAATCTCTCCTCCGGTTCCGTTTCGCGTCTCCCCTCCGCTCAAGCACGATTCACTCAAAATCATTGACTGTCGTTCTTTGCGTCTCTTTCCTATATCGTTTTCAAGGTTCGTCGCTCTCAGGTGAGCCTGATTAGATTACCACGTCCCCGGTTTTTTGTCAACGGGATTTTTCATCAATTTTTGATTTTATGCCGATTTCATGCTTCATACCGTTTTTATCGTATTCATACGGCAAAGACCTGTAAAAGCAGCCCGGAAAATGGCAAAACAAGGGAAAAAAGGATGATTTCCGGAGCGGCGGGCTTCCTCCCGGGGATCGCCTCGGTGCCTGTGCAAGAGGATGGAGCCTTGGTCTCAACAGATGCGGCCCACGCTCCCCTCCCAAAAGGAGTCCTTCCCGCAAGCCCCCTTTCCCTCACACCGGGCTCTGTGGTACAATGAGTGGCAACGCAGCGGCGGAACGCTTATTCCCAGGCAACAACTGATCCATATGATATGGAGGCGCCGGTATGAATCAAAAAATAGGAATCTGGAGCTCGCTTTGCAACATCTTCTCCGTGGCGATGTTCGCGCTTTCGATGCTCATTGGCTTTCCCTTGGGGAGCTATTTTGCGTCCATGTTCATCGCCTTCAGCTTTGTGCCCATGGTCTGCGCCCTGGCATGCTACAGCCAGCCCGCGGCCAAGGCCGCCGGGTATGCTGCCATGGCCTTTGGGGCCGGGTATGCCGTCATCATCCTGTTGGTTTATTTCGCCCAGGTCACGGTGGTGCGGCTGGGGGGATTGACCGGGGAAGCTTTGCAGATCATCGATTATACCAAATTCGGCCTGTTTTTCAGCTATGATTTGCTGGGCTACGGCTTCATGGCCCTTTCCACCTTCTTTGCGGGGCTGACGCTTCAGCCCGCCACCAGGCGTGAAAGAGGGTTCAAGGGGCTGCTGATGGTACACGGGGTGTTTTTCCTGAGTTGCTTGATCCTGCCGGTCCTTGGCCTCTTTACCCCGGAGATGCAAGGGGCCGATTGGATTGGGATTTTGGTGCTGGAGGTCTGGTGCGCGTATTTCATCCCCGTTGGCATCCTCTCCTTTTTGTTTTTCAAAAGCAGGGCCCAAAGCTAAGGGAGCTGTTGCACAAAAGCTTTTGGCCCCCGGCTAAGCCGGGGGCTCTTTGGATCCCCCAAAAAATGGCGGTTCTGAAAACCAAAGCCGCCGCACAGCCGCATCCAGAGCTTTCCCGTTTCCGTTCCCACGGCGTTCAGGGCGGCGCTGAACGTCTTGTTGTCGGTTTTCCAAACTCCGTTTTCAGCGCGGCCCATTGCTCCTGCGCCAAGGGCCTGGGCGCGGTGCAATGGATGTACAGCTTGGTGCCGTTCCGTTCGTTCACCGGCTCCCAGGTGACGATCTCCCCGTGAGCCAGCCGTCCTTTTCCACCCCAGGAGAGAAGTCCGGCGGTTGGGCTACGGCGGTTATAGGAGCCAGCAGGCAAAGAAGCAGCACAGCGGCAAGGATTCTTTTCTTCATTACATATTCCCCTTTCCTTTTCCGGCCGGAAGCTCCACGGTGAAGGCATGGGATTCGTCATACAGGATGCGCATCCCGCCTTCTCCGTCCCCGACAAAGAGATAGGGCACGAAGGTGACCGCCGTCAGGCCGTCCTGGGGAGGCCCGGCGGTTCCGGCGTAGGTAACGCTGGAGCCGTCGCTGCTGCTATGGCTCCACATGCCCGGCAAGGCGCGCCCATGCTGATCCCGCAGCTCGTAGCGCACATCCTCCGGCGGGTTGCCTCCCGCTGGGTAGATATGGCGCAGGGAATAATCGGCGCGCAGGGCGGAAAGAGCCAGCGAATCCAGCTCCGCCGAATAATCACCAAAATCGAAGGCGAGCCCGGCGATCTTCGTCACCTCGGGCAGCCCGGTCTTAAAGGTGCATTCCAGGGTGTCCACCAACGTAAACGCGCCCGACTGCGCCAGCTCCTCCCCCAAGGTGCGGTAATTGGGATCGTCTTTGGTCAGCACGCCATAAGTATCGCTGGCAATGGCGGAAACATACATCACAAGGCTTTCCCCGCCGGTCACCAAGATCTCCCGGCGGTCATACGCGTCGCGGAAGCGCTTTAGATATTCCTCTATGGGCGGGTCGTTCTCATCCCCGTGGAATTGGGTGGAGTCATTCGCGATAGGCCAGTTGGGGGCCAGCACCATCATCGTAAGCTTCCACGTTATCTCGCCCTCCCCAATGTCCTCCAGCACCGCCGCGTCCAGGCCATACTGATGCTCCAGCGTGTCCCCCTCGATGATGTTGGGGTACAGGAAACCGGAGTGGAAATCGCCGCGCATCCCTTCGATATCCACGGTAAGCTCGCCCTCTGGGCAATAGGCTTTCAGCTGCGGGAACAGGAACACGGGCTTTTGCTCGTCTTTGCTGTACAGGTTCATGGTCAGCGCGATGTTTTGACCGTCGAAGATGGTATCGCCAACGGTTAAGGTGATATAGCCGTTCTCGTAAGTTTCGCCAATTGCCACCACCAGCTTTTCAAACGCCGCGCTGGGTTTGCCGCCTGCCTGAAAGTCCCGCACGCTGTAATAATTGAGGATGGCGAAGGCCGTGCCGCACAGCAGCGCCACAATGAGCAGCGCCACCATCAGGCTGATATGCCGCTTTTTCACAGGCGCCTCCTCCCTAATCTCCGACACGGCGGATAATAGCGCGTCGTGAAAGCCTTGCGAAACATGCGAATAGGCGTTTTGCAGCTCTGTCTGCTTCATTTCCGTCATGCCTCCCCGTTTTTTGTCAATTCCAGTTTCAGCGCCTTGCGCGCGCCGTGAAGGCGCGCTTTGACAGTACCAAGCGGCAGGCGCAGCATTTGCGCGATCTCCCCCAGCGAGAAGCCTTCTATATAATGCAGCACGGTGGGCAAACGCAGCGCCTCCGGAATGGCGTCCAGCGCCTCGCCCACGCCGGAGGGCTCGGCAAACTCCGCGTGCTCCGTCCACGCGTCCTCTTGCCAATCCCGCATCAGCACGACGCGCTTTTGCCTACGGGCGATGTTCGTACATTCATTGATCAAAATCCGCGTGAGCCATGTGGCGAAATAGCGTTCGTCACGCAAGGTATTGCGCTTCGCCCAGGCCTTTGCCACCGTCTCCTGCACGGCATCCTTCTGATCCGCTTCCCGCCTGAGCACGGCCCGCGCCACCCGGTAGAGCGTCCGCTCCCGGGCGAGCACCCGCTCGGTGAAATCCTGCTTGGTCATCAAAGCACCTCCGACGCGGCGCGCGCCGCGCTTTCGTAATGCGTTACAGGAATTAGACGGAGAGGAAGGGTGGAAGGTTGGACCACAAAAACATAAAATGCTTTTCCTGGCGGCGGACGCCAAGGGGCCCTCTGGGCTACGCCCGCTTGGTCCTGCCGGTGCTTAGCCTCTTTTTTCCGGAAACGCAAAGGGCCGATGGGGCTAGGCTTTTACGCCGGAAATCTGGTACGCGTATTTCCTCCCGTTAGCATGGCGCCCTTCTGGCTTTCATGCACAAGGCCCGGAGGCAAGGGGGCATAAAGAAAAGGGAGGGGCCTGGGCCCTTCCCTTTTCGTATTGTCCGGCAACGGAACACTGGCGCATACCCGCACACAGTCCCCGCAAGCCCTGAAAGCGGCAAGGCCGCTTTCGGGAACGCTATTCCCTGGCCGCCGTCAGCAGCTCCGCCATGGCAAAGGGATAGGTGAGGATTCCCTCCACCTCCCCGGCGATGGTTCCGGACTGGATGAAGAACACCAGGTTTCCATCCCCGTCCAGGTAGAAATCTGTCTCAGGGGTGAACTGGGCCTGGAGCTGCTCCTGGGTCAGGCCTTCGATAAAGTCCTTTTGAAGGCTGGCGCTCTGCTGCTGGATGATCTGCCAGACCAGCTTATAGACCAACTGGCTGGCATAGCTGGCGCCGGCGTCAAACTCGTCCCCCTCCTGCTCCAGCCCCATCACCTGGGACAGGGACACCATCTGCCCGGCGTATACCCCGTCCCGGGCAAAGACGTTGGCCTGGAGGCTCTCGCTTTCCGCATAGCCTAAAAACTGCTTGTTGGACAGCGTGACGCTGAGGTAGTGCTCGGTGCTGGCGGTGATTTGGTACTCCAGCTCCGCGGAATAGGGCGGGGAACCGGGCTCCCGCAGGGCCAGCAGCTCCTGGATGTTCTCCGGAAGAAACAGGTCCTTGAAATCCTGGTACACCGCCTGGTAATAGGCGTTGATGGCTTCGTCCGCCTGGGTGAGCGCCACAAACTGCGGATAGGCGTACCGAAGGACATACCCGGCTTCCTGGGGGGCGGTCCCCTCAGGATAGACCCATTCCCCCGTGAGGGGCTCGGCCAACTCCAGGCCTTGAGCCATCGCGCCCCAGGGCAGCAGCGCGCAAATCAACAGGGCCAGCAGCCCCCGCCACCCTTTTTGTCCCATGATCAACCCTCCCATGCTTTACCCAACGGAGACTTCATTCACCATAAAGGTGTTCTCCAGATAGGCGTTGTACATGCTGAATTCCTTGCCCAGCTCGGAGCGGTAGGAAAGCTCGGCCTGGTAGATGTACTTATCGGTGACGATGTACACGTCAAAAACGGTGAAGCCCTCGTCTGTGGTGTAGGTCACGGAGGCATAGCGGAAATCCTCGTTCACCAGGGCCTGGGACCCAGTGATGCCGTTGGCGATCACATCCACATAATCCTTCAGGTTGGACTGGTTCACATTCTCCACCCGCTTGGCGAAGAAGGAAGCGGTGCCATCGGGAAGCTGGGCGGATACCCCCGCCTCGTCCTCCTCCAGCAGCTCGTCCGTGAACACGCTGGGATACTGGAGGGAGAAGCCCAGGCTGGTGTTGACGTATTCCACCAAAATGCTGTCGAAATAATCCTGGACGGCCAATTCCATGTTCAGCTCCGTACCCACGGAGAACCCCGCGATCCTAAAGCCGTTCAGGGCCGTGTTATCACTTTGCAGTGTGAAGATGCCCCGCTCCAGCCACTGGACCTGGGTGTATTCCTCGTCCGTAAGCTGCCCCAGCGCCTTGGGGGCCCAATAGATTTCACCCACCAGCTGAATCCCGCCGGCCTCGGCGGCGCTGTTTACCGTCACAGGGCGAAAGCCGATATAGCCGTTGATCTCCTTGGGCTGGGTCACCGCTTCCAAGGCGGGGAGCTGGGCCGCGAACACCTTGCCCAGGAACTCCGCCTGCTTTTGGGGATCCGCCGCCACCTCCTGGGTCAGGCCCAAAGAGGGGTCCGCCTGCTGCCACAGGCCCATCAGCGTGGCCGCCAATCCCTGGCTCAAAGAGCCCTCGGAGCCGGGAACCGCCTCCGGCATATCGGCTTGCTGGCTGATGACCGCGCAGGCCACCAAGTCCATCACGGGCTGAACCGCCTCAAAGTCCGACGGAGAGGGGCTTTGAGCCAGCGCGCCAGGCAGGCCCCCCAGCAGCAGGCAGCCTGCCATCAGAAAAGCCAGCGTCTTGTGGAATACGCGATTCTTCATCATCCTTGTTTCCTCCTATGCAATGGGCGCATTGCGCCCTTCATCCGGTCCATGTCCCTCATACAACGGGAGAAGACACCGTTTTCATCCATTGGCCCCAATATATTCCGCCGCGGAAATGGCGGCGATGTTTCCCTCTCCCACGGCCTTGGCGATCTGCAGCGGCTTGCCCGTGCAATCCCCGGCGGCAAACACCCCCGGCACATTGGTGCTCATGGCGCGGTCCACCTGGATGAATCCATCCCGGGTCTGAAGGTCCGCCAGAAGCAGGCTTAAGGGCATGGCCTCCCGGAAGATGAACACGCCGTCATAGCGGCGCTCCCCCTTCTCGGTTTGAAGGGCCAGCTCCTCCCCCTCCTTGCGCAGGGCCGCGGGCCGCTCCGCCACAAAGCTCATGACCTCGGGCATCCCCTCGGGCTGATGCTTCTTCAAGGGATAATAGTCCACCTGGGCCGCCACCGAAGCCAAAAACCGGGCTTCCTCAAAGCCTTGCAAGGAGGCGGACAGCGCCGCCACCCGCTTGCCCCGGTAGAACATGCCGTCGCAGGTGGCGCAGTAGCTCACCCCCTGGCCCACCAGCTCCTCCTCCCCGGGCAGCATCTTGGGCCGGGCGGCCCCCATGGCCAGCACCACGCTCTTGCACTCCACCACGTCGTTTTCCACCAGGAGCATAAAGTTTTTCTCGCCGTTGGGCATGATCTGCCGCGCCAGGCCCTCCCGGCGCTCCACCCCCATGTCCACAGCCTGCTGGGCAAAGCTGTCCAGCAGCATCCGGCCCGATACCTGGGGCATGCCGGGATAGTTGTCGATCCGCTCCGTCTTCTCCAGCCAGCCGCTGGCGCCCGCCGGGGCCACCACCATGACGCTCAGCCCCCGCATCCTGGCAGTAATGGCGCAGGACCAGCCCGCCGGTCCGCTTCCAATGATTGCCATATCGATCATCAGCCGTCCTCCTTCTTCTTCAGAGGCACTGTCCTTTGAGTGCTCCGCCATGGGCCTAGTGTAACAAAAAAGCGGCCTGATTTCAACCTTCCCCGGGAAAAGTAACAGGTGCGACAGCACGGCAAAAGCGAGCGCGGATGACCCCGCGCTCGCTTTCCATGTTTGAACGGATTCTCCCAGGCGCTATTCCCCCAGGCCGCTGAAACTGCCCCGGGACTGGGGCGGCTGAAAGACCCGCATATCGCCATGTCCCTCTTCCTTCATGGCCGCCAGGCGGCTGACGCTGACCTCGTAGGCCACCTTGGTGATGGCCGTGCCGTCGGGCTGCTGCTTTTGGTAGGTCCGGCTCTGGAAGCGCCCGATGAGCTGCACCTTGTCCCCCACCCGCAGGTTGGCGGCATAGCGGGCAGTTCTGCCCCAGGTAATGCAGGGGATGTAGTCGCTCTTGCCATAGGAGCGGTTCACCGCCAGCATCAAGTCCGCGATTTCCCGGCCAAAGGGCGTGGTCCGGTAGGAGGCGGGCTTGCACAGCGCTCCGGTGAGCTTCACCTGGTTGGGGTTTTCGTCCTCCACACAGGGCAATAGCCGCTGGGCGAAGGCTGTGATCAGCAACCGGCCGGCGCCCTCCACCACCTTGTTGTAGCTGCGCAGCTGTCCCTCCAGGGCCAGGAGGGACCCCGCGGTGATGGGCGCGTCCAGCAGGAGCCGTTCGCTTAGGGTAATGGGCAGTTCGTCCTCCGCCCCGGAGAGCCTGGGGACGGACAGGGTGGTTACATAGAACTGCTCCCCGAACAGCTCATGGCCGAACTGAAGGTTTTGGCATACGCGTCCTTGAAGTCGGATGGTATTTCCCGTTTCTTCCATGTCTTTCACCTCATTGCTTTGGACTGACAGCCTCCACCGGATGCTGCTTGCCCTGTACATCAATCGTCGTTTCGCCCTTTAGTAACAATTCGCTGATGGGAATGATCCTGTACCCCAGGCCCTGGTAATGCTTCAGCACTGTGGGCAGCGCGTTCACGATGTCCTGGCTGTCATTATGGAACAGAACGATATCGCCATCCTCCACCCGGTGGGTGCATTGCTTAACAATATCCGCCGTGCCCCTGTCCTTCCAGTCCAGGCTGTCAATGCTCCACTGGACCACCTCATAGCCCTCGGCCCTGGACACGGACACCACCCGGTCGTTATATTCCCCATAGGGCGGGCGAAACAAGGTGGGTCGCGTCCCGGTTATTGTTTCCACATTATCGCTCATCATACGCAGCTCTTCCCGGATGCCCTCCTCGCTCAAGGAGTTCATATGGGCGTGGGTTTGGGAATGATTGCCGATTTCATGTCCCCGGGCCACGATTTCCTTCACCTGCTCGGGGTATTTGGTAGCCCAATTCCCTACCAGAAAGAAGGTCGTCTTCACCTGATGGGCGTCCAGGATGTCCAGGATATCCCCGGTCTTATCCGCGCCCCAGGCTGCGTCGAAGCTGATGGAGAGCACCTTGTCCGTCCTTGCCACGCTATACACAGGCAACTCCCGCCGTTTGGCCAGCACGCTGGTGGCGGGCTCGTTCAGCCCGCTGGCATACAGGGCGCAAAGCATCAGCAGGCACAGAATCCACCCAAACTGCGCCGCCGAGCGCTGCCGGTTTTCCTGGGCGAAAGCCCGCCTGAAGGACGCCCTGAACGCCTCGATTCTGGGAGTCTGCGTTTTGGGAAGGGGCTCCGCCGCACGCCCGGAGGCGGCTGACCGCACTGGCGGCGATTCGCTCAGCGTTCCTCGCGCCCTGAGCTTGAGGGGTTTGTTGCTCATGGCCATAGTCACCATCCTTTGCATTCTTCATATGCCCGTTGGCTCCCAACTATTCCCCAGGCCTGTCCAATCGAGGAAAGGGGTAAAAATGCGACAAAAAAAGCCCCCCGGGAGGGGGACTTGCCGGAAGGCGTTCCTGTACATCATCAACAGGGAGTTTCAATCCACGCTCCCCGCGAGGGGAGCGACGAGCCCGCGCGGCGCGACC
>JAYFPK010000011.1:0-143645 GCA_034927815.1 Candidatus Limiplasma sp.
CGGTTTTCCCTTCATATCGCACCATTTTACCAATACTCCAGCAGGGCCTCTATGGCGTTTTTCAGCACGAATACCCGGTATTCCCCGGAGCCTTCCCAATCGCTTTGGGGCTCCTCCGGCAGCAGGGCCGCCGCCTTCTCCGCCCTTGCGGCGCAGGACGCCGACCGCTCGTTGAGCACGGCTTCCATGGCCTCGCTTCGAAAGGGATAGGAGCAAACGCCGGAAAAGGCGGCGCGCAGGCGGTCCCCCTCCCAAAGGGCGCAGAGGCTTACCAGGGGATAGTCGATCTTTTCGTTCCGGGTCCGCTTCACATGGCAATGGCGGGCCTGAAGGGCCCAGGAGGGGATGTGCGCTTGCACCACCATTTCCCCCGGCTCCAGGCGCATCCGCCCGTCGAACACGCTTGCAAAGGGCACGGTGCGCTCCCCCTGGGGCCCGTACAGGGTGACGTCCGCGTCCGAGAGCAGCAGCGGCAAGCTGGTTTCACGGTAGAGGATGGTTCCGCACAGGTTCCCGCCCAAAGTGATGCGGCATTGGTTCGTATGGTCGGCGATTCTGCCGCAGGCGAGCCTCAGCAGCCCAAACAGCCTGGATTCCTTGATGTCGTTCAGGGTGCATGCCGAGCCGATGTGAAGCCCCTGGCCGTCTGTGAAGAGGGGCTTGCAGTCGGGAATCTCCTTGATGTCGATGACAGCCCCGGGCCGGAGGGAACCGGACCGGCACATGGTGATCACCTCGCTGCCCCCGGCATAGTAAAAGGGGTTTTTTTCTTGCGCCTGAAGCTGGAGATACGCCTCCGCGGCCTCCGCCAGCGTGGCGGGCCTGCAGTAGAGAAAATCAAAGGGAATCATACTCCACCCCCTGTTTGCGTGCGCCAAATCCTTTCCGGCGTGAGGGGCAAGGCCAAAAGCTCCTTGCCAAAGGCTGTGGACAGCGCGTTTCCCAGGGCCGCCGGGATGCCGATGATCCCGTGCTCCGAATAGCTCCGCACCCCATAGGGGGAGCCCTCTTCGGGAGTTTCCACAAAGCCTACCCGGTAATCCGGCTCCTGGCCCATGTGCATCAGCTTATAGGAGCGCAAGGTGGGGGTGCGGGGAACGCCGCTGCCGTCGCAGGGGAAGGCCTCCCGGCTCGCCAGGCTGATCCCCATGGACATCCCTCCGGCCACCGAGGAGCGCATCAGCTCCGGGTTGATCACCTTGCCCACGTCCATCACAGTGGAGGCGGTCAGGATGCGGTAAGTGCTGGTCCGCAAGTCCGCCTCCACCTCCACCGCCTGAACGCCCAGGGTCCAGGCGGGTCCGGTTTTCCCTTGGCCGGTTTGGGGGTCCAGCAAGCTCAGCCCTTTGAGCATCATCCCGCCGCGCCCCAGCACGGGCTCGCCGATGGATTCCCCCTGGGGGGATTTGTACCCTTGCACAATGTCCTTGAAGGCGATGTACTGTTCGGGGGTTTGAACGGCGAAGACCCTCCCCTGGGCGACCTCCACATCCTCCGGCGCGCAGCCCAGGGCCTGAGCGCCGTTTTTGCGCAGCTGGTCCAGCATATCGTCCGCGGCGCGCAGCACGGCGCGTCCGGCCATGTAGCCGGTGAGGCTCGCCACGGTTTTCCAATGCTCCGGCGCGGTCTGGGTGTCCACCGCCATGACCACATGCACCTGTTGGGGGTCGATCTTCAGGCGCTCCGCCAGAATCTGCGCCAGTTGGGTCTGCCCGCTGGAGCCCATTTCCACGACGCCGGTGTTTAAATTCACGCTGCCGTCGGGGTTGAAGGTGATCATGGCCCCGGAGATGGCGTCCGTGGGCGGGTTTTCCGTTTTCCAAAAGCAGGCGATCCCCTTGGCCCGCACCGTGTTCTCCTTGATGGGCACCGCCTCACCCCCGTCCCACTGGGCCAGCTCCTTGATCTGCCCAAGGCACTGGGTCAGGTCCCCCGTGAGGCTGAGGGTGCATGGTACCTGGGAGGGGGTGAGATTGCCCGGGCCAATGGCGTTTTTCAGCCGGAACTCCAAAGGGTCCATCCCGCAGCGGCGCGCCAGGATGTCCATGGTCCGCTCCACGCAAAAGGTATAGGATTCATGGGCAAAGCCCCGGTAGGAGGTGGCGTAGGTATGGTTGGTATACACGCACAGGGAGTCGCAGGACAGGTTGTCGATATGGTAGGGGCCCGTGCAGTCCATGGCGATGGCCTTGGACATGTAGGGGGAGATGTCCGTGTACGCGCCGCAGTCCAGCCAATAGGTCATCTCCGCGGCCTGGATGATTCCGTCTTTGGTGGCCCCGATTTTGATGCTGGCCTCCAGGCCCAGGCGGCAGGGGGCCGAGGCCATGTCCTGTTCCCGTGGAATGGTGAGCCGCACGGCCTTGCCCCCTACGCTGCGGGACGCCATGTACGCCAGGATTTCCAGAAAGACCGGGGCCTTGCCTCCAAAGCCCCCGCCCAGCAAGGACGTCTTCACCTGAATCTGGCCGGAGGGAATCCTGAAAGCCTCCGCGATCTGCTTGCGCACCACATAGGGCGCTTGGGAGGAGGTGGTGATCAGCACCTTGCCTCCTGCGGATATCTCCGCCCGGGCCGTTCTTACCTCCATAGCCAGGTGATCGGTGGGGGGGAGGGAAAAGCGCTCCTCCACGATCACGTCGCAATACCCCAGGGCTTCGGCGGTATTGCCTTTTCGCATGCGGTAGCGGCTGGCGACGTTGGTTCCCTCCTCCGGAAGGATGTCGGTCATCATCTTTTGGTATTGGCCCATCCGGTTGTGGATCAACACCGCTCCCTCCGCCAAAGATTGGGAGGGGGTCAGGGAGAAGGGCAGCGGTTCATATTCCACGCGGATCATCCGCACCGCCCGCTCCGCCGTGGCTTCGTCCTGGGCCACGGCCAGGGCCACCGGCTCCCCGGCATAGCGCACAACGTCCCTGGCCAGGGCGGGGCGGTCTTGCAGCAAAGGGCCGAAAAGCTCGGGGTGCTGCGCTCCCGTTAAAACCGCCTTCACGCCCTTCACCGCCAGGGCGGCGGAAATGTCCAGGCTTACGATGCGGGCGTGGGCATGGGTGCTGGTGAGCAAGCGGGCGCAAAGGGCCCCGGCCAAGGGAAAGTCGTCCGTATAGGTTGCCTTTCCCGTAACCTTGTTCCAGGCCTCTTTCCGTTGAACGTTTTGTCCAATGGCTGTATTCACGCGAAAAAACACCCTCCTTTCTGGCTTCTAGTAAGCTTTCCCTGTTCCTGGGAGCCTATACCAAGCCGTTGATGGGGAGAGGAAAAGAGGGCGGAAACACCGGGGTGTTTGTGGACTAAAATTTGATATTTGATATTTGATATAATAATTGACAAAAGGGAAAGGCGTTGCTATACTAGGGGCAGAACCGTTGGAAGGGTTGAAAAGTATGAAGATTACCGGGTTTTCCCTTTACCATGTGCCTATGCGTTTTCTATACCTGAAAATTGAAACGGACGAGGGAATCAGCGGATGGGGCGAGCCCCTGGTGGAAGGCCGTGCCGATACCCTGGCCGCCGCCGTGAAGGAGTGGGAAGGTTACTTTGTAGGCCAGGACCCGCTGCTGGTGGAAAAGCATTGGCAAAACATGTACAGGGGCGCGTTTTATCGGGGCGGCCCTGTGATGATGAGCGTCATGGCGGGCATTGACCAGGCCCTGTGGGATATTCGGGGAAAATACTTTGGCATGCCCGTTTACCGCCTGTTAAACGGCGGCGTGAAAAAGCGGGTGAAGGTATACCGCAGCATCCATGGGGAGTCCGTGGAGGAACTGGTGCGGGACGCCAGGCGCGCCAAGGAACAGGGATATAAGTTGATTAAAATGTCGCCCAACAGCGCGACCCACTACCTGGACGACTACCGCCTGGTGGAGGGGATCGTGGAGAAGGTGGAGGTGGTGCGCAAGGCCCTGGGGCCGGAAATCGGCGTGGCGATCGATTTGCATGGGCGCATCCACAGGCCCATGGCGAAGGTGTTTGCCCAAGCCCTGGACCCGCTGCGGCTCAGCTTCATCGAGGAGCCCGTGCTGCCCAATAACTACGAGGCCTTCCGCACCATTGCCCAGTACACCGCCACCCCCATCGCCACAGGGGAGAGGATGTACAGCCGCTGGGATTTCAAGACCCTGTTGGAGGAGCACAGCGTGGACATTTTGCAGCCGGATCTCTCCCACGCGGGGGGCATCAGCGAGTGCATGCGCATCGCCGCCATGGGCGAGGCCTATGATCTGGCCCTTGCGCCCCATTGCCCGCTGAGCGTCATCGCCTTTGCGTCCTGTATCCATGTGGACGGCGCGGCCAACAACGCGGTGTTTCAGGAGCAGTCCATCGACATCCATAACTGCACCCGGCAAAACGAAAAGCTGTGGTGGATCAAAAACCCGGAGGTATTCGCCTTTGAGGACGGCTTTGTCCGCCTGCCCGAAGGGCCGGGCCTGGGCATTGAGGTGGACGAGGCGGCGGTGGAGGAAGCCGGCAAGCATCCCCACAACTGGAAGAATCCGATGTGGGAGACCTATGACGGTTCCACCATCGAGTGGTAAGGGAATTGAATGCGGTGTATTCGCATCAAGAAATATAAAAAAACAGGAGGGAAACCCAATGAAGAAACTGGCATCCTTGACGCTGTGCCTATTGCTGGCGCTTGGCTGCGCCGGCGGCGCCCTGGCGGAAGATGTAACCATCTCCTACATCTCCTCCACCATTCTGGAATCTCCGGAAGGAGCTTTTGAACAGGACCTGATCGACAGGTTCAACGCCATGGACAACGGGATCACGGTAGAGGTACAGGGGGTGGCCTCCAACGACCTGAATACCAAGATGGTGGCGTTGGCCGCGGCCGACGACCTGCCGGCGTTTGTGATGGGGAACGAGACTTTGATGGGCGCGCTGCTGGACATGGAAGTGGTCGCCCCCGTGCAGGACATCTTTGAGAAGGAATACCTGGACGGCTTTGTCGCGGCCAACATCGACTCCTTCACCGTTGACGGCGTGCGCGTGGGCATTCCGTACTTTGGGGGCGCGCAAGGGGTTGTGTACCGCAAGGACATCTTTGAGGAGAAGGGCGTCGCGGTGCCCACCACCTGGGAAGAGCTGGTGGATGCGGCCAAGAAGCTGACCGTGGACGGCAATTACGGCATTACCCTGGTGGGTACGCGCAATTCCTCCGGCGCCAGCCGCTTCCAGCCCATCGTGCGGAACTTTGGCTGCGATGAATTCTACAAGGACGAAGCCGGAAAATGGCAGACCGACATTGGATCGGAAAAGTACATCCAGGCGTTACGGGCCTTTACGGACCTGGTAACCGTCCATGAAGCGGTGCCGCCGGGCGTGGTGGAAACCGGCTACCCCGAAGCGGTGGCGCTGTTCTCCTCCGGCAAGGCGGCCATGCTGATCACGGGCTCCAACGCGCTGGGCGCGATCACCGCCCAGGTGCCCGATTTGGTTGGAAAGATCGGCTCCTTCCCCAACATCAAGGTGGAGCGCCAGGTTTCCACCGCCGCCGGCTTCGGCCTGTTCATCACCACCCAGGATGAGGCCAAGCAAAAGGCTGCCGTCGAATTCATCAAATTCATGCACCAGCCGGAGAACGCCCTGGCCTTCGCGGGGCTGACGGGCCGCCTGCCGGTTCGCCAGGAGTCCTTTGACGATCCCAGCATCCAGAACATTTCCGGCCTGGAGGGATTCATCCAGGCGCTGGAGAATGTATACATTCCGCCCACCATCCCCGGATACAGCGAGGTGGAGGATATCCACGCGGAAGCCTACCAGACGGTATTCACCGGCCAGGGAACCGTGGAAGACGCCGCCGCAAAGGCACTGACGCGGGCGCAGGCCATCTGCGACGCCGCCAACGGGGAATAAGCCCTTGTCTCGATAGGCCCACACGCAATGAGGCAGCTGTCCGGCATCCAATGCCGGACACTGCCTCGCCCTGTATCATTCCCTTTCCCGGAGGCGCTCAGCCAGCGCCGGGAGGGGGGATGATCGAAAAAGAGGTGAGTACATGATCGCCATGAAACCGGCGCAACGCAAGCATGTTTCCGCATTGCTCAAGGAAAAAAGCCTGCTGATGGTCTTCATTCTGCCCGCGACGCTGACCTTGCTGCTGCTTTTGCTGTATCCCTTTGGATACGGGATTTATGTCAGCCTGTTCAAAACAAACCTGGTGAACAAATGGGCCTTCGTAGGCCTCAAAAACTATGTGGACGCTTTTGCCACGGGGGAATTGTGGGGCAGCCTGGGGCTGACCGTGCAGTTCACCTTTTTTGTGGTATTGGGGCACATGGTGCTGGGGCTTGGGCTGGCGCTGCTGCTGAACCGGAATTTCCGGGGGCGGACGCTGTACCGCGCGCTGCTGATGCTGCCCTGGCTGTTTCCCGAGGTGGTGGCCGCAAACCTGTGGAAGTGGATCCTAAGCGCCAGCACAGGGCTGATCAACGGCGTGCTCATCCGCGCCGGGGCCATCCAGGAGCCCATTTCCTTTCTGGGCAGCACGCAATATGCCATGCTGATGGTGATCTGGGTATGCGTTTGGAAGGGCTATCCGCTGATTATGCTGCAATCCCTGGCGGGCTTGCAGACCATTCCGGGGGATTTGTACGAGGCGGCGAAGATAGACGGGGCCAACGGGTACCAGCAGTTTTTGCACGTTACGCTTCCCGGGCTGCGCTCGTCCCTGATGGTCATGCTGATCCTGGATACGGTGTGGTGGTTCAAGCACGTGACCATGATCTGGCTGCTTACCTCCGGTGGGCCGGGCTCCGCCACCAACGTGATTTCCATTGACATTTACAAGCGCGCCTTTGAATACCTGAACTTTGGCTCGTCCTCCGCCATCGCGGTTGTGGTGTTCCTGATATGTGTGCTGATCAGCCTGTTATACAGGAGGATGATGAAAAGCGATGCGTAAAACAGTTGGCGGTATTCTCCTCAGGCATGCCGTGCTCTTTCTTTTTTGCCTGGTGGCGGTGGTTCCGATCCTGTACGTGGCCACCACCTCCTTTAAGAGCATCTCGGAAATCCTCTCCGCGCCGCTGGCGACTTTTTTTCCTGCGCAAGCCACGACGGAGGCCTACCATCATGTGTGGAACGATTATCCCTTTTTGACCTACCTGAAAAACAGCGTGGTTGTGGTGCTCACCTCCACGGTGGTGGCGGTGGTGTTTTCCACCTTGGCGGGCTATGGGTTCTCGCGCTTTTCCTTCCGCTCCAAGGGCGTGCTGATGCTTTTCATCCTGACGACCCAGATGTTCCCCTCCGTGATGCTGTATGTACCCTACTACAAGCTGCTCTCGGTGTACAAGCTCACCAATACCTACACCGGGCTGATTCTGGTGTACGTGGCAAGCGTAATTCCCTTTTGCTCCTGGATGATGTACGGCTTTTTTGAGGCAATTTCCAGGGAACTGGACGAAGCGGCGCTCATCGACGGATGCGGACGGCTGCGCACGTTCCTCAAAATCGTGATGCCGCTGACACTGCCGGGGTTGATTTCCACCACCATCTACGCCTTTGTGCAGGGCTGGAACGAGTACATGTTCGCCATGATCTTTACCAATGCGGAAGCCATGAAAACACTGCCCGTGGCAATCGGGCAGATGTCAAAATCCTATAAGGTGATGTGGAACGACCTGATGGCGGCTTCGCTGCTGGCCAGCGTTCCCTTGATCGTGCTGTTTGTCTTTTTGCAGCGGTACTTTATTTCCGGCATGACCAGCGGCGCTGTGAAGGGATAGGCCCGCGCGCCGGGAGATCAGGGGAACATGGCCTCGATCACCTGCTTGCGGGCCCTTTCCGCATGCTCGATGTATACGCGGCGGCACACGTGGACGTCCCCCTGGTTCAGCGCCTGCAAAATGGCGTCGTGCTCGGCGGTGGCTTCCTCCACGCGGCGGGTGGAATCAAAGGCCGTGACTTTGGATATGGTCCAAACCAAGTGCCTGTATTGGGAAAGTAGTTCCCTGGCCTGGTCATTGCGGCAAAATCCCTCGATGGGGTCGTGGAAGGCGCGGTTTAAGCGGTGGTAGTGCATGGACACCATCTGGGGGGTGTTCAGCCCGCGGATTTCATCGTTGATGGCGGAAAGGCGGGCGTACAACTCCGGCGTCCAGTTGGCAATGGCATATTCCATGGCAAGCATTTCCAGCATTTTCAAAATCTCATAGGCGTTTTCGCAAAGCGTGCGGTCCACGGGGCAGATGGTGGCGCCCTTGTAGGGGGACAGCTCAATCAGCTTTTCCCCGGCAAGGGTGTGGAGCGCTTCCCGAACGGGCAGCGGGCTGGTATTGTACCGTTGGGCGATATTCTGCACGGTAATGCGCGCGCCGGTGGGAATCCGCTTGAGCAAGATATCCTCGCGCAAGAGCGTTGTGACCTGCTGGGTCAGGGTTCGCCTTTCAATTGCCTGCTCCGCCATATGTTCCTCCGCATAGTGAGATTGCATCCACCTATGAAGTATACCATAATCCAAGGCAAAATGGCTATGGATGCGCCGGGAATACAGGCGTGGATCGCAGGGAGGGGGAGGCCGGGCGGCTTTCGATGCCATGGGCCTGCGCAAAAAACAAAACAGGCGTCGGCGCATCAAGCGCGCTTTCGCCTGTTTTTGGTGGCAATGGTACGAGCATTCATAAGGATCAACTTGCAAAGCCGGGCAAAAGAAGGGTGTCGCTCAAACGCGCGATTGCTCCATGGGTTTCCAGCGTTCCAAAGTATGCAAAAAATCCAAAAGTTGTGGACGGGCCTGCTCTTTTGACAGGTTCAATCCCATTTCCAGATTCCAGGCGTCAAGGTCTTGCAAATTATGCTCCGCCATCTCTTCCATTGTGATGTCTTGTGTGTAACTCCCATTTCGGAAACAATAGGAACAGTACTCTTCCGATAGGCTGCCGTCAAAATTTCTGCCTTTCACTGTATCACTATACAGAGTCATTCCGCAGCTTTGGCATTGCCGTGGAGATACGCCAAGCAAAGCGTCAATGGATACATCAAAGGTTTCCGCTATCTGCTTTAGCATATCTGTGCTGGGAATCGTTTCGCCGGTCTCCCAACGGGATACGGCCTGTCTTGTGATGAATAATTTCGCGGCAAAGTCGTCTTGTGACAACTGAAGTCTCTTGCGCAGGTCCTGAATAACATACCTTGTTTCCATTGATTCCACCACCTTTGCCCTGATTATACTGCGCAAAAAGATGGGCGTAAAGCAACCTGCTGTTGCGTAAAACAAAAACAGACCGGCATAAAAGCCAGCCTGTTTTGTCCATATGAGTGTCCGAAGATGCTTGGCAATGGCTGGGGTAGCAGGATTTGAACCTACGAATGCGGGAGTCAAAGTCCCGTGCCTTACCGCTTGGCGATACCCCAAGAAAAATGGGGTGAGCAGTGGGGTTCGAACCCACGACATCCAGAGCCACAATCTGGCGCTCTACCACTGAACTATGCCCACCACAAATGGCGCGCCTGAAGGGATTCGAACCCCTGACCCACGGCTTAGAAGGCCGTTGCTCTATCCAACTGAGCTACAGGCGCATGGCCGTCCCAGGCCCAGGGAAACCCCTCAAGCAAACCCGCTGACAATTTTGAATTATACCATCCCATGGGGAGGCTGTCAATCATTTCTTTTGGGGCAGCGGGACTTGTTTTGAAAGCCCGGCTGATTTTCCCGGGGCCGGGAGGCCAAACGCCCCAGGCCATGAGGAGGAAGCGGCTTACAGGGTCTCCCCGCCGGAGCGCACCACCAGGTAGCCGTAGCCCTCCAGCGCTCCGTCCTTCCAGCCTGAGGACAGCGCCGGGGAGCCCTGGGGCGGCGCGACGGGCACAGCCTCGGAACCCGCGTTGAGGTAGGCCGTCAGGGTATGGCCGGGGCAGCTCCGGGAAAAGGCATAGAGCCGGGAGCCCTCCTGGGCGCACAGCGTCCGGTAGTCCCCGGTGAGGACGGCGGGGCTTTTGCGCAGGGCCAGCGCCTGGCGGAAGAACGCCTCATAGTCCGCATCCCGGCGGGACCAAGGCATGGCGGCGCGGTATTCCTCCTCCACGGAGCCGGTGAGGGCCTGTTCGTCGCCATAGTACACGCTGGGCACGCCTGGGCAGAGCATTTGAAAGAGCACCGCCAGCTTGTGCTTGCGCCGGTCCTCCCCGCACAGGGTCAAGAAGCGGGGCACGTCGTGGCTGTCCAGCAGGTTCATCTGCCCCAGGACAAAGGGGGTGGGGTAGCGCAGGCGCATCTGGGTGACGCGGCTGTCAAAGGCGGCGGCGTCCAGGGCTTCGGCGGCGAAAAAGTCCCGGCAGTGGCGCAGAAAGTCATAGTTCATGGTGGAATCGAAGGCGTCCCCCCGCAGCCAGGTCTCCGCGTTTTCCCACACCTCGCCGATCAGCGCCGCCTGGGGGTTGGCGGCCAGCACCTCTCGGCGGTACAGCCGCCAGAAGTCCCTTGCCACCTCGTTGGCTACGTCCAGCCGCCAGCCGTCGATATGCCGCTCCTGGACCCAGTAGCGGCCCACCTTGGCAAAATACGCCTGGACCTGGGGGTTGGCGGTGTCGAGCTTGGGCATTTCCCCCACATAGGCAAAGCAGGCGTAGTTGGGCGCTTCCCGGGGGTTTTGGGGCACCCGCACGGGATATTCCACATGGTAAAACCAGTCCGCGTAGGGGGAGGCCGGGCCCTTTTCCACCACGTCCCGGAAGGCGAAGAAATCGCTGCTGCAGTGGTTGAATACGCCGTCCAGGAGGATGCGCATCCCCCGGCTGTGCGCTTCCTCCACCAAGGCGTCAAAATCCGCCTCCGTGCCCAGGCAAGGGTCGATGTGGAAGTAATCCAAAGTATCGTATTTGTGGTAGGCCTTGGCGGTGAAAATGGGGTTGAGGTACAGGCAGTTGGCCCCCAGGCCCTGGATATAGCCCAGGTTCCGGCGGATGCCCTCCAGGGTGCCCCCCAGCCTGGAGCGGCTGACATGCCCCTGGGCCAGGGGGATGGCCCGGGCTTCCTCCTCCAGGCGCTCCTTGTCCGTGGCGAAGCTGTCCGGGAAGATCTGATAGACCACCGCCTCCCGGAGCCACTGGGGCACGGCGGCCAGCTCCGTGCGCAGGATGACGGGGTACTGGTAATACTCGCTGAGGGCGGGGGAGAGGGCCCCGTTTTCCAGCCTGCGGGGAAGCTCCCGGGAAAACAGGCCGGCGTAGTAGTACAGGGCTTCGTCCCCGGCCTGGAGCTGGAAGTAATAATAAATCCGGTCAAAGTCCGCGAGGATCTCTCCCTCAAAATAGTCATGCCCTTCCTCCGAGGCGATAAGCGGCATGGGGAGTTGGAACACCCGGGCCTCCCCGCCGCTTCTGGCCCTGTCCCCGTAAAAGAGGCGGCAGGAATCCAGGTTGCCCCGGGCGGCCCGCAGCCGGATGGTCAGCCGGCCTACCGCCTGGGCGAAGGCATACTGGGACAAAGGGATGTGCAAAATCGCTTCCCGTTGAATCATAGGAATATTCTCCTTGTTGCGCTTGGCTCAGCCCTTCACGCCCCCGGCGGTGAGGCCTGAAACCATGTATTTTTGGATGCGGAAGAAGATCAGCAGCACCGGCACGCTCACCAGCACCGAGGCGGCGGAAAACAGCGGCCAGTTGCGGCTGTAATCGTTGGTTTGCATCTGGTACAGCCCTCCGGCCAGGGAGTAGGTATCCCGGTTGACGAGGAAGGTGATGGCAAAGAGGTACTCGTTCCATACGCTGATGAGCACCATGACGCAGGTGACGATGATGGCCGGCCGCGCCAGGGGAAGGATGACCTTCCAGATCATCTGCAAGTCGTTGGCCCCGTCGATCTTGGAGGCTTCCTCGATCTCCACGGGAATGGAGTCGAAGTATCCCTTGAGGTTCCAGATGCTGAACACGCACATGCCCCCGGCGTAAATCAGCACCAGGCCGCCCCATTGGTTGAGCATGCCCATGGTTTTGAGCAGGCGGAACAGGGCGAACAGGGACAGTATCTGGGGGAAGGCGTTGAGGAGCAGCAGCAGCTTCAGCACCGCCGCCCGGCCCCGGAACTTGTACCGGGAGAAGCCATAGGCCGCGAATACCCCGCAGCCGATGGCCAGGACCATGGTGCAGCCCGCCAGCCCCAGGGAGTTCATAAACCAGCGCAGGAAGGGCTCGTCCACCAAAATGGCCCGGTAGTTCTCCAAGGTAGGGTTCTTGGGAAAGAAGGAGAAGCCGGAGGACAGGGCCGCGCCGGCGCCGCTGAAGGACAGCGTCACCGCGTAGGCGATGGGCACCAACGTAGCCAGGCAAATCGCCACAAACACCAGGTTCAGCAGGGAAAGCCCCGCAAAGCGCCGCCATTTCTTACGCATCTCTTCCCTCCTGTAAGGTGCGGTTGGTAGCCATGGACAAAAGGATGATGATGCCGAAGATCAGCATGGAGACCGCCGCGGACAGGCCGTAATTGTTGGACACAAAGGCGTTTTGATAGGTGTAGGTAATCACGGTCTGCAAGGTGGCCCCGGTGAGGGAGCCCTTTTGCATGGTGAGCAGGTAGATGATGTCAAACTGCTTGAAGGTGGTAAAGGTGGTCATGAGGGCCGCGGGGGTGACGATGGGCCGGAGGGCCGGGAGGGTGATGCTCAGGTGCTTGCGCCAAAAGCCCGCCCCCTCCAGGGTGGCGCTTTCATACCAGCTGGCGTCAATGCTCTGCAGCGCCCCGTCGATGTTGGTGATCATAAAGGGCAGCGCCATCCACAGGTTCAGGGCCAGGCAGGAGAGGAAGGCGGGCACGTTGGTGGAGAGGAAGTTTACCTTCTCTACCCCAAGGTGCGCCAGAAGCTGGTTCAGCAGCCCGAATTCCGTGTTGAACATGCCCACCCGCCACAGGATGATGGAAATGTAGGCGGGCATGGCCCAGGGAAACATCAGCAGGGTTTTGTACAGCCGCGCCAGGCGCAGCCCCTTCACGTTCAACCCCAGGGCCAGGAAGAAGGCGAGGGTGAGCTGCAAGGCCATGTTTACCGCGGTCCACAGGATGGTGGTGCCCAGCGCCGCCAGAAAGCCGGAATCCAGCTTGAAGAGGGCGCGGACGTAATTGCCAAGGCCGATGATCTCAAAATCGAACCAATGGTACAGGTTCATGTTGGTCAAAGAGATATAGGCCGTGTACACAATAGGGAATACCACCACCAGCAGCACCAGGCTCAGCCCGGGAGAGGCGTACAGCCAGGGCAGCCATTTCTTCTTGCTCATCCTCTTCCCCCTTTGGAATGCAAAAGGAGGGCGGCGGAGCGCCGCCCTCCAAAGGCAAATCAGCGCATGTCCGCGATGGCTTGCAAGGCCGCGCTCTGGGCCTGGGCGGCCGCCTCCTCCACAGGCGCGCCGGACTGGTTCACGCTCACCAGCAAGGTCTCGGCGGGGCCCCACATAGCGCCCATTTCGGGGATGTTGGGCATGGGCTGGGCGGTTTCGGCGGTGGCCTTGATGGCCATGATCATTTCATTGGCGGCCACCTTCGGGTCGTCATAGGCCTTGCCGTTGGCGGGGGCGCAGTTGGAGGACTTGGCCAGGGCGATGCCCACCGAGGGATCGGTAAAGGCCTTCAGCACCTTGGTCAGTTCCTCGCCGCGGCTTTCGGCGGCGTATTTCAGCACGCCCAGGCTCTGCACCCCGGAGAAGGGGGACAGGCCGTTGCCGTTGGGCAACTTGAACTCCGCCAGGGAGCGGATGCCCAGGTCGATGCCCGCTTCCTTGATGCCGGACACCAGCCAGGGCCCGCCGATGATGGCGGCGGCCTTTTGCTCGTTGAACAGGGTGGTCACGGTGTTGTAGTCCCCGTCCGCCTCCAGGGCGGCAAACTTCTGGTTGTAGGCCACGGCGTCCTTCATGGCCTGGGTGTCCAGGCCGGGCTGGGCGTTTTCATCGATGATGGAAGCGCCGAAGCCGTAGAGGAAGGGGGCCACGTTGTAGGCGTTGGAGTGCTGGTTTACCAGCGCATAGGTGCCTGCAGCGGCGTCGGTGTGAGCCGCCATGTATTCGTACAATTCCTCGGTGGTGGCGGGCACCTCGCCCTGCCACAGCGCCTTGTTGTACATAAACAGCAGCGTCTCATAGTACACGGGCAGCAGGTATTGCTCGCCGTACACCGTGCCCGCCTGGAGGGTCATGGGGATCAGGCCCGCCATGTCCTGGGGGGACAAAAGGCCGGTGACAGGGGCCAGAATGCCCATGGCCGCGAAGGTGCCCACGCTGTCATGGGCAAAGAAGTACAAATCCGGACCGTTGGCGGGGTCGTTGCCGTAGAGCTTGAGCTGGTCCGTAAGGTTGGACTTTTTCTCAAACTGGACGGCCACATTCTGCCCTTCAAGCAGGCCGTTGACGGTGGCTTCCATGGTGGCGACGATCCCGGCGTCGCAATCATGCCATATGGTGACCACGGCGGGGGCGGCTTGGGCAAAGGCAGAGGAAAGCGTCAGGGAAAGGGCGATGCACAGCACAGCCGCGACAAAGCGTTTCATACCGAAATCCCTCCTGTTTTGGATTGATGGGGTAGCGTTTTCCTTCGTCGAGTATAAAAAACCAGCGCTGTTTTCTATATCCTGGCTACATGGTAGCATTGGAGGCTGAGAATTGTCAATGTGGAGGGAAACAAAAAGCTTGCAAAAAATGGGTAAACGTTATACTCTGTTGAACAAGGGAAAGTGCCAGCTGCGAAAGGGGATAGGAGCATGGGGATCACCATCAAGGACATCGCCCGGGAGGCGGGGGTTTCCATTGCCACGGTTTCCAAGGTGCTGAACCATGTGCCCAGCATCTCCCAGGAAACCACAAGCCGGGTGCGGGAGGTAATGCAAAGGCTGAACTACGCCCCCAACAGCCACGCCGCAGGCCTGGCCCGCAAAAACACCCGCAACATCGCCTTTTTGGCGAACCTGCGGCAAAGCGAGGCCTTTGAAAACCCCCATATGTTTGAGATTCTCTGCGGAGCGCAGAACACCTTGGCTGCCAAAGGCTATTCCCTGTCTTTGGTGGACCTCTCCGGGGACGCTGCGCCGGGGGCTTCCGCCGAAAAGGTGATTTTGCAAAAGGCCGCGGACGGGGTCATCATCCATGGGGCGGCCATCTGCAAGCCCACCGCGTCGCTGCTGGTGAAGCGCGCCTTTCCCCACATCGTCATTGGGCACTCGGGCTTTGATACCCGCCTGTGCTGGATCGACAGCAACCACGTGCTGGGCGGCCAGCTGGCTACGGAGCACCTGTTGGAGCGGGGGTACAAAGACATCGCCTTCATGGCCGGGCGGGAGGAGGAGGACATCTCCCGGCTGCGGCTCCAGGGCTTTCACAGGGCGCTGCGGGAGCATGGCCTGGAGTGGGAGAAGGCCCCGGTCCGCCACACCGGGGGCGACTTCCGGGGAAGCGTGGAGGCTGCCCTGAAGCTGTTTGCCGCGAAACCGCCCGCCGCTGTGGTGTGCGCCAGCAACTTGATCGCCGCCGGAGTGTACCGGGCCGCCGCGGAAAAGGGGCTGCGCATTCCCCAGGACATGGCCCTGATTACCTTTGACCGCCATCCCCACGCCAACGCCCTGTGGCCCGTGCCCTCGTTGATTCACATCAACGTTTACGATATGGGCTGCGAAGCGGCCAAGCTGCTGCTGCGGATGATGAAGAACCCCTCCTTGCAGGTGCAAAGCTACCTGACTTTGCCCGAGGTGGTGTGCAATGAAACCACGCCCCTTCGGGGCGGAGTGCCCGCATCGTGAGCTGAGGAGGCTGGCGAAGAAGGCGCTCCCGAACCTTGCGCAAGGAAACAAAAGCGCTATTTCATGCACCAAAACACCTCCTTTGGCTCATACTGTCCAAAGGAGGTGTTTTTGTTGGAATCCATGTGGAAGGCGACGGCGCTGTCCCCTGGGCGCAGGGAGCCCTTGCGGGGAGAGGTTCAAACGGATGTGCTGGTGATCGGCGCGGGCATGGCGGGCCTGCTTTGCGCCCATATGCTTCAAAGCGCGGGACGGCGGGTGCTGGTGGCGGAGGGACGCCGGATGGGAGGGGGCGTCACCGCCAACACCACGGCCAAAATCACCGCCCAGCACGGACTGGTTTTTTACCAGTTTTTGCAAAGCATGGGGCGGGAGAGGACCGCCCTGTACCTGGAGGCGAACCAGAAGGCGGTGCGCGCCTTCAAGGCGTTGTCCCATACCATCGATTGCGGCCTGGAGGAGAAGGACGCCCATGTGTTTTCCAGAACAGACAGGAGGGCTGTCCAGGAGGAGGCCAAGGCTTTGCAAAGCCTGGGGGTTCAGGCGGAGTTTCTGGAGGAAGCACCTTTGCCGGTGCCAGTGGCGGGGGCGGTCCGCTTTCCGGACCAGGCCCAGTTTCATCCCCTGCGCTTCCTCTACGGCCTGAGCCAGGGCCTTGCAATCCATGAGGACACCTTCATCAGGAACCTGGAGGGGACCACCGCCTTCACGGACCAGGGCCGCGTTCGCGCCAAGGCGGTAATCGTCGCCACCCATTTTCCCTTTATGAACACCCACGGGGGCTATTTCCTGAAGATGTACCAGCACCGCTCCTATGTGATCGCCCTGAAAAACGCCCCGGACCTGGGCGGCCTGTATTTGGAGGAGACCCAGGATGGGCTGTCCCTGCGCAATGCAGGGGACATGCTGCTGCTGGGGGGCGGGGATCACCGCACCGGGAAGCGGGGCGGCAACTGGCGGGTGCTGCGGGAGCTTGCCCAGGAGGCCTATCCCCAGGCCCGGGAGCAATACGCCTGGGCTACCCAGGACTGCATGACCCTGGACGGCATCCCCTACATTGGCCGGTATTCCCCCAATACCCCCGGGGTGTATGTGGCTACGGGGTTCAACAAATGGGGCATGACCGGGAGCATGGTGGCCGCCATGGTGCTCACCGACCTGATCAACGAAAAGAAGAACGAGTACGCCCCTGTGTTTGACCCCGCCAGAAAAATGGCCAAGGGGCAGCTTTTGGCCAATATGGGCTCCAGCGTGGCGGGCATGGCCTACCCCACGCTCAAGCGCTGCCCTCACCTGGGCTGCGGCCTGCGGTGGAATCCTGTGGAGCGGACCTGGGACTGCCCTTGCCATGGCTCCCGCTTTGCCCGGCAGGGAGCCCTCATCGACAACCCCGCCATGGGCGGCATTTTGGAGGAAAAGGGCCGGGTTTGAAGGGAAGGGCGTGGGATGTGTCCCTAAGGTGGTTGAAGAAAGCCGGGCCATGGGGTATCATGGGGAGGGCATGGTTTTCCAATCCATCAGGAAAGCGGGGGAGCGCTCATGCAATATCGCACAAACCCCAAAAACGGAGACAAGCTCTCGGCCTTGGGCTATGGGTGCATGCGCCTGGGCAAGAACGAGAAGGAAGCGGAGAAGCTGCTCTTGTCCGCTGTGGCCCAGGGGATCAACTATTTGGACACCGCCTATTTTTATCCCGGCAACGAGGCCATGCTGGGCCGGATTTTGGAGCGCACCGGGCTGCGGAACAGGGTGAAGCTAGCCACCAAGATGCCCCAGTATTTCGTGAAGAAGCCTTCGGACTTTGACCGGTTTTTCAACACGGAGCTGGAGCGGTTGAAAACCGGTTTTGTAGACTACTACCTGATGCACACCCTGAACAGCCTGGAGCAATGGCAGCGCTTGGCGGACCTTGGGGTGGTGGAGTGGATCGCCCGGAAGAAGGCGGAGGGCCAGATCAAAAACATCGGCTTTTCCTACCACGGGAGCCGGGAGGATTTCCGGCGGATCGTGGACGCCTATCCCTGGGAGTTTTGCATGATTCAGTACAACTACCTGGACGAGCACAACCAGGCGGGGAAGGAGGGGCTGCTCTACGCCGCCGGGCAAGGGCTGGCGGTGATGGTGATGGAGCCTCTGCAAGGGGGCAGGCTGGCCATGGGGCTGCCCCAGGAGGTCCAGGGCCTTTTCAGCCAGGCCCATCCGGAGCGCAGCCCCGCCGAATGGGGCCTGCGCTGGGTGTGGAACCATCCCCAGGTCACGCTGGCGCTGTCGGGCATGAGTACTCCCCAGATGCTGGAGGAGAACGTCCGGGTGGCCTGCGACGCCCAGCCGGACAGCCTTTCCCAGGAGGAACTGGCGCTTTTGGACCGGGCCAGGGAGGTCATCCGGGAAAAGACCAAAGTGCCTTGCACAGGCTGCGGCTACTGCATGCCCTGTCCCTTTGGGGTGGAAATCCCCCTGTGCTTTAGCTGCTACAATGAAACGGCGGTGAACAGCAAGTTCCGCGCCCAGATGAAGTATGTGACCTATGTGGGGGCGCATGGCGCGTCCCAATGCAAAAAATGCGGAAAGTGCGAGGAGCACTGTCCGCAAAGCATTCCTATCCGGGAAAAGCTGGACGAGGCCGCCGCCGCGCTGGAGGGCTTTCCCTACAAGCCCGCCCGGGCCGTAGTGGGCTGGTGGCTTAGGCGGGGGAAGGGAAAGCGGGGCCAGGGGGAGGAAACTCCCCAGGACCGGGCGTAAGGAGGCGGGCTGGGAGAAGTTAGGGAGTCACCACCAGATGGGTGTCGTCCACGCGGTCATCCGCGACGATGGATTGGAGGTACGCGGCCAAGTCGCCGCCGTTTTGCATCAGCAGCTTGTAGGCCTCCCGCTCCTTCACCGCCGCCTCGTCCACATCCCCGCCGCAGTAGTATTGATAGTTTACCTCATACACCAGGGCCAGCATGTCCATGCGCTGCTGGTCCGTATATTTTTCCGGGTCGATCAGCGCGCCCACATCATCGCCTAGGGCCGCATCCAGCCAGGAGCGAGCATAGGCGTCATAGTGCAGCAAATTGGGGTCGTCAGATCCTTTCGCCTTGGCCCACCGCGCCAGATTCAGGCGCCGGGTATTGTATTCAAGGGTTCCCCCTTCATACCGCAAAACGCCGTATTGGTGTGGATACAGGCATAGGGCCTGGGATGTGATTTCCGATACGCCCTCATAGGTGACGATATCCTGAATGCGGGTATGGCCGCTGAAATGGAGCTTCACCCCCAGGGGGTAGATCCACTCGAAGAACTTGGTGTTGTTTTGGAGCACATAGTCCCCGGTCAGCCGGGGATGGTGGCGGTACAGGTTGTGGTGGGTGACGGTGATCAGGGGATGGCCCGCCTCCTTTGCCTTTTGGCCCATGCCCTTGATCCAGGGAAAAAGGTTTTCATCCACCTTCCCTCCCAGGACCGGTTCCCCAGGGGCAGAGCCTTCTCCATGAAGGCTGGTGTCCAGCATCAGGATCCAGGGCCCCACGGGGGACTCCACCACATAATCCAGGGAAAAGTCCTTATCCTGGCGAATCAGGGACAGGCCGAAATCCGCGTAGATTTCAGCAAATTCCTCGGCGGTGACAGGGGCCGCGGGCGCCGCCTGTCCGCCCTCAAACCCGCCGGCGTATCCATTGCCTATATCACGGTCCCCAGGGATCACATATACCCGGGTGACGCCGGGATCGATCCGCGCCAGCTTTTGGGCCAAATCCTCATGGCTGGCCCTTTCCCCCTGAAAGGTCAAGTCCCCTGTCAGCAGCACCACATCCGGCTTTTCCGCGATGATCTCCTCCACAAAGGCATCCAGGATCTCATTGATGTAGGGGGTGGCTTTGTCCCCCTGGGAAGGAAGGGCGTCGCCATAACCCTCCCCCTGGGGCCCCAGGCGGGGGGAGAGATAATGAAGGTCTGAGGCGATGAAGAAGGTGAGGGAATCCTTTGACGGCTCCGGGGCTTCCTGGCCGGAAGCCAGGCCGCCCTGGACAGCCAGAAGGCACGAGAAGGCTAAAAGGGCGAGAAAGGACAAGGGTTTTGTGGATAAGCGCATGGGGTTTCCTCGCTTTCCTTGATCCATGATGGAGGCGAAATGCTTCAACAGGAGAATACCATATCGGCCCAGGGAACACAATGCGAAGATTTTCAAAGGGCTGCCTTGGGAAGGACATCATTTCTGAATGGTTTTTCCCATTTGAAGTGTCTAATCCTGCGAAAGGAGGGATGACATTGGCTGTCACCGCATCCAAAGCCGCGCCGGAAGAAATGGATTTGGGCGGATTGCTTTCCCTCTATGGAAACGACCTTTTGAGGATTTGCTTTGTATACCTTCGGGATTACCACCTGGCGGAGGACGCCGTACAGGATACCTTCGAAAAGGCGCTCAAGTCCTATGCCCGCTTTCGCGGGGAGTGCGGGGAAAAAACGTGGCTGACCCGCATTGCCATCAACGTTTGCAAAAATCAACTGCGCGCACCCTGGCACAGGCGGCGCGTGGACGACGCGGCTTTCCTGGAGCGGCTATCCATGGAGCAAAGCCCACAGGAGGGTTCCGGCGAGCCCCTGGCGCTTGCCATTTCAAAGCTCGCGCCCAAGTACAAGGAAGTGGTGCTCCTGTTTTACTACCAGGGGATGAAGCTGAAAGAAATCGCGGCGGCGCTCCACATTTCCGAGGCCACGGTTTCAACCCGGCTGGCCCGGGCCCGGGCGCAGCTGAAAGCGACGGCAAAGGAGTGGGATGATGAGTAAGCAAATGAAGTGCGTGCTGGACAAACAGCTGTCGGGAATCGCTGTTCATGAACAATTGGAGAAAAGGATTCTTACGCTCCCCAAAGCCAGGCAAAAGGCCCGCCGGCGCTCCATGGCCGCAATCGTTGTGTGCGGGACGCTGCTGATTGCGCTCTCCGGCCTGGCGGCAACAAATCCCAGCTTTCAGAGGCTGTTGATGAGCGTAGGCGACAAGATTGCCGAGGCGCTGCAGCCGATTGAACTGGTCAGCGAATCAAACGGCATCCGCATGGAAGTATTGGCGGCCATGAGCGACGGCCAGAACGCCGTGGCGTATTTTACGCTGCGGGATTTGACAGGGGAACGCCTGCTGGAGGGAATCATTGACCCGTATGACTGCATGATCTCCGGGACCCGCATAACCAACACGCGCACAGCGCCCTACGATGAGGACACAGGCACGGCCATGCTGAGCATCCTTGGCTATGGCGGAGAGAAGCTGGAGGGCCAAAAGGTGACGTTTCGGCTGCGGTCCTTTTTGGTAGGGCGCACGAATTTTGAGGATGTGGATATCGGCATCGCACTGGATACGGTTCAGGGTGAGAAACGAAGCGTCTGGCTGGCCCAGGAGAACAGCGCGGGCGGGGGCGGCGACTTTGAATGGTTCTACGCGAATAAAGGCATGAAGATTCTGCCGCCCAACGAAATGCACATTCCCATCCCCGGCGTGGATTTCGCCTACATTTCCAACATTGGGCTGATCGACGGCCGCTTGCATGTGCAAACGTGCTTTCCAAAGAAGAAGTCCATGCTTGACAAGCAGGCGGGCGGCAATATGGACGACCATGGAGGCGTTTGGCTTGAGGGGATCGACAGCCTGTCAACCGCCCGCGTATTCAGCGATATTTCCGTTTCTTTCGCTGTGAACGATCAAGGAGAGTTATGCAACCCGGGGTATCGCATTGATGATCCGGATCAGGACAAGGTGCAGTATATAGAAGAGGTTTTCCCCTCCAACCTAGACCTGGCGCAATACGCGCTGCGGGGGGACTACACCACCAACAAGGACTACATCACCGGCGATTGGAGCGTTGCCTTCCGCCTCCAGGCCGTGAAGGCCTACAAGCAGGCGGCCTGCGACATCGATGTGGGCGCGGCGCGCATTCACACGGTGATGGTTTCGCCCATGGGCTGGACGGTGCTGGGCGAAAAAGGAACCGTCGATTCCAGCGTACAGGCGGAGCTTTTGGTGAAAAGGACGGATGGAAGCGAGGAGCGCATCGAGGTCAGGGACGCCATTTCCGATGGAACCACTTTTGAATATCACAATTTTGTGGAAGAACCCCTGGATATCAGCCTGATTCAAGCGGTATCCGTGAATGGGGAAGAGGTGCGGATGCTGGAGAAGCAATAGCCCAAGGAGCATTTTTCCCGCCGCCATAGACGCCCGGCGTCTATGGCGGCGGACATCGCGCTCATGGAATGCACTGTCCGCCCATGGCCGTGATCCCCTCATCATTTTCATGTTTTTGCGATTTTGGAATTGACAAAGCGAAGTGGGTATGCTAAGATGATTTTCGTTGCCGGGGAAGCCCCTCCGCCCAGCGGGGGTGTGCGCCAAGTATGTGACTTGGCAAATGCACAGAGCCCGGCGCTGGAAACTGTAAGGTCTGTTGGCTCAGTTGGTAGAGCGCTATGGGCGCATCACATAATCGCCTACCAGCATTCCCCCGCCGAGCGGGTTGTGCACCAAGAATGTGACTTGGGCAAAATGCACAGAAATCGGAAATGAAATTTGGTCTGTTGGCTCAGTTGGTAGAGCACATCGTTCACATCGATGGGGTCACTGGTTCGAGTCCAGTACAGACCACCACACCCACTCGAAAGAGTGGGTTTTCTTCTATTATTGACACAAAAGAATCGGAGTAGCTGTTATGGAAATCCATGGACAATATGTTGAAAAATTAGGAATTACCAGACTTAAAGGTCTAAAGAAGGTTGATATTGATTTTTCATCTGATAAAAGGATGATCGCACTTATGGGTGTGAATGGATGTGGGAAATCCACAGTTATTCATGCCCTTTCATGTTGTTACCGCCCCCCTGTTGGCAGCCAAAACACTGACTATCGATTTCCTAGATTTTTTTTGCCATCTCCACACGGTCTTTGGCAGGGGTCGAAGTTCACAATGACCCACACATATTCTATCAGAGGAAAAAAAAATAAGAGCAAGGTACAAGCATACGGAAAGGCAAAAGACCGATGGACACCACGGTGTGATGATCGGCCTCAGCGTCATATCGAGTATATCGGAATTGATACTTGCGTTCCGGAGATTGAGATAGTTAAAAATGGGCTGCGTGTTGACTACCAACGGCGTGAAACCACAGATAGTCATTCTACACTATTAAAAAAGACAGCCTCATATATTACTGGTATTCAATACCAGATCTTGGAGCAATGCTCACGCAAAGGGAGTCGAAAATCTTATATTGCTGTTATTGCAGATAACGACACTTCCTATTCGTCACTAAGCATGGGCGCAGGAGAGCAACGTATTTTTCGAATTTTGGATAGAGTACTGAAAGCGCCAAAGTACTCTCTTATTCTCATTGATGAAATTGACTTACTCTTACATATTACTGCACTAAAAAAACTTATTGAGAGACTTTCTCAAATCGCTAGGGATGAAAAACGGCAATACCAAATTGTATTCACAACACATTCAATGGTTATGAATGAATTGAAACAATTTGTTGAAATTCGATATCTAATCCAAACGCCAGAAAAAACTCTAGTCCTAGATTATATAACGACCGATGCAATATATTATATGATCGGAAAAAGGGAGGCACCAATAAACATCCACGTTGAGGACATTTTTTCACAAGGGATTATCAGAACGATTTGCAAAGAGCTAAGCTGCAAAAAAAACGTTGATACATATTTGTTTGGCGCTGCAGTAAACGTTTTTACCCAATTTGCGGGTTTTATATTAAAGGGTGAGGACTGCGCATTTCGCCTTGGCGTTATTGATGGTGATGTATATATATCAAAAAAAGAAAAAGAAGCTCGAATAAAGGAAGTCCTGACAGGAAATAGTGATAAAGCCACGCAACAAAGGGAAACAGTTTTGCAGGCTATTACTCAGTACAATCTTCCTGATGACTATACTCCGGAGAGATACATTAGAGAGATGGTAATAGGTTTAGATACAGATGTGTTACCTTTAGATGATGAATATAGACGGGCGTTAGAGGATACGCCAATGACAGGGGATCACCAACGCTATGTTGAAAATATAGCCGAAAGAATAGGCGAGGAATTTGCTGTTTGTCTAAATGATGTGCTATTCAGAGCATCAAAATCACCCCAATGGGATTCTTTTGTAAAACCAGTGAAGGACTGGATAGTTTCTCGCATTGAGATGCTTGAGCGGACTTGATTTTGCAAAGATAAGGGAGGTAAACATAGCAATAACAGTCGCCTGGAAAGATAATGTTGCAGACAAAAGGAGGCGCAGATTTTGACCAATAATGAGTATTTCGAGAAAATTGCATTCCTGATAATAAAAGTAATAAAAGCTTTCGCACCATTGAAACCGTGGCCGGACACATCAATATTGAGGTTTTGTGGACGAACTCGATATGGAAGGGAACAGCAATAGAAGCACTGGGTACATGCTGTTCGGGAATGTCATCCCAAATCGATCTTGCATGCCGTAAGGATGCAGAGATCTACCTGATCAGTTCAACCTATAGCCCAATAAGAGCCTTTTTTGTCCTCAAACCATCACAGTTTCTTCATTGGGGCTCAATACCAGTAAGGACTATGTATTAGTTTTCCATATAAGCTCGCGTAAGTAGCGGCTTGCATGTTTCAAAATCATCCATTGTCTTAAGTATTACGCGCAAGTCGCCGGTTCCCCAATGTCCCTTCGTTCGCACATCCTCTATGAATCCTTTTTTCAACTCAACGGTATCAGGGTTGAGCCGCAGATGCAGCAAAACGACGTGCTTATACACTTCCACGCAGGCGATGTTCTTGACCTTCCTAAATGCCACATATAGCTTGAGTTGGTTTTCCGATACATCATCAGCGCTAAGTGACAGAATATAATCTCGAATAGACATGTAAATATCTTTCTTTTCCTGAGGGGCATTTTCCAATTGCTCTAGGAAAGTTTTATCCTTCGGTGCACTACCCTTTTGTGTCTGCACATCAGAATCTGGAGAAAGCGTGACTGGTTTGGCTTGCGGCGTATTCAAAAACTCGAATATTATCAGTTCATCCCCATATTTTTTATATCGGACTAACTTTATATTGCGCTGCATTTGATTTACAGCGTGTTCGTCAAACTTTGTAAAATCGTTAGCGATACAGATAACACAAGGCATGCTCCAATCGATCAACTCAGCTTTTTCAGAGCCAAGCTTTTCCATCACCAAAAGCTTGAAGTCGGCTTTATGATCCAACAACCAATCTAAATAAAATAAACCCTGATTAATGACATTTTCATTTACGCTTCGTTTGTACTCGAAGATCACCGGACAGTTATTTTCGTCAACACCAAGGCTATCCATCCTCCCGTTGGTAATAGGATATTCAGATTTGAGAAAAGTGACACCAAAAAACAATGGCATATTCCGTTCTATCAGTCTTTGAAGATTCCGCTCCAACTCAACCACGGATGCCTCCATCTCTTTGACAGGCCCCGAGATAGAGAAAAGTTTAATATCCGCCAAACGTATTCCTCCCCTTCAAGGATTCATCAGCTTAAAATCCTGGCGCATCCGTTAGAAATCCACTTCCATTTTGCCCTCACGGTTGCTATAAGCGTTTTATCGTCTCAATAAATTGAGCAAATTTATATGCTCCCTCTATCCCGGCATCTTTATCATCAAAAACCATATAATACCGATAGTTTTGCCCGCACAATTCCTGCCATTTTCTGCCTAGGTGCAGCTTTCTACGGCTCTCATCGTTCCAAAGGTGATCCCCTTTGGTTTCGATCAGTACAATGCGCCCTCGGGTAGTCTGTACCATGAAGTCCGGATAATGATTGATAAATCCGTTCAAGCAAAAACCTCTTCGTTCAATGATCCGGTGCCACCAAACAACATTATTCAACCCGGATATGGCAGCGATGACGTTATGCTCAAAATCGTTCATGTCAGCTTCAGCCGTATATAGTGACTTAGCAATGGATGCAACCGCATTTATGGGGTCAATTACCTTGGGCAGTATATAGCCCGGCCTACAGGTGATTTCTCCAGCCTCAACCATTGCATTGAAGCGCCTTTCCCGATACTCATCCATCAGTTGTTCAATCTTTTGGCGTATGCGCAGTGCATAGCTCGGAATTACCCCTTCCATGGCCGCCAGATTATCGCTGCTCATATTGGCTACAATACGCTCAATATACTTCCGAAGATCAGAACTCTCCACGCCGTCAAGTTTATTGAGCTGATGAACAATCGCATTAACGCATTGTTTGATTCGAGACTCTGGCGGCAGCGATTCAAGGTATGTCTTGAATACTTTCGCGTCGATTGTGCTCATCTTTTGATAGCGTGGGATTGCGTCACCAACGGCGCTTACATCAAATCGATAGATATCTCCTTGTGCAAGCTCAAAGCTGATGGCGGCATCCTTATCGTGCAGCGTAAAGCCTTCAGCTAGGGCCTCCTTACTTAACTTGACCTGTGTGCCGTTTATAAAGATCGAATGAGCAACCTCCTGCTGGAAGATCGGCAATTCCAGATGGGCTACTTCTTTCTCAAAGGCTGGCTGCATTGGATAGAAATTCTTCATATCATTCACACCACCAATCGGTAAGCCATCCGCATTTGCCTGCGCAATGGCCGCGTCAAATTCTGCTCCCTGAGATTTGGCCGTACTTATCATCTCGGCAATTTGCTTAGGGAGAACATCGCCGATTTCTGTAGATAGGTCAAGGGTATTACTGTTTTCAAGCGCTTCGCGCACAGCGGAAAAGTCAATGTCGAGGAAGTCCTCCAAGTCTACATGTGCTGATTCGTTTTGTGTTTCCGTTGGAGCCTCCATCTGTATCTGCTCAGGCTCTTTTTGCTGGATCATAGCGGTTGCATCGTAAGCGACACGGAATTCCTTATCGCTAAAACCCGCCCGGTTGAGCCCCTTTATGATGTTCTCAAGTGTCGCGCGAAAATCCGCCGAGCAGGTTAGGACATAGGACATGTTCAGCAACTCGCCGGTATGCTTACGTGCATAAGGCAAACGTAAAATACGGCCCAGAATTTGCTCGACGTCAACCTGGGATGTCTTGTTGGCCAGCGTCGCTAGGATGAAGGCAAACGGACAGTCCCATCCTTCTTTGAGGGCGTTGACGGTGATGATGTACCGAATCTGGCATGTGCGAGCGCGTAATTCCACGCCTTTTAGCTCATTGCGTTCAGAGGTTTTGATGGCAATTTGCTCCTTGGGAATGCCCATACTGATCAGTTCTGCCTTAAGCTTCTCAAAGGTTGCAGCATCCTCTTTTCCCCTGGGTTGCGCCTGAAAAAGCACAATCGGACGGATATAGGTGCCTCGCTGCTGCTCCTCTGCCATGGCCTGCCTTTCGATGGTACCACGAAGCTGAATTGCGTCTCGCAGCACATCCAGCTTGCTGGAGCGGTTGTAGACGATGACCGGTAGTTTGACCATGTTTTCCGCTTTCAGTTCACGCGCGTCCACAATGGAGATGATGTTGCTGTTCTTCCGTGGTGTAGCAGTCAGATCCAGGACAAACGATGGATTTAGATTGCGAAGCATTTCGATGCTCAGATCGGACTGCGCGTTATGGCTTTCATCTACAATCACCACCGGCGACATTTGGTTTAGCACCTGAATGAGCGCGGTATCGTCTACAGCTTCCACCAGTGTTTCCCGGGAGGTATAGTAAGGAACAAACTGTGCGAGAGCACCATTCTCATCATACACCTTCCGTCCGTCTTTCTTCTTACTCCGTAGAGAGTCAAAGCTCAGGACACACAGGGTTAGGTGCTCTCGTACCGTCGTAGGATTGAAGTTTTGCCCGTTCAGTAGTTCCTCTTTGGTATAGACCTCAACCTTGCCGCCAAAATCAACATCCAGACGGGCACGGTAAGGGTGATCGGGATTTTTCAGAGCTAGAATGGTCTGCTCCAGAATCGCATTAGACGGAACAAGCCATGCAACGACCTTCGTCTTGTAGAGGCCGAGGGCATCCATAATATGCTTGACGGATGCGCAGGCAAGGAAAGTCTTGCCGCCCCCGGTGGGCACTTTGAAGCAGACATGCGGCGTTCCGACGAGCTCATTGTTGTACGGCAGCATGCCGCCAAAGCCCACCGGGACGTTGTTTGCGTACCAGTGTTCCATATATGCTTTACGCGTATCGTGAGTCTCATTTAACAGACCTAAGAAATGATCCAAATCACCGATCACACGTTTTTGATATTTCGTAAGTTCCATACGCCCTCCTACTATAGCCTGGCGATGTCGCGGGGGATTTTCTTGAAAGTGATGTTATATCGCCGCAGATCATCCTCACTCAAGACGTTGATGTCTGCATAGATAATGTACCCCTCCGCCTGCGTTTGGATGGTTGCTAGAAAATTGTGACTAAGCGTGGTAGTCCGTTCCTTTTCATAGTAGAAGTAGAAGGCTGTATCGTTGTAAACGCCAAGCTTGTACGGTTCTTCCTCATCCAGTGGCGGGATCGGCTGCTTCGTGTCCATGTAGTACACATATTCACGAATCCTCTGGATCGGTACCGCTTCGTTGATGGTCTGGTCTCTATTCAGCAGCGTCTCACCCAGATCGTAGAAGCTGAAAGAGCCGCCCGTTCCTTCCACCGCTCCATAGCCATCAATCACACGACGTACCCGCTCGGCGGTAATGGTCTCGGCGTAGTCCATCATTTCCACGAGGATAAACTGTCGGTTGCCTCCGTCTTGCTTATTCATTTTTAGCACAGCGTGGGCTGTAGTGCCGGAACCGGCGAAAGAATCAAGCACAATGGAATCCTTTGCAGTAGCAACTTGGATCATTCGCTGAATCATGCGTACTGGTTTTGGATAATCAAAAATCGCTTTTTGCTGCAATAATGCAGCAAGGTCTTGAGTTGCTTCTTGTGTATGCCCAACTTCGGTGTTTGTCCACCATGTCCAGATTGTTTTTCCCATCCGCTCCGATAGATAGTTTTTCTGTCTAGGCACACCATTGCCATCACTACCAAACCAAAGACGACCCTCAGCATAGTATTGGTCAAACACGTTCTCTAGATTTTTCCAGCAACGTCCTTCGGGAGGAGTGATGACTTTTCCACTTGGAGTTTTGATTTGATACATTTGATTAGGCCTATAGCCCTGCGCCGTGAAGTCAACAGATACCCATGGGCCACGTGGATCGTTATCAGGATTCTTATATTTTCGAGCATCTTCTTCGCCCAGATCTAGCAAGTTTAGCGACGTATCAATGAGGGTAGCATTCTTTGAATAAACAAGAACATATTCATGTCCATTACTGATCCTTTTTCTAGCATCAGGTGAAGTCCGTTTCTGCCAAATAATTGTCGCAACAAAATTGTTGCCGCCAAAAATCTCATCGCATAGCAACTTGAGGTGAGCTTGTTCATTATCATCAATGCTGATAAAAATTACTCCGTCCTCTGATAAAAGCTTTTGCAATAGCTTTAATCGTGGATAAATCATGCAAAGCCACTTGTCATGTCGGCTTAGGTCCTCACCTTCTCTGCCAACAACCTCGCCGAGCCATTTGCAGATTTTCGGATCATTGACGTTATCATTGTAAACCCAGCCCTCATTGCCGGTATTATACGGTGGATCAATATAGATGCATTTGACACGACCCTCGTATTCCGGTAAAAGTGCTTTCAAGGCTTCAAGATTGTCGCCCCGGATGATTTTGTTTTCGCTCCCAGTGCCGGGCACTGGATAGGTATACCTATGCTCTAGAACACGGTATGGCACGTCCAAATGATGGGTTATAACTTTATCTTTTCCGATCCAGTTCAGCGTCGGCATGTATGCTCTCCTATCAGCGTCTTAAATCTCGATATATTAGGATTTAGGATATAACGTCTTTTAGGTACTAGGGTGTTTAAGTCCGTTTGCCTTATGATCCCCGGTTTTTACATCCAAACAAAGTTCACCCAAATATTCACATATAAGTATACCATTTTTCAACGCGTTCCTCAACATGGAACCAGTCTCTAAAGTCGGATATCGCTATTTGATTAGCGTATAACTGTCGATTTATGCGATAACAAGCCAGATATTAGGCTGGCTTCCTAGATTCTTCGTGCTTTTTCAAAGGGTATAAATGACAATGTGAAACCCGGCAAATTCGCCGGGTTTACAAGGATTATTCTTTGATAGGTTTATCCCCTGTAGGGGCCATCGGGGAAGCTTTTGCCTCTATAGCGGTTATTTTGGTGACCGTGGCTGTGGGGGGAGTCGGCGAGAAGGTGGTAGGTTCGTCTTTCGGCTTGATTTTCAAGGTCTCTCTGCCAGGTGACTGGGGCTTCTTGGCCTCTGGTTCCGAGGAGGACATCAGCGCCGTTGCGGGGACGGCGGAGACTGGCATCTTTTCTTTGCTTACTGGCTTCATAGGCTTCATAGTATCCATGGCAGCTTGCGGCGTTTGCGCCTTTTTATCCATAGGCTCCGTGGTGGCTGCCTCGGGCTTTTTGGCTTCTGCCGCGGCCGGAGCCTGCTTTTCTGGTGCCTCGGCCTTCTCCTCCTCCATGGCCTTCTTGGCCGCCGCCTTTTCCTCTCGCGTTACCTTGGGCCTCGGTTCAGGCATTTCCTTAGGGAGGATACCCGGTCTAAAGTACAGTTCAAATTCCAGCTTACCGTCAATGGTCTTGGTGAATTGGTAATCCTCCACAGGCAGGTCGCGGAGTGCTTCGGGAAGTTCGATGTTCTTGAAGCGGGCTATCTCACCAATATCTTCATTAAGGCTGATGATTACCGCATCCCGCAGCTTCGCGGTGATGGTTCTTACCTTGAGGCCATTAAGTACGTTCTTGTTGCCCATCTTTGCGCTTGCCGTCTGCTGGTTTTCCTGCTCAATGTTCCTCTTGATGTTTTCCATTTTTGATACCATCCTTTCGTTTCTTACAGGTTCCTTGCCTGTGGTCACAGCTTACGCACGGACGGTTAAAAGACAAGCCTTTTCACCAAAAAAGGCAAAAGAAAAGACCAGCGTTTGCTGGTCTTGGAGCCTTCACATAAGGATATCGTCAAGCCTTCTCTTCAAAATAGACCTGGCCCTATACATCCGGCTTTTCACTGTACCCTCCGGGATGCTGAGAATTTCGGCAATTTCCGAGGTGCAGTATCCATCACAGCGCAGAAGAAACACCCTTTGATTCTTCACAGGCATATCCCGGAGAAGTCCATTCCAAACGGCTCGGTAAAGATACTGTTCTGTGCCTTCCTGAGTGGCCGGGAGAGCTTGCAGATATTCTTCTGGCAGAGAGGTTCCCTGCCGTAGCGCCTTTCGCATGTACGATATGCACTCGTTATGGACAATACGGCGCAGCCAGGCATAGCAGTTCACATCTGAACGCAAGGTATCTCTATGCATCCATGCTTTGAGGACTGCCTCCTGTAACATATCCTCCACGGCGTTAAAGTCACAGATAAGCAATGCTGCCTTTTTAAAGAACCTGTTGTAGTTTTTCTGCCATACTTCGAGCAAGGCATTTTGTTCCACTGTGCATATCTCTCCCTGTACAGCTTTTGTAAAGGTTAGGGCATTGGCTCGGCATACCCTGAAATGTGCATACTCTCCAAACCAAAATCTGCATAAACTGTATTGGGGCGTATAATCACCCGATATGTGCTCGCCCCACCTATCGATGATGATTTTATAGAACCCGTTGTATCCGGCACCATCCATGCGCCACCATACCTTACGTTGGTACCGTTAAGCCCGGCCCAAAAATAATTGGTAAAGCTACCCCCTATATCCTCCCATATATAGTGTCGGACGTAGATTTGGGAACAAGGCCGGGTTACTGGTGTCCAATCCATCAAGGGCGTTGAAGCGTTGCAAGGAATCTCCTGGATGTTAAATGGAGTGCGCTCAGCAAGAGCCACAGAAGAAACCATCATCACCAGCAGAAGCATAACCACCAATCTGCGCTTTTTCACGTGCTTTTCTCCTTTGCTCTTTTATTGCCGCTCAAGGAATATCATCCTTGCTACACGGTCTAAGTCCTGGATGAACAAGTCCACATTGCCGGCTTGCATGCCTTGGTCACAGAATTTTTGTATAATGGGGGCAATGACTGTCATTCCGCTGTTTTCCGCATCCGAAAGAAATACAGACCAGTAGGGAATCTTGAGATTCTCCGCTATACCGCGATAGCTCTCAATGCTTTCTTGCGATAGCTCCCACTGATTTTTTTCAAGGCGGACTATGGCACTCTCCCGCTGCGACAAGGTGTCCTGCAGCTCGGCAAAATTGCTTTCGTCAGCAGTTTGAAGTTGTTTTTTAAGGCGCTCTATCTCGGCTTCCAGTTGGGAATGCCTATCCTCATATGTACTGGAGCGGACAGGATCATTCAGGGAGGGGTCTATCATATAGGCCGTTTGGGTGGGCATGGTAGAGGCCAAGTACTCCAAAAATAACATAGCCTCGGCTCTCTTTTCCGAAGCGGAATTGATTATCACCATTTCGGCACTGGCGGCGAGGGTTTGCTCCCGGTTATCATTCAATGCGGGAGGCGCAAGCATGGTGATTTGCTCTCCATCGTTTGAAGTAATTCCAAAGCCCATGCTATACGTGAAAATAATGGGCATGCCATAGTTTTCTGCATTGTCCTCGATAAGCTGCTGATTGGATATGACGAGGCCAAGGGCTTCCCGGAATTCCTGTGTGTCAAAGGAAAGCGGGCTATCCGGCGTTTCATTTTGTAGGACATACTCACGGATTAGCGCGAAAACGAAGCCATAGGCGCTTTCCTGCATATCCAAGTATTTATAGTCCGGGTATTCGTCTGCAAAATCGTCATCCCAAATAATCATTCCATCGAACAAATCTGCATAGGTCACAGGAACTTCGGAGAAGCCGAACAATTCCCACTGCGTCGCATTAAGCGACCAAGATTGAGTTTGCAGGGTTAGGGGATATGCCATAAGGTTATCCCCCTGGAATACAGCCTCTTGAAGCGTAGGATAGAACTGCCTTGCCTTTTCTACCAGCGCCGCGCTCTCATTCAGCGCCGCCGCATACCCTTTGTGTAATAGGCTGGCATACACGCCTGGGGCCTGTACAACGCATATATCAATATCTGAGCCGGAAGTCTGGAGAGCCAGTTGTATAGCTTGGCCTAGTCCTGTCGATACCAGCGCAATATCCGGGTACGCCGCTCCAAAGTCAGCTAACAGCGTCGGACTGAAATCCCCTGCGCAGTGAAGAATGGTAACGTTTGGTTTGGAATCCCCTGCAATATCCCTAAGATATAGATACGAAGCGCTTGACGATGCGTACACACCAGAGGGAGAGCAGGCCGGCTTGGTTGAGAGTATGCCGAAACCTCCCAATGGCAGATAGGCCTTGGCAAATTGCGTACCCCCAGGCTGCAGCTTAGATACAACGCCATTGCTCACGAACACAATACTATTTTCAGCACGATACCACAGCGGGCTCCCTTGAAGGGTGCTTTCAAGCAATAAAACTTCTGATCCCATGGTATCCGAATCCGCGGTGTAAGAACATATCGAAATGCCGGGGGTTCCCTCGGCAGCCACACCGATATCCAACTGCCCGTTATCAGAAGGTAGGAGATATGAAACTCCCTCAACGCTGCTTTCCGTGACTTCTTCTGTACCTATATCAAAGGAGAACAGCGAGGTTTTCTCCCATTGCTCCATATCGTCCGTACCAAGGAGTAGATAGAGTTTGTCCCCGGCATAGGCTAAATCAATAATGCCCCGGAAGAACGGCCTCCCTCCCATATCTGCAAACAGAATGTCGGTGGGGATATGTACCGTAGATTCCAGGGCAGCGCCGGAGAGAACAAAGACCTCACCGCTGTATGGTTGCAAAGCGTACAGTTCTTTCCCATCTGAGAAAAGATGTTGTATCGCCTTACCCCAAGCCTCTGCCTCAAGCTCACCGTTGGGTTTCTGTTCTTGGGATTGATAGCTTGCTGAATCATGGAGATCAACCACGGGAGCAATACTTCTCTCTGCGGCATCCCAACGATAGAGGCCATAGGAGCCAAGGATATATAAGGTATCCTCAACCCAGCATAGACTGCGGATATTTTCCATGGGATTGATTTGCCGGATATTCACAGAGAGGTTCTGCGCATTAGCTGGCCCTGCCAGCAGTAAGCAAATGGTCAGCAGGCAACAAAGAACAGTTTTTTTCATGGCTTCTTCCTCCGTACTAACAGCATGATTATTCCTGTTGAGCCGATTCCTGGATTTTCTCAAGCATTTCCTCAACTGCTCGATCAAAAATCTCGCAATTCCTAGGAATAGCACCAAGAAGGCTGTCACGAATTTGGGCATCATCCAGCTGGGTCAGTTCCTTGATTTTTGTTAGCACCTCGTCTACCGCCCTATGAAAACGTGTCATGTTTCGAGGCATGTCTTCAAGGAGCAGTTCATGAATTTGAGCGTCAGCTCCAATCAGCAGCCGAGGGATAATACTTCCATGGGGAAACAGCATAACCAGATGCACTATCCAGCACCTCCGTTCAAATCATGCAGTGACCTTTTCCTGGCCGCGCATCAGCACCAACCGTCCATGAGCAATCTCCCAAACGATGTCGCAGTTGTCCTCTATCTCTTGAGCATAATGAGAAACCAAGATGATGAGCTTGCCTTGCTTTTTCAAACGTTGTAGTAATTGCCGGATATCCTGCATTCCGTTCCTATCCAGACCATTGAAAGGCTCATCCAGCATCAGGATATCGGGGTTCTCCATCATTGCCTGGGCTAAGCCCAAGCGTTGCCGCATGCCAAGGGAGTACTTGCCAACGGGTTTTTTATCATCAGGGTTCAGATCAACCAGCCGCATGACCTCTATCGCACGCTGCATACTTGCTTTCCCCGAAATGTTCGCCAATATCTGTAGATTACGGAGGCCGGAGTAGTGCGGTAGGAAACCCGGCGCTTCAATGATGATGCCTGTGCTGGGCGCAAAATCCACATCTTTTCCTACTTGCTTACCGTTGACATAGACCTCGCCAGAGGTGGGCTTTGAGAAGCCACAGATGCAACGCATAAGCGTAGTTTTTCCGCAGCCATTTGAGCCCACGAGCCCATAGATCGTACCCTTCTCAAAAATTACGTCAATATCCTTGAGAACCTGTTCATTTCCGTAAAACTTTGACAAATGCTTTATCTGGATCATTTCTCGTTCCTCCTATTGTTTATTTCCCGCATAGAATACCAAGTCCGTTTTGTGAATGCGAAAGAACATCACGCCGATTAGAATTGTATTTAGCACCGCATATGTCCCCAAGGTTTTCCAATACATTGAGGGGCCAACAAAATCTGGATTCATATTCTGGACGATGGCAAACTCGATGGGATATGGCAGAGGGTAACTACCTACAAAGTGTGCAAGCATGGCGAATGCACAGATGAGTACCCCAATAAATTGTGAACCTAAGAGGCTGCACAAGAGGATCACCATGGACATGCTAAGCCAAAATCCGATGATAGGCATTGAAGCGTATACGATGGATGTCAGGGGCGTAAACCTTTCCCGCACATAGGTCGGAATAGCCATCAGGGAATCATCTAGCGGCATGCCGTCTGCTATACGGGCAGTATCGCTCCACTGGTTATCCATCGGGAACTGTCCAAGGGAGAATATCAGCACGCAAGCAATGAGCAACACCAAGACTATGAATATCAGTAAAAAACTGTAGAAAATTTGTGCCGTGAGCCACCTTTTGCGGCTGCTGCGAATGAGCATGTTATTCTGGAAATTCATCTGGCGTGGAAGCTCGCTCATCATCACAAAGAAGATGATGCTGCTCATTAAGATATTCACTCCTGATTCAAGCATCTTGTATGGCATCTCAAACCAGTTCAGGAGAATATCCTCGTTTTTGAGCATGGGAATTGAGCGGCTAATCTCAATATGGCATAGCAATACAATTGCTATAAGCATAATGATGGTACGGGGCGACCGCAACCACGAACTGAGGTTGGCATTTATCATCGTGGCGATGGGATTATGTCTGCATTGCTTTTGCTTATACATTGCGCAACCTCCGTTTCAGACCGAGGTAATAGGCACCCGCAGCAATGCCAAATACAATGGCATGAGCCAAAAGTGCTTCCCAGTACATATGCCAGTATTGCCCATCGTTATACAATGCAGAAACAGAAGGCAATCTGATTTTGAACAAGGGATAAAGAAATTGGTATGACCAGAAATAATAGAATACAACTGGGATTGTCATTACCAGAAGTGTATCTGGTATCCATACCGCAACGGCCAAGCCAATGGTTGCCCATAAGGCCCCTGTAATTGCGAAGCCGAGTGCAGCATGCGCAAATGCCGTCCACGCATATGGATGATCTTTCAACGTATCGTAGACGGTTTGGGATGAAAAGAAAACCTCTATCTCAGGCCGGGCCACAGGATCGTATGCGCCAGCAACGATATGCCATAGCAATGAATGTAGTAAAGAGGCCAAACCCATAGCCGCAGCACCCGATAATGAAACCGCAAGGACTTTGATTAAAGCATATTTGATGGTGGTTGTTCTGATTGCTTTTGGGAATAAAAAACCTGTACGAATCTCTTGCACTTGGCTGACTGCATACGGCAATGTCGCGCAAAATGGAAAGAGAAGTATCGCGCCCCCAAAGAATATAGGGGCAAATGCTTGATTAAAAGCAGATAGATATTGCCGATCTCCTTGTTGGCAACGGATTATCCATGTCGGCAATGAGAAGCCAAGCAGGCATATCATGAGCGTAACGAAAGCAATCCAAAACCGTGCGTTACAAAAGGCTGCCTTAAATTCTTGCTTCACGCCTTACTTCACCTCATTCCAAGTAATGATATTTGCATCGCCTCTATTTGCGCGATTATCCTGAGGATCATAGTACACAGCAGTTTGAGCATCTACCAATACCTCCTGTGCGCCGCCGACTTCTTTAATAAATTGTAACTGTGCTTCTGAAAAAGAAGGCAACGGGCCAGGGGACTTCGGATTTTGCACAATCGTTCCGTTCAGTTCCCAAACAGGTACGAGAATTGCGGAGTTTTCAATATCATCTGGATTGTTCATGCGTACATACTCAAGACGCACTTTGTAGACAGCCTTAATATACCCAGCTTCAATAAGGCGTTCAAATTCTTTTTTAACCTTTAAAAACGGGGCCAAAGGTACGTCTTCCTCCACTATACCATCTTCGATAGCCGGGTGAAAAAGTATTGCATAATCATTAGGTGAAGCGACAGTAAGAACAATGTCTCCTCTCGGGGCGGCAGGGATAATCTTTGATTTTGGTGGATTTATAAACGGTGGTGCAGTTCTTACATAGGGAATGCCATAGAAACTTTGGCGGAATTGAACTGTATAACAACCCATTTCTGTGATTGGCTTGCCATAGTCCCCAACAACTCCGCTTGCATTAGAATCCTTGACTTTATACAGGCGTGAGAAAGCATCCACATAAAGCAGATCATAGTCAATGTTGGTTTGTTCAACATAAGGAAAGAATAGCTCTCGTGCAAAAACAACCGCCTCATCAGCAGTCAATGGACTGTTTTCAGCCTGAACACCTATGCCCAGGCTTCTGTTTCTGGTGCCTGATACATTCCCACCAAAAATAGTTTTTGGCTTGCTTTCTATGCTATATGAGAAACCATCTCGAGAGAGAAGGATATCTGCATTTGGCGGAGGATTGATTGGTTGTATATCAACAGGATATCTGATTTTTACAACAGGAACTCTGTTGATATCAGGTATTTCAATATCAACATCCAAAACCACAGCCTCACCATTTACATGATACGTTTCATGCCAGCCGCCTTTTGTTTCTTCTTTGAGGTCGTTAATGGAAACATACTGCGCGGCTATTGCATTTGTGCCCAGGGCAAACACCATAGTCATAACCAAGATGCAGGGCCTACTGATTCCTTTGAACTTTCTTATTGCAAACATATCTTACTTTACCTCATTCCAAGTAATGATATTCGCCCAGCGCCGCTCAGCACTACCGTCCTTGGGGTCGATGAGCTTTCCTGTCTGTGCATTCACCAATTCGCATTGGCTAAAGAAGCGTCTGACAAATTCTTCGTCAGCAGGCCGTATCGTGTTATCTGGATTGTTTGGATTTGAATAGATATCTCCACGCACTTCCCATATAGGCAGCAAAATAAAATGCTCTCCGGGTTTATCAGTGTCAACATAGGCAAGATATCCAAAGCGCACGCTGTATACATCGCGAATATACCCCGCTATGATTCGGTTCTTAATCGTCTCTTTTACTTTTGCGAAATTCATAAGGGGTAAGTTCGCCTCCACAACCCCTAATTCCATTGCAGGTGACATCATCAGCACATAGTCATCCATAGATGCGATCAAGCCCTGAACTTGACCCATCGGAGGATCATAATGCCTACCTTTTTGCGGCTCAGTAATAGGGGGAAGTGATTGGAGGTAGGGTATTCCATGAAAGCATTGTTTGAGCACTATATTGTAATGCCCCATATCCGTCGTGGGTTGATCCATTAAAAAGGTATAGTTACCATCTTTATCATGGACTCTCATGCCATCCTTGGTTAGAACCATATATTCCCGTGTGTAAGGAATAACTGACCAAGGCCAGTATTGTTGTTTACCTAAAACATCGTCATATAGGCTCGCTAAATCCTCCAAAATGCCTATGGCATCTTCCCTTGTAAGCGGATTGTTTTCTGCGAGGGAATGTTCACCGGGAATCCTTATAGAATCAGCATCATCGTTATACACAATCGTCGAGTTGATTTTGCTGAATCTTGAATAAGAGAATCCTTGATTGTCATCATAATACTGTTTAACGATACCAGTTGTTGGTAGCCTTGGCGCGAAGTCTTCTGAAGGGAAGGAGATACGGACTGCCGGGACTTCGTTCACATCCGGCATTTCAATATCCACATTCACCTTGATAATTCGCCCTTGTCCTTCAATGGATTCCTGCCATCTACCCTGAGCCTCTTGTTTGAGATCTTCATAGGATACATGTTGAGCAGCAATTGCACCTGTCATGTGAGAAACAAGGAGCAACAAAGACATACCCCATGCGCTGAGTAACCTTCGGTTTAACATACAAAATACTCCTTTCATGTTTGTCACACTGACGGTTGAAATGCATGAATATTTCCGCTTTTTCAAAATAATTTTGTGGGCGGGACAATGAATTGTCCCGCCCAAGCACACTTTGCTTTCGCAAAGTAGTGCTTTACTTAGGCCTGCTGATCACTGTACCCAGTGATGACGATGGTGGCTAGGCCGTAATCGGTATTGCCACGTGCATATGCATACCAAGTCTTACCGAGGGTGATGGAGTTGCTTCGCACATAGTTCGCAGTATCAGGAGCCATCCAGTCACCGCCGTACCGCGTCGTAGCGTTCCTGTGTTGGTTGGCGGCTTGGAAATGGTTTGTATACACGCCGCCGAAGTCGCCATATAGGTAATGCCGCACATACAGGCGCGTTTCCTTGGCCTGCTTGGTTTCAGTGGTCGTATACTGATTCACGCCCACCTCAGCGTTTTTCACGCACTTGATGGTCTGGCTGCTGAACGGCATACTGGCGGCATTTGCTACGGAGGCCAACATGGTCATCATCAGAACGACCACAACCAGAGCAGAAAGCATCTTTTTCATTGAAATTTCCTCCTCATTTGTTCCTTTTTGAGTTTCCCAACACCAAAAACTATGGTACAATGAGGTATCCTTGTAGACAGCCAATCACAGCAATGCGATTGGGGCCGACCCGCCACGTTTACAAGGATATTTTTATGCCCAATGGATTCACCCCTTTCTGATCCTTACTGGGTTTGGGCTGGGCCTTCCGGCATACCCCATTCTCTTGCTTTGCCAACCGTAAAAGGTGATAAAACGGTAAGCTCTTCCTGACCTGAGCGTCGAATAGAGTCTGCCGGAAAGGCGGCTTGTCCCGAGTAAGGATGATTCCGTATGTAAATGCCGCCAACCGAAGTCCACGGAATATACACCGCTCCCTTTCTCACTCAGACTTTCTGCTCGTGCTTTTGGTCGGGCTTTCAACGGTAGTACCGTTGGAATCTTTTACCGTACCGAAAGCAGTTACCTTATATTTATAGCCAGAGGACAGGCTCTTGCTTCCGCTTGCAATAGCCGACGTACCAGAAGAACCTGGATTGTCTGACCAGGAGGCGATCTCTGTCCAACTGCTACCATCGCTAGAGCGGTAAAGAACTACTCGGACACTAGCATAATAACCACTGTCTGGCTTGACAGTACCTGCGCATTCAGCTTTTCCACCAGAAATGGTCAGGTCAGCAGATATGACTGACGTATAGTTATAGTGGGGGCTTATAATAGGGGGAATGAGCTCAGCAAAGGCATGCAACGGAAGCAGTACAACCATTAGTAAAGCGATAGCCAGTCGGGAAATCTTGCGCATAGAAAATGACCTCCTGTTTTTTGTAGTATCACACTACTAAACTGTCAGGAGGTCAAAAGCGTTAGATGAATTTTCAATTTTTTTGGATTATTTTACTCTGATGACGCTGTTTGCTATTTCCAGAGCTTCTTCTTTCGTCAGACCATGGCAGACAATGACAAAATATCTGCCATCTCGTGACCACGATATTGAGATTTTCTCCGGTTTTAAAGAAACAATCCCAGGTACACCATTCACGATTTCCGCAGACAGTTGACTTTTCTCTGTGTCAAGGTTGGTAAAAGAGTTCTCCGTATGTTCAGAAAAGTAAATGCCAATTTTCTTATCATCTGGAGAAACAAAATCAATACTGCTGCTTCCAGAGCCATTATGTATTCTCGATACGATAAACCCTTCCGGAAGTATCGACGGATAGTAATCCCCTTCCCAATCGGCAGGAAGATCAAACGAGCGGACAGTATCTTCACGAAGCGAAAGCTCGGTATATTTTTCTTCGATGTTCACCAGAAACTCCATAACACGAACACGCACGGTATGGCTTGTCGCAATCGCCACTGATAGACTGATTGAAAGAACTGCAATCATGACGGCAACCGCTTGCCCGATTCGGGGCAATGTCTGACGGGCAACTTTCTTCACTTTTCCGCGAAAGAGGGCATTACGAATAGTCTTGAGGGTTTGGGGCTGTGTCTTGGCAAGGTGCTCATCCATCTCTCGCGTCGCGCCGCTTGCTTCCTCCGCGATGATATCCGTCCAGATGTCCTCTGCTTCTTTTTCCGCATACTCAGTGGCAGCGATTCGGAACATCTGCTCGCGCCACTCTTTCTTTAATACCTCAAGGTCATATGTTGAGGAATTTTCCTTATACTTAGATTTCATCGGCATCAATCCGTTTCTTTTCGATCAAATCGTTAATAATGTGTGCCCGCGCCCTTTTCAAAATGCCGCGAGTATTTCCTTCGGTAATTTGAAGCATTTCGGCAATGTCTTTTGTCGGCAGGTTATTGTAGAACTTCAAAAGCATTACCTCTTTCTCACGATTAGGAAGCCTGCCTATTGCCTCCCTTACATCAGATACAAGGGAGCGCCGCAATACATATTCCTCCACATCATCGCCGTGCGACAGTTTGCGTTCCAGAGTATCATCGGATGAATAGTCGAACTTCGCATTCTGTCTGGAGTTAGCTTTGATGTGGTCACGGGCAGCATTGCGTACAATAGTAACGACGTAGGCTTTCAATCCGTTAGATGGAATTTGCCGCAATTTATAGATGTTCCTGCACATTTTTTCGCACGCTGAGTTAATTACATCATCAACGTCCGAAAAATTGACATTATCGAGCGCGACCTTATAAAAAAGACGGCGATATGTCAAAAAAAGTTCCTCCATAAAGGCACGGTCATCATCATTTTCAATTTGGGTGATAGATAACGGGAAGATTATCATCGAGTAACCTCCATCTGGCCAGAAAAACGCTGTACGATAATTTTCCAAAGGAAAGCAATTGTATAAGGCTTCAAAAAAGAAGAAGAACCGCATTAATTCCCACGAAAACTTTTGTGAGTACCGCATAGCCGACACGACCAATAGTCTATAACAAATCGCTTCGATCTTCAAGAAACTATTTGTAACGTTTACGTTTGTTTGGTTCCTTGCCGTTTTTGGATTTTGTCCTAATCTATTATGTATTCTCAAAAGAAAGCAGTTGATTGAGTTGATAGACCCCGTTTTGCTTGGTAAGCGTGTGACAACAGCCCGCAATGAAAAAGGTCTATCTCGTGAGGAACTGGCCGAAATTATCAACATTACACCATCATATGTACGGCTCATTGAAACAGGTAAGCGATACCCCAGCGGGCCTGTCGTCTGTTCATTGTGTAATGCCCTTAGTGTTTCTCCGCTCTATCTATTGCAGGATAGTTTAACCATCCCGCAGCCAGATCCATATGATCGAATTGTGAAATTGCTTCTTTCAGTCACACCGGGGCAGGCAGAAATCGTTGTCAACTTGATCGAAGCAGTGATACCAAGTCTCAAAGAAGAATAACTGAAACTACCATATTGTTAATATCCCACAATTTGGTATAATGTTACGATGAGTTTTGTGTCGGAACTCTGCGTAACAAAATACTGAATTGTGAGCTTTTTCTACACAGAATTCCATTTTTTATCTAACGGTTTGAGCATCTCGGGGGTATTGTGTATATTGCCGAGTGTGTGTGGAGGTACTTATGGGTATCATTTGCTGCTGTAAGGAGGAACTACTGCCGGGTTATTGATTGCAAATAAATGATACCTATTGGTGCGCCTTATACACTTAGAAGTGCTTTAATCAGAAAGGATGGGGTGTATGTAGTATGCTGTATTATCAGATTATTGGCTCAAATCTGCGTGCTGCACGAATCAGGCAAAAGCAAACTCAAAAAGAAGTAGCAATGAAAATCAATACGACCGTTGGCTATTATGGTCGAGTAGAGAGGGGCACCGCCAAACCAAATCTTGAAAGGCTGATAGAACTATGTGAAGTGCTTGAGGTTCCCATTGAGGCTATCCTACATGGAGCAGTATCAACAGGCTATCCAAAAATGAACGATCCACCGTCAGATGAACAGTTTGTTAGTAACATTATTAAGATATGTGAATACGCCAGTAAAGAAACAAAAGCCATGATCCTTCGGGTGTGTCGAGAGATTACCACGCGCTCGCCATCTGACATATAAGTCAATAAAACTCCGATTAACCCTGCTGCTTAGGCGGCAGGGTTTTATATATTAGTGCATGTGCCGCAATCGGCGGCAAGATGGGAGGCGTGACCTAAAGAAGCGCGGCGCATCGCAAAAATACAAAGGAGGAACACATTGTGGAAACCGATCTCTTTTTAGCGGCCTATGCGCCTAGGTGGAGCGAACAACTGGAGTATCTCGCATCCATCGCAATGCCCGAGCCTTGGAAGTTCAAGAACCCTTCGTATGAACGGAAGAATGCGGAATACGCTGTTCTGGAAAGGTACATTTTCTCGGTTTTTCGACACCAAGTTATCAGCGCGGAAAATGCCTTCTCGCCAATGGAAGCCGATCAATTCTTTTTCCTTCGCAGTGGATATGCTTGCTTTCATACGGGTTTGATGAGCCGGAAATTCAAGGATATTTATGCCTTTTTTGAGCGGAACCGTTACGATTGGGCAAGCCAAGACTGGGTGCTAAAGGGCTTTTATGATGATACTTCTCCTGCGGTTCGCATCATCGGCACCCTACCCCTAAAGCCATACAGCGACCTATATGCAACGCAAAGCTGCTTTCGTCCCGATTGGCCCATTCGCGTCAACGTACAGCACATCCTGGAATCTCCTGAAAACCTATCGCGCATCCCAGAAGCAGTAAGGGGCTTTGGAAACCTTCCCTTGTTGCTGGAGGCAGGTGTGGAGGCGGCGCGCCGAACGGCTTCATATACTCCCAGCATTGTGGTGCCACAGTTATACCAGAACAGGATACAGTTTCTTTTGCCCATCTGCCTGCTTGATCCGGGCAAGCCGGATATTGCACTCACGATTTCAGAAATGGAGGACTACTATCTTGGAAACACCTGTTTAACGCTTGAAATGACTTACTGCAATGCCAGGCAACTGGCAAGACCAACCGCGCCATGGCTTACATCGCTGGTTGAGTAATGATTACGAGGTGATTCTTTTGCGGAGAAAATAGTCTGCCCTCTGTGCCGTGCAACGCTTTTTTTCAGTAAAACGGACACAGGGGGCAAAAACACTGTGGCAATCCGATGTCCCAAATGCCGCCGTTGGGTGGTGATCCATTTGAATCCAGATGGAAATCCAACTGAATAATCCATGTACGTGTGGGATTGGGAATTGATTCGAGCAGCCGGCGTCAATCGGCTGCCATGACGGTCATCACTGAGCCTTTGGCTCGACGGGGTACCCCCTGTAAAAACCCAATCACTTGAAAGGTACATCACTTGCAACCATACTGAGCAACGGGGGCCGGGTCACGGGATCACCAAATAGCCGGATGACTGCGCTTTTTGAAGCGTGTGTCATCCGGCTATTTTTGCTTTCCGGCCCCACTCCGAACTGCGCAGCGTTGCGATTGGTTTCCGTGTTTCGGCTCCCCAAAGGAGTGGAAACATGAAAAAGCAACAGGGTTTTGAAAGCTACACATGGACAACAGCGGATGGGCGAAGCTATACCATTCGTCCCGGAGAAGATGGCGTGACCCAAGCAGATATTCAAGCACTGTATGACGCTGACCGCATGGATGGGAACAATGCCAGAAAAGCCCGGCGGCATTTGGTGAGCTTGGATGCCATCGAAGCGGTGGCGGCGGGGAAATCGCCCATTCTGGCGGAGGATACCGATATGGAGGCTGAGGTGCTGGAGCGTATTATATTGATTCAGCAGTTGGAGCAGTTGCAGGCGGCAATTAAGACGCTCACGGACGAGCAACGCAATTTGCTGGAGCAGGTGTACGCCCAGGGCCTTTCCCTGCGGGAAATAGCGAGGCGGGAAGGAGTTTACCCGAACAGCATTGTCTACCGCCTTTCAGTTATTCTCCAAAGATTGAAAAAATTCTTTTGACTTTTCTTGTACACTCCCTATTCTCCGTGACCGAGATATAGGGAGTTTTTTCCCAATATCCACGGAAGGAGGAAGCCGTATGAGGGTTAAGCACCGCATCCGTATCAATGTTGCCCAGCCGGATGGTTCCACGTCCACCGTGCTGCATGGCGGCAGCCTGCGCATCCGGGAGCGGCTGCTCCGCTTCTTGCTGGGTCATCATTTGCATGTGCTGGTGATTGCGCCTGGGGAAAGCGTGAGCACAATTTCCATACATCCGGCCCACGTAAATGAGCGAGCATGATCTTCCCGTGAAGGTACGCCTTTACCAGCATCAAATCCAAGCGGTGCTATTTGTCTGCCGTTTGTTTGGGTTGCTGGAAGAAGGAGGTCTGGATGAGCAGCCGCGCTAAACTGACGATATGCCGCCGCTGCGGTAAAGCCTTTCTTTCCCGAAGGGGATTGATGTTCTGCTCCAGAGATTGCCTCCGGCAATGGCGCTCGGCTGCCCTGGCTGATTACAACAGGACAGCAAACCCGCTTAACAAGCACGGCGGTGTTTTTGAAGCCCGAATCAAGAGTAGTTTACGGCGGCGCGGGGCCGGGGAAGGCAAGGCATACCGTAAACTCTTAGGCCAACATGCCCACAGGGTCATTGCCGCTGAAATGATTGGGAGGACGCTTCGGCCAGGCGAGGTGGTGCATCACCTGGACGGAGATAAGCTCAACAATTCCCCCGAAAATCTGGAGGTTCTGCCCTCGCAGTCCATTCATGTGAGGCAGCATCCCCGGCGGCATGGGAGGTGGTGCAGATGAACATTTCCAAAGGGGCGGCCCTTCTCATGGAAATGGGTTAGCACCGGAAAAACGCTGACCACCATCGCCATCACAGGCCTGTTGGTCAAGGCAAAGAAAATCAGGAGAGTGCTGGTGATCGCGCCGCTGTCCATCCTAGGTGTTTGGCAGGAGGAATTAGGGAAATTTGCGGCATTTCCTTACACCTTGAGCATTTTGGAAGGTTCCTCCGCCAAAAAAGCCCTTCTTATTAAAATGGCAACAGGGCCGAACTTACAGATTCTTTGCGTCAATTATGAATCTGCATGGCGCTTGGAAAAGGAACTGGCCGCATGGGGCCCTGAGCTTATTGTCGCGGATGAAGGCCATAAAATCAAAACCCACAACACCAGAGCTTCCAAGGCATTGCATAGGTTGGGCGCAATGGCACAGTACCGCTTGTTGCTAACAGGCACGGTCATCACCAATAAGGCGTTGGATGTGTTCAGCCAGTATAAGTTCGTGGATTCAACGGTGTTCGGGAACAGCTTTTACGCCTTCCGCAACCGCTATTTCGATATGGTGGGCTACGGCAAATATACCCCGGTACTCAAGCGGCACATGGAGCCCGAGCTGATGGAGCGGTTGCATCATATTGCTTTTCGGGCAACCAAGGATGATTGTCTTGATTTGCCTGACAGAACAGACATACACCGCTGGGTGGAGCTTGAGCCGGATGCCTTGCGGCTTTACCGGGAGTTGGTCAGGGACAGCTATGCGGAATTGGCAAACTCCCAAGTGATAGCGACCAACGTTCTCACCCGGCTGTTGCGCTTATCGCAGCTGACGGGAGGCTTCTTGGGAAACGGCAGCGGCATGGTGGAGCAGGTGAGCCGCGCAAAGCTGGACGTTCTGATGGACATTGTGGATAGCTCCACGGCGGAGGGTAAGAAGCTGGTCATCATGTGCCGCTTCATTCCAGAGATTGAAGCCATTGCAGCGCTTTTGGATCAGCGGGGAATCGGATACGCCTGTATTCGCGGCGGCCTTCCCAACCGGGAAGGCGAGGTGCAGCGCTTTCAGAAAGACGCTGACTGCATGGTTTTCGTAGGACAGATTGCAACAGCTGGATTGGGGCTGACTTTAACCGCTGCCTCCACCATGGTTATGTATTCATTGGATTACAGCATGAGCAACTACGAACAGGCAAAAGCCCGGATACACCGGGTAAGTCAAACCAACCACTGCACCTATATTCATCTGCTGGCGAAGGGGACGGTGGATGAAAAAATCCTCAAGGCTCTTCATGAAAAGGCCGACCTGGCCCGGATGCTGGTGGACGATTACCGGGCAGGCAAAAACCCCTATGAGATACAGGAGGACGTATGAGCGAGGCAATGTTTGAACTGGCCGACCGCCTGAAAGAACTGCGGGATCAAAAGGCCGAAGCGGAAGAAAGCCTCAAGAAAATCAATGCCCAAATCGATGAAGTGGACTATAGGCTTTCGGAGTTGATGGCCCAGACGGAAACCCAGAATTTCACCCGGGCCGGGACGATGTTCTATTTGAGCAGTACGACCCGCGCCTCCACGGTAGCCGGACGAAAGGATGACCTGTTTGCCGCCTTGCGCGAACAGGGCTATGGCAGCCTCGTTACGGAAACGGTCAACGCCAACAGTTTATCGTCTTTCGTGCGTGAGCAGATGGCCGAGAGCGGCGATGCGCTCCCGTCATGGCTCACTGGATTGGTCAGCATTTTCGAGAAAACCAGCGTGAATGTACGGGCGAAAAAGTAAAAAGAACGGAGGACATCAAAATGAGCAAGCAGGATATGATTCCCCACGAGCAAAGCGGCTTTATGGCCTTGGCGAGCTTTGATCTTTCGGAGGCCATGGCAGAGGAACTTGCCGGGCTGGACGGAGGCTTCGAGCGCATCAAAATTCCGTCGGCGGGCAGTACGGTGTTTGAGGTGCCGGGAGAAGCTCCCGGAGAAGCGGACACGGCCAAGGAGTTTTCCGCTGTCATCCTATACCATCACCCGCTTTTCGCCTTCTACCGCGACCCCTACACCGGGGGGAATAACCCGCCCGATTGCGCTTCATTTGATGGTGTGCAAGGCGAAGGTGATCCGGGCGGCGTTTGTGCGGTTTGCCCTTACAATCAATTCGGCTCTGCTCCGGGAGGCGGGAAGGCCTGCAAAAACAGGCGGCGCATTTATGTGCTGCGGGAAGGCGAGATTTTCCCCCTGCTGCTCTCCCTTCCCACAGGCTCCTTGCGGGACTTTGGAAAGTACATCAAGCACCTTCTGGGCCGGGGCCGGAAATCCTGCGCCGTGGTGACGCGCTTCTCGCTCAAGAAAGCTACGAACGCAGGCGGCATTGTGTATAGTCAAGCGCAGTTTGCTATGGAACGGATTTTGTCCAATGAGGAACTCGCGCTGGTATCCGCTTTGGCTGAAAAGGTAAAGGAGCATAGCCGCCGTGTATCCGTTCAGAGCGACAGCGCACCCAATATCGACCCGGAAACGGGCGAGATTTTGGAGCCGATGGCCTGACGGACGCATGTTCCAGGGGCCGGGATCACCCGGCCCCTTCTTACAAAGGAGGCGCGATATGGTATATCGATGCGTCACCGATCTTGCATCGGTTGAAGAATATCTTCAAAAAGCTGGTGTGGTCGCATTTGACTTTGAAACGGCGCCGTTACTCCAGCATAGAGCAGACCCCAAAGCGGCGCTGGACGCACACAGGGCCTGTATTGTTGGCATCAGCCTATCCGCGCAGGAAGGCACAGGCATTTATATCCCTTTGCAACACTTTGATGGCGACAATGCCGATGCCGCAGAAATTCTCCCATACCTACGGGATGCGGTTTGGATGAATGCCACCATTATCAAGGTTGCGCATAACCTCGCCTTTGAGAGCATGTTCCTGTATGCTTTGGGCATAGCGCTCCAACCGCCGTGCTATGACACCATGGCGGCAGCAAGACTGACCCTAAAAGGCAAAGAGGAGTTCCGGGTTTTGAAAGATTGCGGCCTCAAGACGCTGGCGGCCCAGCTTATGCGGGAGGATATGCCTTCTTTCGATACCGTGACCGGAGGAGCATTCTTTGATGAACTCCATTCCCACGACCCTGAAACCGTGCGCTATGCATGCGCGGATAGCGATATGGCCCTGCGGCTATATTATCTGTTCAGCGCATGGTTTGACGCATACCTTCCCCGGCACCGCTATGTCGTAGAAATGTTGGAAAGCCCAACCGCCGTTTATTGCGGCATCATGAAATACAATGGGCTGCAAATCGATCATGAGGGGCTGCGGAAGAAAAAAGCGCAAGCGGAGAACAGGCTAACAGAGCTACGGGAGCAAATCGCCTTCATTATTGGTGATGTGGATTTAGGAGCGAATGCGTCCACGGCTGCCTTCAAACGCTTTCTATATGAGGACATGGGGTTGCCTGTCTTGAAAAGCACGGCCAAAAACAAAGAGGCTGCGGACGATCAAACCATGATGATGCTGGCCGAGTGGTGCGCTGTCCATCGTCCCGAGTTGGTGCCGCTGTTTGAGTTGGTGCAGGAATACCGCAGGTGGGGAAAAATATCCTCCACCTATGTTGATGGATACCTCAAGCACATAAACCCCGCTACCGGGCGCATCCACCCCGATTTACTGCCCTTGGGCACGGACACAGGGCGCTTTGCGTCCCGGAACCCAAATCTGCAAAACGCGCCCCGCAAGGACAACGACCCTATCGGGATTCGTTCATGCATCATTGCACCGGAAGGAAAGCTCCTGCTATCGTTGGACTTTTCTCAAATCGAGCTACGGGTGGGCGCGTTTTTTTGCCGGGATGATAGGATGCTGGAAACCTACCGCCAGAACGGAGATATCCATGCGCAAACCACCGCAGTTGTTTTCGGCATCCCCTACGAACAAGCCGTTGATAAAAACGCACACGGCTACAAAGAACGGCGCACCATTGCCAAGAACGTGAATTTTGGGGTTTTTTACGGTCTGTTTGCCAAGGGATTGCAGCGTACCCTGCGGTACAAAGCCGGGCTGGCGAAAGAACTGCCCGAGTGCGAACGCATTATCCGCAATCTCATGGCAGGGTATCCGAGGCTGTCAGCGTGGCAGCGGGAAGTGAAGAAAAAGGCAGCGTTGCGGGGCTATTCCGAAACGTGGCTTGGCCGGAGGCGCTATCTGCCGGGTATCCGTTCACAGGATTGGGGCCGCCGCAGCTTTGCGGAACGTTGCGCCATGAACACGCCCATTCAGGGCACCGCCGCCGACATCCTCAAGCTGGCCTTGGAGCGCATCCTTTTTGGCTTGCCGGAGAGGCCCTGGCTCAGGCCCCTTTTACAGATTCATGATGAGCTGGTCTTTGAGATTCCGGCGGAGCGCTTGGAAGAAGCGACAGCGTTTGTCAAGGCATGTATGGAGCGGCAGCCCTTTGGGGATTTCGATGTGCCCATCATTGCCGAAGCTGCGTCCGGCCCAAATTATGGACATATGGAGGAAGCATGAACTACAAAGCGGATGATTACCGGCCCCTTATTTATATCTGCTCTCCCTTTGCCGGGGAGGTTGAACATAATGTTCAACGCGCCCGCGCTTACTCCCGATTTGCCGTGGCGCAAGGGGTAGTCCCTATTGCGCCGCACCTTCTATTTCCCCAATTCATGGACGATGAGGATGCGGTATCACGCGCTCATGCGCTCTATATGGGTTTACTGATTCTCCGTCATTGCGCGGAACTTTGGTATTTCGGGAACCGCATCACCTCAGGGATGAGCGCAGAGATAGAGGAAGCTGCGCGGCGCGGGATCAAAACCAGACATTTCAATGAGAACTGCGTGGAGGTCACTGAATGAATCCGTTGCAAATCCCGGTTGAGGAATTTCTCCGTCCATTTTTCGATTCCGGCGATAAGGTGCGCCTGCGTATCTTTGATGACCGAAAGCTCGGCACATTTCGCGGCCTGAAGCTGGAATCGACCTTACCCGGCATCCGTGACATGCTGGATACCTTGCACAAACACAATGCGCAGAACCGCGGTGTTTTCTTTGTGGTCAACGCTGGAGGACACGAGGACAGCGAGATCACCCGTGTTACCGCGCAGTTTGTTGAGTGTGACGATATAAGCCTCAAAGCGCAATGGGAGCAGCTTCAAGCCTTCCCGGTGGAGCCTTCCATCATTGTAAAGACGCGCAAATCCCTCCACGCATACTGGCTTATGCGGGACGCTGACCTTGCGGCGTTTCGCCGGGTGCAAAAGCGCTTGATAGCGCATTTTGATGGAGATAAATCGTGCATCAACGAAAGCCGGGTTCTGCGGCTGCCCGGCTTCCTGCATTGCAAAGCAGAACCAATCCCGGTACAATGCGTGAAATTCAGCCCTGAACTGCGATATACCCAGGCTGAACTTGAAGCGGTGCTTCCCAAAGTTGAGGACGAACCCGCCCAGCCCAAAGTCACCTCGCTAAAAGGTTCCCGGCAAGGCCTCCATTTGGTTCAAAGGCGCTGTGAGTTCGTAAAGCATTGTATGATGAACGCAGCCACGCTCCCGGAATCGGACTGGTATGCCATGATATCCAACCTTGCTGTTTTTGAGGGTGGGGAATCGCTGATTCACAAGCTCTCCGCGCCCTATCCCAAGTACAGCTACGGGGAAACCCAGCAAAAGGTGGAGCATTTCATGGCCAGCGGCACCAAGCCAATGACCTGCCGTACCATTGCAGAAAAGGGCTTTCGGTGTCCAAGGCTTGAGGATGGCTCCTGTCCCTGTAAGGCTCCTGCCGCGCTATGCTATCTCCCGGCTGCGGCGGAGGATTTACGAAGTATCCTGGAGGAAGTCGAGTTGTCGGGCCGTTCCGTTGAGGATATGCAAAAAGCTCAGGACTACATTGAGGCTTACCTGTACAATGTTGACCCAATCATTGCGGGGACTTTTATTCAGGAGGATGTGAGACTGCATTTTGGCCTGAAAGCCATGTACACCAAGCCCCTTGAATCGCGGCAAAAGGAGCTTTACCGCGCATGGGCGGCCAGCAAGGATACCAAGCGGGAAGCGCTTGGTGAAGAATTGCCGGACTGGTATGAGCCTACGGATAAAGGCGGGGTTCGTTTCCTGCCCGGCATCCTCGCCAATCACCTATCGCAAAATGAAGATATCCTTCACAGCGCTGGCGCATTTTACGAGTATGAGCAAGGCGTATACAAAATGCGCGAGGATATCTGGGCCTCGTCCAAAGTACGGAGCTACATGGTGCCGCGATATACGACCCTCAATGCCATGACCGATGTTGTGGGCCAATGGCGGGCCCTGATCCAACGCCCTGTGCGGGAGCTCAATACCAATCCCTTTGTACTGAACCTCCGCAACGGGCTATATAACGTGCTGGACGGTTCCTTTATGCCGCATACTCCCGCCTTTTTATCTACTGTCCAAATCAATGCTTCTTATAAAGAAGAAGCGCAAGCGCCTCAGTTCATTTCTTTTCTGGATAGCGTGCTGGGTGCGCCGGAAATCAGGCTCGTGCAACAAATCTTCGGCTATCTGCTGTTGCCCATCAACAAAGCGCAAAAGAGCTTTGTTTTTGTGGGGGCTGCCAACGCAGGGAAAAGCACCTTGCTTACGGTGGCGCAGGAAATCCTGCTGGGCAGCGGCAACGTATCAAATATCCCGTGGCAAAACCTCGGGGATCGTTTCAATAAGGCCGAGCTATTCGGAAAGCTGGCAAACGTCTTTGCCGACCTGCCATCCAAAGCGATTGATGATAACGGAATGTTCAAGGCGCTCACTGGCGAGGACTATATCACCGCAGAGCGCAAAAACAAAGACCCGTTTTCATTCCGGCCCTATGCCCGGTTCTTATTCTCCTGCAATGAAATACCCCGGAATTATAGTGACCGCTCCGATGGCTTCTATCGGCGGCTCCTGATCATCCGCTTTCACCACTCTGTACCCCCGGCAAAGCGCGACCCGCACCTGATTGAAAAGCTGTCGGCTGAACGGGATGGTATTTTGATGTGGGCGCTCAATGGGCTGCGGGAGTTGATAGCGCAAAACTATGTGTTCTCGGAAACCGAGGCCACCAAGGCAGAGCTTCAAAAATACCGGGTGGAAAGCAACAGCGTGCTTTCCTTTGCCAAGGAATACTGCGCCATAGACGAGCAGAAGTTCTGTATCCGCGATACACTTTATCAGCAATACAAGGAGCACTGTGTCAGCGGCGGCTTGAAGCCTGTTTCACAGCAGGTTTTCAATCGGGAAATAGAGTTCGAGTATCCCAGCATCACAAGGAGCCGGGATAAGGTGTCCGGGTGCCGGGTTTGGCGCGGCATTTCTTACTGTGAAGGAGGAAACAGCTCCGATTTATAAGGCTTTGCGCCTTGGTAGCCAGAGTTGCCGGGTTTTTCTTATTCCTTATGTGTGGTGTGAAAATATATATATAAATAGGGAGTATATATTTTCACACGTATAGTAAAGAGTTGAAAACACCCGGCAACCCCGGCTTAGGAGCCGCAACCCTATGGCAGAGAAGGAAATCGTGGGTGCCATACTTCGGTTCTTGGCTGGCATCCCGGCCACCTTTTGCTGGAAAACCCACGGCGGGATGTATGGCACAGCAGGAATCCCGGACATTATCGCCTGTATCCATGGAAGGTTTGTAGCCTTCGAGGTAAAGACTTCTACCGGGAAGCTTACAAAGCTGCAAAGTATAACGCTACGAAAAATACAGGATGCAAAGGGCCTCGCCTACAAAGTTACAAGCGTGAAGGAGGTTTCTGAAATACTTGAGATGGAGGGTTTACTCAATGAAGGAACTAATCACGGCCGCCAAGGAGTATCTCGGTCAGGTTTACCGCATCGATGAACGCATCAACGCCAAGCTGGAGCAGGTGACGGCCCTTCGGAGCCTGGCTGCGAAAGCCACGGCTACACTGTCGGATATGCCCCGGCCCGAATCTCCCAACCACAGCCGCATGGAGGATCTCATTCTCAAAATTATTGTCCTTGAAAGTGATATCAACGCTGATATCGATAGGCTGGTTGACCTAAAGCGGGAAGTGGGCGAGGCGATTAACGCCTTGGGACACCCTGAATATCAAACGCTTTTGGAGCTCCGCTATCTTTGCTTCAAGAGTTGGTGTGAAATCTGCGTGGCCCTTGGTTATGAAGACAGGTATGTTTTCAAGGTACATGGGCGGGCACTGGAGGCTTTCGCAAATAATTTTCTGGCGGGCAGTAAAAGACATTGAAAGACAGTCGCCCGGTGTGCGATACTTACAATGGAGGAACCAAAGAATGAGCTACCGCATGCGAAAACAGATGGCTCTCACACAAGGCCTAAACAACAGGCTATTCCAACGTCCATCTCGCCTTTTTATATGATGCTCTGTGTTCCCCAGCCTTTGCGGCCCAAAACCGCAAAGGCCTTTTTTATCGGGAGGTCAACCATTGCCAATGAAACCAAAACGGCCATGCGGTAAGCCGGGATGCCCGGAACTTACGGCAGGCCGTTATTGCGGGGCGCATGCGCGGGAAGCGGAGGCCCTATACAACAAATACAGGCGCGACCCAAACACCAAGCAGCGGTATGGTAGAATGTGGCCCCGGATACGGGCCCGGCAGCTTGCACAGCACCCGCTATGCGCAATGTGCCAGAAGGATGGGCGGGCAACGCCCGCAAACGAAGTCCATCATATCGTGCCGCTCTCCCAAGGAGGAACGCACGCGCCGGAGAATCTCATGAGCCTATGCAAATCCTGCCACTCAAGGATTACGGCAAGCGAGGGGGGCCGCTGGAAACAGCGGGGGCTATGATGGATACTGCTCTAAAAATTCCTTCGGGGTAAGAACTCTTACCGTTGCCTCTATGAAATCCTTTGCGTTGCGCGTTAATATGAGTTCCGCATCGTTTCTTGCCGCCACAGCATGAACCACAGCGTCCTCAAAGTCCTTCATGTGGCTGGATAGCGCCGTTCGGATATCCATTTCCAGCACATCGGCAACATTCACTATTTGCAGCAGCCTTTCCAGTGCTTGCATGGCCATTGTATTGTCCTTCAAGCCCCGGCGCAGTAAATAGAAGATATCCGTTACTGCGGAAGCGGACACCAGGCATTCCATGTTTTGCTCGGCGGCGGCTTTGAGCGCTCCATAGGAGGCCTCGAAAAATGGTTCCCGCTTGAGCAGAATATCCATAATCACATTGGTATCAACGATGATTCTCATTGACGCTCCAGCCGCTCCTTTTTCACATCCTCCAAGGTGACGCTCCCCGCTGGGAGGATACCCACGAGGCTGTCCAACAGGGCAACCCTATCTGCATTCGGGTTAGAGAGCTTGGCGACGCTCTTTCCATTCTTGGTGATGTAGATATCTTGCTTGCTGGCGAGAGCGAGATATTTCCCGATGTTGTTCTTAAACTCAGTTGCCGTAATCTGCATGATGCATGCCTCCTGATCCGTTCAATATCCCTATTTCATTATATGCTAAACGCACGGTATTTACAAGATAAACGTGCGATTCTAATAAATATTTCGAGCGAAATGCTTGCAACACGGGGTTGGTTTGGTACACTGCACACACCCAATGAAGGAAAGGCGGTATGACCATGACGAGGCCCACCCTGAGATCCCGGATAATAGACGATGCGGAGTTCTTGCGCTCGATATTCGCAAATGTGCAGGCAGACAAGGTTTTGGAGCGTATCCAAGAGCGGTTCCCGGAAGCCGATGAATATGATGCGGACGCACAGAAAATCATCTTCACTGCCCCAGAGGGGTACTTCCGCTGGTTGGAATACTACGGCGGTGATATGAAGTATTGCAGCTTATTCGTTCCTTCTAAGGAGCAGGACGAATAAGAATATCTTTCCGCAGGCAGCGCCGTTCGATAGAGAGCGGCGCTTCTTGTCTGCCGCCATATTGCCGGGGAGGGGCTCTCCAAATCTCTACCTGAACTTCACCCCGGTACGCGCATCCCCAATCGCGTGAATTTTCGCGGATTCAAGCGGGGGGATTCATCATCAGCAGGCAAGGGAGGTGTGAAGCATTGGCAAACGGTCATGGAGGCGCTCGTATTGGCGCAGGAGCTAGAAAAAAGGCACTGGCGGACAAGCTGCTGGAGGGCAACCCCGGCAAGCGCAAGCTGACCGTCATTGACTTCAACGTTCCTTTGGCAGAACTAAACGGTGAGGAAATGCCCCCGCCTCGCGCCTATCTTGATGCAAGGCAGCGGGATGGGAAAAGCCTGCTGGCTGGCGAGATATATCAAAAGACCTGGGCCTGGCTTTTCAACCGGGGCTGTACCGCTCTGGTTCCGGCACAGATTATTGAGCAGTACGCAATGGCGGTGGCCCGGTGGATTCAATGCGAAGAAGCAATCACGGAATTTGGTTTCTTGGCGAAACACCCCACCACGGGACAGGCGATGACCTCTCCCTATGTTGCCATGAGCCAGTCCTTCGGGAAGCAAGCCACCTCTCTATGGTATCAGATTTTTCAGGTGGTTCGTGAAAATTGTGTGAGCGATTACAAGGGCGCAACCCCTCATGATGACATGATGGAGCGCCTTTTGATGGCACGAAAAGGTGGATAGTATTTGAAATACGGAGGTCATTATGCAGGTACGCATGCTTGCCATTGCTGAGATTCAGCCTTATGAACGCAACCCCCGCAGGAATGATAAGGCTGTGGATGCGGTGGCCGCCAGCATTGAGCGTTTCGGATTTTTAGTGCCGCTGGTTATTGATAAAGCTGGCATCATCGTCGCGGGACATACCCGGTATAAAGCCGCGCAGAAACTTGGGCTTGAGGAAGTACCCTGTGTCATTGCTGATGAACTGAATGAAGATCAGATCAAAGCCTTCCGCATTGCCGATAACAAGGTCGCGGAGTTTGCGGAGTGGGACGGGGAGCTTTTACCCCTTGAGCTTGCCGATATCACCATGGATATGACGGCTTTCGGCTTTGAAGCTGTTTCGGCGGAGGAATTTGGGGACGATTTCAAGCTGGACGAGGGCGATAAAAAGCCTTTTCAGCAGATTTCCCTGACCCTACATGACGAGCAGGCCGCGCTTCTTCATGCGGCCATTGCATATGTCCATGACAACAGCATGGTCAATGAAACCTTTGGAAATGAGAACAAGAACGGCAACGGCATTTTTGAGGTGGTGCGGCAATGGGCAGAGCAAAAGACATTGTGCTGAAGGTCATCCCGTCCAGCGTTGCCAATCCATTCATGCGGCGGCATCATTACTCTGGCAAGGTGGTGAATAATTCTAAGCTCCACTTTGGCGTTTTTTTGGATGGTGTTCTCCATGGCGTGATGTCCTACGGCCCAAGTCTGGATAAAAGCAAAATCATCGGGCTAGTGGAGGGCACGGGCTGGAATGAGTTTCTGGAATTGAACCGCATGGCCTTCGACAGCGTATTGCCCCGCAATGCAGAGAGCCGGGCCATTGCGCTGAGTATTCGGCTGATTAAGAAAAATGCGCCGCAGGTCAAATGGATTATCTCCTTTGCGGACGCATGCTCCTGCGGGGATGGCACGATATACCGCGCCAGTAATTTTGTGCTGACAGGCATCAAGGAAAACTATAATCTGGCCGAGTTGCCCGATGGCACACGGGTTCACAAAATGACGCTGGCATCCAATCCCACCTCCCCGCGCCGGGAATTGGGCGGGTTAACGTTTTTTGATGTTACGGGCGGCACTTACAGTTTCGACAGGTACATGGCGCATGCAAACGCGAAGCCCATACCGGGATATCAGCTTCGATATATCTATTTCATTGACCCGGCATACCGCAAGCGGCTGCGTGTGCCGGAGATTCCCTTTTCGCGGATTGATGAACTGGGGGCGGGCATGTACAGAGGCGAACGTATATCGCGTGCTGAACGCCATGTGATGACCACGCCTTCGCAATAATTTGGCAATCGGCGGCGACGCTGAATTGCCCTCCTGCGCGGATAGGTTAACAGCAAACCACCTATCATCCGATAGGCAATGGCGGTGCAAATCCGTCCTCCGCGCTCCAAAATAAAATCACTTTTGACCTGAAAAGCCTTTCTTTACCCTATGTTCCAGAGTACAGTCCTGTCACGCCGCAAGGCAATAAAACAAGGGAGGCTGCACAATGAACAAAATGCCAAGCAGGGAACTGGTGGAGAACATCCGACAGCGGTATCCGAAGGGAAGCAGGGTGGAACTTATTGAGATGAACGACCCCTATACCAACCTTCGCCCAGGGGATACAGGCACGGTGGCATGTGTGGATGATATCGGGACAATCCACATCCAATGGGATAACGGCTCATTCCTTGGGGCCGCCTATGGGGAAGATCGGATAAAGAAAATCTAATCCCCGCAGCAGGCCGGAAACGGCCTGTTGCGTTGTCATATATCCGGGCCACGACGAGAAAGCGGCTTGCGCCGCTCTCCCCCCGGTCAATACTCGCTGGGGAAAAGGATTGTGGTTGCGCTTCTGTCCCATTCAGTGATAATCCAGATTTTCCATTCCGGGCGATTTGGGTATTCATATGCCGCGAATATCCGATCTTCGCCTGATGCAAGCGCCTTGTCATTCATGACCCGATCTTCCGCGCATAGGTCGCCCCAATCATGCGCCCTGTATCGGCTGAAGCTCCTAACAACATGCTTGGCGAAATCCGTATCCTCCGCCACTAAGTTGTTGGCCCCAGCAGTGATTACCACCCTTCCAAGTTCCAGTTTCATGTACATTCCTCCCTTTCATTCGCCCTTCGGCGTGACTGGACTGTACTCTGGACACCCCCAGAAAGAAAGCTCAAAAGCGCAATTTTCCTTGCTTTTCGCAGCATTTTTTGCTGAATAAGGTTAAAAGTTTTTGAGAAATCAGGGTGCAAAGCCTTTCTTTATCCCCCGGTTCAGAGTACAGTCCACTCACCCCAAGGGGGAAAATACAAAGGGAGGTAAGATCATGAATGACCAAAACCGTAACCAACTGGAGACAGCCTACCGCGCACGCCTGGATGGTATTGAGTTTCGCCTCGCACAACTCACAACCAAACTGGAAGAAGTGGATAAAATCCCTATGGATGAAGTCAATTGGGGTCATGTAGGCAGTCTGGGGTATGTGGATTCCTTGCTCACTGAGGTATTGGCATTCTGGAACGATTACGATTCCAGCGAAGCGAACTAATAAACCTAACAACGAGCGCCAGCAATGGCGCATCGTTGTCGGCTTTATCTATATCGCTTTCGGTCGAAATTTCTTTGAAAAATAAGCGTTGTGAGCCTTTCTTTTCCACCCAATCCAGAGTACAGTCCACTCACCCCAAGGGGAAAAGAAAGGAGACTGGAAATGAACGACTTCATCACAACCTACCGCAACGAATACCTCGATAACCTCATCGACTTTTTCATGGAGAAGGACATCGATCCCAGCCACGCAGATAGCGCCGCCATTGCTTCCTATCGCTATACCAATGATATGGAGCAAGGCACCTTCACAGTAGAGCGCCTGCCGAGCGGCTTTGATACCATGGGCGAGTTCATGAGTACGGTCGAAGATCAAGCCGGCATCAAAGAATTTCAAGTATTTGATGAAAGCACTGGCTTGATGGAGGGCCTCCACTATCTGCTAAACACTGGATGGGAAATCGCAGCCCCTATTGAAATCAAAGCGCCATGGGGTATGATGCGCGGCCTGAAACTTCAAAAAAAGTAACTAAAATCTATGGTATCTGCGCCCGGAAGGGCGCGGTTCCGTCCCGACATGCATGCGTAGTTTAGTGGTAGAACGCCACCCGGCCAGGGTGGTGGCGCAGGTTCAACCCCATGCCGTATGCCCCACACAAACTAAATCCCTCCAGGGCCCCATTGCCGGGGCCCTTTTTAATGCCCATTTTTGATGCAAGGAGGCGGCGCAGCGCTTATGCGCAAACTCAGGCGGTATCGTCAAACGCAGTTCAAAGCCGCAGGGTCAGTCTACAACAAAAACGCTGCTGATGCTGCCGTGAACTTCATTGGCTGCTTGAGCCACACCAAGGGCGAATGGTACGGCCAATCCTTTGATCTGATTGATTGGCAGGAACAAATCATCCGGGATCTCTTTGGAACGCTCAAGCCCAACGGATACCGCCAGTTCAACACGGCCTATGTTGAAATCCCGAAAAAGCAGGGTAAAAGCGAGCTTGCCGCAGCCGTAGCGTTGCTGCTCACCTGCGGTGATTTTGAACATGGCGGCGAAGTATACGGCTGTGCCTCTGACCGGCAGCAAGCGTCCATTGTTTTTGATGTGGCGGTTGAGATGGTAGAACAATGCCCTGCCCTCAAGCAGCGTATCAAGCCCATTCTCTCGCAAAAGCGGCTGGTATACAAACCGCTCAATTCCTTTTATCAGGTGCTTTCAGCGGAGGCTTATACAAAGCATGGCCTGAATGTCCACGGTGTGGTGTTCGATGAACTGCACGCTCAACCGGGCCGCCAGCTATTCGATGTTATGACCCATGGCAGCGGCGATGCCAGGAAGCAACCGCTGTACTTCCTTATTACCACGGCGGGCAATGACCCACACTCCATTTGCTATGAAGTCCACCAAAAAGCGCAGGACATACTGGCTGGACGGAAGATTGACCCTTCCTTTTACCCGGTGATCTATGGCGCTGCTGAGGATGCTGATTGGACAGACCCCAAGGTGTGGCGCAAAGCCAACCCCTCCCTTGGCATTACGGTGGATATTGAAAAGCTCCATGTAGCCTGTGAAAGCGCGAGACAGAATCCAGCGGAAGAAAACCTGTTCCGTCAACTGCGTCTGAATCAATGGGTTAAGCAATCCGTTCGCTGGATGCCCATGGAAAAATGGGATGCATGCGCCTTCCCGGCTGACCCGGAGAGGCTGCGGGGCCGGATATGCTATGGCGGCTTGGATTTATCCTCTACCACTGACATCACAGCCTTTGTGCTGGTTTTCCCTCCCGAAGAAGTGGATGGCAGATATGAAGTTCTGCCGTTTTTTTGGCTGCCGGAAGACAATCTCCCCCTGCGTGTCAATCGTGACCACGTTCCCTATGACATTTGGAAAAAGCAAGGATTTCTCATGACTACGGAAGGCAATGTCGTCCATTACGGGTTCATAGAAAACTGGATTGACGAACTCGGCCAGAAATATGTCATCCGCGAAATAGCCTTTGACCGCTGGGGGGCTACGCAGATGGTTCAAAATCTGGAGGGTCTGGGCTTTACCGTGGTGCCATTTGGGCAGGGGTATCGGGATATGTCCCCGCCCACCAAGGAACTCATGCGGCTCACTTTGGATAAGAAGCTGGCCCACGGCGGGCATCCAGTTTTGCGCTGGATGATGGACAATATTCATGTCCGCACAGACCCTGCAGGGAATATCAAGGCCGATAAGGAACGCTCTACAGAAAAAATTGACGGCGCAATCGCTACGATTATGGCCCTTGACCGGGCCATCCGCAATCAAGGCCAAACCGGAACATCGGTATATGACGAAAGAGGTATTCTGATTCTTTGAGTATCTTAAACAAACTCTTTAAGGCGAGGGACAAGCCTTCCAATAGTCTAAACAGCGGTGCGTTCTCCATCTTTTGGGGCAGTACGTCCTCCGGCAAGATAGTAAACGAGCAGTCCGCCATGCAGATGACCGCCGTGTACGCATGCGTGCGCATCTTGGCCGAGGCCGTAGCGGGGCTGCCATTGCATGTTTATGAGCATGACGGCAAGGGCGGGAAGAAGAAGGCGGAGGATCATCCGCTATACCGTTTGCTGCATGACGAGCCCAACCCTGAAATGACTTCCTTTGGTTTTCGGGAAACCATGATGGGGCACCTTCTGCTCTATGGGAATGCATACGCGCAAATCATCCGCAATGGCAAGGGCGAGGTGATGGCGCTTTATCCGCTCATGCCGGGTAAAATGTCCGTTGACCGTGATAGCCACGGCAACCTTTTCTACTTATATACCCGCGATGAAGGCGATACTCCCACCTTGGGTAAGTCAAGTCAAGTTGTTCTGCTTCCCTCGGATGTTCTGCATATCCCCGGCTTGGGCTTTGACGGCCTCATTGGTTACTCTCCTATTGCCATGGCGAAGAACGCAATCGGTCTGGCGATTGCGACAGAGGATTATGGGGCGAAGTTTTTTGCAAACGGCGCCTCCCCCGGCGGCGTACTGGAACACCCCGGCACGGTGAAGGATGTCAAGCGTGTTCGGGATAGCTGGAACGCGCTGTATCAGGGCAGCGCAAACGCACATAAAATCGCTGTGCTGGAAGAAGGCATGCGCTATCAGGCCATTGGCATCTCCCCGGAACAAGCGCAGTTTTTAGAGACGCGAAAGTTCCAAATCAATGAGATAGCCCGTATTTTTCGCGTGCCACCTCATATGGTCGGTGATCTTGAAAAATCGAGCTTTAGCAATATAGAGCAGCAAAGCCTTGAGTTTGTGAAATACACCCTCGACCCTTGGATTTGCAGATGGGAGCAATCCCTACAAAGAGCGCTCTTTTCCCCAGAGGAAAAGAAGCGCTTTTTTCTTCGCTTCAATCTGGATGGCCTATTGAGGGGGGACTATCAAAGCCGCATGGCCGGGTATGCCGTGGGCAGGCAGAACGGCTGGATGTCCACAAACGACATACGGGAGTTGGAAAACCTTGACCGCCTCCCTGCGGAAATGGGCGGCGACCTCTATCTCATTAACGGTAACATGACAAAGCTCTCGGATGCTGGCATTTTCGCAGCCAGCAGACAAAAACAGGAGGACACTTCTTGAGGAAATTCTGGCATTGGGTACGGAATGAAACGGAGGGGGGAGAAGCCCGAACCTTGTTTCTCAATGGCGTTATTGCCGAGGAAACATGGTTTGAGGATGATGTGACCCCTGCGGTCTTTAAGTCGGAGCTCATGGCTGGGGATGGCGCAGTTACCGTGGTGATCAATTCACCGGGCGGGGATTGCATAGCCGCATCCCAAATCTACTGCATGCTGATGGACTATCCTCACCCTATCACGGTGAAAATCGATGGTCTGGCAGCCAGCGCCGCTTCTGTGATTGCGATGGCAGGAGAAACGGTGCTCATGGCTCCCACGGCCATGATGATGATTCACAATCCGCTTACCATTGCTATGGGTGATACCGAGGAAATGCGCAGGGCCATTCAGATGCTGAATGAAACCAAGGAAAGCATCATCAACGCCTATGAGCTTAAAACAAATCTGCCTCGTGAACGCATTTCAAAGCTGATGGATGCGGAAACATGGATGTCCGCTAAAAAGGCTATGGAGTATGGTTTTGCGGATGGGATGCTTTATGTGGCCGAGGAAGAACAAGCCTCCCCCAATAGCTACGCCTTCTCGTGCCGGGCTGTCACCAACAGCCTCATGAACAAGATCAAACCACAACCGCCTTCCGAGCCGGAAGGCCCCCGAGCGTCAGCCCTCAAAATGAGGCTGGCGCTTTCGCAATTTTTGGAGGATTTTTGATGCAGAAAATTTTGGAACTCAGGGAAAAGCGGGCCAAGGCATGGGAAGCCGCCAAAGCCTTTCTGGATACCAAGCGTGGCGCAAACGACCTGCTGTCCGCCGAGGATGTTGTTACTTATGAGGCGATGGAGGCGGATGTCGTAGCATTGGGCAAAGAGATTACCCGTTTGGAACGGCAAGCTGCCTTGGATGCGGAGCTTTCCAAGCCTGTATCCAGCCCCTTAACCGGGAAGCCCGGCGCGGGTAACGAGGATAAGAAAGGCCGTGCTTCCGGGGAATACGAGCGTTCCTTCTGGCAGGCCATGCGCCACCCCTCCGTCAGCCATGATGTGTACAATGCACTCAGAATCGGCAGCGATCCAGACGGCGGCTATCTGGTGCCGGATGAATTTGAGCGCACGCTGATTCAGGGGCTGGACGAAAGCAACATTTTCCGTCAACTGGCCAAGACGATTAAGACCTCCAGCGGTGACAGGAAGATTCCCGTTTCTGCCACCAAGGGCACCGCGGCCTGGATTGACGAGGGCCAGGCCTACCCGGAAAGCGATGATACCTTTGGACAGGTTTCTATCTCTGCCTTTAAGCTGGCGACCTTAATCAAGGTCAGTGAAGAACTGCTCAATGACGCTGTGTTTGATATGCCGCAGTATATCGCTACGGAGTTTGCACGGCGCATGGGTGCCAAGGAAGAAGAAGCCTTTTTGACCGGGGATGGCGTTGGAAAGCCCACAGGCGTTTTTGCAGCTACTGGCGGCGCGGATGTTTCCGTGACCACTGCTGGCGCTTCTCTCACGGCGGACGAGGTTATGGATTTGTTCTATTCCCTCAAGGCTCCCTACCGCAAGAAGGCCGTATTCCTGATGAACGACGCGACGGTCAAGGCTTTGCGCAAGCTCAAGGATAACAGCGGCCAATACCTCTGGCAACCCTCTCTGATTGCAGGCACCCCGGATATGCTGCTCAACCGCCCGGTCTACACCTCCGCCTATGCCCCCGCTCCTGCCGCAGGTGAGAAGATTGTTGCCTTCGGGGATTTGTCCTATTACTGGATTGCGGATCGGCAGGCCCGCACCTTCAAAAGGCTGAATGAACTGTATGCCGCCAATGGTCAGGTCGGTTTCATGGCCTCCCAGCGCGTGGACGGCAAGCTGATTTTGCCCGAGGCGGTGAAGGTCATGGCGGCCAAGGCGTAATGCCCATGGAGGCTTTGATGCTGGTTACGCTGGAGGAACTCAAAACCCATCTACGGCTGGAAGGCGATGGGGAGGATGATTACCTAAAAAGCCTGCTGGCAGCCGCAAAGGCAGTGGTGGAAGACCATTGTAAAACAACCTTTGATGATAAGCCTCCTGAACCTGTCCGATTGGCCGCGCTCCTGTTTGCCAGCCATCTATACTCATACCGGGAAAGCAGCGACCCGGATGCCTACACCACCATGATGCAGGCATTCCGGGCGCTGCTTTCGCCTCATCGGGTTGCAGAGCAGTTGTTTTAAGGGGGACGCATGGCTTTATATCGGAAGCGCACCTTGGTTCTGCCCGCTGGAGAGCTTAGGGAGCGTCTTACCTTCCTGCAACGCCGGGTGCGCGTTGTAAGCGGCATATCCAAGGAAGTGTGGGAGCCTGCCTTCACCTGTTGGGGCAAAGTAGAACCCCTCACGCAGCGGGAATATTGGGAGGCGGCGGCGGTTAACCGGGAATGCGAAGTTCGTATCACCATTCGCCACCGCTCCGGCGTGGACGCTGACATGCGGATTGAATTTGGCGGTCAGCAGTATGCCATTACCTCTATCATTGATCCGTACTTTCGCCATGTCTCACTGGAGCTATTGGCAACCTCTACCCATAAGAAAGAGTAACAGCTATGCCGAGCGTGATTACCCTGGAGCAGGTTGGCGAGGTTGGGCGGCAGGCGCAGGCGCTTGGGGACGAAGCCTCCCGCGCCATCAACAGCGCCTTGCTCACCGGGGCGAAAATCGCCAAGGAAGAAGCCAGCCGCCGCATCCCCCGCTATAAACGGCACCGCTCAGATCATGGCCGGAGCAGTAAGCATCTGGCCGACAACCTCAAAGCAGAGGTAATCACCAAACACAGGGTGGCGGGTGTGACCGTGGAGGGCGGTATCCAGCGCGGCCCTTCGTACTATGTGAAATTCGTCGAGTATGGAACAACCAAGATGGCGGCCCGCGAATACATTCAAACCGCCGCCCTTCTCAAGCACAAGGACATGGTGGAGGCTGTGGCCGCAACACTAAAGGAAAAGCTGGGTCTATAAAAGGAGGCCGTGGATTGAACGCTTCATCCCTTGTGAACGAGCTGCTCAAAGACGAGCGGCTCGTTTCTTTTTTGGCGGTCGGGCCGGACAATCAGCCCGCCATCTACCAGATTCTTTCCCCGGAGGCGGAACTATTCCCGCGCATCGCTGTGTTCGAGGATGACCGGGAATACACCCTCTTTGCGGATGATTTACCCATAGAGGAACTTGTCCGCTTCCGCATTGACCTGTACGCCAAAGAGAATGTGCTGCATCCGCTCAACGCCATTTTGCATGAGGCTATGCGGAGGCTTGGCTTTCGGCGGTCTGCACAGGCGGAGGACGGCTACATCGACGAGGCGGACGTATACGCAAAGTCCACAACGTATGAAATCCGCGAACTTTTACCCTTACCCTAGGAGGGGCGCTGGCCCCTCCTTGACATATTCTTGGAGGATTATTGATGCCCCAAAGACAATCCCTTCGGAACATCCACTATGCGATTCTGAAAAACGATACGGTAAACGGCGTTTCCTATGAAACCCCGCAGCCCCTTATAGGCGCGATCAGCGCCAAGGTCAGCCCGGCGGCGAATCAGGAGAAGCTGTGGGCTGATGACGGCGTTTTTGATATCGCCAATATGCTGGGCGATATCACCGTGGAGCTTGAGCTTGCGACGCTGCCGCTCAAAGCCCAGGCTATTTTGATGGGCCATACCTACCTGGATGGCGTTGTGACCATGCAGGATACCGACGAGCCGCCCTTTCTGGCGATTGGCTTCATGAGCCAGCCGCAGCCGGGGCGGTTCCGCTTTGTCTGGTTGTACAAGGGCAAATTCAGCCTTATCCAGGACGAATACGCCACCGCCACCGATGCAGCGGCATGGCGGCAGCCCAAGCTCTCCGGCACTTTTGTCAAACGGGAATATGACGGCGCATGGCAGGTCATTGCGGATAGCGGCGACGAGGGTTTCTCCGGCGCTGATTTCTGGTTCCGCTCAGTTTACCCAAGTACGCCGACCGATCCCGAGGGTTAACCCAAACCGGAATTTCTACCCCTACGGCAATTAAAATTGATGGAGGTTGAGATCATGGCATTACAGGACGTAAGAGACATGGGCGTTTCCGTAGAACTGGACAGGCTGCGTACCTTGAGGTATGACCTGAACGCATTTGCCGCGCTTGAAGATCATTTTGGCAATGTTGAGAAGGCGTTTGCCGCCTTGCAGCAAGGTTCCCTCAAGGCTGCACGCACCCTTTTATGGGTGGGTCTTTTGCATGAGGACGATGCCCTGACCGAGCGGCAGGCTGGCGCAATGGTCACGATGGAGAATATGAACGCCATCATGGAAGCCATCTCTATTGCCTTAGGGGCCGCGGTTCCCCAAGGCAACGCTCACCAGCAGGAGGCTATGGCAAAGGTCGACCCTCGCTAAAGGCTCTGTGGGATTCTTTTGCCGACACTGCGCTGCCCGGTCAGGAGGAAAGCCTTGACTGGGTAGCGCTTTATTATATCGGCACGGTGATCCTGCGGATGCCTGAGAAAACCTTTTGGCGCTGTACGCTGCGCATGATACAGGCTTTGTTTGCTTTCCATTGCTCGGTGCATCAAAAGAATGGCTTACTTGGATTGTAACGCTGCCGCCGTTCTTAAAACTTATGTTTATTTCCTGCCCGCCCATTGGCGGGCATTTTGATAGTCATTTTGGGGAGGTTGTTCGTTGGCGAAGGAACTGGGCGACCTGATCGTTCGGTTATCACTGGATTCAACCAAGTTTGACAATGCACTCAAGCGGTTTGAATCCCAGATGACCGCTGTTCAGAAGCAATTCAAATCGTCGGCCACGGGCCTCACCGATTTTGATAAGGTCACTGGCAAGCTCAAATCCTCCGCCGAAACGCTGACAGAGCGGCTTGCATCCCAAAAAGAAAAGGTTGCTCAACTCGAACGGGCCTATGAGCAATCCAAGCAAGTCAAAGGCGAGGATGCGGAGGAAACCCAAAAACTCGCGGCCAAGCTGGAAGCCGCCAAAGCCAAGGTATCGCAGACCGAGCAGGCTCTAAAACTGGTCAATGAGCAAATCAAGCTCAATTCCAACGGCTGGTATCAGCTTGGCGTCAATCTGGAGGGCGTTGGCTCAAAGCTGCAATCCGTAGGGCAGTCCATCACCAGCGTGGGCACAAAGCTGTCCATAGGGGTCACGGCCCCCATTGTGGCGCTGGGTACTCAGGCCATCAAGTCGGGCATTGCGTTTGAAAGCGCTTTTGCAGGGGTTCGTAAAACCGTCGATGCCAGCGAAGCAGAGTTTGCCGACCTATCTGATTCCATCAAAAAGATGTCCGAGCGCATCCCCGCAACCACCACGGAGTTGGCGGGTGTCATGGAAATGGCGGGACAGCTTGGAGTTCGTGGATCGGATAATCTCAAGAAGTTCACCGAGGTCATTACCGCGCTGGGGGTATCCACAAACCTGACCCGCGAGGATGCAGCCAGCATGCTGGCGCAATTCGCCAACATCACGGGCATGGACTTATCCAACATCGATAAGCTGGGCTCAACGATTGTTGCTCTCGGGAATAATTTTGCAACCACCGAAAGCGATATTGTGAGCATGGCGCACCGCCTGGCGGGCGCTGGTTCACAGCTTGGTATGTCGGAAGCGCAGATCATGGGCTTTTCTGCCGCCCTATCCAGCGTAGGCATAGAAGCCGAGGCTGGCGGCTCTGCGTTCTCCAAGCTCATGATCTCCATGAAGGTTGCCGCTGAAACTGGCATGAAAGGCAAGGAGGTCATATCCCAAACAGGCATGAGCCTGCGGGAATTGCAGCTTCTGGCAGACCAAGACAGCAAATCCTTCAAGGCGTTGGCCGCAAAACTGGGCTTGACCACAGAAGAACTCAAGGGCTTCATGGGCTCTGCCAGTGATCTTGATAGCTTTGCGCAGGTTACGGGCATGACCGCGCAGCAGTTTGCCAAAGCATACGGAGAAGATGCTGCCGGGGCGATGATGACATTTCTCCAAGGCCTCAACAAAATTGAGGCTGAGGGCGGCAGCGCCATTGTGACGCTGGATGAAATGGGTATTACGGAAGTTCGGCTCCGTGACGCAATTCTCCGCGCATCCGGCGCAACCGACTTATTTGCCGAGGCACAAACCCTGGCCAATGGCGCGTGGGAGGATAACATTGCCCTCCAAAACGAGGCCAACCAGCGGTATGCCACCACAGAAAGCCAACTGGCCATGCTGAAAAATGCGGCCAACAATCTGGCTATCCAGTTTGCGGACGTTATGATGCCAACCCTTTTGAAGCTGGTGGAAAAGCTCAAAGGGGTCGTTGCATGGCTCCAAGGACTCTCCGAAGAACAGAAAAGGCTGATTGTCACCATCGCCGCTGTTGCGGCGGCCGTCGGCCCGGTACTGGTAATCGTGGGAAAGATCACCTCGGGCGTTGGTTCCTTCCTGAAAATCCTCGCGCCTCTTGCCAAGGCGCTTGGCGGGGCGAAGATGGCAACGGGCGGGCTCGGTACGGCGCTGTCGGCGCTCACTAGCCCCGTTGTATTGGTAATTGCCGCTATTGCCGCTCTGGTCGCTATCTTCATCAACCTATACAACACGAACGAGGAATTTCGCGCAAAGGTTCAGGCTGTTTGGTCGCAGATTTGCTCTGCGTTTGAAAATGCGAAAGCTGTTTTCTCCGATACATGGCAGAGCTTCATTTCGCAGCTTGAACCCGTCAAAGAGGCCTTCGGAAAGCTCTGGGAGACGGCAAATGCTGTCTTTTTGCAACTTTGGAACCTGCTCGAACCAATCATTCTCGCGCTGGGCGTTCTCCTTGGCGGGCTGGTAGCGGTCTGCCTCGGCGTGGCAAACGGTATCCTCAATGCCATAGCCCCAGCTTTTGAGGCTATCGTCAATGGAATCGATTTTGTGATGAACATTATCGGCGCTGTTGTCGCATTGCTGCAAGGTGATTTTTCGGGAGCATGGGAGTTTGCCAAGTCTGCCCTTTCTGCATTCGGCTCTTTTTGCTCCAATATTTTCACGGCCATAGCCAACTTTTTTTCTGGATTTTGGGAGCTTATTTGCTCCATAGCTCTGTCCTTCGGACTTGATCTGCAAAGCATCGTGTCTGGTGCATGGTCGAGCATTCAAGAAGGTATTTCCGTGGCTTGGTCAGCCATCACAGAATGGCTTTCATCCGCATGGTCAAATATTCAGTCCATCGCTTCATCTGCATGGACTTCCATCTGCGATGCAGCCCTGGCAGCGACAAACACTGGCAAGGAATGGCTCTCCACCGCCTGGGAAAACACGAAAAGCACCGTCACCGAGAAATGGGACGCGCTGAAAACCGGGGCTTCTACTGCTTGGCAAAATATATGCCTCAATGCCAAAAATGCGGTTGTGGCCGCGCAGTCAGGTATTCAGTCCGCGTGGACTACCATTTCAACCGGGATCTCCACTGGCTGGACTTTGTTCAAAAATACGGCTTCAAGCGCATGGACGAACATCACCTCCGGGGTCAATCTCGCCATCTCTGGTGCACAAAGCGGTATTGTAACTGCCTGGGAGAACATCAAATCCGGCGTGAAATCCACTTGGGACGGGCTCACGGAAATCTTCAAGAATCCCATTGAATCCGTCACCACTTGGCTTTCTGAAAAAGTGGAATGGTTCAAAGGCTTGTTCAATTTCCAATGGAAGCTGCCGGAGTTCAAGCTGCCCAAAATCAACGTCACTTGGAAAGACATTGGTTGGGGCATCAGCCTGCCTACGCTTTCGATTAGTTGGAATGCTCTGGGCGGTATTTTCAATAGGCCCACGATCTTTGCAACGGCCAACGGCCTACAAGGTGTTGGGGAAGCCGGGCCTGAAGCCATTCTGCCGCTGAACACGCTTTGGGAGGAACTATCGGCGCGGACGAAAGACGCAATGCGGGAAATTCTCATGGAAGCGCACCATGCGCAGGCTGCACGGGAGGACGCGCTACTCAGTACCCTTATCGGCATCCTCAAATCTCAGCCCCCAGAAAAGCGCAGCCCGCCCCATGTGCAGGTCACGCAGAACATCTATGCTCAGGAAACCAGTTATGCCGGGCAGCAGCGGGAAGCCGCACGGAATTTCCGGCAGATAGCCCGTACCATGGTTTGAAGATAGGAGAGGATCATGAGCAGGCTGGAAATTCTCACATATATCAACGCACTTGGGGAAAGCGTTGATTTCTCGCATGGATCAACCTATTGCCCCCAAAATGTGAGCGGTCTTGCGGACATTCGCTCCACCCTCTATACGATATCCTCCATGGGCCAGGATGGAGATACCTTGGTGGGAACACGAATCGAGAGCCGGGATATTGATATCTCCGGCTTTTTTCGTACCCGCAGCCCTGATGGGGCCAGAGATGCACGGCGGAAACTGGCGCGGGTACTCAATCCACAGCTTTCGGCAACGCTATTGTATCAATATGGTTCATTCAAGCGGCTCATACCTTGCCGGGCAGTCAATGCGCCTGAAATCACAAAGCCTGCCGGATCAATCTATCCCGCCTTTTCCGTCCAGTTGGCATGCCTGAATCCCTTCTGGCGGGATGAAGTCGAGAGCCGGGACGATATCGCGGCCTGGATAGGCGGCCTGGAGTTCCCTGTTGAGCTCACCACGGCGGGCAACATCGTTGGATACCGTCAACCCTCGCTCATTGTCAATGTTTTCAACGGCGGGGATGTGAGTACGGGCATCCGGGTGGAGTTCCGCGCTTTGGGGGATGTGGAGCGGCCTTTGTTATCCCATGTGGACACCCAAGAATTTATCCGTCTGAACATGCTTTTGCATAACGGCGATGTGCTGACCATGTCCACAGGCTATGGGGATAAATGGGCCAGGCTTAATCGCGGCGGCTTCCAAACGGATGCGCTTCATTTTGTGGATGTGGACAGCACCTTTTTGAAACTGTCCCCCGGTGATAACCTGATTCGCTATGATGCGGACGAGGGGCTCTCCAATTTGGAGGTATCTATCTACCATACAAACCTTTATCTTGGAGTGTAAGATGGAGCTTTACATCTATGATTTGCGCATGACCTTGCTGGGGATCGTGGATGAGATTGCCGCATTGGTCTGGACGCGCCGCTATTGGGACAGCGGCGCTTTTTCTTTGCTCCTTCCGATGACCGCACGCCATGGGGAGCTTCTTCAAATCGGGCGTATCGTCGCCCGGAGAAACTGCGATGAAGCCGCGCAGATTCGTTATCTTAACATCAAGAAAGACGCGCAGGGCTTGGAACAGATTGAAGTGCAAGGACAGTTCTTGACCCATTGGATCGGGAAGCGCCTTTTGCTGGCTCCCCTGTCCGCAACCATGCCCACCCACGAATTGCTGGAAACCATTGTCCGGGAAAACGTGGTTGCGCCTACGGATGAAAAGAGAACCATCCCCGGTGTGGAAATTGGCTCCATGCCGGGACTGGTGACGGAAACCCTATCCTGTTTTTGTCCAGCTTATCAAAACGCGCTGGAAGTTTGCTCCGACCGCGCCAAGCTGGCGAAGATTGGCTTCAAAATCGCCACAGATACGAAAACAGGTAAACATATCTTCCAAGTCTACAAGGGCTTGGACAGAACAGCCGGGCAATCCCAGAACACGGTTGCGATTTTCTCCCCTGATTTTGATAATGTCCTCTCGCAGGAGTTTACCCGCAGCGTTGAAAACGTTGCGACAGCTATCTTTGTGGGCGGAGCCGAATCGGAGGGGCTGGAGCGCATGGTTGCGGAAGTATCGGGCGGCGAATCGGGGCTGGAACGCATTGAGTATTTCGATGATTCCTTTGACATTGACCGTTATGGAACAGGTGAGGACAGCGAAACACCCATCCCGGAGGAAGAATACCTTGAGCTTTTAAGGAGCAGGGGCAGGCAGGTGCTTGACCAAAAAGCAGAGCATGTGGCCTTTGCCAGCCTGATCGATACAAACGCCAGCCTGCGGTATCGAAGTGATTATGATGTGGGCGATAGGGTGACTTGCATCAATCAGCGCTGGAAAGTGCAAATCGAATCACGCATAACGGAAATCACCGAGAGCTACGAAAGCGGCAGAATGGAGCTTGATATCACCTTTGGCGTTTCCATTCCATCCATTCGGGACGCTCTCAAATGGCGGTAAGGAGGAAGCGTGGAAAAGTCCAGTTTTTTTAACTCTGTGGGCGGTGATAGAAAGTATAGCGCTACCGATTGGGCAGAGTATTTTGCTTCGTTGATCGGCAACGGCATTTTCGGAAAACCACCTGAGAATTTGTTAATCCTGCCTGGGGATAACATGAACGTTATCGTATCCGTGGGCTCGGCATGGATAAACGGGTACTTTTATATGAACACTTCAAGTTTTGTTTTACCCCTGCCAACCCCTGACGGAGTATTAAACCGCATAGACCGGGTGGTCTTACAGTGGAACTTTGATGAACGGGCCATTACCGTGAAGATGAAAAAAGGCACCCCCGGTTCCTCTCCTGCCGCCCCGGCACTTCAACGGGACGCAAGCATTTATGAAATGGGGCTTGCGGACGTTTTTGTACCCGCTGGCGCTGGAACCATCCTTGCCGCAAACATTACGGATTTACGGCATAACGCTGTTTTCTGCGGTATTGTCTCCAGCATTGTTCAAGGGGCCCATACCCATGATGCCGCCACCCCCACAAAGGATGGTTTCATGAGCGCCGCCGACAAAAAGGCATTGGACAGGCTCGTTTCCTATGTTACGCAGGATGTCAGCCCCACCGCAAGTCCGACCTTCAAAACCATTACAGCAGACAAAGTAATCGGCGCCGTTTATGGATGAGGTGAATTGAGTGGGTACTCGAACCATACAGGCAGGTGTGACCAGCGGCCAGGACATAGACAAGTTTGGCGGCCAATTTGTTACCTTTGGTAAAATCCACAGTGATACGGGCCCCGCAGTCAACGCAAGGGTCACATCGGCAACCATGTACATCTTTATGTACAAATCCTATGCGGGTAGCTATCTCAATGTAATCTATGGCGGCAATACCGGCCCTGTGGTTGCCTCCACGAATGAGATTAAGGCAAACACCGCATCGCATAGCAGCACAGAAGTTCTTAGGGATTGCGCGGCTCTACTTGCAACGGGCGAAATCAGCACCATTACACTGGGTATCGTTGCAATATCAGGCACGGGCAGTAAAATCAACATCAGGACTGGTTGCACCATCAAGCTGGTGATTGAACACGAGCCAGCTTACAGCGCATGTTCGGCTCCGACAGCCGTTTCCGTCAGTAAGAACAATGTCAAGCCGGGCGAAAGCGTGACGCTCTCTTGGTCAGGGGCAAAAGCCGGCACGGGCATGAGCATCAGCCAATACCAAATATACCGCGCCACCGCCGCCGCAGGAACATACAGTCTGTTGACCACCATCAACAGCACCGCCACCTCCGGCTCCACCACCGTAACGGCCCCCACCGCCAACGGTTCCTCGTACTACTATAAAGTGGTTACTATCGGCTCGGTGGCCGGGTACAACAGTGCGCAATCCTCCGTTTATGCGGCGCTGACCTGCGCCTTTACCGCTCCTGCGGCCCCGAGCTCCGTAACGGTCAATAACGCAACGCCAGACGCAGGCGGGCAGGTCACGCTCTCTTGGTCTGGGGCTGCGGCAGGCACTAACAATGCCATCGCCGGATATCAGGTGCATAGGGCAACCGCCGCAGGCGGGCCCTACACCCTCTTGCAGAGCATTACCAGCACGGCGGCCAGCGGTTCCTTGGCTGTCACCGCGCATGCGGCCATGGGCAGTGCTTACTATTACAAGGTTCTCACCGTTGGCAGCCTTTCCAACGGCGCACTCAGCGCGGCATACGCTACGGTCACGAGCAAGGTATATACCGCCTGTACCGCGCCCACCGCTGTTTCGCTCAATAATGCGCTGGTCAATCCGGGCGCTGCCGCCACACTTTCATGGTCAGGCGCGGCTGCTGGCACCAACAACCCCATAGCCTCCTATGATGTACACCGTGCCACAGAAGCGGGAGGCGCTTATACGAAGCTGGGGAACTCGGCCACCACATCCTTTGCGGTCACGGCGCATGCGACCCAGGGGGCCGTCTATTTCTATAAAGTAGTGGCGGTTGGCACGAAATCCGGCTACAACAGCCCACTATCGTCTGCCAGTGCATCGCTCAAATCCAACACCGCGCCCTCTGCTCCCACCATTCAAGCGCCCTCTGCCAGCGGCAAGACAACCTATAATCCCAAGCCCCGCCTGCTGGTGGCCGTTGGCGCGGATAGCGATGGACACCAGCAGACCGTTACAGCGCCGGGCTATTCCCCAAGCACAGCGGGGGCTTGCGCCCCCGGTAAAAAGCTGGTGCTTCAACGCATTGGTGCCTTGATGGAAGCTGGTAACGTCACGGATACCCTTACTTCCACCGATGCCCTAGGGCTTGTCAGCACAGCTTCCCGGAGCTATACCTACGGGCCCCGCACCTTTGCGGACAGTTCCCTGGTATCGGGGATAACCCCCATCAAGGCCTCGCATATCAACGAGCTTCGGGCCGCCATCAATACCGTAAGGGAGTATTATGGTCTGGCCCCGGCAACGTGGGCCTCCACGGTGGCGGCGGGGATCACCTCATTGGCGGGATGGAAGGCCCACATCCAAGAACTCCGCGACGCAGTGGAGGGCATAGCTGCCTTTATCAACGGCTGGGACACGGCCAGTACCACGAACAACGTTATCTTGCCTGAATGGATAGCCATACCGCAGAACAAACCCACGGCCGCTGTGGTGCGGCAACTCAGGGATGTGATTCCCCTGCTGTAAACATGCCAAGGTTCTGACCCGCCGCTTGAGGAAGCGGCTATTTTTGTGTATGAAAAGTGGAGGACGATCCAAATGAAAGAAACCTTTTGGAAAACCATCGCAGCCATTGGTACGGGCGCTGTTACCACCTTGCTGGGCGGCTGGGATAAAGCCCTTGAGATCATGCTCATTGTCGTGGTCATGGATTACATCACGGGCTTTGGCGCTGCGATTAAGACCAAAACCCTCAAATCCAGCACTGGCTTTGAGGGCCTCATGAAGAAAGGCTCTATGTTCCTGATCGTCATTTTGGCGGCGCAGCTTGACCGGATGACGGGCAATGGGACAGCTTTGTTCCGCACCAGCACGGCCTTTTTCTTCATTGCCAACGATGCGCTATCCATCGTTGAGAACGTCGGGGAAATGGGCGTGAAACTCCCCGCTTTTTTGAAGAACGCTCTGTCCAAGCTCAAAGAGGAAAACGATAACCCTGCTTCTATCGACAAGCCCGACGAGAAATAAGTTCGCACATCAACTGCTGGAGGTGTAAAATGGCGATTAAAACGAATATCGGACTGGTCGAGTGGGCTAAAAGCATGCTCGGCCAGCCTTATTGGTATGGAACGTGCTGCTACCCCGCAACGGAATCGCTACTAAAAAGCAAAACCGCTCAGTATCCCTCGCATTATCCATCCTCCCGCACCAGCAGGTACAAAAGCGACATTGCGAAGAAAGCCATTGTCGCGGACTGCGTTGGCCTTATCAAAGGGTACTACTGGACGCGAGAGGACGGCAAGCTGGTGTACGGGTTGGATGGCAGGCCGGACAAAGGCGCTAACGGCATGTATACCGCCGCCAAAGTCAAAGGGCCCATGTCAACCATGCCCGAAGTGCCCGGCCTGCTTTTATATAAAACCGGGCATGTGGGCGTTTACATCGGCGGAGGCTATGCGGTTGAGGCCCAGGGCTTTTCATCTGGGGTTGTCAAAACAAAGGTGGCAGGCCGGGGATGGAGCGCATGGTATGTCTGCCCCTATATCGAGTATGCGGAGGGGGACATGCCGGAGCCCGAGCTTCTCAAGCGCACCTTGCGTTATGCGCAGGGTGTTCCCTTCATGCACGGCGAGGATGTGCGCAGCGTCCAAACGATCCTGGCAGCCTGCGGCTTTGACCCCGGAGCAATCGATGGGAAATATGGCCCAAAGACGGAGGCGGCTGTTCGGTCATTCCAAGCCAAAAATAAGCTGGAGGTGGATGGCGTTGTCGGTAGCAAAACGTGGGCGGCATTGGAGGCCGCGCAGAAAGCTCCAGCGCCGGAAGGGTCGGAAGGCAATCCCGCCCCGGATGAAACGGACACGGGGAAAAATCCCCCCGGCGGTGAAGAAATACCTCCGCAAGCGCCTTCGCTTGATTTTGGCACCCGGCTACTCAAATACACGAAGGGCAGAAAAATGCTCTCGGGTGAGGATGTCGCGGCGGTACAAACCCGGCTTGAACTGCTAGGGTTTGCGCCGGGGAAGCTGGATGGCATTTACGGCCCGAAAACCCAGGCTGCGGTGATTGCTTTTCAGGCAAATCGCGGTATCAAGGTGGACGGCATCGTGGGGCCCGATACCAGGGCCGAACTGGCGAAATGACGTTTCCCGCAACTCATTGGCTCGGCAAAAGGTCTAAACCTGCCGGGCCTTTTTTCTATATCACGGGAGGCTGAAATCCCTTGATTTATCAGGTGTTAAAGAGGAAGCTGAGGTGCCGAAATGGATTTGATTTGGCTGGATGGACAACGTGCGAGGCTCAAGGACTCACCCAATGTGGAGATATCCTTTGCCGAGCAGCCAACGCCGGGCCTGATCGATTTGGTGCTCGGGATGCTTTTGCATGAGAAATACACACAAGAAGGAGCAATAGACCATGAAACGCGCACAATGCCTGTATCGAGTATCCACAAAGGGACAGGTGGATCATGACGATATTCCCATGCAGAAAATCGCTTGCCGCGAATTTGCCAAGCAGCAAGGCTGGGTAATCGTCAAGGAGATTCAGGAAAAGGGCGTTTCCGGGTACAAGGTCAGCTCTGATGACCGGGATGCAATCAATGAAATGAAAAGAGACGCAATTGCCGGGAAATTTGATATTCTGCTGGTCTTCATGTTTGACCGCATTGGCCGCCGGGAAGATGAAACCCCCTTCGTAGTCCAGTGGTTTGTCCAGCAGGGCATCGAGGTCTGGAGTACCCGCGAGGGAGAGCAGCGTTTTGATTCCCATGTGGATAAGCTGATCAACTATATCCGCTTCTGGCAATCTTCGGGCGAGAGCGAAAAGACAGCCATCCGCATCCGGACAAAGCAGGCGCAGATGCTCCAGGATGGGATTTATCGTGGAGGCTATATCCCATACGGATACCGGCTGGAATTCATGGGCCGGGTCAACAAGAAAAACAACCCTGTGCGTGATATGGTCATTGATGAAGAACAGGCAGCCGTGGTTAAGGATATCTTTCACAAAATCGTTGACGAGGGTTATGGCACCCACAGAATCGCCAACTACCTAAATACATTAGGTATCCCAACGAAAAATGGCACTACCCTATGGCGGGCGACTACCATTCGGAATCTGGTTGCTAATCAAACCTATATCGGAATGCTGCACATGGGCGATGAATACACTGGGCCTTTTGAACAATACCGCATTATTGATGCCTTCTACTTTCATGAGGCAGACCGGGTGGTGCGTGGCCGAGCGCCAAAACCTACACAGGAGAAGATTGGGCCGCACAGAAGCACAGCGCAAGGCATATTGACCGGAATGATCTATTGTGGAGAATGTGGTCAGCGGTTGACCCACAATCATTGCCGGAAGAAAAAGCAAAATGAGTTTGGGTTCCACTACTATGAGTGGGATGTATACCGCTGTTTCCGCAAGCTGAACGCGCATAACACCTGCAGGGGGCAATCCACCTACATGGCAAACAAGGTGGAGGATGCGGTATTGCCTGCGGTTCGGCAGTTCTTTGCCCGCATTGTCCAGGCACCAGCAGAGGAAATGCTGAAAAAGGCCGTCATGCAGGAGCACAACGAACTAAACAATGCGCTGCGTGTGGCCGAAAAGGAGCTGAAAAAGGCTCAGACGGAAATGACAGCCCTAGAAGAAGCGGCCATGAAAGCCCTGGTAGGAGAAAGCGTACTGGATGATGAGATGATTAAACGCATGATTCCCAAGCGCCGCGCCGCCTTGGAAGCTGCAACCCAGCGGTATGACGGGTTGAAGCACCAGCTTAAGGACAGCGCCAAAATAGCTGCCCAAAAGGCCCAGGAGATTGAGCGGACAAAATCCTGGGCAGCAGCATTCCATGTAGCGAGCTTTGAAACACAGCGTATGATTCTGGCGCGGTTGATCGACCGAGTTATAGTGAAACGGGGCTATGAGATTGAAGTGCGCTTTAAGATCACGGTTAAAGAATTCGCAGGAGCAAACGCAAAAGCATAGAACAGGAAGGACGGCAAGCAAATAATCATTTAGAGTTGGTTTGACGCAGTTATTAGGGGTAAAAACACTAAATTCAGTACGCATCGGATCAAAAATTTATGGATACGCCTTTTTTGTTGCCGTTATTGGACAAATATGCTATTATGGCGATGGGAAAGGATTATCTTTACAATGTAAACCTTTATTTTTATGTTGTAAAGGTATTTCAGGCTTTCATAAGGAGTACCCATATGACAATATGTGAACAGATCAAAGTTCTCTGCGTTCGCTCAAATATAAGTATTGCTGAATTAGCTCGACGCTTAGGAACGACACCGCAGAACTTTAGTTCAAAAATGAAACGGGAAAGCTTTACTGTTTCCGACCTAGAGAGCATAGCATCCGTTGTGGATTGTACCTTTGAGCGTTACTTTGTTCTTGAAGATGGAGATAAAGTTTAAGTGAAGGAATGTTGAGTGTTCCCATGTTAACATTTTTAGGGGCCAACAAAGATGATTTGTGAGATGCTGCAGCAGTAAGCAGAAACAGTTCAGAATTGATGTTACTGCATGCTGTCGGACTAGATCCCCCAAATCGGTATGGCGTATATAAAAAGAGTGGTCTAGATTCTGGACTTAAGGAGGCTACTATGGCTAGAAATAAGTTAAGTGGAGCGGATTATCTCCTGTATTTTCTTTTTTGCGACAATCAGCAACCAATATGTGGAGCGATTCGTTTAACAAAGATGATGTTTCTTTTTGAAAAAGAAATAATGCCTCTTCTGGCGGATAAGGGGTTGGACTCAGATCACATGCCTGAATTTATTGCATATAACTTCGGGCCGTTTTCGAAAGATGTTTATGAGCAAATAGAGTTGTTCAAAAACATCTCGTTCATAACTGTAGAAAGTATACCTCTTAAGGAAGATTTAGGAGAATCGGATGATTGGGAGGAAGATGAGTCCGGCGAATATCTGCAGCAATCAGATGGGATGTACTATAAATACAAAATAGCAAAACGTGGACGGGATTATGTTGAGCAGAAAATAGAGCCGCTTCTCACTGAGGAACATAAGGCCGTTTTAGTCAATTTCAAGAAGCAGATCAATCTTCTAACTCCTAAGAAGATACTTTATTATGTATATTCGAAATACCCCGATTTCACGACAAATTCTTTGATTAAGGATGAGGTTTTGGGAGAATGAAAGCAATAGGGCTTACAGAGGAACAATTGAGGCGTTTCTTTATTACAAATAAAGAAACGCATAATATGCGTCTAGTTTGTGAAGTGCCTGTATTTTCGCGTTCCGTTGATCTTGTAATTAGTCATATGGACGGAAGAATTACGGCCATTGAGTTTAAACTTCACGATTGGAATCGCGCACTTGAGCAGCTAATGGCTGTTTCGTTTTGCTTTGATTACTTGGAGATCTGTTTGCCTTCGCCCAAAACTGAGCGTGGTAAAATGAATATTATCAGTAAATGCAGCGACATGGGAATTGGCGTTTACTTATTCGATAACGCTAATTTACAGTTTGAGCATGTTCTGAAACCGCGAAAGGTCGCAAAGGTTTGGGATATTCAAAAAGATTCAATCCTTAAAATTTGTGAGGGGGTCATGAGATGAATGATGTGCTTCGATTGCTTAGGTACAATACAGGTAATGACAAAAAATCCTTCATCGAGTTTAAGGAACATTTTGATGCAGCAATATTCAACGCTAGAATTGTCGCACACAGTCGCTCTGCCGTGGCAGACATAGTGTCAGTTCATAAGCAAAAGTACATCATTGATCCAGAGACACATATCTTCCAGCACGAGATAGACTGTTTGCTTTCTAAAGATCGCACACAGATTAAGCCTTCTGTGCAAAAATATCTTGAACAGTTACCTGAAAATCTTGCGAACATAGTGTTAAATAACAATAGGCCCTTAGTCCCATCTGATATTTCGGACGAGGATATAACTAAGCTAGTAGATGCAGTTTACGATTTTGAAACAGGATATGTAAATGCAGTGATAAAGGGGAAGGATTATGATAAATACTTAGCATTTGCGGGTATCGGCCCTTCACCCAAAGTTATTATTGCACCATATTTCATGTTGAAAAAGCAATATAATTTATCAACCATCAATGAATGGATGAGGATAAATAGAGAGTGTTTACATCGCTATGTCTTAAAAAACGCTGGATGTTATTCTGTGGCTGCACAATTAGTCTTGGATAAAGAGGTTCTATTCAATCCGAAGCTGATAGAATCAGTTAAGCAGACATATAATGTCAGCGGTTGTGAGTATATATTTGTATGGGTAAGTGGTTTTACTCCTATTGATGCGAACGAAAAAACCAACAAAATGTTCAAAGCACTTATTCTTGCACTAAACTCGATATCCTTAAAGCCTATTATGGCCTATGGTGGGTATGATTCAATCATTCTTTGCAATAAAGAAGCCCCAAGTCGTTTGTATGGAGTCGCGCAGTCAGTGGGATATGGTGAAGAACGGGAAATTACACCCGTGGGAGGTGGATTACCCGTTAATAAATATTATTTCCCCCCTACGCACAAACGCTTAAAGTTTGGAGACGCAGCAGGCATATTATTTCGCCACGGCTATTTCGATGAGGCAACCCCGATGAACGATCGTATAGAGCGGTATCATAAGCATATTTGTAATTGTAAGCAATGTATGCGGATCATAGAAGACGATATAAACAACTTTAATCAATACAACGAATCAAAAGCTTTCTCTATCACCTATAAAAACAAAGGTACAATCGAACGAAATAAACCTACTACTGAAGCTGCCCTTATCGCAGCAACCCATTTTATGTGGTGCAAAGTGTTTGAATGGCGCAACGTTCTTAACCATCCATTTGACGGATTGGTTTCTGAATGGGGAAAGAATGTAGAAAGATATATGAGCCAAGATATTGTAAAATTTAGTTCATGGTATGCTGTATATGGAAGGAAATAACATAGTCATTTTTACTGGTGCGGGTTTTTCCGTTCCGGCCAATTTGCCCATTCAAAACAAAATTATTGAGGAGATGGCAAAATCACCTCTCAACTCAATCATGGATGTCGCAGGAAAAGAAAGCGAAGAATTCCTATTTTCGTTTATTCGAGTGATTTGTTACTTACTACAAGCTTACGCAAAAGATGATTATTCAGCATTATCCCAGGAATTACAAAGACTAGAAAATAGCCACACACGTGGAAGCGCCGTTGCAGAGGTGTCAGATGCTTTGTGGCGTAAACTATCTGATTATGATGACAATTCACCAGAGACAGACGACATAATTAATTCTGTGCGACGAATACTAAATGAGCATTCTTTTAGTGCCGCAACATTTTACACAGAATTATTTTTGCTAAAAGAAAAGACCAGAGCAGCCTTGAAAGAAAGTAATTTACGAATTAGTCTAGAAGATGTATTCACGGTATTTGATAAATCAATGCAACAACGCGAGAGACGAATTGGTTTTACTCATTTGGAAATGGATAATATCCGCCAAGCCCTAGTCCGGTTATTTGCACATTATTTTGGAGAGCAAGAATATAGGTTTAACCCTCTGACCTCTACTGCCTATGATTCTTTGTTTTCATACATCAACCACCATTTGGGCGATATATCAATTATAAGCACAAATTGGGATACGGTTTTAGAACGGAGTTTCAGAGTAAAATCTATAGACTATAATCTTTCCCTCAACGATTGTTATTATCATTTCGATGATAAGACTAAAAATAGATGTAACAGGAAAAAACGAACAAACTCCCTGAAGCTAATGAAACTACATGGCTCTGTAAACTGGTTTAGATGTTCGAACTGCGGATGCATCATAATCGTCGAAAAAGAACCATATACGGATTATTTGTTGCAGGATAATAGAGTAAAATGTTTGGCCTGTGGGCAGACTGGCGAAAATGGTTCAGCTTTATTGCACACAGAAATCATCACGCCCACTATGATTAAATCGATAGACAGCCAAATATATAGAAATATATGGAAGAGTGCTAGCGAAACACTTACATATGCAAAAAAGGTAATTTTCTTGGGCTATTCATTGCCAATTGCGGATTTCGAGCTACGTTATTTATTATTTAAGAACATAAATATCGATACCGAGATTGATGTCGTATTGTATCATAATGATGATCCTGCTAAAATTCCTCAGGATGTCTCATATCTGTATGATCTATTGCCAGAAAAGAGATATTATGAACTGTTTCCAAAAAACAAAATTAACTACTATTATGAAGGATTCCAAAAATATTTTGATGAGATTAAGTGTTGACATTGGACGCTTGACAGCAAAGCCCTTATCGTATATTGTTGGTATGTGTTATTGTAGTTTGACTTGTAGGTATGTTGAAATATATATGTAGTAGAGCACATCGTTCACATCGATGGGGTCACTGGTTCGAGTCCAGTACAGACCACCAAAATTCCGCCCTTTACGGGCGGTTTTTTATTGCGCATTAAAAGCCGGTATCACCTTCCCCTATTGGGGTCGATCTGATATAATAGGCTCAGCAATAAACAGGAATTTGTGGGGCAGTTCTGAGTTGGAGATTATTTATATGTCGTATGTTCAAGCTGGCGCCACATAATAGCAATTACACGAAGCTGAAGTGTTGGGAGTTATTGTAATTGCTATTTTCTTCACTGTTGTTAACACAACACAATGCAAAATGGGAGGTGTAGCTATGGATGATATCTCGACTATTTCTGCTGAAATCAGGGAGTTATTACGGGACATTACAAATGTAACACCAGATACCACCCAAGATGATAATAGCAGCGAGGAGATTGGATATAGGGTAGTCCCGTTAAACCCTACGGATGATAGTAGCAGCGAGGAGATTCGATATAGGGCAATCCCGTTAAACCCTGATCTTCTTGCGTACTGCTTCGATGTTATACTCGGGTTTAAAGTGCGCTACAAAATTGCAGAAAAAGTAAACTATATCGTTGAGTTTGATTATAAAGGCACATATGCAACAGTTAAACACCGCAAAATGAGCTATCGCCTTTCTGTTGATAAAAAATATACAGCAGAAATAATTGCGCTACTATGCAAAGCCAAGCCTCTGCTGGAGCAACTGTTTATTCTTCTCGGAGAGAAGGCCCTAATTGATAACAAATTTTCTATGGAAAATGAAGCCCCAGTTTACCTTTCTAAATTAGCTTTTTATCAGCAAAGAATCGAATCTTTGGAAACCAGAAGGGCCATTATCGAAAAGAAGTGTGAAGGACAATATGATATATCATATAATGTGCATGGATACAAGTGCATGCAACCCAAAGGGCAAGCATATTTGCGCTCACTCAGCAACGAGATTGAATACGATATAGAGGCATACATCGACACATTTTACTCGGCCCTTGAACATGTATTGACTGTACTATATCCATTTACCAATAATTTCCCCCTTGTACGGTCCTATTATAAAGACTATATCCGCAATACCAGATGGGCATGGGATGCAAAAATTAAAGATGTCTGTGGGAAAGTCGTCCCCGAGGAACTATTCAATAGACTTAGGAGGATCAAGGAAGTCTATAGAAATCATAATGCTCACGGAGGTTTTTCCCGTGAGATGATGGCGTTTGTGAACATTTCAAATTTTGGTAGGTATCCGCTGTTTGTCGGTAAGGAATACTTAAAAGGGTTTGCCGACGGAGTGCCGATGGATATCTCGTACGATATGTACATGGATGCCAAAGCTGTTTTTGTTGAATTTTGGAGGATACTTGATGAGGGCTTTCAGGTTCCTATGATGTTCATAAAAAGTGGGCTTCCAATACCTGTTGAAACGGAGCTGTATACCAATGATGTACAAACAGCAGAGCACGCACAATGGATTATTGACAAGATTTGGTTTGAAATAGATAATCAATCCAACATGGACTGGTAGAATACGTACTCCCTCCATCAAATTGGCAATGAAATGTTATTTGTGCATGATTTATTTTGCATTATGCTTTTCAAATACAACTTGCATGATAACAAATTCAAGATTATGAGTATAATGTGTACCCGTCAAATTCTAATTTATCGGGAAGCTTTGGTTTGTTCTCCTTCTAGGACTGTGCCATCGTTCACATCGATGGGGTCACTGGTTCGAGTCCAGTACAGGCCACCAAAATCTGTTTCTAAACGCGATTTGGAGACAGATTTTTTATTGCGCACCAAAGGCTGATATCACCTTCCCCTATTGAGGCCGAACTGTTATAATATGCTTGATAATAGGTTGGGTTTTGTGGAGGGAAAGTATAGTGGATATAGAAAGATATACAAAGGGATAGATGAAGTAAGGGATGTAAGCGGAAAGTACGCCTTGCCCCAGGGCCGCCTTTATCTTGCTTATTTGAATGGCCATATCGCGGGATGCGCCGCCATGCGGCAGATTGATGCCGAGTATTGTGAAATGAAACGCCTCTATGTCAGGCCCGAGTTCCGTGGAAATCAAATCGGAAGAATCCTGATCCAGCGGATCATAGAGGATGCAAAAGAGATTGGATATAAGCATATCCGCCTGGACACTTTCCCTTTCATGGAGAGCGCCATGAGGATGTATCATCAATATGCGTTTTATGAAATCGAGCGCTATAACGACAATCCCGCCTCCACAGCGGTTTATATGCAAAAGGACCTTTGATGCTCGAAAGGGCATTGGATACACCGCACCGATCCAACGATCGTCCTGGGGCGCAATGAAAACGATGAACAACAGGAAGCGGGGTTGGCGCTTGACCATCCGCCCGAGGGCCGGGAAAGCTCATAACCCCTGACCAAGGGCAATACAGGGGCTGTCCGCTTAGAATGAAGGGAACATTTTCACAGCCCTAGAGCCCTGGAAGGATCCAACAACACAGCGGCGAGGCCCCTGGGCCTCACCGCTGTGTCAGCATCCTATTAGGTTACGGCAGAACCGTTTGCATCAGGTGGTTGATGAGCTGCTCCTGCAAGCGGGACGCCTCCGGGGCGTACTCCGCCTTGCCCAGCTGGTTGTCAAACTCCTGGGGATCGGCCCTGCGGTCCAGCAGCTCCCGGTAATGCTCCCCGGGCTTTTCCACGTGGATGTACTTCATGGAGCCGTCGGTCACGGCCAGATAGCCTTCCCCCTCGGCAAAGGTATAGTCCATGCCGCCGTTTTCCAGCTGGGTCTGCAAGGGCTTGCCGTCCACATTGGGCGCCTCAAGCCCCGCCGCCTGCATCACAGTGGGGAAGATATCGTTCAAATTGGCGATGGAAGCGGAAACGCTCTGCTCCCGCTGGTGGGGAAAGCGCAGCAGCATGGGGATTTTCCAAACCTCCTCATAGCCGCAGTTGTGCTTGCCCCACAGGCCGTGGTTGCCCAGCATCTCCCCGTGGTCCGCGGTGAAAATCACCAGGCAGTTGTCGCCATATTGCTGATGGGCCGCCTCCAGGATGTCCCCCACCATGTCGTCAATGAGGGCTACGTTGGCGTTGTAGCTGATGCGCAGGCGGCGCCAATATTCTTCGGAATAATACTTGCAGCCCTTATGGGGCGCGTTGTTGGTGCCGTCGATATTGCCGCCGCCGTGGAAGCTCTTGTGGTGGATGCGGCCGGGGTCGTCCAACTCGCCGGGCTTCATCACCCTGGGGAACAGCTTGCTTTCATCCACCCGGCCCAGGTATTCCTTGGGGGAGTCATAGGGATAATGGGGGCCGCTGAAGGAGATCCAGGTGAAAAGAGGCTGATCCTTGGGGGCGCTTCGGATATGCTCCGCGGCCTTGCGGCCCACCCAGGCGTCGGGGTGCCACTGGGCGGGGGCGGGGAACTCATACACGGTGGCATGCTCTTTTTTCAGCCAGTTCACCCGGCGGCATTCCTCCAGGTAGCCCGCTTCGTCCAGCTCCTTGCTGTAATCGTCGTAAAACCACATGGAGACGTTCTTGTCGTCCTGCAGGGCCAGCGTGTCAATGCCCAGGCTGAGGTAGTAGTCCCGGAAGCTGTCGTAGGGCAAGGTGGCGTCCGGGCGGGCCTGGTCGTAGGGCACCGGCGCAAAGTGGCACTTGCCGAAGAGAGAGGTGGCATACCCGCCCCGCTTCATGCCCTTGAACACGTTGTCAATCCCCGTATCCAGGGGGCAGGGCCGAAAATTGCTGTAGGCTCCGCTGCGCTGGGGGTATTGGCCGGTGAGGATGGAGCAGCGGGCCGGAAGGCACCAGGGGCTTACGGTGTAAAAATTGTCCATCCGGATGCCGGTTTGCGCCAGTTGGTCGATATGGGGCGTCTCAATCGCTTGGTTGCCATAGCAGCCCAGGGTGTCGCGGCGAAGTTCATCACAGGTGATGAGGATCACGGCGGGCTGTTTCATTGTACAACTTCCTTTCCGGGGCATTTTTCATGAAAAGTGTAGCAAACAATAGGGAGGGGTTCAATTTGCCGTTTTCATCTTCGGGTATGTGGTTTTGGTAATGGGGTGGCTTTTGGGCGGGGATGTGGATATAATGGCAACGTCCAATGAAATTCCGCAAAGAATGCTGGGGAAGCTACATCCCTGGAGGTGTGAGGGGCCATGCACCGCAAAAGTGTTTTTTATAAATTCTTCTTTTCCTATTTAATGGTGGGCATGCTTTTGATCCTCTTTTTTGGAACGGTGCTTTACTATTTTAATGTGGTGACCCTGGACGCGGAGGTGCGCAGCAAGCACAGCACCTCCGCAGCCCAGGCCCTGGGCAAGGTGGATTATATGCTCCAGGCCATGTCCAGCATTGCCAACCACTTTTCTGCGTCGGAGCTCCACCGGGCCCTGGCCGAGGGGCAGGCCGGGGAGGAGCAAAACTTCATTTCCAGCCAGCTCAAGCGCTATGAGCAAAACCTGACGGAGCCCATGCGGCTGATGCTCTACATCCGGGGGGATACCCGGGTGTTTTTCAGCGACAGCGAGGCCCCCTACGAGACCTTTGAGGAGCAATCCGGAGCGGACTTGACCATGTCCAGGATGTTCAGCGTGCTGAACTCCGCCACCCGGGCCACGGCGCTGCATATCCGCCAAAAGCCCAACCTGATAGCCCCGGTGAGCTACTCCGCGGCCTTTGTGTACCCCATTCCCTACATGAGCATCATCCCGGATATGTCCATGGTGTTCTTCCTTACCCAGGAGGAATGCAGCGCCATCTTTGACAATTACTTCGGCCACATGCCCCGCAATGTGTACCTGCTGGACCAGCAGCTGCAAGTGATCTACCGGCACGAAAGCACCCCCTATGCCGAAGGGGAGCTCAAGCGGCTCATCGGCCTGCGGGGCACAGGGGTGTTCGAGCGCAGCCTGGAAGGCCGCAGCGATGTGGCGCTGCGCACCGTATCGGATCACAGCGGATATAGCCTGATTATCACCATGGAGGAAGGGGTGTTTTTCAGCCGGGTAAGCGTCATGAGAACCGTGGTGTGGATGAGCATCATTCTGTTTGTCATCCTGACCTTGCTCATGGCCTTCATTCTGACCATCCGCAACTACAAGCCCATCCGCCTGCTGCTGCGACTGGCCGGGGATGGGGAGGAGGACTTTTTGCCCCAGGACGCCGTGCGGGGGAAGCCCTTGAAGGGCAACGAGCTGGAGATGCTCCAGACCCACATCCGCCGCACCCATGATAAAAACCGCGAGCTGGGGCTGCTGCTGGACCGCCAGCGCCCCTACATTCTGCACACCTGCCTGGAGGCCTTGCTCCGGGGCAAAAGCAGCGACGACATTGCCTTCCAGATGCAATGCGCCAATGTGTCCTTTCCCTACGAATACTTTCAAGTGATGATCGTGGCGCCCGCGGGGAAGGAGGCCCTGGGGGAGAAGATGCAAGGGATCTTGCTGGCCTGCGAGCAGGTGGCTATGGAGAAGGTACGGCTGTACGCCACCGAGAACATCGTGGAAAAGCACGTAAGCCTCATTGTGAACCGCCAGGGAGCGGCCCAGGAGGGGCAGCAGGCCAGCCGCGCCATCGCCCGGCAGATTCAGGCGCGCCTCGGGGACATCCACCTGGAGGCCTCCATCGGCATCGGCACGGTTCAAAACAGGGTGGAGGACATCCACACCTCCTATGTGGAGGCCATGGTGGTTGCCAACGAGTATTTGCCCAACCAGCCTGGGAACATCATGACCTTTGAGGAGATCCCGGACAGGGACAACGTGGAGTATACCTTCTCCTTTACAGAGCAGTCCATTTTGCTCCAGGCGCTGAAGCAGGGCGATAAAACCGTGGCGCTGCAATCCTTGGCGAATATGATCCAGCGCATTGGCGAGGGAAGCGGATCGGTGCTGATTACGCAATACCAATGCTTTGACATCGCCAGCACGCTGATCCGGGTGCTCAATGAGAGCGGCGGGGATGTGCGGCGGTCGGACCTGCTGTCCTTTACGGACTTTTCCAGCCTGGAGGAGTTTCATGAGAAGGCCAGGAGCATTGTGGAGGAAATCTGCAAGCGGAGCGAAACCATGATTGAGCAAAAGAGCACCCGGCTGGCCAGCGATTTAATCCGCTATGTGAACGAGCATTACCGGGACGCGGGCCTTTCCCTGGAGCTGATGGCGGCCCATTTTGACCTGTCCTCGGGCTATTTGAGCCGGTTTTTCAAGCAGGCCACGGGGCGCAACTTCATCCAGTATGTGACGCTGCTGCGGATGGACTATGTGAAGGACCGGCTGGTGAACGGGGAGGAGCAGATCAAGGACATCATCGTGGCGGCGGGATATATTGACAGCGCCAGCTTTGTGCGCAAGTTCAAGGGGGCGGAGGGGATTACGCCGGGCCAGTACCGCCAGCGGGCCCGGGAGAAGGCCCAGCCCTAAAGGGACGCGTTTGTGCGCAAACGCCAGTGAAAATAGCTTTGGCCCCCGGCCCCCTCTGTATCCAAAGAGGGGACGGGGGCTTTGCCATACCCGTGAAATCCCAAGGGATAGCGCCGATGGGATCAAAAAAGGCAAGCCGGTGGAAAACGGCATATTCCCCCCCGGATAAAGACTGGCATACCCGGAAGCAACAACCGCAAATTGCAACGGGCACTCCCGCCCCTTATACTCCAAGGCACAGGCGTTTGGGCCGGCGGGGAGGCAAGCGGATATGGTTTTGGGAAAGAGAAACACGGCTGTCCAGGCCGGGCAAAGGCCCCTTGGCAGCCGGCTGAAAAGGGAACTGCGGGCGAACAAGTATATCTACCTGATGCTGGCGCCGGTGGTGCTGTACTATGTGGTGTTTCACTACATCCCCATGGGCGGATCGGTGATCGCCTTTCAGAATTACAAGCCGGCCAAAGGATTTTGGGGAAGCGACTGGGTGGGGCTGAAGCATTTTGAAGCCTTTTTCGCCAGCCCCTACGCGTGGCGGGTGATCCGCAATACGCTGCTGCTGAGCGTGTACCAAATCATCTTCGGCTTTCCCATGCCCATTGTGCTGGCGCTGATGGTGAACGAGGTCCGCTGCAAGCCCTACAAGAAGTTCGTGCAGACGGTGAGCTATATGCCGCACTTCATCTCCTTGGTGGTGATTTGCAGCTTGCTGCTCTCCTTCTCCCGCACAGACGGCCTCTTCAATGATATCGTGGCCTTCCTGGGAGGGGAGCGCACCAACCTCTTTGCCCGGGAGGAGCTGTTCCGCAGCCTGTTTGTGGGCAGCGGCATCTGGCAGACCATCGGCTGGGGTAGCATCATCTACCTGGCGACCCTCTCCACCGTGGACCCCAGCCTCCATGAGGCGGCGGCCATGGACGGGGCCACCCGTTTGAAGCGGATGATTCATGTGTCGTTTCCGGCCCTGGTGCCGGTGATCATTGTGCAGCTCATCATGCGGCTGGGCAACATCCTCTCCCAGGGCTTTGAGAAGGTCATGCTGCTGTACAGCCCGCTGATTTACGAAACCTCGGATGTGATTTCCACCTACGTATACCGGCGGGGCCTCCAGGACATGAACTACAGCTTTGGCGCGGCGGTGGGGATTTTCAACTCCGTCGTCAACCTGGCGGTGCTGTTCTGGGCGAATTCCCTGAGCCGCCGCCTGACCAGGGAAAGCCTGTGGTAAAGGAGGGATTCCCCATGGTGGAAAAGGTTTCCAGCGGTGATAAGGTCATGATGGTCACCGTTTATATTCTGCTGGGCCTGGTGGCGCTGTTGTGCCTGTACCCGATGGTGCATGTGCTGATGGGGTCCTTCAGCGATCCGGTGCGCCTGATGCGCCACACCGGCGTGATCCTCTGGCCCAAGGGCTTTTCCCTGAAGGGCTACGAGGTCGTGCTGAACAACCCCAACATTTGGCGCGGCTACCGCAACACCCTGTTTTATGTGGCCGCGGGCACGGCCATCAACATCCTCATGACCACCTTCGGGGCCTACGCCCTGTCCCGGAGCAGATACATGTTCAAAAAGGCCATCACCGTGGGCATCGTGTTCACCATGTACTTCTCCGGCGGCATGATCCCCAACTTCCTGCTGGTGCAGGCCGTGGGCATTTACAACACCTCTTTGGCCATGCTGCTCCCCGGGGCCATCACCACCTGGAACCTCATCGTGATGAAGACCTCCTTCCAGAGCATCCCCCAAAGCCTGGAGGAATCCGCCAAGATTGACGGCGCGAACGACTTTGTGGTGTTGTTTCGGATCTTTATGCCGGTGGCCAAGGCCACCATCGCGGTGATGGTGCTGTTTTACGCCGTGGGGCATTGGAACGCCTGGTTCAACGCCATGCTGTATTTACAGGACCGGGGAAAGTACCCGTTGCAGCTGTTTCTGCGGGAGATCCTCATTGCCAGCTCCACCGGGGGCAACATGGCGCTGGATACGGAAATGCCCTTTATGGAGGATTTGGTGAAGTACGCCACCATCATCGTATCCACACTGCCCATTTTGTGCGTGTACCCCTTTGCCCAGAAGTATTTCATGACCGGCGTGATGCTGGGGTCTTTGAAGGAATAGACGGCAGCGAGGTTTGCCGCTATCATAGAGTACGGGCTTTCCCGGAAAAACAAGGAGGATGAACATGAACGCCAAGAAACTGTTGTCCCTGGTTCTCGCCCTGGCCCTCATCCTGGGCGCGTCCGGCGCCCTGGCCCAGGCCGCCGCCTACCCCATTGCCCAGGAGGGCGTCACCCTCACCTGCTGGATGCCCCTGAGCCCCGCCGCCAGCAAGTATATCACCACCATGGGCGAAAGCCCGGCCTGGCAGGAGTACCAAAAGCGCACCGGCGTGACCATTGAGTTTATCCACCCCACGCCCAACCAGGAGCGGGAGCAGTTTAACCTGCTCATCGCCTCCAACAACCTGCCCGACATCCTCTACTTCCCCCAGGCCTACCAGGGCGGGGCGTTCCAGGGCATGCGGGACGGCCTCTTCCAGGACGTGACGGACTTGCTGCCCGCCTATGCCCCGGACTATTACAAGCTCATTGCCGAGGATGAGGAGTTCTTCCGGGAAGTGAGCGACAATGACGGGCGCATCGTGGCCTTCTGCGGCTACAAGCCCCAGGGCGATCCCCCCGCCCGCCGGATTCTCTTCAAGGAGGATGTGCTGGAGCAGCTGGGCGCTTCCGTGCCCAAGACGCTGGCGGAGTACGAAGCCCTGTTTGAAAAGATGAAGGCCGCCGGCATCACCCCCTACCTGCCGGTGAAGAACATCAACGGCGTGGAAATGCAGTTTGCCGGCATGTACGGCATCTATGCGGAGAGCACCGACGCCAACGGCATCAAGTTCATGAAGGACGAAAACGGCGTGGTGAAGCTGGCGCAGATTGAGCCCGGCCTCCGGGAGTACCTGAAGCTGATGAACGATTGGTACCAGAAGGGGTACATCTCCAAGGACTTCACCAGCGTGGACGAGCAGCAGGCCAACACCCTGTTCGATTCCGGCGCGGTGGGCATGATTATCGCTCCTTGCGTGGCCGCTTACAACCGCGGGCAAAACCAAGGCTTCTCCATCGTGACGGCTCCCTATCCCCGCCTCCAGGAGGGGGACAAGCTGCACTACGAATTCCTGGATATCTGGCCCAACATGAACCGCATGGAAACCACCGCTGTGATCACCAAGGATTGCAAAAACGTGGAAGCCGCGGTGCAGTTTATGAACTACGCCTATACCCAAGAGGGGGCGGAGCTCCTGAACTGGGGCGTGGAAGGCCTCAACTGGGATTGGGTGGACGGCAAGCGCGTGTATAACGACACGATGCTGAAAAACGAGATGTTCGGCACCGAGGAAGCCAGCTACATCTACAAGGCGCACCTGGCCCCCAAGCTGACCTACCTGGATACCGAGTGCCACGCCAACCTGCTCAAGAGCCCCGGCGCTTTGGCAGTGCGCATGGCCTGGGCCGACGACCCCGATGTGGACACCCTCTACCAGCTGCCCCCCTTCGAGCTCTCGGCGGATGCCCAGGCCCGCCGCGCGGAGATCATGAACGACGTGACCATCTACTGCAACGAGATGGTGCTGAAGTTCATCATCGGCACGGAGCCCATTGAGAACTTCGACCAGTATGTCCAGACCCTCAAGGGCATGGGCGTAGAGGAGGCCATTGCCCTCACCCAGGAAGCCTATGACGCCTATATGAGCAAGTGACAGTAATCTCCCGCTTTTGAGGAGAAGCCGGAAGAAATTCCGGCTTTTCCTTTCCGGTTGCCAATGGCACAGCAGAAAGGAACGAGGATGTTGCAAAAGACCACCGTGGCCATTCATAAGGACTATTCCATCGGGAAGGTGGAGGATCGGGTGTTCTCTTCCTTTGTGGAGCATATGGGCAGCTGCGTGTACAACGGGCTGTACCAGCCGGGGCACCCGGAGGCGGAGGCCGGGGGCTTTCGCCGGGATGTGCTGCGGCTGGTGCGGGCGCTGCGGTTGCCCGCTTTGCGCTATCCCGGAGGGAATTACACCTCCGGGTACAACTGGGAGGACAGCGTGGGGGAGAACCGCCCCACACGGCTGGATTTGGCCTGGAAGCAGACGGAGCCCAATACCTTTGGCCTGCATGAGTTTGCGAAATGGCAGCGGGAGGCCCAGGCCGGGGATATGATCATGACGGTGAACCTGGGCACCCGGGGCGCGGACGACGCCCGCAACCTGCTGGAGTATTGCAACCATCCCGGCGGCAGCCTGTACAGCGATCTGCGCCGCCGCCACGGCTTGGAAAAGCCCCTGGGAATCCGCACCTGGTGCCTGGGAAACGAGCTGGACGCCACCTGGCAGATTTGCCACAAGACCCCTGAGGAATACGGGCGGCTGGCGGCGGAAACCGCCCGGCTCATGCGCCGGTATGACAAAAATTTGGAGCTGGTGGCCGTGGGAAGCAGCCACAACCGCATGCCCACCTTCCCGGAATGGGACCGGAAGGTTTTGATGGAATGCTACGAGGATGTGGATTTCATCGCCTTGCACAAGTACGTGTCCCACGAGGGGGCGGACACCCCCACCTACCTGGCGGCGGCCCTGGAGATGGAGGAACAGATCAAAACCATTGCCGCCGCGGCGGATTATGTCAAAAGCGTGAAGCGCAGCCGCAAAACCATGAAGCTGGCCTTTGACGAATGGAACGTGACCGCCTGGGACAGCGACAGCCCGCCCCCGGAGGAGGAGTGGCAAATCGGCCCGGACCGGGCCAAAAAGACCTATACCATGGAGGACGCCCTGGCCTTTGCCAGCATGATGCTCACGCTGATCCGCAACGCGGACCGGGTGCAGATGGCCTGCCAAGCCATTTTGATCAACGTGCTTCCCATGATCTTTACGGATAAAAACGGGGGCTGCTGCGCCACCACCCTCTATTATCCCTTTCTTCACGGCTCCCTGTATGGCCGGGGCACGGCTTTGCAATGCCTGACCCAAACGCCCCTGTACGATTGCGGGCCCTACGAAGGGGTGCCTACCCTGGATACGGCGGCGGTCCATGACCCTGAAAGCGGCGCTGTGACGCTGTTTGCCGTCAACCGCGGCCCCCAGCGGCAGGAAGTGGAATTGAAGCTGGAGGGCTTTGGGGCCTTCCAAACCTTACAGCATATCGCCATGAACGCGCCTTTGCACAGGGTGAATACCCCGGCAAGCCCCCTGGCCTGCGTGCCCCGGGAGCAGGCCATGCCGTTGGGGGATTCCCTTTCCATCCCCGTGGAGGGGTATTCCTGGAACGTGATCCGGGTGCTGCCGTAACCTTGGGCCTCAAGCCAAGCCCAAGGCTGATGCCAGCCCCGGGAGAAAAGCCCGCAGGAGGGATACCATGCCGCCGCAACGCCCCAATCTTCTGCTGATCACTACAGACACCCACCGCGTGGACGCCCTGGAGTGCATGGGCAGCCCCTTTGCCCATTCGCCCTCCCTGGACAGGCTGGCCCGGGAGGGGGTGCTGTTCACCCAGGCCCATACGGCGGCCCCCGCCTGCATGCCCGCCCGGTGCAGCCTGATGAGCGGCTTGCATACGCCGCTGCACCAATGCCTGGAGAATGGCATGCTTCCCCGGGAGGACATGCCCTTTTTCACAGAGGAGTTGGAGCGGCTGGGGTATATCACCATCATGGTGGGCAAGACCCACTTTGGCCCCGTGCCCGCCTCCTTTGCCCGGCGGTTTGTGGCCGAGGGGGAAAAGGGGGCGGAGTCCCAGGATTGGTTTGCGGCCCGGATGAAGCAGGCGGGCTATTCCAGGGCGTCTCGGGAGGGAAGCGATGTGCCGGAGGAATACCGGCTGGATTCCCTCATTGTGGACAAGACCATTGCCTGCATGGGGGAAGCGGCGGTGGCCCAGAAGCCGTTCTTCGCGTTTTGCTCCATCCTCAGCCCCCACGCCCCCATAGACCCGCCGGGAGAATGGGCCAAAAAGTACGGTCCGGCAGATATTCCCCCCGCGGCATGCCAACCAGGGGAGTGGCAAGGGCTGCCTTCTTTGGTGCGGGAGATTTGCGGCATCCCCGCCCGGGAAGGAGGCTCCTTGCCCCAGCGGCTGGAGGAGGCCCGGGGGAACGTGGCGGACGCCCTCTCCCAGGAGGAGATCCGCAGGTATAAGGCGGCCTACTACGGCTCCGCCGCCTGGTGCGACCATCTGGTGGGGCGGCTGATGGCATACCTGGAGGAGGCCCGGCTCAGGGAGAATACCTTGGTGGTGTTCACCAGCGACCATGGGCAGCAGCTTTTTGACCATGGCTTCAACGACAAGCACAATTATTACGACCAATCCATGCGGGTGCCGCTGATCATGAGCATGCCCTCCCGCCTGCCCCAGGGGGAAAGGCGGGAGTTCGCCTCCGCCACGGACATCGCGCCCACCCTGGCGGCTGCCGCCGGAGGCCGGTATGAGGCAGCCAACGGGTACGACCTCTTCACCCCGCTGTGCCAGGGCGAGCCCTTGCCCCGAAACGCCGCGGCCGCGTCCCTGTACCGCTGCATGGCGCTGGTGACCCGGCGCTGGAAGCTGGAGTATTACGTGGATGAGGACGCGGTGCGGCTGTTTGACCGCCGGCGGGACCCCCGGGAGGACCGCGACCTGGCCGGGGAGGAAGCCTATGAACAGGTGCGCGATAAGCTGCTGCGGATTTTGCTGCGCTGGCACGCCGGGTTGGAGGATGTGGGCCGGCAGCGGCGGCGTCAGCAGCAGGGCGGGCCTGTGGCCCGGCGCGTGGCAAAGAGGGTGCAAAGCCGCACCGGCCGGGACTGCGAGGCCATTTTGGAGGAAGCCGCCCGGCTTTGAACAGGCGCGCCGGTGAGATGCAAAGAATCCGTAGGAGAAAAGGGGGAGCGCTATGCAGGTTCCACGGCCGGAATACCCGCGCCCGGATTTTGTGCGGGAAGAGTGGATGAACCTCAATGGAGAATGGGAATTTGATTTTGATGACGCGGATGAGGGCCTGGGGCGGAAATGGCAAAACGGGCGCGTTTTGAGCCGCCGCATTACGGTGCCCTTTTGCTACCAAAGCCCCGCCAGCGGCGTGCACCTGCCCCAGGAAGAGCACGAGGTGCTGTGGTACGCGCGGAATTTTACGCTGCCCCAGGGGTATGGCCCAAGGCGCATCCTCCTGCATTTCGGCGCGGTGGATTACCTGGCCCAGGTCTGGGTGGACGGCCAGTACGCGGGGGGACACCTGGGGGGCTATACCCCCTTTACCCTGGATATCACCCATGCCCTGGCCGAAGGCCCGGCGCACCGGCTGTGCGTCCGGGTAAAGGATACCCCCTCCTGCATCCAGCCTAGGGGCAAGCAAACTTGGAAGGGCAAGCCCTTCACCTGCTGGTACACCCCGGTATCCGGCATCTGGCAGACGGTGTGGCTGGAGCCGGTGCAGGAGCAGCGCCTGGAGAGGGTCCGCCTTACGCCGGATTTGGACCGCAGCGAGGTGCGGGTGGAGGCGTACCTGGCCCGCCCTGCGGGGGATACCACCCTGGAGTTTGCCATCGCCCTCCAGGGGGAGGGCCCGGAGGCGGTGCAGCGCTGCACCGTGGCCGCGCCCAGGGGCAAGACCCTGGTGAAAGCCGTGCTGCCCGTGTGCGAGCCGTGCAATGTGGACAGGGTGCACTATTGGACGCCGGAGACCCCCAACCTGTACGACTGCGGCGTCCTCCTGCGGGAGGGTGGGGTGCGGAAGGACAGCGTGCTGTGCTATTTTGGCATGCGGAAGGTGGATATCCGGGACGGGGTGGTCCGGTTGAACAACGCGCCGCTGTTTCAGCGCCTGGTGCTGGACCAGGGGTATTGGCCGGAGGGGATCTATACCGCCCCCACGGACGACGCCATCCGCAAAGATGTGGAAATTACCAAGGAAATGGGCTTCAACGGCGTCCGCAAGCACCAGAAGATCGAAGACCCCCGGTATTACTACTGGGCGGACAGGCTGGGGCTGCTGGTGTGGGGGGAGACGCCCAGCGCCTTTGAGTTCTGCGCCCGGGAGGTGGAGGGGCTGGCCGATACCGCCGCGGCCTTTATCGCCCGGGATTACAACCATCCCTGTATCATCTGCTGGGTGCCCTTCAATGAATCCTGGGGCGTGCGCAACATTGGGGAGGACCCGGCCCAGCAGCAGGCCGCCAGGGCGCTGTATCACTGGATCAAGGCCCTGGACGGCACGCGGCTGGTTGTGGCAAACGACGGCTGGGAGCAGGTGGACAGCGACCTGTGCACCATTCACGATTACACAGCCTGGGCGGAGGAGCTGGCCCCGGGCTACCGGGACATTGCCACCTTATCCTCGGCCAACGGCGTCCAGATGCTCTATGCCCGAGGGCATGGCTATGGGGGGCAGCCCGTTATCATTTCGGAATATGGCGGCGTGGCCCTGGCCAAGGACCGGGAGGGGCACAACTGGGGGTACGGCGGCCAAGCGGCGGACCGGCAGGAATATGTGAGGCGCTTGCGGAATATCACACAAGGCTTCTGTGCATATCCCTATGTGCAAGGGTATTGCTACACCCAGCTCACGGACGTATACCAGGAAGTGAACGGCCTTTTGGATTTTCACAGGAACCCCAAAGTCAGCCTGGAAGAAATCCGCTCGATTCATGCCGGGCGCTGAGGGCCCCAAGGGGCTCCGGCGAGGAAAGGAAAACGGAGCCTTTGAGCCACTATTCTGTAATGATCAAACCGGCCTCGGCGCTGTGCAACCTGCGGTGCGCCTATTGCTTTTACTGTGACGCCAGCGCCCACAGAAAAGGGACCCCTCCGGAGATCATGACCCGGGAGACCGCAGAGCGCGTCATCCAAAATATTTTTGCCGGCCTGGAGGACGGGGATTCCCTGGAAATCTGCTTTCAGGGGGGAGAGCCCACGCTGGCGGGGCTTGCGTATTTCCGGCATTTTGTGCGGCAGGTGCGGCGGCAGCCCCAAAAGGGAAAAGTCACCTATGCGTTGCAAACCAACGGCATGGAGTTGGATAGGGAATGGTGCGCCTTTTTGCGGGAGCACCGCTTTTTGGTGGGGCTTTCCATTGACGCGTACCCGCAGCACCACAACGCCTACCGGGTGGACGCCCAGGGAAAGGGCACCTTTGGGCGGGTTATGGAAGCCAAACGCCTGTTGGAGGAAACGGGGGTGGAGCACAATGTGCTATGCACCCTCACCAATCCCTTGGCCCGGCACCCCCAGAAGGTATGGCAGTTCATCAAGCAGGCGCGCATTGCATACATCCAGTTTACCCCGTGCCTCGGCGGCCTGGAGGGGGAGCGCAGCGAGTGGGCGCTTACGCCCCAGCGCTTTTACAGCTTTTACACCGGGTTGTACAAGCTTTGGAAGCGGGACGTGGAGGAAGGGCCGTATATCAGCGTCAAGCTGTTTGACGACCTGCTGAACCTGTTTTTCTTCCAGAGAGTGACCGCTTGCGGGCTGCATGGGCAATGCCAGATCCAAAACATCGTTGAGGCGGACGCAAGCGCATATCCCTGTGATTTTTACGCCCTGGACGCCTATTACGGCGGTTCCCTCCGGGAGCAGAGCCTTGCCCAGGTGCGGGAGCGGCTGGAGGGGACGGGCTTTCTTGGGGAGCGGGAGGCGCTGCCGGAGGCCTGCGGGGAATGCAAGTACCGCAAGCTCTGCAACGGAGGATGCAAGCGCATGGCCCAGGCCATGTATGTGGATGCGAAAACCGGGTTTTGCGGGTACCGGCATCTATTGGAGGACATAGGGCAGGATTTGTGCGACTGCGGGGCCGCGCTGCTGCGCAAGCGCTCTCCGTAAGCCGCCCGGGGCATATCCTGGGCTGGCTCCATCCGCCCCAGCCCAGGGCAAGAGGCCGCGCCCTGTCCCCAGGCAAGGAGGGGCAAGGTGCGGTGTGCGTTCTGCGTAACTGACATTCGGCCTGATTTGATGCGGTTTTCTGTGGAGCCCCAGTGCGAACGGGGTTTGCAGAGGCCGGACCATGCCGCCTGGGAAAGGGCGGCTTTTTTGCCTGCTCCGGTTGTGATATGCTTGTAACGTTTTTCCCTTTGGGGTGTCTAATAAGCGGGGAGGTGAGGCAATGCAGTCCTTTGAGGCGCTGTTCAGCAAATATTTCAGGCGCGTATACCGCTTTGCCTTATCCCTGACGGGCAAGGAGCAAGCCGCCGAGGAGCTGACGCAGCAGGCGTTTTTCAAGGCGCTCAAGGGCATTGACAGCTTTCAGGGCCGCAGCGATCCCGTCACCTGGCTGTGCAGCATTGCCAAGAACGAGTTCTTCAACAGCGCCCGAAGAAGCCGGGAGCAGCTGGTTGCGCCGGATTCCTGTTTGCTCCAGCGGCAGGCGGGCTGCGTGGAGGAGCTGGTGCAAAGGAAGGACCAGGTGATGCGCGTTCACCATCACTTGCACGGGATGGAGGAGCCGTACCGCGAGGTGTTTTCCCTTCGGGTGTTCGGAGAGCTGAAGTTTTCACAAATCGCCGCGCTGTTCGGCAAAACCGAAAGCTGGGCCCGTGTGACATTCTACCGCGCAAAATGCGAGCTGCAAAGCAAGCTCAGGGAGGAAGACAATGAATCACCACATTCCATGTGAAATCGTCCGGGACCTCATGCCCTTGGTAATTGACTCCGCCGTCAGCGGGGAATCGCGCAAATGGGTGGAAGCGCATGTGGCTGAATGCGCGCAGTGCAAGCGGCTTATGGACGACATGCGCGCCGATATCAGCACGGCGCAGGCCCGGGAGAAGGACGCGGATTTTGTGCGCTTCTGCCTGAAGATGCGCAAGGCGCTTTCCTGGCGGAGGCTGTTGAAAAGGACGCTGATATTCCTCCTGGTGGCCGCCCTGACCGGGAGCGGAGCCGCGTATGCGCACTACAAAATGTATGTGGATTGGGTGGCGGTCAAACCGGCGGAGTACAGCGTTGGGGTGGACCAGGACGGCCTGCTTGTGTTTGAGTTCCTGGCTCCGCGAATGCGCGGCCCCAGGGGATACGGCATTAGCTATGACAAGGGAACCTGTTACTTCACGCCCCATGTTTCCGCGTGGCCCCAGTATTTTGGGCGGCCTGGCGAGCGCAATACGTATGATTTTATCTCGGACATCAGGATGAAGGACGGGGCGCTGGTGTATGCCATGCCCGACGGGGAGGAGCTTGTGCTTAACGAAATGACAGGCCGCTACGCGGCCCGGTGGAAAGTGGCCTATTCTGTGATTCAAGAGCTTCGCATTGGGACGGAAGAGGAGTACGAAACCGCCTACCGCTCCGGCGACGAACTGCCGGTAATTCCCCTTGACAAGGGCGTGGATGAAACGGCGTCCGGGATGCTTGGGGTGTTTGCGGCTTCCGCTCCCTTGCTTGTTCCGGAGGGGCAACCATGATAAAATGGAGCCATAGCATGGACAGCGCCGGAAGCCGGGAGGTAGAGGATGACATTTAGACTCATTGACATGGACCGCTGGAAGAGGAAGGAGTATTACGAGCGTTATCTCAACGAGGTGGTTTGCACATACTCCCTGACGGCGAATTTGGACGTGACCTCCCTGGAGGGGAAGCGGCTTTATCCGGCCATGCTCTGGCTCCTGACGGACACCGTGAACGAGATGCCGGAATTCCGGACCTCGCTGACGCCGGAGGGCGTGGGCGTCTACGATACCATGAATCCGTCTTATACGATCTTCAACAAGGAAAGCGAGAGCTTTTCCGTGATATGGACGGCGTTTGATTCCGATGATTCCGTTTTTTTTGAAGGCATATGAAGAGGATGTTGCGCGGCACTCCTCCTCCACCCGCTTTAGCCCAAAGGCGGGCAAGCCGCCCAACACCTTTGACGTCTCCATGCTGCCCTGGACCACTTTTACGGCCTTCAATATCAACGTTTTCGACGGCGGGCGCCATCTGCTTCCCATTTTCACGCTGGGGAAGAAGTACGGCGGGGAAGGGCGAAAGCTGCTGCCCTTGGCGCTCCAGGTCCACCACGCGGTGTGCGATGGGTTTCATGTGAGCCGATTCATCGAAAAGCTGCAAAGCAAAATCACGCGGTTTCCGGGGTAGCCCTGCCGGATGCCGGACACGGCAGGCGGCCTTCCCAATGGAGGGAACGCCTCCGTTGGGATTGTCACTGTGATTATCACTGCGGCGATACACAGGGTTTTGCCGGGAGAGCGGCGCGGCCATTGGCATGGGGGAGGGATTGCGTTATGAAAATGCCCGAGAGGATAGAGGCGGGTATGATTGCCCCTTGCGGCGTAAATTGCTTTGCGTGCAGCGCCTACTTGGACGGCAAAAAACCATGCCACGGCTGCCGCGCGCCCAAGGAGCGGATCACGCGGAGAAGCTGCGGGAACTGCGTGAAAAAACGGTGCGCTTTGGAGCGCGGCGTACAATGGTGCTTTGAATGCAGCCGCTTTCCCTGCGCCCGGATCAAGGACCTGGACAAGCGGTACCGGGAGAAGTATGGCGTTGATTTGGTACAAAACGGCTTGGATGCGAAGCGGGATATGGAGGCTTTTTTGCTGGCGCAAAGGGAGCGCTTCGCCTGTCAATCCTGCGGCGGCGTAATCAGCCAACATCATCAAAAATGCAGCGCGTGCGGCAAGGCCGCGGATGGCCGGTAAGGCTCCGTCCAGGGGATGCCGATAAAGCTATAAGGCCAAAAACCGCCCGCCGTCCGGCGGGTGGTTTTTGCGTTCCACCAGGAGGCGGGGGATTAGGCCGCCCATGCCCTCATGCCGGATCCTTCTCCTTCCCGGCCAAGCGGCGGGCAAAGCGCACCGCCTCCTCCAAATCCGCCTGATTGGGGTGCCCAAAGCCCATCCACAAAAAGTTGCCCTGGCAAAGGAACTCGTCGACGACCGTGACGCCCTTTTCCTCCAGGAGTGCGCGGATGCCGGTTTGGCCGTGCTTTTTGGACGCGCAGGAGGTGACCAGCGCCACGCTTTTGACGGCGCGGCCATCCAGGCCGCTGACGAAGCTTTTGAGCTCCTGCAGGCTTTCCCCTCCGTAAAGGCCGCCCACGATGAAGAGCAGGTCCACATCCTGGAGAACCGGGCTATCCTTGACGTTTTCAGCCTTGACGGAGAGGGCCTGGCCGATGGCCGTGGCAAGCTTCCGGGAGTGTTTTGTCATGGTGGCGTACACGATGCTGATGTTTTTCATGAGGCAAAATTCCTTTCAACATAATGGATAGCCGGGGTTTGGCAAAGGGCCTTTTTCAATGCCGCCCCTGCGGGGATTTCGCGGAAAGCCGGGCTGGGGCTTGATCCGCCTCCAAACAGGTGCTAAGCTAGGGAGGAAGTGTAAAGAGGGATGGGATCGCCATGGCAAAGGACAAGACCAATGTGATGCGGGTGCTGGATGCCCTGAAGCTGCCCTATACAAGCCACCACTACCTGGATTCCGGGGCGGTCAGCGGCATGGAGGTGGCCGCCGCGCTGGGGCAGAACCCGGAGGCGGTTTTCAAGACCTTGGTCACCCAGGGCGGCACAAAGGCCTATTATGTCTTCCTGGTGCCTGTGTGCCGGGAGCTGGACTTGAAAAAGGCCGCCAAGTGCGTGGGGGAGAAGAAGGTGGAAATGATCCATTCCAAAGACCTTCTTCCGCTGACGGGCTATGTCCATGGGGGATGCTCTCCCATTGGCATGAAGAAGGCCTATGCCACCGCCATAGACAGGAGCGCGGCGGACTTTCCCACGATTTTTTTCAGCGGGGGAAAGATTGGGTACCAGGTGGAAATGAGCCTGTCCGGCCTGGGGAAGGCGGTCCGCTTTTCCCTGGAGGATCTTGTGGTGGAATAAGCAGAGGGCCGCGCTTCGCCGCAAGGGTTTGCCGCCATGGCCGCCTTCCGGGAGGCCGGAATACAAGACTTCGTTATGGGAGCACCCAGGGGACCGGGGCTGCGCCGGTTCTTTTGCGCGGGGAGGAAGTACGGGGAGCCGTTCTTTGCCACAGGGCTTTTCGCTGAGAACAGTATACCATACGGAAGGAAAAGGGGAAAGGCATATAGGAGTTCTGGGAACGGACGGCATATAAACACAGGGCCCGGACCGTTGCAACGGTCCGGGCCCTGTGTTTAAGCGCCTTGCCATGGCTCCTTTGCTGCCTACTGAAAAAAATGCGTATCTCCATTCTTCAGCCGTTCGACGGCTTCATCCACGCGGCTCTTGGCGTCGGCTCCGGTAACGCCGGATTGCACATAGTGCACAACGGCCTGCTGCTGGGCCGGGCTGAGCCTCCCAAAGTGCGTCATGGCCGCGGGCTCCTGGGCCAGCTGCATGCCCAGCCCCACGGGAAGCTCAAGGCCCTCCGGGTTTTGCCCAAGAAAAGATCCATTCTGTTCCATGCCTTTTTCTCTCCCTCCGATCAGCTTGTGATGACCGCTTGTAGTATGCCCCAACAGGGGAAACCCATGCGCTGCGGGAAGGGGAGAGGAGGCACGCCTGGAAAGGGCGGGCGCAAGGGGACATAAAAAGCTTCTTGCACGCCGGTTTCCCGCTCCATCCCCACTCCCTGAAAAAGGTATTGCATTTCCCCCTCCCCCTGTGTTATAATCCAAACAACAAAGGGAAAACGTTTTCCAAAGGACTGAATGCGCTTGGTAACGATCAAGGAAATCGGGAAGCTTGCGGGCGTTTCGCCTACCACCGTATCCCGGGTGCTGAACAATAGCCGCGCCGTGCAGCCGGAGATTTACGAGAAGGTGCTGGCGGTTGCCGAGCAGATGGGATACACGCCCAACACGGCTGCCCGGGCGCTGGTGAAAAAGGGCACCAACGCCATCGGCGTGGTGGTGAACAACCTTCACGATCCTTTTTTTCACGACTTGCTGCTGGGCTTTGAGTACGGTGCGCTCAAGAGCGACTACCACGTGGTGTTTTGCAGCGTCATGGGCAAGAGCATGGAGGAGAAGCGCAAATATGTGAGCTACCTCAGCAACGGGGTCGTGGACGGGGTGATCCTGTACGGCGTGTACCTCTTTGACGAGGAGTTCATCCGGGGACTTTACTCCACGGGCTTTCCCACGCTGCTGATCGAAAACAACGTGGAGGCGGTGCAGGCCCATACCTTTTCCATCGACAACCAACAGGGCGTGTATGCCGCCGTGGAGTTCCTTTTCCAGCACGGCCACCGGCGCATCGCCTACATTGCGGGAAAGCAGGACAAGGCCGTTTGCGTGGAGCGCCTGCTGGGCTACCGGGAGGCCGTGAGGGCCCTGGGGCTGGAGGCGCGGGAGGACTACGTGAGCTTCATTGAGGAGGGCAGCGAGGATGGATGGCCCATCATGGACGCGTTTTTGTCCATGCCCGCCCAGGTGCGGCCCACGGCGGTGCTTTGCTATGACGACGCCGTAGCCAGCCACGCCATCCGCTGCGCCCTCAAGCGCGGGGTGCGCGTGCCCAGGGACATCTCGGTGATGGGGTTTGACAACCAAACCATCGCTCCCAGCGGGTATACAGGCCCCGCCATCACCAGCGTGGCGCAGCCCTTGTACGAGATCGGGTATGATAGCATCGTTTTGTTGTCCGAATACCTGCGGGGGGACAGGCGGGAGCGAATCAGCAAGACGTACCAGACGAGCATCGCGGTAAAGGAAACCGTAGCTTTTTATGGAAAGGAAGGCGCGAGCGATGAACAGGGATGAGTTCCCCCGGCGTTTTGTGATCGGCGTCGACGGCGGAGGAACCAAGACGGCGTGCATGCTGGTGGACGATACGGCCCGGGTGTGGGCGTGCTGCGTGGGGGCGGGCTCCAACCACCAGATCGACGGTTTTTCGGCCGCGCTGGAAAACGTTTTCCATACCATTGACATGGCTTGCGCACAGGCGGGAGTCAGGCGGGAGCAGCTCTCCTATGTCTATTTGGGCATGGCCGGGGCGGACGTTCCCAAGGATTTTGAGATGCTGGAAGGTGGCATGGGCAAGAGGCTGGGGGGAATCCCCTTTCAGGTGGTCAACGACAGCTGGATCGCCTTTCACAGCGAGGTGGGGGAACGCTGGGGCGCGGTTTCCATCTGCGGAACCGGGCACAACGTGGCGGTAAAGACCCCTGGGGGCGAGGTGGTTTCCGTCCGGGCCCTGCGGTATATGCTGGGGAATTACGGGGGCGGTACGCATTTGGCCGCCATGGCCCTTCACAAGGCTTTCCGGGCGGAGGAAGGCACCGGGGACCCCACCCGCCTGATGGAGGAATTGCCTCCCCTGTGCGGCTGCGAGTCCATGGAAGCGCTGGCGACGCGCATTTACCAGAGCGGATACCGCTATCAGCGGCAGTTCAACATTCCCAGGCTGGTGTTTGACCTGGCCCACCAGGGGGACGCGGTCTGCGGGGAGCTGATCCGGACCATGGGGCGGGAGCTGGGCATCATGCTGGGCAAGCTCATCCAGCGCACCGGCCTGGAGGAGGAAGCCATTCCGGTGGTGCTTTCCGGAAGCCAGTATGCCAAGGACGAACATGGGCTGTTGATTGAGCCGGTGACGCAAACCCTCCTGGAGCGGGTGCCCAACGCCCGCGTGCACGTGGCCCAAAGCCCGCCGGTGGTGGGGGCGGTGATGGGAGCGCTGCAAGCCCTTGGGGTTGAGGTCACCCCCCGGCGGCAGCGGAGCATGAAAGAGAAAGCGGAGCGCTATTTTGCCTAAGTGAGGAGGGGACGGTTATGCGCAAGCGGATTTTTCTGTATCCCTGGGATGTGGCGGAGGAAGGGGCCCAAAAGCTGGCCCAGGAGCTGCGCTCCTGGGGCGTGACGGACGTATCCCTGGCGCTGGCCTACCACCAGGCGCGGATGCTGCTGCCCCATCACCCCCGCCGCAGGACATACCTCCATCCCAGCGGCCGGGTGTACTTTCCCTTTCAGGCGGACCGCTACGGCAGCCTCCGGCCCCAATACGGCCCTCTCATTCAGGCGGAGGGCGAGGGCTTTTTGTCCATGGTCCAGGAGTCTTTTGGGGCAGAGGGCATCCGGGTGAGCGGGTGGGTGGTTTTGCTGCACAACAGCAGGCTGGCGTCATCCCACCCCGGACATGCCATCCAGACTGCTTTTGGGGATTGCTCCCCCAGCAATTTGTGTCCCTCCTCCCCGGAGACCCGGTGCTATGCCCGGCAGGCGCTGCGGGATATCGCCGCCGCGGGAATCCGGGAGGTGCATTTGGAATCCCTGGACTACGGAGGCTTTCTCCATGGGGACCACCACGAGATGCAAGCCTATGGGGATACGGCGGAGCTGGACCGGCTGATGGGCCTGTGCTTCTGCCCCCATTGCCTTGGGGAGGCCCAAAGGCGCGGGATGGACGGGGAAGCCTTGCGAAGCCAGGTGATGCGGGCTGCCCAGGCGTTTTTGGACTTTTCTCCACAGCCCCCCGTTGACCAAGGGCTGTGGGAGGAGTACCAGGCCCTCCGGGCGGAGCGGATCACCGGATTGTACCGGGATATCCGCGGGGATTGCCCGGACATGCGCCTGCTGCCCATTTTGTGGATGGCCCAAGGGGCTGACCCCAGGGCGGTTGGGGTGGACGTACGGCGGCTGGAGGGCCTGGTGGACGGGGCCGTCGCCGCCTACCCTCAAGGTCCCCAGGATGTGGCTCCTTTTGTGGAAAGGGTGAAGGCCCAGGCGCCGGGGGAATTGCCGGTAACCTACGGCGTACGGCTGATGGCGCCCCAGACGCTGCAAAGGGAAGATGTGTACGCAACCATGAGGGCCTACCGGCAGGCGGGGGTGCGGGACATGATTTTCTACCAGTATGGCATGGCGCCCAGGCCGTTTTTGGAAGCCATGGGGGAAGGGGAGTGTTGAAATGCGCATTGGGGTGATTGGCGCCGGGGAGATCGCCAGGCTCCATGCCCAGGCCCTGGAGCGCATCGGCGAAAGGGTGGAGCGGGCCTTTGACGTGAACCCCCAGGCCCTGGAGAGCTTCTGTGGGGAAACCGGGGCCTCCCCGGCCCAAAACGCCGGGGCCCTGCTGGAGGACCCGGCCCTTGACACCCTGTACATCTGTACCCGCCACGACAGCCATGGTTCCTTGGCCCAGGCCGCCTGCCGGGCTGGGAAGCGGGTGTTTCTGGAAAAGCCCGTGGCCATGAGCGCCGGGGAGGCCCGCGCCCTGTGGGAGGTGTGGAAGGCCCGGCCCGTGCCTTTTGCGGTGGGCTATAACATGCGGGCCACTTCCGCCATTGCCGGGCTGCGCCGCCTGCTCCGGGACAAGGGGGCAAAGCCCGAGGCCTTCCGGGCCAACATGACGGGACCGCCCTTTATGACGGGCTGGGCGGCGGACCCCAAGGCGGGGGGCGGTGTGCTGGTATGCCAGGGGTCCCACCTGTTCGACCTTATCGCCCATGTGACGGACAGCCCCATTGAGGCTGTTTGCGCGGGCGCCTTCCGCATCCGGCAGCCGGAGGAGCTGGAGCCCAACGCCGCCACCTTGATGCTGCGGCTGGAAAACGGCGCGGTGGGAACGCTGCTGCTTCACGACCGGGGCAATCATGCCTATCACGTGGAGCCGGGGGGAAAGATGGTGAACCTGACGCTCTACGCGCCGCAGGGCACGTTCAGCGCGGACGCCTACGGAGCCCTCCGGTATGGGACCGGAGAGTACCGGGAGGAACGGTTTGATTTTGGAGAGGACCGCTGCCGGGTATGGGGATATGAGGAACAGGCAAGGCTGTTCGCCAAGGCCTGCCAGGGACTGGAAACCCCGCTGTGCACCCTTGCCCAGGCGGTGCGCACGGCCTTTGTGGTCCAGGCGGCCATGGAATCTGCGGAAAAAGGCGGTTGGGTAAGGGTTTGCGGGGCATAATGCGGCAAAAGGAGAAGGCGACGATGACAATCCAGGAAAAATATGGCTTTCGCAAGGTAATCAATACCCGGGGGCCCGCGACCATTTTGGGGGCCGCCCGGGTGAGCCCGGAAATCCGGCAGGACATTGCGGAGATTCTGGGGGAATCCGTGGAGATTTGGGAGCTGCAGCGCCGGGCCAGCGAGAGCATCGTGCGCTTAACGGGGGCTGAGGCGGGCTGCGTGGTCCATTGCAGCTCCGCCGGGATGGCGGTGGCTACCGCCGCGGCCCTTACCGGCCGGGATCCCGCCAAGATCAAGGCCCTGCCGGAGGTTACCTGGCCCCGGCGCAAGGTGATCATCCAAAAAGGGCAGGTCACCGGCGCGGGGGACTGCCCTGTGTGGCAGGTGATCAAACTGTGCGGGGCGGAGTACGTGGAGATCGGCGAAGCGCTGGATTGCGCCACCTTTCACCTTCGCGCCGCCTTGGACGACACGGTGGCCGCCGCCTTCTACGTGATGGAGGATACCTTTGCGCCCAACCTGCTGCCCTTGGAGACCTTTGTGAGCATCTGCCACGAAAAGGGGGTGCCCGTCATCTGCGACGCGGCCTACCTGACCGACTTTACCATGCTGGCCCGCCTGGGGGTGGACCTGGCGATTTACAGCGGCCAGAAATGGCTGGGCGGCTGCACCAGCGGGATCATCGCGGGACGCAAGGAGCTGGTGCACGCCTGCTTTTTGCAGGAGATGGGCATCGGGCGGCCCATGAAGGCCAGCAAGGAAGGGATCATCAGCATCATGGCTTCCATCCGGCAATGGCTGGACAGGGACGTGGAGCGGATTCAGAAGCTCCAAGGGGAGCTGGCCGGCGTGATCCTCCGGGAGATCGAGGCGGTCCCCGGTGTGCGCTGCGAGGTGCGCCCCTCCCTGTATTCTCCCTCCGTCCGGCTCCATGTGGACATTGACGAGGCCGTCACAGGCGTCGCCGCCTGGGTGATCAACGAGGACATGGGACGGCAGAATCCGGTGATCAAGACGGACGATTACTTTGTGAACCAGGGCAAGATCATCTTCGACATGGCCTATGTGGCCCCGGGGGACGAGCGGATCATTGCCCAGGCGATGCGGGAATACCTGACCGGCGCGCGCAAACCCGCGGTTGCCGGGGGGAACGCGCCCGCGCTGCCCAAAACGCGCCAGGATATCCTCTTTGACATGTTTGACCAATGGCTTGACGGCGACCCGAGGGGGTGAGGCAATGCTAAGGGTGGCGCTGGCGGGTTTTTCCCAGGGGTATTACGCGGTGAACTACCTGCGGTACCTGGCCCGGCTGAAGGAAGTGCGGGTGGTGGGCGTAAGCGATTTGGGGCGGCCCGAGGAATACGTGCGGGAATGCGCCTTTGTGACGGCCCAGGCCTTTGCGGCGGAGATGGGCGCGCCGCTGCTGCGGGAGTATGAGGACTTGCTGGCCCTGGAGCCGGACGCGGTGCTGATCTGCAGCGAAACCGTGGAGCACGTGCCCATGGCCCTTGAAGCGGCAAGGCGGGGGATTCATGCGTTCGTGTCCAAGCCTCTGTGCTTTTCCTACGCCCAGGCCAGGGAAATAGCCCGGCTGCCGGGGAGAAAGGCCTGTGTTTTGTGCGGGAATCCCCTGAAATACGAGCTGGGCGTGGAGGAGATGAAGGAGCGGCTGGAGAGGGGCGAGATCGGCCGGGTGTATTCCCTCCGGGTGATGGTGAACCACCAGGCCATGGTTCACCAGGACTGGGAGCGGGACGCTTCCCGAAGCGGCGGACCCCTGGGCACCTACGGCGTGTACCTGTTTGACCTAGCCCGGTATGTGGCGGGGATCAGCCTTCAGACGGTGTATGCCCTGGGCATGAACGCCGCCACCCCCCAGATTGACGGGCCGGACACCGTGAAGGTGCTGGGCAGCGCCCCGGGCTTTGCCTGTACCCTGGAGCTGTTCAGCGGCTTGCGCGCCCCCTACCCCTTTTTGCAGCTGGAAGCCGTGGGGCAAGGGGGAACCTTGACAGCCCGCTATGAGAACTACGCCACCTTCGCCCAAACGGCCCGGGGGGAAAAAACGGGCTCCTTGCGCCTGGGCGATATGACCGCCGGGGAGATGGAGCATTTTCTGGCCTGCGTGAAGGGGGAGGCCGCGCCCCGCTGCAGCCTGGAGGATATGGCCTATGTGACCCGGTGCCTGGAGGCCGTGAGGGAAAGCCTGGCTACGGCGCGGCCCGCCAAAGTGCCGGAGGAGGAGAGCGAATGCGAAACTGCGCGGTAATCGGCTGCGGCTGGGCGGGGAAGCACCACCTGGATGCCATCCGGGAGAGCGGATGCGCCCGGCTGGCAGCGGCGGCGGAGCCTGATCCTGGCCGGAGGGAGTGGATTGCCAAGGCCTATGGGGTCCCGGTGTACGAGGACCTGGAGGACCTGCTGGCCCGGCAGCCCTTTGATACGGCTGTGGTAGCCACGCTGCCCACGCTCCATTTCGCCCAATGCCAGGCGTTGATCCGGGCGGGCAAGCATGTGCTTTGCGAAAAGCCCGTATGCCGCAGCAGCCGGGAGATACGCCTGCTGATGGAGGAGGCCCGGGCGGCGGGCGTCCGCTTTGGGGTGGTGTTCAACCAGCGCTACGGGGAGATGGTGAAGAAGCTGGAGGAGATGCTGCAAAAGGATTCCACCCCCCGGCATCTTGCCTGCGCCAGCATGTACCAGGACTTTCCCAAGCACACCGGCGGGCATATTGACGAAACCTTTTTGCTCACCGATTCCTGCTGCCACCTGCTGGACTTGCTCACCTACCTGTGCGGCCCGGTGGAGCAGGTGCGGGCCCTGGGGGCCAAAACCGCCAGCGAGCCCTATTCCGACGTGGCCGTGGCCCTGCGCTTTCGCGGCGGATGCGTGGGGGCCATGACCCATACCACTGTGGGCGGCCGGCTGGATACCCAGCACCCCTTTCAAAGGATCGACATCCACACGGGGCTGGGGCGCTACTGCCTGGAAAGCCTGGGGGCGAGGCTGACCTTTTACCCCCATGGCCGGGAGGCCCGGGAGGTGATGGAGCCATCGGTCTTTGCCAGGGAGAATTACGCCGCGTCCCTCCGGGAGGCTTGCAAGGCCTACCTGGAGGCTGTGGACACCGGGGAGCCCTTGCCCGCGGACCTGACGGACGCGCTGGAGAACATGCTCGTGATTGAGGCCATGATCGCCTCATTGAGGGAGAAGTAATCGCATCACGGGAAAGGGGAGAGGAGAAAAATCAACCAAAGGACGGATGAATGGACAGACGGCTGTTGTTACCATCGAAGGAGAAAAGGAGAGACGAGTATGAAAAGGTACATTTCCATGGTTCTGGCCCTCGCGCTGTGCATCACCCTGTTGACTGGCGCTGCCTCCGCCCAGGAGGAGGTCAAGCTGACGTTCCAGTACATCGGCGGTACGGTTCCCGCCCAGGACGCGGTCATCAACAACGCCATTGAGGCCTTCCAGAAAGAGAATCCAGGCATCGTGGTGGAACCCATCTACATTGACTGGGGCAACGGCCACTCCCAATTCTACAACGCGGTCATGGCGGGCACGGCCCCGGACATCGCCATGCTGGGCGGCACCTGGTGCGTGGAGTTTATGGAGATGGGCAAATTTGCCCCCATTGCGGACTACGTGTCCCCGGAGCTGATCGACACCTTCATTCCCTCGGGCTTTGACGCGATGACCGGGGCGGACGGCGCCAAGTACGGCCTGCCCTGGGACGGATGCACCTGGGGCGTGATCTACCGCACGGACCTCTTTGAGCAAGCGGGGATCGACAAGGTGCCCGCCACCTGGGACGAGCTGCTGGCGGCCGGGGAAAAGATGAAGGCCATTGACAAGTATCTGCTGACGGTTCCTTGCTCCGGCTGGGAAGTGGACGACTATTACCTGCCCTTCCTGTGGCAGGCGGGCGGCGAGATCTGCGTGCGGGATGAAAACGGCAAGTGGGTCAGCGCCATGAACACGCCGGAGAGCCTGGCGGCCGCGGAGTTCTATGTGAAGCTGGTGAACGAGGGCTACATGCCCAAGGAGATCACCGGCATGGACTTTGAGGCGGCGCTGAACTCCTTCACGGCGGGCGAGACGGCCATGATCGTGGCGGGTATGTGGAACATCGGCACTTTGAAGGGAATCCCGGAGATGGAGGGCAAGTGGGCCACGGCCAACAGCTGGGGAGGTCCCGGCGGAATCGCCGCCCTGAGCTACCCCAACACCGTCCACATCACCATGGACGGCCAGCATAAGGAAGAGGCCGGCAAGTTCCTGGAGTTCTTCTACAACGAAGGCTACTACGACGATTACACCATCACCAGCGGCGTGTTCTCCTTCACCAAGGACTTTGCCCAGAGCGAATACGCCCAGGACGAGCTGCTCAAGCCCTTTATCGAGGATTCCGCCTATGGCAGGAACCGGCCCGCCACCAGCAAGTATGAGGAATTCCGCCAGCTGCATCTTTGCCCTGGCGTGCAGTCCATGGTGTCGGGAGAGTTGACCCCGGAACAGTTCTGCCAGCAGATGGAAGAGGCGTTTAACGCGCTCCACGCGGAATAACCACAACGGGATGGACGCGGGAGGGAGCCCAGGCTCCCTCCCGCCTGAGGAAAGGTCGGAAAGGCAATGGAGGAGCTGGCGGTTCAGGGCGCGCTGATCTATGATGGCAGCGGCGACGCGCCCTTCCTGGGCAGCGTGACCCTCTCCGGGGAGCGCATTACGGGGGTCTATCCGGCGCCGGAAGCGCCCGGCCCGGCAAGGGAAATGGTGGATGGAAGGGGAATGGCCCTTTGCCCGGGCTTTGTGGATACCCATACCCACTCGGACATGGTGCTTCTGCGGGACGGACGGCAGGAGGGAAGCCTGTCCCAGGGGGTGACCACGGAGATCATCGGCCAGGACGGGCTTTCCTACGCGCCTCTTTCCCGGAAAAACCTGCGGGAGTACGCGCCCTACCTCAAGGGCCTCAACGGCCTGTTTGACGAGGTGCCCCTGGATTTTGAAACCACGGGGGAATACCTGTCCCGCTTTCAGGGGCGAAGCGGCGTGAATGTAGCCTATTTGGTGCCGCACTGCGCGCTGCGCCTGGAAACCGCGGGGTTTGAGAACCGCCCTTTGACGGAGGGAGAGCTGCGCAAGGCCTGCGAAATGGTGAAGCAGGGCATTGAGGAAGGGGCCTGCGGATTTTCCACAGGGCTGAGCTACTTCCCCGGCGCTTTCAGCGACACCCGGGAGCTGGTGGAGATTTGCCGGGCTGTGCGGGAGGCGGGAGGGGTCTATGTGACCCACCTGCGCACCGTGTTTCAGGGACCGCCCTTTGACAAGGTGGAGGAAGCCCTGGCCATTGCCCGCCGCTCCGGCGTGGCGCTGCATTTTTCCCATTACCGCACCGGCGGGGATACCATCGGCCATACGGCGGAGCTGATGGAGAAGATCGATCAGGGCGTGAGGGAGGGGCTGGACATCACCCTGGAGCTCTACCCCTATCCCTATGGGGCCTCCTATGCGCCGATGTTTGTGCCCCCCTGGGCCAACGAGGGAGGCATGAAAGCGATTTTGGCGCGGCTGGCTGATCCCGTGGATTGCGAGCGGATCGCCGGGTATATTGACGCGGAATTTCCGGACTTTGACGGCATGATTTCCTATGCGGGCCGCACCCCGGAGCTGATGGGCCGGACCTTTGGCGAATTCGCCCGGCTAAAGGGCGTGAGCAAGGGCACGCTCATGGCCCGGCTGCTGCGGGAGGAGGAGCTGGCGCTGGGCTTTCACGACCTTCAGCCGGACCTTGGCCCCCAGAGGTGGCAAAGGTTTGCCAAGGATGTTTTTGAACTGCTGGCAAGGCCGTATTATATGGTGGGCTCCGACGCGATCCACCTGGGGGACTTTCCCCATCCCAGGGCCTATGGAACCTATTCCAGGCTTTTGCGCCTGGCCCGGGAGGAGGGCTTCCCCCTGGAAACCCTGATCCAGCGGATGACGGAGCTGCCCTGCCGGCGCTTCGGGTTTCGGGAGCGCGGAAGGGTACAGGCCGGATATTATGCGGACCTGGTGCTTTTTTCTCCCCAAAGCGTCACGGACAGGGCTACGGTCCACAGGCCGCGCTTGACCGCGGAGGGGATCGACAGGGTATGGGTCAACGGCCTCCTTGCCCTATGCCAGGGAAAGCTAACGGACCTGCGGGCCGGAAGGGTTTTGACCAGAACGACAGGATAGGAAAGGAAGCCGGTGACATGAAGCGTGGAAGCCGCCTACAACATGGGCTTCGGAGAAACCGCTACGCCTTTGTATTGATTGCTCCGGGGCTGCTGCTCATTTCCGTGATCTTGGTATACCCCCTGCTGCGGGGCGTGGTGTCCAGCTTTTTTACCAGCCCCCAGGGGAGCCTTGCCCTGGACCGCTTTGTGGGCCTGAAGCATTACCGGGACCTCTTTGCGGACGCGATTTTCAGGCGCGCCATGGGCAACAGCGTTGTGTGGACCCTTTGGATCGTGGGGGCGCAGTATGTGATCGGCCTGGGCATCGCCTTGATTTTGCACCGTTCCTTCCGGGGCCGGGGCTTGTTCCGCAGCCTGATCCTCATTCCCTGGGTGGTGCCCGGCATCGCGGCGGCCATGACCTGGAAGTGGATGTACGCCAGCCAGTACGGCATTTTGAACTACGCCCTCCAGGCCCTGGGCTGGATCGGCAAGAGCGTGGACTGGCTGGGCTCCTCCCAGACGGCCCTGGGGGCCATCATGGTGACGGCGGTATGGAAGGCCATCCCCTTTGTGACCATCGTGCTGCTGGCGGCCCTCCAGTCCGTGGATACGGCGCTGTATGAGGCGGCCCGGGTGGACGGCGCGTCGGCATTTCAGAGCTTCTGGCATATCACGCTGACCGGCATCAAGGAGGTCAGCATCACCACGGTCCTGCTGGAGGTGATCTGGACCTTTAACCAGTTCGACCTGGTCTATACCATGACTAAGGGCGGCCCCTCCAACGCGTCCCAGATTGTGCCGGTCTATACCTATGTGACGGCCTTCAATTTTTTCAAGTTCAACAAGGCCGCCGCCATCGGGGTACTGGGGCTGCTGGTGGTCAGCGTATTTGCCACCCTGTACATCATCCGCAACAATCGAGGTGAGAAGGCATGAGCAGGCGCATACGGCGGGAGAGGACCCAAAAGGCGTTGATTTACCTGGGCATTACGGCGATCACGCTGGTGCTGGTATTTCCCTTTCTGTGGATGGTTTCCACCTCTTTGAAGGAGCGGGGCGAGATGTTCGCGGCCACGCCCACCTTTTTTCCCAAGGCGCCCACCATGGCCAACTACGTGTCCATGTGGAATGATTACAAGTTCTACGTGTATTTGAAGAACAGCCTCCTGGTGGCCTCGGCCACGACGGTGACCTCCCTTCTGTTCGCCACGTTTTTAGCCTATGGCGTCTCCCGGTTCAAATTCCGGGGGAAGACGGCGGTCTTTGACCTGCTGATTTTGACCCAGATGTTCCCCTTGCCGCTGCTGATCATCACCCTGTATGTGTCCTTTGCGCAGCTGGGGCTGATCGATTCCCGGGTAGGGCTGACCATCGCCTATTGCACCTTCGCCATCCCCTTTGCCACCATGATGCTGAAGGCCTATTTTGACGGCCTCCCGGTGGAATTGGAGGAGGCGGCCTCCATCGACGGCTGCGGGCCCATCGGCACCATCTTTCGCATCGTGGTACCCATTTCCTCCCCCGCCATTGCCGCCATGGGCCTGTTTTCCTTCATCCTGGCCTGGCAGGAGTTTATGATGGCCCTGACGCTGATCCGCACCACCAGCTTGCGCACGCTGCCTGTGGGCATTACCATGATGGTGGGCTTCCGGGATATCATGTGGGGGCCGCTGATGGCGGGGACTTCCTTGGTGACCATGCCCGTGGTGATCCTGTTCATTTACTTCCAAAAATACCTGATCACAGGAATGACCATGGGCGCAGTAAAGGGATAACGGACGAGAACGGGAAAGGAGAGGACATTCATGAGTCAGACGGAACAAAGGCTGGAGCAGTTGGGGATCAAATTGCAGAAAAAGGACAGGCGGGGGAAGGGCATGGTGGCGGTGAGGCAGTGCGGCGACCTGCTGTTCGTTTCGGGCCATGGGCCCAGCAACGAAAAGGGCGAAGCGCTGTTCACCGGGAAGCTGGGGGCGGAGCTGACCCTGGAGCAGGGCTACCAGGCCGCAAGGCAGTGCGGGATCAATCTCCTGGCTACCGTGCGGGAATACATCGGCGATTTGGACCGGGTTCAGGCGGTGGTGAAGGTGCTGGGCCTGGTGGCCAGCAGCCCCGATTTCTTTGACCAGCCCGCGGTCATGCACGGCTTTTCGGACCTGATGGTGGAGGCGCTGGGAGACCGGGGATTGCACGCCCGTTCGGCCATGGGCACCTGCTGCCTCCCCGGGAACATTCCTGTGGAGGTTGAGGCGATCCTGAAGGTTCGCTGGTGACGGGAAAGGGGGAAGCGGCATGACGGATGTGAACCGGGAGATTTTGATGCGCTCCCAAAAGCGCCGGGGCAACGTGGTCTGGCGGCAATGGGAGGACCTGCTGTTTCTGGGCGGCCATGGGCCGGAGGACGAGTGGACGGGGGAGCCCTTCTATGTGGGACGGCTGGGGGAGGAGCTGAGCGTGGAGGACGGCTACCGCGCCGCCCGCATCTGCGGTGAAATTCTTCTCAGCGCGCTCCAGGAGGCCCTGGGGGACTTGGACCGGGTGGAATACCTGGTCAAGGCCTTTGGGCTGGTGAGCTCCTCGCCGGAGTTTTATCAACAGGAAAAGGTGATGGACGGCTTTTCGGACCTGATGGTGGAGGCGCTGGGGGATCGGGGTTTGCATGCCCGCTCGGCCATGGGCACCTCCAACCTGCCGGGGAATATTCCGGTGGAAGTGGAGCTGATTGTGAAAATCAAGGAGACTGCAAGATGAAAATAGCGGTGATTGGCGCGGGCAGCAGCTATACCCCGGAGGCCATCGACGGCCTGCTGGGGGAAAAGGGGTTTGAGCCCCTGGAGATTGCGCTGTACGATTTGCCGGAAGGGCAGGAGCGGGCCGGGATCATCCGGGACCTGGCCAGGCGCATGGCCCAGGCCCGGGAAGCCAAGGCCCGGGTGGAGGTGTCCAAAACCCTGGAGGAGGCCCTTGGGGGGGCGGATTTTGTCATCAGCCAGTTTCGGGTGGGGCTCATGCAAGCCCGCATCCATGACGAAAAGGCGCCGCTGTCCATGGGCCTGCTGGGGCAGGAGACCACGGGAGCGGGCGGCTTTTTCAAGGCCATGCGCACCATTCCCGCCGCCCTGGCGCTGGCCCATGAGATGGAGCGCCTGTGCCCCTCGGCATGGCTCATCAACTTCACCAATCCCTCCGGCATTGTGACGGAGGCGGTGCGCAAGCATTCCCGCATTCCCTGCGTGGGGCTGTGCAACGTCCCCTACAATATGCGGGTGGACGCGGCGCGGCTATTGGGGGTGGAGCCGGAGCGGGTGGACTGCACCATGGCGGGCCTGAACCATTTGAGCTTCGTAACGGAGATCTACCTGGACGGACGCCCTGTTCTCCAATCCTTGATCGACCAGGGCCGCTTTGAGCAGCAGCTGGTGAAGAACATCCCCAAGGTGCCCGGCGTGAAGGACCTGATCGCGACCCTGCGGATGGTGCCCTCCCCCTATTTGCAATACTTCTACTTTGAGGAGGAGATGGTCCGCAAGGCCCAAAAGGACGTGCGGGAAGGCAGGGGCACCCGGGGCGAGCAAATTCTGGAGACCCAGGAGGCGCTTTTCCAGCTGTACAAAAACCCCGAGCTGCGGGAGAAGCCCAAGGAGCTGGAGGCGCGGGGAGGCGCGTATTATTCCACGGTGGCGACGATCCTCATGCGGGCTTTGGCGGGCCTGGAGGATACGGTGATGCCTGTGTGCTACAGCAACCAGGGGGCCATTGCGGATTTGGCCTGGGACGCCGTGGTGGAGACCAACGCGGTGATCAGCGCCAACCGGGTGAGGCCCGTGGCCTTCGGCAAGCTGCCGGAATCCGTGGGGGGATTGGTGGCCCAGGTGAAGGCCTACGAGTCCCTGACGGTGGAAGCGGCGGTGACGGGCTCCCGCAGCAAGGCCGTCCAGGCGCTGCTGAACAACCCCTTGGTCCATGGCTATGAAAATGCCGTGCGCCTGGTGGACGAGCTCGCCGGCGCGTTCCCGGAGTTTGTGCAATTACGCTGAACGGCAAAGAGCAGGCTGATACAATCAGTCTGCTCTTTGTCTGGGATGCTCCGGCCAACCGTTAGCGGCCCCTGAGAGCGGGGAGCTCTTCCGCCAGGTGGCAGGCCAGGAAGTGCCCCGGCGATACCTCCCGAAGCTCCGGAACCTCCCGGCGGCAGCGATCGGCGCAGTAGGGGCAGCGGGTATGAAAGCGGCAGCCGGAGGGCGGGTTCACAGGGCTGGGGATTTCCCCTGTCACAGGAATCCGGTCCATGACGAACTCGGGATCGGGCACGGGCACGGCGCTCATCAGGGCCCTGGTATAGGGATGCAGGCAGTTCTCAAAAATCTCGCTGGAATCCGCCTGCTCCACCAAAGAGCCCAGGTACATCACCCCCACTCTGTGGGAGATGTGCTGCACCACCGCCATGCCATGGGCGATGAACAGGTAGGCGATGCCGAACTTCGCCTGAAGGTCCGAGAGCAGATTCAAAATTTGGGCCTGGATGGATACGTCCAGCGCGGAGACCGGCTCGTCGCAGACGATGAGCTTGGGGTTCATGGCAAGGGCCCGGGCCACGGCGATGCGTTGGCGCTGCCCGCCGGAAAACTCATGGGGGTACTTGTCCCCGTCGGATTCATTCAGGCCCACCACATGCAAAAGCTCCCGCACCCGGCCAGGGACCTGCTCCTTGGGCAACAGGCGGTGCTCCAAAATGGGCTCGCCGATGGATTGCCCGGCGGTCATGCGGGGGTTGATGGAGCCGTAGGGGTCCTGGAAGATGATCTGGATGTCCTTGCGAAGGGCCAGCAGCTCTTTTTTGTTCACTTTGAGAATGTCCCGGCCTTCAAAAAGGACCTGGCCCTGGTCCGCCTCGATGAGCCGCAGGACCAGCCGCCCCACCGTGCTTTTGCCGCAGCCGGATTCTCCCACCAGGCCAAAGGTTTCCCCCTTGCCTATGGTGAAGGAGATGTCCTCCACAGCCTTCACATACTTTGCCTCTCCCGTGAGGGAGCCTTTTTTTACCGGAAAATATTTGCGGATATGCCGTACGTCCAAAAGCGTTTCCATCGATCACAACTCCCCCTGTTCGTTGGGATGCCAGCAGCGCACGCTGCGCTCCGCCCCCAGGGGGGCCAGGGGCGGGCGTTGCCGGATGCACAGGCCGTCCGCCTTGGGGCAGCGGGGGTAGAAGGGGCAGCCCGCGGGCATTTTGGAAAAGGAGGGAACGATCCCCTCGATGGTGTCCAGCCGCTCCCGCTTCTTATGAATCATGGGCATGGCTTTGAGCAGCCCGCTGGTGTAGGGATGGGCGGGCTGCTTGAAGAGCGCCTTCACCGGCGCTTTTTCCATGATGGTCCCGGCGTACATGACGATCACCGTATCGCAATGCCCGGCTACAATGCCCAGGTCATGGGTGATGAGCATCACCGCCATGTTGGACTTGCGCCGGAGGGACTGGATGAGCTCCAAAATCTGGGCCTGAATGGTGGGGTCCAGGGCGGTGGTGGGCTCGTCGGCGATGAGCAGCGCGGGCTCGCACGCCAGGGCCATGGCGATCATCACCCGCTGGCGCATGCCCCCGGACAGCTCGTGGGGGTATGCCTTCACCCGGATGCCGGAATCCTGGATGCCCACCAGCTTCATCATTTCCGCGGCCCGCCGGAGCACCTGCTTTTTGGGGACGCCCTGGTGAAGGATCATGCTTTCCCCGATTTGGTTGCCGCAGGTGAAAACGGGGTTGAGGCTGGTCATGGGTTCCTGAAAGATCATGGAGATTTTGTTGCCCCGGATGCGGCGCATCTTGTTCATGGGAATTTTCAGCAAATCCTCCCCCTGAAAGAGGATCTCCCCGGAGAGCACCTTTCCCGGGGGAGAGGGAATGAGCCTGAGTACGGTTTTTGCCGTGACGCTCTTCCCGGAGCCGGACTCGCCCACAATCCCCAGGGCCTCGCCGGGGGCAAGGACAAAGGATACGTCGTCCACCACCTTGACTTCCTCGCCGTCCAACAGAAAGGAGGTGGACAGACCCTTGACTTCCAATAGCTGTTCCATGGGCTTCTCCTCCTAATCCGCCTTGATTTTCACATCCAGGGCGTCCCGCAGGCCGTCCCCCAGGAAGTTCAGGGCCAGCACCGTCAAAAAGATGCACAGGCCGGGGAAGATGCTCAGCCAGGGGGCGTTGTAGATGTACTGGTAGCCGGTTTTCAGCAGCGAGCCCCAGCTGGCGGCGGGGGCTTGCACGCCCAAGCCCAGAAAGCTCAAGGACGCCTCGGCGATGATGGCCTGGGCCGCGTTCAGGGAAGCTTGCACAATAATGACCGAGGAGATGTTGGGCAAAACGTAGCGGTAGATGATCTTGAAGTTGCCCAGGCCGATGGCCCGGGCCCCCTGGACATACTCCATCTCCCGCACGGACAGCACCATGGAGCGCACCACCCGGGCAAAGCCAGGGGTGTAGACGATGCCGATGGCAATGAGCACGTTGCGCAGCCCCGGCCCCAAAATGGCGGTGATGGCCAGGGCCAGGATCAGCGTGGGGAAGGCCCAGACCGCGTCCAGGATGGCGGTGATGACCGTGTCCACCTTGCCCCGGAAGTAGCCGGCCAAAAGCCCCAGGGTGACACCGGCAACCATGGCGATGAGCACCGCCACCACGCCTACGGTGATGGTGATCTGGCAGCCGTACAGGATACGGGAGAACAAATCCCGGCCCAGCTCGTCCGTACCCATGATGTGCTTGGCGCTGGGGGCCTGAAACGCGGCCATAAAATCCGCCTGGTCATAGGGATAGGGGGTGATCAGGGGATACAAAAGGGCGGTAAGGACCACCAGCAAAATGATGACGGCGCCAAAGACCACCGGCTTATTGCGGATGAGCTTGCGGTATATGCGGTAGGTATTGACGTTTTTTCGGAACAACCGGTCCAGCATGCCTTCGGCCCCCTTTATCTCGTTTTCGCGCTTCGGGAAATGCGCGGGTCAATGAACACCACAATCACGTCCACCAACGTGTTCACAAGCACTACGAACACCGCGGTGATCAGGATCATGGCGATGCATACGGGATAATCACGGGACAGAAGGGAATTGGCGATTTCCCGGCCCATGCCCGGCAGGGAGAAGACGGCCTCCGTAACCACAGAGCCGCCGATGAGGCGGCCGATCTGCATGGAGATGACGGTGATGACGGGAATGAGCGCGTTGCGCAGGGCATGCTTCCACAGGATGAGCCTTTCCCGCAGGCCCTTGGAGCGGGCGGTCATGATATAATCCTGGCCCAGCACATCCAAAATCGCGGAGCGGGTTTGGCGCATCACGGTGGCGGCAAAGGCGATGCCCACGGAGAGGGCGGGGAGGATCATGGATTTGAGGTTGGCAATAGGGTCCTGAAAGAAAGGAACGTACCCCGAGGCCGGAAGCCAGCGCAGGGTGACGCTGAATAGCAAAAGCAATAAAATGCCGATCCAGAACGGCGGCAGCGCGATGCCGATCATGGAAATCAAGCGGCTGATGGTATCAAAGGCGCTGTTGCGGCGAACCGCGGAAATAATGCCCGCGGGAATGGCGATGAGAATGGAGATGAGGATCGACAGAATGGTCAATTCCAGGGTGACCGGCAGGCGGATCTTCACCTTGTCCATCACCGGCTCCCGGGAGGTGAGCATGGAACGGCCCAAATCCCCCCGAAGCACGTTGGAAAGCCAGCTCCAGTATTGTTCATGCAGAGGTTTGTCCACGCCCAGGTCGGCGCGGACCTTTTCCATGTATTCCAAGTCGGTGGTGTCGCCCATGAGGCTCAGCGTCACATCCCCGGGCAGCATGTGGATGATGATGAACAGGATCAGGCTGACGATAAACAACAGGGGAATGACGGAAATGAGTTTTTTGAGCACATGCCGTACCATCTGGATCACTCCTATTTTGCCTTGCGCAAGGGGCGGATTGGGCCGTGCCCGGGGGTACGGGCCGCGTCCATCGCCATGGCGGCGGACACGGCCCGTACGCAAGGGGCGGCGTCAGGTTACTTGACCCATACCTCCCGCAGAATCCAGATGCCTTCCTGGTCGGTATCCAAGCCTTGCACCTTCAGGTTCCGGGAAATGTGGCGGGGCATTTGATACAGCCAGATGTTGGCGGCGTCGTCCAGCACGACCTTCTGAATCTGGGCGAAGAGCTCCTTGCGCTGGGCCACGTCAAAGGTGCTCTTGGTCTGATCCATCAGCGCGGTAAACTCGTCGTTGTGGTAGTTGGAGTAGTTGCCGGTGACGGTGGCCCCCAGGTTGTTGTTGATTTGCATGTAAGCGTCCACCCGGGGGAAGGTCCAGCGGCCAAAGCCCATGTCCCCCTCGGTGCTGCCCACGGTGAACAGGGCCACCCAGGCGTTGCGCTCCAGGGACTCGATCTCCACGTTGACGCCCACTTCCTTCAGCTGGGCTTGCACGGCTTGCACGATGGTGTTATCGGGCTCCCGGGCGATGTTTTGGAGCTTCAGGCTCAGCCCGTCGGCATAGCCGGCTTCCGCCAGCAGCGCCTTGGCCTTCTCGGGATCATAGTTGTAGGGGGAGTAATCGCTGTAGAACCATTGGCTCTCGCTGACGGGGAAGGGCGCGACGGTGCCGTAGCCCTGGGTGAGCACCTGGCACAGGGCGTCCCGGTCCAGGGCGTAGCTGATGGCCTGACGGACGCGCACGTCGCCCAAAGCGGGGTTCAGGTGGTTGGGGTAGATGCAGAAGTGGTCGCCCGCGGAGGTGCGGATGACCTCCAGGCTGGGATTGCCCTTGAGCACATCCAGGGCAGTGGTGGTGTTGATGTAGTCCGTCAGGTCGATGTCGCCGGACTGCATGTTGGTCACCTTCACGGTGTCCTCGGTGATGACGTTGACGACCACCTCATCCAGGTAGGGCAGCGCCTCGCCGTCCACGCCCTTGAGGTAGTAGTCCGGGTTGCGCGCCAGCGTGATATGGTCCCCTTCGATGGCTTCCTTCAGCATGAAGGGGCCGGTGCCCACGGGGTTGCGGGAGAGGTCCTCGCCGTATTTCTCAATGGCGGCGGGGGACATGATCATGCCCGCGTTGTTGGTCAGCGCGCTCATGAGGATGGCGGAGGGCTGCTTGAGGTTGAAGCGCACCGTGTAGTCGTCCACCACGTCCACGCTTGCGATGTCCGCGATTTCGCTGGTGAAGATGCAGGTGGTGCCTTCGGCCACATACCAGTCGAACACGTATTTCACGGCGGCGGCGTTAAAGTCGGTGCCGTCGTGGAACTTGACGTCCTCCCGCAGCTTCATGGTCAGGGCCTCGTCCGTCATGTCCCAGCTTTCCGCCAGGCGGGGGACGAAGTTTCCGTCCTTGTCCATGGAGACCAGGGTGTCGAAAATCTGCGTGGAGAGGTAGCGGTCGTCTCCCCGGGAGGTGGAGTTGGTGGGGATGAGGGTGGACCAGTTGTTGGTCTTGGCCGCTTTGAGGGTGCCGCCGCGCACCACCGCCTCCTCCGCCAAAGCGGCGGTGGAGAGAAGCAGGCACAGGGCCAGGGTGAGGGCAACCAGTTTTTTCATAAGAATCCTTCCTTTCCTGATGGTTTGGGTTTGCCGGGGAAGTTTTATCCAACGGCGGAGCCGTTGCAAAACGGATTACATCATGGTCTGGGTAGCGTCGGTAATGCCGGCCTTGGAGGCCTCCAGCTCCTTGGACCAATCCAGGCTGCGGTATTCCGCGCCCCTGGGGTCCGTCTTGATCCACTCGATCAGGCGAAGGATCATTTCCGTAGTCCAGGGCCGGTCGATCTCCGCGGTGGTGTACACGTTCTGGGTGATCATGTCAAAGCCAAAATCATCCTTGACATGGGTTTTGGCCGCGCCGTCCACAACCTCCTCCGCCAGGTGGGCGGGGATGAACAGCACGCCGCCGCCCGCGCCAAACACCACGTCGCCGGGCAGGCAGATGGCCTTGCCCAGCCGGCAGGGCACGTTCATGCCCAGCATGACAAAATCCCGGATGGGGGTGGGGTCGATGCCCCGGTAGTAGACCTGGACATCGATTTTTTCCATCTGCTCCAGGTCCCGGACGCCGCCCCAGATGACGGCCCCGCCCCGCTTGGTGCGGGTTTTGATGGCGGTGGCCAGGTTGCCGCCCACAAAGGTACCTTTGTAGATTTTGTCGTACATATCGGCCACGACCACGTCGTCCTCCACCAGGGAATCAATAACCCACTGGTTGTAGTTGCCCTTGCGGCCCTCCTGCTCCAGGCCGATGTGGAACAGGGTTTCGTGCAGGTCCGGGCGCGTTGGCGCCATGACGCAGGTGACCGCCCGGCCGATGAGCTTTTTGCCGGAGTGCAATGTGCGCAGGTCGCCCTCAAACTGGCTCTCATACCCCTTCATAAAGATGGGCTTCCAAACCTCCTCCAGGGTCATTCCCTCCAAGGCCCGCAGCACCCGCTCAGGGACCATGGGCCGGCCATCGGGCAGGCGTTCCCCCTTCCACTGCGGGGTTAGGGCAATGATTTCCTCACGGTCGCTAAAGCGCATGCCAAATTCACCTTTCCTTACTTCACTGCGACACGCAAAAATTTTGATGCACCGGCAGGGCCCTCCGGGCGGGGGGCAGAAGCTGAATGCTTTACAATTCCGCATGTCGATGGTATGATGCTAGCATCAAAAGCGGCCGATGTCTTCAAGTATATTTGGAAATATCACATACCTTTTTGGAATTGAGCAAGGGGTTGTGAGGGAAGAAGGGCCGGGAGGGGGGAGCGGATGCGCCAGGAAGCGCCCTATATCCTTTGGGCCCAGGAGAGCAACATCTATGCCCAGGGGCGGCAAAACACCTGTTTTTTACGCTTGGGCCACCGGGTGGCCGCCCCTTTCATCCGCCCGCTGGGCAGCCATTCCCACCCTGAAATTGAAATCGTCCTGTTTCTTTCCGGCACAGGGGTGTACATCGTCAACCAAAAGAGCTACGATATTCGCCCCGGGGATGTGTTTATCTTCGCCAGCGCGGAGCAGCACTGCATTACCGTGATCGACGGCCCCCAGGGCCTGAGCTATTTGACGGTGCATTTTGAGCCCCGCTTTATCTGGTCCATGGGGAACGACCTGTTTGACGCCAGGTTTTTGCGGGTGTTCAACGCCTTGGGCAAGGGCTTGGACAACCGCCTGCCCCAAAGCGAGACCACCCGGGAGATCACGGCGCTGCTGCAGGACATGGAGCGGGAGTTTGCCCTGCGCCAGGCGGAGTATGAGCCCATGGTGAAGGCCCTTTTGCTCCGGGTGCTGGTGCTGCTGAACCGCCAGGCGGGGGATGCGGGGCTGCCGGTGGGGCCCCAGCTTTCCCGGGCGAACTATGACCGGGTGGAGGCGGCCATGGAGCACATCAACGCCCGCCTGGGGGAGTTGATTACCCTGAAGGATCTGGCGGCGGTGGCCCACATGAACCCCTGTTATTTCTCCACGGTTTTCAAGCAGCTCAACGGCATTGCGCCCTGGACCTATATCACCGCCAAGCGGGTGGAGCAGGCCTGCCGCCTGCTGGTGGAATCCTCGATGAATATCACCGAGATAGCCCTGGCCTGCGGGTACAACAACGCGGCCAACTTCAACCGGGCCTTCCACCAGGTGGTGGGCGTGCCCCCCAGCGCCTACCGGAAAAACCCCGAGGGAGCGCAGGTGGTAAAGGGGCAATGAGGGGGACGGGGCATAGATTACCTCTTCAAGCGATTCGGCCCAGGAATGGGCTTGTATAAGCAGTCTGAAAGTTTGCCCATGGAATAAGACAGAGACATACGATATCCGCAAGGCGCCGTTTGCCAAACGGCGCCTTGCTTGCTCATTGGCTGTTGGAAGGCATTGTCCTCGCCTTCATCCTCCTGTTTTGACGCAAACGGCGTGCAGGAACCAAGTCACAATAGAGATGAAATGCTGCCAGAGCCCGCTGCATGAACATAGCGCATGGCAACAAAGGCCTTTCAGGACGGATGTTCATGGCTAAACGGCGTCCATGAAGGGATTTGCGGAGGCGCTACCGGGGGAAATTCTTGATATAACGCAAGTAAATGGGGGTTTTCTCCTGAATGAACGCCCGCTTGAAAGCCAAGGAGGTGGCATCAAGCCGCTACCCTTTGGCGGAGCTTTGCATTCCTTTCAGTCATTGACAAGATGAAAAAAGGGCGTTTTACAATCTGGGAGCAACATGCTATAAAAGACACATGCAATAGCGGGGAAAACAGAAAACGGACTTGATGCGCGAGCCTGTATTACAATGCAAATCATCATAAAAGGAGATTGTGAACGATGGCGAATCAAGGGTTGGAAAAGTATTTCCAGGACACGGACGGCATTCTCGAAATGGTCCCCGATTTCATTCCGAGGGATTCCTTTATGCCAGGCCGCAGGCTGCGCTTGCATCCTGACGATTACGCCTATTACGGCACCGAGCTGGGAATGATCGAGGAGCGTTGGTTTTGCGCCACAGCGCCTGTGGAGCATGGCGTAAAGAACGCCCCGGCGGACCTGGGAATGCAGTACATCGACTTTGGCGGCCAGCGGATGACCTTTAAGGATGCCGTTTCTCAGCTGGGAAGCAAGCTGATCGGGCAAAAGCTGTGGAATGAATATGGCCGTTGGCCGATGTTTTCCAAATTTTACGATTACGCCACCACGTCGTTCTTCCATGTCCATCCCAGCGATGAGGCAGCCCGGTGCAAGGCCGGCGCAGTCATGAAGCCCGAGGCGTACTATTATCCGCCCCAGATGAACATGAGCGCCTCCAACGCAAACGTGATCACCTATTTGGGCCTGGACCCCTCTGTGACCAAGGAGGAGCTGCGGGAACGCCTGGCCGGTTTCACCACCGGAGAAAACAAGATCGTGGAGCTGGCCCGGGCGTACCGGCTCCAGCTGGAAACCGGATGGTATACCCCCGCCGGCGTATTGCATGGCTGCGGGGCTTGGTGTACCTACGAACCCCAATGGATGAGCGAGTCCTACGCGGTGTTGGAGAATTATTCCGATAACCACTATCCCGCCTTTGCCAAGGACGAGATGAACAACCTGGTTCCCGATGGAACAAAGCCCGAGGATGAGATCGATTATGTGATGAGCCTCATTGACTGGGAGATCAACACCGATCCCATGTACCGGAAAAAGTATTTCCGCAAGCCCATCGTGGAGGCGGAAACCCCGGAGTATGTCTCCAAGTGGATCACCTACGGCAACCCCTATTTCGGCGCCAAGGAGCTGACCCTCAAGGCCGGGCAGACTGCGCTGATCAAGGACCAGGCCGCCTACGGCTGCATCCTGCTGACGGGCCACGGGACCTTCGGCGGCTTGGCGTGCGAGGCTCCCCAGGTGATCCGCATGGGGCAGATGACCAAGGATGAGTTCTTCGTCTCCGAGGCCCGGGCGCAAAAGGGCGTATTGATCCATAATGCCGCCAACGAAGATATGGTCATGCTCAAACACTTTTGCAACAACTGCGGAATGCCCCCCGCGCCCGCGGTATGAGCGTCCATGGTGATTTTGCAAGAGAAAGAAGGTATTGTCATTGTCAGAATGCATCCTGCAGATGAAGAATATCACGAAGGTTTTTCCAGGAGCAAAGGTTCTGGACAATGCCTGCTTGGAAGTGCAAAAAGGCGAAATCATGGGGTTGATCGGCGAGAACGGAGCGGGCAAATCAACCATCCTGAAAATCCTCACGGGCCTGTATACGAAAACCTCGGGAACGATTCACTTCAAAGACCGGGAGGTCAATTACGCCAATATTGACGAATCCGCCCAGGACGGCATCGCCATGATGCATCAGGAGCTGAATATTTTTCCCAACCTGACGGTGGCGGAGAATATGTTCCTGAACCGCAAGGACTACGTAAAGAAAAACGGCTTTATCGATAAGAAGAGGATCAAGAAGGACGCGCGCGAGATGCTGGACGCCCTGGAGGCGGACATCGACATCGAAGCCATGGGCTCCCAGCTGAGCGTGCATGAACAGCAGATCGTGGAGATTGCCAAGGCCATGTCCATGAAGGCGGAGCTCATCATCATGGATGAGCCCACGGCGGCCCTGCCGGAAAACGAGGTAGCCACCTTTTTCGCGTTTATACGCCGCCTCAACGCCAAGGGCATCACCATCATTTATGTATCCCACAAGATGGTGGAGATCAAGACGATCTGCGACCGGGTGACGATTCTGCGCAACGGGCAGAACGTGGATGTGGTAAACGTAGCCGATGTGGGCATGGAGGACATGATCAACAAAATGGTGGGCAAGACGCTGGATGAATACTATGTCCACACTTCCATGCCCGGCGAAGAAGTGCTGATGAAGGTAAACCACCTTTGCGGCCAGGGTTTTGAGGACGTTTGCTTTGAGCTGAAGAAGTCCGAGGTGCTGGGCATTTACGGCTTGGCGGGTTCGGGTACGCTGGAATTGGCGGAAAGCCTCTTTGGCGCCCATCCCATTGGCTGCGGCGAAATCGAGCTGGACGGACAGGAGATCAAAATCCGTAACGTCAAGCAAATGGTGGGCCGGAAGGTGGCCTATGTTCCTTTGGACAGAAGGCACGATGGATTTGTGCGCAACACCTCGATTTTTGAGAACATCTCCATGGTGGGCTGCGGTTATCACAAGAAGGGCCCCTTCATCGATTGGGGCAAGAATAAGGAAATCTGCGGTCAATTTATGAAATCCCTGGCTATCAAGGCTGTGGATCTGTATGCGAACACATCCCTTCTTTCCGGCGGAAACCAGCAGAAGGTTGTCCTTTCCAAGTGGCTGTCCATTCATCCCAGGGTGTTGATCCTCAATGAGCCCACCCGCGGCGTGGACGTTGGGGCCAAGGCGGAGATTTATCACCTGATCGACCATCTGGTCAAGACCGAAGATCTGGGGATCATCCTGATCTCCTCGGAGGCGCCGGAGGTGCTGGGCATGACGGACCGGGTGCTCATCATGTACAAGGGGCGCATTACCGCCGCGCATCCCACCAAGAGCATGAGTCAGGATCAACTGCTGAAATACGCCTCTGGCGGGAGGGATGCATGATGGAAAGCAAAGGAAGAAGAAATTCCTGGCATGCCCGGCTGTTGAGCTCCCGCGAATTTGCGCCGTTGCTTTCACTGGTGCTTATCTTTGCGCTCTTCGCTTTGATCGCGCCCCGCTTTACCATGTTTTGGAACATCAAGATCCTCTGCAAGCAGGCCGCCATCAATGGGATTCTTGCCATCTCGTTGTTTTTGGTGGTGCTTACGGGAGGCATCGACGTATCCATCGGCGCGAACCTTGCGCTGCAATGCGTCATCGTGGGCCATCTGGTGGACTGGAACGTGCCTGTGCCGCTGATCGTCGTCATCGTCATCGCGACCGGCGCTATGATCGGCTTTCTGATGGGCTTGCTGGTTACGAAGATCAACCTGCCCGACTTGATTGTGACCCTGGCGGCGCAGAACCTGATTCGCGGAGTGGCGTTGATGTTCTGCCAAAAGAGCTATAACTTCTTTCCGGATTTTATCGTGACTTTGGGCTCGGGCGTTATTGCGGACACTGTTCCGGTGGCGTTTGTGGTGTTCATGGCTATGGCGGTTCTGATGTGGATCTTCTTGACCAAGACGCGCCCCGGCCGCAATGTATACGCCATCGGCGGCAGCCGGGACGCGGCCCGCCTGTGCGGCATCGGCGACGGCAAGGTGAAACGGACGGCCTACACCCTTTCCGGCGCTCTGGTGTCCGTGGCGGCGCTGCTGTACTGCGGCATGTACAAGAGCGTGCTGGCCTCCAAGATTGGCAGCGACACCATCAATACCTTGCTGGCTATCGTCCTGCTGGGCGGCACAAGCATCGCCGGGGGATATGGCTCCATTGGCGGGGTTTTGATCGGCACGGCGATCATGACGGTGATCAACAACGGCATGATCCTGGCCAAAGCCGCGGATTATTGGATCACGGCTATCACAGGCCTATTGATTCTGGGCTCCCTGGTGATCCAGTACATGCAAGGCCGGGTCAACGTGCGCAAGGCGTGCTCAACGAAGAGGATTGGAATCGCAGGGGGTGGAGCAAATGCCGAAAAGTAAGCTGAAGCGGGCGTTGGCGGATTACAACGTCAGAAGATACATCATTCTCCTGGGGATTTTGGCCCTGATGCTGCTGGGATTTTCCACCCAATCCAAGGTATACGTCACCCTGGCGAACTTCACCAATGTGGCCTCCAAATACACGGAGATCGGCCTGCTCAGCGCCGGAATGACCCTGATTATCTTGACCGGGGATATCGATCTTTCCGTTGGCTCCATCATGTGCTTTTCCGCCTATACCTGCGGCATGCTGATGCAAAGCAACGTACCCATCGCCATCGCGGTGGCTGTGGCGCTGCTGGCTGGGCTGGCAGTAGGGTTGCTCAACGGTTTTATGATTGCGAAGCTGAAGATGCAGTCCATCATCGTCACCCTGGGCACCATGACCTTTATACGCGGCCTGTGCTACGTGTTTAAGGCAGGCGGCAATATGCGGGGCTTCCCGGATGCTGGCTTCTATGACTTCGGAAGCGGCAAGCTGCTGGGCTTTATCCCATATTCCTTCACGCTGCTGTGCTTGATCTTCCTCATTATGTCGGTGATCTTCTCCAAGACCCGGATGGGGATGGACCTGAAGGCCATTGGGAACAACGCCAGCGCCGCGGCTTTCTCGGGCATCAACGTTTCCAACTACAAAATGGCGCTGTTTTCCTTCAATGGCCTTATGTCGGGCCTGGCGGGGGTGATCATCCTCTCCCGCATGCAAGGGATCGAGGCTTCCCTGGGAACGGGCTATGAGTTCGACGCTATCACCATGTGCCTGCTGGGGGGCATTAGCATCCAAGGCGGCAAGGGTACGCTGCTGGGCACCTTCCTGGGGATTATCGTGATCGCCTACCTCAAAAGCGGCATGAATTTTGCGCAGATCAGCGCCTATTATCAATCCGCCATTCTGGGATTCATTATCCTGCTGTCCGTGGTCATCGGCAACCTGGAGACGGGGAAGGTCCGCCAGGCCAAGTAATCCCGTTACGATCCTCGCAAGAGGGGAGAGTATAGAAAAACAAGGAGGAACCACAACATGAAAAAGGTACTATCTCTGGTTTTGGCCCTGATGCTGGTGTTGGGATCCATGGCGATGGCGCTCGCCGAAACAGCCGGCGCCGATGCAATGACCATCTACTTTATGCCCAAGGAAATTTCCGGCGCTTGGAATATTTATTCCATCACCGGCGCCACTGATTTTGGCGAAAAGATGGGCGTGAACGTCATTGTTTCCGGACCCGCGTCCGCCGATGCCACCGCCCAGATCAACATGCTGGAAGACGCCATTGTCGCCAAGCCCGACGCTATCGTCATTGCCACCAATGACGCGGCCGGCTGCGCGGCTTCCATCAACAAGGCCATCGAGCAGGGCATTGTCGTCCTCACCTACGATTCCGACAGCCCTGAATCCAACCGTGCCTTCTATGTCAATTCCGCCAGCGACTACGAGTGCGCCCGCGACTTCGTGAAGGAAGTGGCCCAGGCCAAGGGCGAGAATGCCAAGGTCGCCGTCATGGGCGGTGGCATCTCCGCTGGCAACCAGCAGGACCGTCTCAGGGGCGTACAGGATGAGATCGCCGAGAACTATCCCAACATGGAAATCGTAGCCACCACCTGGTCCGACGACGACGCCGAGGTTGCCTACCAGAACGCTGAGAACTTGATCATGGCTAACCCCGAGTTGGACGCCATCATCGGCATCTCCGGGTATGAGCCCCACTCTGCGGCCGGCGCCGTGAAGGACGCCGTTGGACAGGGCATCGTGGAGCAGGGCCAGATTTACATCACCGGCCTGACGCTGCCGGATGTGATCCGCCAGTATGTGGAAGACGGCACCGTGGCCTCCGTATACGTCACCGAGCCCGCGTTCCTGGCCTACACCGCCACCTATGTGGCGTACCAGATGGTGAAGGGCGAGACCTTCCAGCCCGGCGACGTGATCACCGTGGATGGCCTTGATGGCGTTCAAGCTACCGTCAATGACGACAAGACCATCTACTTCGGCCTGGTTCAGCTCACGGCCGAGAACATCAGCCAATACAGCTGGTAATCTCACCGAGAGCAACCTGACATGAGAATCCGCCCCTGGCGGCAACAGCCGCGCAGGGAAACGGATGGAGCGGGATAAAAGGAAAAGGGAAGATGTCTGCAATCGAATGTCCGTAGGGCATCTTCCTTTTCCTTACCCATCTTTCGCGCAAATCCCACGGGTTTTGGCGAAAAGAACACCCCGATGGCTATGGAGGAGAGCTATGGATTTTATATGCGTTGACATTGGCACCTCCAGCTGCAAGGCTTGCGTCATCAGTGATACCGGCGCGGTCCTCCGGTGCGCCAAGCGCCTCTACCCCTTGCAATGCCTGCAAGAGGGATGGGCGTCGCTGGAGTTGCGCTTGCTGTGGAACGCCGTCCAGGATGCCCTTCGGGAAATCGCACCCGCCGCGGCCAATGCCAAGACGATGATGGTGTCCTCTCTGGGAGAGACGCTGGTCATGCTGGACGCCAAGGACCGCCTGCTTTTTGACGAGGGGATTACGTACCTGGATAGCCGCAATGTGGAAATCTGGAAAACCCTGGAGGACCGCCTGGACACGGAAAGCATTTATCAAATCACGGGCAAGCGCATCTTCCAGATCGCCTCCACGAATCAATACCGGTGGGTGCAGCAGCATGAGCCGGAGAAGCTGGAAGCGGCAAAAAGAATCCTGTTTGTGGACAGCTTCGTGGCCTATATGCTTTCGGGAGAGGCGGGGATGGACTATTCCACCGCATCCAACTCCTTGCTTTTTGACATCCACCGGCATCAATGGTCTTCGGAATTGGCGAATGCTTTTTCCTTTGACCTTCGCCTTTTGCCTAGGGTGGGGAAAGCCGGTTCGCCCTTGGGAAAGATTCGCCAGGAGATGGCGAAGGAATTGGGCTTGCCCGGGGATGTGACTGTTTTGATTGGATGCCACGATCAAATCGCGGCAGTGGTGGGAGGCGGAGCGCTTTGCGCCGGTGACGCGGTGGTGGGGGAGGGCTCCACGGAGGCGCTCAACCTGCTTATTGAGAACGTGGATATTCCCAAGGCGCAGAAGCTTCAAATCTCCATTGAACCCTTTATCGACGAAGAACGCTATCTGATCATGCTAAGCCGCCTGACCCACGGCACCTGTATCAAGTGGTTTGCCAGCGACATTCAACCGGAGCCCGGGCAGGACGTTTATGACATGCTCAACCGCCATTGCCCGGGTGATTCCTCGGGGGTTACGTTTTTACCTTATTTGAGCAATACCTATTTCAACGAGTATACCAGGCCCATGGGAGCCTTTATCGGTTTGAGCTTGGGCACCACCCGTTACCAGGCGTACCGCGCCCTCCTGGAGGGGCTGGCCTGTGAAACGCGCTCCATGTGTGAGGAGTTGGCAAACGCCGGGATTCCCTTTCATACTTTGACCGCTACGGGGGGCGCGGCAAAATCGGAGGTCTACATGCAATTAAAAGCCAACATCACACAGCGCAGCATCGGCGTGCTGAAGGACTCGGAAGCCGGTCTGAGCGGCCTGGCGATGATGTGCGCGGTCCAGTCCGGCTGCTATGAAACCATAAAAGAGGCGGCAACAGGCTTCGGGATTTCCAAGCGGATGTATGAGCCGCTGGAGGACTGCGGCGAGATTGTCCGCCGCCACAGCAGGGCCAAAGAAGCCATATTGCGGCTTTATCAAGAATCATCGTTCTCGCCATTGTGCGGCAACGCATAGTGATGCAGATAACAAACCAATGAGTTGGGGAGGAAAACTGAATGCTGGTTAACATGACGGAAATGTTACAAAATGCACACAAAAACCATATGGCCATTGCGGCGATCAACACCCCGGGCTTTGATATCGTCCGGGCTGCCGTGGACGCTGCGGAAGAGCTGCAGACTCCGATTATTTTGGATCACGCCAGCGCCCATGACGAGTGCATTCCCCTTGAGGTGATCGGGCCTTATATGGTGGAGCGGGCCAAGGCTGCCTCCATTCCCATCGCGGTAAATTTAGATCATGGCCTGGACATGGACTATTGCCTTCGCGCTATCAAGTGCGGCTTTAGCTCGCTGATGTATGACTGTTCCATGTATCCCTATGAGGAAAACGTGGCCCGGGTGAAGGCCCTTTGCGAGATGGTACGGCATCTTGGGTACAGCGTGGAAGCGGAAATCGGCAGAATGCCGGGGTATGAAAACGCGGGGGGCGTGGACCCCAAGGATAAGTCCAAGTATTATACCGACCCGGACGTAGCCGCCGATTTCGCGGAGCAAACCAAGTGCGATGCGTTGGCGGTGTGCATTGGCACCGAGCACGGCTTCTATGAGGAGCAGCCCACGCTCAACATTGAGCTGCTCAAGGAAATCCGCGCCAAGGTGCGCCCGGAGACCTCTTTGGTGATGCACGGCAGCTCCGGCGCAGGCTTTGAGGAGATCCGCAAGGCGATCTCCGCGGGCATCGCCAAGGTGAACTACTATACGTATATGTCCATTCAGGCGGCTCCCGCCATCGCCAAGGTGATTGAGAAGAACCCCACCCGTACCTATTACAATGACCTTTGCAACGTAGCGTACAAGGAGCTGAAAAAAGGCGCCAGGGAAGCGATCCTGTGCATGCGCAACGGGCGTTGAACCACCTGGGATCATGCAGCGGCCGCGCCGGCGGCGACGCCCTGTAAGGGATGAGGCCGGCCCCCTCCCTTCCCTGGGAGCGGAAGGGAAGTCGGTTCGCCGAAAACCATAGGAAGAGAGGGAGCATCATGCCTAAACTAATGGATATCCTTACCAGGTTTCCTTTTGAAGATGGGAAAAAATATCCCAGGCTGATCCGCAAGCAGGAGTTCGCCACGGCGCTGTATCCTCCCAACAATGCCTTCACCAGCGATAACACCTTTACCCTCGTGACCACGGATACCTTTATGCTGGGCATCTATGAGCTGGGCCCGGGCGGGGCGTTTGATCCCCTGGATATCCATCCTGGCGATGAGTTCTACTACATCCTTCAGGGCCCCATTGTCCAGCGTAGCGGCAATGGGCAATTCGCCTACCTGGACACCGGGGATGGGCTGTATATGCCTCAGGAAGCCTGGCATAAGGCCCACAACTTTTCCGCGAACAAGGCCCGGGTGCTGTATTTCATCACCCCCAAGGCCTGGGGAGAGGACATCCCTCCCAAGTACATTCCCACGGACGCGGAAACAAAGTTCTACAAAGGACCCAACAACGCGGCGCTTCCCGATATGCGCGGCGTCATCCGGGAAATCTCCCGGCAGGGCTGCACGGATGATATCGGCGCATGGCCCGTGGATGGCAAGGAAGCCCGCAAGGCGCCCCAGGCCGTGTACGCGGTGTATGACCGGGATAAGCTCAACAACGTGCACGGCACGGAGCATCCCATACTGATGCGCTTCATCGCCAGCAACGATTACGGCCACTTTGGGGAGTTCATCCTTCCGGCGGGCGGGTATGGACCGCGCTGCTCCGACCCGGATTGCCATGGGGGGGACGGCGCGCTGTATTGCATTGACGGCCCTGTGGTGGTGAACCTTCCCCAGCAGCAGGAATCCTTCCAGATTGAGGAGGGAGACGCGTTCTTCCTGCCCGCCAACACCCAATACCAGCTGGTGAACTTCGAGTGCAAGCCCGTGAAATGCGTGTTTGCGATTACCGCGCTGTAAGAACGGAAGGAGGAGACGGCATGCAACGCATCATGAACGATCCGGACCATATTGTGGAGGAGATGATCCAGGGCGTTTTGCTGGCCCATGGGGATATTTTGGAGCCTACTGAAAACGCCGCCGTGCTCAAGGCCAAGGGCGCTCCCTTCGCGGGCAAGGTCGGCATTGTCACAGGCGGAGGCTCCGGACATAAGCCCGCGTTTTTGGGCTATGTGGGGAAAAACCTGTGTGATGCGGTGGCAGTCGGGCAAATTTTCTCCTCTCCCACGGCGGTGGCGTTTTTGGACGCCTTTCGCAGCGCAAACGGAGGCCGGGGGGTAGCTTGCCTGTACGGCAACTATTCCGGCGACAACATGAACGTGAAAATGGCCATCCGCATGGCCCGCAAGGAAGGCATCGAGGTCAAGACCGTGGTAGCCAACGACGACGCGGCCTCCGCCCCTGCCGACCAGCTTGGCAAGCGCCGGGGCGTAGCGGGGGAAATCTTCATGTGGAAAATTGCCGGGGCCAAGGCCGCTGCCGGAGCGAGCCTGGACGAGGTGATCGACGCTGCCCAAAAGGCCATCGGTCAGACCCGCAGCATCGGCATCGGCCTTGCCCCTTGCACGCTGCCCGCGGTAGGGCATCCCAATTTTGAAATCAAGGACGGCACCATGGAGGTGGGCATTGGACACCACGGGGAGCCGGGGATAGAGGTGCTTCCGCTGGAACCGGCGGCCCAGATGGCCCGGCGCATGGTGGAGCGGGTGGTGGACGACCTTCCCTTTGCCCAGGGGGACGAGGTGGCCGTATTGCTCTCGGGCCTGGGCGCCACGCCGCTCATGGAGCTGTATGTGCTGTATGGGGAGGTGGAGAAGCTGCTGGGAGAGCGCGGCATTCGCGTATACCGCCCCTATGTGGGCAACTATTTCACCTCCCTGGAGATGATGGGCGCGACGCTGACGCTGATGAAACTGGACGACGAGCTGAAGGAGTTGCTGGATGCAAAGGCGTATTCCATCGGCTTGAAGCAAGGGTGCGCAAAATGAAAAACAAGAATGGGAAACCGGTTTTGATGGAAATGGTCCGGGCCATCCAGGACAACAAGGCCTACCTGGGGGAGCTGGACGGTAAAATTGGCGACGGGGACCACGGGGCCAATATGAACAAGGGCTTTACCCTCCTTGCGCAGCGCCTGGGGCAGGTGCAGTCCATCACCCTGGCGGACGGGCTGGAGCTTTTGGGTTCCATTGTGATGAATGAGATCGGGGGTTCTATGGGGCCGATCTATGGCACGATCTTCATGGAGATGGCGGATGTCTGCCAGGGCCACCAGGAGATCGACCTGGCGCTTTTTTCCCAGATGATGGACGCGGGGCTTACGGGCTTGTATGACGTCGTGGAGGCCCGGGTGGGGGATAAGACGTTGGTGGATACGCTATATCCCGCTACTGAAGCGCTGCATACAGCCCTTGGGGACGGCGCGGATTTCTCCTCCGCCCTGGAGGCGGTGAAGTGGGCGGCTGCCGCCGGCCGGGATTCCACCAAGGACCTGGAGGCCAAGTTCGGCCGCTCCAGCCGCTTGGGCAAGCGTTCCATCGGCGTGCTGGACGCGGGAGCTTCCTCCTGCTGCCTTTTGCTATGCGCCATGTGCGACGGCATGGCGAAGCAACTGTGAGGTGAAGGGCATGAAAATCGCTCTGGGATATGATCCCAACGCCAAGGACTTGGCCTGTCTCATTGAGGAACAATGCCGCAAGGACGGCCATGAAACCGTCCTGCTGGGCGGGGATGACCCGGTGTACGCCAATACCGCGATCCAGGTGGCGGAATATGTGACCCAGGGCCATGCGGACCGCGGGATTTTGCTTTGCGGCACCGGCATCGGCATGAGCATTGCGGCCAACAAGGTGAAGGGCGCTTACGCGGCGCTGCTGTCCGACAGCTATTCCGCCGGACGGGCGGCGGTGAGCAATGACGCTAACATCGCCTGCCTGGGAGCCTTTACCCTGGGGCCCAAGCTGGCCTGCGAGCTCGTTCATATATGGCTGGGGTCAACCTTTGCCGCCGGCACGCCCTCCGAGGACAAGGTGCGGCGCTACAAGGAATACGACCATCAGCGCTAACCATGCCGCAGGCACGCGCAAAGGAGGTTGTGAGGATGCTGGAGGAGTTAAAGCAAGAGGTATATGAAGCCAATATGCTGCTGCCGAAGTTCGGCTTGACCACATTCACCTGGGGAAACGTATCCGGGCTGGACCGGCAGAAGGGGATGTTTGTCATCAAGCCCTCCGGCGTGCCCTACGAGGAGCTGAAGGCCGGAGACATGGTGGTGATGGACCTGGAGGGGCGCAAGGTGGAAGGAATGCTGAATCCTTCCACGGATACGCTGACCCATATGATCCTGTACCGGAATTTTCAAACCGTGGGAGGCGTTGTCCATACCCACTCCCGCTATGCCACCAGTTGGGCCCAATCAGGGCGGGATATTCCCGCCTATGGCACCACCCACGCGGACTACATCTACGGCGACGTTCCCTGCTGCCGCATGCTGACGGACGGGGAGGTGGACCGGGCCTATGAGGAAGAATCCGGAAACGTGATCGTGGAGGAGTTCCGGGAGCGAAAGCTGGACCCGGCCTGGGTGCCCTGTGCGCTGTTGCGGCAGCATGGCCCCTTCGCTTGGGGCAAAACCCCCCAGGAGGCCGTCCACCATGCCGTGGTGCTGGAGCAGGTGGCCCATATGGCGATCCTCACGGAGAGCATCCGCGCCGCACAGCAGCCTATCCGTATGTCCCAGCATCTGCAAGACAAGCACCATCTGCGCAAATTTGGTCCCAACGCCTATTACGGACAGAAAAAATAGGGCGTTCGCCACAGGGCGGGTCCGGCACGCACAAAAAGTAAAAAGATCCCCTTTCAGCGGAGGAAAGGATATGGAGAATCAAGGGCGGAACGTCATCACAGCCGGGGACGCCACGCTGGGCATTGAGCTGGGGTCCACCCGCATCAAAATGGTTTTGATTGACCAAAGTGGAGCTGCTTTGGCCTCTGGGGCCCATGCCTGGGAGAACCAATACAGGAACGGGGTGTGGACCTATGCGCTTCAAGACGTATGGGACGGCCTGCGGAACTGCTATGGGCAGCTTGCGGGGGAGGTGCGGCGGCAATACGGCGTGGAGCTGAAGCGCCCGTCGGCCATCGGCGTCAGCGCCATGATGCACGGATACCTGCCCCTGGACCGGGAGGAAAACCAGCTTGCGGAGTTTAGAACCTGGCGCAACCTGAGGACGGAGGCGGCCTCGCAGCAGCTTACGGAGCTGTTTGGCTTTCCCATTCCCCAGCGCTGGAGCATTGCGCACCTTTACCAGGCCATGCTGAACCGGGAAGCGCATGTGCCCGGCATTGCCCACCTCGCCACCTTGGCGGGCTATGTGCATTGGAAGCTGACGGGCGAGAGGGTGGTAGGCGTCGGAGAGGCCTCCGGCATGTTTCCCATCGGCGGCGAGGGCCGCACCTATGACGCGGCCATGCTGGCGTCGTTCAATGCGCTGGCGGCGCAGCGGGGGATGCCCTGGAGGCTGGAGGACCTTCTGCCACGGGTCGCCCTGGCGGGGGAGGAAGCGGGATGCCTTACGCAGGAGGGCGCTTTGCTGCTGGACCCCAGCGGTACGCTGCTGGCCGGAGCGCCTTTTTGCCCGCCGGAGGGCGACGCCCAGACGGGGATGGTAGCCACCAACAGCGTGGCTGCACGCACGGGCAATGTTTCCGCAGGCACCTCCGTCTTTGGCATGGTGGTGATGGAAAAGGAACTTCCCCGCTTGATCCCCCAGGTTGAAATCATCACGACCCCCACGGGCAAGCCCGTGGCGATGGTGCACTGCAACAACTGCACCACGGACCTGAATGCCTGGACCCATCTCTTTTACGAATTGGCGGATATGCTGGGCGTGAACATAGAGATGGGGGAGCTTTTCTCCAAGCTGTTCTACAAGTCCCTGGAGGGAGAGATGGACGGGGGCGGCTTGCTGGCCTACAACTACGACTCCGGGGAGAATATCACCGGCCTTATGGAGGGCCGCCCGTTGCTTGCGCGGATGCCCACCAGCCGGTTTACTTTGGCGAACTTCATGCGCGTCCACCTGTACAGCGCCCTGGCGACACTGAAGGCGGGCTTTGACCTGCTGCTGGGCGACGGCGGCGTGCGGATGGACCGGGTATATGCCCACGGCGGCTTTTTCAAAACAGAGGGGGTTGGGCAAGGGGTGCTGGCCAGCGCCCTCAAGACGCCGGTAACGGTGCTGCGCACCGCCACCGAGGGAGGGGCGTGGGGCATCGCGCTGCTGGCCGCATACCTGCGCCATGCCTCCGCCCAACCCCTGGAGTCATGGCTGGAGGAGGCGGTTTTCAAGGGGCACTCCGGCAAGACCATGGCGCCCGATACGGAAATGGCCGAGGGCTTTGAGCGCTTCCACAAGCGCTACATGAAGGGATTAGCCATTGAAAAAGCCGCGGTGGAATGCTTTGGGGAAGAGCGGGCCTGACGCGGCCTCCTGGAAAAAAAGTGGCGTTTTCGCCGCAAGAGACGAGGTGTTACAGGATGCTTGGCAAACCCTTGATTGGGATCATCGGCGTGTCCGACGGCGAGCCCGAGGTGCATGAAACCCTCAAGGACGTGGTGCAAAAACAGGTGGACGTCATCACGGCGGCATTGCAAAGGGACGGCAGGGTGGACGTGATCCAGGCGGATTGCCTGGTGCACTCCGTGCAAACGGCCAAGGAACAGGCGGAGCTGCTGAAACAAAAGGGCGTGGACGGCACGGTGATCTCCCATGGCGTTTTTGCGTTCCCCAACTTCTCCGCCATCATTGCCAAAAACGGAAAAGGCCCCTTCATGCTCTGCGCCAACCTGTTCCCGGACTGGCCCGGCATGGTGTCCATGCTGGCGGCGGGCGGCGCGCTGGATCATCTGGGCATCGATCATTTCCGGGCGGCCGGGGATTTCAACAACCCGGATGTGCTGGAAAAGGTGGTGGAGTTTGCCCGGTGCGCCCATGTGGTCAGCAGCCTCAACGGAGAGAAATACGGGCTGATCGGCGGCAGAAGCCTGGGTATGTACAGCGCCACCGTCAGCATGCAGGACTGGCAGGAGCGCTTCGGCGTGGATGTGGACCACCTGGACCAGTCCGAGATTCTCCGCTTTGCGGCCCAGGTGCCAGAGGAAAAGGTGGAAAAGGCATTCCAGTGGCTGACGCAGCATTGCGCCTCCATCGCATACGATCAGCAGCGCCTGACCCCTGAAAAGCTGAAAACCCAGATCCGCCATTACGAGGCGTTGAAGCGCATTGTGGCGGAGCACCAGTATGACTTTGTCGGCGTCAAGTGCCATTACGAGATGAGCCGCCACTATTGCACGGAGTGCATCGCAGCGGCCTTCATGAACGATCCTTACGATTGGGACGGGCCCAAGGAGCCGGTGGTCTACGCCTGCGAGGCGGATTCCGACGCCGCTTTGACCATGCAGATTTTGAAGCTTCTGACCCATGATCCGGTGCTTTTCATGGATGTGCGGCACTATGACGCGGAAAACGACGTGATGGTCTTTTGCAACTGCGGCTCCCAATCCACCTATTACGCGGGGGGTAGCCAGGACCCGGCGGAAAACCTGAAACAGGTAAAGCTGTATCCATGCCTGGAGATTTACGCTGGAGGCGGCTGCCATGTGAATTGTATGACCAGGCCTGGAAAGGCCACCATCGCGCGGCTGAACCGCTACAAGGGGGAATACCGCATGACGGTGTTCACCGGGGAGATCGTGCAGCTGCCCCAGGAGAAGATGGCGGAGACCACCATGGAATGGCCCCATAATTATGTGAAGCTCTCCTTTGATCATGAGGTCTTTCTGGAAAAATTCAGCGCGAACCATTGCCACGCCGTATACGGAGACCATGTCAAAGAGCTGAAGATGATCTGCCGGATGCTGGGCATCCCATGTGAAATGCTGGGCGGAGAGGGCAGGCAGCCCTGACCCCTGCGCCCAAATGAGAGAAAAGGGAGGGGATATACCCATGAAGCGTTCAGAAATAGACCGGCACATCGACTGGGCCATAGCGCTTTGCCAAAAGCAGCGCTTCGCCTTGCCTGCCTTCGCCTATTGGAGCCCCATGGAATGGGACAGGCGCAGAGCGGAGGCGGAGCATCTGTGGAACGTGATGCAAGGCTGGGATGCGACGGACTATGCCCGGGGGGATTTTGACAAGGTGGGGGCCGTGCTGTTTACGCTGCGCAACGGGAACATCTATGACCCCAGCATGGGAACGCCCTATTGCGAGAAGATCATCGCCATGAAGGCGGGCCAGCTTCTGCCCATGCACTTTCACTATTCCAAGACCGAGGACATCATCAACCGGGCCGGGGGAACGCTGTGCGTGAAGGTGTTCAATTCCAAAAGCGAGGCGGAGGGCTTTGCCATTGATACCCAATCGGATGTACACCTCCGGCTGGACGGCAGGCCGGTAACGCTGCCCGCGGGCGCGGCTGTGGAGGTGGGCAGCGGTGACAGCATTACGCTGTTCCCCTACATCTATCATGAGTTTTACGCGAAGCCGGAGGACGGGGACCTGATCGTGGGCGAGGTTTCCACCATCAACGACGACCGGAAGGACAACCACTTTGCGGAGCCGTTTACGCTTCCCCCCATCCAGGAGGACGTCCCCGCGAGGCACCACCTGTGCAACGGATATGTGCAGCAATAGGAAAGCGCTCCTGATGGACGGCGGGAACAGCGGCGCATGATCCCTGGACAAAGAATCAGGCGGGAGATATACAAAAACCCACGCTTCCGACCCGTATATGCCGCATCCATCGGCTTGCGATAGCGGGCTAGACGGACCGCCCGGGAAACACATTAGGTTTTAGAATACTGTACCACGTTTTCAATCAATTCCCGGAGGTAGACGTTCATCTTTTTCTCTTTGTTCCAGGCCACATAGATTTCCCGGGGCGTGTAAGGCTCCACCAGCTTGATGACTTGCAAGCAATCATAGATGGGGTGGGTCTGGGCCGTTTCCTTGGTCACCAAAGCGACACCCAGGTCCTCGGCGGCCATTTTCATGAGCACATGGGTATTGCCGGATTCAAAGTTCGCGATGGCGACCAACCCCATGGATTTGACCTTGTCGTCCAGCCGCCTGCGGGTATAGGTATACTTGGGATGCAGCAAAAGAGGGCATTGCACCAACTGCTCCCAGGTCACGGGCGCGGTTCCAAGCTGCGCCCCGTAGATATCTCCCGCCAGGAAGATTTCATGCAAGCTTCCGATGCGCTCATAGCCAATGCTGTCATGCTCGGGCCGGATGTTCAAAAATCCCAGGTCGATGTCCCCCTGTAAAATGCCGTCGATGCTCGATTCCGAACTCATGGAGGCCACGGCCCTGAACAGCACGTTGGGATACTTGTGGGCATATTCCTTCGCTTGTGGCAGAACATAGCGTAAAAACAGATCCTCACCGGTTCCGATTCGGATCTCCGCGTATTCCGCGTATTTCAACCGTTGAAT
>JAYFPK010000042.1:0-59924 GCA_034927815.1 Candidatus Limiplasma sp.
CGGCGGAGGAATTGGCGGCCATGACCTCGCTGATGACCAGCCCGTCATACATGGACGACCCCACATGCCGCCCCGCCTGCTTGGGGAAAACCGCATACATCCCCGCCAGCAGCGCCACAAACAGCAGCAGCAAAGGCAATACCGCCGCAGCGCGGCTCTTTCGCTTCTTCGGCGTATAGTCCTTCACAGGCCGCCGGGAGGGGACAGGGGGAGCCTCGTATGGCCTGGGCTGCCCAGGCGCATTGGAGTGCATGCACGCGCCTCCTTTCCTAATGGTGTGATCAAGCGGCTGTCCCAAAGGAACAGCACGACATACAGTCCGTATTATACCACAATCTCCAAAGGAAAGGAACTGTGAACTTGTAACGAAAACGAAGCCCTGGAAAGGATTGGGCCGGGAGGAGGGAGCCGGCGGCCCCGCCCCGTGCCCCTAAAAATCCACGTTCATCAAGTCCCGGACGGGCCTGCGGTTGCGAAATACCAGCAGATACAGCGCCACCATGGCCAGGAGCGACATTCCCACCGCCACCAGCCGGTAGGGCAGAATTTCCCCCAAGGCTCCTGCCAGCAATTGCATCACCATGACCAAAGCCAGGATGGCCACGCTGAGCAAGCTGTTGACCCGGGCCCGCATGTGGGAGGGCAGGTAGTGCTGGATGGCGGATTCCCGCAAGGTGGCGCTGTTCACTCCCAGAAACCCGCAGAGGAAGCGGGCCGCCAGCATTCCCCCGTAGGGGAGAAACAGCAGCGCGGCGTCCAGAATGTCATAGGTGACATAGACCGAGGCGGCGACCCGGAAGCGCCTCACAGCGGGGATTTTCAAAAAGTAATGGACTACGCCTCCCAGCATGCGGCCCAGGGTTTCCGCGCTGATCAGCAAGGAATACAGCGCCGTGGTCAGGCCTGGCGCGGTCTGGAAATAAGCCAGGACCATCAGGCTGCTTCCGGCGGAAGCGCCGTTGGTGACGGACATGTAACCGTAGAGGCTCCGAACGCCCTTTTCCTCCTTGAGGTAGCCAAAGCCCTCCGCGATTTCCCCGGCGTATTCCTTCAAGCGGAAGCGCTTGGGTTCCCGGGTGTGGTTTTCCCGAAGGCGGATGAAGGATTCCAGGGCGCTGGCGGCCAACAGCAGCGCCCCTTCCCCGAAGAACAGCACGGGCATGCCGAAGCGGGTGTACACCAAGGCGGCCAAGGGCGCGGTGACCAAAGTCACCATGGGGTAGATGGTGGAGGAGACGGAATACCCCTTTTCCAGAAAGCCTTCGGGGATCAAATCCGGATAGAAGGCGGAATAGGCCGTGGAATCCACCGAGCCGATGGCCCCGGTGAGCACGCCAAAGAGCAGGTACGCGCCGTACTGGAAGCCCCGGGTCAGCACGTATACGCCAAAGAGCAGATACAGAAGGCCTTGCAGAAAATCCAGGCCCACCACGATGCGCTTGCGGGGGTACCGGTCCAGGGCGGGGGCCAGCAGCACCGGCAAAATTACCGCGGGCAATAAAGACAGGGCTTCGTAGAGCCCTGTCATCCAAGGGGAGGAGGTGTTGTCAAAAACCACGAGGCCCAGGGCCACGTTCATGGCCGCGCCGCCGGTGGCGCTCATGAGGGTGCCCAGGGTAATCAGGGTAAAATTCCGGGACCAGAGGGTAGGCTTTTTCATAGGGCCATCCCTTGTCATCTGTAATGTGCGCAAAGGCCTTTGCTGTTTTGATGATAAGGGATGGAGCAATGGATTGCAACGGGGCGCTTTTGAGAAAAGCAGAAGCGGAAAATGGGTGTGAAAGGGAAAGAAGCCTATCTTTTGGGAAAATGAAACCGGAGCTGGGGCGGCATCTCCCTGGCAAGGGTCAGGGCTTCCTTATACCTGCGCCGGTCCGTATAGGCCTCCAGCAAAAAGGGCAGGTGGAACTGGCGAAAGCCGTGGGGCCGCTGGCTCTCTAACTGCCGGATCAGGTCCTCCAGCAAAAGCAGGTATTCCTCGCCCTGGCGGTGGTCGCTGTCATAGCGAAGCTGAACCACCCGGATCATGGCCTGGGAAACGGGATCGGAGCCATGGCGGGCAATGTCCAGGGCCTTGTCCAGATAGGGCCTGCCGGTTTCCTTGCGCCCCAACTGCTCATAGGCGATCGCCAGCTTATGCAGCAGCAGGAAGGACTCCGGGGAATCGCCCCAGGCCTCCCATACCCGAAGCAGGTAGGACAGCGCCTCCTCATGGCGGCCCATCTCCAAAAAGGACGCGCCGATGTTGTACTCGATGTGGAGGACCAGTTCCGCGTCCCCCCGGGCCAGCTCCCGGCAGCGCAGGTAGGAGTCCAGCATCAACTGGTGCTCAAAAAGGTTGGCGTAGCAGGTGCCCTCCAAAAAGCTCAGCTCCCGCATGGCGTATACATTGCCCTCCTGGGCGGAGAGCTGATAGCCCTGGGCGCAGTACAGCAGGGCCTCCTGGTAGCGCCCGGCCTCATAGTGCAGCTGGGCCAGGGCCAAGGATACCGCGGGGCTCATGCGCAGCCCCTGGGCCCGGTAGAGGGCCTCGCGCTTTTCCTCAAAGGAGGAGGCCGTGGCGCTGTGGGCCATTTCATACAAAAAGGCGTCCTCCGGGCCCATGAGCTGCCTTAAGGGCGCCAGGGACTGAAAAAGGGAAAGGGCCTTGTCCGGCTCCTTGCGCAGCAAGCAGCGGTATAGCAAAAAGAGCTGGTAGGCGAGGCAAAGCTCGCTGTTTTCCAGGCGGGCTCCCGCCTGAACCAGCTCCTCCTGGATGGCCTCGGCGGGCTCCTGGTGAAAGAAGCGGTCAAAGAAATCCTTCAGCAGCGAGCGGTAGGCGCTAAGAAAGGCCTCGTCCCGCTCAAAGGCAAGCCCCAGGGCCCGGAAGAGCTGGTCAATGATCTCCGGGGAGGGGACGACCTGCCCGGTCTCAATTTTGCTGAGGTAGGACACAACGCAAATCCCCTTGCACAGGCTTTCCTGGGAAAGGTTTTGCGCAAGCCGGTTCCGTTTGATGAGCAAGCCTAGCAGGGGCTGCATGGCGTTCCTTTCTTGGGGAGAGGCGCTGGGCGGACATTGGCCGGGCCCAGGGCTCCCAGGGCGCGCGCCCCAGGGGTTTGGGGCGCGGCCTTGCTTTTCGTTACTTTGCCGCCTTCACCAGCGCGTCAAACAGGGGATGGGGACGGTTGGGCCTGGACAGGTATTCGGGGTGGTAGATGGTGACCACATAGAAGGGATGGCCTTCCACCTCAAAAGCCTCGGGATACCCGCTTTCCGCGCTGAGGCCCACCAGGCGGAAGCCCTTTTCCATCAGCGGCCCCACATATTCGGGGTCCACCTCATAGCGGTTGCTGTGGCGCTCGCTGACCACGTCCTGCCCGTAGGCGTCCCGGGCTTTCCCGGCGGAGAGCTTCACCTCTCCGGCGCCGATGCGGGCCGCCCCCCGGCTGTCGTTCTGGCAGATGCGGTCTTCGGGGATGCGCACCACGGGGTGGGGCGTCTGGGGGTTCACCTCGGTGGTATGGGCCTGCGGAATATTCAGGAGGTTGCGTACCGCCTCCACCACGGCCAGCTGCATGCCAAAGCCGATGCCCAGGAAGGGAATCTTATGCTCCCTGGCGTAGCGGGCCGCGCACAGCAGCCCGTCCGTTCCCCGGCCCCCAAAGCCGCCGGGCAGCACAATGGCGTCATGGCCGCCCAAAAGTTCCTGAACGGTATCCGGGGTGATGTCCTCCGCGCTGAGGGCGTCGATGCTCACCCTCACGCCGTTGGCAAAGCCCGCATGGCGCAGGGCCTCGTTCACGGAAAGGTACGCGTCGGGCACGGCGATGTACTTGCCGATCACGGCCACCCGCATAGGCTCCGTGGAGGCTTGGATCCGCCGCATCATGTCCTTCCAATCCGTCAGATCCGGGGTGCGCTCCTCAAGGCCCAACTCCGCCAGCACGGTCTTGGCCAGGCCCTCCTTTTCCAGGGACAGGGGCAGCTCGTACAGGCTTTCCACATCTCCGTTTTGAATCACATTGCTGGTTTTCACGTTGCAAAACAGGGCGATCTTGTCCTTCACGTCCCCGGTCATGGGCACCTCGGTGCGGCACACGATGATGTCCGGCTGAATGCCGATGGAGCGCAGCTCCTTGACGCTGTTTTGGGTGGGCTTGGTTTTCAGCTCCCCGGCGGTGGCGATGTAGGGCATCAGCGTCACATGCACATAGCAGCAGTCATTGGGGCTTTCGCATTCCCAGCGCATCTGGCGGATGGCCTCCAAATACACCGCCGCCTCCATGTCGCCCACGGTGCCGCCGATTTCGATAATGGCGATCTCCGCGCCGCTGTCCTGGGCGGCTTCCCGGATGGAGGCCTTGATCTCGTTGGCTACATGGGGAATGGCCTGGATGGTGGAGCCGTGATAGTCCCCCCGCATCTCCCGGTCGATGAGCCGCTTGTGGATTTTGCCGGTAGTGACGCTGGCCTTGCCGGTGAGGTTGATGTCCACGAAGCGCTCATAGTGCCCAAGGTCCAGGTCGGCGGCGGTACCGTCCTCGGTGATAAAGGCCTCGCCGTGTTCCAGGGGGCTCAAAAAGCCCGGCTCCACATTATAATACAGATCCAGCTTCTGCAAGGACACCCGGTAGCCCCGGGCGCGAAGCAGCCGCCCCAAGGAGGCCGCCGTCAGCCCCTTTCCCAGTGAAGAAACCACGCCGCCTGTGATCAAAACGTATTTCATGATATGGGTGCTCCTTTGGTATGATGTACTTTGCTGATTCTATCCACAGGGAAAGGGATTGTCAACCTCATTTTCCAGGAAAAAACCTAGAGGCCCTCGGGTGTGGTCATGAGCAGCATCGCCGGCCGCTGGCTGATATCCTGGGCGGTGACCCGCAGCAGGGCCATGGGCTCCGGGGAAACGCCCACAAGGGCCAGGAAATCGGATACGGGGGCGATGGGCATGTCCGGGTCGGCCTTGGTTTTGTAATGCATGGGGATGGTGACCTTGGGGGCCAGGTCCTCCATGACGGCGGCGGCGGTAGCCGCGCCGATGGTGTAATATCCCCCCACGGGCAGCAGCAGCAGGTCCAGGTTTTGAAGAGGGGCCATTTGCTCCGGGGCCAGGCGGTGGCCCAAATCCCCCAAATGGGCCAGGCGCAGCCCTTCGGCCTCGATGAGGAAGATGAGGTTGGGGCCCCGCTTCTTGCCCTGGACCTCGTCGTGAAAGGTGGGAATGCCCTGAACGGTGATCCCGTCCTTGGGCAGGTGGACGCCCGCAGTGTCCAGCACCAGGGGGTTTCCCTCCAGGGAGGAAACCGCGTCATGGTCGCCGTGGTGATGGCTCACCGTGCAGATATCCGCCTTCAGGCGGCGCAAGGGGTACTGGTAGAAGGACCCGTAGGGGTCCATCATCAGGACGGCGCCATCCGCCAGGGTGAGCTTGAAGGATGAGTGGCCGAGGTATTCCAGGATCATGGGGATTCCTCCTTTCAGGTTTGGGTTGGCGGGGAGGGCTGGGCCATGAGCCACGCCGCCAATACCTGCCCCCCGCCGTGGGAAAGGGGCCTGCGCTCCCTCAGGGCAAGGGCCGCTTCCTGGTGAAGGGCGGCCACAGCCTGGAGCACAGGGGCGGGGGAGGGGGCCTCGGTGAGCTTCAGCAGGCGGCGCAGGGGAAGGAGCGGCTGTTCCCCCAAAGGAGCGGGGTGTGCCAGCAGCAGCTGGCACAGGGCGTAGGCGGGATGCAGGGCGTCGTCGCCGGGAAGGGGAGGCGGGTTCGGCGGCAGGCTTGCAAGCAGGCGCTCATAGCGGCCCAAGGAGGCGTCAATGAACAAAAGCGCCTCCCCCGGGGGAATGTGGCAGACAAACCCGGCTCCGGCCAGGGCGCGGACGGCAGCCTCCCGCCGGGAGGGCGGGGCGTGCCTTGGAAAATCGGAGGCAAAAAGAAAGCCGCTCTGAGCACAGCGGCGCAAAAAACACGGGGTTCCTTCCCCGGCGCACAGGGCCTGGCATTGGGCCCTAAGCTCAGCAAGAGGGGGCATGGTGCTGCTGGTCATGTTCCTTCACCGCAAAGCGCATTTCCATTTGGTGCATGGAGGCGTATTGGCCGTTGAGGTCCAGTTGGTATTGAAGCTGGAGGGTGCCGCCCTGCTGCTGGACGGAATAGGCGACCTTGGTGCAGAAAATCGCCATTTCCATGGTGCCAAAGGGCGTGGTATATTGGCTTTCATAGCGCTGCCCCTTGCGGAAGACCATGTTGGTTTCATAGGCGCCCTGCCGCAGCATGGTAACCCCGCCGTCCTGTAAGGAGAGAAGCACCTGGGTGCCGCTGGAGCCCTCGTCCAGGGCTTCCTCATAGCGGATCAGGTGCGCGCCGTCCTGGCAGGTCCATTCCCCGGTGGTCAGCAGTTGGATGGTTTCGCCTTGCTCGCCTCCCACGCTGGCGCTGGCGTGAAGCGAGAGAAGAACCTCGGTACCCGGCATACGCTTCACACTCTCCTTGCCTGGAAGATAAAACCTGCTATAATGGCTTTACTATAGCATAAGGAAGGGCGGGTTGCAATGCTGCGGGTGACGGCGCGGGCAAAAATCAACTGGACCCTGGACATCCTGGGCCAAAGGGCGGACGGCTATCACCTGATGGACATGCTCCTGGGCAGCGTGGAGCTTTGCGATACCCTGTGGCTGCAAAGGGCAAAGGACCTAAGCCTGGGGGTGGAGAGCGAAGGGTACGGGGGCCCGGAAGGGGCGGCCGCCCCCCCGGCTGTGGCCGCGGACCGGCGCAATTTGGTGATGAAGGCGGCGCTGGCCTTGCAAGAGGCTACGGGCTGCCGCCTGGGGGCCGAGATGCGGCTGGTGAAGCGCATCCCCGTGGGGGCGGGGATGGGGGGAGGCAGCGCGGACGCGGCGGCGGCCTTGCTGGGCCTGTGCGCTCTTTGGAATCTGAAGGTGCCTGGGGACAGGCTGGAGGCCATCGCCCTGGCCCTGGGGGCGGACGTGCCCTTTCTGCTCCGGGGCGGGCTGGCCCGGGTGCAGGGGATCGGGGAAGCCATCCGGCCGCTGCCCCCTCCCGCGCCCATTTGGCTGGTGGCGGTGCAGCCCTGCCGGGGGCTTTCCACCCAGGAAATCTTTCGCGCCTTTGACGAAGCCCCTGGGGAGGCGCTTTTGCGCCCGGATACCCAAGGGGCGGAGAAAGCCTTGCTGCGCCGCGACCTGCCAAGCCTTGCCAAGGCCATGGGAAACAGCCTGGAGCCGGTGAGCGCCGCCCGCAGGCCGGAGATTCCCCAGGCTATTGAAGCCCTGGAGGAACAAGGGGCGCTCCGGGCCATGATGACCGGAAGCGGCTCCGCGGTGTACGGCCTTTTTGAGGATGAAAAAACGGCCCGCGCCGCCTTTTCGGCGTTGCGGGACCGCTGGGCAAAAACCTATCTGACCCGGACCGCCGGGGAAAGCGTTACGGTGGAGAAAGCCTAGGGGCGGGAGGGGGAGCCTGGGGCAAGCGCCCCCGGCAACAGCAGCGGGGGAATATCCCCCAGGCGGCCTACCCGCCACGTGGCCTGGGCCTGGGGATAAAACCCGTCCGGATCGAAGAGAATGGCATGCATTCCCGCGCTGAGGCCCGCCTGGACGTCAATGTCCCGGTCGCCCACCATCACGGCTTCTTCAGGGGAAAAGCCATGCTTTTCGCAAAGGGCCAGCAGCGCGTCCGGGGCGGGCTTATCCGCAAAGCCGTCCTCCCGGGTGATAAAATCCGCAAAGAGCGGGGCCAGGCCATCCGCCTCCAACTGGCGGATGGCGGCGCTGTCCCGGTGGGTGTAGAGGTAATGGCGGCAGCCCGCCTGATGCAGGAGGGACAGGCAGGCCGCCGCTCCTTCATAGGGCTGAAAGCCGCCCGCTTGGCGGTGATAATGCTGGAAGGCATCCAGGAGTCCCTCCAGGGGAAGGGAAAAACGCTGGGCAAAAACGCGGGAGGCGTGATAGACGGATTGCTTGAGCAGCCCGTACACCTCCTGGGGAGGCGCGGCCAGGTCCCACTGTCCAAGGGCCTTTTCCATGGCGGAGGCAATCTGGCCGTAGGTGTCGTAGAGGGTGCCGTCAAAATCCCAGCAGACATGGGAGATGCTTTTATTCATTGGCCACACGCTTGCGGGGTTTGTCGCCGGGGGCCTGGGAGGCGCTTGCTTCCGCGCCCTGGGCTTCGTTCTCTTCCTGGGCGGGTTCCTGCACCTTCCGGATCAGGGCCTTTTCCACCCGGTGGTCGGAGATTTCGATCACCTGAATGTCCAGGCCGTTCATGGTGATTTCAAAGGTGGACCCATCCTCGGGAATGGCGGAAAGCCTGCTGAACACCATGCCGCCCAGGGTATCGTACTCCTCCTCCAGGGGCAGGGGCACGCCCAGGGCGTCGGAAAGGGCCTCCAGTTCCACCGCGCCGGACACGCGCCAGAGGTTATCCTCCAGCTGCTCGATTTCGCTTTCCTCCGTGGGGTCGAACTCGTCGTAAATATTCCCCACGATCTCCTCCAGCAGGTCCTCCATGGTGACGATGCCGCTCATGCCGCCGTACTCGTCCACCACGATGGCCATGTGCACCTTCTGCTTTTGCATGTCCCTGAAAAGGATGTCCGCCTGGACGGTTTCAGGCACCAGGTAGGCGGTGCGCAGCATCTCCCGGATGCTCTTGGGGGGCTGGCAGTCCCGGTTCAGGAGAAAATCACGGGTGCTGAGGATGCCCACGATGTCGTCGATATCCGAATCATACACCGGGAAGCGGGACAGGCCGGTCTCCCGGATGATCTGCAGAATTTCCTCCTGGGAATCGTCCACGTGGAGGGCCACCACGTCCATGCGGTGGACCATCACATCCTCGGCGGTCATGTTGTTGAACTCGAAGATGTTTTCGATCATGGTGCGTTCGTCCTGCTCGATGGCGCCGCTCTCCCCGCCGATGTCCAGCATCATGCGGATTTCCTCCTCCGTGACCTCCTCGGAAGTCTCGTTGGGGTTGATGCGGAAGAGCCGCAGCATGCCGTTGGTGCTGGCGGACAGAAGCCATACCACGGGCTTGAAGAACTTCGCCACGGCGCTGATGATGTTGGCGGAGAACCGGGCCACGGGCTCCGGGTATTTCATGGCGATGCGCTTGGGGGTCAACTCCCCCAGCACCAGCGTGAAATAGCTCAAGATAATAGTGATCAAAATCAGGCACAGGGTGTTCAGGGTCCTGGGGGGGAAAAGCGTGAAGCCGCCGTCCAGCAGCGCCTGGGAGAGGCGGGAGGCGAAGTTGTCCGCGGCAAAAGCGCTGCCCAGGAAGCCGCTCAGGGTGATGCAGACCTGGATCGTGGAGAGGAAACGGTTGGGGGACTCGGCCAGCTTCAGCATGGTGGCCGCTTTTTTATCCCCTTCCTCAGCCTGTCTTCGGATTTTGTTGTCGTTCAGGGAGATGACCGCGATTTCCGTCGCGGCAAAGAACGCGTTGATGAGAATCAGCAGCAGTTGAATCAGCAATTGACTGCCTATGGGGTCGTCCAAAGAGAAACCCTCCTTCGTTTTACCAGCAGCATCCGCTGCATGATACACCATTATACCATATCCTTGCAATTTGTGCATCTGGATTTTATGGACAAACGGTCAACTTTTTCCCAAGGCAAAGAAAAAACCGCCCGCGGATAGGCATTGCGCAAATCCCGGGTTCTCACTATAATGAAACTTGCGGCTTATGATGAAACATGGGGCTTTGACGTAAGAGCGAAAGGAATGGGCGCGGTGATATATCCCCGAAGCGAGCGGCAGGTGAGGACGGCAAAGCTCTTGGGCGGCCAAGGGCTGCAAAGGCTATGGCAAGCCCGGGTGATGGTCTTTGGCCTGGGGGGCGTGGGAAGCTATGCCGCCGAGGCACTGTGCCGCGCGGGGGTGGGGAGCCTGATTTTGGTGGACGCGGACCAGGTGGCGGTGTCCAACATCAACCGCCAGCTGCCCGCCCTGTGCTCCACCGTGGGGAGGCCCAAGGCCGATGTGGTGCGGGTGCGGCTGCTGGATATCGCCCCGGATGCCCGGATCGAGGCGGTGAAGGCCTTTCATCTGCCCCAAAGCCCGGTGGAGATTCCGGGGGATGTGGATTTGGTGGTGGACGCGGTGGACACCGTTTCCGCCAAGCTGGATTTGGCCGTGACCTGCCAGGGGAGGGGGATTCCCCTCCTCTCCTGCATGGGCATGGGGAACCGCCTGGACCCGACCCGGATTCGGATTGGGGATTTGTTTGAAACCAGCGGCTGCCCCCTGTGCCGGGTGATGCGGCGGGAGCTGCGCAGGAGGGGGATTTCCTCGCTGCGCTGCGTATACTCCACCGAACCGGCCTGCGCCGCGGCGGAAGGCGGCCTTCAACAGGCGGAGCCCAAGGCCAGCGGGCATCCCTCGCCGGGGTCCTTGCCCTATGTGCCCTCTGTGGCGGGGCTGTATATGGCCTACGAAGCGGTGCGGATGCTCACGGAAAACCGGGAAGGCATGCCGGAAAATGGCGAAGGGGGGTCCGCTGCGCGGTGAGAAAGAAGATTGTGGTCATCGGGGCGGGGGTGGTGGGCTGCGCGGTGGCGCGGCTGCTGTCCGCGTACCAGGCCGATGTGGTGGTGATCGAGCGGGGGCACGATGTGGCGGAGGGGGCCAGCAAGGCCAACAGCGGCATCGTGCACGCCGGGTTTGACGCCAAGCCGGGCTCCCTGAAGGCCGAGCTGAACGTGCGGGGGGCGGCCCTGTACCCGGCCCTGAGCCAGGAGCTGGACGTGCCCTTTGGGCAGCCGGGCGCTTTGGTGCTGGCCTTTGAACAGGAGGGGCGTTCCACCCTGGAGCGATTGCTGGAACAAGGCCGGCGCAATGGGGTACAGGGGCTGCGCATCCTGGAGCGGGAGGCGCTTTTGCAGATGGAGCCCCAGATCAACCCCCAGGTGGTGTGCGGCCTGCACGCCCCCACCAGCGGCCTCACCAGCCCTTACGGCATGACCTACGCCCTGGCGGATCACGCCGCCGTGAACGGCGCGGAGTTTCTGTTCTATACCCACGCCCGGCGCATCCAGGTCATGGAGGAGGGCTTTCTTTTGGATGTGGAAGCGCCTCCCGCACAGGAGGGCTCCGATCCGGATTACGCGCCCCGGCAAAGCCAGGGGCCCGCGAGCCCCGTGATCTGGGCGGATATCCTCGTCAACTGCGCCGGGGTGGACGCCGCCCGCCTGCACAACCAGATCAGCGAAAGGAAGCTGGAGATCGTGCCCCGCAAGGGCGAATACTATCTGCTGGACCATATCCGGCCCTTGCCCTTTTTCCGCACCCTTTTCCAAACCCCTACCCGGATGGGCAAGGGCGTGCTGGTGAGCCCTACGGTCCACGGAAATCTGCTGCTGGGGCCCACGGCCCAGGACGTGGAGGACGGCTGGGACGTAGCCACCACGGCCCAGGCGCTGGCCCAGGCCGGCGACAAGGCGAAGATCACCTGGCCCAAGGAGGACCTGAGGCCGGTGATCACCGCCTTCGCGGGCATCCGCGCCCATGAAAAGGGGGACGATTTCATCGTGGGCGGGGTTGAGGGCGTTCCCCGGGCCTATGAGGCGGTGGGAATTGAAAGCCCCGGCCTCACCGCGGCCCCGGCCATTGCCCAAAGGCTTTCCGAGCGGATCGCCCGGGAGCACGGCCTGGCCCGCAAGGAGGTCTGGAAGCCCTACCCCAAGCCGGGGATACCCTTTTCCGCCATGACTTTGGAGGAGCGGGTGGAGGCGGTGAAGCGCAATCCCCAGCAGGGGAACCTGGTGTGCCGCTGCGAGGAGGTCACCGAGGCGGAGATTCGCGCCGCCATCCGCAGGCCGGTGGGAGCCACCAGCATCGACGGGGTCAAGCGCCGGGTCCGGGCGGGCATGGGCCGCTGCCAGGGGGGCTTCTGCAGCCCCAGGGTGATGGAAATCCTGGCGGAGGAGATAGGCGTTTCTCCTCTGGAAATCACCAAAAGCGGAGCCGGAAGCCGCCTTGTGGCGGGTACCCTTCGCCCAAAGGGGGAAGAGGAATGCTAAGCCCGGCATTGCAAAGCCAGGTGGAGCGCGTGGAGGTACTGGTGATCGGCGCGGGCCCGGCGGGGCTGGCGGCGGCCATCGCCGCCCGGGAGGCGGGGGTGGATCGTGTGCTGGTGCTGGAGCGGGAAGCCCACATGGGGGGCATTCTTCCCCAATGCATTCATAACGGGTTTGGGCTTCACCGCTTTCAGGAGGAGCTCACCGGCCCGGAATACGCCCAGCGGGACATTGACAGGATTCGGGAGCTGGGCATCGAGGTGCGCCGCGAAACCACGGTGCTGAGCCTGGAGGGAAGCCGCTTTGCGGTGGCCGTGAGCAAGGCGCGGGGAATCCAGCTTGTGGAGGCCGGGGCCGTGGTGCTGGCCATGGGCTGCCGGGAGCGGCCCAGGGGGGCTTTGGCCATTCCCGGCACACGCCCCGCCGGGGTCTATTCCGCAGGCACCGCCCAACGGCTGGTGAACCTGGAGGGATACATGCCCGGCAAGCGGGTGGTGGTCCTGGGCAGCGGGGACATCGGGCTGATCATGGCCCGGCGTATGACGCTGCAAGGGGCCAAGGTGCTGGCCTGCGTGGAGCTGATGCCCTTCTCCAGCGGCCTGAACCGCAACATCGTGCAGTGCCTCCATGATTACGATATCCCGCTGCTGTTGAGCCACACGGTGGTTGGCATCCATGGGCAAAACCGCCTTGGCGCGGTGACCGTGGCCCAAGTGGACGAACAAAGAAACCCCATCCCGGGTACGGAACAAAGGATGGAGTGCGATACGCTGCTGCTGTCCGTGGGGCTGATTCCGGAAAACGAGCTCAGCCGCCAGGCCCGTGTGGATATGTGCGATTGCACCCAGGGCCCGGTGGTGAACGACGCGCTGCAAACCAGCCGGGAGGGCATCTTCGCCTGCGGGAACGTGCTCCATGTCCACGATTTGGTGGACTTTGTCAGCGAGGAGAGCGCCAAGGCGGGCAAGGCCGCCGCGGCTTACGTCAGGGGCCGGTTGTCCCCCCGCCCGGAGGTGGAGGTGCGGGACGGCCCGGGGGTGCGGGGGGTGGTGCCCCAAAGGCTGCGCCTGCCCGAGGCGGGCCGGGAGCCGGAGGCCGTGCAGCTGATGTTCCGCCCGGAGGCGGTGGTGGAAAACGCCGTGATCCGCGTGCTGGAGGGGGAGCGGGAGGTGCTCAGGCAAAAGAAGCGGATCCTCACCCCCGGGGAGATGGCGGAGGTGCGGCTAAGCCCCCGGCAGTTGAAAACCCTATCCGGCGGGACGCTTACCGTGCGGATCGACCCATAAGGAGGCCAGGATGGAACAGACCATTACGTGCATCAGCTGTCCCGTGGGCTGCCGCCTGCGGGTGACCCTCCAGGATGGAGAGGTGACCTCCGTCAGCGGCCAGGGATGCAACCGGGGCGTGACCTATGCCAAGCAGGAGTGCACTGCCCCCGCCCGGATGGTGACGGCGGTGGTGCCTGTGCCCTGCCGCCAAACGCCTTTGAGCGTCAAAACGGAGCGCCCCATTCCCAAGCACCTGATTTTTCAGTGCATGGAGGAAATCCGCAGCGTCAAGCTCCAGTGCCCCATCGCCATGGGGCAGGTGATTTTGGAGGACGTGTGCGGCACAGGGATAAAAGTGGTTGCCACCAAGGGAATAGAGTAAGAAAATGCTGGGTCCAAGGGCAGGACCCCGACAAATTCACCCTTTGTGTTGAAAAACGTTACAGTTCGGCTACAGGTGGCGATTGTTTTTTGACGCCTTGCCCGATATACTACGGGTGTGGAGAAAAACGACAGGTTGTCGTTTTTCTTTCCACGCTTTTGCCAAACAGGGCGTTTCACCGTTTTATGGGAAGGAGCGTTGTGCATGAAACGGCTTTATGTGATTACCGGGGCCAGCGGGCATCTGGGGGGGACCCTCATCCGGACCTTGAGGGACCAGAATTGCCAGGTGCGGGGGCTGCTGCTGCCCGGGGAGGAGGCCGTGGCCGGGGACAATGTCCGCTACGTGTACGGGGATGTGACCCGCCCCCAGAGCCTGGAGCCCCTTTTTGAGGGCATTGAGCCCCAGGAGACCATCGTCATTCACACCGCCGGCATCGTGGATATTTCCCAGGGCGTATATCCCCTGATGTACGAGGTGAACGTAAACGGCACCAAGAACATGCTGGCGCTGTGCAAGGCCCACGGGGTGCGGCGGATGGTGTATGTCAGCTCGGTCCACGCCATTCCCGAAGGGGAGGAGCTGGGGGTGATCGCCGAGGTGGACCGGTTCTCCCCGGAGGCCGTGGTGGGCGGATACGCCAAGACCAAGGCCGAGGCCACCCAGGCCGTGCTGGACGCCGCCGCCCAGGGGCAGGACGTGGTGGTGGTGCATCCCTCGGGCATTTTGGGGCCCTATGACCAGGCCGGGAACCACATGGTGCAGCTGGTGAAGGACTATATGCGGGGCAAGCTCCCGGCCTGCGTGCGGGGCGGATATGACTTTGTGGACGTGCGGGATGTGGCCCAGGGCTGCCTGCTGGCGGCGGAGAAGGGCAAGGCGGGAAGCTGCTACATCCTCTCCAACCGCCACTACGAGGCCAAGGATATTTTGGCTATGGTGCGGGATGTGCAAGGGGGGAGGAAGCTTCCCGTGCTGCCCCTGTGGATGGCCCGGGCAGCGGCCCCGCTGTTTACCGCCTGGGCCAGGCTCACCAAACGGCGGCCCCTGTTCACCAAATACTCCCTCCATACCCTGGGCACCAACGACCGCTTTTCCCATGACAAGGCCACCGCCGAGCTGCGCTACCGACCCAGGGACCTGCGCCAGACCGTGGCGGATACGGTGGCGTGGCTCAAGGGCGGAAAGGGAAAGGCTGTGAAAAAGGCGCGGACCAAACGGACGAAGTTCAAGCCCGCCAAGGCGCGGGGCGTATAGGCCGCCTGAAAAGCGGCGGATGGATAGTAAAACCCCCGGGCCCTTGGGCCCGGGGGTTTTGCGCGCGGCTGTTTGCCGCAGTAGGGCGGGGATAACACCGGCCAATCCGGGGTGGAATTATGCCCAAGGCCGTCCGGGAACGCCGCGCAATGGGGCCCCCAGGGGAACAAGGGCGTCCTGAACAGGCGCGGATAGAAGAAACCGGCAGAGCGGGAAATGATTCTCCCGCCAGAAAATTTGAAAAGCGGGGTTGGATAGAGCCCCTTTGATGAACCAAACTCACCCAGCGCACGTCTCCTTCAGTATCCGTAAAATGGAAAAAGAAGCGTTCATTGCGGGAAGGGAGAGGGAACATGCAAAGGGCGGTTGGCCTTGCGCTGTGCCTGGGAATCTGCTGCCTGTGGCTGTGGGCGGCGGCGGAGACGCAGGTGGTTTTGACCCTGGGCGGGGATTGCGTGCTGGGGACCCGGGAGGAATGGAAGCAGGACCCGGACACCCTTGATACCCTCGTGGCCGGGAAGGGCTTTGGATGGTGCTTTGAAAAAATCGGCGAGGTGTTCCGCCAGGACGACATGAGCCTGGTAAACCTGGAATGCGTATTGCAAGACAGCGCCAAGGGGCTGGACCGGAAAAAGCAGTACCGCTTTCGCGGCTGCACCGGGTACACGGATATTTTGACCTGCGCGGGCATCGAGCAGGTGAATTTAGCCAACAACCACATCGTGGACTATGGCTCCAGGGGAAGAAAATCCACCCGGACCGCGCTGCAAAACGCCGGGATTGCCTTCAGCGGCTACGGCGACCTTTATGTATTTGAAAAGAACGGGATCAAAATCGGCTTTGGGGGCTGCCGGGAGACCGCCTACCGGCAAAACCGCTCCGTCGTTGCCAAGGAGATTCAAAAGCTGAAAAAGCTGGGCTGCGACGCCATCGTCTACTCCATGCACTGGGGGGAGGAATACAGCCCCAAGCACAGCCGCATGCAGGAGATCATGGCCCAGGCCGCCGTCAAGGCGGGGGCGGACCTGGTGGTGGGCACCCACCCCCATTGCGTTCAGGGGATGGAGCACCGGGATGGAGCGGTGGTCCTTTACAGCCTGGGGAATCTGGCCTTTGGGGGCACCCACAAAATGACCACCTTTGACGCCTTGGTGGTCCAGGCCACGCTGCGCTTTGGAGAGGCGGGGTATGAAGGAGTGCAGATCAAGCTGCTGCCCGTGCTGACCTCCGGGGACATTCCCCAAAACAACTTTCAGCCCGTGTGGGCCCAGGGGGAGGACAAGGAGCGGATTTTGAAGCTGGTGCAAAAGGACAGCGGCATGAAAATTGAGGAGACGATGTTCTTCGGCGCGCAGTAAAAGAGCCCGGATAAGGGCTGTCTCTCCTCACTTGAAGACCTGAAAAATCCCGCATTTCAAATACTGGGTTTCCGGCGCGGCGGGCAAAATGGGATGATCCCGGCCCTGGGTGCGGTATTCCACCTGCCTTAGCAGCACCCGGGCGTCCTTTTGCGCGTCGCAAAGCATCTGCAAAAACAGGGGCGGCAGCACGTGATGGCTACAGGAACAGGTCACCAGATACCCGCCGTCCTTCACCAGCTTCATGCCCCGCAGGTTGATTTCTTTATAGCCCCGCAGGGCTCCGGATACCGCCGAACGGGTTTTGGTAAAGGCGGGAGGGTCCAGGATCACCACGTCGTACTGGCGGTGGCTGTCCTGGGCCTGGCGCAGATAGTCAAAGGCGTTGGCGCATTCAAAGCGCACGGTGCTTTCCACGCCGTTGAGCCTGGCGTTTTCCGTGGCCCAGGCGCAGGCGGCCTCGCTGATGTCCACCCCGGTGACCTCCGCCGCGCCGTAGCGGGCGGCGTGAAGGGCGAAGCTGCCCGTGTGGGTGAAGCAATCCAGCACCGTGGCGTCCTTCACAAAGGGGGCGATGGCGGCCCGGTTCTCCTTTTGGTCCAAAAAGAAGCCCGTCTTTTGCCCTTGCTTCACATCCACCCAAAACCGCACGCCGTTTTCGACCATCTCCACCCGCTCCGGCGCTTCGCCGTACAGGGGGCCGGTGGTTTGCTCCATGCCCTCCAGGGCGCGGACAGGCACGTCGTTGCGGGCATAGACGCAGCGGGGGTGCAGCTGCTCCGCCAGGGCGTCCACAATGTCCTGCTGAAAGGCCTCCATGCCCAGGCAGGTGTTTTGGAGCACGATCACATCCCCAAAGGCGTCTGCGATGATGCCGGGCAGGCCGTCGCTCTCCGCAAAGAGCAAGCGGCAGCTGGCAAGGTCCGCAAAGGCGCGGCGGTAGTCCAGCGCCCGCCTCACCCGCTCCTGGATGAAGGCCCTGCCGATGGCCTCCTCCCGGCGGCTGAGGATTCGAAGCGCGATTTGGGAGCGGGGGTTGTAGGCGGCCATGGCTAAAAAGCCTCCCCGGTGGCTGGCAACGCGAACGATGTCCCCTTCCTTGCCTTCGCCCTCCACCCGGGCGATATCGCTGCGGAACACCCAGGGATGCCCGCTGTAAACCCGCTGTTCCTTGCCCTTGTGTAAAATGACGGTGGTCATAAGATCCTCCCATCTGTCGGATGCAAGGTATTATAGCGTTTTATGAAGGAACTGTAAACTCTTTCATCCCCGTTGACAAGGAGGGGATGATGGACTACAATTCCTTTGTTAGCCGACTAATATTTTCAGAAGGAAGCGATGCGCCATCGACAGGAAAAACACGCAACGCCAAGGATTGTGGGAGATCTTTCAGCATGTTTTCCGTTTGCAGCATGTTTTTTTTGAAGCCGTACGGTCCCAGCTGGACGGCGCGGAGGTACACCCCCGCCAAGGCCCCATTTTGGGGCTGTTATTGCACAAGGACGGCATCAGCCAGGCGGACCTGGTGCGGGAGATGCACGTCAGCGCGGCCACGGTGGCCGTGTCCCTTTCCCGGCTGGAGAAGCTGGGTTATGTGACCCGGGCCCGGAACGAGCGAAACCAGCGGGCCAATGTGCTGGCCCTGACCGAACAGGGCCGCAGGGAGGCCATGCGCATGGAGAAGCTGATGCTGGACATCGGGCGCGCGGCGCTGGAGGGTTTCAGCGAAAGCGATAAAGCCGCGGCGGCGAGCCTCTTTGGGCAAATGGTGGAGAACATCCGCAGGAAATACGGCATCAAGGAGTGGGAGAAGGAACATGCACCGAATGAGTAAATATCTGAAAAAATATGGCTGGACGCTGCTTGTGATCGTGGCGCTGCTGGGGGTGCAGGCGGTTTGCGATTTGGCCCTGCCCACCTATACGGCGGCCATTGTGGACGTGGGCATCCAGCAGCAGGGCGTGGAGAGCGCCGTGCCTGAAATCCTCCGGGAGAGCACCTTGACCTCCCTGGAAATGTGGATGCCCCAAAAGGACGTTCAGGAGCTGATCCAGCCCAACTACCAGCCCCTTTCCGGGGAAGAGGCGGCGGACAGGGGCGTCTCCCGCGCCCAGGAGCCCTTGGTGGCCCTGGGCAAAACCGACAAGGCTCTCAGGGAAAAGCTGGACGCCCTGTTTACCAAAGCCCTGACCATCCAAAGCGTGGTCAGCGGCCAGGGGGGCGTGGATATCGGAGCTTTGCTGGGCGCGGGCGGGGCCCAAGCGCCCCAGGGCGTGCAGCCGGAGCAGGTGGGGGCCATGCTTTCCTCCATGACGTCCCGGCAGCGGGAGGAATTGCTGGGGAAGATCGATGAAAAGCTCTTTGCCGTGTTGCCCCAGAGCATGCTGGCCCAGGCCGCCAACCAGGCCGTACGCACGGAGTATGAGGCCCTGGGCATGGACCTGAGCGCCAGGCAAAGCCGCAGCATCTGGACCAAGGGCCTCATGATGCTGCTGGTGGCTTTGCTGGGCACGGCGGCGGCGGTGCTGGTGGGCTATTTCGGCTCCGCCATGGCGGCCGGGCTGGGCCGGGACCTCCGCAGGCAGCTCTTTCACAAGGTGGTCCACTTCGGCCAGCAGGAGATGGACAATTTTTCCACCGCGTCCTTGATTACCCGCTCTACCAACGACATCCAGCAGGTGCAGCAGGTGCTGGTCTTTTTGCTGCGCACGGTGATCTACGCCCCCATTATCGGAATCGGCGGCGTGATCCGCGCCCTGTCCACCAATTCCTCCATGGCGTGGATCATCTTTGTGGGGGTTTTGACGGTGATCGCCGTGGTGGTGGTGCTCTACGCCTTGGGCATGCCCCGCTTCAAGCGCATGCAGGCCTTGATTGACAAGGTGAACCAGGCCATGCGGGAAACCCTCACGGGGTTGCCCGTCATCCGCGCCTTCTGCACCCAGAAGCGGGAGGAGGAGCGCTTTGACGAGGCCAGCGCCAGCCTGAAGAAGACCCAGCTCTTTGTGAACCGGCTCATGAGCGGCATGATGCCCTTGATGATGCTGGTGATGAACGGCATCTCCATCCTCATCCTGTGGGAAGGAGCCCACAGCATTGAGGCCGGGGCCATGCAGGTGGGCCATATGATGGCGTTCATTCAGTATACCATTCAGATCATCATGGCCTTTTTGATGATCTCCATGATCAGCGTGATGCTGCCCAGGGCCGCGGTTTCCGCCAAGCGGATTCAGGAGGTGCTGGACACGGACATCAGCGTGGGGGAGCCCCGGGGTCCCAAGCCCCTTGATCCGGCCCAAAAGGGCGTGGTGGAGTTCAGGGACGTGAGCTTCCGCTATCCCGGCGCCCAGGAGGATATGCTCAGCCATATCAGCTTTACGGCCCTTCCCGGCCAAACCACCGCCGTGCTGGGAGGAACCGGCTCCGGCAAATCCACCTTGGTGAACCTGGTGCCCCGCTTTTATGACGTGACCGGCGGGCAGGTGCTGGTGGACGGGGTGGATGTGCGGGAGGCGTCCCTCGCGGACCTGCGGGACCGCATCGGGTATGTGCCCCAAAAGGGCGTGCTGTTCAGCGGCACCGTGATGGAAAACCTGGCCTTTGGCGGCCGGGAGGTTTCGCCCCGGCAGGCCCAGGAAGCCGCCCGGGTGGCCCAGGCCCTGGACTTTGTCAGCGCCCGGGAGGGCGGCTTTGACAGCGAAATCTCCCAGGGCGGCTCCAACGTGTCCGGCGGGCAGAAGCAGCGGCTTTCCATTGCCCGGGCCATCGCCAAGAACCCGGAGATCTACATTTTCGACGACAGCTTTTCCGCCCTGGACTTCAAAACGGACGCGGCCCTGCGGGCCGAGCTTGCCAAAACCACCTCCAACGCTACCATTTTGATCGTGGCCCAGCGGATTTCCACGGTGATGGGGGCCCAGCAGATTTTGGTGCTGGAGGATGGGAAGCTGGTGGGGAAGGGAACCCATGAGGAGCTGATGGAAAGCTGCGAGGTGTACCAGCAAATTGCCACCAGCCAGCTTTCAAAGGAGGAATTGAGCAATGCAAAATAATCACCGGCCCACGGCCCTCAGGGGGCGCGGTCCCATGGGCCCCGGCGGTCCCGGCGGCCCCATGGGCACAGGGGAAAAGGCCAAGGATTTCAAGGGTTCCTTCCGCAGGCTCATGCGCTATCTGGGGCGGCATCAATGGAGCCTGGCCTTGGTGGCGCTTCTGGCGGCGGGCAGCTCCATCTTCAGCGTCATCGGCCCCAAGCGCATGGGCCAGATCACCACGGAAATCTTCACCGGACTGGTGGGGAAGGTGGGCGGCGGCCCGGGCATCGACTTCGGCAAGATCGGCCAGCTGCTGTTGTGGCTGCTGGGATTGTATTTGGTCAGCGCGCTGCTGAGCTTTTTGCAAGGCTTCATCATGAGCGGCATATCCCAAAAGGTGAGCTATAACCTGCGCAAGCAGCTGGCCGCCAAGGTACACCGCCTGCCCATGAGCTATTTTGACCATACCACCACCGGCGAGGTGCTAAGCCGGGTGACCAACGACGTGGATACCCTGGGGCAGACCCTGAACCAGAGCCTCACCCAGATCATCTCCTCCTTGGCTACGGCCGTCGGCGTTGTGGTGATGATGCTGTCCATCAGCTGGAAGATGACCTTGGTGGCCTTGGCGATTTTGCCCCTGTCCTTCTTTTTGATGAGCTTTGTGGTGGGGCGCAGCCAGAAGTACTTTGTGGGGCAGCAGCGCTTTTTGGGAGAGGTCAACGGCCAGGTGGAGGAGATTTTCAGCGGCCATGTGGTGGTGAAGGCCTTCAACGCCCAGGGACAGGTCACCCAGGCCTTTGACCGCACCAACCAGGAGTTGTATGTTTCCGCCCGCAAGTCCCAGTTTTTCTCCGGGCTGATGCACCCCATCATGGGCTTCATCGGCAACCTGGGGTATGTGGCCGTGGTGGTGCTGGGGGGCTATTACGCCACCCGGGGCGTGATCACCGTGGGGGATATCCAGTCCTTTAACCAGTACGTCCGCTCCTTCAACCAGCCCGTGGCCCAGCTGGCCCAGATCGCCGGGGTGCTCCAAAGCACCATGGCGGCCAGCGAGCGGGTGTTCGAGTTTTTGGAGCAGCCCGAGGAAGCGCCGGTGGTGGAGCATCCCGTATCCACCCAGGGGATTCAGGGGCAGGTCACCTTCGAGCACGTGCACTTTGGCTATGACCCGGAGCGCCCCGTCATCCGCGATTTCAGCGCCACCATCCAGCCCGGGCAGAAGGTGGCCATCGTGGGGCCCACCGGCGCGGGGAAAACCACCATGGTCAAGCTGCTCATGCGCTTTTACGACGTGGACGGCGGCAGCATCAAGGTGGACGGCCACGACCTGCGGGACTTTGACCGGTGCGAGCTGCGGCGGCTCTTTGGCATGGTGCTCCAGGATACCTGGCTCTTCGGCGGCAGCATTCAGGAGAACATCCGCTATGGCCGCCTGAACGCCAGCGACGGGGAGGTGGTGCAAGCGGCCAGGGCCGCCCACGCCAGCCACTTCATCAAAGCCCTTCCCGGCGGCTATGAGATGGAGCTCAACGAGGAAAGCAGCAACATCTCCCAGGGGCAGAAGCAGCTTTTGACCATCGCCCGGGCCATTTTGGCCGATCCCAAGATCATGATCCTGGATGAGGCCACCAGCTCCGTGGATACCCGTACGGAGATCCGCATCCAAAAGGGCATGGATGAGCTCATGCGGGGCCGCACCAGCTTTGTGATCGCTCACCGCCTCTCCACCATCCGGGACGCGGACCTGATTTTGGTAATGAAGGACGGGGACATTGTGGAGCAGGGCAAGCACGAGGAACTGCTGTCCAGGGGCGGCTTCTACGCCCAGATGTACAGCGCCCAGTTTGAAAAGACGGCGTAAAGATCTGGAAGCGCCCTTTCACACCCTTTGAAAATCTGATACAATACCTGATAGTAAACAGAGGGCTGGGGCGATGGAAATGAAAAAGCCGGTTCGGCTTTTGGATGTGGCAAAGCGGGCGGGGGTGGGGGTTGGCACCGCCTCCAGGGTCATCAACAACCACCCCTCCGTGAAAGAGGATAAGCGGCGAAGGGTGCTGGAGGCCATCGCGGAGATGGACTACCAGCTTAACGACATCGCCCGGAGCCTCAAGGCCAACCGCACCAAAACCATAGGGGTGCTGATTCCCGACATTGCCAACGAGTTCTATGCGGACGTGGTGCGGGGCATGGAGGATATCGCCAGCCAGCAGGGCTATTCCTATATCCTCAACAGCACGGACAGCGACACCCGCAAGGAACTGCGCTCCATCTGCATCATGCGGGAAAAGCAGGTGGACGGAATCATGATGATGTCCCACACGGTGGCGGAGGAGCTGCTGGAATCCATCCGCAACAACGCGCTGCCCGCCGTCTTCGTGGCCTCCAGCCTGCATCACCCTTCCATTGCCTCCGTGAGCATTGACAACCGGGCCGCGGCGTATGACGCGGTCCGGCACCTGCTGGAGAAGGGGCATACCCGCGTGGCCGTGGTCAGTGGCCCCCAGGTGGATAAAAGCGGCGGCGTGGAGCGGCTGCGGGGCTATGAGGACGCCATGAGGGAGCGGGGCCTTGCGCTGACGCCGGAGTACGTGCAAATGGCCGGCGACTATACCTACCACTCCGGCTACCAGAAGATGCGCTGCCTTTTGGCGCTTCCCCAGCCGCCTACGGCTGTTTTTTTGGCCGGGGATTACATGGCCATCGGGGCCATCAAGGCGGCTGTCCAGGCCGGGGTATCGGTGCCGGAGGAACTGGCGGTGATGGGCTTTGACAACCTGGCCGTATCGGAATATTACTCCCCGGCCCTTTCCACGGTGAACCAGCCCCGCTACCGGATGGGGCAGGAGGCCATCCGGCTGCTGCTGTCCCTCATCCATGGGGAGGAGCCGGACACCCTGAACGTTGTGCTCCCTCACGAGCTGTTGCCCCGCCAGTCCAGCGGCGGCATGGGGGAGGGCGCACCGGGCCGCCCATAAAATTCTAGCGGGAAAGGGTGGATTCCTCTTGACAAATTTCTGCGTTTTGACTATGATAAATATAGGTTATTTTGGAATCGATTCAAAAACCCCGCCGGGATGGCGGGGAGTTCCAGGGGAGAGCAAAGAAGCGTTTCTTTTTAGCCAGATTTGGAATCGATTCCACAAAGAGGAAGGGTTGCATGAATACGGAAACTTGCCAACGGATGAGCTGGAGCGGGCGCGCGGCATTGCGGCTTTTTGCGGCGGGGTATGAGGCCATTGTGGTGCCTTCTCTTGGCGCTAACGTCATTTCGTTGCAGACCATGAAAGACGGCCATTTTATCAACATCCTCCGCACGCCGCCGGATGACCGGAGCCTGCTTGCGGACCCTTATGCCTACGGCATTCCGGTTTTGTTTCCAGCCAACAGGGTGGCCGGGGGCGGCTACCGCTGGGACGGCGTCCAGTATTCTTTTCCCAAAAACTATCCCAACGATGTGCACATCCACGGCGTGCTGCACAACAGGGAATGGGAGACAGAGGACTTTGGAGCCCGGGAGGGAACAGCCTGGGCCACCTTTGGGCTGGATACGGACCGGGACCCCGCCCTGCGCCGGCATTTTCCCGTTTCCATGGAAATCCGGCTGCACGTCAGCCTGGATGATCGCGGCCTGACCCACCGTTTTAGCGTTCTCAACAAGAGCGCTACTAAGGAGATTCCGGCGGGCCTGGCCTATCATACGGCCCTGCGCGCCCATTTTTGCGACGATCAGCCCGGCACCAGGCTGCATGTGCCTTTGCAAGGGCGGTGCGTGGACGACGAGACGGACCGGCTGCCCAACGGCCAGGTGGCTCCCTTGGATGATTTTGAGTCCCGGATCGCCTTGCCCCAGGGAGCGGACCCCCTGGAGAAGGTTGTGGATACGCTGTATACCGCCCGGCCCGGCACGTCCCAGGCCGTGCTGCGGGACGGGCAAAGCGGGTATGAAGTGGTATATCAGGCGGGACCGGAGTATCAGTACTGGATTTTGTGGAACCAGACCGCCAAGGAGGGCTTCATTGCCGTGGAGCCCCAGACGTGGCTGACCAACGCCATGCACCGCCCCTCTCCCCAAAAGGACGGCGTGATCTTCGTGCCGCCGGGGCAGGAGTGGAGCAGCGAATGTAGCATTTTTGTCCGGCCTGTAAAGGAGTGATCCCGTGGCGAACATCATTGAGATGAAGGGCATCCGCAAGTCCTTCGGAGGCGTGCCCGTGCTGCTGGGGGCCGATTTCTCCCTGGCAAAGGGCGAGGTCGTGGCGCTGGTGGGGGAGAACGGCGCGGGAAAAAGCACCCTCATGCGCATCCTGACGGGAATCTACCAGATGGACGAGGGGGAGGTCCTCTACGGCGGGGAGCGGGTTTCCTTTAAGAACGCCAAGGAATCCAGCGCCGCGGGAATCCAGATCATCCACCAGGAGTTCAACCTCTTTCCCAACCTCTCGGTGGCGGAAAACATCTTTTTGGATAACCCCGGCACCCTGCGCCACGGGCTGGTGGATTGGAAGCTGGCCAAAAGCAAGGCCCAGGAGCTGGTGCGCTCCATTGGCGGCAGCTTTGACGTGACCGATAAGGTGTCCACCCTTTCGGTGCAAAACCAGCAGATTGTGGAAATCGTGAAAGCCCTGGCTACCGACGCCCAGGTGCTGATCATGGACGAGCCCACCTCCGCTTTGCCGGAAAATGAGGTGCAAAACCTGTTTCGCACCATCCGGGCCCTGAAGGACCGGGGCGTGGGCATCATCTACGTGTCCCACAGGCTCAACGAGATCTTTGAAATCTGCGAGCGCATTGCCGTGCTGCGGGACGGCGTGACCGTGGCGCAAAGGCCCATTGCGGAGATGACCCAGATGGAGGTCATCACCCAGATGGTGGGCCGGGACGTGGGGCGGCTGTATCCCAATTTGGGGAATGAAGCCAAGGATGAGGTGTTCGCGGTGGAGCACCTCAAGGACGAGGATGGCATCGTGAAGGATGTCTCCTTTTCCGTCCGGGCCGGGGAAATCCTGGGCCTGTACGGGCTCATGGGCAGCGGCGCCACGGAGTGCCCGGAGATGATCTTCGGGCTGGCGCCGGGGGTGAGCGGCAAGGTCAGCGTGAAGGGGCAGGCCCTGCGGAAGTTCTCCGTGCCGGAGGCCATTGCCAAGGGCATCGCCTACGTCCCTGCGGACCGCCACCGGCAAGGGATTGTGCAGCAGCTCTCCGTTCGTTTCAACGTCACCCTGGCGGTGCTCAAACGCCTCTCCGGCAAGCTGCTGGTCAAGCGGAAGCGGGAGGACGAGGTGACCCGGGAGTATATCCGCAAGCTGCATGTGAAATGCGCGGGGGATTCCCAGCAGCTCAGCTCCCTCTCCGGGGGCAACCAGCAAAAGGTGGTCATTGCCAAATGGCTGGCTACCGAGCCCAGCGTGCTGATTTTGAACGACCCCACCCGGGGGGTGGACGTGGGGGCCAAGGCGGAGATTTACCGCATCATCAGCGAGCTGGCTTTGGGCGGCATGGGGGTTGTGATCACCTCGTCGGATATCGACGAGATCCTGGGCATGTCGGACCGGATTCTGGTTTTCAAAAAAGGCCGGATCGCGGAGGCTGTAAGCCGGGGGGAAGCGACGCTTTCCAGCTTGCTTGCCACAGCCGTCTCCGGCTGAGAGGCCCGCGCCAAGCGAAGGAAAGGGGCAAAGGAAGATGGAACGTCAAGCCTCCCCACGGGGAAACGCCGGAATATGGAGCCGCCTGGGCAAAAGGACGGAAACCCCGATCCTGTTGTTCACCCTGGCCATCTATCTGGCCTTTTGGGTAGCCGCGCCCAATTTTCGCGGCATGACCAACTTCATGGTCATCGTGCAGCAGATGGCCATCAACGGCTTGGTGGCGCTGGGCATGACCCTGGTGATCATGATCGGCGGCATGGACCTGTCCGTGGGCTCCATCCTTTCCCTGTGCGGGGTTTGCGGAGGCATGCTGGACAACGCGGGCTTTCCGCTGTGGGCCACCCTCTTGTTCACGCTGTGCCTGGGGATGCTGGCGGGGGCGGTGAACGGGTTTTTGATCACCAGGCTGCGCATTCCGGACATCATCGTAACCCTGGCTACCATGAACATCTTCCGGGGCATTGCGGTGATCATCACCGGAGCCAAATGGATCACGGACTTTACCCCCGGGTTCAAGATGATCGGCTCCACGCTGGGCGGCTTTTTCTGCCCGCCGGTGCTGGTGTATGTGGCGGTGATCGCGGCCTTTGCCTTTATGCTGCGGAAGATGAACTTTGGCCGCAAGCTCTACGCCCTGGGCGGGAACCCCAACGCGGCGTCTTTGATGGGCATGAACGTCGGCAGCCTCCGGGTGCGGGTATATACCCTCAACGGCGCGCTGCTGGCTATGGCGGGGCTGATGTTCGCCTCGATGATGAACAGCATCCAGGCCGCCACGGCCGCCACCGCCTTGCAGTTCCAGACCATGAGCGCGGCGCTGATCGGCGGGGCCAATATCTTCGGCGGCGCGGGCTCGGTGCTGGGCACGGTGGGCGGCTCCTTCCTGATGGGCAGCATCAAGAACGGGCTGGTGCAAATCCACGCTTCCGAATACTGGCTGGACTTCTTCACCGGAGCCATCATCTTGCTGGCTTTGATTGTGAACCTGCTGCAAAGCCGTAAATGGAGGAAAAAGTAACATGGAAGCAAGCAAGAGGAACGCTCCTTTCTCTTTGAAAGAGTGGGCGGTGCGGGCCATGCGGAGCCAGTATTTCAGGCTGGTGGTGATTTTGGGGATCGAGCTGGTGTTCTTCACCCTCTTCGCCCCCTACTTCGCCAGGCCCCGGAATATCCAAAACATCCTGCGGCAGGTGGCGGAGATCGGCATGATGGCGGTGCCGCTGACGCTGCTGCTGATCTCCGGGCACATGGACCTGTCCGTTGGCTCCATTTTGGGGCTTTGCGGCGTCATCACCGGCATGATGATGCGGGACGGCCTCCCCATTCCCCTGGCCCTGCTGGCCGGCATGGCGGCGGGGGTGCTGGTGGGTCTGCTGAACGGCTATTTGATCGGCGTTTTGAAAATCCAAGGCGTGGTGGTGACCATCGGCACCCAGGTCATGATCCGGGGCCTGTGCTACATCATCACCCAGGGCCGGGCGGTGAGCGGCTATCCCCAGAAATTCTTCGCCATCAACCAGCAGGTTTTGGGCCTTTCACCCTCGGTGCTGGTTTGGCTGGGGCTTTCCTTGCTGACCATCGTGATTTTGGAAAAAAGCTATATCGGCCGCAGCATCCAGGCCATTGGCAACAACCAGAACACCGCGCTGTACTCCGGCGTGCGGGTGACCCGCTACAAGGTGCTGCTCTTCGCTTTCTGCGGCCTGATCACCGCCGTGGCCTCCATATTCCTCATTGGCCGCATCTCCAGCGCGGAGGCCACCTTGGGGGCGGGCTACGAGCTGGACGTGATTACGGCGGCCCTTCTGGGCGGCGTGAGCATCATGGGGGGCAAGGGCAAGCTGCAAGGGGCCATGCTGGGGATTATCATCATCGGGGTCTTGCGCAACGGCCTGAACATGATGGGCATGTCGGTGATTTACCAGTCCATCATCCTGGGCGTGCTGCTGCTGATCGCGGTGGTGGAGCGGCGCTAAGGCCCCGGAAAAACAGGTTGCTTCCGGCCCCAAGGGCCGGATTGCATACAATTCACACTGGGTGATCAAAAGGAGGAAGGAACCATGAAAACAAGGAGAACTTTGGCACTGGCGGTTATGGCGATGATGCTGCTTTCTTTGGCTTTGGGCAGCGTTGCGGTTGCCGAGGAAAAGCGCACCTACTTCATCAACCCCAAAATGGTGGGTGCGGCCTACTGGGAGTACGCCAAGGAAGGCGCTTTGAAGGCCGGGGAGGACCTGGGCGTGGAAGTGATTTGGAACGGCACCCCGGAAGTGGACGCCGCCAAACAGGTGAACATGATCCAGGACATGCTGATCCGTGAAGTGGACGGCATGGCGGTTGCGGTGAACGACGCCACCTCTGTGACCAACGTGTTCCAGGAAGCGGCGGACGCCAACATCCCGGTGGTCACCTTTGACTCCGACTCCAACGGCGCGCAGCGCGCGTACTACATCGCGGCGGATACGGACGAGGAAATCGGCCTGGCCTTCCTGGATTGCCTGATCCAGCAGATGGACGAGCCCAAGGGCAAGATCGCCGTCATGATCGCCTCTCCCAGCGCGGCCAACATCATCGCCTGGCGGGACGCGGCCCTGGCGAAGCTGGAGTCCGACTATCCCGAAATCGAGATCGTGGGCATCTACCCCAGCAACGACGACATGCAAAAGGCCTATGAAAACGCGGTGAGCTTTATCCAGGCGAACCCGGATCTGGACGGCATCCTGTGCATGGCGGCCGGGGAAACCCCCTCCGCTTGCAAGGCCGTGGAAGAAGCCGTGGCCGCGGGCCAGCTTGAGGCCGGTCAGGTGAAAATCGGCGGCATGGGCATTCCCAGCATGATGAAGGATTACATTGCCAACGGCACCACGGAGTACTGTGTGATGTGGAACCCCAGCGACCTGGGCTACACCGCCACCTGGGCCGTGGACCAGCTTGCCCAAGGGCTGACCATTGAGGACGGCGTGGACATCGGCATCACCAATCCCCTGAAGGTGATTGAGGATACCATCTACATCGGCACCTTCACCTTTGACAAGGAAACCATCGGCAACTATCCCTTCTAAGCCTCTGCGCGGGGTTTGAAGCCAACCTGGAAAACAAGCTCCGCCCCCGGTAGATTTCGAATGGGTCTGCCGGGGGCGCGTGCGTCTACTGAAAAGGAGGAGCCTATGGGCGTTTTGGAAAAGTTCCGGATGGACGGAAAAAAAGGGTTTATTACAGGAGCGGGCCAAGGCATCGGCAAGGCGCTGGCAGAGGGATTCGCGGAAGCGGGCGCGGAATTTGCCGTGGTGGACATCAACCTGGACAACGCCAAGGCGGTGGCCCAGGAGCTTGGCGAGAAGTACCAGCGCCGCCTTATCGCCGTGCATTGCGACGTTACGAAGCCCGAGAGCGTGGACGCCATGATGGCCCAGGTGCTGGAGGCCTACGGCACCGTGGACTTCGCCATCAACAACGCGGGCATCGTCAACTTCTTCCCCCTGGAAGAGGTGAAGCTGGAGGACTGGAAAAAGGTGTTGGACGTGAACCTCATCGGGGTCATGCTCTGCGCCCAGGCCGCGGCCAAGGTGATGATCGCCCAGAAGAAAAAGGGCACCATCACCAACATGGCTTCCATGTCGGCCCACATCATCAACATTCCCCAAACCACCTCCAGCTACTGCACCTCCAAGGCGGCGGTGGTGCACCTGACCAAGTCCATGGCGGTGGAATGGGCCAAGTACGGCATCCGGGTCAACTGCGTGAGCCCCGGCTATATCAGCAACGAGCTCAATGACAATTTCTCCGAGGCCACTAAGGGCTGGATCGAGGCCACGCCCCAAAAGCGCATGGGCAAGGCGGAGGAGCTGTGCGGGGCGTACCTGTTCTTGGCCAGCGACGCGTCCTCCTACGCCACGGGCACCGAACTGGTCATCGACGGCGGCTATACCATCGTGTAAAATGCGGCCTGGGCGCGCGGGGGATTTTGCCCTGCTTCAGGCTGCCAAAAGAGAAAACGCCAGGGAGGCGGCGCAATGGACGCCGCCTCCCTGGCGTTTGGCTTGTTGGCAAATTCCTAGCAGGCCCCGGGGAAGCCGAAACCCGCTGAGGGTCCCCTGAAGGCGGCGGCATGTGCGGCGGCTTCAAAGGCATTGTGAAGCAAGGCTTTGGTACGCCCTTCCCCGGCTGCGGGCACGGCGAACAGGGGAAGGGCGCAGACCCGGCGAAACGGCAAAGCCACTTTGTCCGTGCTTGAAAGCCGGAAAGCCAAGAACGCTCCTTACCGCTTCACCGCCATGCCCCGGAACAGGGCGCTGGGCCCCAGCAGTTCCTCAATGCGCAGCAGCTGGTTGTACTTGGCGATGCGCTCGCTTCTGCAAGGAGCGCCGCTTTTGATCTGCCCGGCGTTCACCGCCACCGCCACGTCGGCGATGGTGGCGTCCTCCGTCTCCCCGGAGCGGTGGGACACCACGGCGGTGTACCCGGCCTTTTGGGCCATCTGGATGGTATCCAAAGTTTCGGACAGGGAACCGATCTGGTTCAGCTTGATCAGGATCGAGTTGCCAATGCCCTTTTGGATGCCCTCTTGGAGAATTTCAGGGTTGGTTACGAAGATATCGTCTCCCACCAGCTGGAGCTTGCCGCCCAGCTTGGCCGTAAGCCGGGCCCAGCCGTCCCAGTCCAGCTCCGAAAGCCCGTCTTCCAAAGAGATGATGGGGTATTTGCGAAGCCAGTCCGCGTACAGGTCGATCATTTCATCGCTGCTGCGGCTGACCTTTTCCCCCGCGAAGACATACTTGCCGTCTACGTAAAACTCCGAGGCGGCGGGGTCCAGGGCGATGGAGATGTCGTCCCCGGGCCGGTAGCCGGATTTCTCAATCGCCTCCACGATCAGCTTCAGGGCGTCCTCGTTGGTGGCCAAATCCGGGGCAAAGCCACCCTCGTCGCCCACCGCCGTGCTCATGCCCCGGTCCTTGATGACGCCTTTGAGGGTCTGGTACACCTCGGCGCACATCCGCAGCGCCGTGGCAAAGCTGTCCGCCCCGTTGGGCATAATCATGAACTCCTGAACGTCCACGGTGTTATCGGCGTGCTTTCCGCCGTTGAGGATGTTCATCATGGGAACGGGAAGCTCATAGGCATTGGCCCCGCCCAGGTACCGGAACAGGGGGATATTCAGGGAATTGGCCGCCGCCTTGGCCGCCGCCAGGGAAACCCCCAAGATCGCGTTGGCCCCAAGCTTGGATTTGTTTTTCGTTCCGTCCAGTTCCAGCAGCCTGCGGTCGATCTTCCGCTGCTGGAGCACATCAAACCCTACCAGCTCCGGGGCGATAAGGGTGGCGACGTTGTCCACAACGGTCTGGACGCCTTTACCCTGGTATTTTGTTTTGTCATGATCCCGAAGCTCAATGGCCTCCCGGGTGCCGGTGGAGGCCCCCGAGGGAACGGCCGCCCGGCCCATTGCGCCGTTATCCAGAACCACATCCACTTCCACCGTGGGATTTCCACGGGAATCCAGGATTTCTCTTGCTTTGATGAGATTGATTTTTGACATCTGCGGTATCTCCTTCCTTTGGTCCCGCTTGCGCCTGGCAAGCTCATTTCATGGATACCCCGAAATCCGCGCTTTGCAACGGGTACTGTCAAAAGGTGGGAAACTTTCTTTCCCCTTATGATACCGCAAAAGCAGCCGCGGCGCAATCGCAATGCCTGATGTTTTATACCTCGCCTTTCACAATCAAAAAGGCCCGCAAGCCCTGCCGCAGCGGCATGGCTTGCGCCAGGCGGGGGTGGGGGAGAACGCCGGATTTTTGCGTTTGGGCTATGACTGTTGGGCGCTGCCCGGCGCGGGCCCTGAAACCCCTTTGCCCTTTCGCCTCCGGGTATGGATTTCTCCCGCGAGGAAGACAGCCAGGGGGATGACCACCTGGAAGGGGAAGGCGTAATACGCGTAATAGCTCAGGAAGGAGAACATCTCCATGGTGTTCTTGTAAAGAATGGCGCAAAGGGCCATGGCCAGCAGCCCCACAGGCAAAACCAAAGGCTTGGGGCCCTCCAGCCCGAACAAGCGGGCGAGGCCCTTGGCTCCCGCCAGCAGGCACACGGAGATCTTCACAATGCCCGCCAGCAGGAAATTGGACGAGATGAGCCCCTCAATCCTCGCCAGAAAATCACCGATTTCAATGGTGCGCGCCGTGTCATAGGAGGGGAAGAAGCTCAGGGACATCACCTTTGGCCCCAGCAGAATCAGGTTGCGGATGAACACCATCAGAAAGATCACCATGGTCAGCAGCAGGGACCACAAGAAGGTCCCATAGGGTTTTTTCCTGGAAAAGGAGCCGCCCAGGCAGAGAAACACCACCGTTTCCGCATAGGGGAAAGAGGTGATTTGAAAGCTGGTTTTGAGAATCTCTCCCACCGGGTGTTCCAGCAGGGGGAGAAGGCCGTCCAGGTGGCTTTGGGGCAGGGCGGCGGCAAAGGTCAGCAGCACCACAAACAGCACGAGAAAGAACGCCACGACGGACCATTTTCCCACGGCTCGCATGTTGCTCCTGGCAAGGTACACCGTGGTGAGGGTCATCACGATCATAATGGGCAGTTGGGGGGTCTCCAGCATGGAGGAGGTCTGGGTAAACTCGGTGAAGTTCCGCAGCACCAGCGCGGCCAAGTGAATGGAGTACCAGACCAGCAGCACGGTAATGATCTTGCCGCCGATTTTTCCAAAGAGCTCCTCGGAGATCTCAAACAGGCTCTTTTTGGGAAAGAGGGCAAGAATCCGCGCGTACATCAAAAACAGGACAAGGCCCATCAGCGTGGCCAGCAAAATCGCCAGCAAGGTATCCTGCTTTACATTGGTGCTGATGCCCATGACCACGCTGCTGCCGAAATTGAATAGCACGATGCTGAACACAGCCTGGTTCCGGGTCAATTGATCGCTTGGCATAGCGGCGTCCTTTCCGGGTCGTTTGGCGTCGTAAGGGGCGGGGGATCAGCTTTGGATGGGAAACAGGGCGTCCAGCACATGGGTAATGGCGTCCGATGGGGAGGGAACGGATACGTCCAGGCTGTGGAGCACCAAGAGGACGAAGCTGATCAGCATCAGGCTGAAATAGACGGCTTTGGTTCGCTTGCTCACCTCGTTGGGCGCCGTGCAGAGGTCATAAGCGAGCACCGACGCGTACAGAAGCAGGACGATGACAAACAGTCCGCTCACCCCCTATTTGGCCGACGCGGCGTTGACGATGTGGACCGTGGAGGAAACCCGTACCTCCGCGGCGGGGTAAAGGGCCTCCCAGGAAGGGGCGAGCTGGTGCCAGAGGGGAAGGTTCCGTTTGTAGATCATTTCCCCAAACCCGAACACATCGGCGGCAAATTCGTGTTGAAGGACGCCCATGAGGCGCAGGATGTCCCCTTCAATCATGCGGGCGGCGGCCTCCTCCGCCTGTTTGACGGCATCCTTGTCCATGACGTCCAAGCCGATGCGGTTTTCGGCCAAGGCCACCTCCAGGGCAGATTCAATGGTGAGGATGAGCTTGCCGCCTTCATAGGCGTAGTTTTTTTCCGCCTTGCTTTTCAACACCTCCAAAGACAGGTCGTGGCCTGGTATATCCGAGGTGGAAAGGGTCATCACGGCGCTGTTCAGCTGCCCCTCCACCAGCAATATATACCGGGACTGCTCCGGGGGCAAAAAGCCCACCAGCTGCTCCCCTTTGATCAGGGCCGCGCCGTTTACCTCCGGCACGAGCTCCTTCCCGTTCAAAACCCTGTGCAGCGCGGGAAGGACCGCGGATTTCCGGGGGGAGTACAGCCTGTTGTAGATCTCATACAGCTGCATGTTCTGGATGGTCCCGGTAACGTCCTTGTCCTCCTTGAGAATGTCGTAGATGGTCACGGACATGATACTTTCGCTTTCCTCCGGGCTTTGGAGGATTTCCGCGGCGGTGGCTTCCTGGGAAATGGCGACGCTCATGGTTTCCCGGCATTCCGCGTCCCGCAAAAACCACTCAATCAAGGAGAGAATTCCCACTTCCCGGACCAGCTCGTGACTGAGCACCAGTACGCAGGACGCCCCAAAGAAAAGCTTGTCCTGGTCCCTGCGCTTGACGTTTCTGGCGGCTTCAAACAGGGTTTTCCCCTGGGCATGAATGATCTTGCCCGTGATGGGGCTGGTTTTGCCCTTCCCGGACAAATTGGCTATTTCATAGCTGACGTCAAAGGTGTTTGTTTCCTTGTCAAAATCAACCGCGATGCCCACCACAATGCTCATCTGGTCGAGGCTGCGGTAGTTCCAGCAGCCGCTGAGGGAAAAGGCCGTCAGGATGCTGAGCAAAGCCAGAAGCAGGCGTTTAGCCATGGTCTTGCCCTCCCTTTTGGCGGATCTTGTTCTTGGTAAGGTGATCCGGACGCTTGATCATCATGGGCCAGGGAGCGCGGATGAGAATGTCCTTGAAGGCCTGAAAATGGAAGCTGCCTTGCAGAGAAAATTGCTCCACGCCCATGGAGGTCATGTTTCCGGTATGGATCATCATCAGCGCAAGGCCGATGGTAAAGCCAAAGAAGCCGAAGGAGGTGGACAAGGCCAAGATCACAAAGCGCCACAGGGTGATGGGGGCGTTGAGCTTTGGAACCAAAAGGCTGGTAATGCCCGTGGCGGCCACCACGATGATCATGGGCGCCGCCACCAGGCTTGCCTCCACCGCCGCCTGCCCGATGACCAAGGCTCCCACGATGCTCAGGGCCTGGCCGATGTTGGAGGGCATGCGGATGCCCGTTTCCCGGAGAATATCAAAGACGATCAGCATGACCACCGCCTCCATGGCTGCGGGAAGGGGGACGCTTTGGCGCTCCAAGGCAATGCGGATGAGCAGCCGCAAGGGCAGCATCTCCTGATGAAAGGCCACAACCGCGATGTATAAGCCCGGAATCGTCACCGTGAGCAAAAACGCCCCGATGCGCAGCAGCCGGGCAAAGGAGGTGTAATAAAAGCTGAGGTAATAGTCCTCGCTGCTCTGAAAATTTTCAATGAACAGGTAGGGGACCGTCAGGGCCATGGGGGAGCCGTCCACAAAAATGGCGATGCGGCCCTCCAAAAGCTTGCCCACAACCGCATCGGGCCGCTCGGTATAGCCCATGGAGCGGAAGGGGCTCATGCGGTGCTCCCGAACCAGCTCGGTAATGTAATTCGCGTCCAGAACGCCGTCGATGTCAATTTGTCCCAGCCTGCGCAGCAGCTCGTCCAAGATGGACTTGTCCACCAGGCCCTCCAGGTAGCAGACGCAGACAGGGGTTTTGGTCAGCCTGCCCAGGGTCATCATTTTGGTTTTGAACGCGTTGGTATGGACCCGGCGTACAAGCTGGGAGAGGTTTTGCATCAGGGATTCCGTAAAGCCCTCCCTGGGGCCCACAAGGACCTTTTCATTGTCCGGTTCGTCAATGGCCCGCACGTTGAACTGCTTGGTATTGAGCACGGCGGCCTGCTGGCAGCCATGGATAAAGAGCACCGTGTCCCCGGAGGAGACACTTTCCACCACGCAGCGGAAGCTGTCGATGAGGCTGGCTTCGCTCACAGGCACCGCGCCTGTGATCAGCGACTCCATGGGAACGCTTCCCACGTCCACCTTCAGCGACATCAGCGGCTTCACAATATGGCTGTTGAGGATTTGGGAATGAACCATGCCGTCGCAAAAGACCAGAAAGCATTCCAGGGGAGTTTCCCCCTCGGTTTGAAACCTTCTGTAACGGATGATGTCCATATCCGAAAAAAGCTGTTTGCAGACGGCGATGTTATCCTCCAGGGAAGCGCGGATCTTCCGTTCCTCCAGGGGGGCGTTCCACTGGCTTACCTTCTTTTCTACGGCCTGCGCCCTGCGGGCCCGCTGCTTTTTCAAAAACCGGAACATGACGTTGCCCATCCCCAGAACCTCTTTCCCACAAAGCCTTGTTTCCCTGGCTTATTTTAGTATGGAAAAAAGCGGTTTCTTTATTCGGGGAGGATTTCAGGGAGGCGTTTTCCTTTCATAAGGAAGCGGCCCGCAAAGCCTTCCCTGGTTCATGGCGGGATTTGAAGCCGGGGGTGCAGTGTGGTATAATTCTGGAAAACCGCCAAAGGCCGGCAAGGCGTGCCCGCGGCAAAGGGAGGAAGGCAAGGATGAACAAGATAAACATTTTCGACATCAAGGGGATGGAGTTCCCCGCGGGCCGCTGTACCCGGGTGATGCTGGGGGAAAATGGGGCCATCCATGGGGAGCATTTCTGCCAGGGATATGTGGTGATCTATCCCGGCGGCTCCGTTCCGGAGCACGAGCATGTGACGGTGGAGTCCTATACGGTGCTGCGGGGAAATGGCGTCATCACCGTGGACGGGGAAACGCAGCCCATCGGCCCTGGGGAAATGGTGTACATGGAAAGCGGGAAGCCCCATAGCTTGCAAAACACGGGGGATACGGACATGCATATGATGTTTGTATACGCGCCCCAAATGGTGGTGGATCACTGGGCCCAGGAAGCCGGCGGAGAGCTGCACTAAAGCGCTTCACGGGCGCTTCCATTCTTTTTTTCTTGACATTGCAAACGATTTCATATATCATTCCATCAAAAGTGGATGGGTAACAATGCAGGAAATTTGAAAGCGGAAAGAGGGGATGGAATGGAGGAAACGCTTCGGCAGATGCGGCTGTGCGGCCTTCTGCCCTGCCTAGAGGCCGAAACGCTTCCCGCGCTGCTTGCGGGCGTCCAGGCGCTGCAAAAAGCGGGATTTCCCTGCGCGGAGGTAAACCTTGCCGCAAGCGCCCTGGAAGCGGCGGCGTGGAAGCGCCTTCTGGCCGGCCAGCCGCTGGCCTTGGGCGTCCGCGTGCAAACGGGGGAGGAGGCGCGTTTGGCTCTGGCCGCAGGGGCGAGGTGGGCGACGCTTCCGGCTGCCGAAGCGGCCAAGGGGCTTCGGGAGGAAGCTGTGTTTTGGCTTGTGGAGGATGCCCGTGAGCTCCGGGCGGTCAAGGCGGAAGGGCCCAACCTGTTATGCTGGGAAGCCGGGGATGTGGAAGCGGCGCTGGAGGAATGGCCCCATGCGCTTTTGCTGGCGCCGGGCGGCGAAGGGGAGGCTGAAAACAAGCGGCTGCTCGCCTCTTCCCGGGTGCTGGCGCTGCGGGTCCCCATGCGGGTCCGGGAGGATGGGGCCCAAGAGCAGGCCGCCGTATTGCGGCAGCAGTGGGCGGGGCTTCTTGGCTTTTCCCTGGCCCACATCGGCATCAACAGCGCGGGGGAAAGGGACGCGGCGGAGATTGCCCAGGCCCTTGCGATGCTGATGGGAGCCCCGTACCTGCCGGGCAGCGCCTCCGACTTCGCGGGAACGGCGGTGGAGGTCATGAAGGAGCCGGGCAGGGGAAAGCACGGCCATATCGGCATTGGGACGGAGAATTTGGAGCGGGGCATGTATTTTGTCCGGCAATGCGGTTTTTCCTTTGATCCCGCCAGCCGGAAAAACGACGCCTCAGGGCGTGCGGTGTTGTATTATCTCAACGGCGAGATCGGCGGTTTTGCGTTGCATCTGTTGCAAAAATAAAGGAGGGTCTTGGATGGAGATCAAGGTAGGTTTTTTTGCCGCTTCCAGGTATTGGAAGGATCCCCAGGAGTTGAAGGATGTGTTTGAGGAGCTTCGCGTGGGAATGCAATCGTTTGCGAAAGACTGCCGCCTCATCGTGGACGGAGAGGGGGCGGAGGGCTTTTCCCCGAAACCGGGGAGCGCTCTAGTGGTGGTCCCCATGAGCGGAGCCGTGCAAAAGGACATTTTGCGGGCCGCGGAGCAGTTTGACGCGGCGGTTTTGTACCCGGCGTACATGGAGGGCAACGCAAGCGAAAGAGCCTGCGGGCTGATGCTCAAGTACAACGCCGCGCCGACGCTGATGGACAGCTGGGCCGTGCTGAGAAAGCGCCATCCCAAGGCCCTTTTGGCGCTGAACCGGGACGGGCTTGCCCATGATTTGCGCATGCTGCGGGCTTACCAAAGCCTGAAGGGCTGCAGGCTTTTGCTGATCGGCGAGCCGGAGCCCTGGGTGATCAGCGTCAGCCGGGAGCTGAAGGACTATGAAAAGCTCGGCATTGAGATCGTGCAGATTCCCCAGCAGGAAGTGGCGGCGCTGTATGAGCAGACCACCGACGAGGAGAGCCGCCCCTACTATGAAAAGTATAGCGCCGGCGCGCAGCGCTGCGAGGAACCCACCCAGGAGGATTTGAAGAACGCCGCCCGTATGACCGCCGCGCTGCTCAAGGCGCTGGAAAATCATCAGGCCGACGGCATGGCTATCGCCTGCTTCAACCTGCTGTCCCTGGGCACAACATCCTGCCTGGGCGTAAGCTACATCAACGATTGCACGGACAAGGCGGCGGCCTGCGAAGGGGATCTGGACAGCGCGGTCACCATGCTGATGCTCAAGCGCCTCTCCGACACCAAGCCCTGGATGGCGAATCCCGGCCTCCATCCCCAAGGGGTGGTCAACTTTTCCCACTGCACCGCGCCATTGGCGGTACAAGGGCAGCAGGACTGCTCCTTTGTGCTGCGCAACCACCATGAAAGCGGCATTGGGGCCTCCCTCCAGGTGGAGCTGCCGGACGGAATCCGCCTGACCGCGTGCCGTATCTCCGGCGTGTGGGGCACCTATACGGCCCAGCTGGCTACGGGTAGGACAGGCCCCCGGGAGGAGTGCTGCCGGACCCAGTTCTACGTGCGCTTTGATGATTTTGACCGCTACATCAACACCGCCTTGGGATGCCATCAGGTGTTCTGCTTTGAAGATGTGATGGAAGATTTTGCCCAATTGGCGGAGTGGATGGGCCTGAAGCCGGAAGGGAAATGAAGGCGAAAATCCCCCTTTGGGTGACAGGAATACAAACCTTTGCATCGTTTTCAGCCTTTCCCCCGGATTTTTGTCCGCCGTCTTGACTGGTTTCTAACAATGTGTTATAGTATACGCAACAAGAGTTTGAGAAGAGGCGGGCAGGGATTTGTCCCGCGACCGGGCGGAGGAAATGGATTGTTTATTTTTCTGTTTTTGCAAACGATTGCAATGACGGCTGTTTTGCGGGGTGTGCCCCGCATCAGATAATAAAAACAAAGTGGAGGGAATTGATCAATGAAAAAGGTTCTATCACTGGTCCTCATGCTGGCGATGCTTCTGAGCGTTACCTCGGCATTTGCCGGGGAAGAGGTCATCAACCTCGGCTGCCTGCAGGACATCACCGGTCCCACGTCCAGCCTTGGCAACATGGTAACTGCGGGCGCGCAGTGGGCCGTGGATGAGATCAATGCCGCTGGCGGCGTTGACGGCAAGATGATCAACCTGATCGTGTACGACACCAAGGGCGACGTGACCGAGGCCATCAACGCCTACACCCGCGCTGTTACCAGCGACGGCGTCAGCGCCATCGTAGGACCTCCCGTAGCCAACATCGCGCTGGCTATCGCGCCGGAGTCCGAGAACAACGATGTGCCGATCCTGGGCTTTGCCATTGACACCAAGTGCCAGATCAAGGCCGACGGCACCCCCTACAAGAATATGTTTGCCTTCCAGCCCAACGCCAACCAGCAGGCTGCCATCATGGCCAAGTACGCCATGAAGAACGGCTTTAGCAAGTTCGGCGTCATCTACAACGAAGGCAACGCCTATTCCGTGTCTCTGCAAGCTCCCTTCATTGAGACCGTCACCGCCGCCGGCGGCGAAGTGGCCAAGACCGTGACCTACACCGCCAACGACAAGGACTTCAAAACCCTGCTGCAGCCCATTGTGGACGCGGATGTGGACGCCATCTTCGTGCCCAACTACACCCAGGAGCTCATCCTGATCGCCCAGCAGATCCGCGCCCTCGGCTTTGAAAAGCCCCTGATCTGCGGCCTGGATGCGTGCCCCCCCTTCAACACCCTCTTCGGCGAGTCCTGCGACGGCATCTACTTCATCAACAACATCGACGGCACCGAGGCCAGCATTGTGGCCATGATCGACGCCGTGAAGGAAAAGACCGGCATCGACGCCACCAACAAGTTCTTCCTGGGCTATGACGTAGCCAACATCCTCAAGGGCATCTTCGAAGAAGTGGGCACCAATCCCGCCGACGTGCGCGCCGCTGTGGAAAACGTCACGGATTACGCGGGCCTCACGGGCAACATCACCATCGACCCCGCCACCCATATGCCCAAGGGTCTGGAAATGATCATGTTCAAGTATGAGGACACCACCCCTGTGATGCTGGAGCGGTATTCTGCCGACCAGTAAGGCCTATGGCTGAAAGCCCTGGCGGACGGGCCCCCGGCGCCGATGCCGGCGGGCCGCCCCCAGGGTACTGAAACCCGACGCCCTCCCTCATCATTCGTGGCGGGGGAGGGCTTTTCTTCAAAATTCTGGAAGTTGGATTTGTGATGAATCCGGATGCACAGGAGGAACGTCCATGCAGGTGTTGCAATATATCATCAACGGGATAGCGCTGGGCTCCGTGTATGCGTTGATCGCCACGGGCTTTTCGGTGATTTTCAACGTGCTGAAGTTTTCCAATTTTTCCCACGGAGCACTGATGACCCTCAGCGCATTCACCGGGTATTTTATCGCGGCGGCGAATGGATGGGGCCTCGTGCCGACGATTCTTGTGGCTGTGGTAACGGGAAGCCTGATCGCCCTGCTTGGGGAGTTTGTGGCCTTCCGCCGCATTTTAATCCGCAATACATCCCCCATCTATTTCTTTGTGTCCTCCATCACCCTGGGCACGCTCTATGAAGGGCTTGTGGTGCTGAAGGTGGGGGCGAATTTCTACAACTACCCGCGCTTTTTTGGAAAGCCCCTGAAATGGGCCGGGCTGGTGATCTCCCAATCCGATCTGATCATCCTTTTGATCAGCACGGTGGCGCTGGTGATTTTGGCCTTTGTGATCCAAAAGACCAAGCTGGGCCGGGCGTTGCGTAGCGTCAGCTTTGACAGGGACACCGCCAGCCTCATGGGCATCAATGTAACCCGCACGATCCAGTTCGCCTTTGTGGTTTCCGGCGCGCTGGCCGGTCTGGCGGGGGTGTTTTTGGGCATCAACTATACGCTGTACCCCTCTTTGGGGTCGCTGGTGGTGAAGGGGTTCATCGCCTCGGTCATCGGCGGCCTGGGCAGCTTGCCCGGGGCGGTCATCGGCGCCATGCTGCTGGGCATTGTGGAAACCAGTTTGATTTCCATGGTGGGCTCGGGCTATATGCCGGTGTTTACCTTCCTGATCATGTTGGTATTCCTGCTGGTGCGCCCCCGGGGCATCGCCGGTTCCAACATCCAGGAAAAGGCATAGGGGGGCTGGCAGATGGCGTTATATACACATATTCTCACGCAGATTCTGATCACGGTGGTCAGCGTGGCGGGCGTGTTCGTTTTAACCGGCATGACCGGCATGTTCAGCCTGGGGCAGGCCGCCTTCATGGCGATCGGCGCGTACGGCTCCGGTATCCTGGTGACGAAATTGGGCGCGCCCATCTACCTGGCCTGGCCCGCGGGCGTGATTTTGGCGGTGGCGGTGGGCTTTTTGGTGGGCCTTCCCACGGTGCGCCTGCGCCGGGACTATATCTCCTTGGTGACGCTGGGCTTTGGCGAGGCCATCACCGCGCTGCTGAACCGGGCCACCAACCTCCCCGGCGGCGCGTCAGGCCTGACGGGCATCCCCAAGGAAACCACGCTGGCTATCGCGCTGGTGTCGGCCATCGTCATCATCATCCTGATTACCCTTTTCAAAAACTCCAAGTATGGACGGCAATGCATCGCCGTGCGCAGCGACGAGCTGGCGGCCAAGGCCATGGGCATCAACGTGCCCAAGGTGAAGATGATCGCCTTTTTGATCTCCGTGGCGGTCACGGCCTACGGCGGCTGCCTGTACGCCTTTTATACCGCCTATGTGGACCCCACGCTCTTTGGCTGGAAAAAGAGCGCGGAATGGGTCATCATGGTGTTCTTTGGCGGCGTCAACAGCCTGACGGGGTCCATCCTGTCCACCGTGGTGCTGTCCGGGTTGCCGGAGGTGCTGCGCTTCCTGCAAAGCTACCGGGCCATTATCTATGCGGTGCTGGTGCTGCTGGTGATCAACTTCAAGCCCGCCGGGCTGCTGGGCGAATGGGAGCTGACCCCCGCCAACCTGAAGCGGATCGTTAGGCGGGGCAGCCAGCCCAAACAGCCGAAGGAGGTACGGTAAATGGCCGTTTTGAAGGTGGAGCACATTTACAAGAGCTTTGGCGGCGTCAAGGCCATCCAGGATTTTTCCATTGAAGCCAACAACGGGGAAATCCACGGCATCATCGGCCCCAACGGCGCGGGCAAGACCACGATCTTCAACGTGGTGTCCGGCATCTATCCGGCGGACGAGGGAAAGGTGACGCTGGACGGAAAGGTCATCACCCGGATGGAGCAGCACAAAATCACCCGGGAGGGCATGGGGCGCACCTTTCAGAACATCCGCCTGTTCAAAGGGCTCTCCGTGCTGGACAATGTGATGTGCGCCTTTGACCCCCAGAGCAAGTATGGGGTGCCCGGCTCGCTGCTGCCCATTCCCAGGCGGTTTTCCGAGGAAAAACGCGGCCGGGAGATTTGCATGCACTTCTTAAAAATGGTAGGATTAGAAGGCTATGCCCAGGAGCGGCCGGAGAACATGTCCTATGGGCATCAGCGCAGGCTGGAAATCGCCCGGGCGCTGACCTGCGGGCCCAAGGTGCTGCTGCTGGACGAGCCCGCGGCGGGCCTGAACCCGGTGGAGGTAGGGGAGCTGACCGAGCTGATCCAGCAGCTTTCCAGGGAGATCGGCTTTGCGATTTTGCTGATCGAGCACCGGCTGGAGCTGGTGATGAACATCTCCCAATTCATCCATGTGCAGAACTTTGGCAAGACCATCGCCGTGGGGACTCCCGCCCAGGTCCGGAGCAATGCTGAGGTGATTGAAGCCTACTTGGGAAAGGAGGAGCGCTAAATGCCCATGCTGGAAGTCAAGGACCTATGGGTGAGCTACGGCCATGTGGTGGCGCTGAAAAACGTGTCCATCGAGGCGGACGAGGGGGAGATCTACAGCATCATCGGCTCCAACGGCGCGGGCAAAACCTCGCTGCTGCGCACGATCTCCGGCCTGGTGAAGCCCCAGTCCGGCCATGTGGAGTTCATGGGCGTGAAGCTTCCCCCCAAGCCCCATCAGATCGTGGAAAAGGGCATCGTGCATGTGCCGGAGGGGCGCAAGACCTTCTCGGGCCTCACCATTCAGGACAATTTGCTGGTGGGGGGCTACCTGTACAGGGATTTGGAGGAGGACCTGGAGGCCCAGTACAAGCGCTTTCCCATTTTGCGGGAGCGCAAGCACCAGTTCGCGGGCACCCTGTCCGGCGGGGAGCAGCAGATGCTGGCCATCGCCCGGGGCTTGATGTCCAGGCCCAGGATCATGCTTTTGGACGAGCCCAGCCTTGGACTGGCCCCCATTATCGTCAATCAGATTTTTGAAATGATCCAGCAGATCCGGGATTCCGGCATCACCATTTTCCTGGTGGAGCAAAATGCCCGCAAGGCGCTGTCCATTTCCGACAAGGCCTGCGTGCTGGAAAACGGCATGATTACGGTGTGCGGAACCGGCAAGGACCTGCTTGCCTCCGATGTGGTGAAGCAGGCGTACCTGGGCGCGTAGAAAGGAAGGCAGCCATATGATTCGGGACTGGAACGAGGAATCCCTGGACCACCGCAACGCGCTTTTGTATGCCATGGGCATCAGCGAAGAGGATGCGGCCCGCCCGGTGATCGGCCTGATCAACTCCTGGAACGAGATGAATCCCGGTCATTATCCCCTGCGGGATGTGATCGATGAAATGAAAAAAGAGATTTACGAGGCCGGAGCCCTGGCGCTGGAGCTTCCCATCAGCGGGATTTGCGACGGCATCTGCAGCAACACCCCCGGCGACCGCTATACCTTGCCTGCCCGGGACCTGGTGTCCAGCGAGGTGGAGACGGTGGCGGAGCTGAACATGCTGGAGGGCATGGTGATCATGGCCACCTGCGACAAGGTGGTGCCCGGCATGCTGATGGGCGCCCTGCGGGTGAACATCCCCACGGTGATGTTCACCGGGGGCTACATGGCTCCGGGGGAGCTGGACGGCCATATGCTGACCCTGACCCATACCAAGCAGGCCTATGCCGCCTATATCGGCGGGGACATGAGCCGGGAGGAGTACAAGGCCGTGGTGCGCAACGCCTGCCCCACGCCCGGGGCCTGCCCCTTCATGGGCACGGCCAACACCATGTGCGCCACCGCCGAGGTGCTTGGCTTTTCGCCCCATGGGAATGCCAGCGTGCGCAGCCAGACCCCGGCTTGGCATGAGCTCGCCAGGGAGGCGGGGCGCGGGATTGTCCAGGCGGTGAAGGAGCAAAAGCGACCCTTGGACTTTTTGACCCAGGCCAGCTTTGAAAACGTGGTGCGCTATATGATGGCTACGGGCGGCTCCACCAACAGCCTGTTGCACATCCCGGCCATTGCCCGGCAGGGCGGCTTTGTGATCACCCCCGAAACCTTTGACGCCATCAGCCGGGAGGTGCCGGTGATCAGCGCCATTTACCCCAACCACCCCAAGGATACCATGGTGGATTTCAGCAAGGCGGGGGGCTTGGGGGCCGTGGTGAAGGAGCTGGCGAAGGCCGGCAAGATTGCCGCGGAGGCCCAGGGCATGTTCGGCAGCATCGGGGATATGGCCCAGGCGGCGCGGAACCTGGATCCGCAGGTCATCCGCCCGGTGGAGAACCCCATTCACCAGCAGGGCGGCCTGGCGGTGCTTCACGGAAACATCGGGGCGGACAGCGCCATTGTGAAGTTCAGCGCGGTGGAAAAGGACGCCTGGGTCTTTTCCGGCCCGGCCAGGGTGTATGACTCCCAGGACGACGCCTGGCACGCCATGCTCAAGGACGAGATTCAGCCCGGGGATGTGGTGGTGATCCGCTACGAGGGGCCCAAGGGTTCCCCGGGCATGCCCCACATGGAAACCTTTATGGCGGCGGTGCTGGGCAAGGGGATGGGCACGAAGATCGCGCTGGTCAGTGACGGGCGCTTCTCCGGGGCTACCGGGGGCCTGGCCATCGGCCATGTCAGCCCCGAGGCCTACGAGGGCGGCAACATCGCCCTGATCCACAACGGGGATCGGATCCACATCGACATCGCCGCCCGCAGCTTGAGCGTGGAGGTGGACGAAGAGGAGTTCGCCCGCCGCAGGACGAGCTGGAAGCCGGTGAAAAAGCCCGCCACAGGCTGGCTGGAGCTATACCGCAAAAACACCACCAGCGCCCACCGGGGGGCCACGGTATATTGGGACTAAGCGCGTATCCGCGCCGCGGCGCGGGCGTACAGGGAAGGGGAGCGGGTATATGGTCAGTTTGAAGGACGTAGCCGAGTATGCGGGTGTTTCCCCAAGCACCGTATCCCGAGTCCTTACCGATAAGCCGGTGGTGAATGAGAATACCCGGATACGCGTGATGGAGGCCGTCCGCCTGCTGGATTACAAGCCCAATGAGCTGGCGAAAAGCCTGAAATCGGGCCGCAGCAATACCATTGCCCTGATGGTGCCCAGCATTCAGAATATGATTTTTCCCACCATCACCCGGGGGGTGGAGGACACGGCCCGCAAGGCCGGGTATACCGTCATCCTGTGCAACACCGACGAGGACGTGGAGGAGGAGAAGCGCTATATCGCAAAGCTCCGCACCCGTTTCATCGACGGGTTTATCGTGGCGTCCATGCTCCCCGGCTCGGACCATATCCGCAAGCTCTGGCGGGAGGGCTTCCCGGTGGTGCTCACCAGCCGCATCTACGACGATACCATCGACGCGGTGGGGATCGATAACGAAGCCGCCACCTTTGACGCCATGCAATACCTGATCCGGGGCGGGCACAAAAAGATCGCCTTTGCCATGGGCCGGGAAGAGATTCCCCTGTATATGGACCGCTACAAGGGGTATAGGCGGGCTTTGGAAAGCAGCGGCCTGCCCTATGACGAGCAGCTGGTGATCCACGAAACCACAGGCACGGGCAGCTTCTATTTCCTGATTCAGAACCTGTTGAAAAGGGGAATCCAGCCGGACGCGGTGCTGGCCAGCAGCGACCCCAAGGCCTTTGTGGTGATGCGGGCGCTGCACGACGCGGGGCTGTCCATTCCCGGGGACGTCTCGGTGATGGGCATCGATAACGTGGAGGCCAGCTCCCAGGTGGAGCCGCCCCTTTCCACCGTGGCCCAGCCCCTGTATGAGATCGGGGCCCTGGCCGCAAGCAAGCTGATCCGCCAGATTCACCACAAGGAGAAGACCGGCAAGCTGGCCCCTCCCCAGGTGGATATTTTGAAAACAGACCTGATCATACGAAAGTCCACAAAATAGTGTTTGGAGGATTCTGCATGGCAGCCCATGAGAAATTTACCTTTTCCTCTTTGGATGAATTGCGCGCCAAGATCGCCGCGCTGGGCGTGGACATTGCGCTGACCCAGGACATTTCCCCCCTGAAACAGCCGGTGAAGGTGGGGCATTTGACGGCCCCCAACGCCATGGCCGTGCTGCCCATGGAGGGCTGTGACTCCCAGGCGGACGGCTCTCCCAGCGAATTGGTGGAGCGGCGGTATCTGCGCTTTGCGGGGGGCGGGGCCGGGCTGCTGTGGTGGGAGGCCTGCGCCGTTGTGGAGGAAGGCCGGGCCAACGAGCTTCAAATGATGATGACCCGGGACAATGTGGGGCAGTTTGCGGCATTGCTGAAGAAGGCCAATGACGAGGCCGCCCGGCTGAACGGAAAAGATCACCGCCCTGTGAACGTCTTGCAGCTGACCCATTCCGGGCGCTATTCCCGGCCCCACGGGCACAAGGCCGCGCCCATCGTGCCCCAGCATGACCCCATTCTGGATCCCCGGGTGGGCCTGGCCCCGGACGCTCCCGTGGTGACGGACGCCTACCTGGACGATTTGATCGGCAGCTATGTGCAATCCGCCAAGCTCGCCAGGGAAGTGGGCTTTGACGGGGTGGACCTGAAAAGCTGCCACCGCTATTTGCTCAGCGAGCTGCTGGCCAGCCATACCCGGGAGGGGAGATACGGCGGCAGCTTTGAAAACCGCACCCGCTTCCTGCGGGAGGTGATCGACGCCGTGCGGAGGGAGGCGGGGGAGGATTTCATCATCGCCTGCCGCTTCAACGTGTTTGACGCCCACCCCTATCCCTATGGCTTTGGGGAGGATCAGGAGGACTTTTGGAAGTTCGATCCCACAGAGCCCATGGCTCTGGTGCGCATGCTGCGGGAGAAGGGCGTGGGGCTGCTCAGCAACTCCGCGGGGAACCCGTATTATATCTACCCCCAGGTGACCCGGCCCTTTGACCAGTCCTCCTCCGGTATTCCCGTGCCGGATGAGCATCCCCTGGAAAGCGTGGCCCGGCTCTTCGCCTTTACCCGCATGATCCAAAAGGAGGCGGGGGATGTGCCCGTGGTGGGCAACGGATACTCCTGGCTGCGGCAATTCGCCCCCAACGCGGGCGCGGCCAACCTCCAGGCGGGCCACTGCGGCTTCATGGGGCTGGGCCGTTCCAGCTTCGCCTACCCCCAGGCTCCCAGGGACATTATGGAAAAGGGAGCGATGGAGCCGGGCAAGTGCTGCACCTCCTGCTCCAGGTGCACCCAGATCATGCGGGACCATGGGCGCACAGGCTGCGTGATCCGGGACGCCAAGGTGTACGCGCCCCTGTTCAAACAATACCGTGAGGAAGCGGAAGCGAGGGAAAAGCGATGAGCGGTGCGAGGCAAAGCCGTGTGGGACGGGTAATATCCGAAGGTACGGTGGACTTTATCACCCGCCAGGTGCCGCCCCCTGGGGATGACGCGGTGGTGATCCGGGTCAAGGCCAGCGCCCTGTGCGGCAGCGATCTGCATATCTTTAAGGCGAAGCACCCCAGCGTGCCTTTGCCCGCCACCATCGGGCATGAGTTTGCCGGGGATATTGAGGCCGTTGGCAAGGATGTCCGGGATTTGCGGCCGGGGGACCGGGTGACGGTGGAACCCTGTGTGGCCTGCGGGGTATGCGATGCCTGCCGCCACGGGGAATACGGCTCCTGCGACCAGCTGACCTTCGTGTACCGCAAGGGCGACGGGGCCATGGCGGATTATGTGACGGTGAAGGCCTCCTGCGTATATAAGCTGCCGGAGGGCATGAGCTATGAGGCGGGGGCCTTGGTGGAGCCGCTGGCGGTGGCGGTGCACGCGGTGCGACGGGCGGATATCCGCCTGGGGGAAAAGGTGCTGGTGCTGGGGGCCGGGGCCATCGGCCTGCTGGTGGCGGCCTTGTGCCGCCGCATGGGCGCGGCGGAGGTCATCGTGTCCGACTACGCCCCCTTCCGCCTGGATATGGCTAAAACCCTGGGGGCGACCCGGGTGGTGAACCCCGGCGCTGGAGAGGACCTGGAGGCCGCCGTACGGGAAGCCACAGGCGGCCAGGGGGCCGACAAGGTCCTGGAATGCGTGGGCCGGGAGGAAACCTTTGTGCAGGCCATGACGCTGCTGCGCAAAAAGGGCCTGGCTACGGTGGTGGGAATCTTTGAGCAAACCCAGATCACCATCCCCGTAATGCGCCTTGTGAACAATGAAATCCGGATCCAAGGGTCCCAGGGCTATTGCTGGGATTTTCCCACCGCCCTGGACGTGGCCGGCGAGATCGGGCTGGAGCGGCTGGTGACCCACCGGTTTGCTTTGGCGGATTTGCAAACGGCCCTGGAAACCGCCCTGGACCGGACCCAGCATACCATCAAAGTCCTGTTGAAACCATAACGAGGGAGGACCTTTCGGGTGAAAAAGACTGCAATTGTCACCGGCGGCAGCCGTGGCATCGGCTTGGCCATTGCCAAGCAACTGGCGAAGGATGGATTCAATCTTGCGATTTTGGCGACCCAAGACCCGGAAATCCATCAAAAGAGCCTGGAGCAGCTGCGGGAGCTTGGGACGGAGGTTTTGTACGTCAAGGGCAATGTGGGGGACGCGGCCGACCGGGAGCGGCTGGTATCGGAGACGGTGAAGGCCTTTGGCGCCATCCATGTGCTGGTGAACAACGCCGGGGTCGGCCCCAAGGTGAGAAACGACCTGTTGGACATGACCGAGGAGAGCTGGGACTTTGTCATGGGAATTAACACCAAGGGCAACATGTTCCTGACCCAGGCGGTAGCCAGGCAGATGCTCAAGCAGGAAGTGGTGGGCAAGAAGCGCGGCGCCATCGTAAACGTCAGCTCCTGCTCGGCGGAGGTTTCCTCCATCAGCCGGGGCGAGTACTGCGTATCCAAGGCGGGGGTTTCCATGCTCACCACCTTGTTTGCGGACCGGCTGGCCCCGGAGGGCATTTTGGTGAACGAGGTGCGGCCCGGCGTAATCGCCACGGATATGACCAGTGCCGTCAAAGAGAAGTATGACGCGCTGATTCAAGCGGGAGCGTTTCCCATTGCCCGCTGGGGCACGCCGGAGGATGTGGCGGGGGCGGTGTCCGCGCTGGTCAGCGACCAGTTCCTCTACACCACGGGCAATCATATCGACGTGGATGGGGGCTTCCATATCAAAAGGCTGTAAGGGGAGATGGGGGAGCGGCCAAGGAGCGGGCCCCGGCGGCAAAGGAGAAAAAGGCGATGCGAGAGACAACGATCACCCTGGGCGCGTTCACGCTGCCCGTTTATTCCCTGAACACGGTTGTGGTGGGCACCGGGGCCGCGGGCTACAATGCGGCGGACCGTCTTTTTCAGTATGGGCAAAGGGATATCGCCATGGTGACGGAGCATGTGCTGGCGGGCACATCCCGCAACACGGGCAGCGACAAGCAGACCTATTACAAGCTGACCCTTTCCGGGGGCGACGGGGACAGCGTGAGGGAGATGGCCCAAACCCTTTTTGCGGGCCAATGCATGGACGGAGACCACGCGCTGTGCGAGGCCGCGCTTTCGGCCCAGGGCTTTTTGCGGCTGGTGGAGCTGGGCGTGCCCTTTCCCCGCAACCGCTTCGGAGAGTTCATCGGCTATAAAACCGACCACGATCCCCGCCGCCGCGCCACCAGCGTGGGCCCCTACACCTCCAAGCGGATGACGGAGTGCTTGCAAGCCTCAGTGGAAGCGAAAAATATCCGGGTTTTTGATAAAATGCAGGTGGTGAGGGTCCTCAGCGACGGGAAGCGGGTACAGGGCCTGCTTTGCCTGGACTTGGAGAAAGAGGAGGAGTACCGGGAGGCGTTCGTGCTTTTTTGCTGCCAAAACGTGGTGTACGCAACGGGCGGCCCGGCGGGCATGTATGCGGACAGCGTCTATCCCTTCGGGCACTTTGGCGCGACGGGGCTGGCCTTTGAGGCGGGGGTGAAGGGAAAAAACCTGACGGAATGGCAGTACGGCCTTGCGTCTGTGCGCCCGCGCTGGAATGTATCGGGCACCTATATGCAGGTGCTGCCCCGCTTCATTTCCACGGACCGGCAGGGAGGGGACGAGCGGGAATTCCTCTTCGACTTTTTTCACAGCAAGGGCGATCTGCTCAGCAAGGTGTTTTTGAAGGGATACCAGTGGCCCTTTGACGTGCGCAAGGTAGCGGAGGGCTCCTCCATCATCGACCTTTTGGTGTACAGGGAAAGCGGCAAGGGCCGCAAGGTGTATTTGGATTTCCGGCAAAACCCACGGGGGGAGGAAGTGGATTTTCAAAGCCTCTCCCAGGAGGCGAGGGCTTACCTGGAGAGGGCCGGGGCCTGCTTCGGCACCCCTGTGGAGCGCCTGGCGCATATGAACGCGCCGGCGGTGGCGTTTTATAAGGACAAGGGCGTGGATTTGCGCAAAGAACCGCTGGAGATCGCGCTGTGCACCCAGCATAACAACGGCGGCCTGGACATTGACTGCTGGTGGCAAACCAATATGGAGGGCTTTTTCGCGGTGGGCGAGGCGGCCGCCAGCCACGGGGTATACCGCCCCGGGGGCAGCGCGCTGAACGCGGGGCAGGTGGGCGGCGCCCGGGCGGCGCAGTACATCGCTGCCCAGCGGAGGGATCAGGCGGCGCAGGAGGACGCCTTTGCGCCGGCGGTGATCTCCCAGGTGGAGGAGCTGCTGCAATGGGTGCGGGAGCTTTGGGATGAAACCCAGGACAATGTGAAGCCCCTGTGGGACGAGGCCACCGCCCGGATGAGCAACATCGGCGGGGCCATCCGCAACGCCGAAGGGATTCGGGAGGGGATTTTGCAGACCCGGCGGCTGCTGGAGGCGTTTTCACGGACCGTGCGCATTCACCCATCCCATGGGGGGAGCCTCCACCGCGCCCTTCGGCTGCGGGACGTGTTGCTTTGCCAGGAGGTGTACCTCTCCGCCATGGCGGATTATGTGGAGCATGGCGGAAAAAGCCGTGGCAGCGCCCTGTATACGGATCCCCAGGGGGAAAAGCCCGATCCGGGGCTGCCGGACATCTTCCGCTTTTCCCTGGACGACGGCAGCCGGGGAAACCTGGTCCAGGAGGCCCTGTGGGGAAAGGAAGCCAGCACATTCGCCTGGCGCACCGTGCGCCCCATTCCCCAGGACGACGACTTTTTTGAGAACGTCTGGCGGGAATTCCGGGAGCATGGCAACGTATATTGAGGGAAGAAGCCTGACCGCCGGTTCAGTCTGCGGCTTGAGGAGGCCCCGGAGGGGCCTGGTGCCGGCAAAGCGCTTCAAGGCGCACCCAAAGGCTTGCCTGCCATTGGTCTTTTACGGGCTGCCGCTGAAGCGGCGGTCCTTTCTTTTGGCGCGAAAAGAACCGGGGCAAAGGCCCGGGAAGGCCAATGCACCGGCTGGGAAAACCGTACCCGGCGACTGAAGGCTGCTGAATGGCATGGTTATTTTTTGAGCACCGGCAGCCATACCTCGCAGCGGTAATCCGCCGCCTGCTGGTCCCCGTCAAAGTACACCTCAATATCCGGCGCATTGGCGTATTCGTAGCCGGAGGTGGGGAGCCATTCGGCGATGATGCGCTTTTGCAAGGCCTGAATGGCTGAGGGCATGGGGCCGGTGCAGGGGAAGATGGCCCAGGTGCAGGCCGGAACGATATATTCCTCCAACCCTTCCGGCACGGCCATGTCGCTGGGCGCGGCGATGTAATAGTCGAAATCCTTGCCGTTCATGCAGCTGCTCACGCCCAGGATTCCTCCGGGCTCCTGATTCAGCAGGCCCAAGATCTGTGCGAATGCGCCGCTGTGTACTGTTTTTGCCCAGAATGCGGGAATCTGCCCGAAATTCTCCTCCACGTTCAGCTCATAGTGCTCCTTTACCCCGACGATTCTGAAGGCGTCCTTTTTTTCAATGCGGTAATTCATCTCTGCCTCTCCTTTGACGGTGATTTTGAAGCGGATGGGCAGATAGGCCTTCAGAACCGCGCCGGGCTTTCGGGCCTGGGAAGGCGCGATGCCATGTACGCTTTGAAAGGCGCGGTTGAAAGCGGTGGGGGAATCATAGCCGTATTTCAGGGCGATATCAATGATCCGTTCGCCGCCGCTTTGCAGATCCACCGCCGCCCTTGTCATCTTCCTCCTGCGTATGTATTCCGAAAGCGGAACCTCCGCCAGGTAGGAAAACATGCGCTGGAAGTGAAAGGGGGAGCAGCACGCAAGCTGCGCCATGCGCGCCAGCTCCACTTCATCCTCCAAGTGCTCTTCCAGGTACAGCATTGCCTCGTTCAGTTTCCCCAGCCATTCCATCCCATCATCTCCTGGCACTATCGTAAAGGAAGAAGCCTCATCCGTCCTCTCTTTTTCTGCACCAATTTGAGAGGCTGTTTTCGCGCTCCATTGTAGAAACCCATCGGATCATCCTGTTCCTCTCGCGTCCCCCTTCACGGCCTTCGTGGAGCCGTATGGAAAGAAAGTGCGAAAGCCCACGCCCCCGGCAGCGCCGCGCCAGGAGCACGCATGCCCTTCCCTTGCGTAGCGCAGCGGCATGACCGGACCCCCTGGGGCGGAACAACGGGCAACAGCCTCTCACAGGATGTCGAGGATTTTCTGTATCACTTCTTTCCCCAGGGGCCTGTTATGCCCTGAAATGCAGACCTCAAAGTTCATCTGCCTGTATTGCTCCAGGGTCTGCCTGTACACCTGCCTGTCGCAGGCAAGGCTGGGGACAAGCTCCTCCAGGGTATCCCCGATATTATCGGCGAGGACAAGCACGCCGTCCTCCTCATCCAAAACGCTGATGGAATCCGGGGTATGCCCGGGGGTATGGAAGATTTTGATTCTTTCCTCGGGAAAGGAGAGCTCCTGCTGAAAGACCAAAGTCGGAAGCCGCATTACGGCCTCCCCATGGCGGTATTGGCCGTTTTTGCCCATCATTCTTTCCCATTCCGATGAAATCATCTCCCTGCACAAAGGGTGGGATATGATGATGCAGCCTTGGAAAGAACCGTTTCCCCAAACATGGTCCCAGTGATAGTGGGTATTGACCACGATGGTTTCCTTCCCGCCGCTGTGGATGCGTTCCTTTACAGGCTCGACGCTGCCCGCCCCCAACCCGGTGTCAATCACAAAATTATGCTTTTTGCCCTGGATGAGGTAGAGGTGATTGTCCCATCCGCCGCAGGGGGCGGTAAACAGCGTACCCCTGGTGCTGATCTTCTGGCTGCGCATGATCTACCCCTCTTTCTTTTGTGTGTATGGAAGCGCTCCGGATAACAGCAGCGCTATGGACAGCGCAAGAACCGCGCCCCCAAGCCATAGGGACAAAACCGGGAATACCGAGGTCACAAACAGGTACTTCTGGCAGGCGCACCAGACCAAAACCCCCAGCAGCACAAGGGCCGCCGCCAGCCGGAGCGGCTTTGCGCCGGAGCGCCGCTGCCGGGCAAAAGCCGTGATCAGCCGCAGGACGATCAACAAACTGGCGGAGAGTAGCATGCCCACCAACCCGCTCAGGGCATAATGCCCCCAAAGGATTCTTTCCATGCCCACGGAGGGAAATGCCTGCCACTGCGCCCAATCTCTAAGCACATAGGAGATCAACGGCCAGCTTCTTTGGCTGTTTGTGAGCACTGCGATGGCGTCCCCCGTTTGGGGCACGGCCTGAAAGTGCGTCATGATGCCCGTGCCCTGGCCGCCGTGGGAGATGGAGAGGAAACCCGTTGGCAGCGTTTCCAGATAGTGTCCGAAGCCATAGGCTTCAAACACCAGGCCATAGATCCCAATGCCGCGGCTTGCGGGCGCATACAGCGCCGCGACGCTTTCAGGGCCGAGCACCGGGTTCTCTTGCATGCTTCCAAGCGCAAACCGGGCGATGTCCGCAGCTGTGGCAAACAGGCCTCCCGAGGCTTTTTCGGGATAGACGTAGGCAGGCACCGGCTTTCCAGCCAGGTCATATCCCGTGGGCGGATACGGCGGCAGGGCGGAGTCCGTTGCAAAGGACGCGTTTCTCATGCCCAGGGGAAGGAGCACTTCTGTAAGCATATACTCCGAAAAATCACGCCCCGCAACCTCCTGGATGAGAAGCTCCAGGAGGTTGTAGCCGGTGTTGGAGTAGGAAAACCCCGTTCCCGGTTCCCGGATCAAAACCGCTTCCTGGGTGAGCTTTTCCTTGAGGGTGGGCATTTCCTCTCCGGGGGTATAGAGGGAGAAAATATCGCCCAAGGGCATTCCGGCGGTATGGCTCAGCAGCCGGCGCGCCGTAATTTTTTCCGCCCAAGGGTCCGGCCGTGGAAATTGCCAGCGGGAAAGATAGTGGGATACAGGGGCGTCCAAATCGATCAGGCCCTTTTCCGCCAGCTTCATCACGCCCCAAGCGGTAACGGATTTTGAAATGGACTGGACCCGCATGGGGGTATCCGCGTTTAATTCCCTTCCCGCCGCCACGTCCGCGTAGCCATAGGCCCGGGTCCACAGGAGTTCCCTGTCATGCACAAGGGCGACGCTGCAGCCCGGAACCCCGAACAGCTTCATCAGGGCGGGAATGCGCTCCTCCATGTGCGCCTGAAAGGCCTCCCAAGGAGCCCCGGCCCGTACGCCTCCCCCCCATTGCAGGCTGCCGGAAAGCAGCGCCGCAAGGAGCCCCATCACCAGGGATAAAAGAACAAACCGGATTCCGATTTTACCGCGTCCCAATGCTTCCGGGTTTTTCATGCTGTGCCTGGCCGAGAGCTCCCCCGGCACTCCTTTCACACGATGGTGCGCGCGTTCCACTCCATGCGCTTCAGCCGCGACAGGGCATTGTAGGAATGGTCGAGGTATTCCACCGGTACCGCCAGCAGCAGCTGCACCGCGGGCAGCAAATAATAGAGCGGGGAAGGGCGGTCTTTGACGAGCATATGATGGAGAAGCATGATCACAAAGCAATAGGCCATAAGGCTGATGAGCAAGAGGAAATGCGGATTGTCCCTATTTTCCGCCCCAAGGCGCAGGGCAAAGACCTCAAAGGCCACAACGAGGATGACAAAGATGCCTTGCCGGAGGTTGGCGTCAACGTCTACGTCCTGAAAATCATCCACCTGCGTCCGCGCTTTTTCCCTTGTTTGCCATAGATACACCGCCGCTGCCGGAAGATTCAATAGGATCATGGCAATGATGTAAAACGTCTTCTTCCGGGGGTCTAAGCGCCGGTTTTGCAAGCAATGCCGGATGTAGTAAGCCAGAATGAGAACCTGTAGGATTACGCCGGGGATGAGCAGCGGCAAAACATCCTTGATCTGCATGGATTCCTCCGATCAGTGGGGAAAGGGGGATAAGAAGCAGCGTTGAGCGGGCCTTTCAGGAGGCCTTCCTTGCCTTTCTTCCCTATTTGCTGCCTGCGCTGGGCTTGCCTTCCTCAAAAACCAACCCCTGGGCGCCTTCGGGGGCAAGCCGTCAATGGCAAAAGCGCTGCCAACCTCTTTCCGGCAGAAAGCCCCGGGTATGCTTTCATTGTGCGGCCCCCTTCATTTGCACTTTATTCAATGTCTCATTATACAAGCCCGCTGCACAGAGCACAACAGGGGAGCGGGGGGGAATTTCACGCAAGGCTGCCGGCAGGGAATCATGGAATGCTCCTTGTAAGCCGGAAGGGAATGGGGGCGCAGGAAAGGGTGGGGGGATGCGGGCATGCGTTTTGCCCGTCTCACCCCCTCAAAAATGCATGCTGTAAATAAGGGGGCGCGGCAGCCGGCATGCTCCTTTGTATGGTATACTGTGATGGCGTTTGGTGATATTCTAATTCATCCCCGCCACGCTTCCATATTTCACCCGGCAAAAGGAGAACGACGCCATGTCCCACCATACCGCCAGGGAGGCCTACAAACAGTTTGAAGAGCGCCTGAACCGCTTTCCCCAGGGCGCGCCCCCGTCGGAGACGCTGTATCAAATCCTGGGCGTGCTGGTCAACGAGCAAGAGGCCGCGTGCCTGGCGGCGCTGCCCATCCGCCCGTTCACGGCCAAGCGGGCCGCCAAGGCATTGCATATGACCGTGCCCGAGGCGAAAAAGACGCTGGATACGCTGGCAAGCCGCGCCATGCTCATTGATGTGGTGAAGGAGGGCGAGGAAACCCGCTATATGATGCCGCCGCCCATGGCGGGCTTTTTGGAGTTCGCCCTGATGCGCGTGCGCACGGACATCGACCAGAAGCTGCTCAGCGAATTGTACCACCAGTACCTCAACGTGGAAGGGGAGTTCATGCACGACCTGTTCTACGGGGTGGACACGAAGCTGGGCCGCGTGTTCGTGCAGGAGCCCATGGTGTCCGAAAGCGAAGCCGTTCACATCCTGGATTACGAGCGGGCGACCCACGTCATTGAAACGGCGGAGCATATCGCCATGGGCATGTGCTACTGCCGCCACAAGGCGGAGCATATGGGCACGGCCTGCGACGCGCCAATGGACGTGTGCCTGACCTTTGGCAATGTGGCGGAGGCGCTGTCCCGCCACGGGCATTGCCGCACAATCGGCAAAGGGGAGGCCCTGGACGCGCTGGCCCGGTCCTATGAAGCCAATTTGGTGCAGTGCGGCGAGAACGTGCGGGAGGGGGTCAGCTTTTTGTGCAACTGCTGCGGATGCTGCTGTGAGGCGATGCTGGCCGCCAAGCGCTACGGCCTGCGCCAGCCGGTGTACACCACGGGCTTTTCTCCCCAGGTACAGGAGGACGCCTGCGTGGGATGCGGCAAATGCGCCAAGGTCTGCCCCGTGGACGCCATCCAAATGGCCGAAGCGCAGGCGGGGGAGCGCCGGCGCTCCATCGCCCGGATTGATTACGACATTTGCCTGGGCTGCGGGGTATGCGTCCGCAACTGCCCCAAGGGCTGCATTGCCCTCAAGGCCAAGGAAAAGAAGCTGCTTACGCCGGTGAACTCCACGCACCGGATCGTGGTGGCGGCCATTGAGAAGGGACAGCTGGCGAACCTGGTGTTCGACACCCCGGCCTTTGCCAGCCATCGGGCCATGGGCGCGCTCCTGACGGCCATCTTGCGCCTTCCGCCGGTGAAACGGGCCCTGGCGTCCCAGCAGATGAAATCCAAGTACCTGGAAAGGCTCATAGCGGGCCGGTGATCCTAAATTGCATTTCACGCAGTGTCAAGCGTTGAGAGCCTAGGGCATTCCCCAATTTCCCTCAAAGCTGGCGCGGTCGCTGACAAAATCCAGCAGGATCTCATCCCCGGCCACACACCGGTACGCCACCCGGCAGGAAGGGCTCTCCCGGATCATGCGCGTCATGCCGCCGGAATCCGGCGCGCGCAGCATGTGCGGCCGCCCCTGGAGCAGCTTTACGGTGAGCGTGAGTTTCCCTTGCCTGACCACAGCCGTTTCGTCGGAAATATCCACGATCTTCGCCCCCAAATAGGTGGCGATCCGGCGCTGCATTCCATGGACATAGACCATTCCGATGCAGCCGGTAAAGCCGGTTCCGGCAAAGGGGATATCCGCCACCGACAGCATGACGCAGTTTCCCGCCCAGCCGCACTGGGTCCATAGGTACCGCCGGGGAAACGACCTGCCCCGGTCCCCCTCCATATACCCCGCAGCGTTCTCAAAAACAATGCTCCTGCCGTTGAGGGAGACTTCCCCATCCACCCGGTGGGACAGGCTGAACACGCTGTGCCGGCACTCCATGAAAGGCACAAAGCGGAAGGGGCCCATGATATCGCCGTGAAGCGGCGTAAGCGGGCCGTATGCAAGCCGCCCGGAAAGCATGCAGTGCTTCTGGTTCACATGCAAGTCGCATCCCCGCTCAGTAAAAACGCAGTCTCCCACCTGAACCCGGAACCGTTCCTGTTTGGCGGAAAAGGCGTGGGCAGGAAAGTCCAGATGAATGTGGCCGTTCTCTGTGATCACTTGCAAAGAGGCCGAGGCTTGCCCCGCGTGATCGGTATGGAACGCGGGGATCAAGGCCACGGTTTCCGCCTGGTTCTGGTGCTTCAAATACCAGCCCTCAAAATAAGCGTGCCGCTTCCCCCTGCCGTGAAAACCGGTCATGGTACGCCTCCTTCTCATTTCTATTTCGCCAAAGAGTCCATGAGCTTCCGCTTGTTTTGTTCCAAATGGATTGCCAACGGCTCCAGTCTCCGATAACATGTGCAAAAACAGGAAGCCCCAACCCTGTTTCCGGTTCAGCCACACCCTTGTTGGCAAGGCGTGGGTTCCCTGTACCTCAAATACCGCTTTGGGGACAGCTTGGCACATCGGCAAAGTCATCATTACCTACTGCGAAAATCAGGGCGGTACAGCGGCTGAAGAACACCCCGCTTCCACCCCCTTCCCTGTGGTTTTTTCTCAAATTCATGGTATAATGGAAGAAATTACTAGCAAGGGGAGCGCGTGCGGCCTTGCTTTCAAACCGGGAACCGGAAACAGGAAAGCGGGACCGCGGCCCTTGGCATTTGGCGGGGAGGGGGGAAGGCATGAGCAAGCTTGGCTTTGAGCTGGGCGCGGCCAGCGCGGCCACGCAGATTGAAGGCGGGGAGCTGGATCATAGCTGGAATGATTGGTATCACCGGGGGCATATCAAGGATGGAAGCGACCCGGCCCGGGCGAATGACCATTACCACCTGTGGGAAGAGGATTTCGCCCTGATGCGGGACATGGGCCTGAAGCATTACCGCCTGGGGGTGGAATGGGCCCGGATCGAGCCCAGGGAAGGGGAGTTTGACGAAAAGGAGCTTCAGCGGTATAGAAGCATGCTGTTACGGCTGAAGGAATATGGGATCAAGCCCTTGGTGACCTTGCACCATTTCACCAACCCCATGTGGTTCGAGCGCCTTGGGGCCTTTGCGGACCCGCAAAGCATTCCCATCTTCCTGCGCTTTGTGGAGAAAACGGTGGCTTATTTCGGGGATGCGTGCGATGAATACGTCACCATCAACGAGCCCAATGTGTATGCCGTGGGCGGATACTATGGCGGGGGCTGGCCTCCGGGAAGAAACTCCTTTGGGGAGGCCCAGCGGGTGATGTCGGTGATGGCGGCGTGCCACGCCCTGGCCTATGACGCCATCCACCGGATTCACCGGGGGGCGGGCCATGGGGACGCCAAGGTGGGCTTTGCCCACCATGCCAGGGCCTTTGTGCCGAAAAATCCCTGGAATCCCTGGCACCAGATCGCCGCCCGGCTCACCGCCTATTTCTTCCAGGGCGCGGTGCTGCGGGCCTTCTGCCTGGGGGAATACCGCTGGCCCCTTCGCAAGGTGAAGGAGCTGCCCCGGGGGGAGCGGGTGGATTTCCACGGCCTGAACTATTACTCCCGCTCCAGCGTGTCCGGGCTGGCGGACGGAGCCCGGGAGGGCGGCCCCAAGAACGACCTGGGGTGGGAGATCTATCCCCTGGGGATGGTCCAGTGTGCCCGGGAGATGGAGGCGCTTCTTTCCCGGCCCCTGTATATCACTGAAAACGGCACCTGCGACAACCAGGACGCCTTCCGCTGCCGCTATCTCCATGACCATTTGAAGGCGCTCAACGAAAGCGGTTTGCCTATCCGGCTCTATTACCACTGGTGTTGTTGCGATAACTTTGAGTGGCT
>JAYFPK010000002.1:0-185631 GCA_034927815.1 Candidatus Limiplasma sp.
GGCAGCCCGCTCCCCTTTGGCAAACCGTTACTCCGCCAGGATCAGAGCCTCGTGGAGCCGTGCGGCGGCTTCCTGGATATCGGCCTTGTACTGGTCGATGGTCTTGTCCCCGGAAACCAGGCTGTTGATGGGCTGGAACCACACGTCGTAGGTGGTGAGCCCCTCGATGGGAGCGGTGGGGGCCCAGCCGCCCAGGGCGGGCTTGGCGCCGTCGTTGTAGATGTTGTAGAAGGGCTTGCGCTCATCGCTCAGGCTTTCAATGGCGCTGGCCACCGGCTGCACCGCGTTGTGCTTGCCGAAGATGGCGGCGGCCTCATCGCTGTACAGGTAGGCAATGAACTGCTTGCCCAGCTCCTTGTTGGCCGCGCCGGCGGGCATCCAGCACTGTTCCAGCCAGGTGACGGCATAGCGGTCGCCGCCATCCTGCAGGGCGGGAACGGCGGTGAAGCCCCATTGGAAGCCTTCCGCCCGGGGAGCGTCCGCCATTTCGCCGATGACCCAGTCGCCGTTGGGCATGAACAGGGCGGCGTTGTCCAGCACCAGCTGCTGGTTCTTCAGGTAGTTTTCGTTGTTGCCGTTGGCGGGCACCGTGCGCTCGGTGTTTTCACACAGCTTTGCGATGATGCCGTACAGGGCCTCCGCGGTGTCTCCGCTCCAGGCGTCCGCTTCGTAGCGCATGGCCTTTTGGAAGTACTCCGGGCCGCCCACCACGTTCAGCAGGCTGAACACCAAAGAATCGTAGTAGCCGGGGGTGGGGTAGCAGAACAGGGCGATGCCCTCGGCCTTGGCAGTGTCCGCAAGGGACCACATCTCATCCCAGGTCTTGGGCACGTCCCAGCCTTTTTCCGCAAAGAGGCCCTGGTTGTAGAAGAGGCCCATATTGGTGTAGAACATGGGCATCATGTAGGTGACGCCGTCCCCGTAGGGCATGGTGAGGGTGGAATCCAGGAAGCCGGGAAGGATCTTTTCCCGGACCGTGGCTTCTTCCCCGGGCACGGTCAGGTCCAATACGTCGGTGAGGTTTTCCAGCGCCTTGTCCTTGATGAAGGTTTCGGTCATGCCCGCTTCCCGGTTGGTGGAGAGGTGCACCACATCGGGGAATTCCCCGGCGTTGATGCCCGGGCGGATGACGTCCTCGATCACCTTGTCAATGGTCAGTTCCACGGCAATGCCGGTTTTCGCGGTGAAAGCCTCGGTAACTTCCTTCCACACATCGGCGCCATAGGCGCTTTCCAGGGCCGCCACCTTGATGGAGCCGCCTTCCTGGGCCATTGCCAGGGGCATGGCCGTCATGAGCAGCAACAGAGCCAAACATAGAGCAACCGCCTTTTTCGTCATGGTTGATTTCCTCCTTTATTTTTCGCTGATGAACCAACGGCGCATTCCGTTGGTTTCAGTATGCGGTTTTTGGGGCGGCGTTTCAACCGTATTGTTGTCCACTTCTTTAGGGATATTGCTGAGTGGGGAGCATTTCTTTGCTTTGATGCGGATTTGTGGTATGATCAATGGGAAGACGTATCGTTTCTTGAATTTCCCGGCCTTTTCAGGCGGAATCCCCCGTATTTTTCACAGATATATTGCTCTGGCGGGGCGCCGTGTTTTGCCAACCGGAGCAATGGAGCGAAAGGAAAGGAGCGAGGGGCATGAGCAGCATACGCTATGACAATGAGGCCTCCCCAGTGACCGAAAACCCCCTGCGGCTGTTGTACATCGCGTCCTCCCGCTATGACGGGGAGTGGCACAGCTCCCTGCACTCCCACCAGTTCACCGAGCTGTTTTACGTGGTGGGCGGCAAAGGCCAGTTTTTGGTGGAGAACCTGCGCTTTCCCGTCAGCGGGGGGGACGTGGTGATCATCAACCCCAATGTCCAGCACACGGAGACGGCCCTGGACAGCCATCCTTTGGAGTATATCGTGCTGGGCATGGAAGGCGGCGAGTTTCTCCTGGAGGGAAGCGAGGACACCCGCTACTGCTCCTTTTCCTGCGATGCCAGCTGCGAGAGCATCCTGGCTTTGCTCCGGGAGATTTTGAAGGAACTGGAGGAAAAGCAGGAGCGCCACGGCGCGCTGGTGCGCAACCTTTTGGAGAACCTTTCCATTAAATTGCTGCGCCGCCGCTCCCTGACCCTGGCCCAGCAATCCACGGTGGAGAAATCCAGCCTGGAGTGCTCCCAGGTGAAGCACTATATCGACAACCATTTCAAGGAGAACTTGACCCTGGACGGCTTGAGCAAGGTGGCGCATTTGAACAAGTATTATCTGTCCCACGCCTTCCGCAAGGAGATGGGCATCTCCCCCATCAACTACCTGATCTACCGGCGCATTGCCGAGAGCAAGCACATGTTGACCCATACCCGCCACAGCATCTCGGAAATCGCGCAGATTTTGGGCTTCTCCTCCCCAAGCTACTTCTCCCAAAGCTTTTCCCGGCTGAATCAAATCAGCCCCAGGGACTACCGGGCCAGGCACCGGCTGGAGAAGGAAGCGTAAAGACGAAATTGAAAACGGGCGCTATCTGTGGTACTGTAGGAAGGAACGGCGGCAGACGGACCCGCTTTGGCGCGGGCATCCAAGGAGGATGAGGATATGAGGGAGCTTTTGCAAGTAAACGGCTTGCGCAAAACGTTCATCTTGTCGGCAAAGCAGCAGCGGCTGGAAAAAACCAAGGCGAAGGTCAAAGTGGCGGTGGACAATCTGTCCTTTTCCGCCTATGAAGGGGAGATTTTCGGCCTGCTGGGCCCCAATGGCGCGGGAAAAACCACCACGCTGCGGATGCTTTCCACGCTCATCAAGCCTGACAGCGGGGATGCGCTGCTGGATGGCAAGAGCGTTTTGCGCCAGCCGGATGAGGTGCGCGCCACCATCGGCTTTTTGACGTCCGAGCTGAAGCTGGAGGACTTTTTTACCCCCAATTACCTTTTTGACTTCTTTTCGGAGCTTTACCACGTGGACGCCCAGACCCGGGCCGTCCGCAAACGGAGCCTCTTTTCCCGCTTCGGCATTGACCGCTTCGCGGAGGTGAAGGTGGCGGAGCTTTCCACAGGCATGAAGCAAAAGCTCTCCCTGGCGATTTCCTTGGTGCATGATCCCGATGTAATCATCTTTGACGAGCCCACCAACGGCCTGGATGTGATCACGGCCAAAACCGTGACGGATTTTCTGCTGGAGCTCAAGGGGGAGGGCAAGACCATCATCCTCTCCACGCACATTTTCAGCCTGATCGAGAAGATATGCGACCGGGTGGCGGTGATCATCGACGGAAAGCTGGTGGCCTGCGATACCCTGGAGAAGGTGAAGGGCGGCCTGTCCTTGGAGGACCGCTTCTTTGCAATCTATTCTGAAGTGGCAGGTGAAGCCCTATGAAAAGCAACATTTGGACCATCATGAAAAAGGAGCTGGCCCGCTTTTTTGGGGACAGGCGCATCCTGTTCAGCTCCGTTCTGCTGCCGGGCATCATGATCTATGTGATGTACTCCTTTATGGGCAGCGCCATGGGCAACATGTTCGGCCCCGGGGAGAGCGCCCCCAGGATCGCCGCGGTGCAAATGCCCTCTTCTGTGGCGGGCCTGTTTGAGGCCCAGGGGCTTTCCTACCAGCTCCTGGACGCCTCCGCTCCAGAGGAAGCGGAGCGCACCAAGGAGCAGATCACCGCCAAGGAGTTTGACCTGCTGATGGTTTTCCCCGATGGCTTTGACGCTTTGGTGGCGGAGTACGATATCCAAAGCGGCGCGCCCGCCCCCAACATTCAGCTGTTTTATAACAGCGCCGAATCGGCCTCCTCCCAGATCTATTCCCGGGCGGTAGCTTTGCTGGACGCCTATGAGAGCACCCTGGCCAACAAGTTCGACCTCAACAGGGACGAGGGCGTCTACGACCTTGCCAGCGAAAAGGACCTCAGCGGCCAGATTTTTTCCTCCATGATGCCCCTGCTGCTGACGATCTTCCTCTTTTCCGGCTGCATGGCTATCGCGCCGGAATCCATCGCCGGGGAAAAGGAACGGGGGACCTTATCCACCCTGTTGGTCACCCCCATGCGCCGCAGCGAGCTGGCCTTGGGCAAAATTTTCGCCATTACCATCGTATCCATTTGCAGCGGGGTTTCCAGCACCCTGGGCACGATCCTGTCCTTGCCCAAACTCTTGGGGTCAGCCGGAGAGGAGATGGGGGTGTTTTACACCACCAACGACTACCTGCTCCTGGCCGTGGTGATCCTGGGCACGGTGCTGCTGTTCGTTTCACTGATGTCCATCCTCTCCGCCTTGGCTAAGAGCGCCAAGGAGGCCCAGACCTATGTGCTGCCTTTGATGGTGGTGGTGATGCTGGTGGGGATCAGCGGCATGTTCGGCCAGGCCCCGGCCAGCGCCTGGATCTATTTGATTCCCGTCTACAACTCTGTGCAGTGCATGAGCGCCATCTTCTCCTTTGAAGCGTCCCAGGCCCATGTGCTGACGACGGTGATCAGCAACGTCGTGTATTGCGGCGTGCTGGCCTTTGTGCTGACCAAGATGTTCCACAGCGAAAAGGTCATGTTTGCCCGGTAGGGAGGAAGCGGCGCAGAGCTCCCTGGCGGCATGCTTTGGGGGGGATCACCATGTACGGGCGAATCCGCAGCCTGCGGGAGGACCGGGATATGACCCAGGCCCAGATGGCAGAATACCTGAGCGTTCATCAAACAACCGATTCCGATTATGAACTGGGCAAGCTGAACATTCCAACCCCAGTGCTTGTGAAGCTGGCGGATTTGTTTGGCACCAGCGTTGATTATTTGGTAAACCGCACGGACGAACACAGGCCCTATCCCCGGAAGGGATAGGGCCTGTGCATACTGCTGGGGAAGCGGCCCGCCTCCGAGCGTAACGCGATAGTGACAGGCATTGCTTCCCCAAAATAATACTGTGGCATCATGAACGAAAGTGAATGGAAAAGAGTGAGCCTATGAAGGATATCTTCTATATTGATTTTTATCCCGAGAAAAGCCATGTGATTACATCCGGTCTTGGTTTTCATGCTTTTTATGATGGGATTTCCTCAAAACCAAAGAATATGCTGCTGTTAAGCAATGAATTTTGGCATGCCAAAATTCATGCGGGGATTGGAATGGAATATGTGGATCAGGAGAATTTTCCATTGCTATACAAGGAAGGCGTTCAGCCTTATGGGGATTTTGGCTGGGTTGATTATGAGAGCGAGGCCAGCCTGGGGAAAGTAGCGCCTCAAGAATTAGCCGAACTGCTTTACTTGAATCACTACAAAGAGCCGTTGCACAGCGCCTTTTTTGAATCCTTAGGCAACCGTTACTTCTATTTTTCCCATGATGACGATTGGTGGACAGTCCTCTACATGAAGAACCTGGATGACATGGTTCCCGTTATTGAACATAAGATGCTAACGGCGTTAAAGGGGCGGAAGCGGTCGATTCCGCGGATTCCCCCAGATATTTTGAAGCAGGTATACGAAGCCTGCAAGCAAGGGGCCATTTTCGATTTTGCACAGGCCAACTTTTCCATGGGATATTCCCATGTGCGGTTTTATCTCGCCGGACGGATCACAAACATGGATGACATGCACCGGAAGCTGGACCGGCTGAGGGCAAAGAGCAACGCCCCCGGAGATCAGCTTACCTACCATGCCAAAAAGCATGCCTGGCGCATCGGGTAGGCCCGCGCCGAGGCCCTATCCCCGGAGGGGGTAGGAAAGCAGGGCTTATGGCTCGTCCCCATCCCGTACGGCCTGCCGCGCCCGTTCCATTAGCGGGGGAATCACCCCCGGATAGGTGAGGGAGGGCGGCAGGTCTTCAAAGAGCGCGATCCGTTCAATCTCCAATTCCGGCAAAGGGTCCAGAGACGTTACCTCGGCCAGGAACAACATCCCAAAGCCCTGTTGGCCTTCCTGGGTCACGGAATAGACAGACAGGGGCCGAAGGGCGTATTCCCTGGCTCCGGTTTCTTCCTCCAGTTCCCGGTGGGCCGCCTCCAGGATGGTTTCCCCGGGCTCCCGGTGTCCCCCGGGAAATTCCCAGGTGTCCCGAAGGCGGTGTTTGCAGAAAATCCACTGTCCCTGAAACCGGGCGGGGACCACGGCAAAAATCAGCCTGTGGTCCTCCACCTCCCCAGGGGGATGAAACTTGACTTTCATGGGCACCTCTTCCCGCCGTTAGGGCTCCATCACCGAAAAGCCGCTGTCCATAAATTCCGCCAGCTTCTCCCGGGCCAGCTCGAAGTCCACCTGCCGGGTGCTCATGCCCGCATAAATGATGGGCTGCATGGCCTCGTTGGGGGGCATCTGCATGCCCTCCGGCTCCACGCCCCTGAGCGCCAGGGCGTACTCCATGGCCTCCATCAGGTCCGACAGGCTCAGGTTGGTGAGGCATTTGTTGTTGGTGACGGCGGTGAGGACCTGAATGGCCTGGTTCAAGGTGATATCGGAGTACTTGGAGGCCAAGGTGGAGAGCACGGTGCGCATGCGCCGGGTGCGGCCCGCGTCTCCCTCGTTGCCCACCTTGCGGATGCGCATATAGATCACCGCCGCGTGGCCGCCGAAGAGGTAGGTGCCCGCCTTGTCCATGCTGGGGGTGGTGCTGTCCCGGCTGATGCGGTAGCGGTTGAGGTAATCGGCCTCGGCGTCGGTGACGGTGATGTACACCCCGCCCATGGCGTCGATGATGGTCTGCACATTGTCCATGCTAAAGAGGATGTACTTGTCCACCTTGACCCCAAAATGGGTGCTGATGATGTTGCACAGGGCCTCGGGGCCATAGTTCTTGGTGATGTAGGTGATGCGGCCAATGCCCCCGTCCGGCCGCTTGATGAGCATTTCCCGGGTGAAGGTGGTAAAGAGCAGGCGCTTGGCGCTGGTGTCCAGGGTAACCAAAATCACCCCGTCGGTATTGCCCAGGTTCTTGGGGTTGGCTTGCCAGGTATCCACGCAGGCCATCAGGTAATGATGCTGGCCCGCAGGGGGGTCCGGCATGGAATCATACTCCAGGGGAACGATCTCCCTGGGGGTTTGGCTGGCAAACGCGCTGACCGGGGAAGGGAAGCAGGCTGTACAAAACAGCAGCCCGCAGAGGATGGCGCACAAAAATCGTTTCATGGTGCTGTAACTCCTTTCCAAAAAGGCCCGGGAACTGGGTGAACAGCGCCAAGGGCTGACCGTTGAAAGAATACGAGATGCAGCATAAAAATCCTGCTTTTGTTGCGGTTTTGTTACAAGATGATGAGGGGGCCTTGGGCCCTTCCCAAGCCGGGCGGCTTCCACAGCATGGAAAAAGAAGTACCCAGAATGCCTTTCGCGGCGGCATCCTGGGGCACGAGTCCGCAGCTATATTGAGTTTTGGAGGGTTCAAGCCTGAAAGCAACAGCTTCCAAACACAATATTACGGCGGTTATGCGTATAGGAAAAGCAAAGGCTTTCCCCATCGGCGATGACCGCCGGGTAGGAGTATTCTCCCGGCTGGGATTCCAGGGCAAGGGGCTGGGTCCAAGTCTCCCCATTGTTGTCGGAAAAGGAGAGGGAAAGCGGCGTTCTTTTCCCCCAGTTTTGGCCCACGGGGTTATAGGCCAAAGCCAGGATTCCGGAATTCGTCCGGGCCACATCAATGCCGGAATTGTTGTTGGGGAGACTGGTAGGGTAAGCCTCGCACCAGGTCATCCCGGCGTCCGTGGAATCCGAACGGTAGAGGAACCCCCTGGTGCTGCGCATCAGGACGTGAAGGTGCCCCGGCTCGGATTCCCAGGCCGTGGGCTGAATGATGCCATCCCAACGCATCAGGGTATCCAAACGCCCTTCCCAAAGAGCCCCGGCAGCGAGCCCCTCCCAAAGGGATTCTGGGCGGGGGGCTGGCAGAGGCGGCGCTTCATGCCGAAAAGGAATCGGATGCTTTGTCCAGGTTTTTCCGCTATCCCGGGAAATGTCCACAAAGCTGTCCCAATGCGCCGCGCTTTCCACGGAGGCCGGGCCAATCCAATTTCCTTGTGAATCCTGTATGATTTTACAGCGCACGCAGATACGGGGCCTATGGTTGCCCTCTATGGCCTCGGCAGGCTCGGACCATGTGACGCCTCCGTCCTGGGAAACGCTGTGCATGGTATACCAGTCATGCACCGTATGGCCCCTTTTGTAATACAAGTGCACCGCGCTTCCGTCCTGGAACAGAACGGGATTCCAGTGGGGCAGCAAATACGTGTAATGGATGCGCCTGGGAGGCAGCCACAGGCCGTTTTCGCACCGAGACAGCCAAATAGCCATGTCCGGAGCGCCTTCCCTTGTCCCCGCCATATAGGCGCAAAGGAAGCGGCCCTCTCCAAGCTTCAACAAGGAGGAGGCATGGCAGTTTTCAAACCAGGCCTGGTCTTCGGGGAGGATTTTTCCCTGGGTGACAGCGGGTGGCTTCATGGGCTTCATCCTTTGATGCCGGAGTGGGCAATGCCCTCCACAAAGTACTTTTGCAAGCTTAAAAACACCAGCAGCGTGGGAAGGATGGCCATACACGCGGCCGCCAGGGAGGGGCCGTACTTGAAGGCCGCGTCTTGCCCGGCCGCGCCGAAATACCGGGCGATGGCCACGGGGAGCGTAAGGTTTTTATTTCCGCTGAGCACAATGGAAGGCCACAGGAATTGGTTCCAGTTGCTGATGAAGGTAAGGATCGCCACAGAGGATAGCGCCGCCGCGGACAGGGGTAATACCATGGTGGCGAAAAACCGGAAGTCCGAGCAGCCGTCAATGCGGGCCGCTTCCTCCAGGCTGTTGGGAACCTCCCGGAAGAAGGTTGTCAGAATAAACAGGCTGGTGATGTTGGCCCCGGAGCACAGAATCAGGGAAAGGCTGGAGAGCTCCGGCGTGGCGCGCATGTTCAGGGCGTTGAGCATTTTGAACAGCGGGATCATATAGCCCTGGATGGGAATCAGCATCATGGCGGTAATGAGGCTGAACAGCGGCTTTTTCATGGGGAACTCCAGCCGCGCAAAGGCATAAGCCGCCAGGGAGGCAATCACAAGCACAAACAGCGTGGACATCACGGCGATGACGATGCTGTTGACCATCCACCCGGCATAAGGGTATTTTGCCAGCACCGTGTTGTAGCTTTCCAGGGTGAAGGGAGACGGAACCAGTTGGGGCGGGAAGGCCACGATGTTGGTTTCCGTTTTCAACGAGGAGGCCACGGCCCACAGGATGGGGAAAATGAACACCGCAGAGAGCGCGGACATCAAAAGATACTGGAACGCTTTTTTTGCCTTTGCCGCCATGCCTATCCCTCCCTCCCTTCGTCCGCCTTGAAGAGCCTCTTTTGGACCCCCACCAGCACAATCAGGATCGCCAGGATAGCGACGCCCACCGTGGCGCTATAACCCATGTTTCTCTTTTCAAAACCGGCGATGTACTGGTATTGGATCAGGGTCATGGTGGCGCCCCGGGGTCCGCCGCCGGTCATCACCACCACCTGGTCATAGACCTGCATCACGTTGATCAGCGTGAGGGTAATGAGCAGCGAGGTGGTGGAGCGCAGCAGCGGCCATGTGATATAACGGAATTGCTGCCACTTGGTGGCGCCGTCGATTTGGGAGGCCTCAAAGAGCTCCTTGTTGATCCCTTGCAAGCCCGCCAAATACAGAATCATGTTGTATCCCAGGTAGGACCAGATCACCACCACGGCCACCGCAGGCAGCGCGTAGCTTTTGTCAATTAACCAACCTACTTTATCAACGCCCAGCTGGCTGAGGAGATAGTTCAGGATGCCGAAATTGGCGTCATAAATCCAATTCCACATCACGCCCACAACCGCGGGAATAATCACATAGGGAATGATCGCAATGGTTCTGACCAGGTTGCGCCCTTTGAGCTTTCCGTTGAGCGCAATGGCTACAAAAAGGCTGGCGAACAGAAGAACCGGCAGAACAATCAACAGAAACCGGAAGTTGTTCGCCAATGCGGTAAAAAAGTTTTTGTCCTGAAACAGGGAGATGTAGTTTTTCAGCCCCACAAAATTTGGCGCGCCGATGATCTTCCAATCGGTCAGGCTGATCAACAGGCTTCCAATGCTGGGCAGCAAGCGAAACATGAAAAAGATGAGCATGTACGGAAAGATAAACAAAAAAGCAATCAGCCCTTGATTTCTTTTCATTCGTTTTCTGGCCTTTCCTGCGGGCATAACTGGCAAAGCATCCGTCATAGGCCCAGGGGTTTGAGAGTGCGGGCCCAGCCCCTGGGCCCGCACTCTCCCGGTGAAGTTCTGTTGTTACGGCGCTGACAGCTCCGCATTCATTTCCTCCACGAAGGTCTTTACAACCTGGGCGGGATCGGTGCCTTCCAGCATGAGGGACTGGGCGGCGTTGATGAAGGGAGAGCCCTGGGCGTTGGAGAAGATCTCCGCGGCTTTGGGATGGGCCGGGAATAGCCGCATGGTGGGCATGCTGTCAATGAAAGCCTGGCGGTTTTCCAGGGTGGAGGCGTATTCCCTTCCGGTGGCGCTGGCGGGAATGTTGCCGGACTCGGCCCATTTGCCGGAGTTTTGGGACATCCAGGCCATAAAGGTTTTGATGGCTTCTTTTTCGGCTTCGCCGCTGTTGTTCAGGGGGAAGGTAAACAGGTGGCCGCTGCCCCACGCCGCGGGTTGATCGAAGACCTGGGGATAGGGCGCGGTGCCAAAGTTGACGCCCGCCGCCTTAAAGGAAGGCATTTGCCACGGCCCGTCAATCAGCATGGCGATGTTTCCCGCTTTGAAGTCGTCCGGCGGGGACGCTTCGCCAATGGGGGTGGTGTTGTAGCGGTAGGCAAAATCCTGAATCCAGGCCAGCGCCTTTGCCGCCAGCTCCTGGTTAAAGGCCAGTTCGGTCATGTCGGCGGTGAAGGCGGTTTCTCCCTGCTGGGCAAGCAGCCCCGTGAGCTGGAAGATAATGTGGTGATGCTGGTGGAAGCCCAGCCCGTATTGTACGATGTTGTCCTTGTCAAAGCCTTCCTCGGCGGCGTTTTTGCCGTTGGCGTCCAGGGTCAGCCTCTGCGCGGTCTCAATCAGCTCCGCGCCGGTTGCCGGGGGGGCCTCGATGCCGGCAGCCTCAAACTTGTCCTTGTTGTAATACAGCCCGTGCATGTGCAGATCCAGCGGCACGCCGTATTGTACGCCGTTGTACAGCGTTCCGTTCCACGCGGTTTCAGAATAGTCCTCCTTTTGCAGGCCAAGGCTTGCGGCCATGGTATCGTCCAGAAGTCCCATCTCTACAAACTGCCCCATGTCCAAGGGATGCATAGCCAGGACGTCCGGCGCTCCGCCGCTGTCCGCCTCCGCGAAAACCTGGGTGAACAGCGGCGTCCATTGCTGCGATTCAAACTCCACTGTGATGTCCGGGTTTTCCGCCATGAATTGTTCGGTCAGTCCTTTCATGGTGTCCGCATCGGGGCCCGTCCATCCGCCCCAGAAGCGGATGGTGACAGGCTCCGCATAGGCCCCCGCGATGGATCCTGCCAAGAGGATCACCGCGAGCATGGTGGCTACCAGGGTCGACGTGAGCAGACGCATCCTTTTCATGTGTTCAACCTCCTACCATTTTTTGATGTGCGTTTTGCCTCGCCAAAGGATTACACAGGGGTGCGGGCATCTGGAACTCCTTCCACATCCGGTACAGATGCTCCGTCGCGGTTTTTTTCAAGGCATCAAAGCAAGAGTCGTCGTAGGCGCGGCTATGGGTGCCGATGGGGAGCCCTTCCAACGCCATGTGGTATTTCGCGTTCACCGGATACATCTGAGGCTCGATCAAAGAGGCCACGGTGGCAAAATGCTGCAGCCGTTCGGCCTCCTGGGGATACTCCCGCCAATGCAGGCACATCCATTCGTAAAGGGCCGGGTGGAAGTTGAGCATGACGCCGCAAAACCCGCTGCATCCCGCCTTCAATGATTCCAAAAGGGTTGCGGAGTTGGCGTTAAAGATTTTCAGGCCGCTTCCCTGAACCGCCGCGAGCTTTTTCTTGATCTGCCCCACATCGCAGCAGGTATCCTTCAAAAAGGCGAACCGGCCCGTTTGCGCGCACCAGGTTAGCAATTCGGGAGACATCAGCCGCTTATAGGGGTAGGGACACTCGTAGATGCCAAACACCACGCCGGGCAGGGCGTTGAGGATCTTTTCCGCGTTGGCCTTCCACACGTCGTCCGGCTCCCATGGCCGGGCCAGGCGGTTGCTCACCAACACCACAACATCGGGGGACAATTCCGCCATGGCCGCCAACTCATAAATCTGGTCCTGAATGCTTTCGGCCACATGGCCCGAGGCCACTACGGGAGCCCTTCCCTTTGCCTGTTGCAACACCAGCTTAGCAAGCTCAACCCTTTCCCTGAGGCTCAGGTAAAACATCTCGCTGGATTGGCACACCGCGAAGATGCCATCCACGCCGTGGGTGAGATACCAATCTACCAGGGCCTGGACGCCTTGGACGTCAATCCCGTTGTCAGCGGTAAAGGGAGTAATCATTGTCACCCATGTTCCATTTGCTACTTCTGCCTTTTTCACGGAAAGAACCCCCGCTCAACATTTGTGTTCAATATAAAAGAACGAAGTTCATAAAATGGCAGAAAAGAAGCAGGAGACAACCTACCCATAACCGTCCTTCCCGAGAATATCCGCCAAAATTTATGTGGTTACACTATATCACCCTGAAATTTCCCCGTCAATATTAGAGTAACATAATTCTATATTAAAAAACATAGATTGATTTTCAGAACGCTTTACAAGGGGAAAACGATCGGATATAATCAGCGGGAGAGAACCAATTGATGAATAGAGGAACGATTTGCGATGTACGGAGAGCCCAAGGTCAAATCCCTGGCAAAAGCCCTGGACGTGCTGGAGTGTTTTTCCCGGGAGGCCCCCGAGCTTGGGGTGACTGAAATCAGCAGGCGCCTTAACCTGAACAAAAGCAACGTGCACAACATTCTCACCACCTTTGAGCAATGCGGGTATATTGAACGCAATGAGGAAAAAAACAAGTACAAGCTGGGGCTCAAGATTTTAGAATTGTCCCATATCATCAATTCCAACCTGGGCCTCCATAAGGTGGTGATGCCGTTTATGAACTCCTTGGCGGACGAGGTGAATGAGACGGTTTATTTCGCTGTTCCCAAGGAGGGAAAGGTGATCTATTTGGAGGGGGCCTACCCGCCCAGTGTGTTCAGCGTGCGCTCCATGATGGGGGAAAAGGCGGAGATGTATTGTACCGCCATCGGCAAGGCTATTCTGGCCTTCCTGCCGCCCAACGAAGCGGCCCGCGCCTTGTCGCGCCAGTCCATGGCGGAATGCACCCCCAACACCATCACCGATATCGCGGCCCTGACCCATGAGCTGGACCGGATTCGCACCAAGGGATACAGCATTGACAACATGGAGCATGAGCATGGAATCAAATGCGTCGGGGTGCCCGTGTTCAACCGGGACGGCGCGCTGGCCGGAGGCATGAGCATATCGGGCCCTTCCCCGCGCTTTGATCCCGATACTGTGGAAGCCTACGCCCGGAAGCTGCAAATTCTGGCCCAGCAAATCAGCGTGCGGATCTAAAGGAAACAGCAACAGGTAAAAAGCTGCCGCGCTTGTTTTGAAAGCGCGGCAGCTTTTTGCAGTCCTCCAATAAGGATGTTTACGAAAATCATAATTGTTTAGCAGACAGCCAAACGGTTACCGATGAATTGTAAATAATCTCTATTGGAGGATTTGCTTTATGGCAAAGTTTGAATTTGAATACACAGAGATTGATGGGTTATTGTATCCCAATATTGAAATTGACGAAAAATCCGAACTGGATAGCTTGGGCAAGTATGGACGGCTCCGATTAAGTTAACTGCATGAACAAAAGCCGGGGATGTACCGGGAATTGCTTCTCACCGGCAAGCTGGCAGAGCACGCTGTGGAGATTGACAAGGCTGCCGTTGAAATAGCGGAGCGTATTCGAGCCGACTATCTGAAAGCGTGCCCCATGCCGGATGGGGATACCATGGAACGCATTCGTATCTCTGCGCAGGCGCAGATGATTGCAGATAAGATTGTGATAGTCTACCTAATCTGTATCTAAGCAGGAATACCGCCAGACACAGTTATGAAAAGTGTCTGGCGGCATTCTTGCTTTTCTAATATTTTTGCTCGAGGATAACACAGCCCTTGTAAACCATCTGTTCCACTCAAGCTGGATCAAAATCTGTTCGGGTTTGAATATGCCATAATTCTATTTCTTAAAAGAAGTTGAGGGCTACATCCCCCCAAGGTCTACGAAAACCATCGCACCAGTGAAACCGATTTTACCGCCTTTTGACCGTCTGGATAGACACAACGGACGTATAGATTTTCATTGTTTTGGATACATGAATGTAGTATAATCTAAGTTGTAATTTGTGGCAGATAAGTTCGCCTATTACTGCAAGGAGGCAATACTGTCATGCAAAAATACACGCATCTCATGCTGGAACACCGTATGGATATTGAAAGGCTTTTACGTTCAAACACTCCTGTTGGGATAATCGCACAAATGCTTAATGTCAATTCCGCAACGGTCTATCGTGAAATTAAGCGCGGACAAAGTGGCGATGGCTATAACGCTCGTCTTTCGGATGAACGCTATAAAAAGCATTTGAAAAGTAAGGGCAAGGCAGGAACTTCTAAAATTATTGAAAATCCTAAAATGGCGGGATATATCGAGCATAGGATTATTAACGAGGGCTGTTCAGTATCTGATGTGGCTTTAGAGATTCAAAATAACCCCTCATTAGGGTTTGGAACAACTATTTCTCGCAACACAATCTATAACGCTATTGACCGTGGAGAGTTTTCTAATCTAACCAATGAGTATTTATTGGTAAAGAGCAGACGAGCAGAAAATGTGAATGACAATATACTTATATTGCGGGAACTAATATTTCAGAAAATGGCGAAATATGATGTTTTCGATGAAAGCGAGTTAGCGAAGCGTCTTCGTTCAAAGATAAGCGAAAAGGCACTCCGAGAAAAACTGGAAAACCCCGATATGTTTACCTTTCGTGAGCTGCGCCTATTGATTGAACTTTTGCAGTTTACGGACGAGGAGAAACTAATGATTTTTTGATGGTTTCCAAACAAATAAAGAAGCGAGGTAATAAAATGGCCAATGAATTACAGCCTTTATCGGTTCTGTTTCAGGATAGGCTTTTTCGGATACCTGATTATCAGCGCGGCTATGCGTGGAAACATGAACAGCTTGTTGATTTTTGGGAGGACTTAATAAATCTACACGAGGACAGGTATCATTATATAGGTCTGCTCTCCTTGAAAGCAATTAATCTCAACGATGTAAGGACTTGGCAGGGTGATGAATGGCTGTTAGATATAGGATATAAACCTTTTCATGTGGTCGATGGGCAACAGCGTTTAACGACTTTTTCTATCCTCATGTATGTAATTGTGTCATTTGTCAATGGCTTGCCCGAAAATCAAGATAAAGCTGAGGAAGATATTTTTCTCGGCTTTGAATCGCTGAAAGACATAAAAGCAAAATATGTTGTGAAGAAACGCCCGCCGCAAAACCTTTTAACAACCTATCTTTTTGGATATGAAACCGATAATCCCAGCGCGGATTATTTACGTTATAAGGTGTTTGACGAACCATTTGGGGGAACTGTATTTGAAACCTACTACACAAAAAATCTGAAATACGCAAAGTCATTTTTTGCTAAAAATATTTCCGCTATTTACGATGCTGAAGGACTTCAAGGCATAGAGCGCCTATATCGGAAACTGACATTGCGGTTTATGTTCAATCTTCACGAAATAGAGGACGACTACGATGTGTTTGTCGCTTTTGAAACCATGAATAATCGTGGTAAAAAGCTGACAAATCTCGAACTGCTGAAAAACCGTTTAATCTACCTCACAACGCTTTTTGACGACAAGCAAATTGACAAAGCCGACAAAGAGCAGTTGCGAAAGAATATCAATGACTCATGGAAAGAGTTGTATCACCAGCTTGGACGCAATAAAGACGCTCCCCTGTCTGATGATGATTTTTTGCGCGCCCATTGGATTACCTATTTTCGGTATTCCAGAAAAGGCGGCGATGATTATATTCGTTTCCTGCTTGGGAAGTTTTCCGCAAAAAATGTTTTCGATAAGCATACCGTTACACAAGAAATTGAATCCGATGAAGTATTATCGGTTTACGAGCATAACGGCGATGATGAGGCAGTTGAAAGTGAAAGAGAGTTTGAAACTTTATTAGTGAGCAAACTTTCTCCTGCGGAAATCAGCGACTATGTGAACAGCTTAAAAGCATTAGCGGAATACTGGTATTACAGTTGGTTCCCGTCTGATAGCGAGTTGGAAACAGAGGAAAAGAACTGGCTTGACAAATTGAATCGCGTGGGTATCGGATACTTTCGCCCCCTTGTTGTCGCGGCTCTCGCAACGCAAGAAGCAACACCCGAAGAACGCATAACGCTATTACAGGCTATTGAACGTTTTATTTTCGTTTGCTTTAGGGTAGGCGGATTTCAAGCAAATTATCAGAGTAGCGTTTATTACAATAAATCTCGTGATGTTTTGAGTGGTAGTGCTTCGCTTGTTTCAATCGCCGATGATTTGGATAGCACCGTTGACAGCATTACGGCTTCTGCAATATCTTCTTTCATGGCCCGCACCGAAAGGCGATTCGATTCCGGGGAGGGCTTTTACAGTTGGCGGGATCTGCGGTATTTTCTTTATGAATATGAGTTTGAAAAATCTATCGAAAATAAAATACAAAAGGTAGATGGGAACTTATTCACAAGGGTTGAAAAAGAGAAAATTACCATTGAGCATATCCTGCCGCAAACGCCGACAAAGTGGTATTGGCGCAATACTTATAGAGCATACAGCGCAGAGGAAATAAAGCTGTTGTCGGCTTCCTTTGGAAACTTGCTGCCGTTATCTCAAAGCATTAACTCATCTTTCCAAAATGACAGTTTTCCAGACAAAAAGAATCCGTCAACCGTAGGCCGCAGAGGATATACTAACGGTTCACATTCTGAAATAGAAGTAGCGCAAGAAACCGATTGGACGGCAAAAAATATATTGGAACGCGGATTATTGATGCTCGAATTTATGGAAAGAAGATGGGATATTGCGTTTACCACGGAACAAAAAATAGAGTTACTACATATCAGTTTTGTAAATGATGGTCGTAGCGAACCGCCCGAATTGCCCGAAGCAGAAATCATCTCTCTTGATAATGGGGATTCCCACACAGCGCGGGAATTGTCGGACAGGCATTTAAGGCGCATGGACTTTTGGAGCAATTTTGTTGAGTATTGCAATAAAAATGGACGAGGGCAAGATATTACTTCAAGAAAAGCTGGCCATGATGATTGGTATGATGTTACAATAGGCAGCCGCGATTACCATATCTTTTTTCAGCTTTACCGTCAGAAAAAACTTCGTATCGGTCTTTATGTTTATAGACCAGAAGATTTTGCGCGGCTTGAAGCAAAGAAAGACGATATTGAAAAGGTGTATGGCTCAGAACTCGAATGGTATACCAGCCGTGAAAAAAGCTTAGCAAAGAGAATCCTACATTCAGTTGACGCTGATGTTCATAATCCGAATCTGTATGGGCAGCACTTTGACTGGCTAATAACGCAATTTGATAAACTGCGCCACACTCTTGAAGCGGTTGATGGCAGCACTTCGGGAAGGTAGATAACTGCATGAATACGAACAGCCAAAACCCAAAAACGGGCAGAGATTTTGAATTGGCTGTAAAAGCGTGGTTTGAAGCGCAATATGGCCAATGTTTTGAACACAACAAATCCTTTAGCATTGGAAATCCACCGAAACCTCACCGCTTCGATGTCGTGAGTAGTGACAATTCTATCATTGCGGAGTGTAAATGCTATTCGTGGACTGAAACGGGCAATATCCCCAGCTCAAAAATGGGATTTGTAAATGAAGCCGTGTTTTACTTGTCTTTTATTCGTGCCGCTAATACATATATTGTTATGAAAAAGTCTGTCCATGCGAGAAGAACCGAAACCTTAGCAGACTATTACTTTAGAACGAACAAGCATTTACTCGGAGATACAAAGGTTTTAGAATATGACGCTGAAAAAAATATTATGAGGGAAATTGGATTTTAATTTGGAACAACGCTCTAGGAATATGCGGCGGATGTGTATGCCCGTCGCATATCCCATTTATCTTCTGTAATGGCGATGGAGAAAAAATAAGGTGGAAATGCCCGGTTTGAGGAAAAGGAATGGGTGGTTCAGGCTTCAGTGTATTTGAGGGTGCATAAAGCGGAAATAGACGGATAATATATCTTTCTGACATTCCCGCCCCAGCTTGGCAAACCTCCCCGGACCTGTTACCATAAATACACGGCAGAGAAGGCCGTATCAAAAGAAGATTATCGAATAGAAGCAAAGCCTGACAAAGCCGACGCCAGCCGTGTCGATTCTGTCAGGCTTTATATTTTTACCCGAAGGGAGGTGCAAGCATGATGGTAAGCTTTTGCAGCGTAACGACACTCTGCTGCTTGCGGCAGGGAAAAACACGGTCTAAAAACGCAGTTTTTAGACCGTGTGCAGGAATAGGCGAATGTCACATTGGCCAAAAACAGCCTACAGGCAAAGCCTGTAGCGGAAATCCGAAGGAAATACGGGAACCCCTTTGGAACACCACTCCACATTCAGAAAAGAGGTATACAATGAAACCCTATACAACCATTCAACTCAATGTGAAGGTAACGGATTCCACCGCTGATTCTATCAAGCGGCTGGCAGCCTTCAACCAGATTACCGTTGTCGAGCAGCTCCGCCGGTTCATCGAGGAGGGGCTGTCCGTCAACAGCAATGCCCAGCATATCGACCTGATCGCCAGCATCATCCGACAGGAGTTGACGGCGATTTACCACCCCGCTGACATTCAGCGTTTGGTAGCTGGGCAACTGGAGGAAACACTCAAAAAGTTTGAGAACACCCAGCGTAAAAGCGGCAAGACCTCCGCCGCCGGATACTTCCTGCTTATGAAGGTTTTGATGTATCTGACCGGCAACCTCAGTGCTGAGGAATTCGCCCTGATGGCGGAGCAGGCAGGACAGATGGGCGTTGAGTTTATGAAACAGAGCAATCAGACCATCAACGAAATATTGCAGGACGGAAGCTATGCCTGCGGCACGGCAGCCAATCTGTAAGCCTTGGATACGAAAGAGGCATCTGATGTGGCTTGAAATATAGCGAACAATTTAATTCCTTTTTGAAGGGAGGGAGAGCATGAAAAGCCTTGGTCAATCGAACATCACGATTGCCCAAGGCGACAAAGAGAAGCGTAAATTTGAAATCGGCGGGGCGATTTACCTTGTGACCGCATACTACAAAGAGCAGAGCAAACTGACCGCTGCGGACAAGGTAGCCCGTTTAATTGAAAAAGAGATAGAAACGGCATAGAGAGTCGATTTTGTCTGGACGCGCAGAGCGATTCCGGGTAAAATGGATTCATACAATTTACTCGGAATCGTTTTGGCTGTAAGGAAGAAAGGAGTATTGGATATTACAGCAAAACGAGAAAATCACGGCTCTCTACTGCCGTTTGAGCCAAGAGGACGAGCTTGCGGGTGAGTCCGGCAGTATCCAGCACCAAAAGCAAATATTAAGGGAATATGCCGAAAAGAACGGCTTTCCTAAGCCAAAGATATGGGCGGACGATGGATATTCGGGGGTCAGCTTTGACCGTCCCGGCTACAATGAAATGATGGCCGAGGTGGAAGCCGGGAATGTGTCTACCATCATCGTCAAGGATCATTCAAGGCTTGGCAGAAACCGCCTTGTCATGGGGTATCTCATTGAAGAAAAGTTCCCTGACTATGGGGTGCGGTATATTGCCATCAATGACTCTGTGGACACAGACAACGCCGACCGCTTCATGGCTGTTGTGGACAGGTACACGGATATTCAGGCATTGACGCCTGAAATTGTGTGGGAGTTTATCGAAAAGATAGTGGTGCATGAACGTTCCGGGCGTTGGAAGAAGAAAAACTATACCCAGCAGGTTGATGTGTATTTCAACTTTGTGGGCAGAGTTTAGGGAAAGAGAAAAGCCGTAGGACTGAACATTCTACGGCAAATCTCAAAAACTGAAAACATCCTTATCGGCAGGGGGCATTGTACGCCATCCTTTGTTTTTGGGCCCCGGTTACTTCCCCAGCAGCTCCAGCATCTTGTGGCTGCGGCTCAGGAAGGCGGTGACCTCCTCCTTCTCCAGGGGCCGGGTGCTCATGCGGGCCAGGTCGTAGAGCTGCTGGATCATCAGATCCCGCTTCTCCCCCTCCCCGGCGGTGAGAATGCTCTGCACCACAGGGCTGGCCTGGTTCAGCACCAAGGTGTACTGCTCCGGCATCTTGAAGTCCTGGCCGTAGATTTTGCTCATCTCGCTGAAGCGGCGGCCTTGCTCGTCCTGGATGAGCAAGGCGGGCAAGGAGGCGTCCGTGAGCGGTTGGAGCTTCAAAGCCAAATCCTCCTTGCCCAGGGCGGCCTTGAAGAGAGAGGCCAGCTTTTTCTCGTCCTCCTCCAGGGCCTTGGCTTCCCCCTCCTGCGCCTGGGTGAAGCTGCTGGCGTCCGCGTCCACACGGGCAAAGGTTACGCCGTCCATATTGCCGGAATACTCCAGGAAGCTGACAAAGTTCAGGTCGATCAGGGCATCCAGCGCCACCACGTCGATGCCCTTGGCCTCGTACAGGGCCACGGAGGCGGCCTGGCGTGCGGGATCGTTGGTGTAGATCACCTTTTTGTCCAAGGCGCCCTCGTTTTTGCCGGCGTACTCCGCCAGGGTCAGGTAGTCCCCCTTGGTGGTTTTCAGCAGCAGCGTATCCTTCACCTGGTCATAGAACTTGGCGTCCCGCATGCAGCCGTACTTCACGAAGGGATGGATATCGTCCCAATAGCCCTGGTAGGCCTCCCGCTCGGTGGTAAACAGGCTCACCAGCCGGTCCGCCACCTTGCGGGTGATGTAGGCGGAGAGCTTTTTCACATATCCGTCGTTTTGCAGGAAGCTGCGGCTCACGTTCAGGGGCAGGTCCGGACAGTCGATAACGCCCTTGAGCAGCATCAAAAACTCGGGAATGACCTCCTTGATGTTGTCCGCCACAAACACCTGGCCGCTGAAAAGCTTGATTTCCCCCTCCCGGGTGCCAAAGTCGTTGGTGAGCTTGGGGAAGTACAAAATGCCTTTCAGGTTGAAGGGATAATCCACGTTCAGGTGAACGTAGAACAGCGGGTCCTCATAGGCATGGAACACCCGCTTGTAAAAGGAGTTGTATTCCTCGGGGGTGCAGTCCTTGGGGTTTTTCAGCCACAGGGCGGCCAGGTCATTGATGAGCTCCGGGGCCTTGGGAGCGGCCTGACTTTCGCCGCCCTCGGCCTGGGCCTCGGCCGGAGCGTCCGCCTCGGGCTGGGAAGCATCCTTGGCATCCGCGGCCTTTTCCGCCTTTTCCACCTGGAAGTACACAGGGGTGGCCATGAAGCCGCAGTAGCGGCGCAGCACTTCCCGCACCTTGTACTCCTGGAGGAACTCCTTCTCCTCCTCGCTGATGTGCAAAATGATGTCCGTGCCCCGCTGGGTGCGCTCGCCGTCCCGCATCACGAACTTCATGCCGTCCTCGCTGCTCCAGCGCACGGGGGCGGCCCCTTCGCTTTCGCTGAGGGTTTCAATGGTGACCTTGTCCGCCACCATGAAGGCGGAATAGAAGCCCAGGCCGAAATGGCCGATGATGCCGCCCTTTTCCTCCCCCTGGTAGTTCTTCAAAAACTCCTCCGCGCCGGAGAAGGCCACCTGGTTGATGTAGCGTTTGACCTCGTCGGCGGTCATGCCGATGCCGTTGTCACTAAAGCGGAGCTCTCCCGCGCCCTCGTCCAGGGTCACGGTGACGCGGTAGTCCTCTTCCGCGCCCGGGTGGGCCATCTTCTGCTTCACAATGGCGTCACAGCCGTTGGAAACCATCTCCCGGATGAAAATGTCCTTATCGGAATAGAGCCACCGTTTGATGATGGGCATGATGTTTTGCGCGTGAATGGAAATACTGCCTTTTTGCATGGTACTTGGACGCCTCCTAGCTTATCTGGTCATAGAACGGCCCTAAAAGCCTGACCTTATTATACCAAAGGTCTATTCCGGAAGCAAGAAAAAATTAGCACTCGTTTTAAACGAGTGCTAACAAAGGAAGTGTCGAGAAAATAAGGTCCTATACTGACACTGTTACGGAACAGCGCGGAACGTTTCCTGGAGAAGTGGCTTGAGCAAACGGATCTGATCCTCGTCGATGACGGCCAGCATGGCCCTGGCCTCATCCACCATGCCTTCATCCCATAGTTGTGCAGCCCGCAGACGCAAAAAATCGTACTCGTCGGTTTTGTCGGTCGTTACTTGTGTATCCATCTTTCTGTACCCCTTTCTTTAGGACCCAAATACCAAATCTAGTGATATTGTCTCGACATATACAGAATAACCACAAGATAGAGTGTGTGCAACAGGACATTTTGTCGAAAAAAAACGAAGGAATATCCAACCGTTCGACAAAGAATGTAACCGATTTGTATAACCGGTCATAAACAACCTGGAAGCAACAAGGGGCAAAGGCGCGCTGGCGCCTGTGTTCACCTGCGGGCCGGGCTTGCAAAGGAAGGCCGGCTGTGCTATGATTGTGGCACCCAAAATGGGGAACGGAAGAGCGCGTCCCTCCCGCCGGGGAAAAGAGAGAAGCCCCGCAGGCTGAAAGGGCTTCCATCCGGCAAAGGGCGTCCCCCGCTTCCGCTGCATCGGCTAATCCCCGACGGCTTGCTCCCGTTATCAGGCAGAAAAGTGAAAACGCGAACGCGTTTTAAGTCGGGTGGTACCGCGAAGGCTCCCTTCGTCCCAACAGGCGGCCTTTGGCCGCGGTGGGAGCGAGGCGGGTTTTTTTCATATAGAGGGATAAAGGAGAGGGACTGTATGGCGGATCAGGGAAACGAAAAGAAACAGGGCTTTGTGGAGCACATCACCCCACGGGATGTGGACTTTTCCCAATGGTATACCGACGTGATCATGAAAACCGAGCTGGTGGACTATGCCCCCGTGCGGGGATGCATGGTGCTGCGGCCCTATGGATACGCTATCTGGGAGCGCATTCAGGAGGAGATGGACAAACGCTTCAAGGCCACGGGCCACCAGAATGTGTATATGCCCATGCTGATTCCGGAAAGCCTGCTGCTGAAGGAAGCGGAGCACGTGGAAGGCTTCGCGCCGGAGGTGGCCTGGGTGACCCAGGGGGGCAACGAGCCCCTGCAGGAGCGCCTGGCTATCCGCCCCACCAGCGAGACCATCTTTTGCGCCATGTACAGCAAGTGGGTCAGCTCCTGGCGGGACTTGCCCATGAAGTATAACCAGTGGTGCAGCGTCATGCGCTGGGAGAAGACCACCCGGCCCTTCCTGCGCACGGCGGAGTTCCTCTGGCAGGAGGGGCATACCATCCACGCCACCGCCGAGGAAGCCCAGGAGGAGACCTTGCAGATGCTGGAGGTCTACCGGGAGGTGGTGGAGGAGGAGCTGGCCATCCCCGTGCTGGTGGGCCGCAAGAGCGATAAGGAGAAGTTTGCGGGAGCTCAGGCCACCTACAGCATGGAGGCCATGATGCAGGACGGCAAGGCCCTCCAGGCGGGTACCAGCCACAATTTCGGCACCAACTTCGCCGAGGCCTTCAACATCCAGTACCTGAACAAGGAAGGCAAGCTGGCCTATGTGCATGAGACCAGCTGGGGCACCACCACCCGGCTCATTGGGGCCATCATCATGACCCATGGGGATGAGCGGGGGCTCAAGCTGCCGCCCCGGATCGCCCCCATTCAGGTGGTGATCGTGCCTGTGGCGGCCCACAAGGGCGGCGTCCTGGAGAAGTGCCAGGAGCTGCACGACCAGCTGAAAGCCCAGGGCTTGCGGGTGAAGCTGGACGACCGGGACACCCTCTCCCCGGGCTTCAAGTTCAACGACTGGGAGCTGAAGGGCGTGCCCCTGCGCATCGAAATCGGCCCCCGGGATTTGGAGAAGGGCGAGTGCGTGGTGTTCCGCCGGGATACCTACGAGAAGCGCAGCGTAGCCATCAGCGAATTGGACCGGCTGCTGCCCCAACTCCTGGAGGACATCCAGCGCAACATGTTCGCCATTGCCAAGGAGTTCCGGGATGGGCGCATCACGGTGGTATCCGGCATGGAAGAGCTGAAAAAGGCCACCGAAAACGGCTTTGCCAAGGCCATGTGGTGCGGCGACAGGGCCTGTGAGGACGAGATCAAGGCGGAAATGAGCGTCACCAGCCGCAACATGCCCTTTGACCAGGAGCCCGTGGGGGACAAATGCGTGTGCTGCGGCAAACACGCGGACAAGGTGATTTATTTTGCAAAGGCCTACTGATTCGGACAATCGCAAGGACCTACGGCGCGCGGAACATTCCGCGCGCCGTGGCTATCGCCTGGTATTTTGGGACTGGAACGGAACCTTGCTAGACGACCGGGATTATGCCATCCGGGTGCGCAACCGGGTGTTCCCGCGTTTTGGCTTGCCCACTGTGGACAGCGTACAGGAGTACCACCGCCAGTTCACCTTCCCTGTGCGGCTGTATTATGAACAGGCGGGGGTCACCCAGGAGAACTTCGTGGAGGTGGCCAACGCCTGGATGGCGGAATATATGCGGGGCCGCCAGGAGATTCCGCTCCAGGAGGGGGCCCGGGAGGCCCTGGATGCCATCGCCCGGGCGGGGATTCCCCAGGTGATCCTCTCCGCCAGCCAGGTGGATATCCTGGAGGAACAGTTGAAGCAGTACGGCCTGCGGGAGTATTTCCAAGAGACCTTGGGCCTGGGGCATATCTATGCCACCAGCAAGGAGTCCATCGGGAAGGAGTACCTGGCCCGGACGCCCGTTTCGCCCCAGGACTGCGCGCTGTTGGGGGATACCCTTCACGACGCCCAGGTAGCCAGGGAAATGGGGGTGGATTGCATTTTGATCCACCGGGGCCATCAAAGCGAAGAATGCCTTTGCCAGGCGGGGGTCAGGGTGCGCGCCTCTTTGGCCGAGGCCGTGGAGCAGGTGCTCCTGGGCCCGGACTCCCTTGAATTGTAAGGAAAATGGGAGTACAATAGGGGCACAGGAGGTGGCGCGATGGACCCGCTTCTTTCCATGCTGTCCGAAACAGAGGCCGTCTCCGGAGAGCGGCTTTGCGAAAAGCTGGGGGTGACCCGGGCCGCCGTCTGGAAGCGGATGGAAAAGCTCCGGGAGGAAGGCTATGAAATTGTAAGCGCCGGAAAGCGGGGGTACCGCTTGGCGGCAAAGCCCGACAGCCTGCTGCCGGGCTATCTTGCCATGGGGCTTGAAACCCGCTGGGCGGGCCGGGGGCAGATCCTCTACCAGCCCCGGATGACCAGCACCAATACCGTGCTCAAGGCCCTGGCCTATGAGGGCGCGCCCAAAGGAAGCCTGGCGGTGTGCGAATTGCAGAGCCAGGGCAAGGGGCGGCTGGGCCGGGGCTGGGACGCGGCCCAGGGGGAGAATCTGCTGCACTCCTTGCTGCTGTGCCCGACCCTGCCCACCGAGCAGGCCCAACTGTGCACTTTGGCGGCGGCCGTAGCCATGGCCGGAGCGGTGGAGGAGGCTGCGCCGGGGGTGAAGGCCGGCATCAAATGGCCCAACGACCTGGTGATCGGCGGGCGTAAATGCGCGGGGATTCTGAGCGAGATCAGCGCGGACATGGACGGCATCCGCTTTCTGGTGATGGGCGTGGGGGTGAACGTGAACCAAAAGCGCTTTGCCGGGGAGCTGGAGCAAAAGGCCACCTCCCTTTGGCTGGAGAAGCAAAGGCTGGCGCGGGAGGATGAACAAGAGGGCTTGCCCGTCCCTGGGATAGACCGGCGCATTTTGTTGCAAGCCTATTTGCGGCGCATGGAGGACGCCGTGGAGGCCCTGGAAACCCAGGGGCTTCAGGGCATTTTGCCGGAGTATGAGCGCCGCTCGGTCACCCTGGGGGCCAAGGTGCGGGTGGTGGGCGTTCAGGAGGATTTCCTGGGTACGGCGGAATCCTTGGATGAAACCGGAGCCCTGTGGGTCATAGAGGAACAGGGAAAACGCCGCAGGGTACTCAGCGGTGATGTATCGGTGAGAGGAGTGATGGGCTATGCGTAAACCCAAGTTTGAAGGAGAAATCACGGAGGTTCACGGCATCCGGGTAGGACAGGCCGAGGACCCAAAGGGCAAAACTGGCGTTACCGTGGTGTTATGCAGCCGGGAAGGGGCTGTGCTGGGTGCGGACGTGCGGGGCGCGGCCCCCGGGACCCGGGAGACGGACCTGGCCCGTCCCGGCAACGCGGTGGAGGTCGCCAACGCGGTGGTGCTGGCCGGAGGCAGCGCCTTTGGCCTGGACGCCGCCGGAGGCGTGATGGCCTTTTTGGAGCAAAATGACGTGGGCTTTGACACCGGGGTCTGCCGGGTGCCCATCGTGCCCGCCGCCGTGCTTTTCGATTTGGCGGTGGGAGACGCGAAGGTCCGCCCGGACGCGGCTATGGGCAAGCTGGCGTGCAAAAACGCCGCCAAGGCGGTCCAGCAGGGCCGCCATGGGGCGGGTACCGGGGCCACGGTGGGCAAGCTGGTGCCCGGCAGCATTCCCGCGCCGGGAGGCGTGGGCACCGCCAGCATCACCTTGGCCTGCGGCGTCACCGTAGGGGCCATTGCGGCGGTGAACGCCTGCGGGGACATTTATGACCCCCACACCGGCAAGCTGCTGGCCTGCGGGCATCTGGCGGACGGAACCGCCGTTACCTGCGAGAGCCTTTTGTATGGGGCGGCCCCCGCGCCGGAGCTGCTGCGCTTCCCCAGGCCCGGCCAGAACACCACTCTGGCGGTGGTAGCCACGGACGCGCTGCTGAGCAAAGCCGAGGCCAACCGCTTGGCTACCTGCGCCCATGACGGCCTGGCCCGGAGCATCCGCCCGGTGCACACCCAGATGGACGGAGATACGGTCTTTGCCCTGGCTACGGGCCGGGTGGACGTCCAGGTGAACTTTGTGCAGCTGTGCGCCGCCGCCGCGGAGGTGACGGCCCGGGCGGTGTATAACGCGGTGCAGATGGGCCGGGAGGCATGATCGGCATCGGCTTGGACCTGTGCCAGATCGCCCGGATGGAGAAGCTGCTTCAGGAGGGCGAGGGCTTTTTGCGCCGCTATTTCACCCAGGAGGAACAGGAGTATATCAAGGCCCGGGGCAAAACGGGGGCCCAGAGCATGGCGGCGATGTACGCGGCCAAGGAGGCCTTCCTCAAGGCCCTGGGCACGGGCATTGGCGGCGGGGTTTCTTTGCTGGAGGTCGGAGTGGTCCACGAGTCCGGCGGCAGGCCCGCGTACCGCCTCACCGGAGAAGCCTTGGAGAAGATGAAGGAACTGGGGGCCAACCGGGCCTGGCTCAGCCTTACCCATGAGGCGGGCCTGGCCGCGGCCATGGCCGTGATTGAATAGGAATTGGGAGGAGCCATGCTGCGAACCATTACGCCCCAGGAAATGAAGAAGCTGGAGCAGCGGGTGATGGCGGATACCGGCATCACCGGCATGGAGCTGATGGAGCGCGCCGCCGCCGCGGTGGCCCAGGCCGTGGAAGGGCAGCTAACAGAAAAGCCGGGCCGGGTGTGGTGCCTGTGCGGCACAGGGAACAACGGCGGCGACGGCCTGGCTGCCGTCAGGCTCTTGTGCGCCGCCCACCCAGGCCAGGCCGCCACGGTGTGGCTGATGGCGGGGCCCCTCTCCCCTGACGCCAAAGCCCAAAAGGAGCGGCTGGAAAGAGAAGCGCCCTGGGTCTGGTTGATGGCGCTTCCGGAAGAGGAGGGGGCAGAAGCTCCCTTGCCAACGCCCCCGGTGGATACCGCCTGTATCATCGACGCTGTTTTTGGCACCGGATTGAGCCGGGAGGTAACGGGCCGGGCGGCTCAGCTCTGCCAAAGGATGGGGGAGGCGCACCGCCGGGGGATTCCGGTGATCGCGGTGGATATTCCCTCCGGCCTGAACGGAGAGACAGGACAGATCATGGGGGCGGCGGTCCGGGCCACCCAGACCGTCACCTTTCATCGTCCCAAGCCCGGCCTGTATCTGGGGCAGGGGCCGGAGCTGGCTGGGCGGGTTGTGGTTGCGGGCATTGGCATTCCTGAGGACCGGGACCAGGTAAACGGCTTTTGGGTGCTGGAGGAAGAGGATGTTCCGGCTTTGCTGGGGCCCAGGCCCAAGGTGAGCCATAAGGGCAGCTTTGGCCGGGCGCTGGTGGTGGCGGGGAGCGAGGGCATGGCCGGAGCGGCGGCGATTTGCGCCCTGGCGGCCCTGCGCACCGGCGCGGGGCTGGTGACGGTGGCATGCCCCAGGGAAATTGTGCCCGTGGTGCAGACCCTTTGCCCTTGCGCCACCTGCTTGCCCTTGCCCGGCGACCCCGCCTCGGCCCGCAAGCTGCTGGCCGGGGCGCTGGAAAAGGCCGATGTAGTGGCGGTGGGGCCGGGCCTGGGAACGGGGGACTACGCCGGGGAACTGGTGGAAGGGGTGCTGGCGCTTTTGCGTAAAACGGACAAGCCCGCCGTGCTGGACGCGGACGGGCTTACGATACTGGCCCGGCTGGCGGAGCGGCGGGAAACCCCGGGGGCCTTGTTGGGCCTCAATCAGGTTTTGACGCCCCATCCAGGAGAGGCGGCCCGGCTGCTGGGCCTTTCCACAGCCCAGGTCATGGCGGACGCGCCCGGGGCCGCGGCGGCCTTACAGGCCCGCTTCGGGGCTTCGGTGATCCTCAAGGGCGCGTCCAGCGTGCTGCTGTCCGGGGAGGACCGGGGCCTGAACATCCTGGGGACCCCGGCCATGGCAAAGGGCGGCAGCGGGGACGCGCTGACGGGGGTGCTAGCGGCCTTGCTGGCTATGCGGGCCCAAGGGACCTTCACGGGAAGCCTGTTCACGCTGCTTCAGGCCGGAACCGCCTTGCATGGCCTGGCGGGGAGGGCGGCCGCCAAAACCTGGGGAGAGCGGGGCATGCTGGCTACGGATTTATGCGGCGAGTTGGGCCGGGTGGGGAGTGGCTCGTAGGATGGACAGGGCTGAAGACAGAATCAAGGCTTTTCTGGACGGGGAAAAGAGGCTCCACACCTTCCCGGCCAAGCGGAAAAAGAAGATGTGGGCGTTGGCGTACCTGGCGGGGAAGCTGGAAGCAAGGCGCGTTTATACGGAAAAAGAGCTGGGGGAAGTGCTCAGCCACTGGCATACCTTCGGGGATCCGGCCACCTTGCGCCGGGAGTTGTTTGATTATGGATTTTTGGGCAGGGATGCAGCGGGCCGTGGGTATTGGTTGGAGGAGGAGCAGCCCTTGGTGGAGGAATAGGGGGAGAGGAACAAGGCTCTGGTTCTAAGCCATACTTCGGCACGCAAAGAGGCATCCTATGGGTGTGCCGTTTGCTTTCGGTCCATTTACCCACTAAGGTCCAAACGTTAGGGGCCAGGGGGATTTGAGATCCCTCTTTCGCCCGTCCCAGGGTTACGCCCTGGGGCGGGTGCGGTTCCGATCAATCGTCGCGGGTTCCGCTTTATCGTCGCATCGTTCGCTGCCCGTAAAGCTTTCCACTCCGGATGGCTGGCCCTTCGGGCTTTGATTCGGCCCCTCGGTCGCCGCAGCCTTCACCATCGTTCGGCTGCCCGCCTCCAGCTCCACCGACCGTTCGCTTTTGCCTTCGGCAAAGGGCCCACTGGGCCCACGCTCACGGCCGGTACCGCTGGACGCACGCTTCCCTCCGCTGCCCCGGCCCCGAGTGAAAATGATATAATCCCCTGCCGTTACCTGTGGACTCCTTCTTGACTTTTCTCTGACGAACGCAGATTGATGCGTCCGGGGAGGAATGTAAAGGGAGGGCCTATGCCAGAATCTGATTTCTAACTGACTCGGGCGGCGCGCCGCGCCGCCAGGGATGGGTCCAGGGATGAAATCCCTGGTGGGTGTCCAGAGGGCAAAGCCCTCTGGGTATCCTCCCCCCGGCGGCTCCCGTTCCCCCGGCTGCCGCGTTTTTCCTGCGGGCTAGGGATTTGAAGCGAAAAGCCCCGGAGAAGCAAGGGGAACGATCAGCCTTGGCGCAGCGCATCCCTCAGCAGGGTCCTTGACCCATACCAAGAAACGAAGAGTTCCGAGCCTTCCAGCAGCTCCAAACGGGCGCCCTCCGCTTTGTGCATCAGGCAGCGCAAGCGCCGGCCCTGGTACTGGAACGGAATGGCGTAGGAGGTCCATCCCTCCGGCAGGACGGGGGCAAGGCGCAGCCCCGCGCCGTCCGCCCGTATTCCGGCAAAGCCGTACAGCATAATCAGGTACGCGCCGCCCATGTTGGCGGTATGCAGGCCGTTTCGCGTATTCCCATGGGTGTCCAGCAAGTCCAGGGTCACGGTATCCTCAAAACCTTGCCGGGCGCGCTCCAGCAGGCCAAGGAGCGCCGCCATCATGGCGAACACGCAAGCGGACAGGGAGGAATCATGGGTGGTGACATCGTCGTAGTACGCATAGCTGCGGCGGATGACGTCCTCCGGCGCGGTTTCCGGAAACAGCAGGTGCGCCAGCACGGTATCCGCCTGCTTGCATACCTGGTAGCGGTACAAGTACAGGGGATGGTAGTGCAGCAGCAGCGGAAAATGATCCTTGGGAAGGGACTTCCAGTCCAGCCTTTGCTTTTGCAAAAAGGAATCATCCTGGGGGCTTATCCCAAGGCTTCCGGCTTTGGGGAAATACGTGGCCTCGGCAGCGCTGGCAAAGGCGCGTTCCTCCTCCCGGGTCACACCCGTTCGGGCGCGCACCTTTGCGTCCAGGCCGCGCTTTGCCAGCTGCTCCATCATCTGCGCAGCGCCCCGAAGGTTGTATTGCGCGATGGCGTTGGTGTAAAAATTGTTGTTTACCAAACAGGTGTATTCATCCGGGCCTGTTACGCAATCAATGCGGAACCCATCCGCTTCCATATGGCCCAATTCCAGCCACATGCGGGCCGTTTCCACCAGCACTTCCGCGCCCATGTCCTCCATAAAGGCCATGTCGCCGGTCACGTGCCAGTATTGCAAAAACGCATAGGCAATGTCGCCGTTGATATGGTATTGGGCGGTACCGGCGGGGAAATAGGCCGAGCACTCCTCTCCGTTGATGGTGCGCCAGGGGTACAAGGCCCCTTGGGAGAAGCCCAGCAGGCGCGCGTTGGCGCGGGCGCGGCCCAGTTGGGCATGGCGGTAGGCGAGCATGCTCCGGGCTTTTTGCGGCTGCGTCCAGGCAAAGAAGGGAAACACGTAGATTTCGCTATCCCAGAAGGTATGGCCCTCGTAGCCCTCGCCGCTTAGTCCCTTGGCCGCCACGTTGGAAACCCCGTCGCTCCCGGTGGACTGCAGCAGCTGAAACAGGGCGAAATCAAGGGCCTTGGGCATGATGGAGGGCGCGTCCAAAGAAATAAAGGCGCGCTTTCGCACGGCGGAGAGCAGGCTTTGCTGCTGCGCAAAGAGGTCCTCCGGGTTTTGCTCCAGCACTTTCCGCAGCAGGGCTTCCCCCGCCTTGCGGGGATCGTCAAAGCGCAAGCTATCCGTATAGACCACATATTTCACAAGCTCAAAGCTTTCGCCGTCCCGCAGGGTCCCGGTGAATACCTCTTCCATTTCCTGGGGGCGCTGTACCCATCGTCCGGTAAAAGGGCAGGTGTGCGCCACGTGGCAGCTGAGACTGAGGCCCGAACGAAGGGTTTTGGCGGTGAGATACCCTATGCCGTCCTTTTGGCCCATTTCAGAGGTTTCCAGGCAGCGCAAAGGCTCGGCAGCCACCCGGGGGTCGTCCGGGGCCGCGTGGTTACGCACATTCCCCCGCAAAGACGAGCGCAGCCGGATGGGGCCGGCATACCCTTCGGAGGTCGCCCGGCAACACAGCACGAACAGGTTGGGGAGAGCAAAGGAAGCCATCCGGCGAAACTCCAACCGGAGGCGCGCGCCGCTGCCCAGCGTCCAGCAGGAGGTGCGCACAGCCACGCCCGCCTCCATGTCCAAAAGCTGGTTCACTTCGCCGGATTCCGGCGCAAGCATGGCATATTGCTTCTCCCCGGCCTCCAGGATGACGGTTTGCGCGTCCGGCGCATTCACCAGCACCTGCTTGGTTTCCGGGAAGCCGTAAAGCTTTTCCCCGTAGGTGAGGTCCGTCAATTCGTAAAAAGCGTTCAGGTACGTACCCCGAATGCTGCCTTCCCCGCCCCCTTCCTCCGGGGCGTTGCGCACGCCCACATACCCGTTGGCGGTATGAAAAAGCGTTTCAACCACGCTGATGTCCGTGCTGCGGTCAATCACAGAGGAAACGCGGCTCCCTGGCCGTTCCTTTTCCATGGAATCACCTCGTTTGCTGGCAGTTTTCCGGGATGGGGACAGACAAAGCGATCCCCTCACAGGAAAGGAGCATGGCCGCCCCGGCTGCGCTGGTGACGGGGGTGCCCTGTTCCCCCTGGATCAGGCGTTGGGCGCAGCTTGCATACCGCCGGAGGATTTCTTTCTCCAAGGGGGAGCGGTGATGGCCCGGCCATATTACATCGTATTGGCCGCTGAGGGCCTGGAGCTTGCGGATGCTTTCCAAAAACGCCGCCACAGGGGCCGAGTGCGGGAAATGCAGCAGCACGCCCTGGTCGCATACGGTGTCGCCGCTAAAAAGCCAGCGGTTTTCTTCGTCCAGCAAGCATACGGACCCGAGCGTATGGCCCGGCGTTTCCACTACGCGGACATGGCGGCCCCCCAAATCGAAAACCATGCCGTCCTGGAGGGGCTTGCGGTTCTCCCGCTGCGCAAGGCTGCAGGCCCGCTGGGTTTTTTCCCGCAGGGGCGGCTCGTCCAGCAGGCTGACGGGAAGGCCCTGCTCCGCCATCAGCCCCCGGGCGAAGGCGAGGCGGACTTCATAGCTGCTGTGCTGCGCAAAGACATCCTCGTCCGCCGGGTGAAGGTACGCTTCGTCAAACTGGTGGTTTGCGGAAATATGATCCAAGTGCCCGTGGGTGTTGACGGCAAATGCCGGTTTGGCGGTCAGGGACCGTGCAATGCCGGCCGCGTCGATATTCCAGAGGCCCGTATCAATCAGCATGGCCCGTTCATCCCCGGCCAGCAGGTACAGGTATATGCAGCTTGAGCCTTCTCCGTCTTGAATCTGCCAGGTGTCCTTCCCCAGGGGGAGGATCTTCACATCGCTTTGCATGGCGTCTCCTTCAAAAAGAATCCGGATGCTCCAGGGGGGAGGCTTCATCGTACCGGACGCAGGAAATGCCCCGCTGTGAGCACAGGCGCTCCGGCTCTCGGGAGCGCAGCATTTCATACTCCACATTCCGGGCGGCGGATACCAGTCCCCAAGGCGTTTCCCGGTTGGTGCACAGCAGCATTTCCCGCCCGCCAATGGCCGGATGCATGGCGCCAAAGTACTGCCCGTCCTCCAGCAACCCAAGCCAATGGTCCAACGCCTGCAGCCCTTCGGGGAGCGTAAGGCAATGGCTGGGCTCCATTTGGGCGGGAAAGCGGTAATAGTACAGGTGGTTGATGAGCCCTTTTCGGTCCGCCCATTCGGCCATGGCCTGGGCTAAACCGGGGATGAACTTCTCGGGAAGCATATGCCCGTCCACATAGCGGATGGGCAAAGAAAGCCGCGTCAGGAAATCCAGCTGGGCGTCCAGCTCCCGCAGCACCTGCTCCATGGGGGGAATCCGCTCCGCAAAAACCGCCGGGGTTTCAGGAAACGCACCCAGCCCGGTCACCAACCCCGGCACATCCGAAGGATCACAAATGGGCGGCCATTTGATCAGCGACCATTCGGCGCTCAGGGTAAAGTGCATGCCCAGGCAAATATGCTTGCAGCCGGCAAGAAGCCCCGCGCCGTCCTCCATCATCGGGGCGGGGGCCATGCAGGATACGTTTTTGATATATCCGCCTGTAACGGCCGCTTCCGCGATGGCTCTGTTGGCGCTCCGGCTGCTGCCAAAGTCGTCCGCCCGGGTAATCAGCGTAATGCTCATGGGCTATTCCTCCTTGCAATGGGCCGTAAAAAAGTCCAAAATCGGCTCCACATTCTCCCTTAGGAAGAAATCCGGGCCGCCTCCGGCATGGCCCGCACCGGACAGGGTGTCAAACACAAAATCCCGCTCCGGGAGAATCTGTTGGAGCTTGCGGGCAAATTTCTCCACAGCCCCATAGGGAATGGCGGGGTCCTTGGTACCGTGCTGCAAATAGACGGGAGCTATGCCGCCGTCCAAAAACCGGTGCACATCCGCCTGATCCAGCAGGTCCCGGGACGGCTTTGCGCTGCCAAGCACATGGCGGAGCATGGGCCGCTTCAAAGCCAGGCCAACCAAAAAGCCCATCAGGGAGCCTCCGCCCAGCTGCACCATGTCCAGGGCGGGGCACAGGGCCGCCACGCCCCGCAAGTTGCATGCGTCCTGCCGGGGGAGCAGGCCGTTTTTACAGGCGATTTGCAGCACAATGTTGCCACCCGCCGAGGTTCCCCACAGGAATACATTTTGCGGATCCAAATGATGCCGGGGGCCCTCCCGGCCAATCCATTCCAGCGCAAGCAGCACATCCTGGATGTGCTGGGGATAGCGCACCCCGGGGGAGAGGCGGTAGTTCACGGCGGCTACGGCGTAGCCCCTCTCCAAGGCGTACAAGGTGGGATACAGGTGAAAATCCCGCTTGTCGCAATGGGTAAACCCTCCGCCATGAACGTTCACAATCACGGGATAGGAAGCGGCCTCCCGGGAGGGCAGGTAAATATCTACTTTTTGCAGCCCGTCCTGCTGCCCATAGGGGATGTCCAGCGTTTTACGGGGGATCCAGTCGGTTTTCGTTACGGGATTTTTTCCCTTTTCCTGGTGAATCCAATCCGGATTCAGGCCTTTGATTGCCATGGGCGATCACCCCTTCATAGCGCCGTCCGCCATTCCTTTGATAATATGCTTTTGCATAAAGAGGAAGAAAAGCAGGAGAGGGACGATGGTAATGGTAAGCGCGGCCATCACCAGCTGCCATTCCGTCAAGTATGCGCCGAAGAAGGTGCTCACCGCCAGCGGGATGGTGCGGGTGCTTTTGGTGGTCAGCATAATCAGGGGCAGCGTAAAATCATTAAACACGCCCAGCAAGTTCAGGATGATAATGGAGACGGTGATGGGCTTGATGATGGGGAAAACGATGCGGAAAAACAAGGGGATGGCAGCGCAGCCGTCAATACGCGCAGCCTCCTCCATTTCCTTGGGTACGGATTTGATATAGCCCTGGTACAGGAAGGTGGACATGGGCATCAAAAAGCCCCAATAGATCACCACCAGGCCCCAGGGGCTGTTGATAAGGCCAAACCGCTTGGCTACGATCACCAGCGGGACCATCAGCGCCTGGAAGGGGATGGCCATGGAAAGCAGCAGCGAATAGAACAGGATTTGGCTGCTGAGGCATTTGCGCCGTACAATTTGGTAAGCGGCCATGCTGGAAAACAGCACCAGCCCCGCCACGCTGAAAACGCTGATGATCATGGAATTCCCCAGCGCCGTGAAGTAATTCATCCGCTCCATGGTCAGCGCGAAGTTTTCCCAGTGGATTGCCGTAGGCAGGCCAAGCATGGAAAGGGTTACCTCCGGCAGGCTTTTGACCGAGTTGATCAGCACGAATACAATGGGGAAGAAGACCACAAGGGCCAAAAGCACCATGAGGATTTCCAGCAGGAAGGTGCGCCATGTATACCGAAAGGCGCTCATGCCTCCACCTCCTTGCGGCGCATAAAGCCCACCTGGGCAAAGGATACCAGCATAATGATCAGGCAGAAGATAATGGCCTTGGCCGAAGCGTAGGACAGCAGATCCCTTTTGTAGGCGTCCAGATAGATTTGCAGCGCAATGGAGGTGGTGGAGCCAAAGGGGCCGCCCGCCGTGAGGGAATACGTCAGGTCGAATGCCTTGAGCCCGTTGATAATGCTCAGGAAAAAGCAGGTGGTAAAGGTGGGGCGCATCATGGGCACCGTCACCCGGAAAAAGCGTTGGAAGCCGGTTGCGCCGTCGATGGAGGCGGCTTCCAGCAATTCCCCGGGGATGCTTTGCAGCCCCGTCAGGTACAGGAGCATGTAGTAGCCAAAGGATTGCCAAACGGTGGCGATAATCAGCGAAGCAAAAGCCGTATCCGGATAGCTGAACCAGTTCTTTTGCAAAAGCGCGATCCCCGTCATCTCTCCCCAGTAGGGAAACAGCCGCACGATCATGATGTTCCACAGATAGCCCACCACCACCGCGCTGATGACCATGGGCATGAAATAAGCGCCCCGCAAGGCCGTGCGCAGCTTCAGCTTGGTGTTAAGGGCCAGCGCCACCAGCAGGCCGAAGACGTTTAAGGCGACGGCGCTGATCAGCATAAAGGAAAAGGTAAAGCCAAAGGACTTGGTAAACGCCGTTTCGGAAAAGACCTTGGCGTAGTTTTGCAGCCCCACAAAGTTGTAACGGATGCTGATGCCGTTCCAATCATGCAGCGAATAGTAAAAGGCCAGAATCATCGGGATCAGCACGAAGGTACAAAACAGCAGCGCGGCTGGCGCAGTAAAAAACGCATAGGTCAGGCCGTCTCTGATGCGGCTTTTTGCGTTTCCGGCTTTCATCATCCAGCCTCCTTGAAGTGTTGTTGACAGCGCGGCGGCCCTTGCGCGGGCCGCCGCGTGGTAGGGACGGGGATCAGTTGGTGGCCAGGCGGCTTTCATACAGCCGCTGAAGCTCCGCCAAGGCGGTTTCCTTGTCCATGGCGCCCGCGGCATAGGCTTGCAGGGGCTCCGCGATATCCACCTGGAAGCCCGCGGGCCACAGGTCGGTGCCAAAGGAGGGGTAGGCCATGCCCGCCTGTTCATAGGCATACATGTCCATATTCAGCACGCCCAAATTGCTGGTGTCGATATTGTCAAAAGGAGCCACCACTTGCAGCTGATCCACGAAGTACTTCTGGATGTTCCGGTACAGCCAGTCCAGGAAGGCCGCGGATTCCTCCGCCACGGGGGATTCCTTGTTAACGGCAAAGTAGCGCGTGGTGGCAACCATCAGCTTGGTATCCTCGGGGTTGCCGTTCAGGGGAACAGCGGCCAGGCCCATGTCAATATCGGGGTTCGCGGCGAGGATCGGGCTGCCCAGCCAGGTGCCCTGCTTGATGATGGCCATTTTTCCGGCGGCAAAATCAGGATATTGGTCCATGACGCTGTAGCCGATGGACTCCACGCCCTTGCCGTAGGTAAGGGTCATATCGAACAGGCGGAAAAAATTGTCGATATAGGCCAGGTCTTTGAGCTGCGCTTCCCCGGAGTTCAGCTTTGCGGTAAAGGCGGGAAGGTCAGGCTCATAGGCGAAGGGCGTGCCAAAAATGTGCATCAGGAAGCCCCATTCCTTCCAGGCTTCGCCAAAAGCCTGAATTCCGTTGGCCTGCAAGGTCTTGCACGCTTCCTCAAGCTCGTCCAGGGTGGTGGGGAACGCCTCAATGCCGGCCTGGGCGAAAAGCGCCTTGTTGTACAGCAGGCCGCTGGCCTCCATGGCGTAGGGCATCGCCAATTGCTTGCCGTCCACGGTGATGTATTCCTTGGAGCTTTCCAGCAGGTGATCCAGGAATTCCGCGCCTGTCAAATCGGCGCACCGTTCGCTCCAGGTGAAGATCTCGTTGCCGGTCAGGTCAAAAATGTCCGGGGCCTCTTCGGCGGCAAAGCGGGTTTTCAGCACGGCGGAATAGTCCTCCCCGGCGATCTCCCATTCCAGCGTAACGCCGGTTTCCGCCTTGTAATCCGCCGCGATTTGCTCCATAACGTCGGTGTAAGCAGTGGTCAGGCCAAAGCCCTTGATGCTTACCGGCTCCGCCGCGGCGGCGCCGATGCCGCCCAGCAGCGCCAAAATGATGCCCAGCCCTAAGATGCGTTTGATCTGTTTCATTATTCATGTCCTCCTTGTTCTTTGGTTCCTCATATGCTTTTGGCTGCGGGAGAGGACGCTTCCTCTCTTCTTGGGACCAGTATAGCAAAGGGTGCAACGCCCGTATTTCAAAAAAACAATATTTATGATAAAATTCAGATAATTTCTCCAAGGAGGTACAGCGCATGACAGAAAATGAGTGGGTGCAGCAGCTGCGCTTGTTTCATTATTCCACGAGGCTGCCAACGCATTGGCTGCGCAATGGGCAGTCCATGAGCATGCTGCCCCCGGGGATTGTGCACGCGGGCATGCTGATGGAGGAAAGCGGCCCCGCTGACCTGTACGCGCAACTGCGCCTGGCGGCGGCGGCCGTCCATGCCGTAACCCATTTCAGCACCCCTTTGGAGGAGCTCTTTTTCTGTTACAAGCCCAGCGAAGGCGATTGCATTCTCTGCGGCCCCTATTGCCGGGCTGATTTTCAGGAGAAGGACGTGCTGCGGCTGATCCGCTCCTTGCACCTGAGGCTGGATAAGCAGGAGGGCCTGCGGCAGTACTATGCCTCCCTCCCGCACCTGAGCGAGGTGAACGTCCACTACCACACGCTGCTGCTCACAAGGCTGCTGGGCGGCGGGGCCGACGCGCCCGCGTCCCAGGAGGCGGCGGAGATTCCGGAGGACATCCCCCCCAGGGCCTACCAAAGCACCTACCAAAACCGGATGGGGATGTTCCGCCATCCGCCGTACTTTTTTGAGGAGGAAATCTCCAGGCAGATCGTTGCCGCCAACCGCACCCACGCGCTGCAACTGCTGGGGGAGCTAAACACCCTGGAAAGGGCGCGCCTGGCCGATACGCCCATACGCTCCCTCAAAAACTCCCTCATTGGCTCCGTTACGCTGTTCACCCGCGCTGCCATCAGGGGCGGGGTGCCCAGCGACGAAGCCTTTACCATGAGCGACGGCTTTATTCAGCTCATCGAGCGCCAAAACGACCTGGCGGCGCTGTCCGCCATCGAAGAAGCCATCTTGCTCCGCTTTGTGGACAGCGTGGCGATGTACCAGCATAAAAAATACTCGTCCTTGGTGCGGAAAGCCATTGCGTATATGGATGAATACCTGACGGAGGATTTGAGCGCGGAGACGCTGGCGGCCAAGGTGTATGTGCATCCCGATTATCTTGCCTCCCGCTTCCGGCAGGAGGTGGGGGAAACGCTGCACCGGTATGTTTTGCGGCGGCGGGTGGAGGAAGCGGCGCATTTTATGCGCTACAGCTCCGAGAGCATCTCCGATATTGCCGCGTTTTACCGCTTTTCCTCCCAAAGCCACTTTATCTCTGTTTTCAAAAAATATATGGATATGACCCCGCAGCAGTATCGCAGGCAATAAAGGCGCTTCCGGCGGCAAAGCCCTCCGGCCATCCCCGTCACCTGGTATAATGGTCCTTCATATACTTGAAGATTCGAGCGGCAATGGGAGCGGCCACGCTGCCGCCGCTGCCGCCGCCCTCCACCAGGACGCAGGCGGCGTAGGGGAGCCCGGGATCGTCAATGTAGCCCACAAACCAGGCGTGGGTGGCGTTTTTGCCGTCGATGGCCCCTTCGGCGCTGCCGGTTTTGCCCGCAATGGTCAGGCCGTTCACCCCGGCGGCGGTGCCCGTACCCTTGGCTACCACGTTTTTCATGAACCCGTCCAGGGCTTGGGCGGTTTGGGCGTCGCAGACCCGGCGGTATATCTTCTGGCTGTAGCGCAGGCGCACCACCCCGGCGGGGCTTTGCACCTTCGCCAGCAGCCGGGGCTCCATCATCACACCGTCGTTGGCAATGGCGGCGGCCACCATGCACATGTGCAGCGGCGTGGCGGCTACCTGGCTCTGTCCGGCCCCGCTCCAGGCCACTTCCACGGCGTTGCGGTTCGCGGTGGGGTAGAGGCTGTTCTCCACCACGAAATCCCGAAAGAGGAAGTTATCGTTGAAGCCGAAGTTCTCTGCGGTGGAGCGCAGCACATTGTCCCCCAGCAGCAGGGCGCATTGGGCAAAGGCGTTGTTGCAGCTTACGGTAAAGGCCCTTTCCAGGGTCAGCTTCCCATGCTGGGCCATGCCATAGTCATGGATCACCTGGTCCAGCACCCGGGTGGCCCCGGTGCATTCGTACAGATGCCCGGTGGCGTCCGCCATGTTCGCCAGGGCGGAGGCGGAGGTGATGATTTTGAAGGTGGAGCCCGGGGGCAAAGTGCTTTGCAAGGCCCGGTTCCAAAAGGGGTGCTGGGGGTTGCTCCTGTCTCCGGTGGTGATGTTGGCCGGGTCGAACACAGGAAGGCTCACCAGGGCCAGCACCTCCCCGGTTTTGTAGTTCATCACCAGGGCCGCGCCGCTCTTGCCCGCGGTGGCGCTGTTGGTGGCAAAGGCGTTCACGATCTCCGTGCAAAGGGCGCTGTCCACGGTGAGGGTGACGTCGTCCCCCCGCCGGGTCTCCCCCCTGAGCAGCGCGTTGACCCGCTCGCTGAGGGAGGTTTCAAAACCCAGCAAATAGGAGGCCTGGAAGGAATCCACGCCGTTGGCGATATTGCCCTCCTCGTCGCCGATCAGGTGGACGACGGCGCTGCGGCTTTTGATGTTGCTTTGGTAGACGCGCTCGCCCTGGTCATTGGTGGTGGCCAGGGTCACGCCCTTGCGGTCGATGATGTCCCCCTTGATGACGCTTTGCTTGGCGGACTGGTAGCGGGTGTTTTTGGAGCTGGAGAACCAGCGGCTGCCATAGGTGGATACCGAATAGAAGCCGTATACGCCGGCTATGCCCAACAGGCCGATGATGACCAGGGTGAGCAGGCGAAAGCGCATGCGTTGCTGCTTCATAGGGATTCCTCCTTTGGCAAAGAATGGGGGTAGGGCTTACGCCTCCGGCAGCATGTCCTCCTCCTGGAGGGAATGGCTGATTTCGTAGTCGTAGGCCAGGTCGTCCTGGTTGATGCTGGCGACCCCTTGGAGCAGGCCGATGATCCCCATGCAGCTGACCATGGAGGTGCCGCCGTAGCTTACAAAGGGCATAGTGACGCCGGTCAGGGGGATGAGCTTCAAAACGCCGCCGATGATGACAAAGGTCTGGACGCCCAGCATCACGGTGCAGCCCATGGCCAGCAAGGAATGAAAGCTGCTGCGGGCGGAGGTGGCGATGGAGGTGCCCCGCAGGATCAGGATCACATACATCACCAGCACCAAAATGCCGAAGAGGATGCCAAACTGCTCGCAGATCACGGCAAAGATGCAGTCCGTAAAGTAAACGGGGATCACCCTGGGCGCGCCCAGCCCCAGGCCCACCCCAAAGAGGCCGCCGGAGGCGATGGCCATGAGCATTTGCACAATCTGATAGCCGGAGGTCTCATAATAGATCCAGGGATTGCGCCAGATGGCCACGCGCTTTTTCACGTGGGCGAACATCACATAGCCCAGGTAAGCAGCGCCGCCGCCTCCCAGAATGCCCAAGCCGGTCAGGGGCAGGTTGCCGGTGGAGGAATAGAACAGGAAGAGGGTGGTGGCATAGTAGATCAAGGCGGTGCCCAAGTCCCTTTGAAGCATCAAAATGCCCAGGGAGAAGACCGCGAACAGGAACCAGGGCAAAAAGCGCCGCTCGCTTAAGTAGTAGCTGAGGATCAGCAGGAGGGCGATCTTTACAATTTCACTGGGCTGGAGGCTGGTGCCCGCAATGTTGATCCAGTTGGTGGCGCCGTTTTGCTCCGTGCCAATGGCCAGGGGCAGCGCCAGCAAAATGGCCGCGCCCCCCATGATCAGGATGATGATGAACTTCCAGCGGTGAATATAGCGCACCAGGAGAATGCAAAAGAGCATCACCCCGATGCCGACGCCGTAGTAGACGGCTTGCTGCAAGCCCCGGCTGGTGCCCGCCCCCTGATCGGTGGAATACAGGATCAGCACGCCCAAGGCGCACAGAAAGTTGGCGATAGCCAACAGCAGCTTGTCCGCGGGGAAAAAGCGGGGAAGCCACAGGGTGGCGATATAGATCAGCACAGGGACCACCACAGCCAGAGACAGGCCCTGCCAATGGATTTCCTCCTTGAGGGAGATCAGCAAAAAGGCGCTGAAGAAAAAGAGCATGATGACGGAAACCAGCCTGCGGTCGGGATGACGCCTCGCCGGGGTCTTGGGGGCGGAGGCGCGCCTTGCCTGCCTCATCGCTTTTTCCCCCCTCCCAGATACCGGTCCCACAGCAGCTTTTTCGCCTGCTCCGCCTCGTCCGGCTCCAGATACAGGCTCTTGGGGGGCGCGGCGGCGTCGGTGAGGTCCTCGTCCTCAGATCCCGCTTCCACAAGCTCGGGGTAGGTGTACCCATGGCTTTCAAAGACCGTGTCGGATTGGGGATAGGGGGCGTAGGGCCAGGGCTCTCCCCCTTTTTCCTCCCCAGGGTCCCCGTCCTCATCCTGGACAGGGGGATAGAAAACCTGCGGGGCCTCCGGGGCGGCTTCATAGCGGGACGCGCTTTGGGAAGGAGGGCTTTCCTGGAAATCCTCCTCCCAATCCTCCTCCAGGGCTGCCTCCGGTTCCCGGAGCTCCTCTTCTTCAAAGTACTCCTCTTCCAAAGGCGGATAGGAGCGGTTTGGCATGGCTTGCGCCGCCTGGACGGCGATTTCCGCCGCGATGCTCTGGGCGGCCATGGCCCAATATTGCTGCTGCTGGGCTTGCCAAAGGGCCAGCTGGGCCGGGATCATGGCGGCCACGGGCTGGCCGCCCGCATCCTGGGAGGCGCTTTCCTCCGGTTCCTCGGAAAGCACCGAAGCTTCCAGGGGCGCCGCGTGGGCGGTGGTTTCAAAGCCCGCGAACATCCGCAGGCGAAGGACGCCCTCCCCCAGGGCCAGCCGGGAGCCATGGAGCATCAACAACCCCCGCCTCCGGTTTTCGCAGGGCAGGCCATCCACCTGAATTTTATCGACGCTGCCGAAGGGCCGAACCCTCAGGCCCACCCCGTCCTCATAGCGGAACCAAAGATGCTTCCTGGAGATCCCCGGGAAGAGAACGCACAAATCGCACCCCCGGGAGGAGCCCAAGGTGCCTTCCCGGGGCACGGGGAACACGGTGCCGGGGGGCAGTTCCTCATTGCCGGTTTGCACCACCAATTCGCCGATAAAGCCCGCGTCGGGCAGGAGGCGCAGCCGCTTTTTGCGCTGCTTCCGGTCCCGAGCCAGCCAGCGATAGCTCCGCCACACGATGACCACCATCAAAAAGAGGAACCAATAGCGAGCGCCTTGGGAAACCACCTCGTAGATTTCCGGGCTCATCGGCATGCCTCCTTTCGGGGAAATGGGGTCCGGGCCCAAAGCCTTTCCTTATCATGACGCACGGCGGCGGGAAAATCATGCATAAAGCGGGCGGCTTACTCCTCCTCCTGGGCCTTGGCTTCCTCCAAAAATTTCTCCAGCTTGCGCTTCACCCGCTGCAGGGCGTTGTCAATGGACTTCACATGCCGCCCCAGCTTGTCCGCGATCTCCTGGTAACTCTTGCCGTCCAAATAGGCGTTGAGCACGTCCTGCTCCAGGCCGGAGAGCACCTGGTCCACCCGGTCCCGGATGGACACCAGGTCCTCCCGGCCGATGATCAGCTCCTCCGGATTCTGGGCCCGGCCCTCCACGATCACGTCCATGAGGGTGCGGTCGCTTTCCTCGTCGTAGATGGGCTTGTTCAGGGACACATAGCTGTTCAGGGGCACATGCTTTTGCCGGGTGGCGGTTTTGATGGCGGTGATGATCTGCCGGGTGATGCACAATTCCGCGAAGGCGCGAAAGCTGCTGAGCCTCTCGGGCTGGTAATCCCGGATGGCCTTGAACAGGCCGATCATGCCCTCCTGAACGATGTCCTCGTGGTCCGCGCCGATCAGGAAATAGCTGCGGGCCTTGGAGCGGACGAAGTTCTTATGCTTGCCCAGCAAATATTCCAGGGCGACGCTATCCCCTCCCTGGGCCAGGGACACCATCTGCTCGTCGGTTTGGTCGGCGTATTGCTTTTGGAGGATGCTTTCCCAGGAGGAGCTTGCCTGGGCCGGGGGGGAGCCGGTATCCGGGCCGTCGTCAAACAACTCGTCCAAGTCCTCCTCCATGGGGGAGGAGGGCGGGGAACCCTCCTGATCCTGAGCCCTCGGCAGGTCTGCCTTAGGCTCCAGAGGGGAAGGAAGACCGTTTCGGATCGTCATGGGTCCACTCCTGCTTTCGTTATTTTTGCCTGCGCAGATGCTCCAGCTGAGCGTGAACCTCCTGGGAGAGAGCCGCGCGGACCGCGCTTCCCTCCGGGACGGGGGCGGGCTTGTAGAGGGCCTGTCCCAAGCTGCGCTCGCTGCGCAATTCGCAAAGAAACTCCCGGGCGCTGAGCCGGGTGGCGCCCCGGCCCAGGATCAAAGTTTGTTCGGTGCTGTCGCTGGTGGCCACCCGGGCCTCCCGGTAGCGGGGCAGGTTCTGGCACATATGCTCGATGAACTGATCGGCGGTTTCCCCGTGCTTGGTGTAGACCAGGGTCAGGCCGGCGCGGCGTTCCAAGGTCCGCACCGGGCGGTCGGCCTTGTGCCCGTCAAAAACCAGCCAGACCTCCTGGCCCGTATAGCCCGCGTAATCCTCCAGGAGGTGGGCCAGGCGGTCCCGGCATTCGTCCAGGGGCCAGCCCTGCTTTTGGGCTTCGGCCCAAGCGCCGATCACATTATAGCCGTCCACATAGAGCAAGGGCTTCATGGCTTAGCGGCCCTTCATGGCGGTATACAGCAGAATCCCCGCCGCCACAGAGGCGTTCAGGCTGTCCAACTGGCCCCGGATGGGTAAGGATATCCGCCTGTCGCAGGCCTCCAGGACCAAGCGGCTGACGCCCTCCCCCTCCGCGCCAATGACCAAGGCCAGGGGGCCGCTGAAATCCACAGAGGCGTAATCCTCCCCCTCCATGTCCGCGGCGTACACCCAGATGTTCTCCTTTTGGAGCTGGGAAATGGTCTGGGTGAGGTTGGTGACCCGCGCCACAGGAAGGTATTCCACCGCCCCGGCGCTGGCCTTGACCGCCGCGGGGGTGAGCCCCACGGCCCGGCGCTCCTGCACGATGACCCCGTGGGCCCCGGCGCACTCGGCGGTGCGGATGATGGCCCCCAGGTTGTGGGGGTCGGTGATGCCGTCCAGCAGCACCAAAAAGGGAGCTTGTCCCTTTTCCTTGGCCAGGGCCAGCATGTCCTCCACGGTGTGGTATTGGTAGGCGGAGGCAAAGGCCAGCATGCCCTGGTGCCCGGAGGCGATGGCGTCCAGCCGTACCCGGTCCACCTCCTGCACGGGGATGTGGCGCTCCTTGGCCATCTGCACGATTTCCCTGGCGGAGCCGGAGAGCTCGCCCCGGGCCACCAGCAGCTTTTCAATGTCCCGGCCGCTTTTGAGGGCCTCCCGGATGGGATTGCGCCCGCTGAGCAGGTTTTCCGCGGGCACGGCGTCGGCGGCTTCCAAGGTACTGGGCGCGTCGTAGGCGGGAGGGGCGTTATAGCGGTAGTTTTCTACGGGCCGGGGAGCGCGGGGCGTCGTGTTCGCCGGTTCCCGGTAGGGCCGGGCAGGCCGGGGCGCGGGGCTGCGCTCCTCCCGGAAGGGACGCTGGGAATAGCCTTGCCGCTCCTGGGGCGGGCGGGCGGAGGGGCGGTTGTCATAGGGCCGGGGGGCGTTCTGCGGCCGGGGAGCGCCTTGGGCCCTGGGGCCGAAGCGGGGGGAATCCCCCTGGGGCCTGGGGCCCTGGTTATGGGGGCCTTGGGAAGGAGCGCCCTGGGGCCGGGGAGCATAGCCCCCCATAGGGCGGCCTTCCGGGCCCCGGGAGGTACGGGCGTCACGGGGGCCACGGGAGGGATAGGGGCTGCCGCGGCGTTCGCCTCCCCCGGGCCCGCCAAAGCGGCCCTCCTCCTGGCGGCTGCCAAAGGAGCGGTTCTCCGGTCCCCGCTTGCCCCGGGGGGCATTGCCCCTGGCGCCGGAATACCGGCTGCCCTCATCCTCGAAACCGCCCCGCATTTGGGCGCTTTGGCGCTTCTGTTCCTTGTTGCGCCTGTTTTGATCCTGATAAAAAGCCATACTGAAAATCTCCATTCGATTGTGGTCGGTGGGGTGAGGGGTGGCGGGGAACGGTCCTGGGGACAGGGGCTACCGGTTGTGTTCCTGGAGGAAGGCGGCCCGCTCCCGGCGCTTTTGGGCCAGGCAGCCGCAGGTCTTGGCCCCCTCGGGGCAGGGGCCCCGCAGGCAGCCGGGGCCCGCGTCCTCAAACAGCGCGGGGGCCACGGGGTAGCAAAGGGTGAACATGGTTTCCGCCACGGCCCGGATCTCCCACTGGGCGCGGTTGCACATGCGCAAGGAGAAGAAGTGCCGCAGCTCCCGGGCGTTCATGGTGACCAGCATCCTGGTTTCACAGGCGTTGGGCAGCACAAAGCGGGCGTCCTCGTTGCTTTTTTCTCCGGAGGCCCCCAGCTTTTGCTGCCACTCCCGGTACCAGCGGTGGATCTGGCCCATCTGCTCCTCATACTGGGCCAGGGCCTCGGGGCCCAAAGCCTGGATGGAGGGAGGCACCACATAGCCAAAGCCGTTTTCATAGCTGACGTAGCGCTGGCTCTGGACGCTGAAGCTGGCGATCCGGTGGCGGGTGATCTGGGCCAGCAGCGCCCGGCTGACCCCCTCCAGCAGGAAGGTAAAGCCCGCATGCTCCAGCACGCTCTCATGGCCCATTTCCATGAGCTTGCGCAAAAAGGCCTGCTGATCCTTCTCGGATACCAGGCGAAGCAGCGAATCCACATCGCCGCCCGCATAGCAAAGGCGCGCGCCAAGGGCGATCAGCTCTTCGGTATGTATGGTGGAGCGTATCAGCTCCACCCGCTGGACACATTGGGGCATTGAAATTCCTCCGGCCGGGCGGCAGGGCTTGTCCCCCGCGCCAAGATATAGCGTAACAGTTTATTCTACGGTATTGGGACGGCGATGTCAAACAATTCGAGGATTCGGGCTGTCTGGCCGGTGAGGTACAGGTAGCCCAGCAGCGCCTCCAGCCCCGTGGCGTCGGAATAGGCCACAGGGTCCTGGTTTTTGGGGGCCGCGTGCTTGGCATGGGCGTTGCGGCCCCGGCGCAGCACGGCCTCCTCCTCCTGGCGCAGCAAGGGGGCAATGCGGGCCAAGGCCTCGGCCTGGGCTCCGGCGTTGACCTGGGCGATGGCCTGGCGGTGCAGCAGGTTCACCCGGGCGGCGGAGCGGATCAGGCGGCTGCGCACCAGCAGATCCCACACCGTATCCCCCAGGAAGGCCAAAGCCAAGGGGTTTTTCAGCTGTGCTTCCCCAGGGGATAGGGGCTGGGGGAATAGGGGGCCTTCGTGCATGGGCGCGCCTCGCTTTCATGGGATGCCTCCCCCTGATGATAGCATGGCGGGGGGAAGGATTCAAGAGAGGGGCGGGGTGTTTGGAAGCGGACCATAAGCCTTTCTCCGGCGCGCGTGCGGCGCGCGGTACAGGCTCCCTTACGCCCCGTAACGCGTCCCTCCGGTAAATCATGCCGCCCTTCGGAGCTTTGCGCATTGCGGCGGACGGGGTTTGGGTGTATGCTTAGGGTAGGTTTCGGTGCTTTTTCCAGCGTCTCTTATACCCCCCTTGCGCTCCATGGAGGGATGATCATGCCATACAAAAAAGGAAGGCCCGCAGTCTGGGCCCTGGCCTTGGTATTGCTTGTTTCCTGGTCCTTTTCGGCCCCACGCGCCGCCCTGGGGGAGGATCGATTGCTCCTGAACGAGCCTGGGGATGGGCAGCCCATGAGCGCGGCAGTATCTGGAGGGGGCGCTCTCGCTGGAGGCTGCAGCCAGAAGCTCAATACCGTTTTCAGGGCCATCTTTGAGGAAGGGCAGCCCTGATGCGCCCCCTAGGGCGCGTCCTCGTCCACCTCGCCGAAGGCGTCCAGGGGGGTGCGGCCCTGGCGGCCCAGCAGATCCACCCAGTCCGCCAGGCCCTTGGCCAGGGCCATGCCGATGCGCTTTTGGTACGCCTCGGTGAGAAGCAGCTTCTCCTCCTGGGCATGGCTTAAGAACCCGCATTCCACCAACGCGGAGGGAATCTTGCTGCGCAGGACGTAGTAATTGCCAGCCATGGCCACCCGACGCTTGGGAGGGTCCAATTCAGCGATCAGCGCCGCCTGAAGCACCCCGGCCAGCAGGCGGCCATCCTCGCCGCCGTGCTGGTAAAACACCTGGGGGCCGCTCTCCTTGCGGGAGCGGTATTCGTTTAGGTGGATGCTCAAAAATACCGTGGCGTTGGCCTCCAAGGCCACATCCAGCCGGGCCTGGAGGTCCCGCCTTTTGCGGTTGCGGTTGACCACAGCCCCTTTTTCCCCCAGGGCCACGTCCTCCCGCCGGGTGAGGATGACCTTGGCCCCGTGGGCCGCCAAAATCTCCTCGGCCCGCAGGGCAATTTGTAGCGTGATGACCTTTTCCCACAGGCCGCTGTCCACGGCCCTGGCCCCGCCGTCATAGCCGCCGTGGCCGGGGTCCAAAGCCACCACCAGCCCCGCCAGGGCGTCGGGGGCCAGGGGCTTTTCCCCTTGCCCGGAAACGGTCCCGCTATTATGGGGGACGCTCAAGCCCAAAACCATGGCCAGCGCGGTCATGACCAAAAGATAGAGGATGCACACTTGAAAACGGGACAGGCGATTGGTTACAAAATGATGAAAAAAAGATGTCATTTCAGCCGTCTCCCTGTTTTTGGAAATTCTATGGGGATCGAATCGGAAAAATGACAGTTTTGGCAATGAAAAAGCGTGAAAATAAAGGGGTAGGAGATTTTTCATTTTTTCCGGGGCGGGCTGGGGGCTTCGGAGGCGGGCCCGGGGCCTCGAGGATAATTCCGTAACAGTTTTTGGGAACCCAAGTAGAATAGGAGATTGTGTCGAATTTCTTGCAAAATCGGGGATTTCCACATTTTCCACATAGTTTCCCACAGAAAAAATGAGATTTGGGCTTAAAAATCGCATTTATGTGGAAAAAAGAATGTCGAAACAAAAGAGAAAAGGAGTTTTCCACATATGGAAACAAAGTGGCGAAATAATGAAAAAATGATGAATATATGTGAACAAAAAGAAACAAATGAGGGAGATTGGCCGGGCCGCGAATCCTGCGTGGCTATTCAAACAATTGTGCTAATAGGTTGCACAATTGTGAATAGTGAGCAAATGCAGCCGTAGGTACAATAAAGGCATCAGAGGGAGGGGCGGCCAAGCGGTCCACCGGGCACAGCCCTCCTGAAAAAAATCCGCCCTTGAGAATCGGTGGACAAAAATGGACGGGATGAAAAATGGAAAGGAGATTTCTCATGAAAAAGGCCTTGACACTGGTATTGGCGCTTTCCCTGCTGCTTGGCGGCGCAAGCGCCCTGGCCGAGGAAAGCTGGCTGGCGCCCTATGAGGAAACCGTGCATGTAACCTTCGGGCGGTACGGCTCGGTGACTGATCCGGCTTTCCCGGAGGGAGAAGCCATCGACAACAGCAAGTATACCCAGTGGCTGAAGGAGCAGTTCAACATCAGCTTTTCAGTGGGCTGGATGATCCCCAGCGATGAGATCAACGAGAAGATATCCCTGAACATGGCTACGGACAGCCTGCCGGATATCTTTATCATTCGGGACAAGATTCAGCTGCAGCAGCTGATCCAGGGCGGCATGGTGGCGGATCTGACCGAGGTGGTGGACACCTATGCCAGCGATCTGATGCGCGGCATCTACGAATCCTACGGCGGTATGGACGCGTTCTTCTCTCAGAACGTGCGCGGGGAGGACGGCAGGATTTACGCCATCACCGCCACCGCGCCGGGCTATGAGTTCATTCTGACATGGGTCCGCCAGGATTGGCTGGACGCCCTGGGGCTGGAGAAGCCCGCCACCTGGGCGGAGCTGGAGCAGGTGGCCCACGCCTTTATCCAGAACAGGCTGGGCGGGGAGCATACCGTGGGCATTGAGATTGGCAACAGCCTGGATGACACCTACTGCACCGCAGGTTCCCCCGGTCCCTGGTACCATAACTTTGGCGCGTATCCCGGCAACTGGCTGGAGGAGGAGGGCACCGGCAAGTACGTGTACGGCTCGGTGCAGCCCCAGATGAAGGATGCCCTTGCCTATATGCGCGGCCTGTTCGCAGAGGGCCTGATCGATTACGAATTCGCCACGAAGGACTGGGTGGGCTCCATCGCGGCGGGAAACACCGGCATCACCTTTGGCGCATGGTGGATTGGCGCCTGGCCCCTGGCCAATTCCAAGGCCAACGACCCCAAGGCGCAGTGGGTGCCGCTGTGGATTAAGGGCGATAACGGCCAGTACAACCCCTATCAGCCGGATATCGATACCGAATCGTATTTCTGGGCGGTCAGCTCCAAGTGCGCGCATCCGGAAGTGCTGATGAAGATGGTCAACATTGCCGCGGAACAGCAAAACCTCTTCGGCATCGCGGAATACGACGAGTTCCCCAAGCACATCCCCGTGGAGATCGATACGTTCTATTCGGATATCGGCTACAAATTTGACTATCACGCCTGGCCGATTGATATCAAAATGCGCGACTACAACCAGCTGTTGAAGCTGGAGCCCGTATGGATGGCTTTGGTGGACAAGGTCAAAAACGGCGAGGAAATCCCGGAGTTCGCCACCGAATCCTTTGACGGGAAAAAGATCGTGGCCTACATGAACGGGGAGGATCAATCCTCGGTGGGGCTGCACGTGTATGCGAAGACCCTGGCGCTCCAGCTTCTGGCGGAGAAACAGGACAGCCTGGTGGAGAAGCCGATCTATGTGCCCAAGGTGACGCCCACCATGGAGTTCTCCTGGTCGAACCTGAAGGACCTGGAGGCCCAGACCTTTATGAAGATCATTATGGGCGAGCTGCCGTTGGATGCCTTTGATACCTTTGTGACGGATTGGCAGGCCCAGGGCGGCAGCATGATCACCGGCGAGGTCAACGCGGCCGCGGGCAAATGACGTAGCTTTTCACGTGAGACAATGGCGTTGGCGCACTGCCTGGGAGCGGGACAGCGTCAGCGCCATTGTCTCTGCCCATGGCCCCAACCCATCAAAAACGGGGGTGAAAGAAGATGCTCCAAGCACAAGGCGGCGCGCCAGGCAAGCCCCTGGCGGCCAAAAGGCGCAAGCGGTGGTTTTGGGACAGAACCCAGGCATGCTACCACGCCATGCTGTTGCCAGGGGTAGCGCTGCTGATCCTGTTCAGCTATGTGCCGATGTACGGCATTGTGATGGCTTTTCAAAGGTACATCCCCTCCCTTGGCATCGCGGGCTCCAAATGGGTGGGCATGCAGAACTTCGCGTACCTGTTTTCTGTGCCGGATATCGGGCAGAAGTTCGCCAACACCCTGATTTTGGCTTGCTCCGCCATTGCGCTGGATATGATCGTGCCCCTGATCGTCGCGCTGCTGCTCAACGAGGTGCGGCACAGCGCGTACAAGCGCACGGTGCAAACCATCGTCTACCTGCCCCATTTTCTCTCCTGGGTCATGCTGGGATTGATCTTTCGGCAATTCCTTTCCCTCAACGGCTTTGTCAACAACCTGCTGTCCACCCTTGGGCGGGAAAGGATATTTTTCATGGGCAGCAACGAGCACTTCCGGCTGATGCTGGTCATCACCAACTCCTGGAAGAGCTTTGGCTGGGGGACGATCATTTTTCTGGCTGCGGTGACGAACATCGACCCGTCGCTGTATGAGGCCGCCACCATCGATGGGGCCGGGCGGCTGCGCAAGGTGCTGAGCATCACCATGCCGGGGATGATGTCGGTGATCGTGCTCAAGCTGACGCTTTCCCTGGGCAGCGTGCTCAGCGCGAATTTCGACCAGGTGTTCAACCTGTACAGCCCCCTTGTGTATGAAACCGGCGACATCATAGACACCTATGTGTACAGGATGGGCCTGGTGCAATCCCAATACAGCCTTTCCACAGCGGTGGGGCTGCTGAAATCGGGCATCAGCTTCGTGCTGATCGTGCTTTCCTACGGGCTGTCCTACAAATTTGCGGACTATCGTATTTTCTAGGGCGGGAGGGATGAAGAATGACGACGCCGGAAAGCGGCGCAAAAAGCAGAGGCGGCGCCCTCAACCGGTTCTCCCTCTGGGATGGGCTGATCTACCTGGCGCTGGCCTTGGCGGCCTTTTTATGCCTGGTTCCTGTGCTCAACATCCTGGCGGTTTCCTTTAGCAAGGCCGCGGCGGCGGAGGCGGGCAAGGTATCCTTCTGGCCTGTGGATTTTACGCTGGCGTCCTATGACAACATCATGAAGGATTTCAGCTTTTTGCAGGCCATCGGCGTATCGGTGGCGCGGGTGCTGCTGGGGACCGCCATGTCGATTGTGGTCATGCTGCTGATGGCCTACCCCCTGTCCCGGGAAAAGGCGGATTTTCCCATGCGCAATGTGTACATGTGGTTTGTGGTGTTCACCATGCTCTTCAGCGGCGGGCTGATCCCCACGTACATCACCATCACGAAGCTGAAACTGACCAATACCATTTGGGCGCTGACCGTGCCCTGGACGGTATACGCCTATAATGTAGTGCTGATTGTGAACTTCTTCCGGTCCATTCCCAAAGAGATGAACGAGGTGGCGGCCATCGACGGGGCGGGGCCGCTGACGACCCTCATCCGGGTGTACGTTCCGGTTTCCATGCCCATTATTGCCACCATCGTGCTCTTTTGCGCGCTATGGCATTGGAACGATTATTTTACCGGGATGATCTATATCGACGATCTGACCCAAAAGCCGCTGATGACCTACATCCGAAGCCTGGCCCTTACCATGAATTTTGACCAGCTGAGCCCGGACGAGCTGATCAAGCGGTCGGAAATCGGATCCCTCACCTACAACGCGGCGAAAATCGTCATTGCCATGGTGCCTGTTCTGGTGATCTATCCATTCTTGCAGCAGTATTTTGTCAAGGGCATTATGATCGGTTCCGTCAAAGGATAAAAAAGGGCGGCGGAGGCCCGGAGGATCGCATGAAAAAAGAGGATGCGGCGCAGCGCTATGTGCTGGGCATGACCCATGTGGACATCGGCTGGAAAAAGAGCAGAGAGGAAATGGCGGAGGTGTTTGACGCCTATGTCTGCCGCTTGCTGGATCTGCTGGATACCCATGAGGATTTCTGTTACCTGCTGGAACAGGCCTTGCATTTGAAGGACTTGAAAGGCAGGCGGCCCGACCTGTTTGAAAGGATCAGGCGCTATGTAGGCCTTGGACGGCTGGAATTTGCCACGGGGCTTGCTTCCACGGTGGAAAACAATACCATCAACGGCGAATGCTTTGTGCGCAACATGCAATTGGGCAAACGCTTCATTTTCGATCACTTTGGGCAGGCGGTGGAAAACTGTGCGATGGTGGATACCTTCGGCTTTCCGCCCAGCATGCCGCAGCTTCTGCGGCAATTCGGGCATCCATGGATGATGGCCACCCGGCTGGGGGGTACGCACACCCGGGATACCTTCAGCGTATGCGGCATAGACGGCACGCGGCTGGTAGTGTTTGGCAAGGACTTCCAAACCCCATATATGTGCCCCGGCCATCTGAACTTCCGGTTTGTCCAGCAATACAGCGATATAGACGCGCTCTTTCAGGAGGCGGAGGAGAACCCCTCCCCCCTGCAGCTGGTGATGCCCTATTCGGAAAACGAGGTGGTTCCCCTTGCCTACGCAATGCGAAGGATGCGGGACGGCAAGCGGATATACCGGTTTACGTCCCTGAATGCCTTTATGCAGAAGCTGATGGCGGACCTGCCGGATACCCTTTGCAGCGCGGACCTGAACCCGGAGTTCACCGGCACCTATTCCCTCCGGCACAGGGTGCACCAGCTCAACCGGCAGGCGGAGGAAACGCTGCTGCTGGCGGAAAAGGCCTGGGGCATCTATGGCGGAGGGGCAGAGGCGGAACAGCTCCAAGCCCTGTGGTGGGAGATGTTCTATATCCAGTTCCACGATATTCTGACCGGCTCCCATCCTACGTGCGTGTACAAGGACTGCACAGCCCGGCTCCAAGGGGTGACGGAGGGGGCCAAGTCGGCCATGGCCGGCGTGCTGCCGGCGGGGACGGCCCAGCCGGGCTGCTACGCGGTGTTCAGCGCTTTGCCCTGGCCCATGTGGCAGGAGATCCGGCTCCCTGTCCCGGATGGATTGAGGGGCGCGGCCGGTCTCTTGGTGGATGGAAACCGCCAGTCCCATTGGCGGCTGGAGGACGGCTGGATAGTGCTTCAAGCCGTACTGCCGGCCATGGGCTGCGCCCAGGTTGAGCTGCTGGAGGGGCCTTCGGCCCATGCCGCGGCCCTGCCGGAAGAAAAGGGACAAAGCGTCCGCATGGAGAACGAGTTCCTGCTGGTGGAATTGGGCGGAGGCTACATGATCAAGCGGGCGGTGCATAAGCCCACCGGCATGGAGCTGATGGGACAGGTGGACGATCTGCTGGTATTGCAAAGGGACGCCGGGAACTTTCAGATCGAAGAGCCCACCTGCGCGCCCATCGCCTGCGGCGCGCTGCCCTATGGGATGGTTTCAGGGGCGGACGGAACCGGGCAATGGGCCAAAATCAGCGGCGCTTTTCCGGAGATGGAGGGCCACGGCACGGAGTATGAGATCGTGCTGCGGCTGCCCAAGGGCCAGCCGTATTTGGACCTGCGGATCAAGGTGGACTGGCACATGGAGGCGGCCCGGCTGCGCCTGAAAATCCCCTTCGCCTATGAAACCCGGGACGGCCTGTATGAGGTTCCCTTTGGGGCGGCCAGGCGCAAGCCCTACGGCATCACCCGCAACAGCCGGGGAGAATGGCCCGTTCACCGCTTTGTGGCGGTGGATGAGGTCCAGGGCCGCTGCGGCGTGGCGCTGCTCAACCGGGGCACGGTGGGGGCGGAGGTCATGGGAGATGCCGTATACGCCACCTTGCTGCGGGCGCCCAAGGCGGAATACGCGGGCATGGTGAAGGACGATACCTCCTCCGATCACGGGACCGCCAGGTTTGACTTCCGGCTGTACGCATATGGCGGGGCCTGGCAGCAGGCCCATATCGCCCATCACGCCCAGGGCTTCAACCAGCCTGCGGCCGTGGTGCCGGGGCAGGTTCTTGAGCGGTCCGCGTTTGTGACCTGGCAGGAGCGGGGAATCATCCTCAGCGCCATCAAGGGAACCCCGCAGGGAAGGGTGGCAATCCGCATGTATGAAAGCTGCGGCATGCCCACGGAATGCACCCTGCGCTTTGCCTGCGGGCGGGATGTGGATGAAAGCGATGTGAACGAGCAGCCGGGCGCCTGCCTGGGTCGCGGCGTGGAGGAGCTTGCCCTGGGCTTTTCGCCCTATGAAATCAAGACCCTTTTGGTGTAATGCCGCAAAGCGTTTATTTCTCCGCGTGAAGGGCGCGGAACCGGGAGGGCGTGATGCCCTCCCGGTTTTTGAATACCCGGGTCATATAGTTTTCGGAATTGAACCCCGCGGCATAGGTCGCCTGGGTAATGCTTTCGCCTCTGAGCAAGCGGGCTTTGACGTTCTCGATCCGGTACCGCTGTACGAGGGTGACAAAGGTGGTGTCCAGCTGCTGGGACATCACGTGGTTGAGGGTGGAGCGGCTGATGTGGAAAACGCTGCAGACCCCTTGCTGGGTCAGCGGCAGGTGGTAGTTTTTGTTGATATATTGGGACAGCTCCTCCGCCAGGGAAATGTTCCTTTGCTCTATCAGGCCGTTCAGGTAGGCATAGCTTGCCAGCGCCGCCAGCATTTTGCCCGCGGCGTGCATCATGGACAGCGGCAATACGGGCAGCTGGGCATACAGTGATTCCATATGCTGCCGGTCCAGCCCGTGCTTCCGGTACAGGGCCAGGCGGCGGGCCGGATGCTGCGGCTCCTCCCGGATGACGACCTGGCCGAACATGAAATGCCCCAGGATCTTTCCGTCATAGACCACCGAATATACGAACTCGTGCATGCCCGCGTGGCAGCGAAAGCTGTGCAGCTGGTTTTGGCGGGTTTCGGCGTAGGCCAGGGCCTCGTCCTCGCAGCGGCCACATTCCTGTAAAAGTCCGGGCTTGGTTTGCAGCGTTTCGCAATACTGGGAGCGGCTGTTGGCGCAGGCCGAAACACAACGCCGTCCCTGTCCGTCCCAGAAGGTGATGCGGATTTGTGTCAGCTCGAAAAACGTATTCAATAACTCCGTGAGCTTTTCATGGTTGATGTAGGTGCGCGGCACGGGATCACCCCCGTTCATTATACCGGCTTGCCATAGGCGGGGCAACAGCAAGCCAACGAATACCGGCGTGGGGCGAAGGGCTCCCCAAGGAGCGGCGCGCGCCGCGCCTTATTTTTCGTTCTGGCTTGCCAGCACCCGCGCCATTCTCTTCTTTCTGCGCTTCTCCAGCAGCACCACGGCCACCATCATGATCACGGTGACCACATAGGGGGCCATGCTGGTAAGGTCGCTGGGGACCAGCTTTTGCAGACGAAGGCCCAGGGCGTAGATGAAGCCGAAGAGCAAGGCGGCCAGAAACACCCTGGGGGGATTGCCCCGGCCAAAGATCACGCAGGCGAAGGCCACGTAGCCCCGGGAGGCGCTCATGTTTTCCGTGAACATGGTGAGGTATCCCAAAGAAAGATGAGCCCCCGCCAGGGCGCTGAGCACCCCGCACAGGACACTGGCCAGGCATTTCATCCGGTTTGGGTTTTTCCCCGCCGCCCGGAGGGCCTCCGGGTATTCCCCGGCGGAGCGCAGGTGAAAGCCCAGGGGGGTCTTGTAGATCATCAGCCACAGCACCGGCACCAGCAGCCAGCTTACATAGACCAGAAGGGTGTTGCCGCTGAGCAGCGGCCCCACCAGCGGAATTTGCGCCAGCAGGGGAAAGGTCAAGGTGGGCAAAGGCACGATGCCGGGGCCGGAGAAGGAGCCCTTCACCCGAAAGAGGGTGCGCAGCAAAAACACCGTCAGTCCCCCGGCGAAGATGTTCAAGGCCACGCCGATGATGAACTCGTCGCTGCCGAATTTGATGACAAAGACGTAATAAAACAGCCCCAGCAGCGCCCCCACCGCCATGGCCAGCGCCAGGCCCATGAGCCAGCTGCCGAAGAGGTAGCTGCCCAGCACCGCGAAGAACGCGCCGATGAGCATCATGCCCTCGATGCCGATGTTGGTGATGTTCACATGCTGGGTGAGCAGGCACCCCAAGGCCGCCAGTACCACGGGGGTGGCGGTGCGCAGCGTGTTTTGAAACAGCAGCGTGGAAAAGAGCTCGCTCATGCCTTGGCCTCCCTTCCGGCTTTCAAGGCCGCTTTGCGGACCTTGCGGGCGGCGGATTTCTCGCTGAGCATCCGGCGGATGCCCCCCTCGGCGGCCATGAAGAAGATAATGATGGACTGGATGATCAAAATCAGCTCGCTGCTGATGCCCGCCTTCAGCTCCATGGATTTTCCGCCGATGTTCAAAATGGCGAAGAAGAAGCTCATCAAAATCGTGCCCAGGGGGTTGTAGCGCATGATCATGGCCACCAGCATGCCGTCGAAGTAGAACTCGTTGCTTAAGGTTACCAGGAACCGCTTGTGGAGGCCGAAGACCTCCAGCATGCCCACCAGGCCGCACAGCGCGCCGCTGAGGACCATGGACCAGAGCATCAGCCGGTGGGTGCGGATGCCCCCATAGCGGGCGAAGCGGTCGTTTTCCCCTGTGAGCTTCATTTCAAAGCCCACCGTGGAGCGGCTCATGAGGTACCAGCACAGGAAGGCCGCCGCCGCCGCGTAGAAAAGGCCGGTGGTAAGGTTGCTGAGCTTGATCAAGGGCGTGAAGGCCGCTCCCGCGGCAATGGCGTCCGTGCCGCTGTTGATGCCCCGGTCCTGGGTTTTCAGGGGGCCGTTGGCCAGGTAACTGCAAAAGTAAATGGCTGCGGAGTTGAGCATAATGGTGGTGATGACCTCGTCCACCTTCCACTTCACCTTCAGCAAGGCGGGCAGCAAGGCGTACAGGGCCCCCGCCAGCAGCGCCGCCCCCAGGGCCAGGAGCGTCACCAGCCAGGGGGGAATCCCCGTCAGGGCGGCCCCCACCACGGCGGCAGCCATGGCCCCCAGGTAGAGCTGGCCCTCGCCCCCCACGTTGAACATCCCCGCCTTGGCCGCCACGGACATGGCAAGCCCCGTGAGGCAGAGGGTGACGGTTTTGGCCATGGTGTTGCCAAAGGCGATCTGGGAGCCCAGGGCCCCTTGAAAGAGCATGCCAAAGGCCTTGGCGGGGTCGTAGCCGGACAGGAGCATGATGCCCCAGCCCACCCCAAAGGCCAGCGCCAAGGCCACCAGCAGGGAGAAAAGATAGTCCCGCTGGAGCTTTTGGGAGGGCTTGAGCCGCACAAGGGCCCGGATGCTCTGCAAAAATCCCGTATTCACGCTTCCACTCCCTCCTGCTTGCCGCCGGTCATGTAGTAGCCAATCTCCTCCTGGGTGATGGAGCCTGCGTCAAAGCGCCCGGTGATCCGGCCCTCAAAGAGGGTCACCAGATGGTCGCTGAGGCGGAAGAGCTCGTCCAGGTCCGCGCTCACCAAGAGGATGGCGCAGCCGTTGTTGCGCTGCTGGATGATCCCCTCATGGATGAACTCGATGGCGCCGATGTCCACCCCCCGGGTGGGCTGGTTGATGATCAGAAGGGGGGAGCCGAAGCTGAACTCCCGGGCGATGACCACCTTTTGCATATTGCCCCCGGAGAGGGAGCCCACCAGCTCGTCCACCCCGGAGGCGCGGATGTCAAACTCCCCGGTCAGGCGCTGGGCGTATTGCTTCGCCTTGCCCCGGCGCAGATGGATTCCCAGCAGGCTGAACTCGGGGCGGCGCTGCTTGCCCAGCAGCAGGTTCTCCGCCACGGTGGACTTGGCGGAAAGGCCGGTGCGCAGGCGGTCCTCGGGGATGTAGCTGACCCCCAGGGAGCGGATCTCTCCGGGGTTGAGGCGGCTGATGTCCCGCCCGTTCACATGGATGCTGCCGCCGGCCAAGGGCCGCATGCCGGTGAGGCATTCCACCAGCTCGGTCTGGCCGTTGCCCTCGATGCCGCAAACCCCCACGATTTCCCCGGCGCGCACCACCAGGTCGATGTCCTGGACCGAGGGAAGGCTCCGGTCGCTGAGGGCCTTCAGGTCCTGAACCCGCAGCACCTCGGCCCCAGGGGGATTTTCGTCCCGGAGGTCGTCAAAGATCACGTCCCGGCCCACCATCAAAGAGGCGATTTCCTTTTCGCTGGTCCGGGGGGTATCCAGCACCGCCGCCAGCTTGCCCCGCTTCATCACCCCCACCCGGTGGCTCACCCGCATCACCTCCGGCAGCTTATGGGTGATGAGGATCACGGTCATGTTCCGTTCCGTGACCATGCGCCGGATCACGGTGAAGAGCTCGTCGGTTTCCTGGGGGGTGAGCACCGCGGTGGGCTCGTCCAAAATCAGCACGTCCGCCCCGTGGCGCAGGGCCTTGAGGATTTCCACCCGTTGCTGCAGCCCCAGGGAGAGCTCCTCCACCACGTCCTTGGGGTTTACCTCCAGGCCGTATTGGGCGGACAGCTCCCCGGCCAGGGAGACGGCCTTGGCCTCGTCATAAAAAAGCCCGGCCTTTTTGGGCTCGTGGCCCAAAAAGATGTTCTGGGCCACGGTGAAGCTGGGCACCAGCTTGAAGTGCTGGTGCACCATGCTCACCCCCAGGGCCATGGCCTTCTCCGGGGTATAGGAGGCGGGGGTCTTGCGCCCCTGGATGAGGATGGAGCCCAGCGTGGGCTTTTGCAGCCCGTAGAGCAGGTTCATGAGGGTGCTCTTGCCAGCGCCGTTTTCCCCCACCAGGGCAAACACCTCGCCCGGAAAAATGGACAGGGAAACATCGTCGTTGGCCAGCACGCCAGGGTATTGCATGCTCACATGGGAAAACTCCACAATGGGGGTCCGGGTTTGCGCCATAGGGATTCCTCGCTTCTTTGGCAAGTCCTGAAAGGGGATAGAAAAGGAGGCGGGGACATCGCCCCCGCCCCCTACGGTTTCGGCTTTCAATACAAAACCCTTACCGGGTGGAATCCACCACGATCTCCCCGCTGATGATCTTTTCCTTCAGGGCATCCACTTCCGCTTTCAGCTCGTCGGAAAGCTGCTGGGTCATGGTGTCGTCCCCATAGCCGATGCTCACCAGGCCGGTGGACATGTCCGCGTCCCAAATCTCGCCGCCCTGGAACACGCCGTCGGTGATGTAGCTGGAAATCGCGTCGTAGATGCTCTGGCCCACCTCTTTGAGCATGGAGCAGAGGATCACGTCGGGGTTGATGTATTTCTGGTCGCTGTCCACGCCGAGGGCGAAGTTGCCGGTTTCGGCGGCGGCCTCAAACACGCCCAGGCCGGTCTTGCCCGCCACCGGGAACACCACGTCCGCCCCCTGGCTGTACAGGCTCAAAGCGGCCTCTTTGCCCAGGTCCGGCGCGTCGTAGTTGCCGTTGGTGTAAATGGGGTCCAGCACCGTGCCCTGGGGATTGGCGTACAGCGCGCCCTGCTTGTAGCCCACGATGAAGTTGTTGATGGTGTCGTCGTCGTTGCCGCCAACCACGCCCACCTTGCCGGTCTTGGAAAACTTCATGGCGATGTAGCCCACCAGGAAGCTGCCCTGGTTTTCCTTATAGGTGATGGACATCAAATTGTCCCCCACCCCGTCCAGGCCGTTGTCCACGAAGATGAACTTGGTGTCGGGCATGGCGGGAACAACCTCCGTCAGGCCGTCCCAGAACTGCCAGCCTACCGCCACCACGATGTCATTGGCCTGGGCCGCCTCCACCAAAGCGGGCTTAAAGGCGCTGGCGTCGCTTTTGCATTCCACCACGCTGCCCACTACGCCGTAGTCCTGAACCAGCCTGTCCAGGCCTGCGTTGGCGCTGTCATAAAAGCCTTGGTCCCCCAAGGTATCGGCGATGCAAAGCGCCACGGTCACGTTGTCCACAGTCTTTCCGGCTTCGTCGCCCATAGCCAAAGAGACAACGCTTCCCAACAGCAGGAGGCAAATTAATACGGAGAGCACCTTTTTCATAATCCGATCATCCTTTCCATCTCATGGTGCGGAGTTTTGTCCTTATTATACATGAGGAGCCGGGAGAACACAACGGCGAGGGACCTACTTTTTGCCCAGGGCGCCCTTGAGCCAGTTTTGCACCCGGAAGCCCAGCTGCTGGTTTTTTTTCATGGCCAGGGCCGCGTCCAAAGCCCCTTCCCGGTAGCGGCGGTTGTCCGGCTCCAGGCGTACCGCTTCCCGAAAGCTTTTGTGGGCGTCCTCATATTGCCTCAGGCCCATGAAGATCTGCCCCTGCAAATAATACCAGCCGTCGTCCCGGCTGTCCGCACGGCCCAGCTGCCTCAGGGCGCTGGCCAGATTGCCCTGGTCGATGAGGCGAAGGGCAAAGTGCTTGGCCTCCTCCTGGGAGATCAGGTTAAAACCCACCCGATGGCGGGAGACTACCTTCAGGGCCTCCTCATAGGCCAGGTTGAGCTGAATCAACAGCTCCTGGGCGGCCTTTTGCTGGGCCGCGTCCTGGTATTGGTCCGGGTGGCACGCCTTTACCTTTTGGCGGTAGGCCAGGCGCACAGCCTGCTCGTCCGCGTTGGGGCCAAGACCCAGCACCTCAAAGTATTTCCGGTCCGACAGGCTGATCACCTCTCCTTCGCGCCGGGCAAAGCATGGGCCTCCTTCGCCAACTGCGCAAGGGAAACCGGCACGTTCCAAAGGCCGCTGGAAGGCGGCTTACGGAGAAATCCGCCGCAGGCCTGTCCTTCGCCCATTCGGCCCCCTGGGCTTTCTAGATCTTTTCCCGGCGGATTTCCGCGCCCAGGGAGCGAAGCTTCTCCTCGATCCGTTCATAGCCCCGGTCAATGTAGGAGGTTTCATAAATCTCCGTCACGCCCTTGGCCATGAGCCCGGCCACCACCAGCGCCGCCCCGGCCCGCAAATCCGTGACGGTGACGGGGGCGCCGTAGAGCTCCCGCACGCCCTCAATGAGCACGGTCCGGTCCATGAGCTTGATTTTGGCCCCCATGCGGCGCAGCTCGTCCAGGTGCTTGAAGCGCTGCTCGAAGATGGTTTCCGATACCGTGGAGGTGCCGCTGGCCATGCACAACAGGGCGGTCATGGGCTGCTGCAGGTCCGTGGGGAAGCCCGGGTAGACCTGGGTTTTCACGTTCACTGCCCGCTGCTCCGCCTGGGGCCGCACCCGGATGCTGTCGTCGTTTTCCGTCACCCGCACGCCCATCTCCAGCAGCTTGGCGGTGAGGGCCTCCATGTGGGTGGGGATGCAGCCGTGGATGGTAACGTCCCCCCGGGTGGCCGCGGCGGCGATCATCAACGTGCCCGTTTCGATTTGGTCCGGGATCACGGTGTAGGTGGCCCCCCGGAGCTTTTGCTGGCCCCGGATGCGGATCACGTCGGTGCCCGCGCCCTTGATCTTCGCGCCCATGCTGTTGAGGAAGTTCGCCAAATCCACGATGTGGGGCTCCTTGGCGGCGTTGTACATCACGGTGGTGCCCTCGGCCTTGGCGGCAGCCATCATCACGTTGATGGTGCCCCCCACGGTGACCATGTCAAAGAACACGTCCGCCCCCTGGAGCTTCTCCGCCTTGGCATAAACCACCCCGCCCCGGTCCTCGATGGCCGCCCCCAGGGCCGAAAAGCCCTTCAAATGCTGGTCGATGGGCCTGGTGCCGATGTCGCAGCCGCCGGGATAGGCCACCTCGGCGCAGCCTGCCCGCCCCAACAGCGCCCCCAGCAGGTAATAGCTGGCCCGCAGGCGGTTGGTAAAGGAGAACGGCACGTGGCATCCCTTGACTCCGGAGGGGTCCACGGTCAAATGATGCCCCGGAACATACTCCACCTGGGCCCCCAGGTATTCCAGCATCTCAATCAGGGCATGGACGTCGTCGATATCCGGGAGGTTTTCCACGGTACAGGGCCCGTCGGAAAGAAGGGTAGCGGGAATGACCGCCACAGAGGTATTCTTGCCGCCGCTGACGGTGATATCACCCATGAGGGGGTGTCCGCCCGTGATTAACATCTTTTCCTTGCAATGCATAGGTTCGGCCCAGCAAGGCCGCCCACCACCTCGTTTCGCCGGATGCCCCCTGGCAGGGGAATCGCCAAAAAACCATCCTCTATTATACACAGGAAGAAAGGGGTTGACAAGTCCGCGCAAATTTGGAAGGGACAGGGAGTGCTTGACGAATGGGACAAAGCCCTTCATAATAACAATGTTTGGGTTTATGCACCAACCTGGGGAAGGGATGGCTAAGAGATGCACCGGATCGCGGAGGTACAGCAGGGCTCGGTGGCCTTCCGCCACGGGCTTGCGGCGGGGGACGCCATCGCGGCCATGAACGGGGAGCCCCTGCTGGACGAGATCGATTACCAGGCCCTCTCCTTCCCCGCCAGGGTGAGCCTGGAGGTGGAACGGGCCGACGGCCGCCGGGAGACGGTGGTGCTCCGCAAGGAGGAAGGGGAACCCCTGGGCCTGCGCTTTGAGGAAAGCATGGCGCTGTGCCCCAGGACCTGCCGGAACAAGTGCGTGTTCTGCTTCATCGACCAGATGCCCCCCGGCCTTCGGAAAACCCTGTACGTGAAGGACGACGACTGGCGTTATTCCCTGATGATGGGGAATTTTGTGACCTTGACCAATGTAAACGAAGCGGAGTTTGAGCGCATCATCCGGCGGCGGGCCTCGCCCCTGTATGTCAGCGTGCACACCACGGACCCGGACCTGCGCCGCACCATGACCCGCAACCGCTTTGCCGGGGACATCATGGAGCGGCTCACCCGGCTGGCGGAGGCGGGCATCCGCTTCCACTGCCAGATCGTGGTCTGCCCCGGCTACAACGACGGGCCCGCGCTGCTTCGGACCTTGGAGGACCTGCGGAGCCTGGCCCCGGCGGCGTTAAGCGCCGCTTTGGTGCCTGTGGGGATGACCAAGTTCCGGGAGGGCCTGGCCCCGCTAAAGCCCTTTGACCGGGCGGGGGCCCTGAAGCTTCTGGAGGACATCGCTCCCTTCCAGGAGCGGTGCCGCGGGGAAGTGGGCACCACCTTCGCCTTTCCCAGCGACGAGTTCTTCTGCCTGGCGGGGAAGGAGATTCCCCCGGAGGCATGGTACGAGGGATACCCCCAGATCGAGAACGGGGTGGGGCTGCTGCGGCTGCTGGAAGGCGAGCTGGAGGAGGCCCAGGCCCTGGAGGAGGAAGGGGACCGGCAAGAGTCCTCCCCGGAAAAGCGTACGCTGCTCATCGCCACGGGGGTCTCCGCCGCGCCCCACCTGCAGCGCCTCACCCGGCGCTTCGCCCCGGAGGGCACCACCGTGAAGGTGCAGCCCGTAGTGAACCACTTCTTCGGGGAAACGGTCACCGTGGCGGGGCTGCTCACCGGCTGCGACCTGCTGGAGCAGCTGCCCGCGCAATGGCTTCGGGAGACGGGAGCCGACACCTTACTGATCCCCGGCTGCATGCTCCGCCATGAGGGGGACCGCTTCCTGGACGACATGACCCTGGAGGAGTTTGCAAGCCGCCTGCCGCTGCCGGTGAAGGTAGTGGGGGGCAGCGGACAGGATTTATATGACGCCCTGCGGGGGCGCTGATAAAGGAGAAAGCACATGGCAAAGCCGCTGGTGGCTATTGTGGGCCGCCCCAATGTAGGAAAATCAACCTTTTTCAATAAAATCATCGGCAAGCGCGTCTCCATCGTGGAGGACGTGCCCGGCGTGACCAGGGACCGGGTCTACGCGGACGTGGAATGGATGGGCCGCAGCTTTACGCTCATTGACACCGGCGGCATCGATTTGCGCAGCGACGACGTGTTTTTGAGCCGGATACGCTATCAGGCCCAAATCGCCATGGACACCGCGGATGTGATCTGCTTTTTTACCGACGGCCGGGACGGCCTCACCCCCGAGGACGAGGAGGTGGCCAACTTCCTGCGCCGCAGCCACAAGCCTTTGCTGCTGGTGGTGAACAAGGTGGATCACGCCGGGCTTACGGACGCGCTGTATGATTACTACAACCTGGGCCTGGGCGACCCCATCGCCATCAGCAGCACCAACATGCTGGGCCTGGGGGATTTGCTGGAGGAAATCGTCAAGCGCCTGCCCCCGCCCCAGGAGGAGGAGGGGGAGGACGAGGAGCATGTGATCCAGCTGGCCGTGGTGGGCCGCCCCAACGTGGGCAAAAGCTCCTTGTGCAACAAGCTCCTTTCCCAGGAGCGGACCATGGTCAGCGACATCCCCGGCACCACCCGGGACGCCATCGATACTTTGTTCACCGCCGAGGACGGGACCCGCTACAACATCATCGACACTGCGGGGATGCGCAAGAAGAAGGCCGTGGAGGAAGAAACCATCGAGCGATACAGCGTGCTGCGCTCCATTGCCGCCATTGAGCGCTGCGACGTGGCGCTGCTGATCATCGACGCCCAGGACGGGGTGACGGAGCAGGATACCAAGATCGCCGGGCTCATCATGGATGCGGGCAAGGCGGTGATCGTGGTGGTGAACAAGTGGGACGCGGTGCAAAAGGATACCGGCACCCTGGAAGCCTACCGCAAGCAGGTGATCGCGGATTTGAAGTTCATGGCATACGCCCCGGTGCTCTTTTTGTCCGCGCTGACGGGGCAGCGGGTCCATACGGCGCTCCATAAGGTGAAGGCGGTGTTTGAGCAGTACCGCAAGCGGATTCCCACCGGCGTGTTCAACGAGGCTCTGGCGGACGCCCAGGCCAGCCTCCAGCCCCCCGCCACCGCGGGGCGGCGGCTGAAAATCTACTACGGCACCCAGCAAAGCGTGTGCCCGCCCACCTTTGTGCTGTTCCTCAACGATATTGAGCTGATGCACTTCGCCTATGAGCGCTACCTGGAAAACGCCCTGCGCAAGAGCTTCGGCTTTGAGGGCACGCCGCTGCGGCTGATCCTGCGGCAGCGCAAGGAGAAGGACCAGTAAAGGCGCTCCCCCCCAGGAGGTGGGTTCCTTCCATGAACAGGACGATCTTGGTGGCGGAGGACGAACAGGACATCCGGGAGCTGCTCACCATCCACCTGGAAGAAAACGGCTACCGGGTGGCCGCGGCCAAGGATGGGAGGGAAGCCTGGGATATCTTCCGGTCCCAGGCGGTGGACCTGGCGGTTTTGGATGTGATGATGCCGGGGATGGACGGCTTTACCTTGCTGCGCAAAATCCGGGAAAGCAGCGTCCTTCCGGTGATCTTTGTGACCGCCAGGGCCGAGGAGCTGGACAAGGTGCTGGGCCTGGGGCTGGGGGCGGACGACTATCTGGCGAAACCCTTTTCCATGGCCGAGCTTCTGGCCCGGGTGGAGGCCCAGCTGCGCAGAAGCCATGAATATGGGTCCCGGCAGGAAGCGCCTTTGCCGCTTCTGCGCTATGGGGAGCTTTCCATCGACAGGGACAAGTGCCGCGCCTGCCGGGCGGGGAAGCCCCTGGAGCTTGGGGCCAAGGAATACAAGCTCCTGCTGTTTTTCATGGAGAATCCCGAGAAGGTCTTTACCAAGCGGCAGCTCTACGCGGCGGTGTGGGACGGGGCCTTTTACGACGACGACAATACGGTGATGGTGCACATCAGCCGCCTGCGCGGCCACATAGAGGAAGACCCCCAAAGGCCCCGGTATCTGAAAACCATCCGGGGAATCGGGTACAAGCTCCACGATACGGGGGAGGGCGCATGAAAAGAAGGCTCTCCAACCAGTTTCTTTCCCACTACCTGGCGGTGCTGGCCCTGAGCTTGCTTTTGACCGTGCTGGCCTTGGGGCTTTTGTCCTTTGCCAGCGGCCTCATTTCCGGGGCGCTGATGAAAAACCAATATCCCGCCGAGGCTCTCATGCAGGACGACTATGCCCGGATTGACGCTGGGCCCGTTGTCCGGGCTGGGGGCGGCGTACAGGTGCTGGACCGGGAGTACCGGGTGGTTCTCTCCCAAGGGCTGGATCCCCTGGGGAGCAGCCGTCTCAGCGCCGGGGAGTTTACGGACTTTCTGGTTCAGAGCAAGGCCGTAGGAATTCCCTACCATTACGACGTCGCCTATAACCCCCAGGGGGAGTTTTGGCTGATCGTCACCTTTCCCACCTCCTTGCGCATTGATTTTGCCGTGGTGGCGGGCAAGGCCGCGGTTCCGGGGGACCTGGCCCGGGCGGCGGGGGTGGCCGCCGGGGTGGGGGCGCTGTTCTTGCTCCTGCTGGCGGCAGTGGCCTTTGTGTATTCCCGGATTACCGCCGCCAACATCACCCGCCCCCTGGCAAAGCTTTGCGACGGCACCAGGCTGCTCAGGGAGGGGGATTATTCCGTGCGGGTGGATCTGCGCCTGAAGAATGAATTTGCCCAGCTCCAGGATACCTTCAACGCCATGGCCGCCAAAATCCAGCGGGAGATGGCCCTGCGCAAGCAGTCCGAAGAGGACCGCCGCCGCCTGATCCTGGATATATCCCACGACCTGAAAACGCCCCTGGCCAGCATTTCCGGCTATGGGGAGCTCTGCCTTGGCAAGCCGGAGCTCAGCCCCCAGGAGCGGGAGAAGTACCTGCGGGTGATCCTGGGCAACAGCCAGCGGGCCAACCGGCTCCTGGGGGAGCTGTTTGAGCTTTCCCAGCTGGACAGCCCCCTTTTCACCCTGAAGGGGGAGCCCGCCGACCTGTGCGAGGCGCTGCGCCAGGCCTGCGCGGAGATGATCCCCGCCTTGGAGGAGGCCGGTTTTCCCTACGATTTTGACATCCCCCAGGACAGCCTTTGGGTGCGGCTGGATGTGCACCGCTTTCAGCGGATTGTGCAAAATCTGTCGGACAACGCCCTTCGCTACAACCCCAAGGGCACGAAGGTGAGAGTGAGCTTGCGCCGCCAGGGGCAGGAAGCCCATATGTTATTTGAGGACGACGGAAGGGGCATACCGGGGGAGCTGGCCCAGGAGATTTTCAAGCCCTTTGTGCGGGCGGAGGAATCCCGAAATTCCGGCGAGGGAGGCAGCGGCCTGGGCCTGTCCATTGCCAGGCGCATCGCCCAGGCCCATGGGGGAGACCTCACCTTGGACAGCGCCCAGGGGCAAGGCTGCGGCTTTCTCCTTTCCCTTCCGTTGATGTAAGCTCCTTGTAAGGTAATTGTAAGGTACCCGTCAGCCGTATTTCAGGTTCGCTTGCTATGATGATAGCGGCGGGCCGGAATACGGCTTTTGCCATGGAAACAAAGGGGATGCCGCCCTGGGAGGGCATCGCCCCGAAAAGGGTAAGGAGTGTGAACAAATGCGGTATGAGCCGCCCCCGTTGGAGGTCTTTTTGACCAGGCTGGCCTTTCGCTTCTACGGCAAGAGCGTATACCGGGCCTATGCCAACCGCCTGCCCCTGAGGGGGGATGAAAGGGTGCTGGACTTTGGCAGCGGCTTGGGGACGGTGGCGGCCTATGTGGCGCCCCGGCTGCCCAAAGGCCAGCTGGTATGCGCGGATGTCTCGGCCAGGTGGCTGGCCGCCTGCCGCAAAACCCTCAGGGGCTATCCGGGGGTGGCGTTTTACCGGGGGGACGCGTATGGCCTGCCCCTGGCAAACGGAAGCTTTGACTTGGTCTACTGCCACTTTGTCCTCCATGACATTCCCCGGGAGGAGATGGAGAAGGTGATCCCCGCTTTGGCTGCGCTGCTGAAGGAAGGGGGCGGGCTGGCCTTTCGGGAGCCTCTGGACCGGGAGGAGCCGCTGCGGCTGATCCAAAGGCTTCTGGAGGAAAACGGACTCGCCAGGCAGGACAGCCGGGTCACCGATGTTCCGGTGATGGGGAACAGCCTGGAAAGCTTGTACCGGAAGGAAAGAGGGTGGTCTTGATGCTTTTGGTGCTGGCCTTTGCGCTGCTGCGGCTGATCCAAGGGCTTTCGGGGGGACGCGGGTGCGCTGGGCGGCATGGCCGGGACACCGGCGCTGGGGCGGTGAGCAATGCCTTGGGGAGCACCCATGGCAAAAGGAGGGTTTTTTGATGATTCTGACAATGGCGTTTGTGGCGCTGGCCTTTGGGGCGGTTTTGAGCTTTGGGGCGGCGGCGGCGCTGGGAATCTGGCGGCTTGTGGCTCTGGGGCTGAAAAGACCCCATCCGGGGCAGCTTGTGCGGTTGAAAAGGGCGCTTCTTCTCTGCGCCGCGGCGGCGGTCCTCAGCCTGGCGCTGGCGGCCCTCTCCCAGTGGACCGCCCACACCCCCGCCATCCGGGACGAAAGGGGGAGCGCTCCTCCGGGCAGCATCGCGGAGCTGATTCCCCTCCGGCTCAATGGCAGACAGCAGTGGATCACCATCCGGGGGGTAGACGCCCAAAAGCCCGTGCTGCTGTTTTTGGCCGGAGGACCGGGGGGAACCCAGCTGGCCGCGGCGCGCCATGAGCTGGGGGAGCTGGAGGAGCATTTTGTGGTGGTGGGCTGGGATCAGCCCGGCTCCGGGAAGTCCTACGGTATCCGGGGCATTCCCCACATCACGGTGGAAACCTATCTCCAGGATGGCTACGCCCTGACCCAATACCTGCGGGAGCGCTTTGGGAAGGAGAAGCTCTTCCTGGTGGGGGAGTCCTGGGGCAGCGCCTTGGGGGTTTTCCTGATCCACCGCCATCCCGAAGCCTACCATGCCTTTATTGGAACGGCCCCCATGGTGGACTTTCTCCAGACCGAAAGGACGGACTACGCCGTGGCCCTGGAGAGGGCCAAAGGCCGGGGGGATCAAGCCCTGGTAAGAACCCTGGAGGAAAACGGCCCTCCCCCCTACTATGGCAGCGGGGTAACCTGGAAAACAGCGGCCTACCTCAATGACCTCAGCGCGGCCATGGCGGCCAATCCCGCCATCCACAATCCGGGCTACAACACCTTTCGGGACCTGTTCTCCCCAGAATATGGCGTGCTGGACCAGATCAACTTTTTTCGGGGGCTGGTGAGCACCTTTAACGAGGTGTATCCCCAGCTATACGGTGTGGACTTGCGCAAGGACTATGCCCGGCTCCAGGTGCCGGTGGCCTTTTTTGTGGGCCGCCACGACCTGAACGCGCCTCCCTTTTTGGTGGAGGAGTACCTTGGGGTACTCAACGCCCCGGCCAAGGAAATCGTCTGGTTCGAGCATTCGGGCCACAGCCCCTGGATCAACGAAGGGGAGAAGTTTATACAGGAATTGCTGGCGCGGTTCGCGCCAGGGGAGCTATAATAGCAAGAGAAGGAGGCCTGGCCATGAAGGGAATCCGGTTTGCGCTGATGCTGGGGGCGCTGTTGCTGACCCTCGCCGCCTGTGATTCCGCCGGGGGAGAGCTTCGCATCGCCCAGGCGGGGGAAGGCGGGGGCTACAAGATGGCCTTTTCCCAGTGGAGCGGAAAGAACCGCCAGGAACTATCCCTGGAGGCTGGGGATGAGCTCCAGGTGGAGGCGCTTTGGGAGCAAGGGGAGCTTTCCCTGGGGATCACCGGCCAAAATGGCGGGGAAGCCTACCAGGGCAAGATCCTGGCCACAGGGCTGTTCACCGTGAAGGTGGCCGAAGGGGGGACGTATGAAGTCCATATCGCCGGAATCCAGGCCACGGGCAGCGTTTTGATTCGAAACCTGGGCGGCGGGCGGTAAGAAGCGGAGGAAGGGTATGGGATACGGCCTGTTTGGGAATCGGACTCTGAAAAGCGCGAAGCATCGGTCCCTGGAGAGGCGGAACCGGAAGCCCCGCGCCCGCCGCCGGGCTTTCCTCATCACCCTGGCAGCGGCCTTCTTGCCGCTGGCGGTATTGCTGGCGCTGCTCCTCTTCCCGCCCTATGCGCCCCTTCCCGCCACGGGGGAATACCCTGTGGGCTCCGCTGTGTTTCATTGGTCCGATGCTGGCCGGGCCGAAACCTACGGCAGGGAGGGCGGCCCCAGGACCCTGGCGGTGGAGATGTGGTATCCCCAGGGGGCCCAGGCCCGGGTTCCCTTGGCGCTCTTCTCCCACGGGGCCTTTGGAAGCCGGGGCAGCAACGAAAGCCTCTTCCGGGAGCTGGCAAGCCACGGCTATGTGGTGTGCTCCCTGGACCATACCTACCAGTGCCTGGAGACCACCGGCCCAGAGGGAAAAAAGATCTGGATGGACGGGGGCTATGCCCGGGAGGTCATGAGGGAGGACGCGAAAAAGGACAAGGAGGAGAGCCTGCGGCTCTACCGGAAATGGATGGACATCCGCACCGGAGACATCCGCTTTGTGCTGGATACCATCCTGTCCCAGGCAGAGGCAAACCCCGGCCATCCGGCGCTTGGCCTGGTGGACCCCCAGGCCGTGGCGCTGATCGGCCATTCCCTGGGAGGCTCCGCCGCGCTGGGGGTGGGGCGGAGCCGAAGCGGGATCGCCGGGGTGATTGCCCTGGAGGCCCCCTTCCTGTGCGATATCACGGCGGTGGAGAGGGGAGCCTTCGTGTTTGAGGAAAGGGACTACCCTGTGCCCGTTCTGTGCGTCTACTCGGACAGCGCCTGGCCCCATCTGGCCCAGTGGCCCCAATACGCGCAAAATGCGCGCCTGCTCCGGGGGGAGGACAGGAACGCGCAGCATGTGTATCTCCAGGGAACAGGCCATCTGGCCCTTACGGACCTGGCCTTGGTGAGCCCCGTGCTCACGGCCCTGCTGGACGGGCGGCGGCATGCCTTGAGCCCGGAGGAAGGCCTGACCCGGCTCAATGAAATCTGCCTATCCTTTCTGGACCGGGTGGTGAAGGGGAAGGGGCTGTAAGGATAAAGGCGCGCCCCCGGACGGGGGCGCGCCTTTGCCAAGGCCTGTTGGGCGTTAGGAAAGAACCTGGGAGGCATGCATGGCCGCGCCCACGACTCCCGCCTGGGAGTCCCCGGAGGGCCTGCCAAAGCGCAAAGCTTCCCGGGGATAGGGCGCGCGCACGTTCTCCCGCACCATGTCCTGGAGGGCTTGAAGGGGGAAGCCCGGCATGTCCGCTACGCCGCCGCCAAGGAGCACCATGGCGGGGTCCAAAATGGTCACCTCAATGGCGATGGCAATGGCGAAGTGGTACAGAATATCCTTCACCTGGGCATGACTGCCATGGCGCACAAAGAGCTCCTCCAGGGGGCATGACAGCCGGGCCGCCAGCTCCTCCAGCAGCCTGCCACAGGCCTTCAGCTCGATGCAGCCGGGCTTTCCGCAGCCGCAGGGCTGGGCGAGCCCCGGCACGGGAATGTGCCCCAATTCGCAAGCCGCGCCGGAAAAGCCCCGGTAGACCTTGCCGTCCACGCAGATGGCGTTGCCAAGGCCCGTACCCAGGAATACCCCGGCCACGATGCCCTCCCTGGGCAGGCCGTGCCGGTGCACCTCGTAGAGCAGCAGCAGGTTCACGTCCTTTTCCATCACCACGGGCAAGCCCAGCTCCTCCTCCAGGCCCTGGGCCAAGGGGAGGTTGTCAAAGCCCTGCACCATGGGGGAGGAGTATACCATCCGCCGCTCCCGGTCCATCAGCGACGCCAGGGACAGGCTCGCCGCCCGCACCCGCTCCCCGCCGGCCAGCGCCACCAAGGGGCGCAGCAAGCCCGCCAGGCAGGCGATTTTGTCCGGGGCCTCGGCCAGCAGCCGGGTGGGCCGCTTTTCAAAATGGAGGACGGAGAAGTCCGCCTCCACAACCCCCAGCCGCAGGTGGGTTCCGCCCATTTCCAAGCATATAAAGCGATCCTTCATGAAGGGGACTCCTTTTTACGCCTTGTTGACGCTGCCCAGCACCCGCATCTTGTGGGCGTACAGCTCCGCCAGCTCCGGGCGCACCTTGAGGGTAAACACCCGGCTGTCGATGGCGGCGGGGTTTTCGGCCAAAATTTTGCGGGTGAGGGCCAAGGCGCTGATCCAGCCGTCCGAGGCGATGTTCACCTTGCACACTGCCATCTTCGCCGCCCGGGCCACCTGTTCCTCCGGGATGCCGATGGTTTGCTCCAGATGCCCGCCGTATTGGTTGATCATGTCCACATACTTGGCGGGGATGGAGCTGGAGCCGTGCAGCACGATGGGGAATCCGGGGAGGCGGCGCTGCACCTCCTCCAAAATATCAAAGCGCAGCTCCGGCAGCGTGCCGTCCGCCTTGGGCTTCATTTTCACCAGCCCGTGGCTGGTGCCGATGGAGATCGCCAGGCAGTCCACCCCGGTTTCCTGGACGAACTGCTGCACCAGCGCCGGATCGGTATACTGGGAGGCCAGGCCGTGGCCCTCGCCCCCCTCCTCCTCCGCGCCGGTGAGTACGCCCAGCTCCCCTTCCACGGTGACCCCGGCGGCATGGGCATAGTCCACTACCTTCCGGGTGAGGGCGATGTTCTCCTCAAAGGGAAGGGCGCTGCCGTCGATCATCACGGAGCTGAACCCCGTCTCAATAGCGTGGACGCATTGGTCATAGGTCATTCCATGATCCAGGTGCAGCGCCAGGGGCACATCCCCCGCGCCCTCATGGGCCAGGCGGTCCGCCCCGGCCTGGGCGATCCGGGCCAGGATCTCCGCCCCCAACTGGCGGTGCAGGTTGGGGGACGCCAGAAGAATTACCGGGCTGCGGTTCTCCTTGGCGGCGTCGATGATGGCGTTGAACTGCTCGATGGATACAAAATTCAGCGCAGGCACGGCATAGCCGCCCTGATAGGCTTTTTCAAACATGGCCGTAACGTTGTGCAGCCCCAACTCCTGATAGCGGTACATAGGACCTTCCTCCCTTTTGCTTGTTAAAAGGCTTTGGCATACCGGGGCAGCTCCCCCACCAGGGGGAGCAGATAGGATAGAAAAGAATCATGGATGTAGCACCCGCTCGGGGTGATGTAGCGGGCGGGAAGGGGATGGCCGCCCAAGGCGGCCCGCTCCAGGTCCACCAGCGTTTCCGCAAAGCGTACGCCCTGGAAATCCTCCACCCGCTCCAGGGATACCATCCGGGCGCTGGCGCCGTGAAGGGCTTCCCGCACGGCCCTGCGGCCCAGGGCCATGGCCTCCCCAACGTCCAGCTCCGAGGCGGCATGGGCCGCGCAGCGCTGCATGAGCCCCAAATCCAGGGAGCGCACCTTGCAATCGAAATGCCGCCGCAAAAAGCCCGCCAAATGCAGCGCGGCGCCCCCCATGTTCACGGTGGGGTCGCCCTCTTGCAAGGGCTGTTGTTCAAACACATAGCGCCCGGTTTCATCCTTGATCCCCTCGGCCACCACCACCAGGCACTTCTGCTTTTGCTGCCAGACGCGGCGCACATCCTCCAAGAACTCCTGGTGGGAGAAGCGCGCTTCCGGCACATAAATCAAATCCGGCCCATTGCCGCCTATGCCCGCGGCCAGCGTCGCCGCGGCCAGCCAGCCGGTATTGCGCCCCATCACCTCCGCCACGGTGATCAGCCCCGTGTCGTAGGAGCGGATGTCATGGGTCAATTCGCTCACGGATAGAATCACGTACCGGGCCGCGGAGGGGAAGCCGGGGGAATGGTCGATGCCCTCGATGTCGTTGTCCACGGTCTTGGGGATCACCATCACCTTGCAGTCATATCCCTCGCCCATAAGGTAGCGGTTCAGCTTGATGGCGGAGGCCAGGGTTCCGTTGCCCCCGTTCAAAAACAGGTAGCCGATGTCATGCTTGCGCAGGATTTCCAGATACCGGCGGTAGTCCGCGTCGTCCTGCTCCGGGTCTGTCATGCGGTAGCGGGAGCTGCCAAAGGCCATAGAGGGCGTATGGGGAAGGAGGGCAAGGGCGCTCTCCTCAAAGGAGGCCGTATCCACCAGCTGGTCCCCCAGCACCCCCACGCTGCCATAGCGCGCCGCGTACAGCCGGCCGATACGGTCCGGATTTTCTCTGCTTTCGCAAATCACCCCATACGCCGACGCGTTGATAACGGCGGTGGGGCCGCCGGATTGTATATAAAGGGCATTGCGCGTCAAAACGGTTATTCCTCCTTCGGCTTCATGGCGTTCCGGTTGGCTGCGGCCCCTTAGCGGAGGTTGGTGGCATGCCGCGCCCGGATGGCCTCCAGCATTACCACGGCCAGCACCAGCACGCCCTGGATAAACTGCTGGTAATAGGCAGAGACCCCCATCAGGTCCAGGGCGTTGGTAATCAGCCCTACGATGACCACGCCCAAAAAGGTGCCCCAGATCTTGCCCTTGCCGCCAAAGGTGACGCTGGTGCCGCCGATGACCGCCGCCATGATGGCCCGCATCTCCAGATTGGTACCCAGCGTGGCCGGGGCCGAGTTGGTACGGCTGATGAAAATGAGCCCCGCGATGGTGGCGAACACCGAGCAGGTGATGTAGGCGAAGAACAGCACCCGCTTGTTCTTGATGCCCGCCACCCGGGCGGCCTCGGGGTTGCCGCCCACGGCGTAGATATTGCGCCCGGTGATGGTGCGGTTCATGAACCAGGAGGCCGCGGCGTACATCACCAAAATGATAATGGCCGGCAGGGGAACGCTGCCAAAGAGCATACCCTGGCCGATGACCTGGAAGGACTCCGGCAGCCCCGTCAGGGTAGAGCCCCGGGAGATCACCGTTTGAAGGCCCCGGGTCATGTTCATCATGGCCAGGGTGGCGATCATGGGGGGAATCTTCATCACGCCGATGGAAAAGGCGTTGATCCCGCCGCAGAGCACGGCGATGCCCAGGCAGATGAACACGGCGACGCCCCAGGGCATGCCGCTCTTCATCAGCGAGGCGGAGATCCACGCGCAAAAGGCCATGACGCCGCCCACGGAAATATCGATGCCGCCGGTGATGATGACCATGGTCATGCCAATGGCCGTAATCCCCTGCAAGGAGATGTTTTGCAGGATGTTCATCATGTTGCGCATGTTGAAGAAGTAGGGGGACGCAATGGGCATCACAATGAAAAAGACAGCGATAATGCCGATGCGCACGATGTCGTCCGAGAGCTTGGCGCGGAGTTTGTGGATGGTTTGCATGGACAAAGCCTCCTTGGTCTGGTATGAGAATCAGCCGATCAATGCCAGCAGGTCGTTCTTGGTGACCTGGGTGGAATCCACAACCCCCGCCACCTGGCCTTTTTTCAGGATGATGATCTTGGAGCAGTTGGCCAGCAGCTCCTCCATTTCCGAGGAGAAGATGATGACGGTGGTTCCCTGGGTTTCCACCGCCTGGCGCAGAATTTTATAAATCTCCGACTTGGCGAACACGTCCACGCCCCGGGTGGGCTCGTCCAGCAGGAACAGGCGGGGCTTGCCCGCAAGGCACTTGGCCAGCACCACCTTTTGCTGGTTGCCCCCGGAGAGGGAGGTGACGGGCTGGTGCAGGCTGGAGCACTTGATGGACATCTTTTTTACGTAGCTTTGGGCAAAGGCGTCCCGGGCGCCGCGGTCGATGGTGAAGCCCTTGCGCAGGGACTTGAGGATGGAGAGGGACGCGTTTTCGTGGATGCCCAACAGGGGCACGAAACCCTCCAGCTTGCGCTCCTCCGTCAGCAGCGCCACGCCCTTTTGGATCATCAGGTCCGGGCGGGGTCTGGAGATTTCCTCCCCAAAGAGGACCACCTTCCCGCTGTCGATCTCGTCCAGGCCGAAGACCGCCCGGGCGATTTCCGTCTTGCCCGCCCCCAGCAGCCCGCAGACCCCTACGATGTCCCCCGCGCGGATCTCCATGGAGATGTTCTGGAAGCGCTTCTGGCCGCACAGGCCCCGCAGCTCAAGGGCTATAGGCGCGTCCAGGGGCAGGTCCAGGGGCTCGTAAACCCCGTGCTCCACGTTGCGGCCCATCATGGCCGTCACCAGGTCCTCCTTGGTGTAAGCGCCCCGCTCAAAAACCCCGTTGTTCACCCCGTCCTTGAGCACCGTCACCCTGTCGCTGAGGCGGATCACGTCCTCTAAAAAATGCGAGATGAAGATAATGGAAACGCCGCTGGCTTTCAGCTTGGCGATGATCTCAAAAAAGTTGTCCTTCTCCTTTTCGTTCAGGGAGGAGGTGGGCTCGTCCAATATGATGACACGCGCATTGCGGGTGAGGGTTTTCAGGATTTCAATGATTTGCTTCTCCGCCGTGCGAAGGTAGCGCACCGGAGCGTCCGGGTCCAGGGAAACGCCCATGCCTTGCAATAGCGCGGCGGCGTTTCGGGAGGTTTTCTTGCGGTCGTACACGCCCCTGCGGGACGTGGCCCAGTTGCCGATGTACATGTTTTCCGCCACAGTCATATCCGGGCAGACGTTGAGCTCCTGGTGCACAAAGGCAAGCCCGTACTTCTCGGCGTCCTTGGGCTGGCGGATGCGCGCCGGAACGCCCTCCACCTCAATGGAGCCGGATACGGGGGTATAGATGCCGTTGAGGATTTTGATCAGCGTGCTCTTGCCCGCGCCGTTGGCCCCCATCAGGGAGTGCACCTCGCCCTGGCGCAGGCCGAAATCCACGGCCTTGAGCACCTGGTTGCCTGAAAAAGACATGGTGATCTGCTTCATTGCCACGATTGTCTTGGGTTCCATGGTTCCACCACCATCCCTAGGTTATCTGTCACGCGGGCCGCAAGGGATGACCGCGCAGAATCGGGGGGCGCGAGGCCCCCCGATTCTTGATAGGGGTGATGCACTCACTCCATGGAGGAGGCGCCCCACAGTTTTCCGGCTTCCTTCAACCCTTCGAAGGAGTCGGCGGTGACGATCTCACCGGCGATGAGGATGTTGCTTTCTACAGCGCTGCCCTGGAAATGGGCTTGCAGCGCTTCCACGGCGGAGGCGGCCCACGCATAGGGGTCCAGGCCGTAGGTGGCGTCGATGTTGCCCTTGACCACCTGGCCGAGGCCGTAGCCGTCGCCGTCCACGGAGTAGATGTTCACATGGCCTTCCTCCCCCACGGGGAAGAGCTTGCCGCTTTCCTCCAGGGCCGTCATGACGGAGGGAAGGATGTAGTCGGTGCAGCTGAAGATGCAGTTGATGTCGGGGTTGGCTTGCAGATAGTTGGTCACCGCGGCCAGTACCACCTCGGCGTCCATCTCGGTGGCGGATTCCGCAACCACCTGTACGTTGGCGGCGTCCTTAATGGCGTTCTTGAAGCCTTCGGTGCGGTTCACGGTAGCGGTGCTGGACAGCGGGCCGCCCACGATGAGCACTTTGCCTTCCTTCTCGCCCAGGGTCTCCAGGTACATTTCACCCAGCTGCTGGCCTACCAGGAGGTTGTCCGCTTCCACGGTGGCCAAAGAGGTGCCGGTGACCTGGCGGTCGATGGCGATGACGGGCACGCCCGCGCTCTCGGCGTCCTTCATGAGGGTGGACACCGCGTCCCCGTCGATGGGGGTGATGACGATGCCTTGCACGCCTTTGGTCAGCGCGTTCTCAATCTGGGAAATCTGGGTTTCCAGGTTGTCGTTGGGGTCCAGGATCTCGGCTTCCCAGCCCAGCTCCGCGGCCTTGGCCTGGAAGCCTTCGCTGGCAGCCGTCCAGATGGGGGCGCTGAGGCCGGGGATGGAGTAAACCACCTTGTAGCTTTCTGCCGCCGCCGTCGCGCTGAACACCACGGTCATGAGCAGCATGGTCATGCATAGGATTGCTGTAAGTTTTTTCATTGGTTTTCGTCCCTTCCTAAATTTTATCTCTCCGCAGGTGACCTGCGATAAGATCGGGGTCAAAGAGGTGGGGTCCATAATGGTTTTAAATAACATAATGTTATAACAAATACTCTGTACAATCGCCATGCTATCACACCCATTTCACTGTGTCAATATGACTTTTTGGGCAAAAGGTACTTTTTTTCCCGCTTTTTTTCTGGAGATCATTTGACAGAGGATACATTTGCCGCTATAATAAAAGTCATAATAATGTAACTTTTACTGGAAGAGTGGGAGCAGGATGGAAACACAAAGCGCTTTGGATTTTAGCGGACGCACGCAGCTATACTTTCAGCTCTATGACATTTTGCTGAACCAGATCAACTCCGGGCAATACAAGCCCGGGGAGCTGCTGCCCACGGAGAACGAGCTGATCCGGCGCTACTGCATCAGCCGGGTCACGGTGCGCCGCGCCATGGACATGCTGATGAATGACGGCCTGATCGCCAAGCGGCGCGGGTACGGGACCTATGTGGAGCCCAAGAAGATGGAGCAAACCATGAAGCGCGTGCTCCACTTTTCGGAGGAAATGCAAAAGAAGGGGTATACCACCTCCACCGACATGCTTTCCAACGAAATGCTGCCGGCCAACAAGCAAATTGCCGAGGCCCTGGGCATTGCCGAGGGCACGCCCATGATTCGGGTGGTGCGCCTGCGCTACGCCAACGGCACGCCGCTGTGCCAGGAGAGCGCCCATTTGGTGTATGAGCGCTGCCCCGAGGTATACGGCACCGATTTTTCCTCCGACTCCCTGCGCATGTTTTTGAAAACCCACTATGACATCCAGTGGGCCACGGCGCGCCAGCGCATCTACGCCATCAACGCGGACAACAAGCTGGCCTCCCGCTTGCAAGTGAAGGAAGCCAGCGCGCTGATCTATATCGAGCGGGTGTCCAGCACCGCCGACGGGCGTACGGGGGAGTATTTGCAGAGCTATTACCGGGGCGATTCCTACTACCTTACAGCGGAATTGCAGGCGTAAGGGCTTTTTACAGCAGCTTTTTCAGCCCCGGGACCAGGCGCAAAAGGGCGGTGGCCGCCGCCGCCAGGGCAAAGACCACCACTTCCCACAAAAGCACCGCCGGGAGGGGGGGCATTGCCGCCAGCAGCGGCGCAAACACGCGCCCCTTGCTTTGGGCGATCACCCAATCCTGTAGCAGATAGATCCCAAAGGCGCAGTTTCCCAGAAAAACCAGCGCCCGGGCTCCCTTGGAGAGGGGCCGGGGCTCCTGGGAGCGCGCCCAGCAGCGGGGCCAAAACATCATCCCCAGGGCGCAGAGAATGACGGTCAGGGAGGGCGCGGTGCGCTCGTCCATGAACCAGTATTTTCCAGCGCCCTCCAGGCGGGTGTACTCCAGGCGGGTGAGGGCCAAGGACAGGGCGATGCTGCCCAGGACCAGCCCAAGGCAAAGCCAGCCCTTGGCCCGGCTGGGCCGTGCATGGGAGTGCAGGTAGTGCCCCGCGAACAGCAGGCCGAGGAAGGATGAAAACAGAGGCGCGTGAAAATACCCCGGCAGCGCTAGGCCCGGCGCGTAGTGGGCCAAAAGGGGCCATAGGGCGCTGAAGAGGAAGGAGCAGCCGATCAGGTAGCGTAGGTCTTTTTTGTCCATGCCTGCCGCCAGCCGCTGCAAAACCGGGAGCATCGCCAAAATCCCCAGGTAAAAATACAGGTACCAAAAGGAATCCGTGATGGGCGCGCGCCAGAGGGTGCACAGGAAGGCCGGGATATCCAGGGCTCTTTCCCAGGTCCAGTGGACTTGCCAAAGGCCCCACAGGTAATAGAAATACGAGAAAAGGAGCAGCGCCCCCAGCATCCGCAGCGCCCGTCCGCCGGTTTTGGCATAGCTGTCCCGCCTGGGCAGCAGCAGCGCCCCGGAGATCATCACGAACAAAGGCACGGCGATTTTGCTCAGGTAATACCAGGCCATGGAAAGCCACCAGACCAGCCTGGAAGGGTCCGAGCCCTGAAACACCTGGCTGTTGGTGTGGTTCACAATGACCAAAAACGCCGCCAGGGCCCGCAGGGCGTCCAGGTAGAAGATCTTTCCAGGGGATGCGCCGGGCCGGGCCAGTCCTTGTGCCTCCATCAGGACGCCTCCCTTGACGGCAAGGCCTTTTCCCCGGAGGAGGAAGCCTCCCGCCCGGCGGCGTTCACCTCCCGGAGGACCTCATAGGTGAGCAGCCCCAGGAGGACCAAATTCATCACCGCCCCCAGCTGCAAGCTGAACATGGGGTAGCGGAACATGTACTTGGCATAGGCGCTGGCAACGGGCAAGATGCCCAGCAGCGTGTAGGCGAAGCCCCGGGGCTTGCCCAGGCACACCGCCCAGCACAGCAGCAGCATCTCCCCCATAAAGCCGTAGCGCTCATGCATCCGGGGCATGAAGAACACCGCGCACAGCACGCACCAGGCGCCAAGCAGCAGCGTTGCCCTCTCCGTGAGCCGGGCCTTTTGGGCGATGAGCCAGGAAGCCATGCCCCCCAGGCCCAGGATGGAGAGCCCCATGCCGTACCTGGAAAACATGCCGTGGATCATCTGCTTGTTTCCCAAGGAATCCCCCAGAAGGGCATAGAAGTTGGGGTAGTTGTAGGTGGGCACCGGGTACATCTCCACCTGCCCCAGGTAGCAGGTGACGGCGTACAAGGGGCTTTGGCCGAAGAAGGCCATGGGGAGCCCCGTAGCCACCCACACGGCGGGGATGACCAGAAACTGCCAAAGGCTGAACTTCTTTTCAGTGAAGTAGTAGATCACAAACAGGGGCAGCAGCAGCACGGCCTGTAATTTCAGCGCCAGGGCGATGCCCATGTGGACCATGGCCCACAGGCTTTTGCCTCTTATCAGGCACCACACCGCCAGCATGGAAAAGGCGGCGAAGCAGATGTCCGCCTGGCCCCAGCCCGCCCCATTGAGGATCACCAGGGGGTGGAAGCACAGCAGGATAAAGACCAGCGCCGTATATTCCTTTTTCTTCCCCTGGGGGGCCACGTGAAACACGGTGAGGCAGCTTGCCACAAACAGCACGATTTCAAAGGCAAAGGTGGATAGCTTAATGGCGTCGGAATAGGGGAGGTTCAGCTTCACCAGCAGCGGAAACAGGTACAGGTACAAAGGGCTGTAGGTACTCTCCACCGCCAGGGCCGCCAGGCCGCCCTCTACAGTGGCCTTGTACCAGCTGCTGAGCATGAACTCCATATCCGCCACGATGAGCGGCATAAAGGAATAGCGGATGAACACGCCCAACGCCCCGGCGGCGGCCACCGCCCACCACAGGATATTCTTGCGGATGCTGCCCTGGAGCTTTTCTTCCCATTTCATCATGAACGCATCTCTCCTTTGTGCATCAAAGGTCGGGCCTATCCCCGGGCTTTGGCGGCGCCGAGCCACTCTTCCCCCCGGCGGATGCTCTGGGCTACCGCCTGGGGAGCGGGGCCGCCCCGCAGGTCCCGGCGCTGAACGCAGGCTTTCAGGGAAATGGCTTCGTACACATCCGCCTCAAAGGCGGGGGAAACCGCCCGCAGCTCCCCAAGGCTCAGGTCCAGCAGCTCCCGCCGCTCCTTGAGGCACTTGCCCACCAAAGCGCCGCTGGCGTGGTGGGCGTCCCGGAAGGGAATGCCCTTGCCCACCAGGTAGTCCGCCAGGTCCGTGGCGTTGGTAAAGCCCAGCCCGGCGCTGCGCTCCATGGCCTCCTTGTGGAAGGCCACGCTGCGGAGCATTTCGGTGAAGGTGGGCAGGCACTTGGCCAGGGTGTCAAAGGCGTCAAAGAAGGCTTCCTTGTCCTCCTGCATGTCCTTGTTATAGGCCAGGGGCAGGCCCTTCATTACGGTGAGCAAGGCTATCAAATCGCCGTAGACCCGGCCTGTCTTGCCCCGGATCAGCTCGCAGGCGTCGGGGTTCTTCTTTTGGGGCATGATGCTGGAGCCTGTGGCAAAGCCGTCGTCCATGGTGACGGTGCCAAACTCGTTGGTGGACCAGAGGATCAATTCCTCGCAAAAGCGGCTCAGGTGCATCATGCAGATGGAGGCCGCGGATAAAAAGGACAGAAGAAAATCCCGGTCGCTGACCCCGTCCATGGCATTGTCCGTCACCTGGGCAAAGCCCAGAAGCTCCGCCACCCGCTCCCGGTTCAGGGGATAGGTGGTGCCCGCCAGGGCTCCGCTGCCCAAAGGCATCACGTCCGCTTCGGCATAGGCGGCGGCAAAGCGCTCCGCGTCCCGCTTGAACATTTGAAAATAGGCCATCAGGTGGAAGGCCAGGGTCACGGGCTGGGCCTTTTGCAAATGGGTATAGCCGGGCATGAGGGTGTCCAGGTGGCTTTGGGCCCTTTGAAGCAGCAAAGACAGCAAATCCCAAAGCAGGGCCTGGACCTGGGCGCAGCACTCCTTGGCGTACATGCGCACGTCCAGGGCCACCTGGTCGTTGCGGCTGCGGCCTGTGTGCAGCCGCTTGCCCGCCTCGCCGATGCGCCCGGTCAGCAGGGCCTCCACGAACATGTGGATGTCCTCGGCCTCCCTGTCCATGGGCAGCGTGCCCGCCTCATACTCCGCCAGGATTGCCTCCAGGCCTTGCACAATGGCCTCGGCGTCCTGGGGGGAGAGCACGCCTGCCTCCCCCAGCATGGTGGCGTGGGCCATGGAGCCCCGAAGGTCGCAGCGGATCAGCCGTTTGTCAAAGGGAAGGGAGGATTGAAAATCGTCCAGCAGGGCGCTGGTGGGCTTCTCAAAGCGCCCGGCCCAAAGCTTGCTCATGGGATCAGTCCTTCTTGGCGAAGATACGGTATTATAACACAGATGCCCGCTTCACAACAAGGTGGACAAGGGGCCTGCTTCGTGATACTGTAAGGAGAGCAACCATGGCATCGCCGACGATCGTTAAGGAGGATATCCTCATGGAATTGACCCAAGCTCTTCAAGACCTCAAAAAGCTCCAGGAAACCATGCACGCCTATAACCACGCCCAGGGGGTGATCTACCTGGACAGCGCCACCTGCGCCCCCCGGGGCTCGGCCCAGGCCCGCAGCGTGACCTTGGGCATCCTCAGCGAAAAGGCGTATCAGCTTTTTGTGAATGACGAAACCCGGGCCCTGCTGACGGAGCTGGCCGGGCACAAGGCCGAGCTCACCCCCGCCCAGGCCCGGCAGGTGGAGCTGCTCACGGAGGACCTGGACAAGATGACCCGGATTCCCATAGAGGAATACGTGGCCTACACCCAGCTCACCAATGAGGCGGAGAACTGCTGGTATACCGCCAAGGAACAAAATGACTACGCCAGCTTCCGCCCCTACCTGGAAAAGCTGGTGGACTTCAACCGCCGCTTCGCCGCCTACAAGGACGCCGCAAAGCCCGCCTACAACGTGCTGCTGGACGAGTATGAAAAGGGCATGGACATGGATACCCTGGACCGGTTTTTCGCTGCCCTGCGCCAGGACATCGTGCCCCTTTTGGCTCAGGTGAAGGACAAGCCCCTGGAGGACGGATTTTTATACAAGCATTATCCCCAGGCCCAGCAGGCGCTCTTGTCCAAGGAGCTGATGGAGGTAATGGGCCTTGATCCCCAGTTCTTTGCCCTGGCCACCTCCGAGCATCCCTTCACCACCGGCTTCAACCGCACCGATGTGCGCATCACCACCCACTACCACGAGGACGCCCTGGCCTCCTCCCTGTTCAGCGTGATCCACGAGGGCGGCCACGCCTTATACGATCACGGCGTGGCGGAGGAGTACCAGTACACCTGCCTGGCGGATGGGGCCAGCATGGGCGTCCACGAAAGCCAGAGCCGGTTCTATGAGAACATCGTGGGCCGCAGCGAGGCCTTTGCGGAGTTTGTGCTGCCCAGGCTGCAAAAGCTCTTTCCCCGGCAGCTGGAGGGAATCAGCCCAAGGGACTTCTACCGGGCGGTGAACAAGGCCCAGCCCTCCTTGATCCGCACCGAGGCGGACGAGCTGACCTATTCCCTCCACGTGATGGTGCGCTATGAGCTGGAGAAGCGGCTCTTTGCCGGGACGCTGGACACCCGGGACTTGCCCGGGGCCTGGAATGCCCTCTACAAGGAATACCTGGGCGTGGACGTTCCCAGCGATACCCGGGGCGTGCTCCAGGACACCCACTGGGCCGGGGGCATGTTCGGCTATTTCCCCACCTATGCCCTGGGCAGCGCTTACAGCGCCCAGATCCTTCACGCCATAGAAAAGGAGATAGCCGTGGAGGATTTGGTGCGCAAGGGCCAATTGGCGCCCCTCACCGCCTGGCTGGGGGAGAAGATCCACCGCCACGGGCGGATGCTGGACCCCGGCAAGCTCCTGGAGGCGGCCACCGGCGAGCCCTTTGACGCCAAGTATTACGTGGCGTATCTTACCAAAAAGATGAAGGATGTGTACGGGCTGTAAGAGCGTGAAAATAGCCGGCCCCGGCGGATGCTGTCCGCCGGGGCCGGTTTTCATGATCCCTTTTTCGAGGCTGGCCGGGGCCAGGGCTTGAGGCAGGGGAGCCTTGCCGGGCAAGGTCCGGGATCCATGCGTTAAATGTCCCATTCGTGGGTTTGCCCCAGCAGGTTTTCCCGCAGGCGAATATCCACATTGGTCAGATAGATGGAATGCTTGGGCTCCTTCCCCTCCGTGACCAGTTCGCTAAGGATTTTTAGGGGCGTGTAGCCGTGTTTGATAGGGTCCTGGCACAAAAGGGCGTCGATTACGCCTTCATACAGGTACTGGGCGGTTTGCTCAGTATAGTCATAACAGAGGATTTTGATTTTCCCTTGCAGATTCTTGATCTTCACAGCGTTCACAACGCCCTGGATGCCATAGCCGGCCACAAAGATACCGTTGATCTCCGGGTGCTGGTTCAGGGTCGTGAGGGTCTTTTCAAAGGCCACCGCATCCTCTTCCTCCGACTCGATAATTCCCGCGATGGAGACGTTGGGATAATCCTCGCGGATTTTATCCAGGAAGCCTTTCTGGCGGTCCTTGTGGGCCAAAATATATTCAAAGCCGATCTCCACCAGGAACAGCCCGCTCTCCCCGGTGAACTTCGCCAGCAGTTCCGCGGCCACCCGCCCGCTCTGTTCATTTTCAAAGCCGAAAAAGCAGCTTCGCTTGCTCTTGTTATTATCGGTGTTGCATGTCACCACCTTGATATGGGCGTCCACCAAATCGTCGATGGCCCGGCGCACCTTCTCGGAGTTGATGGCGTTGAGGGCCACGCCTGAGACCTCCAAATCCCGGAGCCTTTGGAGGAGGTGGATCTGTTCGTTTTCATCATAGGAATTCATGGTGAACACATAGGTGGTGATGCCGTAATCCTTCAGTTCGGCGGTGGCTTGCTCCACGCCCTGCTTCAACTTTTCAAAATAGGGGTTTTTGGTGGGTTCCAAGATGACGCCCAGCTTGATGTTCTGGCGCTTGAGCACCAAGCCCTTGCCCAGCTTGTTGGGGATATAGTTGAGGGATTTCGCGATGCCCAGAATGTGGGCCCGGGTTTTTTCGCTGATGCCGGGCTTGTTGTTGAGCGCGCGGTCCACCGTGCCGGTGGATGTGTTGGCAAGCCTGGCAATGTCCTTCATCGTAACCATTGTTTTCACCTTTTGCTTCAATCATCGTGGAACAACCTGAAAGCCCGCCTGGGGATACGACTTCAACCAGGATGTATTCGTTCACGGAAATTATATCCCAAAACCTCTTTGTTTTCAAGATACAGCCAAAATTTTCTGGGAATATGCCCCAATATGGGAGGAAAATTTCCGAATCCTATTGACAAAGAAAAACAGGAGCCCTATAATGCAAATGGAAATCGTGATCGTTTACGTTTTTAAAAACAGGAAGATCCAAATCTTCAAGGTGTGGGGGATGCAACGATATGCAGTCCAAAGGGAAACGGAAAGTTACGTTCCATAATTTTACGGAGGCCGGGATCCTCCTGGTTTTGATCGTTCTTTGTATTGTCATTTGGTTAATCAATCACGTGTTCCTCTCCCTGCCGAATGTTTTGAACGTCCTTCGCACCACGTCTTACGTTTTGATCATCGCCTCCATGACCACCATGGTGATGATCTCCGGAGGGCTGGACCTTTCCGTGGGAGCTCAAATGGGCCTGGGCGGCATCCTGGTGGGCACGTTTATGGTCAATGGCGTGCCGGTGGTGGCGGCTATTTTGCTGACGCTGGCCATCAACGCGCTGATTGGGCTGGCTAATGGATATTTTGTGGTAAGGCGGAAAATTCCCGCGATGATCGCCACCATGGGAACCATGTACATCGCCCGGGGGATTTGCAACGCCATGACCAAGGGGATGCCTGTATATCCGCTTCCCAAGGAGTTCGCGCCCCTGGGGAACGGGCATCTTTTCGGCATTCCCCTGGTGGTGTTTATCGCAGGGGCCGTGGCGCTGCTGGCGCATTTGGCGCTGAAGCACACGGTGTTTGGCCGGGACGTCTACTCGGTGGGCGGGAATGCCGACGCTGCGCGGCTTTCAGGGATTCCCGTCCAAAAGATCAAAATGGCGACCTATGTGCTCAACAGCCTTGCGGCTACGTTCACGGGCATTGTCATGACCTCCCGGATCGAATCCGCCCAGGTCACCCTGGGCACGGGGTATGAGATGACCGTCATCGCTTCGGTGGTCATCGGCGGAACCAGCACCCTGGGCGGATCGGGTTCCATCCTGGGCACCATCATCGGGGCCACCTTGATGGCCGTGGTGGAAAACGGCATGGTATTGATGCGTATCTCGGTATACTGGCAAAGCGTTGTGGTGGGCGCGATCATCATTTTCGCGGTCATGCTGGACATGATGCGCAAGGAGCGCGCGGGGCTGCGGGTCTAAAGGCGAATTGAACGGCGCGTTGGGAGTCAAGTCCGGCGCTGCTTTTCAAGAATATCACCTACATCTGTAAAGGAAAAAGGAGGAACCCGGGATGAAAAAGAGGATGTTGGCGGCGATGATGGCTGTAATGCTCTGTGTGGCGACGTTTGGCGTTGCTTTCGCAAGCGACAAGCCTACCATCATGTATGTGGCGCCCAAGGTGAACGATCCGGTGTGGCTGGTGGCAAAGGCTGGCTTTGACGCCGCTGCGGAGGAGTTTGGGTTTGAAGGCATCTGGACCGGCGCGGACGACCATACCGTGGAAAAGACGGTTGAATCACTGGAGAGCATCATTGTGCAGCAGCCCGACGCGATCATCACCTGCCCCTTCGCGCCTTCCGCGTTTACCAACGCGCTCCAAAAGGCCAAGGACGCGGGCATTGTGGTTACCTGCGCCGCTGTGGACGCCGAGAGGGAAGACCTGCGCAACGCTTTTGTGGGCACCGACGTGGAAGCGGCCGGGATCGAACACATTCAGCGGATCATCGCGCTCCTGCCCGAAGGCGCCCAGGTGAAGCTTGGCGTCATCATGAGCAACATTGACTCCGAAAACCAGGTGCGCCAGGTGAATGCCGCCGAGAAATACATGCAAGAAAACAATATTGACTACGAGATCCTGGACCGTCAGGCGGACAACGCGGATCCCATCGAGGCGGTGGACAAGGTAACGGCCATGCTGCGGGCCAATCCCGAAATGAACGCCATCATGAGCGTTGAGGGCGGCGGAACCCCCGGCGTTGGAAAGGCCATTGAGGAAATGGGCTTGCAGGGCAAGGTAGTGGCTATTTGCATGGACGGCACCGAGCCCAACCTGGAGCAGGTCAAGACCGGCCGCATCTCCGGCGTGATGGCTCAAAACGTGTTCCGCTGGGGCTATGATACCGCCAAGTACGCCGTCATGGCCCTCAAGGGCGAGGAAGTCCCCTCCGTTACGGACTCCGGCGTGGTGTTTGTAGGCGCGGAGAATGTGGACACATACGACGCCACCAAGCAGTAATCGACCACGGGGTGGTGGCGGGGCTCCCCAAGGGCGCCCCGCCGCCCCTTCAAGACATTGGATAAGGAGCCGGCGCAAGCCGTGAAGTGAGCCATGGCAAAGGCGATTCTGGAAATGCGTAACATCACAAAGGTGTTTCCCGGCGTAAAAGCGCTGGATAGCGTCAATTTTGAGTTGCGCGAGAAGGAGATTCTCTCCATTGTGGGCGAAAACGGGGCTGGGAAATCCACCCTCATGAAGATCCTCAGCGGCGCTTACGCACGGGGCGAGTATACCGGCGAGATTGTGCTGGACGGGAAGGCGCAAGCATTCTCCAATCCCAATGACTCCGAAAAATGCGGCATTCAGATGATTTACCAGGAGACCAATTCCATTTTGGACCTAAACATCGCCGAGAACATCTTTCTGGGCAAATACCACCGAAACCGCTACCGCCTGATCGATTGGAAAAGGGTCTACAAAGAAACGGAAGAAGTGCTGGCCCGGGTTGGGCTGAACATCGATCCCAAGGAAAAGGTGCGCAACCTCAGCGCCAGCCAACAGCAGCTGATCACCATCGCCAAGGCGGTGCGCGCCAACCCCCGCATCCTTGTGCTGGACGAGCCTACATCCACCCTCACCAAATCCGAGTGCGAGTATCTTTTTAAGATTCTGGATGAGCTGGTTCAGGGCGGGATTTCCTGTATTTATATCTCCCATAAGCTGGACGAGGTGTTCCGGATCTCCGACCGTATTTTGGTAATGCGGGACGGTAAAACAGAAGGCACTTTTTTGCGGGATGCCTTCACCCGCCAGCAGGTGGTTTCCTCCATGGTGGGGCGCGAAATTGAGGATATGTACCCCAAGGCGCAAGCGAAGCGCGGGGAGGAAATGCTCCGGGTGGAGCATATGACGGTGCAGCATCCTTACAACCCCGAAAAGAACATCGTCGAGGATGTCAGCTTTACCCTGCACAAGGGGGAAATCGTGGGTCTGGCGGGCCTGGTGGGATCGGGCCGCAGTGAGCTGGTCAACGCCATTTTTGGGGAACAGAAGCCAAAGCACACGGGGGATATCTTTATTGAGGGCAAAAAGGTGCCGGTCCGCAGGCCCAAGGACGCGCTGTCCAGGGGCATGGCCCTTGCCACCGAGGACCGGAAAAAGGACGGTATCGTTTTGATCCAATCCGTTCGGGAGAATATCTCCATGGCGAGCATGGAAAAGATCTCCTGGGGCGGATGGATCCATAAGCTGCAGGAGCGCAAAAGGGTCAAGACCCAGTTTGATGATCTGCGGATCAAAGCGCCCGGCATCGAGACAAAGGCCATTACGCTTAGCGGCGGCAACCAGCAAAAGGTTGTGCTGGCGAAATGGCTGAATACGGATTTGAAGATTTTGATTTTGGATGAACCCACCCGGGGAATCGACGTGGGGACAAAAGTGGAAATATACCATATCATGAACCGCCTGGCCCAGGAAGGGGTCGCCATTTTGATGATCTCCTCTGAGCTGCCGGAACTGCTGGGCATGAGCGACCGGATTTTGGTGCTGGCCGGAGGGCGGATCAAGGCGGAATATCCCCGAAGCGAAGCCAATGAAATGAATGTGATGATGGCCGCCACATAACCCGGGGCCGTCTGAAAGGAACGCTATGGATATGGCGCATCGAAAAGCGAACTATGACAAGGAGCCAACCACGCGGATCGCCGTGCCCGGCCGCTCCGCCTGGCGGGGATATCCGGCCTTGGTACAGGAAGTAAAGCAAGGCCTGGAAAACCTGGGGCAGGCGAAAACCGTATTGGTGGTGGAGTGCTACCCGGGCGTGCGCATGGATGAAATCCTCACAGGATTGATAAAACCCCTTTTGCCCGCCCTCACCCTCCTTGCGGAGGACGCCGCTATGGATGGGCCCGCCATCACGGAAAAGATGAGTCCCTTTTTGACGGAGGACCGTGTCTTTGGCTTTCTGTACCCCTTCCACCTGAAGGATTTTTACCTGCCCGAGAAGGTGCAAGCATTTCAGCGGGTCATAGAAGAGGTGCAGGAAGGGCTTGTGGTGGTGCTGGGCTTTGGGGCCAGCCTCATTCACCCCGGCGATTTGCTGGTGTATGCGGATTTAGCCCGTTGGGAAATCCAAAGGCGCTTTCGAAGCGGCGAGATGGGCAACTGGAAGGCGCAAAACGAAGCGGAAGATACGTTGCGCAAGTACAAGCGCGGATTCTTTTTGGAGTGGCGCATGGCGGACCGGATCAAAAAGAAGCTGCTGAGCCGGGCGCAATATTGGCTGGATACCAATGAGCGGGACGATCCCAAGCTGGTGACGGGCGAGGCCCTGCGCTATGGCCTGAGGGAAATGGCCCGGCGGCCCTTTCGCCTGGTGCCCTATTTCGATCCCGGCGTATGGGGCGGCCAATGGATGAAGGAAGTGTGCGACCTGGACCGCGCCGCAAGCAACTATGCCTGGAGCTTTGACGGCGTGCCGGAGGAAAACAGCCTGTATCTCCAATATGATGAGGTGCGGCTTGAGATTCCAGCCATGGACCTGGTCCTTTACCAGCCGGCGGCCTTGCTGGGGGAGGCGGTCTATGGGAGATTCGGCGCGGAATTCCCCATCCGTTTTGATTTTTTGGATACCATGGGGGGGCAGAACCTCAGCCTACAGGTGCACCCCCTGACCGAATACATTCAGGAAGCCTTTGGGATGCACTATACCCAGGATGAAAGCTACTATATGCTGGATGTGGGCGAGGATGCGGGTGTGTTCTTGGGAGTGAAGGAAGGGGTTGACCCCCAGGCGGCGCTGGAGGATCTGCGCCGCGCCCAAAGGGGGGAGATCGACTTCCCGGCGGAGAAATACATCAACCGGTTTCCGGCGAAAAAGCACGATCATTTTCTCATCCCCGCCGGAACCATCCACTGCTCGGGCAGCAACAGCATGGTGCTGGAGATCAGCGCCACGCCGTACATCTTTACTTTCAAACTGTGGGATTGGAGCCGGCTGGGGCTGGATGGGAAGCCCAGGCCGGTGCACATCGACCATGGCGAAAAGGTGATTCAATGGGACCGCGCCACCTCCTGGGTGGAGGAGAACCTGCTGCCGCGGGCGATTCCTGTGGATAGCGGGGAGGGCTGGCGCTGCGAGCATACGGGATTGCACCAAAGGGAGTTTATCGAAACCCGGAGGTATTGGTTCACAGGGCCGGTGCCTCTGGACACCCGGGGAAATGTTCATATGCTCAACCTGGTGCAAGGGGAAGAGGCGGTGGTGCAAAGCCCCCAAGGAGCGTTTCCGCCCTTTGTGGTGCATTATGCGGAAACCTTCATCATACCGGCGGCGGTGGGCCCGTATACCCTCATCCCCAGCGGGCCCGGCAAGGGCCAAGAGATGGGCGTGATCCAGGCCTATGTGAGAAACTGAGAGAGGAGGGGGTGTTTGTGCCTGTTATTGCCGTGGATTTTGGCGGAACCAATATCAAAATGGGCATCGTGGAGCAAGGCAAGGTGCTCATCAGCCAACACATTCCCGCCCGTTCTCAGGATGGAATCCGCAACCGGCTGCCGGAGGTGGAGGCGGCTGTGGCGCAGATGCTGGAGGCGCTGCGCATCACTTTGGCCGACTGCCAGGGCGTAGGCATCGCCATTCCGGGGATCGTCCATTTTGACAAACAGTATGTGATTTCCATCAATAAAAAATATGACGACGCCGTCACGGTGAATTTTCAACAATGGAGCCGGGAGGCGTTTGGTTTGCCCATTGTCATGGATAATGACATGAATTGCGCCATCCTGGGGGAAACCCACTATGGCTGCGCGGTGGGGGTGGAAAACGCCGTATCCCTGTCCTTTGGCACAGGGATGGGCACGGCGGCCGTAATTAACGGCAAACTGCTGCGGGGAAAGCATTTTCAGGCGGGGTGCCTGGGAGGTCATTTGACGGTGGACATTGACGGCCCCCTGTGTACCTGCGGCAACAGGGGGTGTGTGGAAGCCCATGCGGCTACCTGGGCAATCCCCATGGTAGCCCGAAGCCGGGAGGGTTTTGCGCGAAGCCGGCTCTGCAAGCAGCCCACCATCGATTATAAATCGGTCATGGAATGCGCGGAGCTGGGGGATGAATTCAGCCGGGAGCTGTACGGGTTTTTGCTGAAATGCTGGGGCGCGGGCATCGTGAACCTGATCCACGCCTATGATCCGGAAACGGTGATTTTAAGCGGCGGCTTGATGAAGGAGAAGGATAAGATTCTGCCGCACCTGGAGGCCTATGTAGCGCAGTACGCTTGGACTCCCTGGGGCAAGGTGAACTTTCTGGTGGCGGAAAATCCCGACGATTCGGTGTTGATGGGGCTGTGCTATTTGCATGAGACCATGATCCAAGGAGGCAAAGTATGAGGCAATTTGATCCCGGGCTTGCCGTTTTTCCCACAACGGATCCGTTGGGGTTTCGCTACGGACCCGGCGTATTTGGGCCGGAGCCGGAGCTGCGCCCCCTGGACGCAATCCGCAAAAGCCTGCTGGACCCCCAGTGCGAGGGGCCTGAAGTGGTGTACGCCATTGCCATGGACGTGGGCGAAGGGCGGCACCGGGCTGAACTGGAAAGGCGCATGCTGCTTTACGGCGTTGTAACCTATGCCGCCGGCAGGCTTGGGCGCGAACCCATCCGAAGCCAGGGCCATATCCACGCGGTATCCAAACACAGCGGCTGGGCGCCGCCGGAATTATACGAAATTTGGGCCGGCAAGGCCATTATCTATGTGCAGGAACGGGTGCAGGACGAGCCCGGTCAATGCATCGCCATCCATGCCGAAGCAGGGGATACCGTGCTTGTGCCGCCGGGCTGGGCCCATTGCACCATCAGCGCGGACCCCACAACGCCGCTTACCTTTGGAGCCTGGTGCGACAGGGAGTATGGCTTCGAATATGACGCGGTGCGCGCGCACCGCGGCCTTGCGTTCTATCCGGTATGGGACGCGGGCGCGCTGCGGTGGGAAAAGAACCCCAGCTACGGCCGCTGCCGGGTTTGGGAAAAAGCCCCAGAAGATTACACGGCCCTGGGGGTTGAACGGGGCGTGCCCATCTATGCCCAATTTGCGCGCAAGCCGGAGGCAATGCAATTTGTCAGCGAACCCGCCCTTTGGGCGGAGCGGTGGAAGAGCTTTATTCCATAAGGAGGGGTTAGCATGAATATCCTACAAGCCCAGGCTTTTTTTGACGGCGCATCCGCTACGCTGTCCGGCGCCAAGGTGGTTCACTCCCGCAAAAAGCTCAAGGAGCTGCCGGGGGTTTTTGCTGATGGCGGCGCTTTTGCCCGGATGGACCCGGAGACGGTGGTCTATGAGGTGGACGCGCACCAGGAGGGGGAGGCGCAGGAGGGTGGGCTGCTCTTCGGGATCAGCCATGTTCACCCGGGCAAGGTAGGCGATGAATTTTTTATGACCAAAGGACATTACCACGCCTTGCGTAACCGGGCCGAATACTATTGGGGCCTGGAAGGCGAGGGGCTTTTGCTGTTGATGCAAGAGGACCGGAGCGTCCGCGTGGAGAGGGTATGCCCGGGATCCTTGCACTACATTCCCGGCAACGTCGCCCACAGGCTTGTGAATACCGGCCTGGAGACCCTTCATGTAGGAGCCTGCTGGCCTTCGGACGCCGGGCACGACTATCAGGCCATTACCCATGCCGGATTTCCGGCGCGGGTGGTGGAAAAAGACGGAAGGGCCGTTGTGATATAGCAAGAAGGGACCGGCTGGCCTTACACCAGCCGGATGCCCGCCTCTGCCTGGCGGGCGTTATAGCAACTGATGAGGGACTTGATGCGGTCATAGGGATTGAGCAGGCCGCTGAGGCTCCGGTCATGGTTCAGGGAGGCGACGATGTAGGAGATGTACTTGCTCATGTCCGCCTCGATGAACCAGGGAGCGTCCTTCAATTCCGGGGTCCGGTAGGTGAGGTTGGTGGAGATGATCCGGCTGATGGTGCCGTCCGCGTAAGCTTTGTGAAACGCGTCCAAGCCGCTGGTGAACAGCGCGAAGGTGGCGCTGGCAAAGATGCGGGCGGCATTGCGCTTTTTCAGCTCCCGGGCCAAGTCCAGCATGCTGTCCCCGGAGGCCAGGATATCGTCGGAAACGAAGATGTCCTTGCCCTCCACGTCGTCGCCCAGGTACTCGTGGGCCACGATGGGGTTGCGGCCGTTTTCGATGCGGGTATAGTCCCGGCGCTTGTAGAACATGCCCATGTCCAGCCCCAGCACCGAGCTGTAGAAGATGTTGCGGTCAATGGCCCCCTCGTCGGGGCTGACGATCATCATATGGTCCTTGTCCAGGTGCAGGTCCAATTCTGTGCGGAAGAGCGCTTTCAAAATCTGATAGGAGGGCTTCACGCTGTCAAAGCCGATCAGGGGGATGGCGTTTTGGACCCGGGGATCGTGGGCGTCAAAGGTGATGATGTTGGATACGCCCATGTTCTGCAGCTCCTGAAGGGCCAGGGCGCAGTCCAGGCTTTCCCGGCCGGAGCGCTTGTGCTGCCGTCCCTCATACAAAAGGGGCATGATCACGTTCACCCGCTTGGCCCGGCCCCCGATGGCGGAGATCACCCGCTTGAGGTCCTGGAAATGGTCGTCCGGGGACATGGGAACTTCTTTGCCGTACATTTTGTAGGTGACGTCGTATGCGCCGATGTCGGTGAGAATATAGATGTCGTATCCCCGCACGCTGCTGCGGAGCATCCCCTTTGCTTCGCCTGTGCCAAAGCGGGGACAGATGGCCTCGATGAGGAAATCATGCCGGTTATGGCCCATCAGGGCGAACAGGGGGGTTTCCTCCAGCGCCTCCTGCTGCTCATGCCATTTCATCAGCCAGGAGTTGATTTTTTCGCCCAATTCCTTGCAACCGGGCATGGCGATGAGCCCCAGGGGCGCGAAGGGAACCGTCAGGAGATCGGAATTCCAATTGTTTACAAAATCCGTCACATTCATGCTCCTTTGTCACCGGGGTATATTGCACAAAGAACCAAGCTAAGTATAGCCGAAAAAATCCTTTCTGAGAAGAGTCAAAAGGATGAAAAGCGGAGATTTAGAGGAAATTTGTCGAAAACGTACAGGTTTTTCTCCGCCCTTTGGTGGGGGTGTCGGCGAGGAGGGAAGGGCCTTGGCCGGGTGGGGTTTGGCGGTGTGCGCGGGGCTGCTGCTGCTGTTTTCCGGGGAGTGCATGGAGGCGGCCCGGGAAACGGCGGCGGTGTTCGCCTCCGGGGTGATGCCCGCGCTGTTTCCCATGATGGTTCTGGCGGGATTGCCCTGGGGGCGAGGGAAAAGTTCGGGGCGGGGCGGATGGCGGGAATTTTGGGGCACGGTGCTGTTCGCCTTTGCGGCGGGGTCCCCGGCGGGGGCCCGGCGGGTGGCGGCCCTGGGAGGCAAAGGGCCTTTGGCCCCGCGGTTTGTGACCGCCGGGGTGATGAGCCCCTTGTTTTTCCTGGGCAGCATGGCGGGCTGGACGCGCAACCAGGGGGCCATGGCGATTCTCTTGGGGCTCCACTGGGGCTGCGCGCTGCTGGCCGGAGCGCTGGCCTGGGGGATGCAACGGCTTTCCTCGCCGTTAGCATGCCCATCCCCTGTGATGCCTATGCAGCCTCCTATACAGCCTTCCCTGGCGCACCAGGAGAAGATGCCTCGAAGCCTGGAAAAGGACGCTTCCGCTGTCCCTCCTCCCGTAGCAGCCCCCTCTCTGGCCGGCGCGCTGCCCGAGGCCATTGCCGCCGCGGCCCGGGCGCTGCTGTCGGTGTGCGGCGCCATGATGCTCTTTGCGGTGGCGGCTGCGGTGCTGCGGGGGCTGCTGCTGCGCCTGTGGCCGGGCTGGGCCCAGGCCGGGGCCATGCCGTTGGCTTTGCTCCACGCCTTTTTGGAGATCGGGGGCGGGGCCTACGCCCTGATCGGGGCGGCCGGGAGCGCCGCCGTACCGGGGCAGGTGCTGTATCCCCTGCTGTGTGCCGCGTGCAGCTTTGGGGGGCTGTCCATTTGGCTCCAAAACCTAGCCTATACAGGGCAAAGCATACGCCCCGGGGCGCTGCTCCTGTACCGGGCAGTCCACGGGGCGCTGAGCTTTGGGCTCTGCTGGGTCGTGTTTCAGCTCTGGCCCCAGGCCGCGACGGCGGGGGCCCTGGGGACGGTGGGGGGAGCCGAGCTCCCTCCGGCGGGACTCAGTCCCGGGGCTCCTGGGGGGACGCTGCTTGCTGTGGGGTTGCTGCTGGCCCTTGCTTCTTTTGGACGAAGATCCAAAACTTGCTGACCACGTAGTTGAACACCACCACAAAGACCTGCCCCACCACCTTGCTCATCATCTTGCTGAGCCCCAAAGACAGCAGCAGGTTAAACAGGGCGATTTCAAACAGCACAAGGCTCACCAGCCGGCTGGCCATGAACTGGAGAAGCTCCTTGAGAATGCCCGCCGGGCTGCCGCCCTGTACCTGAAAGACCATGCGGCGGTTGATCCAAAAGGCGAAGAGCACCGCGATGATCCAGGAGAGCACCTGGCCGATGTTGGCCTGCAGCCGGGTGGCGCCCTCCACGGTGTGGTCGGCCGATACGGCGATGCAAAACAGCGCGTATACCGCCAGGCTGAGCAACGTGGTCAGGCCCCCGGCGATCAGGTAGCGCAAAAGCTCGTATTCCTTGGGGTGGGAGTCCAGGTAGCCCTTGATCTTGCGAAGCATGGGGGAAAGCCTCCTTAGTTGTCGCCGTGGTCGCCCCGGGCGTAGTCACAGCTTAGCATGTCACCAACGGGCAGCGTAAGGGCCTTTCCCTTTTGCCCAAAACGGACCGTAACCTCACCCGCCTCCAGGGCGAGCACGGTGAAGGTTTTCTGTACCATGGCCCCTTTCACCAGCAGCACGCCCCGGATGGGCCGCCCGTGCTCCAGGGAATAACGCAAAAACCGCTCCACGGTGCTTCCTCCTTCAAGGCGCCAGCAGGCTGGGAGGAACGGAGAAAATCCGCTCGCCGCCGCCGGGGCTTTCATACACCAGCGGCAAAAGCGCCTCCAGCGCCCCCTCGTTCACCCCGAGGCTGGCGTCGCTCCGCTCGTAAGGGGACACGTAGACATATTGTACACCGTACTTCTGCAAAAGCGCAAGGTTGCCTGGGGGGTCCTGATAAAAGGCCGCGATTTCCGCCCGGCGCTGCCGGGTGTCAAAGCCGTGGTAGTACAGGTACAGGTCGCTGGAGCACAGGATGGTGCGCCCGGCCAGGGAACTGACGGGGTTGAGGTGCTGGCTGCCGGTGAGAAAGACGGAATGCTCCGGGGTTTGCGCCTTCACGAACTCGGCGGTGGCAATGGCCTCCCGGTCATAGGCCTCGTAATCGCTGATCCATTCCCGGGCCACGGTGAGCCCGGCGGAGAGGAAGCAAGTAGCCAGGAACAAAGCGGCGAGCATCCGTCGGCCCGGTATGCCCCGGATTTTTCCATACAATTCCAGGGCGTAGTCCGCGGCCATGGGCAGACAAAGCAGGAACCAGACGTAAAAGAGCTTGTTGTTGTCATACTCGTTGGGCTGGAAGAGGATGAATTCGGCCACGGCATAGATGAGGAAGGCCCCGGCGGCCAGCAGGCGGTTTTGAAAGACCTGGGCGTCGCCCTCCCCCTGGGCCTCCCCCTGGGCCGCCTCCGGCCCCTGCCCCTTGCCTTTGCGCCTGAACAGGGCCAGGAAAATCAGCAGATAAGGCAGCCCGATGTTCTTGAGGTAGAACCACAGGTAGGGGTCCACCAGCCCCTTGCCTCCCCGGTTGTTGCACCAGTTGAACTGGAAGCGGAGGAAATGGTCGCTGTCCGTGGCCTGGACAAAGGTATAGCTGATGAGCTGGGGCAAGGACAGCGCCGCGGCGATCCCCCCGTATACAAGCCAGGGCCAAAAGGCCCTCCACCGGTCCCCTTTGGGGGCACAGAGGAGGGAGTAGGCGCAAAAGCCCGCGCTGGCAAGGACCAAGGCCAAAAAGCTGTGGGTATGCAAAAGGGGCATGCCCCCGGCCACCACCCCAAGGAGGACCAGGGCGCGGATGTCGTGCCTTTCCTTGCGCGCCAGAGGCGGCAGCAGCAGGTTCAGGCAGGGCATCAGCATGCTCCAGCCCCCCAGAATGCCCCGTTGGGGGATCAGCATGTCGCAGATGATGTTCACCCAGCGCAGGTTGTTGGGATCGGGCCGGTTGGTGGGGGTTTTGTAATAGCCGGTCAGCACTTCCCGCAAATTGGACAGGGCGTTGGTGACCAGGCCGTCCTCCACCCGGCCGCTGAGGGTATAGAAAAACCCCAGCCCCCCGTTGAAAAACAGCAGGCATACCGCCAGGGGGAAGGCCCCCCTGCGGCGGCAGAGCTGGGCGCACAACAGCGTATAGCCCGTGAACACCAAGGCCATCAGGAAGGTGCCCGTAAAGGCCATGGCCGCGGACAGGCTCATGCCCATCATATAAAAGCTGGTGGCAAAGGAATCCGACAGGTAGGGGTAGGCCATGGTGGCCCCCAGCATCAGGCTGTTGCCCAGGGGAAAGGGCGCGTTCACAATGCTGGTGGTCACCGCCAGATGCAAGGACAGGTCCCCGTAGGTGCTTTGTCCCACGTGGTAGGTCCCGTCGGCGGCGGGGCGGATGCTGTGGGTGTATTGCAGATACCCCGAGAGCAGCGTGAAGGGGATCACAAGGAGCAGCAAGGTCAGGAGCAGCCGCTTTTCCCTTTGGTCAAAGGGAAGGGGGGAGCGCCTGTCCCGCAGGAAAAAACAGGCCAGGGCCAGCAGGGCCATGATGGCGGCGGCCGCCCAGTGGGCGGCGAGGGTGAAGGCGAGGCCGTAGGCCAGCAGCACCGGCAGCCACATCATGCACAGCACGCCCAGGGATAAGCCGACGTAGCCCCGCACCAGGGGCCGCAGCCGGGGAAGCAGCCACTGGGCCATAGCCAGGCCGCAAGCCAGAAAAAAGAAAAGATACAGGATGGAAAGCAAAAGCGGCCTCCTATACGCTGAGCATCTGCCGGAAAAACTGCACAGCGGTTTGCAGAGCGCCCTCCGTCAGGGCGCACTCCCCGCTTAAGGCCTCCTGGCCGTTGAGCAGGAAGGGCGAGAAGCGGTAGACATTCCCCCGCAGAGAGGTGTAGAAGCGCCCGTCCGTCACATAGGGCGACAGGCACGGGGCGATGACCACCCGGTCAAAGAGGATTTCAATGGCGGTCTCCAAGGCGTCCCAGGCCTCGCCGCCGGTGCCGCTGCGGGCGCTGTGCTCCAGCTCTACCTCCATATTCATGCGCAGGTTTTCGTTTGCCATACGCCGCCGGAGCAGATCCTTCCAATCGCCCAGGGGCAGGCCGGGGATGGTGGTCTGGCGGAAGGACAGGGAGGCCGAGGCGGGGACGCTCTCTCCGGCGGGGGTTTGGGCAAGCCCGGTGGAGGAAAGCCCGGTGAGGGTGCGCTGGGACAGGAAGAACTGGTTCATGATGGCCCGCTTGCGCCACAGCAGCGTCAGCAAGGGAAAGGTAAGCCGGGGCTTCATCACCAGCAGGCGCTGAAGCAGCGGGGCGCGCTTGGCCAGGGCCTGGAGCATGGCCTCGCTGCTCTTGCAAAGGGCGGGAAGGCGCTGCCTCCGGCTCAGCCGCGCCCCGGCCCGCAGCAGGAGGGTGAGGGGGTTTTCCTCTTTGGCCCGGCCCTTCATCTGGGTGCTGTCCGCCACCACACGCCCTTCCAGCAAGCCCTTTTCGGAAATGCCGATCAGGGCCAGGGGGGCGTTCTTGGGCAAGTAGGTGCAAAAGGCGGATTGGGTCACATAGCCGCCGAAATCCAGCACAAAGCAGGGGGAAATCTTACGGGCCTTCAAATGGGAGGCGATGCTCTTGGCTCCCTCGCCGCCGCAGAGGCCGTCCATGGAGAGGGCCAGCATCAGATCGCCGCCGGGGCGGTATCCCTCGGGGAGCAGCGTCTCCAAGGCCTCCAGCAGCATCACCACATGGGCCCGCTGGAGTGAGGCGGTATGGGGCTGCCGGAAGGGCTGCCCCTCCTCCAAAGGCGGGGGATTCTCCTGGGGGAAGCCGCCTGGGGGAGGGCCGTCCAGGTGGGACACAAAAACCAGGGGGTCTGTGATGGCGGCCCCCGGCATCTCAATCAGCAGCGCGTGGTTGGTGAAAACATTCTGTTCTGTCTTTTGAAAGATCAGGGGATAGCTTTCCCTGAGGATAGCGTGCACAGCCTGGGCTCCCTCGGGGGTATAGGCCGTATAGGCGTCCAGCTTGCGCAGCACGTCAAAGGCGCGGCCATAGTTCAGCGGAGCGAGAAATTGGCTCATTTGGGCAGCCTCCGAAATTGTTCTGTTCCAAGGTTCATTTCGCCGCTTCGGAAGGTTTCTCCTTCCCGGCGGGGATCAGCCCTTTGACAGGGCCTCCCCAAGAGGGTATGATACGGGAATGGGTTTGCCAACGGACCGGCGCTGCCCCAACGCGAAAGAGAAGGGACGGGATGAGCGGTGAAGGAGCTGCTCTTTTCCATCAACACGGTTTTCCCAACGCTTTTGATCATGGCGGTGGGCCTTGGGGCGCGGCGGCTGGGCTGGCTGGACATGAGCGGGGCCCGGCAGATCAACGTGTGCGTGTACCGGTTTTTTATTCCGCTGGTGCTGTGCCTTCACATCATGGATACGGACCAAAGCGCCGTGGTGGACGGCAGGACCTTGCTGTTTGGCTTGTTTGGGCTGCTGGCGGTCTTTGGGCTGCTCTTCCTGCTGGTTCCCAAGGTGTGCCGGCGGGAGGGGAGCCACGGGACCCTGATTCAGGGCATGGGCCATGGGAATTACGCCATCTTCGGCATCCCCTTGGTGCTGTCCATGTATCCCCATGCGGATATCAGCGTGGCGGCCATGATGGCGGTGGTGGCCGTGGCGGGGCAAAACGTCATGTCCGTCATAGCGCTGCTGCGCTTTAGCGGCAAGAAGATCCGCCTTGGGGGAATCCTCCGCAGCATCGCCCTGAACCCTTTGATTTTGGGCACAGCCCTGGGCTTTTTGCTGTGGCGGCTGGGGGTGACGCTGCCCGCCCTGGTGGACAGGCCCCTGCGCCAGCTGGGGAACGCTGCCACGCCCCTGGCGCTGTTTTCCCTGGGGGCCTCCCTGGACTTTGGCCGGATCCGGGCGAACCGCCGCCTGCTGGCAATGTCCGTGCTGGGCCGGTTGGTGCTGATTCCCCTGGTTTGCCTGGGGGCGGCCGTTGCCCTGGGCATCCGGGATGTGGCTTTGGCTACGCTGATCGCGCTCTTTGCCTCTCCTACCGCCGTAAGCAGCCATACCATGGTGCAGCAGCTGGGAGGGGACGCGGATTTGGCCGCCGCCCAGGTGGTCTTCACCACGGCCTTTTCTTTGGTGACGGTTTTTCTGTGGGTGCTCGCTTTGAGCAGCCTGGGGTTTTTGGGGTAAGGCAAAGGGGAAGCGCCTGGTTTTTCAGGAGGCCTCTGCCCGGCTGTCAGCCGGGAGGGAGGCCTCTTTTGGGCTGCCCTCCCGCCGCCTGGTTTCATAGGCCAGGTACAGGCACAGGCCCACAAGGGTCAGAGCTCCCCCCGCCAACACCCAGGGGGTGGGAATCTCGTGAAAAAACAGCGCCGCAAAGACCATGGCCCCCACCGGCTCCGCCAGCAAAGCAAAGCTCACCAGCCCGGCGGACACATGGGACAGGGCCCGGGAGAGCAGCGCGTGGCCCAATAGCGTGCTGCCCAGCACCAGCCCCGCCATGTAGGGCCAGGCGGCCAGGGGCATGGCAAAGGGCCCCAGCAGCGGCAAGCAGCAGGCGATGAGCACGGCGGTGATCAGGTACAGGAGGGGGGTATAGACCTGGGCGGGCAAGGAGCTGCGCAGGTGGCGGGCCGTGAGCCAGTGGGCGGCCATGAACACCGCCCCCAGCAGCGCCAGCAGGTTGCTCCCCAGGCTTTGGCCCGAGGACTGGGCCGCCTGGGCCCCTTCCCCGCTCAGCGGGCCGGACAGGGCGATGAGCACCGCACCCAGCAGCGCCAGCCCGGCCCCGGGCAAAGCTCCCAGGGGGATGCTCTCCCGAAACAGCACGCGGCTGAACAAAGCCACAAACAGGGGCTGGGTGCAGACCAAGGCCACGGCGGCGAAGGTGCTGGTGCCGGTGAGGGAGGTGATCCAGGTCAGGTAATGCCCCGCCAGAAAGAAGGCGGCCACCGTGAGCCAGAACCAATGGCTGGGAAGAAGGGAAAAGGAAATGCGCTGCTTTGCGGCGGCCCTCATTTCAAAGGGCAAAAGCAGCAGCCCCGCGCTGACCATCCGGGCCAGGGCGATGGCAATGGGGGTCGCCCCCGCTTGCAAGGCCCCCTTGACCATGGGGCCGGAATAGCTGATCATGCATACGCCGAAGACGACCAAAAACAGAGCGGAGCGCTGGGGGGAGGTCTTGGTGGAAAAGCGCATTGCCATCCTCCTGAGGATCAAATGGGGGAACGGGTGGGAGAAGACCGGGTTTGCTCCGGGGCATTCCCAAAGGGCGCGTTTTTGGATGGAGTCAGGAGGGAGCCTCAAGCTCCTCCCGGCGCTTTTTCAGCCACACCATCAGCACCGCGATATCCGCGGGGTTCACCCCAGGGATGCGGGCCGCCTGGCTCAGGCTTTGGGGGCGCTTTTGCTGGAGCTTGAGCCTGGCCTCCAGGCGCAGGCTCCCGATGGCCCCGTAGTCCATATCCGCCGGGAAGAGCCAGCTCTCCATGGCCCTGGCCCGTGTCACCTGGGCCAACTGCTTTTTGAGGTAGCCGTCGTACTTTACCTGGAGCTCCGCCTGTTCCCGGGCGGCGGGGGTGGCGGCGGACTCCGCGGCCAGCTCCGGGCAGATTTCCTGTAGGGCTTGTAAGTCGATTTCCGGGCGGCGCAGCAGGTCCAGGGCCAACAGGCTTCCCTGGGGATCGGGCTGGTTGTGGGCCGCCAGCCAGGCGGTCCGCTGGGGGGTGGGGGGAAGCTTGATATCGCCCAAGGACTGCAGCAGGGCCTCCGTATCCCGGCGCTTTTGCTCGCACAGGGCCAGGCGCTCCTCCCCGGCAAGGCCCCGGCTGTGGCTCAGGGCCGTCAGCCGCAGGTCCGCGTTGTCCTGGCGCAGCAGCAGGCGGTATTCGCTGCGGCTGGTCATCATCCGGTAGGGCTCGTCCACGCCCTTCACGCACAGGTCGTCCACCATCACCCCCAAATAGCCCATGTCCCGGGTGACGACCAAGGGCTCCTTGTCCCGCAGGGCGCAGGCGGCGTTGATCCCCGCCAGAATGCCCTGGGCGGCGGCCTCCTCATAGCCGGAGGTGCCGTTGATCTGTCCCGCGAAATACAGCCCGCCCACCCGCCGGCTTTCCAAGGTCAAGGTGAGCTCCGTGGGATCGATGCAGTCGTATTCGATGGCGTAGGCCAGCCGGGTGAGCACCGCCCGCTCAAGGCCCTTGACGCTGCGGTACATCCGCCACTGGACAAACTCCGGCATGGAGCTGCTCATGCCCTGAACGTACCACTCGGGATGGGTAAGCCCCTCCGGCTCCAAAAAAAGCTGGTGGCGGTCCTTGTCCGCGAAGCGGCGCACCTTGTCCTCAATGCTGGGGCAGTACCGGGCCCCTGTGCCCTTGATGTCCCCCGTGACCATGGGGGAGAGGTGCAAATGCTCCCGGATGATCCGGTGGGTGGTTTCGTTGGTGTAGGTCAGGTAGCATTTGGCCCGGTTCTCCAGGGGGAAGGAGACCCCGCTGGAGGGCAGCCGGGCGGCGGTTAAAAAGGAGAAGGGGATGATGGGATCGTCCCCCTCCTGGGGCTCCATCTGGTCAAAGTCAATGGAGCGGGCGTCCACCCGGGCGGGGGTGCCGGTTTTGAAGCGCCGCAGCGCAAAGCCCAGGCGCTGAAGCGCCTGGGACAGGCCCTCGGCCCTTTGCAAGCCCTGGGGGCCGCTTTCCCGGCTGAAATCGCCGATGATGATCCGGCTTTTCAGGTATACCCCCGCGCAGAGGATCACGGCCCGGCAGGGGAGGGTTTCCCCTGTGGCGGTAACCACCCCGGCGACGGCCCCGCTGCCCGGGGCGGTGAGCAGGTCCGCCACTTCCCCCTGGCGGAGGGTGAGGTTCGGGGTGGAAAAAAGGACCCGGAGCATTTCCTCATGGTAGCGGGCTTTGTCCGCTTGGGCCCGCAAGGAGTGCACAGCCGGGCCCTTGCCCCGGTTGAGCATGCGGCTCTGCAAAAAGGTGCGGTCGATGCCAAGGCCCATCTGCCCGCCCAGGGCGTCCACCTCCCGCACCAGATGGCCCTTGCCGGTGCCGCCGATGGAGGGGTTGCATGGCATCAGGGCCACGCTGCCCAAATCCAGGGTCAGCATCAGCGTGGGCACACCCATCCGGGCGGCGGCAAGAGCGGCCTCGCATCCCGCGTGGCCGCCTCCGATGACGATCAATTCATGTTCCATTAGGCTCTTCCCACCTATTGCGTCAGCTTTTCCCAATATTCCTCCAGGCAGAGGTTCTCATCCCGCATGATGACGCTGTGCTGGATCCCCACATAGCGGATGTGCCAATCCTCCGCCAAAATGCCGGTGATCTTCTCCTTGTCCTCCTGGTAGCGGATGATGAAGCCGTAGTCCCAGCAATGCTTGTGCAGCCACACCTGCTGGGGGGTGCCCTTGAAGATGGTCCCCGCAACGGTGATGTCAAAGGCCAGGCCGGTATGGTGCTCGCTGGCCCCGGGAACGGCCACGGTGAGCTTGGTGGCGGAAATGGCGCTTTCCTTCTTGCGCCCTTCCTTCACATACTCGGCCACCTTGGCGTCAAAAAGCTCCTGCTGGTAGCGGACGCTGCGGTACCCCGCGCTGACCTGAAAGCCCGTGACCCCGTCGGCCTTGGCGGCTTCAAACAGGGCTTGCAGAGCCTCCACCGCCTCCTTGTCCCCCTCGATCTCGCTGCCCTTTACATAGACCAGGTCCGAGGGCAGCGTATTGCGCAGGTTCACCAGGTTCGCAGGCTTGTAGTTATCCGCCACGGTATGCTTGACGTTGACCAGCATGGGCAGCACCGCCGGGTCCGGCGTGGGGGTGGCCACCACCGGCTTGGCGTCCTGGCTGAACACCGCCGCCAGGGTATCGCCCCCGGCCTGGCCGTCCGCCGTGAGGCCGTGCTGGCTTTGGAACAGGCGCACCGCCTCCTGGGTGCCGCCGCCGTAGTCCCCGTCCACGCTGGAGGTGTAAAAGCCCAGGTCCTTCAGCCGCTGCTGGAGGGCCTTTACCGCGTTGTTCTTATCCCCCTTGGCGAGGCTGGAGGGCGTGGGGGAGGGCACAGGGGTGGGGATGTAGGTGGCTACGCTCTCGCTGTACAGGAGGGTGCGGGTTTCATTGCCTGCCAGGCCGTCCGCCGTAAGCCCGTGCTGGGCCTGGAACAGCCTCACCGCCTCGGCGGTGCCCTGGCCGTACTGGCCGTCCACCAGCCCGGTGTAGAAGCCCAGCTCCAACAGCCGCTGCTGGAGGCGCTTCACCTCGTCCCCCTGGCTGCCGGTGCGCAGGATCAGCGGCGTGGGGGTGGGGGTGTTGTTGGGGTCCACCGTCACCAGCAGCATGCTCTGCACATTGGCCGTAGGGGTGGGGGTGGCGTTTTGCTCGGTTTGGAGCTGCTGGTAGCCCTCCAGCGTCCCGGGCAGCAGCAGCGCCACAGCCACGAGGGCGGCAACGAGCACCAGCCACAGGGCGAGGGTAAAGGGGGAGAGGGTGATTTTTCGCATCGCTTCCTCGCTTTCCTTGGAGTCCGGGCCTTAGCCCCACAGGGGCCGTGGATACCCGCCTTCCCGGGCGAGCTTTCCCAAGGCCGCCTGCACGGCTTCCTTATCCTCCTTGTAGGTGACGCCATACCACTTGTCCGGGGTGATGTGAACGGTGACCTGGGCCTTGCCGCTCCGCAGCAGCCCGTCCACCACCGTGGGCAGGAAGAATTCCGCCTTCAGCGGGTTCTTGGCCGCGGCCTCCCGCAAAAAGGCCGGGAAGGCATCCTGTAAATGCGCCATCATCACGGCGGGAAAGCCCCACATGTTCATGCTCACCACCGTATCCGGGGACAGGCGGGTGTAGGTTTCCAAATCCTCGCTCATCATGGGCCCGTCCACTGTGGAGATGATGTGGGTGCGCTCCACGATATCCACCAGGCGGCCTTGGTCATTGAGGGCGCATACGCCCCGGGCCACGTACCCGGTTTCGCTGAGGGTGTTTTTCAGCAGATAGCCCACCATGGTGAAGTCCTTCTCATCCGCCAGCTTGGACAGGTGCTCATAGCACAGGCGGAAGGCCTGGGCGCCGTAATAGTCGTCGGCGTTGATGGCGCAAAAGGGGGCGTCCACCAGCCCTGCGGCGGACAGCACCGCGTGGCCCGTGCCCCAGGGCTTCACCCGGCCTTCGGGCAAGGCAAAGCCCTCCGGAAGGGTAAGCAGGTCCTGGTATGCGTAATCGATTTGCATGTATTGGGAAACCCGGTCTCCCAGGATCTCGCGGAAATCTTCTTCCATCTCCCGCTTGATGACGATGACCGCCCGCTCAAAGCCCGCGCGCTTGGCGTCATACAGGGAGTAATCCAAAATGAGCTCGCCGTCCGGCCCCACAGGGTCGATCTGTTTCAGGCCGCCATACCGGCTGCCCATGCCCGCCGCCATGATCAAAAGAATCGGTTTGTTGCTTGCCATCGCTTTGCCATTTCCTTTCCCTTGGGTGCTGCCCCGGCCAGAGGGGAATCCTTCAATTTTTTATTATACCATGAACGCGGGCAAAGTGGAAAGGGGCGGGGGGCGCTTGTGTACAGTAGCATTGGGGCACTTCAGAAATCGGAAATCCCCCCGGCCCTCTAACGTTCTCTTTTGCTGTAACAAGGAAGAAAGCATTCTAAGTATGATGATAAGGCCCCTGAACCCCTTCCCAATAAAAGGCGTTCTTCCTCTTAAAGACAATTCAGAACCAAATAACGCTTTCTACGCCGCCCTTGACATCTCCCCACAAGAATGCTATGCTATCCCCATCTCAAATGACCCGGGACGCGCCCTGTGAGAAACGGCCAAAGAGACCGCCGCCTAGGTTGAAAGCGGCGGGCCGGAACCCATAGCGGACACCACCCGCCGATGAGAACGCAGGGCGAGCGAGAAAGCGCCGCAAGAGAGGGGAAGCGCCAGGCGCTTCCAAGCAGGGTGGAACCGCGAACGAATTTCGTCCGCCCCCGCAGCAATGTGGGGGCGGTTTTTCGTCCCCAAACAAAGAAGGAGAGAGATCACATGAAACTGGAGATGTTTGGCGAGGCCCATGAGGTGCCGGAAAACAGCAGCGCAGGCGAGCTGCTCAAGGCCCTTCAGCCGGAGGATTTCAAGAAGTACCTGGCGGTGCGCCTGGAGGACGGGAAGCTCCGGGACCTGTTCGCGCCCATTGAAAAGAGCCAGAAGGTGGAGCCCCTGACCTTTGAGGACGAGGCGGGCCGCAAGGTGTTCTTCCACAGCGCCAGCCACCTGATGGCCATGGCGGTGAAGAAGCTCTTCCCCGCCGCCAAGCTGGCCATTGGCCCGGCCATTGAGAACGGCTTCTACTATGACTTTGACGTGGAGGAGGCCTTCACGGCGGAGGATTTGGCGAAGATCGAGAAGGAAATGCAGCATCTGTCCAAAAAGAGCATCCGCCCCGTGCGCTTTACCTTGCCCCGCAAGGAGGCCATCCAGCAGATGGAGCAGGCCGGGGAGCCCTACAAGGTGGAGCTGATCCAGGACCTGCCCGAGGACGAGGAGCTCTCCTTTTACCAGATGGAGGACTTTCTGGACCTGTGCGTGGGCCCTCACGTGCCCAACATGAGCTATATCAAGGCCTTCAAGCTCACCCAGCAGGCCGGGGCCTACTGGCGAGGCAGCGAGAAGAACAAGATGCTGCGCCGCATCTACGGCACCGCCTTCCCCACCAAGGAGCAGCTGAACGAGCACCTGGAGCGCCTGGAGGACATGAAGCGCCGGGATCATAACAAGATCGGCCGGGAGCTGGAGTATTTCACCACAGTGGACTACATCGGCCAAGGCTTGCCCATCTTGCTGCCCAAGGGCACCACTGTGGTGAAGCTGCTTCAGCGCTGGGTGGAGGACGAGGAGGAGCGCCGGGGCTATTTGCAAACCAAGACGCCCTTGATGGCCAAGCGGGACCTGTACAAGATCAGCGGCCACTGGGACCATTACCGGGACGGCATGTTCATCATGGGGGATCCCGAGGATGAGGAGGCGGAGGTGTTCGCCTTGCGGCCCATGACCTGCCCCTTCCAGTTCCAGGCGTATTTGAACCGCACCCGCAGCTACCGGGATCTGCCCATGCGCCTGAGCGAAACCAGCACGCTGTTTCGTAACGAGTCCAGCGGCGAGATGCACGGCCTGATCCGGGTGCGCCAGTTCACCATCAGCGAGGGCCATTTGGCCTGCACTCCGGAGCAGGTGGAGGAGGAGTTCCGCGGCTGCCTGGACCTGGCCCAGTACATCCTCAAAACCCTGGGCATGGACAAGGACGTGACCTACCGCTTCAGCAAGTGGGACGAGAACGACCGGGAGAAGTACATCGGCGATCCCAAGGACTGGGAGAACAGCCAGAACGAGATGCGCAAGATCCTGGACGACATCGGCCTGCGCTATGTGGAGGCGGACGGCGAGGCGGCCTTCTATGGCCCCAAGCTGGACATCCAGATGAAGAACGTCCATGGCAAGGAGGATACCCTTATCACCATCCAGATCGACTTCCAGCTGGCGGAGCGCTTTGGCATGGAGTATACCGACAGGGACGGGCAGAAGAAGCATCCCGTGGTGCTGCACCGCACCTCCTTGGGCTGCTACGAGCGCACGCTGGCCTTGCTCTTGGAGAAGTACGCCGGGGCGATGCCCACCTGGCTCAGCCCCATCCAGGCGCGCATCCTCACCATCACCGAGCGCTCCGACGCCTTTGCCAAGGAAGTGGAGGGCGCGCTGCGGCAGGCGGGCCTGCGGGCCGAGTGCGACCTGCGCAACGAGAAGATCGGCTTCAAGGTCCGGGAGGCCCAGATGGAGAAGATCCCCTATATGCTGGTGATGGGCGACCGGGAGGCCCAGGAGCGCACCGTCACCGTGCGCAACCGCAAGGGCGACAATGTGGGCACCATGCCTTTTGAAGAGGCTGTGGCCATGATCAAAAAAGCCAATGACGACAAGGCGCTGGATTGACAGCCGCCAAAAGGCGGGCCCCGCTCTCTTTGGGGAGGGCGGGGTCTTTCCTTTGGACATGGCAGAATTTCCCTCCCCAAATGTTGAGCGCCTGTGAACCTTTTTCTCCTGGCGGACGACTTGATAGATGATCCCCCTTTTCCGGGGGCTTGCGCAAGAATCCACACCAAAGGAGGGATTCGGTGGACATTCAAACCTTTGAGCAAGAGGTTCTGAAAATTGAGAGATTGCTCTACCGGGTAAGCTGGTCGATGCTATCCAACCAGGAGGACTGCGCGGACGCGGTCCAGGAGGCGTTGACCAGGGCATGGCAAAAGCGCGACAGCTTACGCAGCCTGAAAGCATTTCGGAGCTGGCTGATTCAGATTCTCAGCAACGTGTGCAAGGATATGCTGCGCAAGCGGCAAAAGCAGCGCTGGGTTCCCTTGGAGGGCGAAGCGCTGGAGGCTCTGGCCGACGACACAAGCGGCTTTTCCATGCTGGAAACCTTGCAACTTCTCAGCCCGGAGCACCGGACCACCGTGATTCTCTATTATCTGGAGGGTTACCGGGTACGGGATATCGCGGAAATGATGGGTACGCCCGCCGGTACCGTCAAGACCCGCTTGATGAAGGCGCGCATTTACCTGCGCCAAGCGGTTCAGACCAACCCGGATTTGCATGGAGGGATCCACTATGAAAAAATTTGAATTCCGCCACAAGCTTGAAGCGGCTGTGCCCGAGGCGTCCCCTCTCTTTGGCCGCGCGCTGCGGGAAACCCTGGCCGGGCTGGCGCGCCAGGAGGAGCTCAGGGGGGAGAGCACTCCCGCCAAGCCCATGATTCCCAAGCGCCGCGCCCTGGTTTTCATCCTGGCGGCCATCCTGCTGGTGGCGGCCGTAGCTGCTGCGGCTACGCTCCTGGCCCGCAACGTCTTTGACGTGACCCTGGGGGATACGCCCTCCAACGCCGCCTCTTTGACCCAATACAACCTGGCCAGCGAGAGGGTGGGAGACGCGCGGATCACCGTCCGGGAGGCCGCCTACGACGGCATGACGCTGTACATCGTGTACAGCATCCGGGATATGGCCGCCACCCAGCCCTGGGGCGGGGAGGATGAGTCCGGCCACCGCTACCTCCGCCAGGAGGATTACGAGGCGGTGGAGAAGCTGGGCGTGGGCTGGTGGGTGGACCATATCTGGATTGACGGGGAAGCGGTGGATATGCCCAACATGTCCGGAGGAGAGGAACTGCCCGGGGAGGAGCCGGGGGAGGCGCCGGGGGAGGCGCTGTATTATATGCAGTACCGGCTGGACCAGGTGGATCTGTACCTGGAAGGCAAAAACGTGGAGATCGCCTTGCCCATTGGAGAGCGGCAGCCGTTGGATTCCTTGGTGATCAGCCGGGAGCCCTACGCCATTGCCAAGCCTGAAAAGGGGATGGTCACCTTCCACATGGACTGCTCCAGCCGGGAGCAGGTGAAAACCGAGACCCCCAACATCCTCCTGGAAGGGCCCCGGTGGAGCGCCAAGGCGTCCCAGGTGGTGTACAGCCCCATCCAGATGTATGTGACGCTGGAATGGGCCATAAGGCCGAAGGCGCTGGAGGAATACATCGCCGAAAATGGAGACGGGTACTATGAAAACGGCGTAAAGCTCTGGGACTATGACGCCCTGGAAATCTGCGGCGGCGACATCATGAACCTGCGGCTGGTGGACGGAAGCGGCAAGCCCGTGTTTGAAACCATGAAGGGCTTCTACGGCTGCGGCGGCGCGGGGAACACCCAGGCCTTTTACACCTTCCCCTATGCCCCCGAGTATCCTGATATCATGTACCTGGCTCCGGAGCTTGAGGGGAAGATTGACATGGAGTTGGGGATTCGGCTGAAGTAAAGAGATAGGCCGGGCCTTCGCCGGATTGGGCAAATCAGGCGGGGTCCGGCTGTCTTATGAGGGTGAAACCAGAAGCGCATTGAAACCCTAAACATTATGGGTTGTAAGAATAGGCCAACACCACCCCGCCCGTGTTGTCCACAGAGGCAATGTACTCTTCCGCAGTGCTCGGAATGGGTAGATCTTCATACGTCCCGGCGTCTTCCATTTCCATTCTGTATACTTCATACCGCAGCTTCCCATCCTGATAAATGTAAATATGGGGATGGTTCTTTAAAAATTCCACATATTCTTCCAGGCAATAGCCCGTAATACACATGGCTGCCGCGTGGGCTTTCCCAACATAGCGGTACAAATTGAGCTGTATCGTCATGCCGGTGATATGACTTTTGTCTTCCCACCCCGGCAGGGGGAAATCCGCTGTTGGAAAGCGGAAAATGATGCCATATTTCCAGCTGTTTTCCGCAAACCATTTGCCCTGTTCAGACGCATGAAAGAACATTCTACTGATTTCTTCATCGGCCGCGCTATACAGCCGCATCCGAAAGGACATGCCGGTTTGATACTCGCTAGTGCCAGGAGCGTTTACATACTTTTTGGTTTCTTCAATCAGCCTATCCCCGCTATATTCACTGCTCAGCTTCTCTTTCATGTTGTTAAACAGCTCCGTCTGCCTATCGTTGCTTCGATAACCTTCTTCGACAAAGTAATCCCCCAGCCCCTGTTGATCCGCTGCCGCAATCAAACTGGACAAAGCAAAAAATGCGTTGGGAAACAGACTCACATGATCGTCGGCGACTTGTATGGCGTTATTGCTCATTTGGGATACGCTTGCTAAAGTTTTGTCGCTGAAATCAGCAGGCAGAGGATGCTCTTTGTTTACTAACAATAAACCGCCCAATAGCAGGTCGGAACGGCTCAAGCTAACAGCAGAGCCACTCTTGGGTGCGGTGTGGTCATCGAACTCAATGCGCCACAACGCGGAATCAATCCTTTTTTGCCAGGAATCCTTTACGGTAACCGGTTGCTCTTCCGAACCTTTCGCGGTCATCTGCCAGGATAAGCCAACTTGCCGGAACACATCGCCGGTGCAATGAAACGTCCTCTCACTTTCAACTTCCGCTACAGCCAAAGTAGATGCGTAAAGAAGCGCCAATAATAAAATAGTCATGCGTTGCATATGGTTTTTCATTGCTATACCTCTCCTGTTTTAGAGTTCCCTTATCATACGCTTAAATTTGAATCTCTTCCAAAGCTCATTGCCCCGCTGACAGAGCCAGCGAGGCAGCGCCTATTTCAACTTAACGCCCGACCTCAGAATCCAGTGATATGGCACTGGCTTTCATCCACCCGGTAAAATATTTCAAAGATGGGTTGCTATCCGTGTATCCTTGTGCATATACTTTATACATTTTAGTGCTTCCGCTGTAATCATAGCCATAAACCTTGACGGCACCTGCGGGAATCCATGCAATTTGGGTACTGGACGGATCCTTTGTTTTGTACATTCTTGTGCGGGTTGGATACGCTTGTCCGCCTACCGGGCCTTTGTCAAATTCGACATATGCTGCAAAAGCGGTCGAAACAAAAGTGAACATCAACACAAGCACCGCGACCAAAGCTATTGTTCTTTTTGTTTTTTCATTGCAATTCAGCCCTTTCATTTGTTTGTTGAAAGTTCCTTGCGTCCACAGAAAATCCGATAGTACCCAACTTCATGATTTGCTTTTATTCTTTTCATGGGTCATAGGACGGAAGCGCACAATGGAATCATCTTCTTTCTGATAACCGTTACGCTAATGGCATGAATCCCTATATCAAAAATACAGGCGCATCATTTGGTGCGAGTGACGCTTTTTGACGGGGCCTCCAAAACAGTCCCGCTGCTATCTTTAATGGCTCCGCTGGTGGTGACCTTATAGGTTCCGCTGCCAACGCTCTTGGATCCGCTGGCAGATGCTTCGGAGCCATTTTTCGCACTGCCAGACCACGATGTCACATAATCCCATTTGCTACCATTTTCCTTGTAAAGCGTGACGGTTACGGAAGCATTGTATGAGCCAGAAGGTTTTATTGACCCACTGCACACAGCGTTGCCACCGCTAAAGCTCAATACGGCAGTAATAGCAGATGTATGCGAGTATCGCGGTATTATGATAATCTCCGCGAGACAGCTTGCGGCAGTTCCAAGAAGCAGGAAAACGGTGAGAGTGAGTGCAATCTTTTTTTTCATCGCAAAGATCCTCCTCAATAGTTTCTTACTCCCATTAACTATTTTGGAGACCTGTTTGTTACACTTAGAAAAATATTTTTTATTGTTCAATCCTAATGACGCTATTTGCTATACCCAGAGCGGTTTTTTCGCTGCCGCCGTAAAGGATCAAGACAAAATATCTAGTTGAATCTGACCAGGCAACAGTCGTTTGACCCTCTTTTATGGATAACAAACCGGGATTGCCACGAATCATCACAGGACGGATTTTTGCATCCTCCGTATCTATATTTGTTTCGGCTTCCTCACCATTTTCCATAAAATACATATAATGGCTCCCGGAACTTGAAATGATATATTCCACCCTAAATGACGCGAAGGCGCCATGGACCTCTCCAATCTCAATCCCATCAGGCAGGTATGAAGGATAGTAATCACCACCCCAAGCGGTTGGTACATCAAATGATGCGCGTTGGTTTTCGCGCAATTGAAGCGTTGTGTATTCTTCCTCAACATGATACAGAAGCTCCATAACTCGTGCACGGAATGATTGGTTGGTAGCCACGGCAACGCTGCCGGCAAGAAAGATGACGCCAAGAGATGCGACCGCGATTTGGACGGCCTTCGGAATGGTTTTGAAGAGAAGTTTGATATTTCTCTGTTTGCGAAAATGCCGGTCAATGATGGCACGATTCTTGGCGTCATATTCTTTAAAGCAAGCATCCAGTATTTCCGTTGTATTTCCGGTTTGCCCGTCTGCTTCGAGTTTCTTAAGGGCCATTTCTCCATCCCTTAAGGCGATCATTCCGCCAAGAAGATCATAAGCGCGGTCAGCAAGCGTTTTTTTCTCTATCACACTCTGATTATTCCTGCGTTTTATCATCTTCTCCTTCCTTTCCCTTATGAATCAACTTTTCCAATTGCTTTTTTGCCCGCGATAGGGCTGTTCGCACAGCGCCTTCCTTCATACCAAGCCGTTTTCCTATTTCGTGGTATTCAAGCTCCTCAACATGCCTCATGGTAATGAGCGTTTGGTCACGCTCACTTAGTTTTTCAAACCCTTCGATGAGCATGCCGGATGTTGCCACCTCAAAGATCGATGAATACAGGTCACCACTGTCCGTATATTTTTCAATGTATTCATCGGCATAGTAATCACGATTTTCCCTTTCCGGTTTATCTTTCTTCACCCTGGTCCGACATATGTTCTTCGTAGTATTAACGATATAACCAGGCAATTCGTTACTCTCTTTACACATTAAATTTTTACAACGAGCGCATAAGGCGGCGATTACATCACTCTCTACTTCATGAACCTTGGTCTTGTCGCCTGGAAAGAAATAAAAAGCTGTATGGACGATAAGACACTTATGGTCAATATAGAGTTGCGTCATAAATTCCTTTTCTTCGTCAGTCTCCAACATCAGGATAGCAAAAGGGACGGATGCCATGTACATATTTTGGACAAGCTCCGAGCTAAAATACTGTTGCATATTGTACCACCACCTATGTGCCCTTACGAATCCATCACACTTCTACACGAAAGTTTACACCGTGGAGAACATCCTGTCAAATGAATATGCAGAGCAAATAGGCGTACTTGAAGAAGAAGCCCTCGATACCCCCGTCCTCAGACCGCGCATTCCGTATGCAAATTATTACGCCAGGGGAGCGGTTGAGGAAGGTCCGCCATTGAGGACTGCCCACCATGCATGAGCAAAATGGTAAGCATCAGGAAAAAGCATTGGCATGGATCCATGGGGAGTGTCACAAAATAACCAGCCCTTTCGGCCAATAACGAAGGAGCGGGCAGAGTTCTTCATCTGGCTATTGCCGATTTCCATGCAAAATTGCGCCGGCCATTCCACCGGCGAATTAAGGGACCTATCCGTTTTGGCTTGCCGGGTTGAAGAAACGGAAAAACCGGGGTGTGGAGGATCTCCTGATTTGCCGGGTGGCGTCAGCACAAAACACAAAACAGGCCCCTTCGTACAATCGTTCTAGCCGGGGAAACGGAGATTGTCTCCCCAGGCCCGGCGGCGGCCCTTCCTCTAGAACACCTTTTTCCACTCCCCATACCCCTGCTGCTCCAGCTCCGCCAAGGGAATAAACCGCAGGGCCGCGCTGTTGATGCAGTAGCGCATGCCGCCCTTGTCTCTGGGCCCGTCCGGGAACACATGGCCCAAATGGGCGTCGCCCCCCTTGCTGCGTACCTCGGTGCGGATCATGCCGTGAGAGGAGTCCTTTTTCTCCGCGAGGCGCTCCTGGTCGATGGGCTTGGAGAAGCTGGGCCATCCGCAGCCGGATTCAAATTTATCCATGGAGGTGAACAGAGGCTCCCCGGTGGTGACGTCCACATACAGGCCCGGCTCGAAATGGTCGAAGTAGGCGTTTTGAAAGGGCGGCTCGGTGGCGGCGTTCTGGGTCACTTGATACTGCAAGTCCGTGAGGGAGTCCCGCAGGGCTTCCTGGGAGGGCTTGGCGTAGCGCGCGGCCGGGTCCGCCGCGTCGCGGGCCTGGGCGAACTTGGAGGAGGGGATATGGCAATAGCCGTTGGGGTTTTTGTCCAGGTATTTTTGATGATACTCCTCCGCGGGATGGTAGTTCTCCAAGGGCTGCACCTGAATGGCCACGGGCTTTGCAAGCCGGGCCTGAAGCGCGGCGATGGACTGCCGGATGACCGACTCGTCCGCCGGGTCCATATAGTAGATTCCCGTTCTGTATTGCTCTCCCCGGTCCCCTCCCTGGCGGTTCACCGAGGTGGGGTCGATGACCTCATAGAACCGTTCCAGCAGGAAAGGCAAGCTCAGGGCCTGGGGGTCAAACTGTACCCGCACCGTCTCCGCGTGGCCGGTGCCCTCCCGGCAGACCTGTTCATAGGTGGGATGCCGGGTGCGGCCGTTGGCATAGCCCACCTGGGTTTCCAGCACTCCGGGAAGGGAAGCCAGGTATTTTTCCGTGCCCCAAAAACAGCCCCCGGCCAGATAGATTTCTTTCATCATGGATTCCTCCTTGAGGATGGACGGTCAGAATGGGTGAAGGGTTCCATGAAGTAGGATACCCTGTCCGGGCCGGTTTGATTGCGGTAATTCCATGTTCCGGGGTTTTTATCCCTTGGTGTTCTTTTTATAATGCATCCGCATCTTGATGCCCTGGTCAAAGTTTCCGAAGGAACGGCCATAGAGGGTCAGGCCGCCTACGTTGATGGCGGTTTTGGGCACGCCGATGCGCAGCACCAAGGAGGAATTGTGGTTGATGTTCAGGTCCGCCAGGGTTACGCCGGAGCGCTTGAGGCCGTCGATGTAGGTGCCGGAGTTGTCGATGGAAAGGAGTTTGAACAGGCCGTATTGGTTCCAGGCCCTGTCCCACCAGGCGGGGGTATAGATGCCCCGCATCCGGCCGAAGTCCCCGGGGCTGGTCCATTGGCACAGCAAGGTGCCGTTGAGGTGGAAGTGAATATCGCTGGGCCAATCCTCGCAGGAGCCGGGGGCCTCGCTGGCGATCTCCATGGAAATCTGCAATTCGATCAGCTTTTGGTCCTCTTTGAGGAAATTGGGAAGCATGTATTCAAAATACCCATGGCCGATCCATACGATGCCCGCGTTCACCCGCTCCGGAGAGGCGAAGAAGCGGGGGTCGTCCTCTGTGCCGATGATGTGCTCCGCCGTAGCCAGGCCGCAGGTGGGGTAAGCCTCGTAGGCGGTGTACTGGCCCACGCTGATCTCGGTTTCATAGACGTTGGCGTTCCGGTTCACGGATACCGGGTCCACCACAATGTAGCATTCGTTGACGCTGCAAAGCCGCTGGAGGCCGTGCTTGCCGCTCTCCAGGGAGATGGTCACAAAGCCGCTGTCCACCAGCTGCTTGATGTGGGGGGTGAGGGCGCCGCCGGTGATTTTCAGCCGCCCAGCGATGTCCGACATGGGCAAGGGCCCCTCCCGGCGGAGCAGTTCGATGATTTGGATCCTCAGCGGGGAACTGAGGCACTTGAAGATGGGCAGTCCTTTTTGGAGGTCGTGAATATGAAGCATAGCGGTTTCTCCTGGGTTTTGAAGTTTGCTCCATTATAGCACGGCGGTTTGGCTTTGCAAAGAAAAACTTTACAAAAACATAAAATAAAGCTCGACAAAGGTTTGGGAAAAACAAAAGTAAACTGGTTAAACCATTATCACAAAACAGAATAAGCGGTTTATTACAAGAGCACGAAGGGATTTTTAGAAAAAAGTCCTTGACTTCCTTTTCCGCACGGTGCTATAATGCAGATAATTTCAAGAAATAGTATAATATTTTAGGTTTGCATGAAGTAAATAACAAGACATGTCACCCGGATACGCCCTGGAAGAACCGGAGGCCCCCTCCCATGGATCCCGCGCCAGTGGGCGTGAAATATAGATCAAGGAGGAAACCCCATGAAAAAGACCCTCTCGCTGCTCCTGGTTTTGGCGTTGCTGCTGGGCATTGGCTCTGTGGCATCCGCCGAAGGCACCAAAATGACCCTGTGGACGTTCATCGACCAGCACGGGCAATTCTACACCACCATGGCCGGGGAATGGAACAAGGCCAACCCCGACCGCCAGATCGACCTGGAATGCACGGTTCTGGGCTATGACGACATGCACAACAAGCTCAAGGTGGCGCTGCAGTCCGGCGTTGGCGCTCCCGACCTGTGCGACGTGGAGCTGGGCCAGTTCCCCAATGTCCTTTTGGGGCAGCCCCAGCTGGAAGTGCTCAATGACGCGCTGGCCCCCTACATCGACACCATCGTGCCCAGCCGCCTGTCCATCTACAGCAAGGGCGACAACCACTATGGCGTGCCCACTCACGTAGGGGCCTGCGTTGCCTTCTACAACGTGGAGCTGCTGGAAGCCGCCGGCATCGACTACAAGACCATCGTGACCTGGGATGACTGGATGGAGGCCGGCCGCAAGCTCAAGGCCGCCAATCCCGAGGCCTACATGGGCAGCGTGGAAACCACCACCCAATGGCAGACGGCCCTGATGCTCACCGAGCAAGGCGGGGAGTTCCAGGACAACAGCGACCCCGACGATCCCAAGCCCACCATCGACACCCCCGAAATGCTCAAGGCCGTGACCATGCAGCAGCAGTGGCTGGACGAAGGCATCGCCATGCTGTGCCCCGGCGGGCAGCCTGACACCGAGGAAGGCAAGGCCTGGATCAACACCGGCGTGTGCGCCACCGTCATCATGGCCGAGTGGTACATGAGCCGCTTTGTGGATGAAATCCCCGCCATGGCGGGCAAGTACGCCATCGCCCCCGCTCCTGTGTTTGAAGTGGGCCAGCCCCGCTCCATCGGCCTGGGCGGTACCGGCACCGTGGTGACCCTCACCGCCGCCGACAAGCAGCTGGCCGCCGATTTCATCACCTACGCGAAGCTTTCCGAGTTTGGCGAGAGCATGATCTGGAACGTGATGGGCTTTGACCCCGTGAACACCGCCGTGTGGGACAACAAGGAGCTGACCCACAACCCGGAGAACAAGTTCAACAAGTATTTCCGCACCAACGTGTTCGACACGCTCCTGGAGATCAAGGACGAGATCCAGTTCGTAGCCTCCACCTCCATCAGCCCCACCATGAACAGCTACTTCTCCTCCACGCTGTGGAACAACCTGTACGTGGATAAGCTGGACGCCGCCACGGAGCTGGCTACCGCCCAGGAGGCCATCGAGGCCGACATCTTCTAAGGGCTCCTTTTCGCGCCGGAGGGGAGGGCGTTCTCCTCTCCGGCGCTTCCGTATCTACGCTTTCGGGGGTGTGGGATCATGCAAAAAGTCCACAGGCTGCTCTATTCTAAAAAAATCGCCCCATATGTGTTCGTGTTGCCCTTTGTGCTGACCTTCGTCATCTTTTTTATTTCGCCCCTTGTTTCCACGGTCCAGATGAGCTTTCAGGACATCCTCCCCGGGCAGGTGGAATGGGTGGGCCTGAAAAACTACCAGCGGCTTTTGGGGGATAAGGTGTTCGGTCAGGCGGTGTTCAATTCCATCCGGTACATGCTCATCACCTGCGCGCTGCTGATTCCCTTTCCCTTGCTTTTCGCCTACATGATCTCCAGCCGTTCCATGAAGTTCGCCAATGTGTTCAAATCCCTCTATTTCGTGCCGGTGCTCAGCTCCGTGGTGGTGGCCGGCCTGATCTTCCGGATGATGTTTTCCGAGCTGCCGGGGGCGATGATGAACTCCCTGATTGCTTTGTTCGGGCAAGCGCCCATCTATTGGATGAAGCTGGAATATCCCAGCCTCCTGGCTCTCATTTTGCTGTGCTGCTGGCGCTGGACGGGCATGAACATGCTGTACTACCTGGCGGGGCTCAAGTCCATTCCCAACGAGCTCTACGAGGCGGCGGACATTGACGGGGCCGGCGCCGTGCAAAAGTTCTGGCGCATCGGCTGGCCGCTGCTCAAGCCCACCACCATCTATGTGCTCACCATCTCCATTTACGCGGGGCTGGCCATGTTTACCGAAAGCTATATGGTGTTTGGCAACAACACCTCTCCCCATAACTACGGCTTGACCATTGTGGGCTATCTCTACCGCTACGGCTTTGAAAAGCTGCGCATGGGCTACGCCTCGGCGGTGGGCCTGGTTTTGCTGGTGTGCGCCATGGGCATCAACTTGCTTCAGCTGTGGCTCACCGGCAGCATCGGAAGGAGGGCCAGGGTATGACCAGCCAAACCGTTCCCGCGGCCCAAAAGAAAAGCAAGCTGGGCTACAATCCCGTGGCCAGGGCGTTGCTGCTGCTGTTCTTCACGGGCCTGGCCATCGTAACGCTGATTCCGCTGATCGCCATGGTGCTGGGCACCTTCAAGGGCGGCGCGGAGCTGTGGCGCAGCGGTTTGAACCTGCGGCCGGAGTTTGAGAAGTGGAGCCTGAACTCCTGGCGCTACCTGTTTACCGGCATCACCCTGGAAGGCGCATACGTGGCCCATGACTACTTCGTGTGGTTTGGCAACAGCCTGGGGGTGACGGCGGTGCAAACGGCGCTGACGCTGCTGATCTCCTCCTTTGTGGCCTACGGGTTTGAGATGTACGAGTTCAAGGCCAAAGGGCTCATCTTCCTGTGCGTCCTCATCGTACTGATGATTCCCTTTGAGATCCTGATGCTGCCCATGTACGTCCAGGCCAACAACATGCGCCTGTTGGACAGCTTTGCGGGCATCATGCTGCCCTTTCTGGCCAGCGTGTCCGCCATTTTCTTCTTCAAGCAGTACCTCTCCGGCGTTCCCAAGGACCTGCTGGACGCGGGCCGGGTGGACGGGTGCAACGAGTACTCCATCTTCTTTCGGATCATCTTGCCCATCATGGGGCCCGCCATGTCCTCCATGGCGGTGCTGGTGGGCATGGGAGCCTGGAACAACCTGCTCTGGCCCATGCTGGTGCTGACCTCCATGAAGAAGTACACGCTGCCCATCGGCCTGAACACCCTGTTCACCCCCTATGGCAACAACTATGACCTGATGATCACAGGCTCCTGCTTTGCGGTGCTGCCGATTCTGCTGGTGTACATCTTCGCCCAGAAGTTTATCGTGGATGGCATGACCGCAGGCAGCGTCAAGGGGTGAGGGGGATGGGCAAGAGAGGATTGGCGCTGGGGGCGCTGGCGCTTTGGCTGGGCGCGGGGGCCATGGCCCTGGGGGAGGAAGCGCCTTCCGCCCCGGCCTTCCGGGACGCCTATGTGCACGATCCCTCCATCCTTCGGGCCGGGGACGGAACCTACTACATCTTCGGCAGCCATATGGCCGCGGCCAAAAGCGGCGACCTGATGAACTGGGAGATGATTTCCACAGACGCCCGGCAGGGCTGCACTTTGGTAAACAACGTTCAGGAGGAAATGGGGGAGGCCCTTTCCTGGGCCAGAACCGACACCTTCTGGGCGCCGGATGTGCAACGGCTGGCGGATGGCCGCTACTACCTGTACTACTGCGCCTGCGAGGGGGCCAGCCCCCTGTCCGCTTTGGGGCTGGCGGTGAGCGATGCGCCGGAGGGGCCCTACCGCAACCTGGGAATCCTGTTAAAATCCGGCATGGAGGGCGCTTCCCAGGACGGAACCCCCTATGACGCCGCCATACACCCCAACTGCATCGACCCCCATGTGTTCTATGATAAGAACGGACAGCTTTGGATGGTATACGGCTCCTACTCCGGCGGCATCTACATCCTGAAAATGGACGGGAGCACCGGGCGCCCCCTGGAAGGTCAGGGGTATGGAAAAAAGCTGCTGGGCAGGAACCATTCCCGCATCGAGGGGCCGTACATCCTCTATTCCCCGGACACGGACTACTACTACCTGTTCCTCTCCTTCGGCGGGCTGGACGCCTCCGGAGGGTACAACATCCGGGTGTGCCGCTCCAGGGAGCCGGACGGCCCCTACCTGGACGCCAAGGGCCAGGACATGACCGCCTGTGGCGGGGCGGAGGGCAGCTTCTTTGACGACAAGGCCATTGAAGGCTACGGCGTAAAGCTCCTGGGCAGCTTCCGGTTCATGCCCCTGGAGGGGGTCCGGCCGCTGCCGGAGCAGGCTTACAAGTCCCCCGGCCATAACAGCGCCCTGTACGACCCGGACGCCCGCAGGTATTATCTGATCTTCCACACAAGGTTTTCCGCCTTGGGGGACGAATTCAGGGTACGGGTGCATGAATTTTGGATGAACGGGGAGGGCTGGCCGGTGGTGGCGCCCCTGCGGTATAGCGGGGAAGCCCCGGCGCTTCCGGCGGAGCTGGCCGGGAAGTACCGCATTTTGCTCCATGGACAGGATGTGAACACCTTCCAGCACCGCTCCGTTCCCGTCACCCTGAACCCGGACGGAACCCTTTCCGGGGAGGGGAGCGGTGCCTGGAGCCGGGAGGGGGTGGTCACCTTGGAGGGCACTTCCTATGAAGGCCGCTTTGCCATGGGCTATGACCGGGAGCAGGAGGCCTGGGTGCCCACCCTGACGCTGCTCTCCCCCCAAGGGGAGGCCCTGTGGGGCATTGGGACCCGATAAACCAAAGAGATATTCTGGCAAAAGAGATTGAGGAGCGAAGGACATGAAGAAGGCATCCATGATTTTGGACAGGGCCTATGCCATTGGGAAAATCGATCCGCGCATCTATGGTTCTTTCATTGAGCATCTGGGGCGGGCCGTATACGGCGGCATCTATGAGCCCGGTCATCCCACGGCGGACAAAAACGGCTTCCGCCGGGACGTGATCGACCTGGTGAGGGCATTGGATGTCCCCGTGACCCGCTACCCTGGCGGCAACTTCGTGTCCGGCTTTGATTGGGAGGACTCCATCGGCCCCAGGGAGCAGCGGCCCCGCCGCTTGGATTTGGCCTGGTTTACCACGGAAACCAACGAGGTGGGCCTGCATGAGTTTGTGCAGTGGTGCAAGGAGGCGGGCACCGCCCCTATGTACGCCGTGAACCTGGGCACCCGGGGGCCGGACGCGGCCCGGAGCATCGTGGAATACGCCAACCATCCGGGGGGGAGCTATTTCAGCGACCTGCGGATCAAAAACGGAGCCAGGGAGCCCTTTGGCATCAAGCTGTGGTGCCTGGGAAACGAAATGGACGGCCCCTGGCAGATCAACGGCAAAACCGCCTTGGAGTATGGCCGCGTGGCCAACGAGGCCGCCAAGGTCATGAAGTGGGTGGACCCCTCCATTGAGCTGGTGGCCTGCGGCAGCTCCTCCAGCGACATGCCCACCTTCGGAAGCTGGGAGCTGACCATGCTGGACGAATGCTATGAGAATGTGGACTATGTGTCCTTGCACCGCTATTATGGCAACCCCACCAACGACACCCGGGGCTTTTTGGCCCGCTCCATGGACCTGGACGCGTTCATCAAGACCGTGGTATCCATCTGCGACGCGGTGGGCGGCAAGAAGCACAGCAAGAAGAAGCTGAACCTGTCCTTTGACGAATGGAACGTGTGGTACCACTCCAACCAGCAGGACAAGGAGGTATGGAAGCGGGACAAGTGGAACCGCGCCTTGCCCCTGCTGGAGGATGTGTATAACTTCGAGGACGCGCTGCTGGTGGGCTCCATGCTCATCACCTTCCTGCGCAACGCCGACCGGGTGAAGATCGCCTGCATGGCCCAGCTGGTGAACGTGATCGCCCCCATCATGACCCGCACCGGAGGCGGAGCCTGGGCCCAGACCATCTACTGGCCCCTGCTGCACGCCTCCCAATATGGCCGGGGGGAGGCCCTGCGGGCCATCGTCAATACCCCGGTGTACGATTGCAAGGATTACGAGGCCGTGCCGGAGCTGGACGCCACCGCCACCCTGGGGGAGGATGGAACGGTAACGATCTTTGCCGTGAACCGCTCCCTGGAGGAGGGCATGGAGCTGAGCGTGGACCTGCGGGACTTCCCCGGCCTGTCCAGGGTATCCCATGAGGTGCTGGTCCATGAGGATGTGAAAGCCGTAAACAGCGAGGAAAACCCAAGCAATGTGGCCCCCAGGGCCCTCCCCGGGGGAACGCTGGAGGGGGGCAGGCTGGTGATGGAGATTCCCAGGCTGAGCTGGAATGTGATTCGGGTGGGAAGGTAGCCAAAAAGGCCGGGCGTTTTCGCCCGGCCTTTTACCGCTGCCCGCCGCCCCTTGCCATCCGGCTTTTCAACGGGGGGCTATGCCTGGCTGACCCATCCCCTGATCAGCGGGATGCTGGCAAGGATGTCCGCGCGCTGATCTGGCATGGGGATTTCCCGCTCAATGATCAGCGGGCCCTCAAAGCCAAGGGCGCGGAGCTTGCGGAAGATGCCGGGGAAATCCACCAATCCCGCGCCGATAGGCGTTTCAGGGCCCAGCTGGTAGCTGTCCGCGCCGGGGTAGCAGCCGTCCTTCAGGTGCATGCTTTTGATATGCGCCCCCAAAAGATCCACCGCATCCAAAGGATTGGCCTTGCCGTACATGAGCAAATTGGCCGGGTCCAGGTTAACGCCCACGGCCTCCTCCCCCGCGTCCTCGATGAGGCGGCGCAGGGTGATGGGCGTCTCCTGCCCTGTTTCCAGGCAGAAAACGATGCCCAGCTCGCCGCAGCGGCGGCCCAGGGCGCGCAAGCATTGCACATGCTCGGCGTATTCCTCGCAGGAGGGGTCTTCCGGCACGAAACCCAGGTGCGTCTGCATCAGCGGGATTTCCAGCTCCGCGGTCCACTGCGCTCCAACCATCAGGGAGTGCATCCGCGCTTCCCGGGTTTCCTTGGGGCCGATGCCCAACGTGCGCGGCCCGTTTTTGAAATCCCAGAGGACGGGCCCCGGCCATCCGGCCGCCGCTGTGGCGGCGGGAAAGGCTTTGAGCGGCGCGCGCAAGGCGAGGATTTCTTCCTTGGTGCGCGCGGCGGCGTCCCCCAGGCGGAGCTGCAAGGTATCCAGGCCCGCGCTTTGGCAAAAGGCGATTCCCTCCTCCAGCGCGTCCATCCCAATGATCGTACCCAGTGGCCAATGATGTGTCATATGGATCCTCCCTCGTGGTTTGATACAAAAGAAATGCTTCCGGGGGCGCTTTCGCCAGGGGTGGGCTCATCCGTCGCGCCCTGGGCCGTCGTGATCCTCCGCGCCTCCGAGGGAGCGATGCCCACCGCCCGGATGTAGGCGCGCCGGAAGGTTTTCACATTGCAATAGCCCACCCGCAGGGCGATTTCGTCCATGGTAAGGCCGGGCTGGGCCAGCAGCTCGTTGGCCTTCCTGATCCGGAGCTGCTCCACATAGGTGGAGAAGTTGATCCCGGCCTTTTCGTGGATGAAGGAGGACAGGTACTTTTCAGTGAGGCCGAAGCGCAAAGCCGTGCTGGACAGGGACAGGGAATAGTCGGTGCAGTTTTCATTCAGGTACTCCAGCACGCCGGAGAGCAGCTTTTCGGCGCGGGCGGTATGCCTTTCGCGGTTGCGGCGGCACACAAAAGCGTAGTGCTCCTTCAGCAGCGCGAAAAACTCCTCCATGGTCAGCTTGTGCAAGGCGAAGGTGAGCTCCTGGGGGAGGCTGTCGGCGCTGAGCACGTTGCTTAACGTGCTCACCATGCGGAAGAACAGCAGCTGGCGCTCAAAGCGCGGCAGGCTTCTTCGGATATTCTCGGCATAGAGGTCGTCCAGCAGCGTGAAAAGCTCCTCTTCCTTGCTCATATAAGCTAGGGAGACCAGCTTTTTTTCATGCTGCTCCGTATACAGGTAGGACTCCCGGGCCGTACCCTCCGGCTGGGCGACGAAGAGGAACGAGCTTTTTTCTCCCCCCAGCATCATTTGCCGCGCCGCCAGCAGCGAGTGGGGCAAGTAGCAGAGCTTGCGGCATTCCGTTCCCACAAAAAAGCGGGGCTCCAACCCCCCGACGCTGCGGCAGGCGTTATAAAGCGCGCTGAAGAAAACGTTGAGGTCTTCCCCCTCCCCCTCGTTCTTGGCGTATAGGAGAATGAAGCTGGAGCGGTTGCGAAGGGACAGGAAGGAGATGCGCGGCGCATAGGGCGTCAGCAGCTCCATCACCAGGGCCCGCTGCATGTCCCCGCGCTCCAGCTCGTTGGTGTCCACGCCCCGGTCCGAGCGCAGCACCAAATACACGCCGCGAAAGCGGTCTCCCTCCGGCTGTATGCCCACGTGGGAAAGAAGGATGTCCAACTCGCCGTCGTCCAGGGTGTCCCCCGATTCCAGGGAGGCCACGATGGCGGCGCGCAGCTCGGTACGCTGTTCCTCCAGGCGCTTGGAGAGCAGGTTGTGGGAGGAGACCAGCTGGTGAACCGCCTGGTCAAGCTGGGAAAGGCCCTTGCGCGCCAGGCTGGCGTTGCCCCCGTCCGCTGCCAGAAGCTCCATGGTTTTTTTCAGGGGCCGCCGGTTGGTATGCAAGCTGTAAAAGGTCAGGGCCAAGCCCACCAGCACCAGGGCCGCGGCGCTGATCAGCATGGGCTTGAGCACCGCGCTGGCCTGGGTGATGATGTGGGCATAGGGGGCGATGGCGGCCAGCATGTATCCCGAGGAGCTCAGCCGGTGGTAGAATACCATCAGGCGCTCCTTGCCGCTTTGGGCCGTATAGCTCCCCGAATCGGCGGTATTGCGCGGGATATCCGCCATGGAAAGGCTCTGGGGCAGCGGGGAGGAGGCGGAAAGGACCTCCCCCTCCCGGGAAAGCAGCGCCACGTGCCCGGCGGAAAGCTCGGCCAAGGGCGCAAAGAGGGCGCATAGCTTGTTTTCGTCAATATAGTAGATGATCTTGCCCACCTGCCGGTACAGGCTGGTCAGCGCCCGCGTATACAACAGCATACGGCCGCTTCTGCCCCCTACCTGGCTGGTCCGGGCGGGGTAGATGTGGGTGCCGCCGGGGGTATCCAGCACGTTGGCGCGCCATTCGTCCACAGCCATATCGGCATATCCAAAGCTTTTGCCGTATAGCAGGTCGATGTTTAGGCAGCAGGTGGTGGGCTCCAGCAGAAAATCCCCGTTGGAAAAATAAATCTGGTAACCGGCCAGCAAGCCGCTGCTGTCCTCAAAGGGGGTGAGGCTTTGGGTCGCCTCCCGGATGAGATAGACCTCGTTGGCGGTGAAGGGCCGTACGCACTGCATCAGCTGCCGCACCAGGGCGAGGCGGTTGATGGAATAGGAGAAGCGGTTCGCCTCCTCCAGGGAGCTGCCCAGCCGCACGGCCATCTGCTCCAGCACCATGGCGTTGGCTTCCGCCGTCTGGCCCGCCACCACGTTGATGGCCACCAGAAACATGCTGCCTCCAAGCAAAATGATGACCAGCAGCAGGCTCAGGTAGGACATGGTGAAGCGCAACAGCGGCGTACGCTTCCTTTGCTTCAACGGGCGCATACGGTCCATGCGGCGTCTCCTTGCGTAGTATACGGCTGGGCGGCAGGTGCGAATAGGAGTATTGTATCATAGCCATCCCTGGGGGTAAAGTTTTCCCAAGACCAAAAAGGTACAGAATGGTAATATTTCGGCCAAATGCGGAAAATTGTGTTCCGGGAGGGAAATTTGTCCCCCTGTTTTCCGGCATTCTGGGCCTTGTTGCCGCGCATGTCCAATGTATAATACGGATAAATACAGAACGGATTCTTCATGGTTATCATTTGATCACAGGGTGGAAAGGAGCGGCCGAGGCAAGGATGAAAAGTAGTGTTCCCTGGGAAAAGCAAAGAACGCCCTTGGAGAGGGTCAGGCTGGATTTTCGGCACAACGGCGCGCTGTACGCGATGCTGCTGATTCCGGTGGCGGTGATCCTCATTTTCAGGTATGTGCCGATGTGGGGCATTCAGATTGCGTTCCGGGATTACCGCCCCGCCCGGGGCATCACCGGCAGCCAGTTTGTCGGCCTCAAGTATATCCTCAAATTCATCGAAAGCTACCAGTTCGGGCAGGTCCTGCGCAATACCCTGGTCATCAACCTGTATACCCTGGCGACGTTTCCGCTGCCGCTGGTCTTTGCGCTGATGCTGAACTACCTCCCGGCGCGAAGCTTGCGCAAGACGGTGCAGATGGTCAGCTACGCGCCGCACTTTATTTCCACCGTGGTGCTGTGCTCCATGATCCTGGAATTTACCAAGGCAAACGGCGGCATGATCAACTCGTTCCTGGCGCTTTTGGGGGTGCCGGCCACTAACTGGATGGCCCGTTCGGAATACTTCTATTCCATTTTTGTCTGGTCCGGCGTGTGGCAGGAGCTCGGGTACAACTCCATCATCTTTATATCCGCCCTGGCGGGCATTTCCCCCGAATTGCACGAGGCGGCCACCGTGGACGGCGCAAGCCTCATGAAGCGCATCTGGCACGTGGATATCCCCGGGGTGCTCCCCACCTTTTGCATCATGCTGATTTTGAGCTTCGGCAAGGTCATGACCATCGGCTATGAAAAGGTGCTTCTATTGCAAAACAACGTCAACACCGAGGTTTCCGAGGTCATCAGCACCTATGCCTACACCGTGGGGCTGACCAGCAAAACGCCCCAGTATTCCTACTCCGCCGCCATCAGCCTGTTCACCTCCCTCATCAACATGGTCATGCTGTTCGTGGTGAACAAGGTCAGCAACAGGCTCAGCGGCAATTCCCTTTGGTGAGGTGAGAAGCATGACGCAAACGGTAAAAGCCCGGGAAGCCTCCTCTCCCGTCAGCAACCAAATCCGCGTGACCGCCGGGGACCGGGTGTTCCTCTTTTTCAACACTTTGCTTTTGGGGCTGGTCTTTCTCATCATCCTCTATCCGCTTTTGTACGTGGTGTCCGCCTCCTTTAGCGGCGGTATGATGATGGGCTCCTCGGGCCTGTCCCTGATTCCAAGGGAGTTCACCCTGGAGGGGTACAAGGCCATTTTTGAATACAAGCTGATCTGGACGGGGTACGCCAACTCCATCCTGTACACCGCCCTTGGCACCGCCCAGGCCATGGTCGTGCAGACGCTGTGCGCCTACGCGCTTTCGCGGAAAAACTTCATCGGCGGCAAAGTGGTGATGGCCCTGTGCATCTTTTCCATGTACTTTGACGGCGGCTTGATTCCGGGATACCTTTGGATCAAGCAGCTGAACATGCTGGACACCATCTGGGCGGTGACGCTGCCCTTCACCATTTCCATGTACAACATGATTGTGATGCGCACCTATTTCAAAACCCAGATTCCCGACGAAATGCTGGAGGCCGCGCAGATCGACGGCTGCGGCGCCTGGCGGTTTTTGCTCACAATCGTGCTGCCGCTCTCCGGCCCCATTCTGGCGGTGATCGCGCTGTATTCGGCGGTGTTTTTCTGGAACTCGTACTTCTATCCGCTGATCTATCTGCAAACCCGCAGCATGCTCCCCTTGCCCAACATCCTGCGGGAAATCCTCATCATGAACGTCAGCGCCACCATTGAAAGTGGCATGGACGCGGCCACCGCCGCGCTGCTGGCCAAGCGCGCGGAAGTGATGAAATTCTCCCTGATTATCGTTGCTTCTGTACCCGTCATGGTGATGTATCCCTTTGCCCAGAAGTATTTCGTCAAGGGCGTCATGATCGGCGCGGTCAAGGGCTGACGGCCTTTCCTTTGTTTCTCAGCCGGCTGTATCCGGTGCGGTCCATACCCATCCCGTAACAAAAGGGAGGTGAGCCCCCTCTGGGACCCCGGTTCCTGTTTCTGATAGCCAAAGCATTGTGAAGGAGGAAGACCATGAAAAAGTTTTTCGCGATCCTGATGGTTGTGTGCCTGCTGCCCGTGTTCGCGCTGGCGGAAATTTCCGCCAAGGGCGTGTACCCCGTCACTGACGAGGACATCACCCTCAAGGTTTGGGTCGTCAAGAGCCCCCAGACGGAGGAGCCGGAGGAAATGGCCCAGAGCCAGTGGTATGAGGAATTCTCCGGGGTCAAGGTCCAGTGGACCAGCGTTCCCTACGATGAGATGGACATGCTGTTCAATCTGGCCGTGACCGATAAAAACAACCTGCCGGACATCTTCCTGTACGCCGTGGACGCAGGCCAGCTGCTCAATTTGGTGGAGGACGGCGTGGTGCGGCAGCTGGACGACCTGATGGAAACCCAGGGCTTCTATTACCCGCAGATGCTGGACGAGCTGGGGATGCGGGAGCAGGTCACCGCCCCCGACGGCCACATCTATTCCTTCCTGGCCTCCGTGTACCTGGTGCAGAATTCCATGTTCAACAAGGTTTGGGTGCTGAAGAACTGGCTGCACCAGTACAACGCCGCCAAGGGCCGGGACGAGGGCGCGATGCCCCAGACCCTGGACGAGTTCTATGACCTGCTGGCCTATTTCAAGGCCAACGACATGAACGGCAACGGCAACCCCGACGATGAAATCCCGCTCATGGGCAACAACCAGCTGATCAACGAGGGTACGGACCCGATGTTCTACCTTCTCAACTCCTTCCTCTACTGCCCCAACGACTTTTTGGTGGCGGACGCGGACCACAACGTGTCCTTGGCCTGTACCCAGGACGCGTTCCGGGAGGGGCTGAAGTTCCTGAACAAGCTCTACCGCGACGGCCTGCTCACCGACGATACCTTCACCCAGAACCTGACGCAGATGCGGCAGATCACCTCCGTGTTTGAGGCGGATGCCGTGGCGGGCGTGGTGGCCGGCATGAACCCCATGCGGGTGGTGAACGTCAATCCCGATCCCGGCCGGGTCTCTTATGACGACTATATCGCCATCCCGCCGGTGGCCGGTCCCCAGGGCGTGCGCATCGCGCCCCGCCGCGCCGAGAGCCAGCTGGATCTTCGCGGCTTCATCACCACGGCCTGCCAGCATCCGGAAGTGGCTTACAAATGGCTGGAGTATTGGTCCTCCCAGGAGGGCTCCCGCTGGTCCAGCTACCTGGGCCAGGAGGATGTGCACTGGGCCTGGACGGATGAGCCGTCCTTCGGCGGGGACGCCCGGTCCGTGAAGTCCCTGGTGGAATGGACCTCGCCCCAGAGCGTCTACTGGACCATCACCTGGTTCGCCCAGTACTACATCACCGAGGAGATGTTCTTCGCCAAGGCCGCCGCCGGCACCTATTCGGACAACGAGCTCTCCGGAAACCTGGCGGAACAGGCCTACATGCCCTACGCCGTGATGACCGAGTTCCCCCAGATCGCCTGGTGCGCCGATACCGAGCTGGTGAATGAAAAAGCGGAGCTTGCCACGCTGTTCAAGGACTACATCCTCAACAGCTGCGTGAAGTTCATCATGGGCACCCAGGACATCCACAGCGACGCGGCCTGGCAGGCCTTCCAGGACGGGCTGGCCAAGATGGGCGCGGACCGTTACCTGGAGGTGATCCGGGCGTATTATTGGGGCGAATAGCCCAACGCCTCTGCGGGGACCGGCAGGCGGCTTGCGGGCGCCGGTCCCCGCTTGACAAGGCTCCTAAAGCGGGGCCGCACAAAGCAAGGAGCGCACAGGATGAAGATTGGGGCGCACGTGGAGATCCCCGGGGCGGGGCTGCCGTACCGGCAGGCGTTTCCCCTGCTGAAAAAGCTGGGGGCCCAGGGTGTGGAGCTGGTGATGAAGGAGGGCGGGCTGCTGAGCCTTGACAGCCGGGACGCGGATTTCCTCAAGGTCCGGCAGTTGGCCCGGGAGGAGGGGCTTGCCATCTCCGGCCTCACCAACGGGTACTCTTGGACGCTGCCCATGACCAGCGCCAGGGAAAGCACCCGCCGGGCGGGGGAGGACGCTATGAAACGGGCCCTGGAGGGCGCGGCCCTCTTGGGGGCCGACAGCCTGCTGATCGTGCCCGGCTATGCCCGCACGGAGTTCGTCACCCCCTCCGAGGTCCATCCCGTGCCCGTGGCCCTGGAGCGGGCCCGAGCGGGGGTTGAACGCGCCGCGCAGTACGCCGGGGAGGTGGGCGTGTCCCTCAACGTGGAGGTGGTATGGGGCGGCATGCTCCGCACCCCGGAGGAAATGCGCCGCTTCTTTGAGGAGGTAGACTCCCCCTTTTTGGGGCTCTACCTGGACACGGGCAACGTATACCCGGAGTGCGGGCCGGTGGAATGGATTCACGCCATGGGCGGGGCCATCCGCCGGGTGCACGTGAAGGACTACCTGCCGGGGCGGCCTGGCCTGGAGGCCTTCTGTTCCCTGGGCAAAGGGCAGGTGGATTTTAGGGCCGCTGTGCAGGCGCTGAAAAACGCCGGGTATGACGGATGGCTGGGGGCCGAGCACCATATCGCCAAAAACGTGCCGGAAGCCGCCCATACCCTTGATTTTTTGCGCAATCTGGCGGCGGGATGAGGAAAGGGGGGGAAGCAATGCGGCTCTTGCCCTCTGTGGCCTCGGCGGACCCGCTGCGGCTGGCGCAGGAGATTGACCGGCTGAGGGGCTGGCCGGACGTTCATTTTGACATGGAGGACGGCAATTTCACGCCCAACATCACCTTTGGGCAAAGAACCCTGGCTGCGGTGGCCGCGTATGCCGCGCCCCGGAGGCTGGACGTGCATATGATGGCCGCCGGGCCTCTGGCCCTGCTGCCCGCCGTTCATCAGGCCGGGGCGGCCAGCGTCAGCGCCCATTTGGAAGCGCTGCGGTTTCCGCTGTTGTTCTTAAACGGCGCGCGGAGCCTGGGCATGAAGGCGGGCCTTGCGGTGAACTTCTCCACGCCGGTGGAGGCCCTTTCGCCCTTTCTTCCCCAGATGGACTTTCTGCTGGTGATGACGGCGGAGCCGGACGCACAGGGGGAAACCCTGAACCCGCTGGCCCTTGCAAAGGCGCTAAAGGCCGCAAGGACGTTGCCCCTTCCCGTGTACGTGGACGGCGGACTTGGGGAGGAGGAGGTCCTGGCCTTGGCGGCGGCAGGGGCGGCGGGATGCGTGCTGGGAAGGCTGGTATTTCGCGGCGGCGATCCTGCCGCCGCGCTCCAAAGGCTCCAAAAAAGGTGCGAAGAAGCGGCGGGATGAGGGCTTGGGCCACGCCCTGGGGCGTGGCTCCCATGGGCTGGCAAGGATTATTCATTTTGAGGCGCGGAAAGCCCGACGGGTTTTCCCCATGATCCCTCCTCCCAAGGGCAGCGCTTGCCCGGCCTGGTGATGACTCAATATCCATATGTAAACGGAGGATGCGGCCTATGAGCTGGCTACAGGAAATCATCGGAACGGAAAAACCCATCATTGCCATGTGCCACATGCAGCCCATGCCCGGGGACCCGGGCTACGATAAGGGCGCGGGGATGCAAAAGGTGCTGGACGCGGCGCGCTACGACCTGGAGGCGCTGCAGCAGGGCGGCGTGGACACCGTGATGTTCTCCAACGAGTTCAGCCTGCCGTATCTGACCAGGGTGCGTCCTGAAACCGTGGCGGCCATGGCCTGCGTGATCGGCCAGCTGAAATGCGAGCTGACGGTCCCCTTCGGGGTGAACTGCCTGTGGGACCCCATTGCCAGCCTGGATCTGGCTGCGGCCACAGGGGCGAAATTCCTGCGGGAGATCATCAGCGGCGTATACGCGTCGGATTTTGGCCTGTGGAACACCAACGCGGGGGAGACCGCGCGCCACCAGCGCGAAATCGGGGCGGAGAACGTCAAGCTGCTGTTCAACATCGTGCCCGAGGCCGCCAAGTACATGGCGGACCGGGACATTGTCTCCGTCGCCAAAAGCACGGTTTTCAACTGCCGCCCGGACGCCCTGTGCGTAAGCGGCCTTACCGCGGGGGTGGCTACGGATTCCCAGGTGGTAAAGGCGGTGAAGGACGCGGTGCCGGATACCGTGGTTCTGTGCAACACGGGCTGCCGCCTGAGCAATATCGAACAGCAGCTTTCCATTGCCGACGGCGCGGTGGTGGCCACCACGTTCAAGGTGGACGGCATTTTTGAAAACCCGGTGGACAGGGACAGGGTCAAGGCGTTCATGGATGTGGTGAAAGCGTTCCGCACAAGGGGATGACCGGAAGGAGGCGTTGAGATGGCGGATGTCCATGCCCTGGAAAAGATCGCGGCGCAGCTGCGCATCGACGTGATCGATATGGTTTTTCAGGCCCAGAGCGGGCATATCGGCGGGAGCCTGTCCGTGGCGGATATCGTAACGGCGTTATACTTTCATACCATGCGCATCGATCCCAAGGACCCGGCCTGGCCGGACAGGGACCGCTTCGTCCTGAGCAAGGGCCACGCTGCCCCCGCCCTGTACGCGGCGCTGGCGCGGCGCGGCTTCTTTCCCGCCCAGGAGCTGAAGCACCTTCGCCAGGCCCATTCCTTTCTTCAGGGAGCCACCAGCTTCAAGACCCCCGGGGTGGATATGACCTCCGGGCCCCTGGGGCAGGGGCTGTGCGCCGCCGTGGGCATGGCCTGCGCGGCCCGGGTGCAGAAAAAGGAGTTCAGGACCTACGTGGTCATCGGGGATGGGGAGCTCCAGGAGGGCCAGATTTGGGAGGGCATGATGGAAGCGCCCGGGTTCGGCCTTGGCAACCTGGTCTGCATCCTGGATAACAACGAAGTGCAGATGAACGGCCGCAATGACGAGATCATGCCCATCGGCGACCCGGCGCGCAAGGCGGAGGCCTTTGGCTGGACGGTGCGGGAGATCAACGGCAACGCCATGGCGGAGGTGCTGGCCGCCCTGGATGCTCCCCGGGACGGGGGCAAGCCGCTGTTTATCGTGGCCCATACCAAAAAGGGGAAGGGCGTTTCCTTTATGGAGGGGGATTACCGGTGGCACGGCAAGGCCCCCAACCGGGATGAATACCAACGGGCCCTGAGGGAATTGGAGGTGGGTCTGCAATGAGCACGGCAAACCGGTATGCCTATGGCGCGGCGCTGACAAAGCTTGCGCAGACGGACCCGCGCATCGTTGTGGTGGACAGCGACTTTGGCCGGGGAGCGGGGTATGAAGCCTTTTGGCAGAAGTTTCCGGACCGCTATGTGAACTGCGGCATCGCCGAGCAGGGCATGTGCTCGGTGGCGGCGGGGATGGCGGCCTGCGGCCTGACGGCCTTCGCCTGTTCCTTTGCGGTGTTTACGTCCATGCGCGCCCTGGACCAGGTGCGCAATGGCGCGGCGCTGTATGACCTGAACGTGAAGTTCATCGGCTCCCACGCCGGTATTGAAACCGCCATGGATGGCGCTACGCACCAATCTGTGGAGGATATTGCCGTGATGCGCGCTTTGCCCCATATGAAGGTGCTCGCCCCCTCCACCCCGAACCAGACCGCCGCGCTGACCGCGCTGATGGCCCAAACCCCCGGCACCTTCTACATGCGCTTTGGCCGGGAGGACAGCGGGGAATACTATGGGGCGGAGGAAGCGTTCACGCTGGGGGGCAGCCGTGAACTGGCCGCCGGGAACGAGGCGGCCATCCTGGCCCATGGCCGCATGGTGGAAAAGGCGCTGGAAGCCGCCGGTCTTCTGGAGGCCCGGGGAATCCGGGTCCGGGTGGTGGATATGTATTCCATCAAGCCCTTTGATGAGGAAGCGGTGCTGCGGGCCGCAAAGGAGACAAAGGGGTTGGTGGTGGCGGAGGACCACTCGGTCATTGGCGGGCTGGGAGGAGCCGTGGCGGAGTTTTTGAGCGAAAACCATCCCAAGCGCGTTTTGCGCATCGGCATGCCGGATTGCTATGGCCGCTCGGGGAAAAGCGAGGACCTGCGCAAGCTGTACGGCCTGACCGCGGAGCGCATCGCGGAGGCCGTGCACAGCTTGGTATAAAGCGGAACGAATTGCCCTTGAGAGTAGGCCGCGCCTTTCCCTGGGCCGCCAGGCTTTCAGAGAATGATTGCTTTTGGCCTCTCCCTTACGGGCACCGCAAAGCACAAGGGCCTGCCGCCTCCTGTGCATGGACGGCAAACCCTTGCGCTGTTTGTTTTTCCTTTTTATCCGTCAGGGCCGCTTTACCGAATGACGTCCGTCCCCATGTAAGGGCGCAGGGCCTCCGGAACCGTAACGCTGCCGTCCTCGTTTTGGTAATTCTCCAAAATGGCGGCCACCGTGCGGCCTACGGCCACGCCGCTGCCGTTGAGGGTATGGACGAACTGGGGCTTATCCTTGGGGCTCTCCCTGTAACGGATGCCCGCCCGGCGGGCCTGGAAATCCTCGCAGTTGGAGCAGCTGGAAATCTCCACATAGCGGCCATAGCTGGGCATCCAGACCTCCACGTCGTAGGTCTTGGCCGCGGAGAAGCCCATATCCCCGGTGCACAGGGCCACCACCCGGTGGGGCAGCCCCAGCAAGGCCAGCACCTTCTCGGCCTGGCGGGTCATGGACTCCAGCTCCTCGTAGCTCTGCTCGGGCTTGGCGATCTTCACCATCTCCACCTTGTTGAACTGGTGCTGGCGGATCAGGCCCCGGGTGTCCCGGCCCGCGCTGCCCGCCTCGGCCCTGAAGCAGGTGGAATAGGCGCAGTGGCGGATGGGCAGTTGGCTCCCGTCCAGGATCATGTCCCGGTACATGTTGGTGACGGGCACCTCCGCCGTGGGAATCAGGAAGGTGTCCTGGTCCACCTTGTAGGCGTCCTCCTCAAACTTGGGAAGCTGGCCGGTGCCGGTCATGGCGGCCCGGGTGACCATGTAGGGGGGATAGACCTCGTCATAGCCGTCCGCCGCATGGGTGTTGAGGAAAAAGTTGATCACGGCCCGCTCCAGCCTCGCCCCCAGGCCCCGGTAGAAGGTGAACCGCGCCCCGGACACCTTGGCGGCGGTGTCAAAGTCCAAAATCTTCAAATCCGTGCCGATATCCCAGTGGGGCTTGGGCTCCCAGGGGAATTGGCGGGGCTCGCCCCAGCGGCGCTGCTCCACGTTGCCGGTTTCATCCTTGCCCACAGGCACGCTGGCATGGGGGAAATTCGGGATGTTCATCAGGAAGCGCTCCATCTGCGCGTCCAAATCGGCAATGTCCGCGTCCGTGGCCGCGATTTTATCCCCCAGCAGGCGCATTTCCTCCATGATGGCGGCGGTTTCGCTCTCGCCGGCGCCGCTTTTTTTGGCCTCTCCGATGCGCTTGGAGGTGGCGTTGCGCAGGGCCTTCTTTTCCTCCACCTCGGCCATCAGGCTCCGGCGGGCGGCGTCCTGCTCCAGGAATTGGTCCAGGGAGATGTCCTTGTTGCGCGCCTTGAGCGCGTCCACAAGCTCCTGGGGATTTTGGCGAATCCGTTTGATGTCCAGCATGAAAATCCCTCCGATGTGAGTTGTTGGAAAGAAAAACGCCCCGCCGCTATGAACCATCATAGCCACAGGGACGGAGGACGTCGCTCCGCGGTGCCACCCGGCTTAAGCCCCGGGCAAGCCCGGCGCTCCACTTTCTCGCGCTGTACGGGGCGCGCCCCGCGGCTCCTCGCCGCCGGCTCCCGCGGTGGAAAAGGAACCCCCGGCCGCAGCCTCGCACCAGGCGGCTGCTCTCTGAAGGCGGTGGAATTCCAAGGCCACGGTCATTGCCGTGAGCTGATGATAAACGCTTTCGGGGTGGTTGTCAAGCCTTTAGGGCCGGGGATGCGGGGAAATCTCCGTTATTTTCTCCACGGGCATCATGAAGCTTACCCCATGGGCCGGGGTTTTGACCCCGGCCTTTTCCTTCACGGCCTCCATGATCCGGGCGGCGGTTTCACCCTCCACAATGGTCAGCACCATTTCCCTTTCCGCATCCACGGTGATGCCCATGATGGTTTTGCTGGTGGTGCCCTCCCCCCGGGCGTTGAGGATGGTGGCGCCGCTGGCCCCCAGCCCCCGGGCGATGTCCACGATCTCCTGCGAAAACCCCGCGTTTACCACGACAAAAAGCGCCTTTGGGTTCTTCATGCCTCGTATCCTCCACACCGACTAATGGGACAGGCCTTCCACGGGAATGGTGAAGGCGATGCCCGTATTGGGCTTGTTGAAATGAAATTGTTTCGTCAGCAAATCCAGGGCCGCGTCTGCTTTCTCCCCGGGAAGCAGGAAGGTGATGAGGACCTTGTTCTCCTCATGGGCGAAGCCAAAGGCGTCCATAAACGCGCTGGCGCTGACCGAGCCCTTGGCGTAGAGGGAGTTGACCATCTTGCAGCCCACCTGGCACAGCGCCTCCAAAAGCGCTCCCTTTTTCTTCCGGTCGGCGATGACCACGAAGAACCGGATGTTGTCACTGTTCACCTTCAAGTCCCTCCATGGATATGCGTCCTTCGCTATGTTCCTCTGAATCCGGGCCCGCCAGGGAGATAAAATTCTCCAGCCCTTCCAGTTCATCCTGCTCCAGGGCCTCTTGCATCTTGCGGGAACGCACGGCGTACAGGATGCCCAGGCACTGCACCGCAATCAGGGGCGTTACGGAAATAAAGGCGATGATGCCAAAGCCGTTGGTCAGCACCGATTGGGCCGCGGGGCCCGCCCTGTCGGCCACCGCCTGGGCTACGCCCAAAGTCAATGGCGTTAAAAACGCCGAGGTCAACGCCCCCCCGCTGACGCCGCCAGAATCAAAGGCCAGGCCTACAAAGAGCTTAGGGGTAAACTTCATCATAACGATGGCGATGATGTACAGGGGAACCAGGAAATACAGGATATTGACCTGGGTGAGAATCTTCACCATGGACAGCACGGAGGCGAAGCCGATGCCGATGGCCAGGGTCATGCGGATGGTGAGGTTCTTGATGTGGCCGTTGGTGATCTCCTCCAGCTGGTCCCCCAGCACGGTAACCGCCGGTTCCGACAGGGTGATGGATATCCCCAGAATAAAGCCCACCAAAAGCAGCATCCACTCAAACCAGGCGGGCCGTAGGGGGTCCAGGAACACCTCGCCGATGTATTTGCCCGCGAAGGCAAAGCCAAACTCGATGCAGGAAAGGAAGATCAGCAGGCCCACATACACCGGGATGGCGCCGATCAGGAGCGTGAGCAACTCCTTTTTAGGCAGCTTGATCAGGAAAAACTGGAAGGGCAGAAACAACAGGATGATGGGCGCCAGCACCAGCAGCACGTCCCAGGCGTTGGTCAGGAAAATGCGCCAAAGCCCCTGGGCGGCTCCCGGATCGTATACGTTGGCGGGGGGGAGCGCGCCGCCATGCGCGATTTTCAGAACAATGCCATAGAGGAACATGGCTAAAATGGGGCCTACGGAGGCGAGGCCGATGATGCCGAAGGTATCGTCATTGGTTTTGTGCCTGGACATGGTGGTGGAAACCCCCAGGCCCAGCACCAGAATGAAGGGTACGGACACGTCCCCGGTGGTGGCCCCGCTGCCGTCAAAGGCCAAGGCCACAAACTGCTCCGGCACGAAGATCACCGTGAGGAACACCGCCGCGTACAGGGCCGCAAAGACGATTTTGATGTTCAGGTCCTTCATGATCCGGTATAGGGAGAAGCCCACGCACACGCCGATGCCGGCCCCCATGATCCAGATGAAGATATTGATGTCCACGATATCGATGATCATGTGGGCTTGCCGGGCCAGCACCGCCAAAGCGGGTTCCGCCACCGTGGCCAAAAGGCCGAAGAGCAGGCCGAAGAAGATGATGAACACGCTCTTTTTCAGCTTTGCCAAAGAACCGCCCACCATTTTTCCGATGGGCAGAATGCTGTTGTCCAGGCCCACCAAAAACAGGGCCTGGCCCACCACCACGCCCGCATACCCGATGACCAGCTTCACATAGTCAAAGGCGTCGGGCATGGGGGCCACAAACACGCAGACGACAATCATGATGCCGGCCAGGGGGAGGGAGGACAAGAATGTTTCTTTGATTGTGCGTAATGTTTTCACGGGAACTATGATACCATAAAAAGAACAAAGGGGCAAGGAAGGGGAGCCGGTACGGGGCGCCGGGCTTCCTTCCATGACACAAGAGGCCTCCAAACGCTTTTTTCAGACAAAAAATCCCCCAAAATGCCATGGCAATGATATAATATTTTTATTGAAGATAAAGGAGGCCCTTTCAATGCAGTGGTTCTTGCAAGCGGAGACATGGGGCATGGTGGCGGCGATCGCGGGCGCGGTGGTCCTTTTGGTTTGTATCCTGGGTTACGTCAAGGCCCCGCCGGACCAGGCGTACATCATCTCGGGCATCCGGCGGCGCGTGGTCATTGGGCGCGCGGGCGTGCGCATCCCCTTCCTGGAACGGCTGGATAAGCTAAGCCTGAAAATGATGTCCGTGGACGTGAAGACCAATTCCTATGTGCCTACGGCGGAATACATCAACATCACCGTGGACGCGGCGGTGAAGCTGAAAATCGGCACGGAAAAGAATATGGTGGGCGTGGCGGCCCAGAACTTCCTGAACCAGACGCCGGAGTACATCATCGGCACCGTGCAGGACGTGCTGGAAGGCAACATGCGGGAGATCATCGGCCAGATGCGCCTGGAGGAGATGGTCACCAACCGGAAGACCTTTGCGGAAAAGGTACAGGAAAACGCCGTGCCGGATTTGCAGCGCATGGGGCTGGAGATCATCAGCTTCAATGTGCAGAGCTTCTCGGACCAGAACGGCGTGATCAACGACCTGGGTATCGACAACATCAGCCAAATCAAGAAGAAGGCCGCCATCGCCAAGGCGGAGGCGGATAAGGAGATCGCCAAGGCCCAGGCCCAGGCCAGCAAGGAGGCCAACGACGCCCGGGTGGACGCGGACACCCAGATCGCCATCCGCAACAATGATCTGCTCATCAAGGAAGCGGAATTGCGCACTTTGGCGGACATCAAGCGGGCCGACGCGGACGCCGCCTATGCCATCCAGCAGGAGGAGCAGCGCAAGACCATCGAGATCAAGACCGTGGACGCGAACATCGCCCAGCAGGAGCGGGAAGCCGTTCTGAAGGAGCGGGAGGTGGAGGTCGCCGAGCGCAGCCTGGAAGCCACCGTGAAGAAAAAGGCGGACGCGGAGCTGTACGAGCGCCAAAAGAAGGCCGAGGCCCAGCTCTTTGAGCGGCAAAAGCAAGCCGAGGCCGAGTTGGCCGAGGCCCAGAGGGAGGCCGAAAGCCTGCGGCTGAAGGCGGAGGCGGAGCGCTTCCAGCGGGAACAGGAGGCCGAGGGCGTCAAGAAGCTTGGCTTGGCCCAGGCGGAAGCCATCCGGGCCAAGGCGGTGGCGGAAGCGGAGGGCATCGATAAAAAGGCGGAAGCCATGCGCAAGTATGGGGAGGCCGCGGTGCTGGAGATGTACTTTGCGGCCCTGCCGGAAATCGCCCGCAACGTGGCGGAGCCCCTGAGCAAGGTGGATAAGATCACCATGTACGGCGAGGGAAACAGCGCAAAGCTGGTGCAGGACATCATCCAGTCCACCACCCAGATTTCCGAGGGCTTCACCCAGGGCATTGGCATCGACTTAAAGAGCCTGCTGGCGGGCTTTGTGGGCGGCCGCATAGGCGCTCCCGCCATACCCGCCGCCCCTGCCGCGCCGGATATGCCCGCTGGGCCGGAGGCGTCCAACCCGGAGGAAAAGGCGAAGAAATAACGGATGTGCACAAACAAGGGGGGTGAGCGAATCAACCCCCGATCCCTCTATCCAAAAACCAACCCCAGCGCCCTGTTTCCGGCGCTGGGGTTGGTTTTTGGAGGGGTTACAGGGACAGAGCAGGAGCGGGCTCCTCCGGGAAGTCCATGAAAATCCGGCGGCCAGAGGGTCCAGGCGCACGATTGTGCCCAAACTTCCTGGCCGCCGGCAAAGGGACAGCTTCCCAAGGGCTGGAAAGCCTTACACGCAGCAGTTATGCTTGACCCGGTCGTGCTCCTCGCTGCGCTTGGCGTTGTTGAAGCGCTCCAGGGTGCCCACCAGATAGCCGGTGATGCGGCGGATGCGGTGGAAGGGCCGCTGGGGAAGATCATAGCTCAGTTCCACTTCTTCCCCGTCCACCTTGATGTCGATGTGTCTGGGCTCCACGCCGAACCTTTCGATGGCGCGGGAAATGTAGGCGTTGATTTCCTCCTGGGGCAGCGTACCGTTGACCACAGAAACCGTGCATGCCATACGTATCCTTCCTTCCTTGGACGCCGCACTTGTGAAAAATGCTTGCAACTATAGATTCGTCATTTTTCTACCCGTTCCTTTTGAAGGTGAAACAAAAAATGAAAAGCGGTTTGCCATGCTCCGCCAAGGAGCGGTATTTTTCGCGGGCAAAACCGACATGTTTGGGGGAGGGCCGCGCGTATACTGTGAACAGCGGAGGAAGGGGAGGTGCGCCCATGGTTCACGGGGAGGCGTATGGACTGTGGAACGGGGCGCTGTGCGCCGTGAGCCTGCTGCTGGGCGGCAAGCTGGCGGGGCTGCCTATGCCCGGGAGGGGCAAGCTGCTCCTTTGCGGCCTCTTGGGCTGCCTTGGGGCCCTTTGGCAGCTTTTCAGGCCCCGGGAGCAAGAGCTGGCGCTTTTTTTATGCCTGGCCTCGGTGTGGATCTGCTATGGGGGAGAGGGACTGACGGCCTTTGCCAGGGCGCTGGTCACCACCTTTTGCGCCGCGCTCCTGCCGGGAGGGGCCGCTATGGTGATGATGAGCATGGGAGGCTCCGCGGCCCTGTCCATGTCCCTGTCCCTGCTGCTGGCGCTGCTGCTGTGGACCCTCAGCTCGCTTCTGCCCACCACCCAGGAGCAGGTGCGGCAGGTGGAGCTGGTGGCGAACCACCAAAGCGTGATTCTTCCGGCGATGCTGGATAGCGGAAACCTGCTTCGGGACCCGCTGACCTCCTTGCCGGTGATGGTGATCTCCCTGCGGGCGGCCAGGGCGCTGTTTCCCGAGCACCCGGGCCTGGGAAACCTGGAGGAGCTGCCCATGGGCTTCCGGCTGCTCAGCGTGCGCACGGCGGCGGGCCGGGGCCTGTGGCCGATCTTCCGCCCGGATGGCTGCCGCCTCTATTTGGATGGAAAGGTACGGGAGGCCAAGGTGATGGTGGCGGTGGCGGGCCCCGCCTATGAAGGAGTTCAGGCGCTGGTGCCCTCGGCTGCCTTGCCTCCGCCCGTCCCGCTGCAGGGAAACCCCGCCAGGGTCCAGCCCGCGGGAGGGGAGCTTCCCCTGATGTCACAAAAGTAGGATGAGGAGGGGCGTCATGCGTTATTTTCAGGAGCTTTCCGGCATTCATTCCGCTTTGCAAAAACTCCTGGCAAGGCTTTTTTCCAAGGAGCTGCTCTACATTGGCGGGCCGGATCCCCTGCCCGCGCCCCTGTCCTTGCAAGAGGAACAGGAGCTGGTGCGGCGGCTGGTGGCCCAGGATGAAACCGCCCGGGCAAGGCTCATTGAGCATAACCTGCGCCTGGTGGTTTTTATCGCCCGGCGCTTTGAAAATACCGGAATTCCCCTGGAGGACCTCATCTCCATCGGCACCATCGGCCTGATCAAGGCGGTGGGCACCTTTGACCCGGACAAGAAGATCAAGCTGGCCACCTATGCCAGCCGCTGCATTGAAAACGAGATCCTCATGTTTCTGCGCAAGACCAACAAGCTGCGCCTGGAGGTGAGCCTGGACGAACCGCTAAAAACCGACTGGGACGGCAACGAGCTCCTGCTCAGCGACGTGCTGGGCACCCAGCCGGACACGGTCTCCCAGAACCTGGAGCAGGAGATCGAGCGGGAACTGCTGCGCAACGCCCTGTCCCATCTGGGCGCCAGGGAGAAGCGGATCATCACCTTGCGCTTTGGCCTGGGGGGGCGGGAGGAGATGACCCAGAAGGAAGTGGCGGATTTGCTGGGGATTTCCCAGAGCTACATCTCCAGGCTGGAAAAGCGGATTTTAAGCCGGCTGCACACGGAGCTGGAGCGGATCGGATAGAAGGGGGTTCCTTCTTTGCTGGGGCGGCGCTTGCGCCGCCCTTTTTGCATGGCGGGGCATGGAGTATAGGGAGAAGGGGCTTTGTTCCGGTATTGGGGATCGCTGACAGGAGAGGCGACATTGGATAAGGAGAGCATTGGGACTTCCCGTTTTGTCCCTCTACCATGGCTATACTGGGCCATCTTTCGCGTGGACAGATTCGAAAACAAGACCGCTGTTTTCTAAGTCGCGGCAACAATCTTTGGTGGTACTTCGCTGCCCACAGGGGGTTCCAGGGGCAGCGGAGGGAAGCGTGGGGCCAGTGGGCCCTTGGGCGAAGCCCAAAGCGCCCCGGAGCTGGGGCCTGTGGCGAGCGGCCGAACGGCAGGGACGGCCGCGACGACCGAAGGGCCGGAAAGACCCTGGCCGCCCCGGGGGGAAAGGGGTTGTTAGGGGGCCTTGGGGGGAGATATCGGAAATCCCCCCGGCCCCCTAACGTACTGGTTTCCTGTGACAGGAAAGAAATCATCCTGAACATGATGATAAGTACCTAAGAGCCTCATAAGTGCCTCCCAAACAAAAGAGCGCTCCCCTCCCAAAACCACTCAAAACCAAATAATACCACCCTGCGGCCCTCTCATCCCCCGTAACATGATGATAAGTACCTAAGTGGTTCATAAGTGCTTCATAAACAAAAGAGCGCTCCTCTTCCCAAAACCACTCAAAATCAAATAGCGCCACCCTGCCGCCCCCTCATCCCCCGTGTTGCGAAACCGCCCCCAAAAGAGTATACTAAAAGATACGGTTCAAGTAGGAAAGGAGGCGGTCCCATGCCCGGACCCTGGACGCTCAACGGGTTTTACGATGCCATGGAGATGACGGGCCTTTACGAGGCCATCAGCCTGCGGGAAAGTTGCCGCAGCTTTGCCAGCGCCCCCGCCGCCGAGGTATGGAACAGCCTTCAGTGCTGCGCTCAGGCCTGCGCCCTGCCCGGCACCCGCATCGCCCTGGGCTTGTGCGATACCTCGCTGTTTCAGCCCTTGGGGGGCTTTGGCATGAAGTTTGAAAATGTCCGGTGCTTCGCCGCGGTGATCGTCGGGGAGAATACGCCGGAAAATGTGGTGAATGCGGGCATCGGCGGGGAGATGGTCATGCTTTCCGCCGTGGAGCAAGGGCTGGGGGGCGTGTGGGTATCCGGTACCTACAAACGGAGCAAGGTGCCCCTTTCCCTGGAGCCTGGGGAGAAAATCAAGGCCCTTATGGCCCTGGGGGTGCCGGACCTTCCGCCCAAGCCGCCTTTGGCCCGCAAGAGAAAGGCATTGGAGCTGCTTTGCGAGCCCGGCTTTGACAAAGCCCCCTCGCCCTTTCGGGAGGCGGCCCTGGTGGTGCGGGCGGCGCCCAGCGCCATGAACCTCCAGCCCTGGCGCATGCGCTACGGCCCGGAGGAGAACACCATGACCCTTAGCGTCAAGCAATCCTTCCAGCGGCTGGACCTGGGCATCGCGGTGAGCCACGTGCTGCTGGCCCTGGGGAAAACGCCCGCCTCCTTCGCCCTGTCTGAAAACGGGCTGTCCGCCACGGTGACGCTGGAATGAACCACGATCAACAGACCTTGTGGAGCGGCGTGGCCGGACACGCCACCCAGCCGCCCCTGGCGGAGCGCATGCGCCCCCGCACCCTGGAGGAGTTTATCGGCCAGAAGGCGCTGCTGGGGGAGGGGAAGCTCCTTCGCCGGGCCATTATGGCGGACAGGCTCCAGAGCAGCATCTTCTGGGGCCCGCCGGGCTGCGGCAAAACCACGTTGGCCTCCATTATCGCGGGTGTCACCGGCAGCGCCTTTGAAAAGCTCAACGCCGTTACCAGCGGCGTGGCGGATGTGCGCAAGGTGCTGGCCGCCGCCCAGGAGCGCCGCCTGCGCCAAGGCAAGGCCACCTATTTGCTGCTGGACGAGTGCCACCGCTGGAGCAAGGCCCAGAGCGACAGCATCCTTCCCGCCATTGAAAGCGGGCTGATCCGCTTCATCGGCTCCACTACGGAAAATCCCATGGCGAGCATGACCCCGGCCATTGTCAGCCGCTGCCGGGTGTTTCACTTTGAGCCCCTGGGGGTGGAGGAAGTGGAGGAGGCCTTGCAAAGGGCCCTGGCCGATCAGGAGCGGGGCTTTGGCAGCTACGCCGTGGAGTGTGAGGACGGCGCCCTGCGGTACATGGCCCTGATGGCCGGAGGGGATGTGCGCACCGCGTTGGGGGCGCTGGAGCTGGCCTTTTTGACCACGGAAGAAACCACGGACGAGAGTCATCCTACCCCCACCCGCTTCATTACCTTGGCCACAGCCCAGGAGAGCGTGCAAAAGCCCATGATGAAGCTGGATGAGGACCTGTATTACGACATGCTCTCCGCCTTCATCAAAAGCATGCGGGGCAGCGACGCGGACGCGGCGCTCCTGTGGTTCAGCCGCATGGTGTATGCCGGGGTGGACCCCAAGCTGATTGTGCGCCGCATCGTGGTGCACGCCAGCGAGGACGTGGGCCTGGCGGACCCCATCGCCATGCTCCAGGCCCACGCCGCCGTAAAGGCCCTGGAGTTCGTGGGCATGCCCGAGGCCCAGATCCCTATCGCCCAGGCCATCATCGCCATCTGCCAGGCGGAGAAGAGCAATTCCGTGGTTCAGGCCATCGGCGCGGCCATGGCCGACGCCCAGAAGGGGAACTTTTCCCCTGTGCCGCCCTACCTCAGGGACCAGAGCTATGCGCTGCCCCACGAGAAGACCCCCGGGTACAAATACCCTCACGACTATCCGGAGCATTTTGTGCAGCAGGCCTATCTCCCCCCGGGCTTTGAAAACGTCCGGTATTATTTCCCCACGGCCCAGGGCCACGAGGCCAAGATCAAGCAGCGCATGGAGCGTAGATTTGGAGAGCGGCATGACCCCCACCCGTAAGCCCACCCGGGACATCGACATTGGCAAGGCGGCGCTGTATGCCATTATCATCAACGCCTTGCAGATTGCCATGCTGGCGGTGTTTGTGATCTATGTGCTCCTGGACACGCCCCAGGGGGAGGGGAGCCTGTCCCGAATCCAGATTCTGGCGGTGGTTTGCGCGGCCATGGCCGCCTGGGGCGCCACCATCGACATCCGCCAGGGGATGCTGGCCCGCCGCCGGGCCCGGGCTTTGGTGAGCCTGGAGGAGACCAACAGCCAGATGGACGCCCTGAACCACATCCTCCGGGCCCAGCGCCATGATTTTCTGGGGCATCTCCAGGTGGTGTACAGCCTGATGGAGATGAAGGAATACGCCGAGGCCATGGACTACCTGGAGAAGGTCTATGGAGAGATTCGGGCGGTGTCCACGGTGCTGCGAACGGGAAGCGCGGCGGTGAACGCGCTTTTACAGGTGAAGGCCGCCGCCTGCGAGGAAATGGGCATTGCGCTGGAAATGAACATCCAAACCAGCCTGGAGGGCCTGGGCATGCCCAGCTGGGAGTTTTGCCGGGTGCTGAGCAACCTGCTGGACAACGCCATGGAGGCGGCCAAGGCTGCGGCTCAGCCCAGGGTGGGGCTGACCATGGCCGAGCACCTGCGGGGCTTTTTGCTGAGCGTGCGCAACAACGGCCTGGCTATTCCCGAGAGGCTGGGAGAGCGCGTCTTTGATCCCGGGGTCAGCACCAAGGGGGAGGGCCGGGGCATGGGCCTTGCCATTGTGGCGCAGACCTTGGCGGACCATGGCGGGCAGATCAGCTTCACCAGCGGCGAGGCGGAGACGGTCTTTCAGGTGACGGTGCCCAAAACGGCGGGGATATAGGGGCAAGACTCCGTTCCCACAGCAAAGGGGCGAAGTCCCCGGAAGGAGCGCGGGCGCGCCCGCTATGAACATGGAGCAGACCAAGAAGCACTTCCTCAAAAACATGGTGGGCTTTTCCATGACCGCCTGGATCTCCTTTGTCATCGGCTTCATCGCCTCCCCCATCTCCACCCGGCTTTTTGTGCCGGAGGAGCTGGGGAAGATCAACTATTTCAATACGTATGCCTCCCTGTTCGCGTCCATCTGCTATTTGGGGCTGGACCAGGCCTTTGTGCGCTTTTACCGGGAGCCGCCTGGGAGAAGCACTCGGGCGGGGATGTTCACCTTCTGCGCGGCGACCTCTTTGGGCTTTAGCGTATTGTCCTCGGCGGCTTTGTTCCTGGGATGGCGGGGCATCAGCGCCCAGGTGGCGGGGGAGGCGGATGTGTCCATCTTCCTGTGCCTGTGCCTGTTCAGCCTTTGCTCGGTGCTGTTCCGCTACCTGTCCCTGAGCTACCGCATGGAGCAAAACGCCAAGCTGTACACCCTGCAAGGGGTGTTGTACGTGCTGGTGACCAAAATCGCCTATCTGGCGGTGGGTTTTGGCAACGCCCAGGGCAAGGCCGCCATCTTGGCCTTGACGGGGCTGACGGGGCTGTTCACGCTGGTGTTTGTGGTGATTCAGCGCAGGCGCTTTGATCCGGGCTTCGCCGCCCAGGTGGACAGGCCCTTTGTGCGGGAGTTGGCCCTGTACGCGGCGCCCCTCATTCCCATGACCTTGATCAGCTGGCTGAATTCCTCGGTGAGCCAAATCATCCTGCGGCAGCTCATGGGCTTGGCGGCCATTGGCATATACACCAGCGCCCTGACCCTGGCCTCCACGGTGAACATCATCCAAACGGGGTTTAACACCTATTGGGCCCCCTATGTGTACGAAAACTACCAAAGCGGCAACAAGCGCCGGTTTTTCACCGTGCACAGGCTCATGGCCTGCGCCCTGACCCTGTTTGCTCTGGGGGTGACGCTGCTCCAGGACCCGGTGTTTCTGCTGCTGGGGCCCAAGTACCGCAGCTCCGTGGTGTTCTTTCCCTTTTTGTTTCTTTCGCCCATCTGCTATTGCCTCAGCGAAACCACGGGCATGGGCATCGGCATCGCCAAAAAGACCTACTGGAACACGCTGATCTTTTTGGTGTCCGTGGCGCTGAATTTGGGGGTCAGCGTTCTGCTGATCCCCGCCTTAGGGGAGCTGGGGGCCGCCTTGGCTTCCGCCGCCGCCGCCGTCGCCTTCTTGCTGCTGCGCACCTGGGCCGGGGAGCGGTACTACAAGGCCATTTATGATTACCGCTACCTGGCCTATGCCCTCGGGCTGCTGCTGCTGAGCAGCTTTGGCAACTGGCTGCTGCGGCCCTATCCCCTGGCCCATTACGGCCTGCTGGCAGGGGCCTTCGCCCTGGGCTGCTTTTTGTTCCGCAAAGAGGCAGCTACCCTGTGGCGCACGGCCATGCAAGTGCTCCGGGAGGGGCAAAAAGCCCTGAGCCGAAGGATGGGGGAGGCCCCGGAGCAATCCCAGCCCACCCGCAAGGAGGATGGACCGTGAACAGGCATGTGTTGATGCTGGCGGACGCGGACAGCTTTTGGACCCGCCGGTACATTGAGAATCTGCTTTTGCCCGAAGGGGACAGGGTGACGCTCTTTCCCATCTGGGGGGATGGGGGAACCAACGCTGAATTTTACCGGCGGCACGGCGTTCAGGTCTATCGGGACTCCCATACGCTCCCGTTGATCCGCCACATCCCCCGGCTGCGGATGTGGGCGCGGATCTGGCTGAACGCCAGGGCCTTGCGCAAGCTGGGCCCCTTTGACGTAATCCATAACCACTACTTGTCCCAGCGGGACCTGGCTCTGGCCGGGGCGGTGGCGAGGGCTTTTCCCAAGGCCCGCTGGGTATGCAGCTTTTGGGGCAGCGATCTTCTGCGCGCCTCCCCCAAGGCGATGGCCCAAATGGAGCCCTACCTGCGCCGCTGCCATGCGTTGACCCTTCATTCCGCCTTGCAAAGGGACCTGATCCGCGGCGCCTATGGCGAAGCCGTAGCCCGAAAAACCGCTTTGGTCTATTTCGGCCAGACCGGCTTTGGACATATCGACGATGTGCGCACAACCATGACCAAAGCCCAGTGCAAGGCGCATTTTGGCATCGATCCCCGGCAGCGGGTGGTTTGCGTGGGCTATAACGCCTCCCCGGCCCAGCATCAGCCCGAAGTCCTGGATGTTCTGGCCCACTTGTCCCCCCAGGAGCTTTCCACCATCACGGTGGTTCTGCAGCTGACCTATGGAGGCACGGACGCGGCCTATCTGAAGGCGGTCCAGGAGCGGGCGGCGGCTTTGCCCTGCGCCAGCGTGATCCTCAAGCATTTCATGGACGGGGAGGAAAGCGCAAAGCTTCGCCTGGCCGCGGACGTTTTCATCCTGGCGATTCAAACGGACGCCTTCTCCGCCAGCCTCCAGGAATACCTCTATGGGGGCGCCCGGGTGGTCAAAGGCGAGTGGCTCGTATACCCCCAGCTGGAGGAATTGGAGATCGAAACCGCCTCCTTCGCGGACTACCCGGAGATTCCTGCGCTGGTGTTGGACGCCCTGTCAAAGCCACTGACCCCGGAGGAGGAGGAGCGGCGGGCAGAGCTGAAGACCCGGTATTCCTGGGACGCGGCCCGGGGGGCCTGGCTGGCGACCTACCGGGAAGGATGACAAGAAAGGCCCGGCTGCATAGCAGCCGGGCCTTGAGCTGGGAGGATTTTTTCAGGGGTTTCACCCCTGAAACCCCATCAGGGCTATCGCCCTGAAACCCCTTTTGGACCGCGTGAAACGCGGTCCAAGGAAAAACGGAGAGAAAAGGGACAAGGAGAATGTAGGGCAAGCGGCAATGTTGTTGGCGTTTTGAAGGCCCGGCTGCATAGCAGCCGGGCCTTTGCCGCAGCAATGCCCATTCCCCGCTACCGGACGTCCACCGGGTTTCCCTCCAGGTCATAAAGCAAGAAGGAAATGGCATAGTGGAAGGCCTGGACCCGTTTGCCTGTGGCCGGATTCACGCGGACCACGGGGGTTCCGGTCACAAGGCGGCCCTCAATAAAGCCGTTCAGGGGCTGGGTGGGCACGCCGCTCACAACGGAGAACCCGCGCCCCAGCTTGTTCAGGTACTCCACCGTCCCCGCCCCGGAGCGCACTCCGCCCATCCCGGCGGAAAAGGCGGCGGCCTTCTCAAAGCCGTTGGGAATCCGGTTCACCCCCCGGATGTCGATATAGCCGTAGCTGCCCTTGTAGCTCACCGCGGACATGCCGTCCGCGGCAAAGGGGGTAAAGGTGGCCCAGGTGGGTTTCAGCACCACCCCCTCCAAAGACAACAGGCCCCAGAGCTTGTTGTTGCGCATCCAGGCCCGGCGGTAGATGGGGTCAAAATCCGTGATCTCGTCGTATTTGTAGGGGATCACCCATTTGCCTTCCGTGTCGATGACGCCCCACTTGCTGTTGCGCCTGGCCCGGCAGCGCCCCTGGGAGAAAATCCCCACCTCCCAAAAGGCGGGCTTCACCACCATTTCCCCCTGAGGATTCACAAAGCCCCACTTCTTCCCTTGCCGGACTCCGGCCAGCCCCTCCCCAAAGGACGCCGCCTCGTCATAGACAAGGGGAATGACCACCTGGCCGCCTGCGTCGATGAATCCAGCCCGCCCCTCCTGGGATACCCCGGCCAACCCCTCCCGGAAGGGCAAGGCGCTGTCCCAGGCAAAGCCGCCGGGGAGCATTTCGCCGTTCCGCTTCAGATACCCCCATTTGCCAAGGGATTTCACGGGGATCAGGCCTTCGCCGAATTCGCCGACGCCCTCGTAGCCCTCCCCCAGAATCTGGCCGGTTCCAAGGTCCACCAGGGTGAAAGCGCCGCCGGAGCGGAGCGCCCCAAGGCCCTCCACGGCCCAAAGGATTTCGTCATAGGCGATGGGGACGATCAGCTCCCCATCCCGCCGCAGCAGGCCGTAGCGGCCTTGCCGGGGCAGCAGGTCCTCCCCGTCGCAGTAGGTGGAGCCCAGAAAGACCGCCGCCACGGGTAAGGGCTCCCGGCCCGGGTCCCCAAGGCCGATGCTTTCCTTGCGAAAGCTCCGCTCCGCCCAGTCAAACCCCGGCTGGGCCACCGCCTGGCCGCTGCCGTCCACAAAGCCGAAAAGCCCGCCCTGTTGGAAGCGGTGGCAGGAAAGGGCACGGGCCTGGGCGGCCAAAGACGCGCTGTCCAAAAAGTCCCCCAAAGCGTCAAAGCCTTCCGCAGCCTCATCCGGGGTGTTGCGCAGAAAGGAGAGCTTGGCCTCCAGGTAGGCCGCGTAGCGCACCGCGTCCTCATATTGGCCGATTTTCGCAAAGGCGTTGAGGGCGGCGATCAGGTCGCCCTCTTCCATCATCTCCAAGGCTTCCCGGTAATCCGCATCCGCCCCCGTTTTGGGGGCCTGGGAGGCGGGAGGGGGCGTATCCGCCGGGTTCGTCTCCCCAGGGGAGGGCTGGGCGGTAGAAGCCTCCAACTCCAGACCCCCCACCAGAAAGTCCTGGGCCAGGGCCGCCGTGCTCCAGGTCCCCATCAAGATACAAATCAACGCAATGCCGGTGATACGTTTCATATGCATTCTCCGTTTCTGTTGTTTCCAAAAAGAGGGTTCCGTTTCTGGGCTCATTGTACCACGGCGGCGCTCCCGGCGCAACGCCCGCATTGACAAGGCTTTCCTCTTGTTGTATTCTTTGACAGTGGGCGCGCACGATGCGCCTTTTGGAGCATACTGTTGGAGGGAAGAGATTTCCCAACCAGCGCGGAAAAGTGAAAGAGGGCGGTAAGATGCAGCAATATCGGGTAGGAATCATCGGCGCTACGGGCATGGTTGGGCAGCGTTTTGTGCTGCTGCTCAAGGATCATCCCTGGTTTTTGGTCACATGCTTGGCGGCCAGCGGCCGCAGCGCGGGAAAAACCTACCGGGAGGCCACCGGAGACCGCTGGGCTTTTGAGGCCCCGATTCCGGAGAAGATCGCCGCCATGCCTGTGCTGGACGCCTCCCATGTGGAGGAGGTCGCGCCCTTGGTGGATTTCGTCTTCTGCGCCGTGGACATGAAGAAGGACGAGATTCTGGCCCTGGAGGAGCGCTACGCCAAGGCGGAGATCCCCGTGGTCAGCAACAACAGCGCCAACCGCATGACCCCCGATGTCCCCATGATGATTCCGGAGATCAACGGCGAACACGCCCATGTCATCCAGGCCCAGCGCAAGCGCCTGGGCACCAAGCGGGGCTTTATCGCCGTGAAACCCAATTGCAGCATTCAGAGCTATGCGCCCGCCCTGTGGCCCCTGTTGGACTTTGAGCCCCAGAGGGTCGTCGTGTGCACATACCAGGCCATCAGCGGCGCGGGCAAGACCTTCGCAACCTGGCCGGAGATGGTGGACAATGTGATCCCCTACATCGGGGGCGAGGACGAGAAGAGCGAAACGGAACCCCTGAAGATTTTCGGCGCGGTAGGCCCAAATGGCATCGAGCATGCCAAGGAGCCGGTGATCAGCGCCCAATGCCTGCGGGTGGCCTGCACCGACGGCCACATGGCCGCCGTCAGCGCGGGGTTTGCCAAGAAGCCCACCCCTGAGCAGATTCTGGAGCGGTGGGAGAATGCCAAGCCCGCCACCGACGGCATGGATTTGCCTTCGGCCCCGGCCAAGTTCCTCCACTATTTTGAGGATCCCAGCAGGCCCCAAACCCGCCTGGACCGGGAGTATGAAAAGGGCATGGGCATCACCTTGGGCCGCCTCAGGAAGGACGCGGTGCTAGACTACAAGTTCGTGTGCCTGAGCCACAACACCCTGCGGGGCGCGGCGGGGGGCGGCGTGCTCAGCGCCGAGTACCTGTGCAAAGTAGGCTACATCACCCCCAGGTAGAACCGGACTTTCGGAAGGAGGCTGTCCATGGCGACAAAGGCTTTGTTTCAAGGCAGCGCGGTGGCGCTGGTCACCCCTTTTGCCAACGGCGAGGTGGATGTGCCCGCCATCCACCGCATGGTGGATTTTCAACTGCAAAACGGCACCGCGGCCATCGTGGCCTGCGGCACCACCGGGGAACCCGTTACCATGAGCGCCCAGGAGCAGGAGCTGGTGGTACGGGAGGTGGTGAAGGCGGTGAAGGGCCGGGTGCCGGTCATCGCGGGCACAGGCAGCAACTGGACCCAGCATGTGATCGACACGGCCAACCGCTACGAGGACCTGGGCTGCGCGGCCCAGCTGGTGAACACCCCCTACTACAACAAGACCTCGTCAGAGGGCCTGTACCGCCATTTCATGGAGATTGCGGACCGTACGGCTCTGCCCATCATCATTTACAACGTGCCCACCCGCACCACCATCGACCTGTCCCCGGAGATTCTGGAGCGGCTGGCTTCCTGCGAAAAGTTCATCGGCCTGAAGGAGAGCAGCTACAACATCCCCTATGTCATGGAGAAGATCCGCCGGATGGCCGGGCGCATTACCCTGTACAGCGGCAATGACGACACGGTGGTGCCCTTGATGGCGCTGGGGGCCCAGGGCGTGATTTCCGTGGTGGCCAATGTGCTGCCCAGGGACATGGCGGACATGGTGGAATGCTGGCTCAAGGGCGAGACCGAAACGGCCCTGGATTTGCAATTGCGGCTTTTGCCCGTGGTTCAGGCCCTGTTCGCGGAGGTGAACCCCATCCCCGTGAAGGCGGCGGTGGAGATGATGGGCCTGTGCGGCGGGGAGCTGCGCTTGCCGCTGATCCCCATCGGCCAGGCCAACCGGGAGCGGCTGGAAGAGGCGCTCCTCGGCATGGGCGTGGAGCTGTAAGGGGAGGGTTGGCGGGCGGCTTTGTCCGCCCGCTGTAAAATCCCCGGGAATGGCGAAAAGGCCGGGCGGGGCCCCGGCAAGTGGGAAAGGAGTGGGACAAGCATGCGCATTGTCCTTGGCGGCGCTTTGGGCCGCATGGGCCGGGAATTGGCGGCCGCGGCGGAAAGCCAGGGGGTTCAGGTGGTCTGCGGCGTGGACGTGGCCTATGCCGGGCAGCCCGGCGCTTTCCCCATGGTGGCGGGCTATGAAAGGGTGACCCAGCAGGCGGATGTGCTCGTTGATTTTTCCAGGCCCGACGCCTTGCCCGAGGTGCTGGCCTTTTGCCAGGGCCGGAAGCTGCCCGCGGTATTGTGCACCACGGGCTATACCGATGTGGAGCTGAAAAGCATTGAAAAGGCGGCGCTGACGCTGCCTCTTTTGCGAAGCGCCAACATGAGCCTGGGGGTTCATGTGCTGGAGCAGCTGGTGGCCATGGCCAGCAAGGCCCTGGGGGACGGCTTTGATATCGAGATCGTGGAGCGGCACCACCGGATGAAGGCGGACAGCCCCAGCGGCACCGCCTTGATGCTGTATGAAACCGTGAAGCGGGAGCTGGGCGGGGGCATACAACCCGTCTATGGCCGCTATGGCCGCACGGAGCAGCGCCAAAAGGGCGACGTGGGTATCCACGCGGTCCGGGGCGGCACGTCCACCGGGGAACACGAGGTGGCCTTTTATGGGGAAGGGGAGCAGCTGCTGTTGACGCACCGGGCGGAAAACCGCTCCCTCTTTGCCCAGGGCGCGCTGAAGGCCGCCCGGTTCCTGGTGGGGAAGCCCCCCAAGCTGTACTCCATGCGGGATGTGGTGGCGCAAATGCTGGATTAGGGCGGGGGCCTCAGGCAAAGCTGAGGACGCCTATTCCCCCCTGAACAGGATGGCGAGGGAATAGAGGGGAATGGACGCGTAGGAGCGCGGATCATATCCTGTGAGCCGGGCCAGCTTATTGAGCTTGTATTGAAGAGAGTTCTTGTGGATAAAGTGGGCGCTGGCGGTTCTGGTGATGGAGCCGTCCGTCTCATAGAGCGTATTGAGCAGCGCCGCATACTCGTCGATTTCTTTTTCGCTGAGGTTTCTGAACACACGGTTTACAAACAGCTTTTTGGTGCTTTGGGATATCTCCGCTACAATAAGCTCATAGGTGATATCGTCGTAAAACAGGATGCGCCTTCCCTCCTGGGCGGCACAGGCCTGGAGGGCTTTCATCGCCTGCTGGTAGGCATGGTGGATGGAGGGTTGCTCCTGGCTTTTTGCGCTGTCCGCTCCCGCCATGAGCTGTATGCCGTACTTCGCCAGAACGTCCTCAAAGGTGCGCCCGATAAACTGGGCTAACCCCTGGTTATCCTGGGCGGGCAACAGGCAGATCATCACGGAAGGGGTTTTGGAGAAAATGGCCCCCGGGATGCGTCCCAGGGCCTGGCGCACCCGGCGGTTGATTTTGTCGATGGTCTCCTGCCCGGTGGGGCTGTCGCTGTAGCGGGTGATGTCCACGATGCGCATGACCACCACCCGGCGGGGGAGGCCCACGTCGATACCCTGGGCCTGGGCGCGCTGCAAAAACGCCGGGTCCGACAAGTTTTGCTCCGTCATGATCCAGTCATCCAAAAACCGGGTGCGGATCCTGCTCTCGATTTTTTTGCGCTGCTGCTCATCGTGGTCCCGCAGGAGGATTTCCGTCATCTTCTTGATGATCTGCCCATACTTGCGGACCTGCTCATATTCGCCCGTGATGCCGATGGCCCCCACCACCGCCTTGTCCATGACCAGGGGCAGATTGCATCCCTTCCGGGCGCCCACATATTCATCGTCCGCGTATACGGTCAACTCCTCCAAGCCCTCCCGGATCAGCTTGGCCGCTCCTTCGTGCAAGGCGCCGACCCTCTCCGGGGTGGCGCTGGCCAGAATGTAGCCCTGGGCGTCAAAGAAGTTCAGCTGCTGGCCTAAGACGCCCCCTACCTCCTCGATGATCTCTTGGGCGATGTCTCTTGAAATATCCATATCTTTCGGCTCCTCCAAGGTAGTACAGCCAGTATACCATAGCGGAAAGCATTGGTACAGGGAATAGTTGTCCGTGTGTCTGGGAGGATTTTTTTGTTCTGTGTACCACACTTCTTTGTTACCCATGTTATGGACATATCATGGTCAGATTTACTATACTATTAAAAACAAAAGAACGGATGCTCGTCATCATGATCCGTTCCAAAAAAGGAGGCAGTTCGTATGACTGGGATTCCACTCCTCATCGCCTTTGTCATCGCTATCATTCTCATGATCCTCTTGATCTCCAAGTTCAAAGTGCATGCCTTCCTGTCCCTGATGCTGGTATCCCTGCTGTTGGCCATTGTGGCGGGGATCGAGCTGGTGCAGATTCCCACCATCATCGGCCAGGGTTTCTCCGGCACCTTCACCAGCATCGGCATCGTCATCATCCTGGGCGCGCTGGTGGGCAGCCTGCTGGAAAAGACCGGGGCCGCCCTGAAAATGGCGGACACGGTGGTTAGATGGGTGGGCAAGAAGCGCCCCGAGCTCGCCATGCTGATCATGGGCTGGATCGTCTCCATCCCGGTGTTTTGCGACAGCGGGTTCGTGATCCTCAACCCCATCCGCAAGGCGCTGGTGAAGCGCACGGGCCGCTCCTCCGTGGCGGCCACCGCCGCGCTGTCCTTGGGCCTGTACATCTCCCATTGCTTCATCCCGCCCACCCCCGGCCCCATTGCCGCGGCCAACACCCTGTTTGAAGGGCTGGCCCAGCCGGTGAATTTGCTCATCATCATGGCTATCGGCGCCCTATGCTCTATCTTTCCCCTGATCGCCGGTTATGTCTTCTCCATTGTCATCGGCAAAAAGGTCAAGTCCCGGGACGAGCAGACCCAGGACGACGGGGCCGTGGTGCAGACGTATGAGGAATTGGTGGCCAGCTATGGCAAGCTGCCCGGGGCGCTGATGTCCTTTGCCCCCATCGTGGTTCCCATCTTGCTGATGGGCCTGAGCTCCGCCCTGGCGATGGCCAAGGCCAACGTGCCCTTCCTCACCTTCCTGGGAACCCCCATCATGGCCTTGGCCGTGGGCGTGATCCTGGGCGTCATCCTGATGGCTTCCGCAGGAAAAATGAAGGACTTCTATGCCATCACCGATCATACGCTGCGGGTGACGGGCCCCATCCTCTTCGTTACCGCGGCGGGCGGCGTGCTGGGCAAGGTGATCGCCAGCACCGATATGGTCAACTTCATTTCGGCCAACTCCAGCGCCCTGTCTACGCTGGGCTATCTCTTCCCCTTCCTGCTGGCCGCCATCCTCAAGACCGCCCAAGGGAGCTCTACGGTTGCCATCACCACCACGGCGGGCATTCTGGCCCCGCTGATGGCCACCATCGGCTTCACCTCCCCCTTGCAAGTAGCCCTCACGGTCATTGCCATTGGCTCCGGCGCCATGACGGTATCTCATGCCAATGACAGCTACTTCTGGGTTGTGACCAACTTTGGAGATTTGGAGGTCAAGGACGGGTACCGCACGCAGACGCTGGGAACCCTGATTGTGGGCATTGCGGGCATCCTCAACGTGCTGCTGGTTTCTCTGCTCGCTTGATTCTGCGTTTCTCCCTGCGAGGCGATCGATCCATCAAGAGCCGGGAAATGCGCACCGCATGCCCGGCTTTTATGCAAGGAGGTTGTTCATGAGTATTCGACAGGACGCGGAGAGGATCATGCGCTCGGCCTTGCAGTCGGCCTTGCCCGACACGGCGGTGAAGGCCGCGCTGCGGGACATTGCCTTTGACCCCCAGGGGCGCGTTGTGCTGGTGGCCTTGGGCAAGGCCGCGTGGCAGATGGCGAAAACCGCCCATGAAACCTTGGGCGGCCGCGTGGATGCGGGCATTGTCATCACCAAGTACGGCCATGGGAAAGGCCCTTTGGGGAAGATTGTCCTGCGGGAGGCCGGGCATCCCGTTCCCGATGAAAACTCCTTTGCCGCCACCCAGGAGGCCATCCGTCTGGTTCAGGGCCTTGGGCCCCGGGATAGCGTGCTGCTGCTGATTTCCGGCGGGGGTTCCGCTTTGTTTGAGCAGCCCGCGATCCCCCCCGGGGAGCTGCAAGACATCACCGGCCAGCTCCTGAAATCAGGGGCCGACATCGTGGAGATGAACACCATCCGCAAGCGCCTCAGCCGGGTCAAGGGCGGCCGCTTTGCCCAGCTGTGCGAACCGGCCCGGGTATGGGCGGTGATTTTATCCGATATCATCGGCGATCCCTTGGACATGATCGCCTCCGGGCCGGCCTATCCCGACAGCAGCACCTGCGCCGACGCCCTCTCCATTGCCGCCAAATACCGGCTGGAGCTGTCCCCGGAGGCGGAGCGCCTCCTTCGGGAGGAGACTCCCAAGGAGCTGCGCAATGTCCATAGCCTGGTCACGGGCAGCGTCAAGGGCCTGTGCGCAGCCGCGGCCCAGGAGGCGCGGCTGCTGGGGTACGAACCCTGTATCCTCACCGCCAGCCTGTGCTGCCAGGCCAGGGAGGCGGGCAGCTTCATGGCCTCCATCGCCCAGTATCATCAGGATGCCTCCCAAAGCCTGGCCTTTATCGCCGGAGGGGAAACGGTGGTGCGCCTCAAAGGCAAGGGCAAAGGCGGGCGCAACCAGGAGCTGGCCCTCTCCGCCGCCGAAGGGCTGGAGGGCCTCCGGGATACCGCCCTGTTCTCCTTGGGCAGCGACGGTACCGACGGCCCCACGGACGCGGCGGGGGGCTATGTGGACCAGGATACGGCAGGCAAGCTCCGGGCGGAGGGCGTCGACTTATTTCAGGCGCTGGAAGACAACGACGCCTACCATGCCCTGGAAAAGGCGGGCGGCCTGATCATCACAGGGGCGACGGGCACCAATGTCAACGATGTGTCCGTGCTGCTGATAAAGCGGTAGGCCAAGGCGGGCAAGAGGGTTCCTGCCCCATGGCAACAGCAGGCCGGTTTCCGTAAGGACCGGCCTGCTGTTGCCATGCGCTAGTTTTGATGGCCGAAGCCATCAGTCCTGTTCGGACTTCCCCTCCCGGGCCTTGCCGGGCTTCATCCCGGCTTGGGCCGTGATGCCCACCCCGGCCTTCATCACCAGCCCGGCCACCACGCCGGTCAAAATGCCCGTGCCAATGCCCACCAGGGTCAGCACCGCCGCATAATACAGAATATTGATGTTGCCCACCAAGGCCAGCGCCACCAGCACCTGGCCCGCGTTGTGCAGCACCGCCCCCACCACGCTGATAGCCACCACCCCGAAGGGGGTGAAGCGGCGCATCAGCAGCATCCCCGCCACGCTGAGCGCACCCCCGGCCAGGCTGAAGGCCAAAGCGAAGGGATTGCCGAAAAGAACGGCGCTGAGCAGCACCTTCACCAGCATGAGGCCCACCGTGAGGAGGGGGGAGAGCAGGTACACCGCATACAGCAGCACCGCGTTGGCCAGCCCCAGCTTCACGCCGGGAATGCCGGGCATCAGGGGAATCTGGCTTTCCAGGTACCCCAGCACCAGCATCAGCGTGGTCAGGAGGCCGCACAGGGCGATGCGCTGGGCATAGGCGCGGCTTTCTCTCATGGCGTTTTCCCTCCTGCCTCGCTGGCCTCCAATAACTCCGCCACCACCCGGTGGGGGGCGCAAACCACCATGTTCATCAGGGGGCGGGCATCCCGGTTCTCCTGGGTCACCTCGCCCTGAAAGACGCAAAGCTGATTGTGGCACGTGGAAGACTCCATGAAAAAGCCCGAGGGGGACAGGTGCAGCACATTGACCATGCCGTTGCCCTGGTCGATGGTCAATTCCTCTTCCTTGGTCAGGGGCACCGTAGCCACCTCTTTTCCGCCGATGCTGTAGCGCAGGTATAAGGCGGCCTCCCCGGCGGAGGGCCCCGGCGGGCTTTGATGAAGCAGCGGCAAGGCCAGCAAAAGGCCCCCCGCCAAGACCACAAGCAAAAAAATAAGAAGGATATCCTTCTTGCGAAACATCTCCTGAGCCTCCCTTGGCGGGTCCCCTTTTCCAAGAAGGAGAAGGCATTGGGCAATCCGGTCGCGGGTTTTGCTTTGCACTGCGCTTCAGCCTGGCAAGAGGGCTTGCGCACCTCCCGACTGCCAAGACTTTTGCGGATGCGTGGCCCCCGGCCTGCAGGGCCCTGTACGAAAACAGGGCGTTTGCTTTGCTTTGTGAGCCACTTCACGATTATATCATAGTTTTTGATCCTGTCAAATTGACCGGACAAGAAAGTTATGGTACAATTTTGGGCGTAAATCCACGGAAAGATTCGGCTCCGGACACGGAGGAGACGGGCGGTGTTTTACCGCGCGCCGGGCTGAATCCGGAAAGGCTGATTCAATGTCTGGACACAGCAAATGGGCGAATATCAAGATCAAAAAGGGCAAGACCGACGCGGCCCGGGGGCAGGTCTTCACCAAGATCGGCCGGGAGATCGCCATCGCGGTGCGGGAAGGCGGCAGCAACCCCGACAGCAACTCCAAGCTGCGGGACGTGATCGCCAAGGCCAAGAGCAGCAACATGCCCAACGACAACATCCAGCGCTCCATCAAAAAGGCCGCCGGGGAGCTGGGCGTGGTCAACTATGAAGAAATTACCTACGAGGGATACGGCCCGGGCGGCATCGCCGTGATCGTGGAAACCATCACCGACAGCCGCAACCGCACCGCCAGCGATGTGCGCCACTGCTTCTCCAAGCAGGGCGGCCAATTGGGCGTTACCGGCAGCGTTGGCTTCATGTTCGACCGCAAGGGCATGATCGTCATCGAGCGCACCGCCAGCCTGGACGAGGACGAGCTGATGATGACCGTGCTGGACGCGGGAGCCGAGGACATGCGCACCCTGGAGGACGCCTTTGAGATCACCACTGACCCCAACGATTTTTCCGCCGTTCGGGAGAAGTTGGAAGCCCAGGGGTTCTCCTTCCTCAGCGCCGAGGTGCAGATGATCCCTCAGAACATGGTCGTCCCGCCCGACGAGGAATCCCTGGCCAAGGTGCAAAAGCTGCTGGAGATGTTGGAGGATAACGACGACGTGCAAAACGTCTGGCATAACGCCCAGCTCCCCGAGGAAGAGGAGGAGGAATAGGCCTCCTTCCCCAATAGCAAGCAGGCCCTGCCGGGCCTGTTTCCTTTTTGTTTCCCCTCCGCCTTGCTTTCATCTGGTTCTTGACATCATCTTCCCGTTTCGTATAATGGAATGAAACCGCTCTGGCCGGGTTCCTTGCGATCCTCCAGGCGGTCCCGAAGGAGGTACAACCATGGCGTTTGTTTTCGTTGATAAGGATGTATGCAAGGGCTGCGGCCTGTGCAAGGACGCGTGCCCTAAACACATTATGGAGCTTCCCAAGGACCGGCTCAACAAAAAGGGATATCACCCCGCTATGTGCGTGGACCAGGAAGCCTGCATCGCCTGCGCCTTTTGCGCCATGATGTGCCCGGACGCGGCCATCACCGTTGAAAAATAAGGGATGAGGCGCCGCTGTGGCGCGTTTCTCCGGAAATGATTCCCTGGCAAGGGATTACAGAAGGGAAGGAACCATCCATGAAAAAGCTGATGAAGGGCAATGAGGCCATCGCCGAAGCAGCCGTCCTGGCCGGATGCCGCTATTTTTTCGGCTATCCCATTACGCCCCAAAACCAAATCCCCGAATATATGAGCAAGCGCATGCCCCAGGTGGGCGGCTGCTTTTTACAGGCGGAGAGCGAAGTGGCCGCCATCAACATGGTCTATGGCGCGGCGGGAGCGGGAGCCAGGGTCATGACCAGCTCCTCCTCCCCGGGCATCAGCCTCAAGCAGGAGGGCATCAGCTACATGGTGGGGGCGGAGCTGCCCTGCGTGATCGTGAACATCGTCCGGGGCGGCCCGGGCCTGGGAGGCATCCAGCCCGCTCAAAGCGATTACTACCAATCCACCCGGGGCGGCGGCCACGGGGATTACCGGTTGTGCGTGCTGGCCCCCAGCTCCGTGCAGGAGGCTGTGACCCTTACCCAGCAGGCCTTTGACATTGCCGACCGCTACCGTAACCCCGTCATGGTCATGGGGGACGGCCTCATCGGCCAGATGATGGAGCCCGTGGACATGGACGCGGCCACCGCCTACCAGCCCGCCGCGGACTTGCCCCCCAAGGACTGGGCCGCCACCGGCCACGTTCCCACGGCCCAGGCGCCCCGGGCCGTGATCAACAGCCTGTACATCGACCCCAAGGCGCTGGAGAAGCATAACCACAAGCTCCAGGAAAAATACGACGCCATCACCGCCAGGGAATGCCGCTGGCAGGAGGAGAACCTTCAGGACGCGGAGATCGTGCTGGTGGCCTACGGCACGACCAGCCGCATCGCCCGCAGCGCCATGCGCAGATGCCGGGAGAAGGGGATCAAGGTAGGCCTTCTGCGCCCCATTACCCTATGGCCCTTCCCCGCGGCCGCCATTCAAAAAACCCTGTCCACGGCCAAGCACTACCTGTGCGTGGAAATGAGCATGGGCCAGATGGTGGACGACGTACGCCTGGCGGTGGAGGGCGCGCGCCCTGTGCACTTCTATGGCCGCAGCGGCGGCATGGTGCCTACCGTCAGCGAGCTCACAGAACAGATCGAAGCATTAGCTGGAAGGAGCGATCCCATGGATGATTTGGACAAGAAGCTGGACGACCTTGCGGACCAGATGGGGCAGACCATGAACCAGCTGGGTGACAAGCTGAGCACCATGGGCCGGAAGCTGGACGAGAAGCTCTCCAGCCCCGAGACCCAGCAAAAGGTGGAGGAGATTAAGCAAAACGTGGCCTCCGCCGCGGAAAAAGCCAAGGAGGGCATTCTCAAGGGCGCGGAAAGCGTCGTAGGCGCTTTGGGCGGCGTGATTGCGGGCATCCGCAAGGACCTGGAGGAGATCGAGGCCCAGCAGGCGCGGGAGAAGGAGCAAAGCGCTCCCCAGGAGGATTCCCCTTCCGCCGGAGACGAAGCCCAGGACGGCTCGGCTCCTGGGAAGGGAGCGGATGAATAATGGCCGTTGTCTTTGAAAAAACCAAGATGCTCACACAGCAGCCGCTGCATTATTGCCCCGGCTGCACCCACGGGATCATCCACAGGCTGGTGGCCGAAGCCCTCCAGGAGCTGGGCATCGGCGAAACCGCCATCGGCGTGGCCCCGGTGGGCTGCGCGGTGTTCGCCTATGAGTATTTCAACTGCGACATGATGGAGGCGGCCCATGGCCGCGCCCCCGCAGTGGCTACGGGCATCAAGCGGGTGCGCCCGGACAGGGCGGTTTTCACCTACCAGGGGGATGGGGACCTGGCTAGCATCGGCGCGGCGGAGATCCTCCACGCCGCCACCCGGGGCGAAAAGATCACCACCATATTTGTGAACAACGCCATCTATGGCATGACCGGCGGCCAGATGGCCCCCACCACCCTCCCGGGCCAGGTGACCACCACCAGCCCCTATGGCCGGGATGTGGACCATTGCGGCTTCCCGGTGAAGGTCAGCGAAATGCTGGCCACCTTGGACGGCCCCGCCTATATCGCCCGGGTCAGCGTCCATAACGTTCCCGCCGTGAAAAAGGCCAAGGCCGCCATCAAGAAGGCCTTTGAACTGCAGATGGCGGGAAAGGGCTTCACCTTGGTGGAAGTGCTCTCCACCTGCCCCACCAACTGGGGCATGACGCCTCAGGAAGCCCTGGCCTGGGTGCAAAGCGACATGGTTCCCCGCTATCCCCTGGGCGTATTCAAGGATGTGACGGGAGGGCAGGCTTGATGGAAAAGCAGTTTTTGATCGCTGGCTTTGGCGGCCAGGGGGTGCTGCTCATCGGCACGCTGATCGCCAAGGCCGCCATGGCCCAGGGCCATGAGGTGAGCTGGATGCCCAGCTACGGCCCGGAGATGCGGGGCGGCGAGGCCAACTGCGCCGTGGTGGTCAGCGACGAGCCCATCGGCAGCCCCTTGGTGAACGAGCCTCCGGTATTGGTGGCCATGAACAAGCCCAGCCTGGTGAAGTTCATGCCCGCTATGGCCCCGGGCGGCACGCTGCTGTACAACGCCTCCCTGATTGAAGGAGCGGAAATGCGGGAGGACATCAAGGCCATTCCCGTGCCATGCAACGAAATCGCCGAGGCATTGCAAAACAGCCGGGTGGCTAACATGGTGATGTTGGGGGCGGTCCAGGCCGCCACCGACGTGGTGTCCCAGGAGCACTTGACCCAGACCTTGAAGGACTGGCTGGGGGAGGAAAAGGCCGGGATGCTGGAGATTAACGAGAAGGCCATCGCCGCGGGGCGGGAATTGATAAAGGGCTAACCCTGTAAGGCCCTTTCCCCGCCATGAAAAGGCAGCCTGACACGGGCATGGCGGGTGAAGCGGCGGAAGGGAAAAAGAGCCGCCCCGGTTGGGCAGCCCTTTTCCAGCGCAGGCATTTGCCTGGGGAACGCGGTTTGACCTACTGGTCCTCCTCGCCCCAGGTGGAGAGGTTATCCTGGATGGTGGAGAGAATTTCTTGCAATGCGACCCGCTGTTTGGAGTTTAGCCCTTGGGGCATGGGACCGATGACGCTGTTTTTCAGGCTGCCAGCCAGCAAATAATCCAGGCTGACATTCAGTGCGTTGGCAATGGAAACCAAAGTCTCCAAGCTGGCCTTGCGAGTTCCCCGCTCTACATGACCGATAAAAGAAGTGCTAACATTGACACGCTCCGCCAAGTTTTCCTGGGTATAGCTCAACGCCTGGCGCTGCTTTCGAACGCGACGCCCCAAATCAACATAATCCATCTTGCACCTTCATTAACAGCTTGAACCGATTTCAACCGAGTCTGTCAATAAAATATAGAAAGCAAAAGGGTTTGGCAAGTGACCAGAAGTCAAATATGCGCCTGAAGGAATCAAATTCCTTCATTTGGCAACCCGTTTTACTAGGCTGGACATGGATTGCAGAGAATCTCGAAAAAATATATTTTACAAAACGCTATGCAAAGCGGGGTTTTCATGCTATAATACAGGCGTTGACCCAGCCAAAGGTCGTTTCGGTTTAGGTTACTTCCTCCTTCGTTCTTGATGTCCGAGAGCTGGAAACCCGTGAACCAATCAACTAGAAGCGCTTGGGACACAGAACATCTATTTTGGAGGTAGCCTAACCATGTTTGAAGACAAGACCCTTACCTGCCGGGATTGTGGCGCCGAGTTCGTTTTCTCCGCTTCCGAACAGCAATTCTTTGCTGACAAAGGATTCCAGAACGAGCCCAGCCGTTGCCCCGGTTGCCGCAGCGCCCGCCGCAACAGCCAGAACCCCAATCGCGGCGAACGCCAGATGTACGAAGTGATCTGCGACGGTTGCGGAGCCACCACCCAGGTGCCCTTCCAGCCCCGTGGAGATCGTCCCGTGTACTGCCGTGACTGCTTCGAGCGTAACCGCCAGAGCCAGTACTAAGTATGCGCCCCTTTGCAAAAAGGGATACAGCAAAGGCCCTCCGCAAGGAGGGCCTTTGCTGTGCTTGGATAAAGAAACCCCCCCGGCTCAGCCGGGGGAGGAAATGCTTAACCTTTGCCTAAAACTCGCCCGGTTTATGAGGAGGCCCTTGGGGATAACACCAGCTAGGAACTCCGTCCATTTATGGATGGTGGGGCAGGAGTAAGCAGTCGGCAGGATTTCGACGCGTCTTAAGACGCGTCGCCAGTACCAGGTCCGTCTGGGGCTTCATCAAGCCCCCGGCCCAGCCGGTGGTCATGACCAAAATAATCCCCGGACGCGCCGGGGGAAAAAGCCTCCCCTATCAAAATGATGGCGCTAAAGCGACCCATTCCAGGGGCAACAACGGGCCGTAGATGCGCCGTTCCAGCCCTCCGCCTCCCCGGATGCGCGCTTCCCACAAAAAGAAGGCTGCGGGGGAATCCCCCGCAGCCTTCTTTTCTTCCCGCTTTATTGCGCCCGCTTGATGGTCTCGCGCATCTTGGCGAAGATGTTCAGGTAATCTTCCTTGTAGGCCAAGGGATAAACGATTTCGATGCAGTAGAGCACCTTGTCGATGCTGGTGCAGTGAATGCGCCCGCCCACCTTGGTGCCGTTGGCCATGGTGCCGCTGTAGTTGGCGTATACGCCCTTGCTGCCCATGAGATAGCGGCTGGCGGTAAGGCTGGGGGACCATTCCTCGAAGTTGGTGTTGCTGATGGCTTTCAACCGGTCCTGAACCTCGGTCTTCAAATTGCTCTCGGTATAGTCGCTGGTGACGGGGATGGCGTACACCCGCACAATGCCCGGCTGGCCGTCCTTGACCTGGGTGTCCGGCTCGGTGAGGGTAAACTGTTCGTTCACGCTCTCATCCGGCACCCAGCCCTGGGGCCCTTCAAAAGTAAGGTTCAGGGAAGTGGTGTAGGGGGCGTAGGCGAAGACCAGCTCCGTCCGGGGCGTGGGGGAAGGCATATCCACCGGGTCCAGGGGAATGGGCGTGCTGCCGGCATAGGGGTATACGGTGCTTTCCTCATCCATAGGAATCAGCGCCTCCGTGTCCGCGCCGCCAAGGTCCTCCTCATCCAGGCCGGTTAATCCATCCCCCCCCAGGGCCACATCATAGGGATTCTGGGAGAAGATGTTCCCCTGGCCGGACTCGCCGCCTTGCCCCGAGGTGTCCCCTTGGGGTGGGGGAGTGGGCGTATTCTGGGTGGGGGGGCCGAGGTACTGGGTGGCTTCGTCGAACTGCTGGGGCGTGTTGGGCTGTCCGGCGCAGCCGGAAAGGATGGCCAGGACCATCAACAAGGTTAGAATCAGCTTCCATTGGCGCTTCATGTGCTCTCCTCCGGTGGGCAGCCCTCGCTGCGGTTGGTCGGTTTGGATTTCGCGGATGCGCCCGCGTATGGCACCGTTGATGTAACGATTCAAGAAACGGATTTCGTCATTTCGCAATGAGATTGTAACATTTTCAGGGCTTCCCGTCAACCTTCCTGGGAAGCGGGCTCCTGAGCCAGCTCCTCGTATCGGGGATGGTAGAGGCGGCGGTCCAAAGACCAGATTTTTTCGGAAAACACCCCCGGGGATACCTTGCCCAGGGCGGTTTGCATTTCATTCATCCGGGCGTCCAGCAGGTCCAGCCAGTGGAGCACCTCCGCCTCCGGGAACATGGGCTTGCGGGGGCTGCCGTAGGCCTCCTCCCCATGGTGGCTGAGCATCATGTGCTGCAAAAGCAGCACCGGCTCGCCGGAAATACCCAGCTTCTCCGCCGTTTCAGCGATGCGGGTGACGCCAAGGGCCAGGTGGCCCAGCAGCAGGCCGCTCTGGGTATAGTCCCGCACCACCCCCAAGGAGTCGCTTTCCAGCTCCTCCATCTTGCACAGGTCATGGATGATGACCCCGGCGAAGATCAAATCCCGGTTCAGCCAGGAATATACGGTGAGAACCGCCCGGGCGGCCCGGAGCATCCCCGTGGTGTGGTGGAGAAGGCCGCTGCGCTCCGCGTGGTGGATCTTCTGGGCCGCTGGGTAGTAGACCAGCTTTTCCCGGTAATGATCCAGCAGGGCCCGGGTGAGGTCCTGCAGCGGCTTGCTGGACATTTCCTCAACGGCGGCGTGAAGCTCCGCGAGCATGTCCTCGGGGCTTTCCGGGGCGCTGGGGGTCAGCAGGGCGATGTCCACCTCGTCGGCGGGCTCCAGGGTCCGGAGCTTTTCAATCCGCAGCTGCAAACGGCCGTTGTATTCCAAAGTGCCGCCCCGGACCTTGATCACCGTGCCCACGGGAGGCGGGGGTACATTGCCGTCCCAAAGCTTGGAGCTGACCTCCCCTGTGCGGTCGGCCAGGGTCATGTCCAGGTATTTGGCGCCGTTGCCGCCGGTGCGCTGCTCGCTCATGCGCACCAGCAAAAAGCCTTCAAAGCGGATGTCCTTCACCAGGTCACGTACTAAGGGTTGCTGCATCATCGTTTCTCCAGTTCTTAGTTCTCGGCGTACAGGGGAACGCGGGTACCCTGTACATTGGTGTAGCGGGCGAACTCCGCCTGCCACTCCACGTTAACCGTTCCCACAGGGCCGTTGCGCTGCTTGGCGACGTGAACCTCGCCCTCGCTGTCGTCGGGCTTGCCTCCGCTTTCCGCCGTGGCGTAGTATCCTTCCCGGTGCAGAAAAAGCACCACGTCGGCGTCCTGCTCAATGCTGCCGGAATCCCGCAAATCGCTTAGCAGCGGGCGCTTGTCCGTCCGGGCGGCGGGGGCCCGGGAAAGCTGGGCGCAGGCCAGCACGGGGATCTTGAGCTCCAAGGCGATGGATTTGAGCTGGCGGCTGATCTCGCTGACCTCCAGCTGGCGGTTTTCCGTGCGCTTGTCGCTGCCCATGAGGCCCAGGTAGTCGATCACAATGAGGTCCAGCCCCTGCTCCATCATCAGCCGCCGGCAGCGGCTGCGGAGCTGGGAGGGGGTCAGGGCCGGGGTATCGTCGATATAAATGGGGCAGGAGCTCAGGTGGTTCAAGGAGTCCCCCAGCTTGATCCACTCCTCGTCGCTGAGCATCCCCGTGCGGACCCGCTGCATGTTGATGTTGGCCGCGGAGCAGAGCAGGCGCATGCCAATCTGCTCGCTGGGCATTTCCATGGAAAAGATGGCGACGGTTTTGCGGGCCTTCTCCGCGGCAAACAGGCTGATGCCTAAAGCCGCGGAAGTTTTGCCCATGGCGGGACGGGCGCCGATCAAGATAAATTCGCCCCCGTGGAAGCCCGTGAGCATCCGGTCCAGGTCATACAGGCCCGAGGGCACGCCGGAAAGGCGGCCCTTGAGGCGGCTGAGCTCCTCGATCTTGTCAAAGGTGAGGCTGAGCACGCTGCTCAAAGGCTTCAAGGTGTCCGCGCCGCTGCGGCGCATCACAATGTCGAAGATGGCCCGCTCCGCGTCCCGCAGGAGGGTGGGAAGGGGATCCAGCTGGCTGTAGCACTGCTCCATGATCCGCTGGCAGGCGGAGATGAGCTTGCGCAAGGTGGCCTTTTCCAGGACGATTTCCACATAGGTGCGGGTGTTGGCGGTGGTGGGCACGAAGCGGAAGGCTTGCAGAAGATAGGGAACGCCCCCCACCCCGTCCAGGGTCCCCCGGCGGGAAAGCTCGTTGCCCACAGTCATCACATCGATGGGAGAGCCCGCGATGTGCAAGGTTTTCATGGCGTCGAAGATTTCCTTGTGCTCAGGGGAGTAAAAATCACCGGGGGAAAGGGTTTCAAAGGCCAGAGTGGCGGAGGCGACGTCCTGAAGCATAGCCCCCAGCACGGAACGCTCTGCGTCGATGCTGTTGGGCGGCAGGGCGCGAAGCAGCTCCTGTCCTTCCATGGCGGTTCCTCCTTGCTGCGGGGTAATGGGGAGCCTGTGGCAAGCTCCAAACACGTTTTCAGGCCATTTTTGCTTCCCCTTTGGCCGGATGGCGCCTGGCCAAAGAAGGGTCCGGGGCAAGCCCCGGTGGAAGCCTTAGGGAGCAGTCCCGGACGATTCCCGTTACTTCGCCACAGCTTCCACGTGGACGGTCATGGGGGTGGTGATGCCGCTGTACACCCATACGGAGATTTCCACGTCCCCAGCCTGGCGGATGGGATCGCATTCGATTTTGCGCTTATCCACCTCAATGCCGTGCTGCTCCTTCAAGGCGTCGGCAATCTCCTGGCTGGTGATGCTGCCGTACAGGCGGCCCTTCTCGCCGCCCTTGGCGGTGATGTGGATGACCTTTCCCCGCAGGGCGGCGGCCTTCTCCAGGGCGGCCTCCCGGCGCTCCTGCTCCAGCTTGGCCTCCAGGGCATGCTTGCGCTCCACTTCCTTCACGGCGGCGGGGGTGGCCTCCATGGCCCATTTTCGGGGGAATAGGTAGTTGCGGGCAAAGCCGTCGGATACATTGAGAATTTCACTTTTCTTGCCGGTTCCCTTAACGTCGCACAGCAGAATGACTTTCATGGCTTAATCCTCCTCTTGATGATGAAGTATGACGGTACGCAGGTCCATGAATTGATCGGCCAGGCCCAGCACGAACAATAGGGTTGGGAAGCTCACATACAGCGCGCAGGCCAGGAACCCGGCCCAAAAACTGCGGGCCGGGTTGCGGCGGCAAAGAAAAAACACCAGCGCCGAAGCCCCCAGCAGGCGGTAGACGGTGACAAAGGCCACCATGGCCAGGGTGCTCATCAAAGCGGGTACGTCCCCCGGGGATAGGGCCAGGACCAAGGACATGAGGGCCAGAAAGAAAAGGTATCCCCGGTAGGCGCTAGGCAGGCGGAAGATGCGAAACAGGGGATAGGGGACGGGCTCCTGCGTGGGCGCTTGATCCTCCTGCTGGGGCAAAGGGGAGGAGGAGGAGGCCGTCCGTTTGCTGATTTCCTTGGTGGTGCGCAGCGCTGTGAACAGGCCGATGATGAGGCTGCTTTGCACCAACAGCGAGGGGATGCCCGCCTTGAGCAACCCATGGAGCTGAAAGCGCAAGGCGTTGAGCAGCTCCGTGCGGAGGGCGGGATTCAAAACCACCAGGCTGCCCAGGCGGAGGCCGGCGCTTTGCTGAAAGCGCGCCGGAAGCTCCAAAAAGCCCATTTGAACCAGGCTGTACAATAGGCTGTTGGAATTGGGCAGCACGGAGAGGGTTCCCACGGTCCGCTCCGCCAGCCCGGCGAATAGATCTCCGCCCAGGAGCATCATCACCCGGCCCCACCACAGGGTCTGGGCCAACAGCATAAGCCCGGCGAGCATGGCCGCCACGGAGGTGAAGGAGAATTTGCGCCGGGAAGCCCACTGGGTCAGCAGCAGGCAGAAGTAAGAGGAAGGCAAAAGAAGCAAGCTCAGGGGCAGGTCCATCCCGGTGAGCACCGCCCCCAGGCAGGGCGCCAGAGGCAGGAGCAACGAGTGCCATAGCCCCAGGGAGAATTGCACAGGGCACGCCACCAAAGGCATCAGAAAGGACATGGGCACCGCCAGGGGCGGGAAAAGCAATACGGCGGCCAGCGCCAAGGCCAAGCTGACAACTAACAGGACGATGCGCTTTCGTGGGTTGGCGGCGGTGGCGGCTTGCATGGCGGGCTCCTTTCCAAGGCGCTGGGATAGGTCGTGTATTCTTTATCATAAGCGCTTTAGAAGGTTTTGTCAATGCGGCGGCCGGGTTTGCGGGGAGTGGAGATGGCGCAGAGAGGACCGGGAAAAAGGGAGCGCTACGGGCCTTTTTGTTCCCGCTCCATGACGATGCCGTGTTCTCCTGTGCATCGGTAAGAAGAATTTATGTCTTATGGATGTGTTTTAAGATGGTGACTTTTTAAGCCGCGGCGATAAAGCTGAATCCGCGGCGACCGAAAGGCCGGATCATAGCCCGAAGGGCTAGCAACCCGAAGTGGGAAGATAAACGAGCGGTCAAACGGTAGGGAAGACCGCGACGATTGATCTGAACCGTACCGCCACAGGACGTAGCCCTGGGGAGGGCGAAAGAGAAACCGGAACTCCCCCGGCCCCCCTGACATACTTGTTTCTTGTTGAGAAACGAAAGAAAGCACTCTAGGGACCATAACAAAAAACCCTGAATCCTCTCAAGAAAATGGTTTTCTTCCCCTAACAACAAATCAACACCAAAACCCAAAAATTTCTTCAACGGTGAACCTTTTGCCCTTCTCCCGCGTTAGTAAAGCGTGGAGGATGTGGCCACAACCTGCCAATACAAAGGAAGGGGAGGGTGTACGCATGGTGGAGGCGGAAACCTTCATTCAGGAGGTCCGAGCCATGGAGAGAACCCTGTACCGCGTGGCGCGGAGCTATCTGCCCGCCTGGGAGGAATGCGCCGACGCGGTGCAGGAGGCCCTTACCAAGGCCTGGGCAAAGCGCGGGACCGTTTCGGAAGAACGCTTCCGCCCGTGGCTCACGCGTATTGTAATCAATGAATGCCATAACCTGGGGCGGCGCAGAAAGCGGATGACGCTGGTGGAAGAGGTGCAGCCGCCGCTGTCCCCCGCGCCTGCCCCGGACCTGAAAGACGAGCTTTCCGCTCTGCCGGAAAAGCTGAGGATGCCCTTGCTGCTGCACTATCTGGAGGGCTTTGCCCTGGAGGACGTGGCGCATACCTTGCGCCTGCCTTTGGGCACGGTGAAGTCCCGGCTGCATCAGGGGCGCAAGGAGCTCAGGCTCCAACTGGAAAAGGAGGATGGACTGAAATGAAGCCTTTGAAGGATCCCTTCGAGCCTACCCCGGATGGCTTTCGCCTGCGGGTGGAGCAAAGGCTCTACGAGCTGCAGCACGCTCCCGGCGCCCCTCATAGGATCCGCCGGAGGGTGGCGGTGCTGGCGGCCTGCGTGGTGCTGCTGTGCGGCGCGGCTTTGGCCCTGGAGCGGGTGGGGGTACTGCATTTTTTGAACACGCGGATTTGGAGCGGAGACAAGGCCTTGGAAGAAAATGTGGCGCAGCCCACCGCCCAAAGCTGCGACAGCGAGCTGCTGGACGTAACGGTTCGGGACGCGTACTGGGACGGGAAGGAACTTTCCCTCTCCGTGCATGTGCGGCCCAAGGGAGAATACGCCTTCTATATGGAAACGGACGTGGGGACGGACGGGGAGAGCTTTGATAAGATTTGGTGGAAGGGCGAAATTTTGCCCCTTGAGGAGTGGCTGGCGGGGCGGCAGGCCATCAGGATGGAGCTGCCCCGCATGCGCCTGAATGGCGAGCCGGTTTCCTCAGCCTGGGACTGGGTTCAGGAGGAGCAGGGGGAAACGCTGCTGCTGCAAGGGGACGCCGGGGACATGACCCAGGGCGGGGAGCTGACGATCACCCTGAAAAGCCAGGTGGTGGGTACGGACGTCAGGGAGCAGGCCACGCTCACGGCCACGCTGCCCCCCATGAAAAAGGAGGAAGGAAAATGAAGCGAGGCATCTCGATTTTGCTGGCATTGGCGCTGTGCGTGGGTCTGACCGGTTCCGCGCTGGCGCGGCCGCGGCCCATCAACGATGTGGCTTGGTGTGCTGTGGAGGATGTTGATTTGAGTGACGTGCGGGAGGAAAACGGGCGAATCGCCGGAGTGATTCATATGCCGGAAAGCCCGTACATTCAAGGAGAAGTGCGAATCGACTGCTCAATTCCCGAGGCATTCCCCGCCGAGCAGGCGCGCAGGCTGCACGTCGCCTACAGGCCTGTCGGCAAGAAGGAGCTGGAAGCCGCGATGAAGGCTGTCGGCCAGAAAACGAAGGCGGGGGAGCTGCACCAGTGGTCGAATGCGAACGAGTTTCAGGTGAGCTACTCGCTGTGGCCGATGAACGCCGAGCCTTCGGGTTTTTCGAATCACTTGCTGCTGGACGCGTCGCGCACCGACGATCCCGCCTGCGCGGAAACCTATGCGCAGGCGAAAGAGGCCGCGAGGGCGCTGCTGACGCAGCTCGGCGCGGCGGCATACGAGCCTTTGCTGCATGCCAACCGCTACGATGAGGCGCACTGCCTGCCGGAGGATGCGCTGGCGGAGTACTCCCACGGGGACGCGCTGCGCGAAAGGGTCATCGAGAGCTTCCGAGAAAACGCGCGGAAAACAAAGTATACCCAGCCGGGTCTGACGATGGTGAACGGCATGTTCGAGCTGTACGGCCTGCCGGTGATGCATCAATATAGCTGGATGGAGGGGAAAGACCTCATGGGCGCGAGCAGCGAGTTTCGCGCGATTGTGAGCGACGACGGCGAGGTGCGCATGTTCCAGTTGTGGGGATCGCCAACGGTTGAATCGGCCGAAGCGCTACCCTTGCCGGCGTACACATGGCAGGAAATGATCGCCCATCTGGCCTCCAGCTGGTGGCTGGGCAATCCGCATGCACAGGACGTGCAGCTTTCGGACTCCGGCAGCGAGCCGTATACCCGTTACGCCACATACGCCGTCATCACCGAGATTCGCCCTTGCTGGATTGGCTATGAGCGTAACCAACTCGTGCCCGGTTACTATATGAACGTCGAAGAACGCACGGTGAGCGGCGACAAGCTGATCTGCGTGTGGAGCAGCTACGGTGACGCGGAAACGCTGACACTGACGCACTGACAAAACGCATACATACCGCCTGTGAGGACAACGGGGGAACACGGTGGTCAGAAGGGCGGCCTGCCTGCTGATCTTGGGCATTCATTCCTGCGGGGTGGGGATGGATGGAAACTCTTTGGAGCCCGGCTACGACATGAACGTCGATGGGAGGGTAGAGCTGGACGACAGCTTGAGTTCCCCCTGGTCCAGCTATGGCAACGCCCAAACCCTCACCTGTATCCAGTAAGCCGGGCGAAGTGCGGGATGGATTTCATTTCTAGCGTTGAACGCTCTTGACAAGCCAATGGCTTCGTGATACGCTACCTGCGCAAACCAGGCGGCCAAACGATCGCGTGGCTTCGGCCATGAGGAAAGTCCGAGCATCGCAGGGCAGGGTGCCGGTTAACGACCGGTGGAGGCGACTCCAAGGAAAGTGCAACAGAAAGAAACCGCCCTGGACAGGCCGTCACGCCACTTGTGGCGGTGCGGACAGACCGGGGCAAGGATGGAAAGGCGAGGTAAGAGCTCACCCGCGGCTTGGTAACAAGCAGGCGCTGTAAACCCCACCTGATGCAAGATCCGAACGAGGCGATACGGTTGCCCGCCGTGCCTCAAAGAGATCGCTGGAGCCGCGTGGCGACACGCGGCCTAGATAGATGATCGTTCAACGACAGAACTCGGCTTACGACCGCGCTGGTTTGCTTGTCCTTGCGTAAAAGACCGTGAAGCGGACGCTCCCGAAAGGGGGGTCCGCTTTTGCGTATGATTTCCAGGGCCGCGTCATTTAACCTACATTTCTCTTTGGGTGCGATTTGTAGCTTGTATCGCGGCGCTCAGGATACTTTCATCCTTTGCTGAAGGAAACGAAAACGTTAGGGGCCGGGGGGATTTCCGATTTCTCTTTCGCCCGCCCCAGGGCTACACCCTGTGGGGGTACGGTTCAGATCAATCGTCGCGGCCTTCATTACCGCTTGACCGCTCGCCTCAGGGTTCAGTTTTATCGTCCCGGCGGGCGCTGCCGCATCCACCACTTGCAAAATTTCCCACTGCGGGTCGCCAGCCCTTCGGGCTATGATCCGGCCTTTCGGTCGTCGCAGCCTTCACGATCGTTCGGCTGCTCGCCTCAAGCCCCACCTGCCGTTCGCTTTTGCCTTTGGCAAAGGCCCACTGGGCCCACGCTCACTGGCGGTGCCACTGGACCCACGCTTCCCGCCGGTGCCCTGGAACCCCCCTGGGAGCAGCGTCGTATCGTTAACTATTGTTGCCGCGACTTAGAAAAGACGGCAGCCTTGCTTTGAAACCTGTCCACATGCAAGGAAACTTTTGAATGCGCAAGGCAGTATGGGACAACCGTGGAGGAAGGACAGAAGGGTAAATGGAATGCTCCTCTTACACCTTACGCGTAGTCTGATAGCCGAGTCCCTGGCGGTACCCTGAAACCATTCTTGGCGGCGCAAAGCGCCGCCAAGAATGGGGATAGAAATCTTTGCCGCTGGCCGAACCGGAAGCAAGCACAGCGCTTTCCTCCGGCAAAGGCCGGGGTTACTGGATCAAGCCCGAGGACTTCAAAAACTCCGTTGCCACATCCTTGGGGTTTTGTTTCAGCACGTCCACCTTGTAATTGAGTTCCCGCATGGCGTCGTCGCTGATGAAGTCCGTCAGCTTGGCAAGCTCCGTGAGAATTTCCGGATGCTTTTGGGCTGTGTCCTCCCGGATCACCGGAACAGCGTGGTAAGGGGGGAAGAAGCTCTTGTCGTCCTCCAGCACCACAAGGTCATACTCCAGCAGCATGCCGTCTGTGGAGAAGGCTTCGGTAATCTGGGTCTCGTTGTTCGCCAGCGCCGAATAGCGCAGCACACCCTCCACAGCCTTTTCCTCTTTGAACTCCATGCCGTACGCCTTTTTCAAGTTGGGGATGCCGTCATTGCGGTTGAGGATTTCAAACCCGCCCCCAAAGATGAAGTCCGAAGAAACCTTTGCCAGATCGGAATAGGTTTTGAGGTTGTATTGCGCCGCGGTGTCCGGCCTTACGGCAAGGCAATACGTATTGTTAAAGCCCAGCGGCTCCAAGACTCGAAGTTTGTATTTCTCGGACATTTCCTTCACCGAAATGTTATACACCTCGTCGGCGCTCTTCATGTCCGAATAGGTCAGATAACTGCCATAAATCGTTCCGGTATAGTCGACGTATACGTCCACATCGCCGCTTTGCACGGCGGCAAAGATGACGTTGGAGGACATTTCATGCTTGTATTCCACTTTGAAATCCGTGTTTTTCTCCAGCAGCACGCTCAGGATGTTGCCCAGTACATCCTGCTCGGTATAGTCCTTCGCGCCCACAACAATTTTTTTGTCGCTTTTGGCGCAGCCAGACAGCAGGCCCAAGCCAAGAACCAGTACCAGCATCAGAATCAAAACTTTTTTCATCTCGACCTCCATATATTGTCTAGTTGCTCTGTTTGAAACATGCGGGAGTCACCAGCTTCTCGATCGCCGCTCCCAGCCAGTCCACCATCAGTGCCAGAATACAGGCCGGGATCGCCCCGGCAAGGACCAGGTTGGTATTCACGGTCCGAATCCCGGAATAGATCAGGTAGCCCAATCCCCCCGCGCCGATAAAGGCGGCGATGGTCACAAGGCCCACAGAGGTAACGGCGGATATGCGGACCCCCGCCATAATCACCGGCAGCGCCAGGGGAAGCCTCACCTTCACCAACACCTGGAACCTTGTCATGCCGATGCCCTTGGCGGCCTCCAGCATTTCCTCATTGATGTTCAAAAGGCCGGTGGCGGTGTTTTTGATGATGGGCAGCAGGGAATACAGCACCACCATGAAGATCGCCGGCCTTTCCCCAATGCCCAGAATGGGCACGAGAAACCCGAGGATCGCAATGCTGGGAATGGCCTGCACCACGTTGGCAAAGCCAAGGACGGGCTTTCGCAAAGGCTTTAGGTAGCTGATGAAAATGCCCAGCGGGACCCCCACCACAATGGCGATTCCAATGGCGAACAGCGTGATCTGTATATGCTGAAAGCCCCTGGTCGCAATCTCGCCGCTCTGCTGGGACATATAGGAAAACAGGTTCATTGCGCCACCTCCGTTCCCTCGGAGTATTGCTGGCTCAGGGTTGTCAAAAGGCTGGTTTTGGTAATCAGGCCCTTTAACCCCATTGCTTCATCCACCACGGGAATGGACGACATGCTTCCCCCGTTGATGATCTCCAGGATGGAAAGGATGCTCACATCGGGGGCTACCGTTTGGTATTCCTTCTCCATCACCTGGCCCACGGGCTGGCTTTTGTCCTGAATGGGCTGCAGGTTCTTGGCCAGCACGATCCCCAAAAGCCTGTTTTCCTTGTCGGTGATCATCAGGCTGTCCACCTTGAGCTTGCGCATTCTTTCGATGCAGCGCATGATGGTAACGTCGGGAGAGGCGCATACCGGATCGTTGATCATGATGTCCTGGGCGCGGATAAACTCGGGGGAGGACCAGATTCTGTTTTTGCCGATAAACTCGGCCACATAATCGGTGGCCGGGCTTTTCATCATATCCTCCACCGTGTCATACTGCGCAATGGCTCCCTCGTGGATGAGGCAGATCTTGTCCGCGATTTTCACCGCTTCGTCCATATCGTGGGTCACAAACACAATGGTCTTGTGCAGCTTGCCTTGCAGATCCGCCAGTTCGTCCTGAAGCTGCAGCCGGGTAATGGGGTCCAGGGCCGAAAACGGTTCGTCCATCAGGATGACCTCGGGATCACAAGCAAAGGCCCGGGCTACGCCGATGCGCTGCTGCTGTCCCCCCGAGAGCTGGAAGGGATAGCGGTCCAGGTAGACATCGGGGTCCAGGCCAATCATGCTCATGAGTTCGATGCTTTTTCGTACGATGTTTTCTTTCTGCTTTTTTTGCAGACGCGGAATGATTTCGATGTTTTCCCGCACCGTCATATGCGGGAACAATCCCGTTTGCTGGATAACATAGCCGATGTTGCGCCGCAGCTGAATTTCATCCTGGTCGAAAATACTCTCATTGTTAATGAGAATATCCCCCGAGGTGGGGGCGATCAACCGGTTGATCATCTTCAAAAGCGTGGTTTTTCCGCATCCGCTGGGACCGATCAGGACAACCAGGCTCCCCTTGTCAATGGTAAACGAAATATCGCTGACAACAGTCTCCTTTCCATATTTTTTTGTAACCCTTTTGAATTCAATCACCCTATACTCCTTTCTTACTAAACAGACAACTTTTATCATATAAAAAGTTGTTATTTATACTGATATTATACTACATTTTAGATCGTTTGTCAAGAAAAGCGAGAATCGACCGGAGGTAAGGGATAGAGATGTATCGGAATGGATGGAGAAATCATGGCGAAAATATGGAGAAAATATCGAGAAAAGCCATAAAACAGCGAAAAAAGTCGGAGGCCTCCGCCTTGCAATCCTTGGGCGGGCATGCTATAATGCATGCAATTCGGAGGCATGCTCCGAAGCATAGGCCAAAAGGCCTGCGATGACGAAGACCAACGCCCGGCAATAGCCCCCGGCAAGAGAAGGCGGCACGCGATCAGCGGGCTGGAAGCCGCCACAGGGGTTACGGGAAATTCGCTTCCGAGCATCGCTTCTCAAAGCGGCGGCGCAAGAGCTTTCCAAAAGAGCCAAGCGCCCCAGCGCCGGTAGGAAGCGGCGGTTCCCCTCCGATATCGGGGTAGAGCGCATCGGCGAGAGGGCGGAAGGCCCCGGAACATCCCCGCCTGTGCGGAATTTGGGTGGTACAGCGGAGCAATGCCTTCGCCCCAGGACGGGGCGAGGGCTTTTTTCATGGGAAGCGGCCCCGGTGCAAACATGACCTCAAAAGGAGGAATCCCTTATGACCATTGCGCAAACCCTACAGGAAATGCAAGATCAGGTAACAAGCCAGCTCCCCGGCCTGGAAAGCACGGCCGCAGTGGAGGCGCTGCGCCTGAAGCTGCTGGGCAAAAAGGGCGAAATCACAGCCCTCATGAAGACCCTGGGCAGCCTCACCCCAGAGGAGCGGCCCGCGGTGGGGGCGCAGATCAACCAGGCCCGGGAATGGGTGACCCAGCGGCTGGACGAGGCGGCCCTGCGGCTGCAAGCCAAGGAGCGGGAGGAGAAGCTTCTCAGGGAGGCCATCGACGTCACCGAGCCCAGGCCCGCTTTGCCCTTGGGCAGCGCCCACCCCATCACCCTGGTGATGAACGAGCTGGTGGAGTGCTTCACAGGGCTGGGCTTTGAGGTGATGGAGGGCCCGGAGGTGGAGCTGGACCACTACAACTTCGAGCTCATGAACCTCCCCAAGAACCATCCCGCCCGGGACGCCCAGGACACCTTCTACATGGACGACAACATCGTGCTGCGCACCCATACCAGCCCCATGCAGGCCCGGGCCATGCTCACCCGCAAGCCCCCCATCCGCATCATCTGCCCCGGCCGGGTGTACCGGGCCGACGAGGTGGACGCCACCCACAGCCCGGTGTTTCACCAGATGGAGGGCCTGGTGGTGGATGAGCACGTGACCATGGCGAACCTGCGGGGCACCTTGGAGGCCTTTGCCAAGAAGCTCTATGGGGAGGACATCACCACACGCTTTCGCCCCAGCTTCTTCCCCTTCACCGAGCCCAGCGCCGAGGTGGACCTGACCTGCGTGGCCTGCCGGGGCAAGGGCTGCCGCATCTGCAAGGGCACGGGCTGGATCGAGGTGCTGGGCAGCGGCATGGTGAACCCCAAGGTGCTGGAGATGTGCGGCATCGACAGCGGCAAGTACAGCGGCTTCGCCTTTGGCATCGGCCTGGAGCGCATCGCCATGCAGCGCTACGGCATCCGGGATATGCGGCTGCTCTACGAGGGCGACGTTCGCCTGCTGTCCCAGCTGCGCTAAGGAACGTCCCCAGCGAGGAAGGAGAGGAAGACCATGAAATTATCGCTTGCCATGCTCAAGGAGTATGTGGATATTCCCCTGGCTCCCCAGGACTACGCCCGGAAGATGGTCATGTCCGGCACAGGGGTGGAGGGCCTGGAGGATTTGGGGGCCGAGATTGAAAACGTGGTGGTGGGCCGGGTGCTCACCTGCGAAAAGGTGGAGGGCAGCGACCACCTGCACCTGTGCAGCGTGGACGTGGGCCAGGAGGCCCCCTTGCAGATCGTCTGCGGCGCGCCCAACGTGGCGGCGGGATGCCTGGTGCCTGTAGCCCTGGATGGGGCGCGGCTTCCCGGGGGCCTGAAGATCAAAAAGGGCAAGCTTCGGGGCATCGTCAGCGAGGGGATGCTCTGCTCCGCCACGGAGCTGAAGGTGCCCCAGGAGCTCTACCCCAGCGTGGGGGACGAAGGGCTGCTGCTGTTTCAGGAGGAGCACCCCCTGGGCAGCGATGTACGGCCTATTTTGGGCCTGGACGATGTGTCCGTGGATTTTGAGATTCTGGCCAACCGGCCCGATTGCCTCTGCGCCTTGGGCATCGCCCGGGAAACCGCCGCCACCTTGGGGACCCGGCTGCGCCTGCCCGCCATTGAGGTGAAGGAGGCGGGGGGGGACATCCGCCAGGAGGTGGACGTGCGGGTGGAGGACAGCGAACTGTGCCCCCGTTACTGCGCCCGGGTGATCCGCAATGTGCGCATCGGCCCCTCGCCTCTGTGGCTGCGCAAATATCTCCACAGCGCGGGGCTGCGCTCCATCAACAACATCGTGGACATCACCAACTATGTGATGCTGGAGCATGGGCATCCCATGCACGCCTTTGACCTGGACCAGGTCCGGGGCAAGCAGATCATCGTGCGCCGGGCCCATGCCGGGGAGACCCTCACCACCTTGGATGAAATCCAGCGGCAGCTTCGTCCAGAGGACCTGGTGATCTGTGACCGGGACGGGGCCACGGGCCTGGCGGGGATCATGGGAGGCCAGGAGAGCGAAATCACCGAGAGCACCAAGGCCGTGATGTTCGAATGCGCCAGTTTTGACCGCACCGCCATCCGCCTGACCAGCCGGGCCCTGGGCATGCGCACCGAGAGCAGCGGCCGCTTTGAGCGGGGCGTGGCGGCCCACACCGCCCTGGAGGCCCTCCAGCGGGCTTGCATGCTGGTGAACCTGCTGGACGCAGGGGACGTGGTCGGCGGGGTCATCGACCTGTACCCCGCCCCCAAGGCCCCCCAGGTGATCCAGGCCAGCGTAAAGCGCATCCAGGAGCGGGCCGGGGTGGAGATTCCCCCCCAGGCCATGAAGGATCTTCTGGAGCGGCTCGGCTTCGGGGTGGAGCTGGCCGGGGACGCCATCACCGCCACGGTGCCCCCCTTCCGGGGAGACCTGGACGGGGAGGCCGACCTGTGCGAGGAAGTCCTGCGCCTGTACGGCTATGAGCACATCGGCGCTACCCCGCTGGTGGGAACCACTACCCAGGGCGGCGTGAACCCCATGATGCGCCTGAAAAACCGCGTGGCAGGGATTTTGGGGGGCAACGGATACTACGAGATCATGAATTATAGCTTCCAGAGCTTAAAGGAGATCGCCAAGCTGGGCCTGCCCCAGGAGGATCTGCGCATGCGGCCCATGCCTATCCGCAATCCCTTGGGGGAGGACACGGCGGTGATGCGGCCCAGCCTGGCCCCGGATATGCTCAAAACCTTGGCCTTTAACATGAACCATTCCACGGAGAAGGCCAGCCTCTACGAAATGGCTACCGTCTTTGACCACCATCACCCCACCGCGGAGGGACTGCCCACGGAGCGGCAGCAACTCTGCCTGGGCAGCTACGGCCCGGAGGTGGATTTCTACACCCTTCGCTCCGCTGTGGAGGCGGTGCTGCGCAGCGCCGGCATCCAGTGCCGGGTGCAGCCCGGCGGGGACAGCTACTATCACCCAGGCCGCTGCGCCCGGCTGGTTCGGGGCAACGTGGTCTATGCCCAACTGGGGGAGGTTCACCCCGCCGTGGCCCAGGCCTTTGACATGAAGGGCCGGGCTGTGATGGCCGAGGTGGACCTGGAGCGGATTTTGGCCGACGCCAGCCCCATGGGGGAGATGAAGCCCCTGCCCCGCTTCCCCGGCATGACCCGGGACTTGGCTTTGGTTATGGAGGAAGCCGTGGCGGTGGGTCCCCTGATGCATGAGATGGAGAAGGCGGCGGGAAACCTGCTGGAGTCCATTTCCATGTTCGATGTATACCGGGGGGCGCAGCTGGGAGAGAACAAGAAGAGCGTGGCCTTCTCCCTGGCCTTCCGGGCCCCGGACCGCACCCTCACCGAGGCCGAGGTGCAAAAGGCCATGGAAAAGGTGCAAAAGGTCTGTGCGGAAAAGTATCAGGCCCTGATCCGGGCATAGGGAGGAGTTTTCCGGGGGCGCTGCCCCCGGTCCCCCGCCAGGGTGATGCCCTGTACCCATCACTGGCGGCGCTATGCGCCGCCAGAAGCGCTTGATGGAACAGGGGGGAAGGGCATCACGGCACGGAAATGAGGTTTTGGGCTGGTATCAAGGCAGGCAAGCCAGCGTACCTTCCTGCTACACAGGCCCAAGGGTATAAATAGGCTTGCGGGGAGGCTTCCCCCGCGCTATACTGTTGAACAGGCGTGGCCCCGGGCCTGCCCCAGGAATCGGATGAAAGAAGGAGAAACACCATGGAGGAATACAGATACGATACCCAGATGCTGATCGAGGGAACCAATCTCAGCGAGGACGCCATCCGCGACTATTTCGTGGACCATTTCGACGGGGATTGCCTGCTGGCGGTGGGGGATGAGGAGCTGATCAAAATCCATTTCCACACCAACGAGCCCTGGAAGGTGCTGGAATACTGCGCCGGCCTGGGGGAGATCTACGACATCGTGGTGGAGGACATGGACCGGCAGAGCCGGGGCTTACAAGGGTAAAGGGAGACTGGAGCCGTCCTTCCGCTGTGGTATAATGGGAATGGCAGACATACATACTGTGAGGCGGAAAAGGATGGGAGGTGCCCCTGTGACAGCCTGGCTGATTCGGCGCTTCATCAAAAATCCCGAACAGGTGGAGAACCCCCAGGTGCGCAAGGCCTACGGCACTTTGGGCAGCGGCCTGGGAATCGGGCTGAACCTGCTGCTGGCCCTGGGCAAGCTGCTGCTGGGGCTGGCAACGGGTTCTTTGGCGATCATTGCGGACGCTGCCAACAACCTGTCCGACGCCTTTGGCAGCATTGTATCCCTGGTGAGCATGCGCCTGGCGCAAAAACCCATGGACCGGGAGCACCCCTTCGGCCATGGCCGCATGGAATACATCGGGGCCCTGGGGGTGGGGGCGCTCATCGTGGTGATGGGCTTCAGCCTGCTGAGAAGCGGCGTGGAGGCCGTGATCCGGCCCGAGGAATTGACCCTGTCCGTGCCGGTGCTGGGGCTGCTGGTGGCCGCGGTTTTGGTAAAGCTGTGGCTTTTCTTTTTTTACCGCACCCTGGGCAGAAAGGCCAACAGCGCCACGCTGCTGGCCGCCTCCAAGGACAGCCTCAGCGATGTGCTGGCTACCGGCGGCGTGCTGGTGAGCGTTGGGCTGCAATACGCCTTTGGCTGGCGGACGGATGGGATCATGGGCGTTTTGGTGGCTTTGGTGGTGCTCAAGGCGGGGTATGATGTGTGCAAGGACACCGTGGGGCTGCTGCTGGGGGAGAAGCCTGACCCGGAAAAGGTGAGGCGGATTCGGGAGATGCTCCTGGCCTTCCCGGGCATTTTAGGGGTTCACGATCTGGTGCTCCACGATTACGGCCCGGGCCGGTGCATCGCCTCGGTGCACGCCGAGGTCAGCGCTCAGGGGAATATCGTGGAGATTCACGAGGTCATCGATCAGGCCGAAAGGGAGATTGGCCGGGAGATGAACATCGTGATCTGCATCCATATGGACCCCATTGTCACGGACGATGAGGAATCCAACACGGTGAAGGCGAAGCTGGAGGCCTTTTTGCGGCATACGGATGAACGGCTGACCTTGCACGATTTCCGTCTGGTGCCGGGCCAGCAGCAGGTGAATCTGATTTTCGACTGCGTTTTGCCGCTGGGATATTCGGACAAGGAGGCGCTGCTGCGCTCCCTGGGCGCTTACGCCAAGTCTCTGGACCCTCGCTACGAGGTAATCGTGCAGTTCGATAACGACTATCTTTCCTGTTAATCCTTGACAAAGGAAACAAAAGAGCGGGCAGCCCCGTTGCATAGAGGATAGGGAGCTCATTTTTCGGCGCGGGAGGAAATCAGGGTGAAGGCAAAACGTTGGAAGGCCTTAGGCGGGTGCGCCTTGGCAGCGCTGATGCTGGGAGGGATGGCCCTGGCCGGGGAACCGTCCGCCCTTTGGTCCATCATCGCGGCCCCCACGGCCAAGCCCTGGGAGATTGTGGAGGCGGCCCCGTCCTCCTCCACCGGGGAGGCCTCCTTGGACTCCGCCCCTGTATCCGAAGAACCCCCGGCCCCGTCGCCGGAACCGGCGCTGCCCATCCAGACCCAGGAGGAGGGCGTGCTGTCTTTGCTGCTGATCGGGGTGGACGCCCATGGAAGCGGCAACAACGGACGGAGCGACACCATGATTTTGGCCCGGCTCAACGCGAAGACCGGGGAGATCAAGCTGGTATCCTTCCTGCGGGATTTGTATGTGAAGATTCCGGGTAAGGGAAAAAACCGCCTCAACGCCGCGTATTTTTACGGCGGGGCGGAGCTTTTGCGGGAGACCTTGAGCGCCAACTTTGGCGTAAGCGTGGACGGCGCGGTGGCCGTTGAGTTTGGGGACCTGGTGGCGGTGATCGACCAGCTTGGCGGGGTTCCCATCACCCTCAACGAGAAGGAACGGATCGCGCTGAACACCATGCTCAAGGGATATAACCGGGACTATGGCTTTCCCCGGGACGACGGGCTGGTGACCGAGTCCGGGGAGCAGGTTTTGAACGGGAAGCAAGCCTTGTGCTTTAGCCGCATCCGCAAGCTGGACAGTGATTTTATGCGCACAGACCGGCAGCGGAGGGTGCTGGAGGGGATGCTGGCCCAGGTGAAGAGCCTGCCGCTGCCCCGGCTGCTGGCAGTGGCGGGAAAGGTCTGGGAAAGCCTGGATACCGACATGACCTTTCAGGACGTCATCTCGCTGCTGCCGTTGGTGATGGGAAACAAGGAAATGACGGTGTCCGGCATGCAGATTCCCACGGACAACGGCTACCAGGACGACGTGGTCAGCGGCATGATGGTGCTGGTGCCCAACCTGAAGAAGAATATCCAGGCAATCGAGGCGTTTTTGCGGTAGGGGAGCGCCGGGGGCTCCGTCGGGAGCTTTCCCTGGCCCCGCCTTTGTCCGGGCTGCCTGCGGACGGGGGAAAAATCAAGCGAAGGGTACCAAAAGCGGGG
>JAYFPK010000017.1:0-103860 GCA_034927815.1 Candidatus Limiplasma sp.
TCCCCGCTTCCCTTCCCCGGAAAATCTCTCCTCCGGTTCCGTTTCGCGTCTCCCCTCCGCTCAAGCACGATTCACTCAAAATCATTGACTGTCGTTCTTTGCGTCTCTTTCCTATATCGTTTTCAAGGTTCGTCGCTCTCAAGCGAGCCTGATTAGATTACCATGCTTCCGCTCCCTTGTCAACATCTTTTTTTCTTTTTCGCAACATTTTTTAAAAGGATATTTTTTGCTGTGCCAGGGGAGACCGGCAATGCTCCTTCCAATAGGAAGAATGCGTGAACCGCAGGGTTATCCTGCCTCCCGGCCTCCTTTCCCCTTGTGGCGCCCCTTCCGGCCCGCATCGCCAGTGGATGAAAATGGCAGTTGGACATGCCAATTTCTTCATCAAGCACCCTTATTATTGTGCCTGGTATATCCCAAAGCATACGAAGAATCTTTCCTTGCGCATCCTCTATTTCGCCCTTCGGCATAAAAGCCTTCCCGCCGGAAACCCTATTGAAAAGGCATCGGCGGCAAGGCGGAAAACAGGCAAGGTTGTTTTGCGGTTCAACCCCTGTGGAAAGGAGTGTGCGGTGGTCAGCCATGAACCATGGACGCGAAATGTTTGAGGAAATAGATGCCCATCTGCTCAGCGACCAGCGCCCCTCCTTGTATTTGGAACGCTTGGACGACCCGCTCTTCCAAAGGGAGCATCCCTTTAGGATGCTGTCCCGGCTGCGGAAGGTGGAGCAGTCTCCCCAGCATCATCCCGAGGGAAGCGTCTGGAACCATACGCTGCTGGTGGTGGACCAGGCGGCGGAGCGAAAGGCGCAATCCAGCGACAGCCGCACGTTCATGTGGGCGGCGTTGCTGCACGATATCGGCAAAGCGGAGACCACTAAAATCCGAAAGGGAAAAATCACCGCCTATGACCATGACAAGGTGGGCGCGGAAATGACCAGGGATTTTCTCGCCGAATTTGAAACGGAGCCCTTCCTCTCCAAGGTCGCGGCCCTGGTACGCTGGCATATGCAGATTTTATACGTGGTGAAGGACTTGCCCTTCGCAGACATCCACGCCATGCGTTTGGCGGTGGACGTTAAGGATATCGCGCTGCTGGGGCTATGCGACCGGCTGGGCCGCCGGGGGGCGGACATCGCCGCGGAGGAGCAGGCCATTGAGCTGTTTTTGAAAAAGGTAGCTTCTGCGAAGCCATAGCCTAAGCTTGGCCAAATTTGGAAACTTCCCTACCGGCAAAGGGCCTTGGCAATGTCCGCCGCCTTGGCAAGGACGTCCTCCTGGGGATTCCAATTGCAGCGGATCTCCGGTTCCACTACCTGGAACCCGGCGTCCTCCAGCCTTTCCCGAAGAACCTTGGGGGATTCCCCGCTCCAGCCGTAGCAGCCAAACACTGCGGCGGTCTTGTTCTTGAATTTCAGCTCTTTGAGGAACTCCAGCCAGCCTCCCACAGAGGAGAGGATGCTCTGCCCCACGGTGGGAGAGCCCACCGCAATGGCCTTGGACTTGAAAACTTCCGTCATGATATCGTTCTTATCGGTTTTGGAGATGTTGAAAATCTTCACCTTGGTGTCCGGGGACAGGCGGGAGATTTCCATTCCGATCCGGTGGGCCAGCTGCATCGTCCCGTCCCACATGGTATCGTAGGCGATGGTAATCTGGTCCTCCTGGTACTCCTGGGCCCATTTGTAGTACGCCTCCACGATCTGCAAGGGATTCTCCCTCCAGATGGAGCCATGGCTGGTGGCGATGATGTCAATGGGCAAATTCAGCGCCTGGATTTCCTCCACCTTCTTCTTCACCAAAGGAGAGAAGGGGTTGAGAATGTTGGCGTAGTATTTCAGGGCCTCGGCCCATAACAGGCAGGTATCCGCCTTGTCGTTGAACAGCTCCTCCACGGCATAGTGCTGGCCAAAGGCGTCGTTGGAAAACAGGATGTTGTCCCCGGTCATGTAGGTTGCCATGCTGTCCGGCCAATGGAGCATCCTCATCTCCACAAACACCAGCTGCTTGCCATTGCCGATGTCCACGGAATCCCCGGTTTTCACCACGTGAAAATTCCATTCCGGATGGTGGTATTGCCCCGTCAGGGACTTCACGGCGTTGGCCGTGCAATAAATGGGCGTGTTGGGGATTCTCTCCATCAAAGCGGGCAAAGCGCCGCTGTGGTCCACCTCGCCGTGGTTGATGACGATGAAATCAATTTGAGCAAGGTCCACCTCTTCGGCCAGATGGTCCACAAACTCGCTGGAATGGGGCCTCCATACGGTATCCACCAGCACCGTCTTTTCTTCCTGGATCAAATACGCGTTTTGGCTGGAGCCGTGATGGATCGAGTAATCGGCGCCGTGGAAGGACTCCAACTCCCAATCGATCTTCCCAACCCAGTACACATTGTTTTTGACGAGCTTTTTCATTGGTATCCCCCTTTTTCTTCATCGCTGCAAGCTCCTTGCCCCGGAGCCTTGCAAAGTCCGTACATAATCCAGAGTATACCATACAATGCCCGCCAATAACAGCGCCTATCCCGTGGGGCTCCTTACCAAAGATAAGGAATCAGCCGGTACCGCGTCCTTCGGGTGTATTGCGCATATCCCTCCAGCCCGGCCAGAAGCACCACTTCCTCATTTTTGATCCGCAGCACCAGCGTCACGGGGAAGATCAGCATGGGAAGCAAGGCCACATAGGAGCCCAGCACCAAGGGCATGGACAAGAAAAGCAGCAAACAGGCCAAATACATGGGATGCCGGACCAGGGCGTACAGCCCGCCGCTGATGAGCACCTGATCCTTTTGTATCTCCACCACCCTTGAGGCGTAAGCGTTTTGGAGGATCACCGCGCAGAACAGGCCGTAGCCAAGCAGCATCACGGCCAAGGCCGCCAGCGATCCCCAAAGGGGCATGTTGCTCCAGCCAAAGCGGTGATCCAGCCCCGCCAGCACAAAGGAGGCCAAAAACAGCAGGCCCATAACGGCGATATACCCCTTTTGCTCCTTCTGGCTTTCCTTGGCTTTCAAGCGCTTCTCCAGGGTTTCAGGGTATTTGACCAGCAGCACCATCCCCATGGTCATCATGGGGATGAAAAGGGAAAGGATCAGCAGCCAGGCGTTGGGCACCCGGAAGCTGCCCGCCCCGGCAAAAATCGGCAGACCCAGCAGCAAAAACCCCAGCAGGCCTTTCACGATCATCTTGACAAGCAGCGGCGTTTTTTCTTTCATCCCTGATGCTCCCCTCTCCCCGTATCCACCGGGCCGGACTTGATGCGGCTTTCCCTGCCATTGCCGCTTTGGCTTCATGGGAGGGCGCTGAGCAGCGAATAGGCCAAAAATCCCGCGCAGGTGGCAAAGGCCTCCCCTGTTTCACACTCGCCCGTCTGCTCGTTGACGCTTTCACAGGCAATGCCATTATCCATGGTGGTGCGGCGCAGGTGCTCCAGGGCGCTTTGGGCATGCCCGCTCAAAAGGCTGTTGCAGATGGACAGCACCCACGGATGGGGCGCGTGCTTGCAGCCGATCTCCGCAATGGGCGATTCCGCAAAGGACAGGGGATAGCTTTTGTCCCGTATCATGGCAACCGTGTCCTGCCATACCGGATCACCGGAATCGCAGAATCCATAATGGGGCAGCAGCTGCAAGCTCCCCGGCGGCTCATCGTAAATGTCATAGTGTCCGTTCAAATCCACAGACCAGGCAAAGACGCGCTTGCCGTTTTGCTCCCGCACGCAATGGGCGTACACCGCCCGGCGCACCTCCCCGGCCCGGGCCTCCAGCTCCGGCCTGCCCATGAGCTCCGCCAGGGCGGAATAGGCGTAGCAAACCAAAGCGTTATCATAGGTCAGGTACGGGAAGTTGCGCATATCGTCCGTGGGCTGCAAAAAGGTCTCGTACAGTTCCACCTCGGGATGCTTCTTGCCCTCCAAAGTTTGCAGAATATGGCCCAAGGCCCTTTGCACAAAAGGCTCTTTGGCGAAATCCATATCCCCGGTGGCCTTCCCATAGCGGTCCAGCGCAATCACCGGCGCGCACAATTCATCCAGCTCAAAGCCCGGCTCCAACACCGTGCCGTCGATGTAGCGGCTGTGAACGCCAAAGTTCCTGGCCTGCCTGGTGAACACATATTCCAGAACCTCCCGGGCGTAAGGCGCGTCCACGGCCAAAATCGTGGGGAAGGCCCACAGCAGGCTGTCCCGGTCCCAGTAGGCCGCACTCACATAGTAGCGGGGGCTGCGGGAGGTCATCAGGCACAATTCCTCGGTGTCCACAGTGCGCCCGGAGGCATAGAAGAAGGCAAAGAACAGGTTTGTATTCAGCATCTCCAACAAGTGAGGATCGCCGCCCCGCTTCTCCCGGGCGGCCAGCCAGTCCACGGTGCGGCGGCGCACCGCGTCAAAGCCCTGGCGGAGCAGCTCCTTGGCGCTGGTGGCTGCGGCCACTTGCTCATACCCGATGCCAAAGAACACGTCCAGCACCGTTTCTTCCCCGGGGGCCAGCGTGATTTCCTTCTCAATTGCGTATGCGAAGCCCTCGCACCGCCACCGGGCCCCCTGGTCGATCTCGCTGAAGGGCTGGCGGTCCGAAACAATGGGCGCAAAGGCAAACAGGGGCAGCCCAGCCTTCTGGGTCCACAGGAACAGGTGATTCCAGCCGGATTCCTGGCATTCGCGGCCCCCATGGACCTCCGTGGTTTCGTTGATCTCGTGCAGCGTCCTATCCCAGCGGCCCCGCAGGCCCAGGCGGACCTGCGTCGGGCTGGAGGCGGCGTTCTTCGCCCACAGGCGGATGCCAAAGCCCCGCTCCCCGACGGGGGTCAGGTATGTGCATTTCACCTGGACGCCTTCCCCCTGGCAGGAAAAGCGCGGAATCCAATAATGCTCCCTCTCCCACCGGGGCTCCAGGGCCAGGGCGCGGCCGTTCACCGCGAACTCCGGGGCGATCAGGGCTTCATCCCCGCGAATCTCCAGCATTCCCTTCGCGCCCATGTACAAGAACGTGACCCCTTCCACCGCGCCGTCCCTTTCCCGGATGGTGGGCAGAGAAACAAATTCATTTCCGGTTACTTGATATCGTTCCATCTTCTTCCCTCTTCCAGAGATACTCCATAATGAAATTCGCGGGAGAAGCGCCAGGCTCCTCCCGCGATCGTAAAGGCAAGGGCAGGTTATTTCAGCAAATCCGCTTCTTCCAGCTGCGCCTGGATGTCGTCCAGGGCTTCCTGGGCGCTCACGTCCGAAGTTTCCAGGGTGCTCAGCACATTGCCCATGATCTCCGCGGCGGCGCTGGCTTCGATCAGCGCGGGAGGCGCCACGGCGTAGTCCATGCTGGTGAACACGGCGGCCCGGTTGGCGGGAGGCGTGATCTCCAGGTATTGGCCCAGCTTGCTCTGGTCCGCGATGGTGGGGAGCTCCCAGCTGGCGTCCAGGCGAAGCTGTACGATGTCGGGATCGGAGCCCATGGCGTCGATGAACTTGGCGGCGATCTCCTTTTTCTCGCTGGAGGGGGATATGCAGTTCACGTTGGCAAAGAAGAAGGTGGCCTTCTCCTTGAAGCCCGGCTCCACCACGATATCCCAATCAAAGGCGCACTTTTCGGCGAAGGTGGCAAAGCCCCAGATGCCCGTGATGAGCATGCCCAGCTTGCCCTCGGTAAACAGGTCCCAGTCGCCGCGCCCGGCCATCTCCTCGGCGTTGGGCATGACGTGGTTCTCTCCGCGCACCCGGGCGATCATGGCCTCCAGCACCGCGGCGTTTTCCGGGGAGTTTACGGTGAAGGCGCTGTAATCGCCGCTGAGCAGGCTTCCGCCGTTGGCGGCCACGGACTTGTAGAACTCGTTGTAGGTGATGGGTTGGAAGTAGCCCCAAATGTCGTCCCCCAGGGCCCTGATCTTCTCGGCGGCGGCCTGGGCGTCTGCCCAGGTCCAGTCATTGGTGGGGTACTCGAGGCCGGCCTGGTCAAAGAGGGCCTTGTTGTAGAACAGCACGCAGGTGGAGAAGCTCATGGGCACCGCGTACAGCTTTCCGTCGCTGGACACCGCGGAGAGCGTGCCCTCGGAATAATTCTCCTTGGCGATGCCCATCTCGCTCAGGTCGGCGCAGGCGCCCCGCAGCATATAGGACAGGTAGTTTTCCATGTTCATTTCGAACACGTCCGGCGCGTTGCCCCCCGCAACCTTGGTGGCCAGGGCGGTGAAGTAGTCGTTGTAACCGGTGAGCTGTACGTCCACCTTGACCCCGGGGTTCTTGCTCTCAAAGACCTGGATCATCTTGGCCAGCGTCTCCTCTTGGGCTCCCGCGCCGGAGAAGCACGCATAGGTGAGCGTGACTTCCTCAGCCAGCGCGGTGCCGGCCAGGGAGAGAAGCATCACCAGCGCCACAGCCAACGAAACGAGTTTTTTCATAAACGGATTCCTCCTTTTCTATTGCTAACGCGCAAGCGCGTTATGCTCCTTATTTCAGCCCGCCCAACGCGATGCCGCTGTCCACCTTGCGCTGGGAGAGCAGGTATACCGCGAAGATCGGCAAAATGGTCAGCACCGCCCCCGCCATCAAAACGTGCTCGTTGTTCTTATACATGCCGTTCATGTTGCCCAGCACCACTTGCAAGGTCTGCTTCCGGGTGCTGGTGAGCACGATCAGCGGCCAGAGGTAGCTGTTCCAGCTACCCATGAAGGCCAGCAAAATCATGGTAGCCAGCGTGGGCATCACCATGGGCAGCACGATGCGGAAAAACACCCGGTACAGGGACGCGCCGTCCAAAAAAGCGGATTCCAGATAGCTGTCGCTGAGGGTCAGCATGGATTGGCGCATCAAAAAGACGCCGAAGGTCTTGGCAAGGGAGGGCAGAATCAGCCCCGTATAGCTGTCCAGCAGGCCCAGCACCCGCAAGATGATGTAGTTGGGTACCATGGTGATGGTGCCGGGGATCATCATGGTGGCAAGGTAGAGGCCAAACACCTTCCCGGAGCCCTTGAAGGGCAGCTTGGTAAACACGAAGGCCGCCATGCACGCGCTCATCACCTCCACCGCCGTGCACACGATTGCCAGAAACAGGCTGTTGAAGGTGGCCCTCCCAAAGGAAAAGCCTTGCATGTTGAAGACCTTCCCATAGCCCTCCAAAGAGGGATGCTCGGGAATCCAGCGGATGGGAATGGTGCGGATCGCCTCGCTGCCCTTGAAGGAGGAGGAGATCATCCACAGGAAGGGCAGCAGCGTGATCAGGGCCATTGCCCCCAGCAGCAGGTAGAAGGCCGCCCAGCGCAGGATTCTTCTTTCACGCTTACGCATCGTAGTTCACCCACTTCTTTTGCATCCAGAACTGCACAAGGGTAAAGGCGAAAATCACTACGAACAAAATCCAGGAATAGGCCGAGGCCATGCCCATCTTGTACTGTTTGAAGGCGTATTTGAAGATCCGCTCCACAAACACCGTGGTGGCGCCTCCAGGGCCTCCGTCGGTCATGTTCAGCACGGACTCGAAGACCTGCCAGCCGTAGAGTACGTTGATCACCAGCAGCAAAAACAGGGTGGGGGTCAGCAGAGGACGGGTGATGCTCAGGAACTTGCGCCCGCTGCCGGCCCCGTCGATGGAGGCGGCCTCGTAGTAGGCGGGATCAATTGATTTCAGGGCCGCCAGCACCATGAGGGCATAGTAGCCCGTGTCCTTCCACAGGGCCGCGATCACCACGCCGGGCATGGCCCACTCCTTGCTGCTGAGCCAGGAGGGGCCCGTGACGCCCAGGGGCGCCAGCAGCTGGTTCAGCAGGCCGTACTTGCCGCTGAGCACCCAGGTCCACACCACCGCGGCGGCCACCCAGGAGGTGATGACGGGGGTATAGAAGATCGCCCGGAATGCGCCCCGCCCCCTAAAGGCCTGGTTCAGCACCATCCCCTGGGCCAAGGACGCCAAAAGGATGAAGGGCAGGTACAAGCCCAGGTAGGTCAGCGTGTGCCCCAGGACCTGGGGAAACTCCTTGCCGGAGAGGATGCGGGAAAAGTTCTTCAGGCCCACAAACTCCATGGAACCGGCCAGCAGATCGTAATTGGTGAGGCTGTACACCAAGGAGGTGGCGATGGGCACAAGGCAGAACACGATCATCCCCACCAGCGACGGAGCCAGAAACACCGCTGTGGCCGTTCTCCTCTGCGCGTTTTTCGGAAGATACATTTCATCCCTCCTCTTGCACGGACGCCCTCTCCCCCGTGGCCTCCACAAAATACCATTTGCCCCGGTGGCAAAGGCGAAGCGCAATGCGGTGAATCCCCGGGGGCAGCTTGGGCTCCACTATCAGCTTGCCCTCCTGGGCCCACACCCCCAGCGCACCAAACACAATGGCCTGCCAGGACGCTCCCAGGGCTGCCATGTGAATGCCCTCGTGGCCCGTGTTCCCCATCACGTCCCGCAGGTCCAGGTACACGGCCTTGCGCAGGTACTCCCGGGCCTTGTCCCAGAGCCCCAGGCGCATGGCCAGCTGGGCGTGCACCCCAAAGCTCAGGGTGGAATCGTGAAGGGTGATGGGCTCGTACTCCTCAAACACGTTGCGCTTTTGCCCCTGGGTGAACTCCTGGGGAAAGAGCGTCATCAGCAGCACCAAATCCGCCTGCTTGATGGCCCGGTAGCGCTGCATCCGGTCGAAACAAACGCTTTTGTAGGAGGGCAAATCCTCGTTTTTCCCAAAGGGCGGCAGGCGGTTTAAGGTTTCATCCTGCAAAAACAGCTCCCGCCGGGGGTCGTAGAGAAGGGTCACGCGCTGCTGCGCCGCCTCCATCCGCTCCCGCTCCCAGGGCTCCAGGCCGCCCTGGGCGATAGCCAGTCGAAGGTTGTTCCGGGCCAGGTAGTTGGTGTAGGTGTTGTTGATGGCCGCGCCGCAGTACTCGTCCGGCCCCTTGACAAAGAAGGAGCTGTACCGGTCCTCCCCGGGCTCATAGGTCAGGCGGGAGAGCCAGTAGCGGGCCGTCTCCCGGTACAGCCCGGCGGCGTGATCCCTGGCAAAGGCCTCGTCCCCGGTCACCTCCCCATACCGCTGGAGGGCATAGGCCACGTCCGCCGTAATGTGCACCTCGCAAAGCCCGATGTCCCAGCTCTCGCATTGCTCCTCTCCGGTATCGGAGCACATCCAGGGGAAGCGAGCACCCTCCAGGTTTTGCTTCTGTGCCAGGGCCCGAGCGTCGGGCAGGCGGTCCACACGGTAAAGCAGCAGGTTTTTCGCCGCCTGGGGCCGGGTCCACAGGTAGAAGGGCAGCAGGAAAATATCCGTATCCCAGAAGGTATTGCCCTTGTAGCGGCCATGGGTCAAGCCCCGGGCCCCGATGGAGACCCGCCGGTCCCCGGAGGCGTTGTTGCACAAGAGCTGAAAGATGTTGTAGCGAAGGGCTCCCTGTAACTCCGGGTCCTCCGCCTCCACCTGAATATCGCAGTCATGCCACAGGGCGGCCCAGGCCTCGGCGCTGGCCTGCCAGGGATTTTCCGGAGGCGTGGCGGGCCCCTCCTCCCCCACCCAAATCCGGACCTGCTTTTCCACCGTCACGCTTTCCCCGGCTTGCAGAAAGACCCTAAGGACCGTCGCGGCCCTCTCCCCCTGAATACAGCTTTCCCGCTCCATCTCCCGGTCCCACAGCAGCCGCCAGGCCAGCGTCACCGGCCTGCGCTCCGCCAGGGTGCGGAGCCTCATCCGTTCCTGGGTGAGCTCCTCCAGCTCCAGAAGCTGGACCAGCTCCGTGGCGGCCACCGTCTGGTCGTCATGCACGGGCAGGTTGCGCACCAAGGCGTCCGCCACCGCCTCCAGGGTATAGGCTCCTGCGCGTTTGGCCGTAAGGGTGAGCCTTTGCAACAGCAGCTCCTCGTCCGCCATGCAGGCCGTGCGCTCCATCCGAAGGCTGGCCCCGGGGGTTTCCCAGGTGTGGGTCAGCACGCCGGTTTGCATGTCCAGCTCCTGGTATACCTGAGCGTCAGGCTCCTCCCCCAGGGGGCGGAGGGTCAGCACGTCGGGAAGCTGTACCATGTCGGTGATGCCGGGCTTGATGGCGCTGAAAAAACCCGCCCGAAAGACGGCATGCTCCTGGGGGGCCTCCTTGCTCCCAAAGCCGCCAAAGCCCCGAACCCCAAGCCTTCCATTGCCCAGGAAAAAGACCGTCTCGCTGAAATCATCCACTACGGACGTACGGGCAATCCGCCAGGGCTTGATCTCAACGCCATTCATAGGGTCCTCTCCTTTTGAAACACCGGAATCCTGTCCAGGGGGCATTCCGCCCACACCTCGCAAGGGCCCGCATGGGTTTCTCCGGTGAAATAGTTCCGCCACTGGCCCTGGGGCAGATAGACCGCCCGTCCCGTTTCTCCGGGCCGCACCATGGGGGCCGCCAACAGCTCCCGCCCCAGCATGTACTCGTCATGAGTCCTCCAGGCCCGCTCCTCCTGGGGGAAATCCAGGCACAGGTGCGCCATCATGGGGCGGTATTCCCGGACGCAGGCCTGGGCCTCCCTCCAGAGATAGGGGCGCAGGCTTTCCCGCAGCCGCGCGAAGGCGCAGGCGGTTTCCAGCACCTGGGGATCGTTCAGCCTTTCCGCCAGGTTCCAGGGGCTTCGTTCATTGTTGTACCCTTCCCCCATGCCTCCGGCAAACTGACCGGCCCTGGGCTCGGAATGCCATTGCATGATAGGGCTGAAACAGCCCATGGCGGTGGCCCGCAGGTACAGCTCCGCCTCGGGCAGAGGACCCGCGAAGCCACCGATGTCAAAGCTCCAAAACAGGATGCCGGACAGTCCCGCCGAAAGGCCCGCCCTCAGCTGCGCCTGGAACTCGCTCCATTCGCTTTGTTGATCCCCGGCCCAATGAACGGGCTGGGCCTGGGCCCCGGTGTACCCGGCCCGGCTGAAGGTCACGCCCTTCACCCCATTTTCCCGCAGAAAGTCATGGTACGCGCCTACGTATTGCCCCGGATAGCGGTTGTGGGCGGCGAGGCCGCGGCTGCCGTCCGCCAGCCGCGCCGCTTTTTCAAAGAGGAACTCTCCTCCGTCGGTCTTGAAGCCCTCCACCCCCATGTCCAGCAGGTACTTCCGCTTCCCAAACCACCAGCGTACCGCCTGGGGGTTGGTGAAGTCCGGCAAAAGGCTGTGGTGAAACCACCGTTCTGTGATTCGGTAAGGGCTTCCGTCCCCGCTGCGCACCACGTATCCCCGCCGGACCGCCTCCCGGGTATCCTCCTCCAGCGCCTCTCCCGGAGCCCCGTCCCACTCATGCTTGATTACGGGAATCTGCCACAGCACCAAATGCAGCCCCGCCTCCCGAATCCGCCGCACCGTATCCTGGGGATCGCTCCAATGCTCCGGATGCCAGAGATAGAAGGTGCGCTCATCGCTCCATTGCTCCAGCACCATGACGCTGGCGGGGTATTCGTACCGCTTCAGGGCTTCAAGCGCCGCTTCCACGTCCCCGTCGCAATGCCAGCCGTGGGCGCTGATCCAAAGGCCAAAGGCCCATTGGGGCGGCAGCGCGGGCTCCCCCGTCAGGCGCAGGAAATTCCCAAGAACCTCCTTGGGCTCGCCCGGCAGCAGGCGATCCCGGGTGAGGAGATCCCCCGCCGTTTCCTGGGCGAGGACCACGGGGTCCCCAAAGCGGACCTCCACGGGGATGTCGCTCTGCCTATACCAGCCAAAGCCTTGCTCCGTCAGAAAAAACGGGATGGGCAGATAGGTCTGTTCCCCTTGATGGGTGAACTTCTCCACCACGCGGCCATTGCTGCCCAGGCCGGACTGGTCCACGGCGTCAAACCGCTCCCCGGTTCCCAAAAAGCGCTTGGCGGTCATGGACATCTCCAGCGTGACCTTGCGCACAACGCCCTGGGCGTTGCGAAGCAAGCGGTATCTTTTAGCGGTGACCATCGGTTCGCTTAACCGTTTCAGCTCCCAAAGAGCCCCCTCCTGGGCGGTCCACTCAAAACCGCCCTCCAGCGGAACACGGCCCTGGGCGCAGGGAACCCCGCCAGCGGGCTTTTGCTCCAAGGTGAGGGCGCCATCCTGGGCCAGGGTGAGCGTCAAATCCTGGGCCAAGGCCATCTCCAGGCCCTCCCCGGTCTGGTATAACCCTTGGGCCCCGGTGACGGTTTCCTCCCGCAGCACCTCAAAGGAGTACAGCGCCGTGCGTTCCTCCCCGGCCTGGATGCGGTAGGCCACGCTTTGGGGCCGGTCAAAGGAGCCCAGGGCAAAGGAGAAGAAACGCTCCCTTTCCTGCCGGGCCTCCAGCGTCCGCTCCTCTCCCCCGGCTTGCAAAACCAAGGAAGGGACCGCTTCTAAGCCATCCACGCGGCAATACACCTTCACCGCTTCCCCCGCCAAGGGAAGCTCCGGGACCCTGGCAAAGCCTGAAACCTCGAACGGGACCGGCTCTTCCCCCAGATGCTTGATCATGCCCCTCGCCCTCCGTTTGCCTAAACGTTTCAGTTGCCATAACCCATGGTTGTCATCCCACCGGCCCAACGGAATCCCGGAGCACCAGGCTGACGGGCAGAATGCGCTCCTGCTTTTCCTTTTGCCCCTCCAGCGCGTCCAGAATAAGCTGGACCGCGTGGCGGCCTTTGGCGGAAATATCCTGCCGGATGGTGGTGAGGGAAGGATCGCATACCCGGGCGATATCCAGGTCGTCAAAGCCCACGATGGAGAAATCCTCCGGCACGCGCTTGCCCAGCCTGCGCAAGCCCTTCACAAGGCCCGCCCCCAGAATGTCCGCCGCGGCGAAGGCGGCGGTCTCCCCGTTGCCCCGGCGCGCCATTTCCCCGGCTACGGAGAGGGCAAAATCAAACCCTACCGTGCCAAAGTACAGGTGCTGCTCGCTCATGGGCAGCCCCGCCTCGTTCAGCGCGTCCATATACCCCAAAAAGCGCTTTTGCATGACCCCTTGCTCGCTGACGGCGCCCGACACAAAGGCGATGTGCCGGTGCCCCTGCCGAATCAGGTATTGGGTGGCCATTTGACCCCCCAGGCGGTCGTCGATTCCAATGGTGTGGAACACCGGGTCCTTCACATAGGTATCCACCAGCACCACGGGCACGGAGAGCTGGTGGAGCTCATCCAGGCTGTGGGTGGGATAGGAGCCCACGATGATGATGCCGTCCACGCCCCGGTTGCGGGCGATGCTGCTGTAGCTCTGGTCGGACTGGGGGCCGGAAAGCAGCAGGTGGTAGCCGTGCTTGCGGGCCGTATACTCCACGGAGGAAAGCAGTTCCCCGTAGAAGGGATTGGAAAACATGAATTCCTTCCCGGGCTCCGTCTGGGGAATCACCACGCCGATCAGGTTGGTTTTCCGGCTGCTGAGGCTGCGGGCGTTCAAATTGGGCACATAGTTGAGCTTCGCCACAGCGCTCATCACCCGCTCGGTGGTTTCGGCGCTGATGGTCTCGGAGGCCTTCTGGTTGAGCACATAGCTCACGGTGGTGGTGGAAACGCCCGCCTCCTTGGCTACGTCCTTGATGCCAACGCGCTTCACACCCTCACCTCCGTTCCCGCTTTGCTGGAAATCCCAGGGCACACATTCACTTAACCGTTTCAGTGACTTTATTATACATGCGGGAAAGCGGCTTGTCAAGCCCCTTTCAAATTCTCTTTCCGCGCTTCCCCATTATCCTTACGCGCCCGGCGGTCCTGCGCCGGGCAATGCGATTCGCAGCATGGACATGAGCTGCGCGTAGTGGTAAAATCATGAGAATCCATCATATATTATGAAATATGAAAGAGGTGTTTCACAATGACGAGGATTCCGGCTGCCCTCTTGTTGATTGTATTCTTGGCGGCGCCTTTGTCCGCAGGCGCATGCACAACGGTCATTGTGGGCCGGGACGCCAGCGCGGACGGTTCGCTGATCTACGGGCGGACTGTGGACGGCGAAGGGTTTGAAACCACGCAGATCGTAACCGTGCCGGCGCAAACCCTCAGCGAGCCCTACCGGTTTGTCAGCCGGCATAACGGCCTTACCCTCGAACTGCCCGCCGAAAGCTGCCAGTATGTGATGACCCCCGCCGCCCCCAGCATGGGCGTAGGCGTGTGGGCGGAAAGCGCGCTCAACGAACATGGCGTCTCCATCTCCGCCACGGAAAGCATCTACGGCGGCCCGGAACTTTTGCAGTATGACCCTTATGTCCCAAACGGGGTATCGGAGGAATCCATTGCCACTTTGGTAATCCCCTATGTGAAAACGGCCCGGGAAGGCGTCGCCCGCCTGGGCTCCATCGTAACGGAGCACGGCAGCGCGGAGGGCTGCGGCGTTATCATCGCCGATGAAACGCAAGCCTGGTATATGGAGATCTATTCCGGCCATCATTGGCTGGCCGTGAGAGCGCCGGACGATCAGGCGGCGGTGATTGCCAACGACGCGATGATCGGCTGCGCGGATATTGACGATACCGAGAATGTGCTTGCCTCGCCGGACTTCTGGCAGCTTGCCCAGGAAAACGGCTTCCTGGTGGAGGTGAACGCAAAACCCCACGCCGCGCTGACCTACGGCCAGCCGCACCGGGATTACAGCCAAATCCGCGTTTGGGCCGGACAGCGGTACTTTGTCCCCTCCCAGGCGCAAAGGTACGACGTTACCCATACCTACGAGCTGTTCTTTACGCCCGATCGGCCCATTGAGCTGCAGGACGTCATGGAGCTGACCCGGTACCGCTTCGAGGATACCCTCTACAATGCCAACGAGCACAACCAGTGGCGGCCCATCGGCATCAACCGCGCCCTTTTGGTGCACCTGTTCTGGTACCGGCCCAAGCTGCCCACCGTATCCTGGGTGGCGCTGGCCAATTCCGAGTTCAGCGTGTTTCTGCCGATGTACGGCAATTTGACTTCCACGCCTGCGGCGTATACCTATGATTGCAACACCTACGATGAAAACAGCGCCTATTCGGTCTACCGCTGGCTCAGCACCCTGGCTTCCCTGGACCGTACCAACTGGGGCTACCCCGTCCGCATGCATTGGCGGGCCATGGAAAAAGAGCTGATTGCCAACATGGCGGCAATGGACGAGGCCTACATCGCTTCCGGGTACGACGGCGGCGTGGCGGCGCGGCTGTTTTCGGATATCGCACAGCGCGCGCTCCAGGATGCCAGGGACTTGACCAACGCCCTCATCCCCAAGATCATCAGTTGGAACATAGAGGGCATGGGCGCGTCCTCCATGCACGACGACCTCGGCAAAAATTAAGGGAAGGCCGTCATCGCGCGCCGCAGGGCCCGGCAGCGGCTTGCCCCTGGGCCTGCCCCAGGTATCCCAGGTATCCTTTGGAAGCTTCAGGGGAGGAAAGCGCAGGCGGGCGGGGCGCACGAGCCCCTGGCGTTGCAATCAACCGGGGCACGCCGTTGCTTTCATGGTTTTTCTTCTATCAGCCGCCGGTACGCCTAGCATCTCCAGCCCTTCACAAAGCCCCGGCCGATTCAGGCTTCCTCACCGGCCGTGGGCTTCCTTGTGTCAATAGCTATGCCTGAATCCTGTAAGCGCCGCCGGAAAGCGGGCCGCAACGCAGCCATGCCAACGGGCGCTACTCCACAACCGGGTAGCCCTCCGGCAGGGTGAGCACCCCCGTATGAACATAATCCAGCTTCCCAACGTGGTCGTAGCGGACAATCTCATAGGAATTGAGAAGCGCATTGCCTTCCCTGGCCATGAGCACATAGCACTTTCCGTTTTCGTACACCACAACCTGATCACCGTAATCCCTGGCGACAAAGTAATCCTCGCGGTTCATCTGCGTGGCGGCGGCGTGCTCCATCACCGCCCCGGACAATACATACATCACAGCGATGGTCACGGCCACATAGCCGATGCCCAGCGCCACGCGGCCGTTTTTCTTCTCCGGCGCGTCCTCCCCTTGGCGGTAGCTCGCCCACTTTGCGCGCAGCCCCTTTTGGCCCTTGCCGCGGGCCAGCGTCTTTCCCAGCGCCTCCGCCCACTCAAAGAGCATAATACCCAGCAGAATCCAGTTTTGCGCCTCAAACCGGTTGCGCAGCAGCACGGAAAACACAACGAAGGTAACCATCAGCATGGAGAAGCGCCATAAGCGCGTCAGCTCGGCGTCCTGGATCATTCTTCCGGCTGCCAAGCCGAAGGCCGGAATCATCAACACCGGCCAGAAGCTATAGATCAGATCGATCAGCGTCGCAATGATGCCCGGCGCGTCAATTTCGATGAGCCCATCCGGCAAAGCATAGGCGGCCAGCGATCCATTCAGGTACAAATAGGTCAGATAATAAGCGATGCCGGTTAAAAAAGCCAAAATGATTCCGTTCTCCAGAAGCTTTGTCCAATACTCCTTCAAAGGCTGTCCCTCCTTGCGCTGGTGTGGATGGCCGTGAATCTCATTGGATATTCATTCCTATATAAACTGCCTTTACTATACGCCGATCCCCTCCCCATCGTCAAGAAGCAGCTTTGCCGCCCGCTCCCGCGCCGCGCAAGCACGCCTATGGGCCATACCGCCCATCCGGTGCGTTTTTCCCCACGCCATCGATGATTGCCCTTCACTCCCAGCGCCCGCCATCACCAACTCCCTGTGAAGCCTCCGCCTACCTGTCCCCCCTCCCGCCGTTTACACTCCGAGCGCGCAAAAAGCCGCCCATGCCATTTTCATCAAAACAGCATGGGCGGCCAAATTGGTTTTCATATAGAATGCAGATGGCATAGGGTTTGCAAATGCGCCCGGCTGCCGAAGAAGCCTGCCGCCTGCCCCGCTTTTAGAGAATTCCTCCGGTTTGCAGCAAGCGTTCGCGCACTTGCGCAGCCTGTACCGTTGACACGGCCCTATCGCTTTGGGCGGCCATGGCGGCGCAAACCCCCGCCGCCTCGCCAATAGCCAGGCAGGTGCCCATGACGCGGCAGGAGCCGAAGGCCTCCACATCGGCGTCGATGGCACGGCCGCTCAGCACCAGCCCCTCCATACGGGCGGGAATCAACGCGCCCAGGGGGATTCCATAGGGCTCCCGGAGGGGATCCAGCCGGATGCCAACGCCGTCGCCCGCGTGAATATCGATGTTGTAGGCCCCCAGGGCAATGGTTTCCTCATCGCGATGGGCCGCGCGGACCTGCGCGCCGGTCAGCTGCCTGCGGCCTTTGAAATGGCGGCTTTCCCGAATGCCCAACAGCGGCGCAACAGCGGACAGGCGGCAGTTTTCAAAGCCCGGGAAGTAATCCCGCATCACCCCCAGCAGCTCCAGCACCTGCATGCTGCCCTGTGCAACGCCGCAGGACAGGCTTTCAGGGTCCGTGGCATCCACATCCAATAGCCGGCTGGTATTGATGGCCAGGCGGCCCTCTTCCGCAGAGGTGATGTAGATGAAGCGGTCCCGGGGCACATGGTAGCGGCCATCCGCCTCCGCCTTTTTCAGTAAAGCCGGAAACCCGATAAAGCAATGTCCTTTGGTGTTTCGGAAAAAGGAGGGATTGTAGGAGGCTGAATAGGTGTCCGGCAGTATGATTTCTTCCGGGTGCTCCTGGATATAGGCATACAGGCGCTCCATCTCCACGTTGCACACGGTGAACATGAGGGTGGCGGGCTGGGTCAGCCCTTGGGCGTTTTGCCCATATACATAGTCCGCCCCCGCCATTTCCGCCAGGTCCCCATCCCCCGTGGCGTCCACGAATGCTTTGGCTTCAACCGGCACACGCTGCCCCTTGCCAAAGAATACTACCTTGCAAAGCCTGCCGTCCCTCACTTCCGCTTCCATGGGCACGGAATGAAACAGCAGCTCCACGCCCGCCTCCTGGCACATTTCCAGCGCGACCAGCTTGACCCATTCGGGGTTGACGGCCGTAATGGAGTTGTGAACGGGACAGGGATAGTGCCCCAGGGAGCCGCCCACCGCCACCAGGCGGTCTACAAACTCCTGGGCGATCCCCCCCAGCGCCGGGTTTCCGTTGCCGTCCAGGTAGGCCAGCAGCCCAAGCCCTGTGGTAGCCATCCCCCCCAGAAAGCCGTTGCGCTCCACCAGCAGAGTCTTCATTCCAAGGCGCGCGGCGGCAATGGCCGCCGGAAATCCGCCGGGGCCGCCGCCCACGCATACCACGTCATACGCTCGCCGTATCATTGTTTCACCTCCAAAATGGCGTTGTCGGCGCGCAGTTTTTCGCGCAGCTTTTGCACGTCAAGGGCCAAGGGGCTTTCCCCGCTTGCCGCGCACAGGGCGGCGGCGCACCCCGCAGCCTCCCCCAGGGCCATGCAGGTCGCCATCACTCTGGAAGAGCCAAAGGCGCCGCGCTCCTGGGAAATGAGCCTTCCGGTGAAGATCAGGCCATCCACGTTCCCGCTCACCATGGTTCCATAAGGTATGCCGTATCCCCGCTTCACGATATACTGCTCGCTGCCCTCGTCGTCTCCATGATGAATGTCGATGTTGTACCCGGCAAGCACCACCGTATCCTCCGGGACCTCCCCCTTTAGCACGGCTTCGGTGCGAAGGGTCTCCTTGCCGATGCAGCGCCGCGACTCCCGCACGCCAAGCATGGGAGATATGCCGGAAAGCTGGCTCTTCTCATACCCGGGCATATACTTGGGAATGAAGCGCAGAAGCTCGCCCATCTGCCTCATTCCCTCCTGAATCCCTTTGGAGAGCTGGAACAGATCGCTTCCGTCAAAATTCATGATCCGCGTATTGTTGATGGTCATGCGGTCCGGCAGCGGGTTGGTAATGGTTGAAAAACGGTCCCGGGGAATATTCTTGTAATCGCCATTGGCGCGGGCGGCCCTGATGACGCCGTCCAGGCCAAGAATGTTGTAGCCGACCGCATGGCGGTAAAACTCGGGGCTGGTGTCCATCTCGTACCCCTCCGGGGTCCTGGCCTCGTCGGGATTCTTTTCCAAGTAGTCTAGCATCGGCCCGCGCTCCACATTGGACAGCGAAAAGATCAGGGAAGCCGGCTGCAGCTCGCCGTCGCTCTCGTGGGGCGCCATGGGAACGCCCGTCATCGCGCTTACTTCCCCATCGCCGGTCGCGTCGATGAAAACAGCCGCTTCCACATCGTAGAAATGGTTCTTGCCAAAGACCGTTACCTGCTTCAGGCGGCCGTTTTCCATGCGCACACCGCAGGCCTCGCAGCAAAGCAGCAACTCCACCCCCGCCTGACAGCACATTTCGGTGAGGCGCAGCTGCGTCATGGCCGTATTGATGGGCGTCAGGCTGTTGAGAATCGGGCAATCGTTATGGCCCTGGGAATCGTCTGTTTCGTCCAGCTTGTCAATCAGCTCCTGGGCAATGCCGCCGGCCATCGGGTTCCCTTCCCGGTCACGAAAGCCCAGCAGGCCCAGCCCGGAAACGATCGTGCCGCCCAAAAACTGGTTTCGCTCCACCAGAAGCGTATTTGCGCCGTTGCGGGCCGCGGCAATGGCGGCAATCACACCGCTTGTGCCGCCGCCGATCACAGCGACGTCGTATTTCATATGCTTATGAACCATGATACCTTCCTCCGTTCGCTTATCCTTTGACCGCGCCCTGGGTAAGTCCCGAAATCATCAGTCTGCCGAGGAAAATGAATACAACCAGAATTGGCAGAATGGCCATGCAGGCAGAGGCGCACAGCGCGCCCCAGTCGGTTCCAAAGAAGCCCAAAAAGTAGTAGATCACCTGCTGAATCGAACGCAAATCCGGGTTGTTGAGCATAACGCTGCCGACGATGAACTCATTCCAGGAACCGATAAAGGTGAACAGCGCGGCGGAGGCGATGGACGGCAGAATGAGACGCGGCGTTAAGCAAAAGATGATGTAGGCATGGGAGCATCCGTCAATGGTGGCCGCCTCGTCGATCTCAATGGGCACGGCTTCCACTCCGCTGCGGATAATCCAGATGGACATGGGAATCTGGTAGGCCGTATAGATCAAAATCAACGTATACCATCTGTCGATCATTTGCAGCATGGACATCATCGTGTAGTTGGGAATCAGCAGGACCGAGCTTCCCGCGGACAGCGGAATGCCCGCCACCACAAAGTAAAACAGCAGCTTCTTACCCCTGAACCGGCACCGCTGAAAGCCGTAGGCCGCGGGCACGCCCAGCAGCAACACAAGCAAAATGGAGGCTCCGGAATAGAATGCGCTGTTGCGCACACCCAGCCAGAACCCGCTCTTGAAGATGTTGTCGTAGTGCTCAAAGGAAATGCCGGAGCCCACCAGCGAAGGCGGATAAAGAAACAGCTCTCTTCTGGGCTTGAAGGACGTGGCCACGCCCCAGATGATGGGAATCAGCGTAACCGCCAACACCACCAGCAAAACAACCAGCTCCACAGCTTTGCCGCCAATGTCCCGCGCCAGCTTCTTGCGCCGGCGGGCTGTCGCGTCATATATCATACTTCACCATCCTAATGTAGAGGATAATCATGATTACGTTCACGGCAAACAGGATTGTGGACAGCGCGGAGGCGGTTCCAAACTTGTAGTAGCCGAAGCTGAGTTTATATAAGTACAGGGTGATTACGTTTGTGGCGTTGCTGGGGCCGCCGCTGGTGAGCACCATGGGCACGGTGTTGTTATTGAAGTTGCTCATGGTCAGCACAATGGCGGAAATCAGCATTGGCGTTTTAATCAGGGGCAGGCGGATTTTGGTCAGCACCTGCCGGTTGTTTGCGCCGTCCACATGGGCGGCCTCCACCAGGGCATCGGGCACGCCCTTGAGGCCAGCCAAAATCATCACCATCGAATAGCCGATTGTCCGCCAGGCCATTACCGCAATCAGCGTAATCACAGCCTCTGTTTTGCGGTTAAACAGCATCATGGGCTCTATCCCGATCAGGCTTAAAAGGTAGTTGAACAGGCTGGTATCGCCATTGAGCAGCCAGCGCCAAAGCATGGTGCCCACCATCATGGAGATGACCCACGGAAGCAGCCCCACCAGTTGGATGCCAAAGGCCATCAAGCCGCTGCGCTTGTCGATCCACAGGGCCAGCGCCAGGCCCAGGATCATTGAAATGCCGGTGGAGCAGAGCGTGATAATAAAGGTAACGACAAAGGAGTTGTAAACGGCTTTGTCCGAAAGAATCCTGGCATAGTTATCCAGGCCCACATAGCCGCCAAATCTCAGGTAGTCCAGCTTAAAGAAGCTGCAATAGACCGTATAAAACAGCGGCCATATCAGCAAAGCGATGATGAACAGCATGGCCGGCGCCACCAGCAACGGGCCCAGTCTGTTTTGGCTTTTCAACGGTTTGATCCCTCTCTTACGAACGTTTTCCCTCCCCGTATACGCGGGGAGGGAAAACGCCAGGCTTTGCTTTCCCAAAAGAGCTTCCGCTTACTGGTTGCGCATGTTGAAATCCTGCGCCACCGCCTCCAGCGCTTCAGCGGCGCTCATGCCGTCCACCAGCACCTTCTGCGCGGCGTTGTTGAGGTCGTTCTTCCAGCTGGACACGGTGAAATCAGTGGGCTGAGGCCAACCGGCGGTGAGGAAGCCCTCGGAGATAACCGTCAGGAACTCGTTTTGCGCGATATACTCCTTCGCATTTTCCAGCGTGGACTGGCGCATGGCGGGCTGTCCGCCCAGCTCCACCCACAGCTTATCAGCCTCGGGGCTGACCATGGCCTCCAGGAACAGGCCGGCTTCTTCCTTCACCTGGCTGCCGCTCCAAACGCCCACGCACCAGCCGTTGATCACGCCGGGAGCATGGCCTTCCCCATCCTCGGTAGGCCAGAGCATGATCTGCACGGCGGAGGGATCATACACGCAGTTGGAGCGCACGGTGTTGACACGGATCGCGCCGCCGGACATCATGGCCAGCTTGCCGGACTCGAAATCAACCCACAGGTCCTCCCCGGTGGACGACACGGCGGTTTCGGGGGTAATGCCATACTCGGTAATGAACTTGCACATGGTTTCCAGCGCTTTCGCGCCCGTTTCATTGGCCCAGTTGGCGGTGCCGTCCGCGTTGAACAACGTGCCCTGCCGGGCGAGGATCATATTGGTCATAATCTGGGGATCCACGTGCTCGGTAGCCAGGCCAAGGCCGAAGCCATAGCGCTGCACGCCCAGCTCCTCGTCAAAGCCGGTAAGCTTCTGCGCGGCGGCAATCATCTCCTCCCAGGTGCGGGGAATCTCAATCCCGTGCTTCTGGAACAGGTCGGCCCGGTAGAAGATGGTTACATAGTTGCGGGAGAAGGTAACCTGGTAGTGCTTGCCGTCACGCACGCCAAAGCGCCAGAACGCATCGTCGATATCGGCGGTCTCTTCCCCGGACCACTTTCCGAAGGCGAGGTTCTCCAGGGGCTCAAGGGCTTCCAGGTCCAGCGCTGCGCCCATCTCGTCCATGATGATCCAGCAGATGTCGGGGGCATTGCCGGCGCTGTGCGCGGCAAAGAAGTTGGTGGACATGCTCGCCCAGTCCTGGGGTTCCACCACGATGTCAATGTCAGGATGCTCCGCTTCAAACTTGTCGATGATCTGCTGCAGCGCAATGGAGCGGCCGTTGGTGGTGTTGGTGGGGTCAAGGAACGTCCACATGCGGACGGTCTTCTTGTTCCCAGCCAGCGCGGAAACACCCATCAGGCCAAGCGTCAGGGCACATACCAGAACCAGGGCAACAATCTTGGTGAATTTTTTCATGGCTCTTCCCCCTTCAATGAGTTGTACACAAAGCGATTCTTTTGGACCTGGCTTGCCTATCACTTCATGCATTTTCGTTGTTTACAGCATAATCTATGAAAACGTTTTTTTGAATTCTTTAAATTTACCTGTTCCATCCGTTTACGGAGATAAAATACCACGATTTCTCCATTTTTCTCCTATTTACAAAGTTTCTTGGCTTTTCGCGATTCTTCCCCCTCCGCCTCTGTTTCCAAAATATGACAGCCTATTTTAGGTGAATTCATCCGATCTTTTTGGCTTGAAAAGTTGCTGTTCTTTGCATATAATGAGTTCACAAAAAAACGTTTTCAACTATTTGGAAAGCGGGTGGTTCTTTTTGGCCGCTACCATCAAGGATGTGGCTCGGGCCGCGAATGTTTCAATTTCAACCGTATCGCGCGTTACCAGCAATGCTCCAAACGTATCCTCCGAAATCCGCAAGCGCGTGCTTCGCGCCATTGCCAAGCTGGGCTACACGCCCAGCGTGATTGCCAAAAGCCTTGCCATGCGCAGCCTGCGTCATATTGCCGTGCTCATGGGCCGCACCAAGGAACAGGCCTTTGCCAACCCGGATTTTATGCAAATGCTCGACGGCCTGAGCACCGGCCTGAACAAGCACGGCTATAACCTGGTGCTGTGCACCAACGGCGACCAGCAGGCCGAGATGTGCCATTGCATGAATTTGGTGCTGACCGGCGCTGTCCAGGGCGCTGTGGTGATCGGCTCGTTCCGCAACGACCCGCTTCTGGAGAGGCTTGTGGAAGCCAGAACGCCCTTTGTGCTCATTGGCTTTCCCTCGGGCCAGCCGGATATCCACAGCATGCCCTACAATTCGGTGGGTACGGACGACTATGCGGACTGCTACGAAGCGGTGCGCTACCTGATAGGGTTGGGGCACCGCCGCGTTGGCATCATCTATTCCTCCTTGGAGTACACCGTGAACCGCATGCGCTATATGGGATACCTGGACGCCGTTGCGGACCATCACCTTGCGGCGGAGCCGCAGCTGATGGTGGAGGCCACCTATGCCAAAGAAAGCGCACGCTCCGCCGCCATGCGGCTTTTATCGCTGCCTCAACTGCCCACCGCCGTTTTCTGTACGGACGACTATAAGGCCGCCAATGTTCTGAGCGTGGCTGCCGAAAAGAACCTCCGCGTGCCTGACGACGTCTCCGTCATGGGCCATAATGATTACGATATTTCCACCATGACCTATCCCACGCTGACCACGGTTCATGTACCGCTCCTCCATCTGGGCAGCAACGCTGCGGACCTCGTTGTGCAGGCGATCACGCATCCGGATGAGCCCAATAAAAACATTCTGCTGCCCTCCTACATCGTGAAGCGCGATTCCGTGGCGGCGCCGCCCGCAAGGCCATGACCGTTTACCCTCCCGTAGCGGCGCGGCGTGAACTGCACATCACGCGGCTGCACAGCTTATACTACTTTCAGTTTTCCCCCAATGACCCCCTGGAGGGGGAAAGCCATGATTTTTGGGAAATGGTCTATATGGACGCAGGGGAGGCGCTGATCCATTCCGGCGCAAAGCGCCATCTCCTGCGGCAGGGCGAGGTGTTTTTGCACGAGCCCAACCGGTATCACCGCATCCAACTGATGCCGGATACAGCGCCCAATACCTTTATCATTTCGTTTTCCCTGAAAGGCCGCGGCCTTCATGAGCTCAAAAACCGCCCGTTGACGATGGAGCGCAGCCAGCGCATGCTGCTCGCCCGCCTTTTGGAAGAAGGCTCCGCCCTGTACGGGCCCCTGCTGGACTGTCACCGGGACCTGACCCGGGACCGGCTTGGCAGCGCCCGTTTCGGCGCGCTGCAAATGATCGTCAGCTATCTGGAGCTGATGCTGATTGAGCTGGTCCGGGGCTGCCAAGCGCAGCATATTCCGAAGGAAAGCACAGCCTTGGTAACGGGCGCGGGGCGGCCGGAGATGCTGGTCAGCCGCTTGAAAGCCTATATGCACGAGCATTTGAGCGAAAACCTGACCTTTTCGGACTGCTGCCGCTATCTGGGCATGAGCGCCACGGCTGTGAAGGCATTGTTCCGTTCACAAAACGAGCCCGGGGTGATGCACTGCTACCAGTGGATGCGGGTCAGCGAGGCCCGGCGGATGCTGCGCAGCGGCCAATGGAACGTAACCGAAGTGGCGGCCGAGCTGGGCTATTCCTCCTGCCAGGCGTTTTCCGCCCAGTTCCGCCGCCTGATGGGGGCAAGCCCCACGGCCTACCTGCGCCGTGTGGCGGCGGAACCCGAGCTGATTACAAGCAAGGCCGAACACGGCGCAAAGGGCGTATCCTGAAAGAGCGGCCTGAATCCATTTTCTCATCCATAGGCCCTCAAGGGCATGGGCTTTCCCATAAAAATATGCGCCCTTTCGCTTCCGCGCCTATGGGAAAAGAGCCGCCCTTGGCCGCCGGGTTCCCCGTCCCCGCGCCGTGCCCGAATTGATAACAACTCCGTCCGCCTGCGAAAGCCACATCCCGGGGGCTATGCTATAATCCATACCAACAGACCAACCTCAAAAAGGAGTTGACCAGCCATGAAGACTTTTCGCATAGCTATTGTCGGCGCCGGTGTATGGGGCGATACCCATGCCGCTATTTACCGCGAGCACCCCATGGTGGAGCCGGTTGCCATCTGCGATAAGAACGGGGAGCGTGCCCGCGCCCTGGCGGAGAAGTACGGCCTGGCCAGGGTGTACGCCGATGTGGACGACATGCTGCGCGAGGGCGGCTTTGAGGCCGTTTCCATCGTCACGCCGGATCATCTGCACGCTGATATCGCCGTCAAATGCGCGGCCGCCAAGAAGCACATGCTGATCGAAAAGCCTCTTGCCACCACCCGCGAGGACGTTTTCCGCATTGTGGACGCGGTGAAGGCGCACGGCGTGCGCGCCATGGTGGACCTGCACAACCGCTGGAGCCCGCCCTTTGCCGAGGCCCGCCGCCTGGTGGAGGCCGGGGAGCTGGGCACGCTGCGCAACGCCTATTTCCGTTTGAACGATATCAAGTGGGTTGCCACGGACATGCTGCCCTGGGCCTCCAATTCCTCCATCCTTTGGTTCCTGGGCAGCCATAGCTTCGACACGCTGCAATGGCTGTTCCAGGACCGCGTCAAGCGGGTGTACACCGTGGCCGGACGGGGCGTGCTGGACGCGCTGAACGTGCATACCGAGGACGTATTCCTGAGCACGCTGGAATTTGAAAAGGGCGGCATCGCGCAGATGGAAAACGGCTGGATCACCCCCAACGCCAACCCCTGCGTGAACGATATCAAGTGCAACCTTTGCGGCGACAAGGCCATGATCGCCATCGACGCCAGCAATCACAACCTCATTCAGTGCTACTCCGATAAGAAGGTAACGGTGCCCGACATCCTCGTCCGCAACCAGATTCACGGTCGCGTCAAGGGCTTTGCCTACGAAAGCATTCGCAGCTTCGTGGATAAGCTCGCCACAGGCGAGCCCTTCCTTGTGAGCCTTGAGGACGCGGCCCGTACCTCCCTCGCCATCCTTGCCATCATGGAATCCGCCAAGACCCGTACGCCGGTTGAAATCGACTACGGAACCCTTGTCTGATCCAACGGCCTGTACGCCGTAAAAGGCAGCGTACAGGCCTGCTGTTTTTCAACATGCTTCCATCCGGCGGAAAGGACGATCCGTATGCAGCAAGTGGTTACCAAAACATACGACGTAGCGGTGATCGGCGGAGGCCCCGGCGGCATCCCGGCCGCCATTGCCGCGGCCAGGCGCGGCCTGCGCGTTATCCTTGTGGAAAGAAACGCCTTCCTGGGCGGCGCCGCAACCTCGGGCCTGGGGGTTCTGGGCTACCTGGACCGCAACGGCAACAAAGCGCTGGGCGGCATCCCCCAGGAGATCATGGACCGGCTGGAGGCCATGCACGGCGCAATGGGCCATTTCCGCTGCCCCGTGCATAACTCCATCAGCCCCATTTCCCCCGAGTGCTTTAAAATTGTCGCAGTGGAGATGTGCCGTGAAGCAGGGGTGGACATCCTCTTTCACAACGAGCTTCTGGACGTCAATGTGAAGGACGGCCGCGTATCGGCAGTGACCGTGTACGGCAAGTGCGTTCGCACCCTTCTCAATGCCCGGTACTTCATCGACGCCACCGGCGACGGCGATCTGGCGTATATGGCGGGCGCGCCTTACCACGCCGGGCAGGATGGCACAGGCATTATGCAGCCCGCCACGCTCATGTTTACCGTCACCGGCTATGATCTGGAAAAGCTGCTTTCCTTTGCCCAAACGCATCCCGAGGATTTTGGCATCAAGGAAAGTTACGCCGGGGGCTATACCCCCGCCTTCTTCCGCCAAACCCCGGGGCACTGCTTCATCGGCCTCACGGAGCTTATCCGCAAGGCCAAGGAAGCGGGCGATTTTAACGTGCCCCGCAACCAGTTTATTTACATCACCACCCCTACGGAGGGCTTGCTTGCCATCAACACCTCCCGCATTATTAACATCGACGCCTCCGACCCCTATCAGCTTTCCTCCGGCCTGGAGACGGGCTATCTGCAAATCCATTGCCTGATGAATTTTATGAATCAGTATGTGCCCGGCTTTGAAAACGCCAGGCTGTCCTCCATCGCACCGTCGCTGGGCATTCGGGAAACGCGCCATTTTGAGGGAATCTACCGTCTCACCCGGGCGGATATGTACTCGGAGTACGTCAAGCAGAACGCGGTGGCGCAATCGGCCTACAATATCGATATCCACAGCGGCACCAAGGATCACATTGATTTGACCCCTGTCAACGAGCCCTTTGGCATTCCCTATGGCTGCATGGTGCCCAAAACCCTCGACGGCCTGCTGCTGAGCGGCCGCGCCATCAGCGTGGATACCGATACCTATGCTTCGGCCCGCGTGATGGGCCCTTGCATGGCCGTTGGGGAAGCTGTGGGCGAAGCCGCCGCCCTGTGCGCGGCGTTGAACCTCGAGCCCCGGGACGCGCCCGTAGCGAAGCTGCGGGAAATCCTGCGGGAAAACGGCTGCTTGTTTTAACGGCAAAAATGGTGTAAAACAGAACCAGAGGGTATCCGAAGCTTTCCCAACACGGTATAGGAGGGATCTCTATGAAAGCGGCTGTGTTCCATGGTAAAGGCGATATCCGCGTTGAAACGAATTATCCCGTGCCGGAGATCAAACCCGGGGAAGTGCTTGTGCGCGTCAAGGCCTGCGGCGTTTGCGGCACGGACGTGCACATTTTTTCCGGCGCCCAGGGGGCTACCCAGTGCAATCCGCCGGTGATTCTGGGCCATGAGTTCTCCGGCGTGGTGGAGAAGGTGGGCTCCGCCGTAACGCGCGTGAAGGCAGGGCAGCATGTAACGGTCAACCCCAACATATCCTGCGAAGCCTGCGGCCAGTGCAGGCGGGGCAACCCGCATTTCTGCGACGAAATGGCGGCCACCGGGGTGAACTACGACGGCGGTTTTGCCGAATATACGGCTGTGCTGGAAAAACAGGCCTTTGTGCTCCCCGAGAGCGTACCCTTTGAGGAAGCGGCCATGTGCGAGCCCGTTGCATGCTGCCTGCATGGGATTGACCTGTCCGAAATCCAATGCGGCGATACGGTGATGATTATCGGCGGCGGCACCATCGGTATGATTATGCTGCAGCTTGCCCGGCTCAGCGGCGCTGTGCGCGTGGTGATGCTGGAAACGAATGAAAACCGCTTTGCCCTGGCTAGAAAGCTGGGGGCAGATGTTGTGCTCAATCCCCTCAAGGACAACATCCCAGAGGCGCTAAAGGCCAACGATTGCCAGGATATCCGCGTAGCAATCGAATGCGTGGGCCGCCCCGAGACTGTGCAATACGCCATTGAGTACGCCGGCAAGGCCGCCACCGTCATGATTTTCGGCCTGACGGACCCCGATTGCACGATCCCCTACAACCCCTTTGCCGCCTTCAAAAAAGAGCTGACGGTGAAAACCTCCTTCGTAAACCCCAATACCCAGGGGCGCGCGGCGCAGATTATCACCTCAGGCCGGCTCAACTTGGCCGATTTGATCAGCGACCGCCTCCCTCTGGACCGCATCGGCGACGCGTTTGCCCCCGGCCCGCGAAACGGCAAAACCGTTATTCTTCCCTGATTCTTCCAGGGAGGCCAGCGGGCTTCCCGGCATTCCATGTTCACGCCCTGATTCCAGCAACGTCCGGCCCTTTGGGCCGGACGTTGCTGTTGAGTTTACCCGGGAGAAGCTCTCCTAGTGTCATCCGCGCCGGAACATGTCCATCGCCTCACCGCAGGCATAGGCCTACCCGCGCTGATAGAGCCAAAAAACCCAGGGCAAAGCATGGCCCCAGGCACTCTGGGCAAACGGCCCGTCCGGAAAAAGAATCCCGATGGCCCCAAAGGCGCTCCCAGGCGGTGCATCCTCCGCCCCAGGGGGCAATGGATACCCATAGCCTGTCATCAAGGAATACCGGGCTCCGTTTCCTGGCTGCTTAGGGAGAAGCAAAGCGCCCCCTTCTCCCAGGCTCCCCCATCCCTTTACGCTTCCGGCTTGCGCTTGTCATACTCCCGCAGCATGCAGCGCTCGGGCTCCACCGCAAAGTCAAAATGCTCATAAAAGCCGTGGGCGGTGCGGGTCAGCAGCATTCCCTTGGTGTTGCAAAAGCGGGGGTCCTTCAGGATGTACGCCATGAAGGCCTTCCCCAGGCCGCTTCCCCGCAGGTCCTCCTTCACCACCACATCCGCCAGGTAAAACGTGGTGGAAAAGTCCGTCAAAACCCGGGCCAGGCCCACCTGGTTGCCCCTGGCGTCAAAAATGCCAAAGGGGAGGCTGTGGCGCAGGGCCTTTTTCACCTGCTCCCAGGGCCGTCCCTTAGCCCAATAGGTATCCTTCAGCAAGTCCATGATGTCCCTTTTGCGCATCCGCCGGCGCTTGCCGCTGAACCGGTACCCTTGATAGCTTTCGTCCTTCACCGCTTCCACGCTCCTTTGCATCGCAATCCCCTGGCTTTTACAGCCCGCTGAGGAATTCCACCTGATATCCCTTTTCTTCCATCCTCTGGGCCACGCTGTCCCCCGGCAGCACCACGTGCAAAAGGCCCACGGTGACAAAGTAGGTTCCGGGGCGTTCCTCCATCATGGCCGCCAGGCGGTCCGCCATGAGGATGTTCCGCTCCGTCACTAGCTTGGCGTGGTACTCCTGAACCAACGCCTCCTGCTCCTCGCCCGCATAGCCCTCCCAATAGCGCTCGGCAAAGGCCTGGGCGTCTCCCTCCCGCCACAGGGCGGGCCAGGAAGCCATGTCCGCGTCCAGGCCCTTGGCGGCGGAAGGCTCCAGGATCACGTCCAAGGTTTGCTCCAGCATGTAGCGCTGCAAGTCCAGGCTGAATCCATCCAGCACCTCCAGCTGCTCCCGGGTGGTTTCCAGATAGGCCAGGGCCTTGCCTTTTTCCTGGGCAAAGGCCTTCACATGGGTTTCCACCCCCAGGGCTTGGGCGGCCTGGGCGTTTTCCATGCCCAATTCCCCCGCCGCCACCTCAAAGGACAGCAAATTCATGGCCGCCCAGGGGCGAAGGGTTTCAAACCCGGACAGGGGGTATCCCTTTCTCTCACAGACCTGGCGGAGCTTTTCGTAGCACTCCGGGGAAACCATATCCTCCAGGCGGGTTCCATCCTGGGCGTACATGAGGTTTCTGACTGTCTCCAGGGCCTCTCCGGATCCGGTGTCGCACTCAAACACAAAGGTATCCGCCTGGGCCATGGCCTCTTGCAGCGCCTCTCCAAAAGGATACATCTCCTGGTTGCCAATATGGATGGACCCCAGGAGGTACGCCGTGGAGGCCCCGCTGTGAATCCGGTACAAAATCCCCTTCACCGGGGCATCCCCTCCGAAGGGCTCCGCCGCACAGGCCGGAAAGGCCATGCCGGCGGCCATGGCCAGCGTCAGCAAAATCCCCGCTCCCCGCTCCATCAGCTTCATATATGCCCCTTTCTCACGCGCCTGAGGGATTTGCCCCAAAGGCGATGCTTTCATTTTGAATCCGCCAGTGCTCCGGCAGAAGCTGGGCGTATTCCCGCTGGTAATACCGCTCGTCCAGCAACAGGATCAGGCCCTTGTCCTTCTGGGTTCGGATCACCCGCCCGGCGGCCTGGACCACCTTCTGCATGCCGGGGATGCGGCAGGCGTAGGCGAAGCCGTCGCCAAAATGCTGGCTGTAACAGGCTTGCACGGCCCGCAGCCTCAGGCTGGGCACCGGCAGCCCCACCCCTACGATCACCGCGCCGATGAGCTGCTCCCCGGGCAGGTCGATCCCCTCGCTGAACAGGCTTCCCAAAACGCAGAGCCCCAGCTTGGGCTGCCCGTCCTTGGTGAAGGCCTCCAAAAAGGCCTGCCGGGCCTCCTCCTCCATCTCCCGGCTCTGCACCAGCAGCGGCGGCAGCCCTTCCAGCTCCTCCAGGCGGCTTTGAATCAGCCGCAAATAGGCGTAGCTGGGGAAGTAGGCGATGTACTTTCCGGTGCGGAGGCTTACGGCCTGGGCTATGCTCAGGGCCACCTGCCGGGCGCTCTCCTCCCGGGCCAGGTAGCGGGTGTTGACCCGGCGGCGGACCACCGTCAAATTCTCCGGGGGAAACGCCGAGGGAAGGGCAAAGCAGGCATCCTCCTCCTCCCCGCCCAGCAGGCCCTTGGTGGCGGACAGGGGGGCCATGGTGGCGGAAAAAAACACCGTTCCCCGCAGGCGCTTGGTCACCCTGGCAATCTCCTTGGCCGGGAGCAGGCAATAGAGCTCCACCTCCCGCTCCTTTCCATGGTGCGTGAGCAAAACGGCATAATCCCCGTCCAGGCGCTGCGCGGCGGAGAGGAAGGCCGCGCACAGGCGCAGCGTCTTGGAGACGTCCTCCATCACCTGGGCGTCGGGAAGAGGGCTGGCCAAAAGCCCATAGGCCGACAGGCACAGGGCCTGGGCCGCTTCCTGGACCTCGCCGGGCAAGGAGGCCAGCGCCCCCTCCCGCTTTCGGGGCAAAGGCTCCTGACCCGAAGGGAGAAGGGCCTTTGCCCACTCCCCCTCCTGGGGCTCTTGGGCGTCCTCCTCCAGGCTCAGGCTTCGAAGGGCCGCGATGAGCTTGCCCAAAGCCCCGTAGTAGGGATGCCTCCGCCCGATCCGCTTTCCAAATTCCGTCCGGCAGTCCCTTAGCATGCGGCTGTCCAGCCCTCCGGACAGGTTCTCCCGCACCCGGTCCACCAGATGATGGGCCTCGTCCACCAACAGGGTCATGTCCCTCCGCTTTTGAAACAGCCGTTTGAGCTGGGCAAAGGGATCAAAGGCATAGTTCAGGTCCATCAGGGCCACGTCCGCCAGCTCGGTCAAGGCCAGGGCAAATTCAAAGGGGCAGACCTCATGCCGCTGCGCCACCTCCGCAATGCGGACGTCCGTCCAGAGGCCCCCGCATTCTTCGATCTCCCGGATGGCGGCCTCCTGCCTGAGGTAATGCCCCTTGGCCCTGGGGCAATCGTCGGGGTGGCACCGGGCAAAGCCGGGGCAGAGCTTCTCCTTGGCGCTGAGGGTCATCACCCGGGCCCTTAGGCCCTGGGCCTCCATCAGTTCCAGCGCGGCCAGGGGGCTCTGCCGCGCCGTGGTGCGGGCGGTGAGGTATACGATCCTCCTGGTCTTTCCCTGGGCCAGGGCTTTCAGGGCCGGAAACAGCACGGCGGCGCTTTTGCCCGTGCCTGTGGGCAGGCTGGCAAAGAGCCGCCGCTTCCTGGCAATGGCGGTATAGACCTGGGCCGCCATCTCCCGCTGGCCCTGGCGGTACTGGGGGTAGGGAAACTCCAAGGCGTCAATGCTGGCGTCGCGGCTCTTTTGGTGGGCTTTTTCAGCCAGGAGGAAGGCCATGTACCGCTGCAGCATGCCGTGCAGCTCCAAAAACAGGGCTTCCTGGTCCAGTTGCTCCTCAAAGGCCGCCAGCACCTCGCCGCTTTCCCCCACATAGGAAACCCGGAAGCGAACCTGCCCGGCCTCCTCCTCTCCCGCGATGATAGCCGCATAGCAAAGGGCCTGGGCCCGGTGGGCCGGAAAGGCCTCCCGGGGTACGCTGTGGGGCCGTGCCAGCTTCATCTCCTCCACCAGGGGAACCTCCCCCGGGGTGAAGGCGTCCATGCGGCCATAAACGGTGATGGGTTCCCCCAGGCAGCAAAAGCGCCTCTTGACGGGGCGCTCCACCTCCCCCTGCTGCTGCTTTTGCCGGGCCTGATGGGCCCGGGTGCCCGCCCAAAGGTCCTCCAACCCGGCGGTAGGCAAGATATCCTGGGGAAAGTACGTAAATTCCACCAGGTCCCGAACGGAAACCCGGAATCCCGTCTCTTCCTTCTTCTGTTCCTCTGCGGACAAAGTCCGCTCCGGCGCAGGCACGGGGACCGCTTAGTCCCGGCGGCCCCGGGCGATGATCAGCAGCCGCAAAAGCTGCAGCAGGCTGCTGACGGCGGCGGCCACATAGGTCAAGGAGGCGGCCCTGAGCACCGCCTTCACGCCCCGCAACTCCTCCTGGTTCACATAGCCGCCCTGGGACAGCGCCGCAATGGCCCGGCTGCTGGCGTTAAACTCCACCGGCAGCGTAATGAGGGAAAAGAGGAACGTGGCCGCAAAGCACAAAATACCGATGTTCATCAGGGGTTCCCAGCTGAACAGAATGCCAGCCATGAAGATAGGAAAATAGAGGTTGCTGCCGATGTTCACCACAGGCACAATGGCCGAGCGGAGCTTCAGCGGCCCATACCCGCTGCCGTCCTGGATGGCGTGGCCGCATTCATGGGCCGCGATGCCGATGGCGGCAATGCTCCCCGACCCATACACCCCCTGGGACAGGGCCAGCGTGTTGCTGCGGGGATCGTAATGATCCGTAAGCTCTCCGGGAACGGACGTAATGCTCACTCTGCCGTTGCCGGAGCGGCTGAGCATATCCCTGGCCACCTGCTCCGCGGTGGCCCCGTGAGCCGTTCCCTTTTGGGAATACTTCCGGTACGCGCTTTTCACCTGAATCTGGGCCCATATGCCCAAAAGCAAGCCCGGCAGCAGCAAGATGATGGTCCAATCGTAATACACAAATACCCCTCCACAAATCCATTCCTATGAGGTATGATAGTTCCAGGGGACCCTCCGGGGTCGTGCTTAAAAGGAATAAGGTCCCCTTCCCATAGCATACACCATTCTGACGAAAATTCAACCTAAGGCGTCTCAAATATCCGTTTCATAGGAGGAAAGCATCATGGCGGACATCATTCGCAAGGAAGTGCCTTTGGCGCAGGCGGCGGAGGAAATCACCCACCGCCTCCAGCACGGCGGCGTCTTCCTCACCACCCAGGGCCAGGAGGGCAAGCCCAACACCATGACCATCGGCTGGGGCGGCGCAGGCTGCTTCTTCGGCAAGCCCATGGCCTATGTACCCGTGCGCACCAGCCGGTATACCTTCGGGCTGCTTTCCCAAAGCGGCGAATTCACGGTGAGCGTCCCGCTGCACGACATGAAGGCGGAGCTGGCTTTCGCGGGAACCAAGTCCGGCCGGGACGTGAACAAGTTTCAGGGCCATGGCCTGACGGCGGCCCAGGCTCTGGAGGTAGCCCCTCCCATCATCGGGGAGTGCGAATTGCACCTGGAATGCCGGGTGGTGGCCTCCCCCGCCCTGACGAACGCCTGCGTCTCCCCACCCATGCTGAACCGCTGGTATCCGGACCTGGACATGCACACGCTGTTCTTCGGCGAGGTGCTGCGCTGTTACTATACAAAATAACCGTGTATATCCCTTCCCTCCCCTGGACATGCTGAAAGCATGAAACGGGGGAGGGATTTTTTTTGCGGCAGGGCTTGGGAGAAATGAATCGGCGGCCTGGAGCGTGTTTTCGCTCCGCCTGTCCGTGGCTTTGCCTGGCGCTGGGTCTGGTTCTGGGCTTTTTCGCCCTTTTCTGCCTGTTTCCCCAGCGGGCCCACGCCGCCGAACCCGCCTCTTGCTCCTTTTCCCAGGAGGAGGCGCGGCTGTGGGCCGCGTACCAGGACGGCTCTTTGATCCGCTTGCACATCCTGGCGGAGGACGATTCCCCCAGGGCCCAGGCCACCAAGCTGTCGGTGCGCAACGCGGTGCTGGAGGCGTTCTCCCGGAGCCTGTCCGCCGAAGATGCCGATACCCTCTATTTGCTTTTGCAGGAAAACGCGGAGGCCATGAGGCAGGTGGCGGAGGAAACCGCCCGGAGGGAGGGCTTTACCGGCTCCGTCACCGCCCAGGTGGGCGTGATGACCTTGCCTGCCAAGCGCTATGGACAGGTATGCCTGCCCCAGGGAGAGTACCGCGCCCTTCGCATCACCCTGGGCAAAGGAGAGGGGCAGAACTGGTGGTGCGTACTGTTTCCGTCTTTGTGCCTGGCGGTGGCGGATGAGGAGCCCTGGCGCACCCCCGCGCCCCAGCCGCAGGACGGCGAGGCGCCCAGCCCTCCCTCCCAGCCCTCCGGCTGCTCCGAGCCCGTGATCGTCTGGGACAGCCAGCGGATCTTCCAGGAGTGGCTTTGCCTGCCCCAAGGGCTGTGACAGCCTATCTTTCATGGGAGTAACCCAAAGGGCCAGGCCGCAAAAGCGGCCTGGCCCTTTGAAATCCCGCTTACACGGGCATGACCTTTTCCTTCTGGTCCAGCATGGTGCTGTCCACACCCAGCTGCTTGGCCTGACGGTATTGGAAGTATTTCAGCGCCACCTGGGGGAACAGGGCGTAGCTGAGCACGTCCTCCTCCTGCTGGTAATACTCCCGGATCTCCTGGCGGTACTTCTCCAGTTCCGGGGGGATATCGTCGGCGGGACGGTGGGTGATCACCCTGTCGTCCCCGATGACCTTCTTGCGCACCGCCTCGTTCACCGGGGCGGGCAGCTTGCCATACTCGCCTCTGAGCAAAGCCTTGCTTTCCTTGGTCACCATCTTGTAGCGCTCCCCGCCCAGGATGTTCATCACGGCCTGGGTGCCCACGATCTGGCTGGTGGGGGTTACCAGGGGCGGATAGCCGAAGTCCTCCCGGACCCTGGGCACTTCCGCCAGCACGTCGTAGTACTTGTCCATGGCGTTGGCTTCTTTGAGCTGGCTGATCAAATTGGAGAGCATGCCGCCGGGCACCTGGTACAAAAGCGTGTTCACGTCCACGGCCAGCACCCGGGCCGGGTCGCGCCAGCCTTCCTTGGTCAGCTCGTTGGCTACGCCGCGGAAGTAATCCGCCAGCTTGATCAGCAGCTCCAAGTCCATGCCGGTGTCGTATTCGGTGCCCCTGAGGGTGGCTACCAGCGCCTCGGTGGCGGGCTGGGCCGTGCCGTTGCCCAAGGGAGACAGGGCGGTGTCCACGATGTCCGCGCCGGCCTCGATGGCCTTGAGCAGCGTCATGTCCCCGGTGCCGGTGGTGTTGTGGGTGTGCATGACGATGGGGAGGTTGGTTTCCGCCTTGAGGCGCTTGATCAGACTGTAGGCGGAGTAGGGCAGCAGCAGGTTTGCCATGTCCTTGATGCAGATGATGTCCGCGCCCATCTTGGCGATGTCCGCCGCCAGCTTCACAAAGAAATCCTCGGTGTGGACGGGGGAAATGGTGTAGCTCATGGCTACCTCCGCCGTGCCGCCATACTTCTTGGTGGCCTTTACGGCGGTTTCCATGTTCCGCAGGTCGTTGAGGGCGTCAAAGCAGCGGATGATATCGCAGCCGTTTTCAATGGTCTTCTTCACGAAGAAGTCCACCACATCGTCCGCATAGTGCTTGTAGCCCAAAATATTCTGGCCCCGCAGCAGCATCTGGAGCTTGGTGTTGGGCAAGCCCTTGCGCAAAATGCGCAGCCGCTCCCAGGGGTCCTCGTTCAAAAAGCGAAGGCAGGTGTCAAAGGTCGCGCCCCCCCAGCATTCCAGGGCGAAATAGCCCGCCTTGTCCAGCATGTCAAACGCCGGGATCATTTGAGAAATGCGCATACGCGTCGCCGCCTGGCTTTGGTGCGCGTCACGCAAAATGGTATCCATGATTTTCACCTTGGGCATGAGATCCTCTCCTTTCGAGGTGATTTTCCGTTTGGAAGAAGCCGTGGGAAGCCTTAGCCCACAACCGCCATCACATCCCCGCTGTTCACGGAGGAGCCCTGGCTGACCAGCAGCTGCTTCACAGTGCCGTCCACGGGAGAGAGGATTTCATTTTCCATCTTCATGGCTTCCAGGATCATCAGCACGTCGCCCTTCTTCACAGCGCTGCCCACGGCCAGCTTCACATCCACGATGGTGCCGGGCATGGGCGCAGCCACCTTCTCACCGCCCTCCACAGACGCGGGGGCCGCGGGCGCGGCAGGGGCAGCCGCCACAGGGGCGGGCGCGGCGGCGGAGGCAGCCGCAGGGGCGGCTACGGGAGCGGGGGCCATCACAGGGGCGGGGGCGGCAAATCCGCTGACTTCTTCCACGACTACCTGATAACTATTTCCATTGACAGTAACATTGAATTGACGCATGGGGGTTCCTCCTTCACTTGCTTTTCCGGTTCCTTAGAACCGGCTGTAGGTTTGTTCCTCGCGCCCGGCCCGGTTCCAGGCCGGAGCGTTGTTGATCCGCTTCACATGGCGAATGACGAAGCCCGTTTCTCCTTGCCACATGGCTGTGATGGCGGCGGTGATGGCGGCCACCACCTCCTGGGGAATGCCCTGGGCCTGGCTTTGAACCGCCGGGGCCTGGGGCTGGAGCGCAGCGGCGGTCCCGGCACCCTTGGAGGCTCCCTTGGTGCGGGTGAGCAGAACCACCAAAACCAAAACCACCACGCTGAGCCCAATCACCGCCACGGAAAGGGCAACTATCGCTTGATTCATCTTTTCCCTTCCTTTCCGTTTCTTACAGGGGAATGTTGCCGTGCTTCTTGGCGGGGTTGCTGTCCCGCTTGCTGGCAAGCATCTCCAGGGCCGAAATCAGCAGCGCCCTTGTCTGGGCTGGGTCGATCACATCGTCCACCATGCCGGCCTTGGCCGCGTTCAGGGCGCCCGCCACGTCGCGGATGTACTCGTCCGCGTACTTTCTGCGGGCTTCCTCCACAGGCAGGGCCGCATCCTCGGAAATCTGCTTGCCATAGAGCACCGCCACAGCCGCCTCAGGGGTGAGGGCGGAAATGATGGCGGAGGGCCAGGCATAGGTCACATCGGCGTTGGCCTTGCCGCCCATGGCCACATAGGCCTGGCCGATGGCGTCCCCGGTGACCACGCACAGCTTGGGCACAGTGGCCTCGGCATAGGCGTACAGCAGCTGGCTCTGGGCCTTGATCAGCGCCGCCTGGGCGGCGGGGTCCGTCACATACACGCCCCGGGTGTTCATCAGGCTCACCACGGGGATATTATAGCAATCCATCAGCCGCACAAACTTCGCGGCCTTGGCGAGCGCGCCCGCCGTCAGCTTGCCCTCGGTTTCCCCCTTGGCGGTAGCCACCAATCCCACGGAGCGCCCGCCCATGCGGGCCAAAGCCACGCGGACGCCGGGCTCATACGCGGCGTACAGCTCCAGCACCTGGCCGTTGTCCGCCAGGTTCGCCCAAAGGGCGTCCACATCTGCGGGGTCCACAGCGGGCAGCAGGCGGTTCATATCGTCGGAATCCACGATCTCCGCATCCTCCAGGTTGCTGGAGGGAAGCAGCGCCAGCACTTCCACCACCTGCGTCATGGCGGCCGCTTCATCCTCGGCCACCAGCGCGCAGCCTCCCTGGGCCGCCATCATCTCCGCGCCGCCCAAGGCCTGGGGCTTTACGTCCACGCCGTTCATGGCCGCCATCACCTGGGGGCCAAACACCATCATCCGGCCCACGTTCTTGGCCATAACGCTCACATCCGCCAAAGACGCCAACAGGGCCGCGCCGCCGATGCAAGGGCCCAGCACCACGGCGATCATGGGGCAAACGCCGCTCAGCCGCGCCATTCTCTGGTAAATTTCGGAGTACGCGCTCATGGCCTGTGCGCCTTCATCGATCTTCACGCCCGCGCTGTCGCACAGCGCCACCACCGGCGCGCCGGTCTTTTGGGCCATGTCCAAGAGCTTTACGATCTTTTGCGCCTGGGCTTTGCCCATAGCGCCCCCGCGCACGGTAAAATCCTGCGCGAACAGGTAAACAGGGCGTTCCCGCACGGTGGCGTAGCCGGTGACGACCCCCGCCCCCTCGTCCTTTTCACCCACCAGCGCAAACAGCTCCACAAAGCTGCCCTCGTCCGCGAGCTTGGCAATGCGTTCCCGCGCCGTCCATTTGCCCGCCGCACGCTGTTCCTTGAGGCGTTTCTCATCGCCGGTCATGATGGCCTGGCGAAGGGCAAGCACCTGCTGTAGGTCTTGTGAATTGTGCATTTCCGTTCTCCTTCCATGCGAATATGGACCTCTTTCCGAAGTCAGAGGGGAAAAAATAGTCCAATCTATTCCCATTTCTACCTATTCTACATTCCCTTCCTTTTTCCTTCCCTATGCACTGAATTTTCCGACAATTTCTGTACAGCAAAACAGGGCTTCTTCCAGCCCTGTCCATCATGCCCATCATGGCATTTTTTATTTCAGCCTTCCCCGGGGCCCTCCTCGGCGGCCTTGAGCACATTGCCCGTCAGGCGGTGCAAAACCTCCCGGTACGCTTCCTCCACATCCCCCAGGTCCCGCCGGAAACGGTCGATATCCAGCGGCTCATGGGTTTTGGCGTCCCAAAAGCGGCAGGTGTCCGGGGATACCTCGTCGGCCAGGAGAAGCTCCCCGTGGAAGCGCCCAAACTCCAGCTTGAAGTCAATCAGCTCGATCTGAATCTCCTGGAGGCATTCGATGAGAATCTCGTTGACCCGCAGACTTATCTCCTCCATGTGGGCAATCTCCTGGGGCGTGGCCAGGGACATGGCGGTGATGTGGGTCAGGTTCAGCAGCGGGTCCTCCAGGTCGGAGTCCTTGAGGCAATACTCCACCACGGTGTTCTTCAGGCGGGTCCCCTCGGGGTATCCGGTGCGCTTGGCCAGGCTTCCCGCCACGATGTTGCGCACCTTCACCACCACCGGGATGATCTGTACCCGTTTCACCAAAGAACACCGGTTGTCGATCCGGCGGATGAAGTGGTTGGGGATGCCCTTTTCGCTGAGCAAGGTAAACATATACTCACAGATCAGGTTGTTGATCTCGCCCTTGCCGATGATGCGGCCCCGCTTGAGCCCGTGAAACGCAAAGGTTTCATCCCGGTAGTAGATGACTCCCTCCTCCGGGTTGTCCGTGGCGTACAGCCGCTTGGCCTTGCCCTCCGCCACCAAATCCGTGATATTGACCATGCACGCTTCCTTCCTTGTTTGCGAAACTCTTCCACGATTCGCTTTATTGTAACATGATTCCACAACAGGCGCAAGGCGCTGGGCCGGGAACGAAAGCCGGGAGTGGCATGCCAAAAGGACCGCCGTGACAGGAGGATTCCGGCGGTCCTTTCTATATTTTAAGGAGGAAATTACTGCTCCTTCTTCCCCGCGTACGCGGCCACCAGCGCCAGGGCCAGCACCGCGCCCTTGACGGCGGGCAGCACGTAGTAGGAAACCGCCATGATGGTCAGGCCGTTTTCCAGGGTGGACACCAGCATGGCTCCCACCAAGGTGCCCAGGGCGTTGGGTTTTTCCGCGCCGCCCACGGAACGGCCCACGAACACCGCGGCAAGGGACTGCATGAGGTAGTTGTCGCAGCACATCACCTGGGCGGAGCTTCCCCGGGAGGACACCAGAATGCCGCCCACGGCGATAAATACGGCGGTAATCATGCCGGCCAGGTAGCGGTACGCCTTCACGTTGATGCCGGAGAGCTTGGCGGCCTGCTTGTTGCCGCCCATAGCGTAGATAAACCGGCCGTGTTTGGTGTACTCCAGAAAGATATAAGCGATGAGCACGCAGGCCAGCATGATGATGATAATCCAGGGATAGCGGCCAATGGCGGAAAAGGCGTCGGAAAGGGAGGTGCGAACGGGGGCGTTTCCGTTGGGCAGCCGCATGCCGGTGGACACCGCGCCGCCGCCGATGTACCATTGGCCCAATCCCTGGTGCACGAACATCAAAGCGCAGGTCGCCAGCATATCCGGGATTTTGCAGACCAAAATCAAAAACATGGTGAGCTGGTACATCACCAGGGTAGCCACAATGGTGACCACGATGCACAGCCACAGGGGCAGGCCGTACCACAGGTACATGCTCACAAAAACATAAGCGGAGCAGCTTGCCAGGGTACAAGCGGACATATCAAAGCCGTCCGGGGCCATGGTGACGGTGGCGGCGATGCCGAACACCGTGGTAATGGACATGGCCCGCAGAATATTGATCATGTTATTTTCGGACATAAAACTGGTGCCCTTTACCAATGTGAAGATGATAAAGCAAAGCACCAACGTGATGACGGCGGCCCAATTCAGCAGGAAGCGCAGGAAGGGATTGCCTTTATGGCTCTGGGCAGGGCGCGGGCTTAGGGAGGCTTGCATACAAAATCTCCTCTCGTTTCTCTTGAGACTTCCCTGGAATCAGGCGTAAGGGGCGGTGCTGCCCACAGCGTAGTGCATGATCTCGTCCTCATTGGTCTCGGCGGTGACCAATTCCGCCATGACCTTGCCGTCAAAGAGGACGTAGATGCGGTCGGCGATGGACAGCAGCTCGGAGTTTTCGCAGGTGGCGTAAATGGCGCTGGAGCCCTGCTTGGTGATGCCGTTAATCAGGCGGAAGATGTCGTGCTTCGCACCCACGTCCACGCCTTTGGTGGGCTCGTCAAAAATATATACGTCGCAATCTGCAGCCAGCCATTTGCCCACGGCCACCTTCTGCTGGTTTCCGCCGGAGAGGTTGCGCACGTACTGCCGGATGGAGGGGGTCATAATGCCCAGATCCTTAACGTACTTGCGGGCGTTGGCGTCCACCTTGCGCTTTTTGATGAAGGACAGGGTGGTGAACTTGCCCAGGCATGCGGCGGACAGATTGAAGCTCACGTTCTCATTCACCAAAACGCCTTCCTTGCGCCGCTCCTCGGGCACCAAAGCGATTCGGTTCTTCACGGCATGGGAGGGATTGCGGATTTTCAGCTCCACGCCGTTGTAGCGGAGGGTGCCCTCGGTTTTAGGATACGCGCCGAAAATGGTCTTGCACAGCTCGGATTTCCCCGCGCCCACCAGCCCGGCGATGCCCACGATTTCGCCCCGGCGCACGTACAGGGACACGTCGTTCACCTTGCCGTCGGCTCCGCACAGGTGGTTCACCTCAAAGATCCGCTCGCCGATGTGGGTTTTCTCCTTGGAGAAGATCTCCTCAAAGGAATGGCCCAGCATCTTTTCCACAATCTCCTTGGTGGTGGTTTGCGGGGTCACGGGGCTGGTGTCCACGATTTCGCCGTTGCGCATAACGGTGTAGCGGTCGCAGATCTGGATCACCTCGTTGATACGGTGGGAGATGAAGATGATGGCGATATTCTCCGTCTCCCGCAGGTGCTTCACCACCCGGAAAAGCTCCGCGGTTTCGGTGTCGCTGAGGGGGGCGGTGGGTTCGTCCAAAATGAGGAAGTTGCATTGGGCGGCGATGGCCTTGGCGATAAGCACCATCTGCTTTTGCGCCAGCGTCAGGCTGGATACCAGCCTTCGTACGTTCACGTCGATATGGAGCCGCTCCAGGATCTCCTTGGCCCTGCGGCGGATCACAGCCCAGTTGATGACCGGAGCCTTGAAATCCATTACCATTTGGTTGAGCATCACGTTTTCCGCCACGGACAGGGTAGGCACCAGCGCGGTATCCACCTCCTGAAAGACGATCTGGATGCCATGCTTTTTGGCTGCCATGGTGGAGCGCAAATCCAACACCTGATCGTTCAGGTACACCTCCCCCGTGTAGGTGGGGTTCGCCCCCGAGAGAATTTTCATCAGGGTGGATTTTCCGGCCCCATTGGCCCCCACCACCGCCCGAATTTCCCCGGTGCTCACTTGGAAGTCGCAGTTTTGCAACGCCTTCACACCGGGGAACTCGATGGACACGTTTCTTGTGCCAAGCGTCAGTTTCTCCATGAGGTTCCCTCTCCTCTTATTCATGAGCGGAGCTTTGAAGGAAGAAGCGCCGGAGCAAGGACTCCGACGCTTCTCTTTGTCAAAACATTGCTCGAATGGGCTTGCCTTTGGCCGCGCTTACTTGTGGAGCAGGTCGGCGGGCATCCAGTCGGCCACGGACAGGTAAGAGAGGTTGCCGTAGGTGTCGGTGGCGATCTCGCCCAGGTTCTCCACGGTGGAGTCGGGCTTGAGCTGGCTGGCCAAAATGGCGGTGCCGGGCACTTCCACCACATCCACGCCGTACTCGCCGGAAGCGGGGTCGTAGATCTTGTCATACTCTCCGGCCAGCTGGAGCAGCAGGAGGCGCATGGCGATCTCGCCGTTGAGGGTCCAGTCGGTGGTGCCGGCGGCAGTCCAGATGTCGGGGCGGGTGAGCATGTTGGTCACGTCCACGGGATCGATGTCCACGGAAGCCATGGGCAGCGCCTCGCCCACATTGCCGTTGAAGTTGTCGTTCTCAAAGATGGCGTTGTACAGGCCCTGGCCGTACAGGTCGTAGTAGGCCACCACGCCGTCCACATCCTCGCGCTTCAAGCCCTGGAGATACGCGGCGGACACGGCGTTGGCGGAATCCATGGTATCCTGAAGGGGCTGCACTTCGCCCACGGTGACGATCTTGCCGGCAGCCTCGTACTCCTGCCAGCCGACCTCGCGGCGGTCAAAGGGGCTGTTGTAGTTGGGGCCGCGCCATACCTTCACCAAGCGTACGCCCTCGCCGAACCGCTCGATGAAGCTGTCCAGCAGAACGGTCACCAGGCTCTTGTCCTGCTGGAAGAGCTGGGTCACGCCGGGGAGCTTCTTGGCTTCGCCGTCTGCGTAGAACTGGGTGTCGAAGCACATGATCTTCAGGTCGGGATACTGTTCGGTGATCTCCTTCAGGAATACATAGGAGCCGTCCTTGTTGCCATGGCTGAGGAGAAGCCCGTCATACCCGGCGGCGGCGCACTGGCTGATGGTATCCTGCCATTTGTTGAAGTCGTTGTCGCAGAAGAAGAAATCGAACTGCACGTCCAGGGCGGCGCACAGGTCCGCGCAGGAGTCCTTCCACATCTGGAAGATGGTAGCGGACGTCAGCAGCATAATGTAGGCTACCTTCTTGCCTGCCACGGGGTTGGCGGGTTCTGCCAGAGATGACGTGAACAGAGTCGTCGCCATCATCAGAGCCAATACCAAGGCTAGAATCTTTTTCATGGTAAACCTCCTATTAAATTCTTTGGGGTTTTCAGGGAACGCTTACCCCTTGTTGAGGCCAGTATAGCACCTTTCCGGAGTAAAGGCAAGTGCAAATTTCATATTTTTTTAGTTATTTTTTCGATGCTTGTTAAGTGCGGCAAATTCCGATAATTCAATGTTTTAGCTGATTTTTCCCAAATTATGTTTATAATTCAGTCCAAAATTAGATTTTCATTTTGGAAAGATACTGTTGACAACACCCTGTTATGTCACTATAATGAAAAGGCAGTTAGTAAACGTGTTTATAAATAAACAAATACTGAACGATTTTGATGTCGTTTAATAAAACGGAAAGCGTGCGGGTGAAGGGCATGGCATATCACCGTCATTATCCCACGGATGGGGAAGCCAAAAAGCTGATCGTGGAAATCGGAAAGCGCATGTATATGAAGAACTTTGTCGCCGCCAACGACGGCAACATCAGCTGCAAGGTGGACGATGATATCATCTGGACCACGCCTACCGGCGTGTCCAAGGGCTTTATGGGCGAGGACGAGATGGTAAAGCTGCGCCTGGACGGCACCGTGCTTTCCCAGGGGGAGCGGGGTCCCTCCAGCGAGGTGAAGATGCACCTGCGCATTTATCAGGAAAACCCCGAAGCCATGGGTGTGTGCCACGCCCATCCCCCCATCAGCACCTCCTTTGCCATCGCCGGCATAGGGCTGGATAAGGCGATCTATCCCGAGGCCCTGGTGAATCTGGGTACCGTCCCCTGCGTCCATTACGAGGCCCCAGGGTCCCAGGGCATCCCGGATTCCATCGCCCCCTACGCCAGGGACTATCACGCGCTGCTGCTGGCCAACCACGGGGCGGTGGCCTGGGGGCCCTCCCTGCTGGAGGCCTGGTACAGGCTGGAGTCCACGGAACATTACGCCATGGTGCTCATGTATACCGGCAATATTATCGGAAGGGCCAATGTGCTCAGCTGCGATCAGGTGAACGAGCTCATCCAGATCCGCCAAAAGCTGGGCATCACCTCCGGAGGCGTTCCTCCATGCTCTCCCCGCCCCACCAATACCCAGGACGTTATCCCGGGGCATTCCCCTGTGGGCGCGCCGCTTTTGGACGCATCTTGCGGCTGCGCCGGAAACCGGGCTCAAAGCGAAGTGGATATACAGGCGGTTACCCAGGCGGTGCTGGCCAGGCTGCAAAACCTGGGCAAGTAGCCCATGTTCCTGCTGGAACGGAGGGGAGGAGAGTCAGCCAATGAAAGCAGTGGTATTGGGAGGCGTGGCCGCGGGCATGAGCGCCGCCTCCAAGCTCAAGCGGGAGAAGCCCGATACGGAAATCTCCGTGTACGAGCGGGGCAGCTTCCTCTCCTATGGGGCCTGCGGGCTTCCCTATTACATCGGCGGCTTCAACACGGACCCGGCCAAGCTCATCGCCCGGACCCGGCAGCAGTTTGAGGAGATGGGCATCTGTACCTTTCTGCGCCACGAAGCCCTCCGGCTGGACCCGGCCCAAAAAAGGGTGGAAATCAAGAATCACGACACAGGGGAAACCTTCTGGGACAGTTATGACGCGCTGATGATCGCCGTGGGCTCAGGCAGCGTGGTGCCCAGGGTGGAGGGGGCGGACCTTCCCTCGGTGTTCTATGTCAAAACCATGGAGGACGGCCTCCTGTTTGAAAGGATTCTCCGCCTGTCCAGCGTGAAGGAGACGGTGATCGTGGGCGGCGGGTACATCGGGCTGGAGATGGCGGAGGCCCTGCTCCACCTTGGCAAGAAGGTCACGGTGCTGGAGGCCGCCCAGCGGCTGCTGACGCCCTTTGAACCGGAGTTTTCCGAGATGGCGGCCCAGGAATTGGAGCGGCAGGGGGCCCTGGTGAGGCTGGGCGAACGGGTAACGGGCTTCTCCGGGGAAAGGGATCACCGGGTGGTGCATACCGGCCGGGGGGAGTACCGGGCGGACGTGGTGCTGGTGTCCATCGGCGTGGTGCCCGCCACGGACTTCTTGAAGGATAGCGGCCTGGAGATGGCCCGAAACGGAGCCATCGTCGTGGACCGCCAGCAGCGCGCCAGCCTGCCGGACGTGTTTGCCGCCGGGGACTGCGCCACCTGCTGGCACCGGCTGGCCCAGGAGAATTACTTTCTGCCCCTTGGCACCGTGGCCAACAAATGCGGCCGCATCGCCGGGGCGAACATGGCCGGAGGACACGAGGTCTTTGAAGGCGCGCTGGGCTCCGCGGCCATCAAGGTCTGCGGCTTGGAGATGGCCCGCACGGGCCTGAGCGAAGCGGATGCGGCCCGGCTGGGCATTGACTATGCCACAAAGCTGGTGACCTCCCAGGATCATCCCTCCTATTACCCGGACCCGGCAAAGCTCACCATCAAGCTGCTGTATGAAAAGCGCACCCGGCGGCTGCTGGGGGCCAACATCGCGGGAGCGAAGAACGCGGTGCTGCGGGGCAACCTCCTGGCTACCGCCATCCACGCGGGCATGAGCACCGAGGAACTGGGCATGGTGGATCTGGCCTACGCGCCCCCCTTTGCCAGCGTTTGGGACGCGGTGCACATCGCGGCCAACGCGGCGAAATCATGAACCTGCCGCCCCAAGCGTACCTTTTTGATGAAAGCGAGGGACTTCCGTGAGCAAGCTGCTCCCCCTGGCCGACGCCATCCGCGCCATTCCCGACGGCGCGCTGCTGGGCCTGGGCGGAAACACCTTAAACCGCGCCCCCATGGCCGCGGTGATGGAGCTGGCCCGCCAAGGGAAGCGGGACCTTCGCCTGGTGAAAACCGCCGGGGGCATGGATGTGGACCTGCTATGCCTGGCGGGCTGCGCCGCCAGCGTGGACGCGGGCTTTGTGAGCTACGAAACGGAGTATTCCCTCTGCCGGCACTACCGCAGGGCTGTGCAGCGGGGCCTTGTAAAGGCCAATGAGCATGCGTGCTATACGGTTATCAGCGCACTGCGGGCCGCCAGCTGCGGCATCCCTTTCATGCCGGTCCGGGGGCTGATTGCCAGCGATCTGCTGTCGGTCAACGACTACTTCGCCCCCGTGGCCGATCCCTTTACCGGCGAAAGCCTGAATGCCGTGAAGGCCATCAGGCCGGACGTGTGCATCATCCATGCCCAGCTTGCCGATGACCGGGGCAATGCATTTTTGGAAGGGCCCCAGTACGACGACGTTCTGCTGACCCGGGCTTCCCAAAGCACCCTTGTCACCGCCGAGCGTATCGTAGGGGAGGATTTTTTTGCCCGGTCCCGGGAAAAGGCCCACATTCCCCATTTCCTGGTAAAGGCGGTGGTCCGCGCTCCCCGGGGCGCGGCTCCCGGCGCTTGCCACGGGGCTTACGGCGTCAATGACGGGGACATCCGTTCCTTCCTGGGGCTGGAGGACGACGCCTCCCTGGAGGCGTGGCTGCAAAGGAGGCCGCGCTATGCTCAGGCCCTGTGACCTCATGGCGGTGTGCATGGCCCGGCTTCTCAGGGATGGAGAAACGGTGTTCCACGGCGTCAGCTCCCATCTGCCCATGATCGCCATTTTGCTGGCCAAGGCCACCCACGCGCCCCATGCGGTGCACCTGAATATCCCCGGGGGCGTGGATCCGGCAAATCCCCGGCTGCAAAGCTTCACCAGCGCGGGGGACGATCTGTGGACTTCGGCCCAGGCGGAGTTTTCCTTGCAAGAGGTCTTTGACCTGAGTATGCGGGGCGGGCTGGACGCGGCCTTTTTAAGCGGGGTTCAGTTTGACAACCGCGGCGGCGTCAACGCGTCCGTCATCGGCGAATACCGCAAGCCCAAGGTACGCCTGCCGGGGGGCGCGGGCAGCGCGGTGCTCATTCCCACAGCCAAGCGGGCCATCCTCTGGCGCGCCAAGCACGACCGGCGCACCTTTACCGGCGCCCTGGATTTTCTCACCGCCCGGGGCAATGTCAGCGACATCATCACACCCCTTTGCGCCTTTACGATGTACCAGGGGGAGCTGATCCTCAAAAGCGTGCACCCCACCTCCAGCGTGGAGGAAGTCGCCCGGCATACGGACTTTCCCCTGCGCTACCTGTCCCTGGCCGTCACGCCCCCTCCCACCCGGGAGGAGCTGTGCAAGCTGGAGGAGATTGATCCCCAGGACCTGCGCAGCCTGGAGTTTCGCTAACAAGCCGCCCGAAGCCGCAGGAGCTTGGCTTCATGATTTGAGAGAAGGAAGGTTTGACCATGTCCCGCTTCGATACCTATTTCCTGATGAAGACCCCCGACGTGCCGGAATATGTGAAGGAAAAGGGCTATATGCCCAAGGACGCGGAGCTGAACGCCAAGGAGATCGGCGACGGCAACCTGAACTATGTGTTCCGGGTGGTGGACGAGAAGACCGGAAAAAGCGTGATCGTAAAGCAGGCGGGCGTAGCGCTTCGCATTTCCGCCGACATGAAGGTATCCACGGACCGCAACCGCATCGAAAGCGAAATTCTGGAGATTCAATGGAAGTACGCTCCGGGGCTGGTGCCCCAGATTTTCGGCTATGACACGGTGATGAGCGCCTGCGTCATGGAAGACCTCTCCGATCACGCCCTGATGCGCTACGCCCTCATGCGGCACGAAACCTTCCCCCGCTTCGCCGAGGATATCTCCACCTACATGGTCAACACCTTGCTGAAAACCACGGACGTGACCATGGAGCACAAGGCCAAAAAGGACATGGTCAAGCGTTTCATCAACCCGGAGCTGTGCGAAATCACCGAGGACCTGGTGCTTACCGAGCCCTACAACGACCGCAACGGCCGCAACCTGGTGTTTCCCCCCAACGCGGAGTTTGTCCGGCGGGAGCTCTATGACGACCAGCGCCTACACTTGGAGATCGCCAAAATCAAGTTCGCGTTTATGAACAACGCCCAGGCCCTGATCCACGGGGATCTGCACACCGGCTCCATCTTCGTCCGCCAGGACAGCACCCGGGTGTTCGATCCTGAGTTCGCCTTCTACGGCCCCATGGGGTACGACATCGGCAACGTGGTAGCCAACCTGATCTTCGCCTATGACAACGGTACGGCGGCGGAAAACAGCGCATTTTGCGCCTGGACGCTGGACACCATCGTCCAGACCCTGGATCTTTTCTGCGAGAAGTTCCTGCGTGCCTTTGAGGAATGCGTCACGGACCCCATGGCCAAGACGCCGGGCTTCAAAGAATGGTACCTCTCCAGCATCATGGAGGATACGGCGGCCTATGCGGGCACGGAGCTGATCCGCCGTACGGTGGGCATGGCCCAGGTAAAGGACGTCACCACCATCCCCCAGGAGGAGAAGCGCGCCTACGCGGAGCGGCTGAACATCCTGTGCGGCAAGGATTACATTATGAACCGGGCCCGCTTCCAAAAGGGCGGAGATTTTGTGGCCGCTGTGAAAAGGGCCGGGCAGGCGGCAAGGTAAGCCGGCCCGCCAAAAATACGCGCAAAGGATGGTTCCTATGTCCGATCAAAGCATCTTAACCTACGAAACCGTGGCGCTGAACGATGAAACAAGCGCTCTGGAGATCATCAACCAGACCAAGCTGCCCTATGAGGTGGAAATCCTCAGCCTTACCGGCCAGCAGGACATCTGGAACGCCATCTATTCTCTCCAGGTGCGGGGCGCTCCCGCCATCGGCGTAGCGGCGGCCTTTGGGATATACCTGGCCGCCAAGGGGATCCAGGCGGGCAGCTACGAGGATTTTTACCGCCAGTTCAGGGCCGCCAAGGAATACCTGGATTCCGCCCGGCCCACCGCGGTGAATCTCTCCTGGGCCTTGCGGCGCATGGAGCAGGTGGTTTTGCAAAACAGGGATAAATCCGTGCCGGAGCTCAAGGAGCTGCTGCATCAGGAAAGCGTGGCCATCAAGGACGAGGATGTATGGATGTGCCGCCAGATCGGCGAGTACGGCCTGAGCCTCATTCAGGACGGCGACGGCATCCTCACCCATTGCAACGCGGGCCAGCTGGCTACCTCCAAATACGGCACGGCCTTGGCCCCCATCCACCTGGGCCGGGAGCGGGGCATGAACTTCAAGGTGTTCACCGACGAAACCCGCCCGCTTTTGCAAGGGGCCCGGCTCTCCGCCTTTGAGTTGGTGGCCGACGGTGTGGACACCACCGTCATCTGCGACAACATGGCCTCCCAGGTGATGAAAAACGGCTGGGTCCAGGCGGTGTTCGTAGGATGCGACCGGGTGGCCGCCAACGGCGACGCCTGCAACAAGATCGGCACCAGCGGCGTGGCGATCCTGGCAAAATACTACGGCATTCCCTTCTACGTATGCGGCCCTACCTCCACCATCGACATATCCATCTCCCGGGGGGAGGATATCACCATCGAGCAGCGCCCCGCCGAGGAAATCACGGAAATGTGGTATAAAAGGCGCATGGCTCCCCAGGGCGTGGGGGTCTATAACCCCGCCTTCGACTTCGCGGATCACGAGCTGATCACCGCCATCATCACCGAGTACGGCATCGCCCGTCCCCCCTACACCCAAAGCCTGAAGGAAATCTTCCGCAAAAAGCGGGAAGCCCAGAAGAAATAGTATGAACGAGAAAGAGCTGGAAGGCGTGGTGCTCCGTATCGTACTGACGGAGCTTGCCAAAAGAGGCGAATCCTTTGTGCCGGTCTCCACCTCGGGCCGCCATGTGCATTTGAGCCAGGGGGACCTGGAGCGCCTGTTCGGTCCGGGCTACCGGCTGACCAAAATGCGGGACCTGATCCAGCCGGGCCAGTATGCATGCCAGGAAAGCGTCACCATGGAATGCGAAAAGGGGAAGATTTCCCTGCGGGTGGTGGGGCCGGTCCGCAAGGAGACCCAGGTCGAGTTGAGCTATACCGATTGCCATAAGCTGGGGGTCAAGCCCATGCTGCGCATGTCCGGGGATGCGGCGGGCACCCCGGGCTGTACCCTGGTCAATGGCGACAGGCGGATTCTCCTCAGCCGTGGGGTCATGGTAGCGGCCCGGCATCTGCACATGTCCCCTGCCGAAGCGGAAGGCTTTGGCCTACGGGATGGGGACGTGGTGGCCCTCCAGGTTCAGGGGCCCAGGGCAGCCATTTTGGAGAACGTGGTGGTGCGAAGCGGCCAGGACCATAGCCTGGAGGCGCACATCGACAAGGACGAGGCCAATGCCTGCGGCCTGGCGGACGGCCAGCTCTGCCGGGTTGTACGCCTGCCCTGGCAGGAGGTATCCAAAGGGGCGCGGCACAGCCCCGCATCCCCTCCGCCCCCGGCCCGTCCCTACGGGAAGGCCCCGGCTTCCTCCCTGAAATCCCCGGCCCTTGACGGCTGCGTTTCCCCTTCCCCCTCCTCCCCCCTAAAAACCTACGTGGCTCAAAACGCCCCGGAGGCCGAATCCTCTTTGCTGGACCTTTCGGCGGAGCCGAACTGCCTGCTGGGCGAGGAGGCGGTGCTGGCCGCGGCCCGGGACGGGCGCAGGATCATCCGCCTTGGCCCGAGCGCCATCATCACCCCCTTGGCCCGGGACGCCGCCGCAGCCAGAGGCATTGAGCTGGTTCAACCTACGGAAGGAGCCTGAGCATATGGCATTGACTGAACAGGAAATCCGCCAAATCACAGAGGACATCGTCAAAAGCCTGTCCGGCGCGCTCAAGGCGTCCTCTCCCCTTCTTTCCCCGGTCTCCCCGGGCGGCTCTACAGGCCGCTGGCTGTGCGACAGCGCCCAGGAGGCCATCCAAAACGCCAAACGCGCCCAGGAAAAGCTGGCTGAATCCAGCTTGGAAAAACGGGGCGAGCTGATTGAGGCCATGCGCAAGGCCGCCATAGACAACGCGGAATACCTGGCCAAGCTGGCCCACGAGGAAACGGGCTACGGCACCGTGGCGGCGAAAATCCAGAAGAACCTTTTGGTGGCCCGCCGAACCCCGGGCATTGAGGACCTGTCCACCTACTGCAAGACCGGGGATCATGGCATGATGCTGGTGGAGCAAGCGCCCTTCGGGGTCATCGGCTCCATCACTCCCTCCACCAATCCCACCTCCACGGTGATCAACAACGCCATCAGCATGGTGGCGGCAGGCAATGCCGTGGTGTTCAACCCCCATCCCGCTGCCAAGCGGTGCTCCCAGGAGGCCATGCGCCTTATGGAGGAGGCCAGTGTCACGGCAGGGGGGCCCCAGGCCCTGATCACCACCGTGAAGGAGCCTACCCTGGAAAGCGGCCAGGACATCATGACCCACCCGGACATCGCCATGCTCTCCATCACCGGGGGCGAGGCCGTGGTGGCCGTAGCCATGAAGAGCGGCAAAAAGGTGGTGGCCGCGGGCCCGGGCAATCCCCCGGTGATTGTGGATGATACCGCGGATATTCAGAAGGCCGCCAAGGACATCGTGGACGGTTCCAGCTTTGACAACAACGTGCTGTGCATTGCCGAAAAGGAAGTGTTCGTCTTCAGCAACGTGGCGGACCGCCTGATGGCCGCCATGGAGCAGCACGGCGCGTACCGGGTCTACGGGGAGGACGTTGACAGGATCGCGAAAACCGTGCTGATTCCCAAGGACGGCAGGCACGTGATCAACCGCCGGTATGTGGGCCGGGACGCGGCGGCGATTCTGCGGGATTGCGGCGTGAGCTTTACCGGCGCTCCCCGGCTGGTGATCGCCGAGGTGGACCGCGGCCACCCCTTTGTGATGACGGAGATGCTGATGCCGGTGCTGGCCATCGTCCGGGTGCGGGATATCGAGGAGGCGATTCAGGAAGCCCTTCGGGCGGAACAGGGGTGCAAGCATTCCGCCATGATCCACTCCACCAATGTCCACCACATGTCCCAGGCCGCCCGGCGCATGGACACCACCATCTTTGTCAAAAACGCCCCCAGCTACTCCGGCCTGGGCTTTGGCGGCGAGGGCTACACCACCATGACCATCGCCACCCCTACGGGAGAGGGCGTTACCACCGCCAGAACCTTTACCCGGCTGCGCCGCTGCGTGCTATATGGGGATTTCCGCATCAGCTAGCCCCAAGCCCGGCGCGGCGGCGCCGCAACAGACAGGAGCCATGTTATGGATGTGATCGACGCCATCCGCCAGGCGGGTGTGGTGGGCGCGGGAGGCGCGGGCTTTCCCACCCATGTGAAGCTGGCCGTACAAGCCGGGCAAGTGATTGTCAACGGGGCGGAATGCGAACCGCTGCTGAAGGTGGACCAGCTTGCCATGGAACGCCAGGCACAGAAGGTGGTGCGGGGTTTGGAGCTGGCCATGGAGGCCGCCCAGGCCCAGGAAGGGGTGCTGGCTACCAAGGCGCATTACCGCCACGCCGTGGAGGCCCTCAAGGGGGCCATATCGGGAAAGCCGCGCCTTCGGCTGCACCTGATGGAGAGCTATTACCCCTCCGGGGATGAAAAGTCCGTGATTTACGAGATCACCGGCCAGGTGGTCCCTACGGGAAAGCTCCCCATCGACACGGGCTGCGTGGTGGTGAATGTGGGCACGGCTTTGGGCATTGCCGACGCCGTGGAAGGGCGTCCCGTGACCGGGAAAACCCTGACCCTCTGCGGGGATGTACCCCAGCCTATGACCGTCACCGTGCCCATTGGCGTCAGCCTCCGGGAGGCCCTGTCCTTAAGCGGATTCACCGGCAAGGAGGAGGAGTACGCCCTGATCCTGGGAGGCCCTTGCATGGGAAACCTGGCGGAAAGCTGGGAGGATCCCGTCACCAAGACCACCGGGGGAATCCTGGCGCTGAAACGCTCCCACATGCAGATTCAAATGCGCACCATCACCGTGGAGCAGCAGGCGAGGCTGGCCCGGGCCATTTGCTGCCAGTGCAACCGGTGTACCCAGATCTGTCCCAGGCACGCCATGGGATTGCCGGTGGAACCCCACAAGGCCATGCGGGCCATCTCCACCGGCAACGCGGAGCTGCTGGGCAGCGCGGCGGGGGTTTTGGCCTGTTCCAGCTGCGGGCTGTGCACTTATTATGGGTGCGAAATGGGGCTTACTCCTTCCGTGGTGATGACCATGCTCAAGCAGGAGTTGGGCAAGGCTGGGGTGCGCCCCGTGCCGGAGGCCCGGATCGTCCCCGAGCCCTGGATGGCCCTGAAGGCGGTGCCCCTCCAGCGCCTGGTGGCCCGCATGCACCTGAGCGCCTTTGACGTACCGGCGCCTTATAGCGGCAAAACCCTTTCCCCCCAAACCGTGCGCATTCCTCTGCGGCAGCACGTGGGCCGAGCCGCCCAGGCTGTGGTGAAGGCCGGGGAGAGGGTCCGCAAAGGGCAACTCATCGGGAGCATCCCGGACAACGCCCTGGGCGCGGCGGTCCACGCCTCCATCAGCGGCCAGGTGGCCCAGGTCACAGGCCAAATGATCACCCTGACAAGGGAATAAGAGGGGGGAGATGCATCCGTGGCAGCAATCGGCGTAGTGGAGAGCAACAGCATCCCCCTGGGGGTACTGGCGGGGGACGCCATGGTCAAGGCGGCGGCGGTACGCCTGGTAACGGCTCAAACCGCTTGCGCGGGGAAGTACATCGTCCTGGTGAGCGGAGAGGTGGCCGCGGTGCAGGCCGCAGTGTCGGCAGGGGTGGAAGAAGCTTCCTCGGCCCTGGTGGACAGCCTGGTGATTCCCAATGTGGACGAGCGGGTCATCGTGGCCATGTCAGGGGCTCCGGCGGTGGATACCGCCCAGGCTGTGGGCCTGGTGGAAACCTTCTCTTTGGCCAGCGCCATCAGCGCCGCCGATACGGCGGTGAAAACCGCCCAGGTAGAGCTGATCGAGGTACGCCTGGGGCGGGGCATGGGAGGAAAATCCTTTGTGGTCTTCACCGGGGAGGTGGCAGCCGCCCAGGCGGCCAGCAAGGCCATCGGGGAAAGCGAGGGGTCCAAGGGGCTGATCGGGTCCAGCGTGGTGATTCCGTCGCCCCATATGGATATGATCCAGGCATTACTCTAATTTTACAATGGTAAGGAGCAATCATCATGCAAGAAGCTTTGGGGATGATCGAAACCCGCGGTTTGGTAAGCGCGATTGAAGCGGCGGACGCCATGGTCAAGGCGGCCAACGTCCATCTGCTGGGCAAGGAGCATGTGGGCGGAGGCCTGGTCACCGTGATGGTGCGCGGCGATGTGGGCGCGGTCAAGGCGGCTGTGGAGGCCGGCGGCGCGGCAGCCAAGCGGGTAGGCGAGCTCATCAGCGTTCATGTGATCCCCCGGCCCCATGGGGATGTGGAAGCCGTGCTTCCCGGCGGAGAAGCGACCGCCCCCAGAACGGCCAAAACCACCAAGGCGTAAGCCGCCTCGAAAGGAGAATTCATCATGGAAAAGCAAGCGCTGGGTATGGTGGAAACCAAGGGCCTCGTAGGATCCATTGAGGCGGCGGACGCCATGGTCAAGGCGGCCAACGTCCATCTGATCGGCAAGGTCCACGTGGGCGGCGGCCTGGTAACGGTGATGGTGCGCGGCGATGTGGGCGCGGTCAAGGCGGCTGTGGAGGCAGGCGGCACGGCGGCCAAGCGGGTGGGCGAGCTCATCAGCGTTCATGTGATCCCCCGGCCCCACGACGATGTGGAAATGATCCTTCCCAAGCTGTAAGGAGGAGAAAACAATGCTCAAAGGCATTTCTCCCCTGCTGTCGCCGGAGTTGCTGAAAATTCTTGCGGAAATGGGCCATGGAGACGAGATGGTGATTGGCGACGCCAATTTTCCGGCCCAGAGCATGGGCCAGCGCTGCGTGCGCCAGGACGGGCACGGCGGCGCGGAGCTCCTGGACGCGGTCCTGAGCCTGTTTCCCCTGGACGTTTTTGTGGACGCCCCTGTGACGCTGATGCAGGTAACGCCGGGCACCCTGGAAGGGGATCCCCCCATCTGGAAGGACTTTGCCGCCATCGTGGAGAAGCACCAGTCGGGCGTTCAGTTCCAACAGGCGGAGCGTTTCGCCTTCTACGACCGCGCCCGCCAGGCCTACGCCTGCGTGGCTACCGGAGAGCGGTCCCTGTATGCCTGCCTGATCCTGAAAAAAGGCGTGCTGTAAGCCAAGAGGCTCCCCTCCCCCATCCTCCTGCCCGCGGCTTCGGTGCCGGGCATCTTTTGGACTGCCCATGGGCTTTGCCTTGGCGGACCGGCCCATAGCGCCGCCGTCCCTTTCGCGCAAGGTCCGCCGGTGGCCTCCAAGGGAGGAAAAGGGCTCAAGGGCGTCGAAGGTAAGGAAGGTTTGTCCCGGCTCAAACCCTCCCAGGCCTTCAGGGGGATGCCGGTCCCGCAGGGCCGCCTGCCCATCCGGGCTTACATTCCGGGAAGGACCTGCATTGGGGCCGCGCCGCAAAGGCAAGGCTTTGCACAGACCACACCTCACCATTGACAGATAGGACGGATATTGCCATGACGATCAGGGAAATTGCAAATCTGGCAGGGGTCTCTCCGGCAGCGGTTTCGCTGGTCATCAACAACAAAAAAGGGGTCAGCGACGAGACGCGCCAGCGGGTACAGGCGGTGATCGAGGAGCACAACTATGTGGTGCCCGGTCAAAAGCGCAGCAACAAGCCCAAGCGCTTCCGCCTTTGCGTGGTAAAGTTCCGCACCCACGGCATCGCTTTGGAGGAAAACCAGGGGTTCATCGCCTCCATCATCGACCAGATTGAGAGCGAATGCCGCCATTACGGCTATGACCTGGCCATGGTCAACTGCGAGGTCACCACCGCCGCCGAAACCCTGAAAGAAGCGATGAACACGCCGCCCGACGGCGTCATCCTCATGGGCACGGAGCTCAACGAGCCCGACTATAAGCTGCTGGATATCCTCACCGTGCCCACCGTCGTCCTGGATCATAGCATGCGGGACACCCATGCGGACAGCGTGGTGATGGACAACGAGGCCATCAGCGCCGAGGCGGTGCGCTATCTCTATGGCCTGGGGCACCGGGAGATCGGCTACTTCCGTTTCAACCTTCCCGTCAGCAATTGCGAGGAGCGCTATCAGGGCTACTTGCGGGAAATGGAGCGCCTGGGGTTGCCCGTGCCCAAGCCCATTACCGTCATGCCCACCCTGAGCGGCTCCTACAAGGACATGAGGCGGATGCTGGAGGAAGGCCAATATGTCCCCCGGGGCGCCTGCGTGGCGGATAACGATACGGTCGCCATCGGGGCCATGAGGGCCATCCGGGAGGCGGGATACCGGATTCCCGAGGATATCTCCATTATCGGCGTGGACGATATTCCCTTTAGCGCCGTCACCATGCCCGCCCTTACCACCATGCGCATTTCCCGCTCAGCCCTGGGCACCTTGGCTGTGGACATGCTGCGCAAGCGCATCAAGTACCCCAACTGGCCCAGCATGCACACGCGGCTGGCCGGGCGGCTGGTGGTGCGGGGCAGTACGATGCCCGCAGACACGGAGATCTGAACGGGAGGGATGCTCATGCTGGTGGGCCGGGTTACCGGAAGTGTGGTCAGCACCCACAAGGTCCCCTCTTTGGGCGGGGCCAAGCTGTTGATCGTGCAGCCCGTGGAACTGGATACCCTGACAATGAAAGACGATTATGTAATCTGCGTGGACGACGTGGGCGCGGGAGAGGGCGACTTGGTTTTTTGCGCGTACGGCAGTTCCGCCAGGCAATCGGATACCTCCCAAAAAATGGCTTCCGACTATTCTATCTATGGTATTCTGGATTCCATTGACATTCTGGGGGCGCGCACCTACGACAAGGGCAAGGAGGCGAATCCATGCAGCTGGCAAAAGTGATCGGCTCCATTGTGAGCACCCGGAAATCCCCGCGGCTGGAAGGATTGAAGCTGCTGGTGGCCGTGCCCATCGACATGGACACCATGGAGGCCAAGGGGGCTCCCTTTGTCACGGTAGACACCGTGGGCGCGGGAGAGGGCGAGATCGTGATGTGGGCGGGGGGCAGCTCCTCCCGCCAGACGGAGTTCACCACCGGCAAGCCGGTGGACAGCTCCATCGTGGGCATCGTGGACTATGTGGATGTGTTGGGCCTTCGCAAATACGACAAAGCCCAGGCGGAGGGCGGCCTATGAAGCTGGGGCGCGTAACGGGCACGGTGGTGTCCACAGTAAAATACGAAAGATACCGGGGCATGAAGCTCCTGCGCGTACGCCATCTGGACCTGGAGCTTCACGAGGTGGGCGAGGAACTGGTGGCCCTGGACGCGGCCCACGCGGGGGTGGGCGATATCGTACTGGTGAACAACGATGGAGGCGCGGCCCAGCTGGTCTTTGGGGATAAGGCCCTCATTGCCAGCGTGACCATCTGCGGCATCATCGACTCGTTTACCTGCCAAGGGAAAACCATCCGTTGCCATGGGTAGGCGGAAGGAGGCGGCGGCTTGTACATCGGGCGAGTGGTGGGCACGGTGGTATGCACGGTGAAAACGCCGACCCTGGAGGGCATCAAGCTGATGGTGGTGCGCCAGATCGTAAACGGCGTGGAAAAGGGCCTTGTCATCGCCTGCGACGGCACCCGGCAGGCGGGCATTGGAGATACGGTGTATATGATAGGCCGGGCGGAGGCTGCACTGATGCTCAGCAAGGAAGCCCCTCCTCCCGCGGATTTGACCATTGCGGGGATCATCGATCCGGAAACGCTCTAGGCGCAAGCAAACTGCGGCGGCCTTTTCTTTGTTGGCCCCTTGGGCCTTTTTCTGTCCTCTTTGGCATCCTTCGGAACGGTCTTTGGGGCCGCGTGACGCTATGGGGCCTTTCCTTCTATCAAGGAACAGGCCCAAGGGAACAGGCCCAACCCTTGGAGCCTATTTGCGGTCTGCGCCTGGGGCGCTTTCATAGCATTTGGAAGAAACGCAAAACGAGCCCCGGCCCTTCGGCCTTGGCTCGTTTTGGTTTTGCTATGGGCTATGGCGCTATATCCGCCTTGGAACCCGCTCAAGGGCGGGACCGCTCAACGCGCCGCTCAGGCTTCCTCAGAGGAGCCTTCCTGCGAAGCTTCTTCCTGGGGCTGCTCCGCCGGTTGTTCCTGGGCCGGTTGCTCTTCCGCCGGTTGCTCCGCGGCGGGGCTTTCTTCCTGCTGCTCCACCGTCGGCTGTTGAGCCGCTTCCAAAGCGCTGGCTTCCGCTTCCAGCTGCGCGCCCACTTCCGCGATGTTCACGGCCACGGCTTCCTCGCTATTGTCCAGGGTCGCGGGCTCCTCATGGCCTTCGGGCTCTTGCAAGGCCCGGATGCTCAGGCTGATGCGCTTGGCCTCGGGGTCCACGGAGAGGACCTTCACTTGGATTTCGTCGCCGATGTTCACGGCGTCCTCCACCTTGTTGATCCGGGTGGGGGCGCACTGGCTGATGTGCACCAGGCCGTCAATGCCCGGCTCCAGTTCCACAAAGGCGCCAAAGGTCGTAATGCGGACCACCTTGCCGTTCACCACGGCGCCGGGGGCATACTTCTCGGGGGCCAAATCCCAGGGCTTGGGCTGCATCTGCTTCAATCCCAGCTGCACCCGCTCCCGCTGGGGATCCAGGCCCAGGATCTTCACATCCACTTCCTGATCCGGCGAAACCACCTGGGAGGGATGCTTCACGTGGGACCAGCTCAGGTCCGTCACATGGATCAGGCCGTCCACCCCGCCGATGTCCACAAAAGCGCCAAAATCGGTGAGCCTGCGGACGATGCCGTGAATGACCTCGCCCTCCTTGAGCTTCTCCCAGATCTCGGCCTTCTTGGTGGCGGCTTCTTCCTTAACCACAGCCCGGCGGCTGGCGACGATGCGCCGTTTCTGCTCGTCCAATTCAATGATCTTCAGCTTCATGGGCTTGCCTAGGAATTCGCCGATCTTTTCCACATAGCGGTTGGAAAGCTGGGAAGCGGGCACAAAAGCGCGGATGCCGTCCACCATGGCAATCAGGCCGCCCTTGACCACTTCCTTGCCAACGCCTTCCACATATTCGCCCTTTTCATGCTTTTCCACCAGCTCGGCAAAGGCCTTGCGGTTGAGCAAGTTGCGCTGGGACAGCACCACATTGCCTTCCCCGTCGTTGACCTTGACGACCTCGACCTCGATCTCGTCGCCGATCTTCACGTCCTCGGTCACCAGGTCTTCCCGTTTGATCAGCCCGTCGGATTTGAAGCCGATATTCACACAGACTTCATCATCCGTGATCTGCACCACCGTTCCGGTCACCGTTTGCCCGGGCCTAATCCTGACCAGGGTTGCCTCCACATCCGCCATAAAGCTGTTCTTGTCCGCTTCCTCCGTGGAGACTCTCTGATCCATTTGTTCCTTGTCAGTCATGCGTGTGAAAACCTCCTTAAGTGACCAATCTGGCGTACTGGCGCCAGCGGTGATCCCGATGGATTCCGAATGAATATCTGCAAAGCCCGGCGGAAGGTCCGCCGCACGCTCTACCCATAAGGTGCGAGCACAGATGCTCTTGCAGGTTTCAAAAAGCTTGCGGGTGTTGGCGCTGGTCTTGCCGCCCACCACCAGCATCGCGTCCGCCTGGGAAGCCAAACGCTTGGCCTCCGCCTGCCGCACCACCGTGGCGGAACAGATGGTGTCCTGAACGGTCAGCTCGTCTACCCGCTCCCTGAGCACCGGGAGGATCGCTTCCCAGGCCTCGTGGGGAAAGGTGGTCTGGGACACGGCCAGGGCTTGCTCCATCCTGGGCAAGGCTTCGGCCTCCCGGAGGTCGTGCACCGTGTACACGGGGCCCTTGCACCAGCCGATGGTGCCCGTTACCTCGGGGTGGTCGTGCTGCCCCACCAAAATAACGGGAGCGCCCTGGGCGCTGTACTTGGCCACAATATCGTGCAGGCGCGTCACGTAGGGGCAGGTCAGGTCAATGATCTTGCGGCTTCGGCGCTTGAGCTCCTCCAACACCTCGGGGGCCACCCCGTGGCTGCGGATGATCACGGCCTTCCCCTGGACCTGGGCAATGTCGTCCACCTGGCGGATGCCCTTTTCCCTCAGGTCGCGGATGACCTCCGGGTTATGCACCAACTCCCCAAAGCTCACCACATCCGGCTCGGTTTCAGCCGCCTTGAGAGCGCCCTTTACCGCCCGGCGCACCCCCATACAAAATCCAGCGTGCTGCCCTACCAGAATCGGCATTCCATAAAAACCTCCAAAGGTCGTCAACTTACTATTCGCCGCAATTTTTGCGATTCCTTCTTTTTATGCAAGGGAAATGCAAAAAAGGAGGCATCACAGCCCGGCTGCCAGGCTTTTTTCGTGGGCCGCCACCATCCCCTCATAGGTTTGGGTGATGAGGGCCAGCAAGCGGTCGCAGTTGGCCTTGTCGATTCCCGCCGCGGCCAGCTCGTCCACCCGGATCGGATCGCCGTAGTAGCAGTGCGCCCTTTTAAAAAGCCGGGGAGGGCGGCTGATCAGCACAGGCAGCAAAGGCACCTTGGCCCGCAAGGCCAAAATGGCAACGCCGCTCTCCAAATCCTGCATCACGCCCTGCTTATGGCGGGTCCCCTCCGGGAAGATGCCCAGGGCGTGCCCCTCGTTGAGCGCCTTAAGGCAAGTGCGCACCGCCGTCATATCCATATTGTGACGGTCCACCGGGATCATATGCAGCTGCGCAAATACCCATTTGAGAAAGGGATTGGCCGCCAGCTCCTTCTTTCCCAAAAAGCGGATCTGATACCGCTTGCATTTCCACCCCACGATGAGGGGATCCAGCATGTTGTTGTGGTTGGCAATAATCATGAACGGCGCGTCCAGTTGCGCCTTTTCCACCCCGTGATACCGGATGGGGAACACGGTGTGAAACAGCAGCCAGCTCAGGCCCCGGGCCACGCGGTACAGGAAGGAAAAGCGCTCCCTGGCGGGTTTGGCCGCCTGGAGCGGCCGCTGGCTGTTATGAGATGGGTCTTGGGTCATCCTTTAGCCCTCCTTGCCGCCCGCGAAGCAAGCGTTCCATTTCGTCCACCACCTGGGCCTGGGTCAAGTCCGAGGAATCCAGCAGCACCGCGTCCTGGGCGGGCCGCAGGGGGTCCACCTCCCGGGTGCTGTCCTGGTGGTCCCGCCGGATCACATCCTCCAGCACCTCCTGGTAGGTCTCCGCCGCCCCCTTGGCCTGGAGCTCTTTGAAGCGGCGCTGGGCCCTCACCTGGGGCGAAGCTGTCAAAAAGACCTTCAAGGTGGCCTCCGGCAGCACCTTGGTGCCGATATCCCGGCCCTCCAGCACCATGGAGCAGGTTTGGGAAAGGGCTTGCTGCATCCGCACCATCCAGGCGCGCACCGCCGCGAATTTGGAGCAGTTGGACGCCCCCATGCTGATGTCCGGGGTCCGGATCAGCCCAGTCACGTCCTTGCCGTTGATAAGGGTACGCTGCTTCCCCTCCTGAAAGAGAACCTCCACCCTGCAGCGGCCCGCCAGCTCCGACATGGCCTTTTCATCCCCGGTATCCAGGCCCTCCTGAATGGCTTGCCAGGCAAAGGCCCTGTACATAGCCCCGGTATCCAGGTGTGCAATGCCTAGCCGGGCGGCCAGCATGTCCGCAACCGTGCTTTTTCCCGCCCCGCTGGGGCCGTCAATGGCTATCGATATCCGCATGAAACGTCTCCGTTCCTTTCCGTGATGAGGCGGCGTCAAATGGCCCGGTGCCCCAGGCCCACGCACACCTCATCCAAATGCCCCAGGCCGATGCTGAAAAACAGCGCCACAGCCACGTGCTCGCCAAAGCGGGCCACGCCGATCTTTCCGCCCACGCTCATGCCCAGGGCTTTGGGCGTGATCTGGTTCATGGCCTCCCGGGCCGCCCCCGCCACGCCGCCTTCCTCCAGGTGGGAATCGCCGATCACCTGCTCCCGCTTGGCCGCCACCACGGCGCGCTCCACGATGCGCACGATGCCGGGCAAAAAATCACCGCCAAAGTCAGCGGCGGCCGTGCTGATCCCTTCCAGCTGAAAGGCCTTGCGAAGGCGCTGTTCCTCCTCGCGGCTTGCGGACATGCTCAGCTCGATGGCCGCGCGGGCTACCTCGCGGCTGCCCATCTGGACTTTCTCCTGCATCCGGCATACCCCTTCCACGGTAGGCTTGGGTTGACGTGTTATTATAGCATGCCTTCTTCCCTACTGCAAAGGGTAAGGGGGATTTGGCCGGCAGAAAAATCCCGCTCCCCCAAGGCGGATTGACGCCTTCTTCCAAAGCCTGTATGATAAGCGTATCCATAGCGTTTCGGCAAATATCCTCACAGGGGGAACCGCCATGCAAATCGCCGTCATGAGCGATATCCACAGCAACCATGCCGCGCTCAGGGTATGCGTGGACCATGCCCTTTCCCTTGGGGCGGACCAATTCCTGTTCCTGGGGGATTATGTGAGCGATTGCGCTTACCCCGAAAAGACCCTCTCCCTCCTTCGGGAGCTTTCAGCGGGATTCCCCTGCCGCTTTATCATAGGCAACCGGGAGGAGTACATGCTGGAACATCTGGGCGGAGCGGACGACGGCTGGTTCTCCCCCTCCTCCTTCAGCGGAAACCTGCTGCATACCTACCGCCGCCTCAGCCAGGAGGACTTCGCCTTTTTCCGCGGCCTGTCCATTCAGGGGCGCTTTTCCATGGACTGCTTTCCCTCCTTTGACTACTGCCATGGCTGTATGACTTCTACCCGTACCCCTCTTGCCTTGGGCGGCGAAAACGCCAGGGCCGCCCTGAACGCCCTGGGCACGGACCTGTTGCTCTGCGGCCACTCCCATGCCCAAGGTTCTTTTTCCTATGGCGGAAAAAAGCTGGTGAACCCCGGCTCCGTAGGGATTCCCCACGGCCACGGGGGAAAGGCGCAGTTTGCCATGCTGCACAGCGACGGCGGGCCCTGGGAGGAAAGCTTTTTTCAACTGGAGTATCCCCGGCGGCAGACGGTGCGGGCCCTTCATGAAAGCGGCCTCTTTCAGGACGCCCTCGTATGGGCCCGGCTCACGGAGTACGCGCTGCTCACCGGGGACGACCGGACGATGCAATGCCTGGAAGGGGCGCTGGACCTTTGCCAGCGCACCCAAGGACACCGGGAGCTCTCCCGCATACCCGAGGATTGCTGGGAGAAGGCAGCCCGGCAAATGGGGCTTTGAGATATCAAAAAGAGCCTTCGCCAAATTCGCCGAAAGCCCTTCGTTGAGTCCCAAAGTGCCGCTGTATCCGTTTTTTCACCCGCTATGTTAAGCAGGCTGGTGTTCTGTCGACACCTCTTTGCCTTCCCCTGGCGTACCAAGTACGGGGGCATGGCATCAAGCGCCGAACGCGAACTCCATTTTGTGAAATGTGGGTAAAAACAAGACCTTGGCGCACACTTCAGGAGCTTCACTAGGGTTATTATATGCTGTTCCTGAAAAGGTTGTCAAGGGTAAGTCCATGGAAATTGGCATGAAAAAACCGAGAATTTTGACGGGATTGCGGCCGTCTCCCTTTGCCTCTCCCCCATATTTTTCCAGCGGGCGCCAGGGTTCATGGGCGGACGGGTCAGCTGCGGCATCAGCCGCCCCTTTCCTTTCCTCCCGGCGTCCAATGCTTTCCCCTTGCGCTCCCCCTGTGCTATACTGTACCCATCTTATGGGAGAGGGTGGGGCGCGCCTTGGCTGACAGTTTGAAAATCCCGCAGAAAAACGGCTTTGTGGCCTGGGCCGCGCTTTCTCTCCTCTCCGGCATGGGGCTGGCTCTCTTTTCCCCTTTCACGCCTTTGGTTTGGCCCGAAGCGACATTCCGGGGGACGGCGGGCTTGGTGACAGGCTTTTTTCTGGCCCGCGCGGCCCTTCCCTTGCTCACCGGGCGAAGGTTGCGCTACGCCCTGTTGACCGCCTTGTTTTTTGCCTTTACCTGCGTGCTGGGGGCCGAATTGCAGGTGTATGGCGTCTTGCCCATAAAAGCGGCCTCCCTTAGTCTGGCCTTGCTATGCTGGCTGGGCCTGTCCGTGTTTTTCGGGCTTGTTCTGGCATGGCTGCTGGCCTTTTCGGGCCCGTGGCTCACAAGGCTCCAGGAAGGCCTTTGGGAACGCAAGCTCTCCGCAACGCGGCTTTTCTCCCTTCATGGTTCCCCCCATGCCGCCCCTTTCCCCAAAGCCCGGAGGCTATGCCTCGTGCTATTGGGGGTGCTTCTGCTTTGCTGGCTCCCGGTCTGGCTGGCATACTTTCCCGGGCTCACCACCTACGATATCCATTCCCATATGGAGCAATGCGTCTCAGGCCAGTACTCCACCTTGCACCCGGTTGCCTACACCCTTTTTCTCAAAGCCTGCCTGGTGTTGGCGGCGGCCCTGGGCGGAGGTACAACGCTGGCCATCGCCCTGTTTTGCTTTCTTCAAATGACTCTCATGGCCTGGGCCATGGCGTACGCTGTTTCCAGGGCACGGGCCCTGGGCGCGCCCGCGCTGCTTTGCGCGCTGGTCACCGCCTTTTTTGCCCTCCATCCTCTCTTTCCCATGCTGGCGGTCAGCACCACCAAGGATGTGCCCTTTGCGGCCTTTGCCCTGTTCTTTACCGTACAGCTGTTTCAGCTTTTTCAGCGGCCCCAGCGGTTTTGCAAGTCCTGGCGGTCCTGGGCCGGGCTGCTCACCTGCGGGGTTTTGATGGGCATGCTGCGCTACAATGGACTGCTGTCCCTGGCCCTGGTTCTGCTGGCATACGCCCTGGCGGTCCGCAAAAAGCATGTCCGGGAAAAGCTTGCCCATACCAAAGCCCGAACCGCCGGGCTGCTGTTGGCGGTGATCGTTCTGGCCTTGGGCGCGAACCAGGGCCTCAACGCCCTCACCCACGCCTCCCCCTCCTTTGTCACCGCCCGGGACATGGCAAGCCTCCCCTCCCAGCAAATGGTGCGCGCCGCTTTGGAGACGCGCCCCGGGGAGGAGGATTTCCTGGATGTGGCCCAATGGTACAACGGCGAAACGATGCTAGAAAAATACCGGCCCCGGATTGCGGACTACACCAAGCGCTACCTCAACGTAGGCCACGGCGACGGCTGGCGGGGCTTCGCCCGGACCTGGCTTCGGGTGGGCCTGAAGCATCCCAGGGCATACCTTGAGGGCTTTTTGGAGCTAAACCGCGGCCTGTGGTTTGTGTACGATACCTCCCACGCAAACATCTATCCCGAGGGGCTCTCCCACGCCGGGTATCTGCTCACCTCCCAGGAGGATTGCGCCGAATATGGGGACCCCATCGTCTTTTCCAGCAAGCTGCCGGGCCTGCAAAGCTTTTTGAACCAGGTCATGGTTGAGAATCTCTATCTGAAGCTTCCGGGGGTCCGCATGCTCTTTAGCATCGGCTTTCACTGCTGGCTCAGCCTGTGGGTTTTTCTTGCCGCCCGCTACCGCCGGGATTTCCCCCTGGCCTGGGCCATGGGCTTCCTCCTGTGCCTGACCGCGGTACTGTTCCTGGCCCCCGGGGTCCTGGCGCGGTACGCGCTGCCCATCTTCTTGGGAAACGGCTTTGGCATCCTGGCTTTGGGCAGGAAAAGGACGGCGGAACCCGCGTAATCGGGGACGCCCTGGCTTCAGGTAGGCGCGGAGGCGTTCTTCCCCGTTCTCAAATCCAACCAATAAGAGCTCATGGCTCCCATGCTCCAAAATATTGCAAGGTCATGCTGCTGCTTTGCGCACCTTTTTCCATGCACTCTTTCAGCGGCTTTCCCTCCAGCAAGGACACCAGGAACCCGGCGATAAAGCTGTCTCCCGCCCCCATGGTATCCACCACGTCGCAGGGAACGATCCCGCAGCGTACAAATTTTCCGCCATCAAAAGCCGTGCTTCCTCTTTCCCCTTGGGTCACGGTGACGATTTTCGGGCCCCGGGCTTTCATCTCTTTGAGAAAGGGCTCGATCTCCCCCTCCCGGAGTCCTTCGGCGGAAAAAAACGCGTACTCCACCCAGGGGATGGCTACGTCCACAACGGCGCTGCCATATTTATCGCCAAAGTCAAAAGCGGTGGGGATTCCCCTTTGCTTCAGGCGCGGCAGGTCCTTTTCGATCCTTCCCCACAGGGCCGTTGCCACCAGATCATGTTCCTGTAAGAAGGAAAGGTCCTCCTCCGTCAAGCGGAAACCCGCCAGCACCCCTTCGTCATAGCCGCGAAACACGCGCTCGCCCTCCCGGAGCTCCACTTTGGTAACCGCCGTTTTTCCGGGGGACGTATGCAAATGGGAGAGGTCCACACCCTTTCTCTCCAGGGCCCGGCGGATCAACTCCCCGTTCGGATCGTCCCCCACCACCCCCACATAGGAGGCCCGGTATCCCATGCGGGCGACATATACGCTCACATTCACCGCGTTCCCGCCGGGATACAATTGATTTGTCCGGAAATACTCGTCAATGCAGTTGTCCCCTACCGCGGCAATCCTCATCTCTATCCCGCCTTTTCTATTGCAATACCATATGGACGCACGCCAAAATCACCGGAAGCGACGGTACAAACAGCACCATGCTCTGCATCACCGCGCATGTGGCAAGCTTTACATCAGCCCGGTATTTTTCCGCCATGACCACATTAAGAGAGCCTACCGGCAAGGCCGTAAGCAGCACACAGCTGGCCGCCAGGATTCCCGAGAGCCCGATTCCTTTCAAAATCAGCAGCATTCCCAGGGGAAATACCAGCAAGCGCAGCAGCGAAACCGCCAAGCCAAGCCTTTCCGTCAGCAGCTGTTTGGGCCGGATGTCCGCCAGAGAGCAGCCCACCACCATCATGGACAGCGGCACGCACATATTGCCGATTTCTTCAAAGGTCTCGCCAAGCATGGGGGGAAAGCGAAAGGGCGATACATAAACCGCAATGGCCGCCACGGACGCCAGCGTAGCCAGGTCCCCCAGGACGGACTTCCACCGGATCTTTTTTTCCCCGCTTAACAGCATAACCCCTGCCGTAAACAGGAAAAGCTGGTAAGCCATGTTATAGACGACCCCGTACAAAAACCCTTCCGTCCCGTACAGGGCCTTCACAAGGGGCAGCCCGAGAAAGCCGGTGTTGGCAAACACGGACATGGTGGCAAAAATCGCCCTTGCCTTCTCCTCCCGGATCAGGGGGCCTTTGGGGGCCTTCAGGTTTGCCAGCATCAGGCTGATGGCAAGAGCCCCGATATAGTAGGCGATGGAAACCACCGCCGCCACAGCCAAATTCCCGGCCAGCTCCGCCGAAAACTCGCTGTTGGCCGAAGCCAGCACGCTAAAGGGCAGCAGGGCGCGCATCAGGAGCTCTGACAGGCCCTTTTGCATGCGAGCGTCAATGATCCCGGTTTTCTTCAAAACAAAGCTCAGCAGCACCATAACGGTGATCTTCACCAGCAAACCCACCAGCGTGTCCACAGGCATTGGCAGAACCCCTTTGCGAAAAAATGCGCCCGTTCCTGATGGCAACGGGCACAAGGCTCTTAGCCGCCGGCTTAGTACTCCATGAGATGCATGTAGCGGCGAATATCCAGGGAATGGTCCCGCACCTTTGCGATGGTTTTGGAATACTCGCGGCAAATGTTGTTGAGCACCAGAACGGACATATACCCCTCAAATTCCTGGTCAACCCCGCCATAATCGATTTCCTTGGTGTCAATCACAAAGAGCCGGTCCGTAAACTTCCGCAAGAACGCAAGGGCGCGCTCCTCCAGGAATCGGGTTTCATCCCGGCCCATCAGCAAAACCACCGGGCTTTCCTTTTCAATGATCTCAAAAGGACCGTGGAAGAACTCCCCGGCATGAAGGGGGATGGCGTTGATCCATTGCATTTCCATCATATAGCAATTGCAAAACACATAAGCCTGGGAATAATCGCAGCCGCTGGCGAGGGAATAGAGCACCTGGGCGTCCTTACAGCCGGTGGCAAATTCCATGGCCTTTCCCGCGTAATCGGCCTTTGCCTTTTGCACCACAGGATGGATCGCCAGCAGGTTCCTTTTCATTCCCTCAAACAGCCGGGTTCCCTCTGCGATGTCAATGATGCCCGCGGTCAGCAAATACATCACGCCATAGCTGGTGTCGATCATATTGGCGGTTTCATAATAGCCGTATTCCACAAAAAGGTTGGAGGTGGCCTGCAAAGGGGTACCCCGGCGCATGGCCAGGTTGATGACGGTGGCGCCCTTTTGGGCCGCAGATTCCGCCGCCTTCACCGTCTCCGGGGTCTGGCCTTCCTGGGAGCAGAGGATCACCACGGCGTTGGGGCCAAGCCCTTTGGGGGAGCGGTAGATAAACTCGTTGGAGTTGAGGTATTCCCCGGCCAACTTCCCGCTTTTGACGTCCACCAGATAGGCGCTGGGATACATCAGCGCGGAGGACCCGCCGCAGGCCACAAAATAAATGCGGTCAAAGGCCTTTCCCTTCAATTTTTCCAAAACATTGTTTACGTCCTCCAGGTGCTTGCTAGCGTACTCCATAACGTTCCCTCCAAGTATTTCATGGGGCTTTCCTGTATCGGCATGGCGCAATACCAGTTGAACCGGGCCTAAAACCCGCGCTTCGTGTCAACCCGGTTGCGGAGCTGATCCATACGCGGATAGCCAGCCAGGTTGCCGCAAAGGATTTCCATCATGCGGGGCATGTAGGTCGCCAGATGGTCCCCCGCGATATGGGGCGTGAGGATCACATTGGGCATATCCCAAAGGGGGCTGTCCTTTGCCAGGGGCTCCCTTTGAAAAACATCCAGGACAGCGCCTGCGATCTCTTTGCTCTCCAATGCCTTGAGGAGATGCTCCTCCTGGATGATGGGGCCTCTGCCCACGTTAATCACCCAGGCCCGGGAGGGTATGGCGGCCAGCTCCTCCCGGGAGATCAGATGGCGGGTCTCCCCGGTCAGAGGCATGCAAACGACCACGAAATCGCACTGCTCCAGCAGCTCCCGGCACTGTTGCGGCAGATAGATTTTGCTCACCTTGTCCACGGGCCGCTGGGCAATATCCATGCCCAGCACCCGCATCCCAAACGCGTCGGCGCGCACGGCGATCTCCCCGCCCACCTTGCCCAGCCCAAGAATGCCAATGGTCTTTCCATACAGCTCATCCAGGTGGGTTTCCACGTCCCAGCGCTTCTCTTTTTGCGCCTGGTAAAACTCGTAGTTTTTCCGCACGATGTTGAGCATCATGGACAGCACGTATTCCGAAATGGCTACGGCGTTGATCCCCCTGGAGTTTGTCAGCGCGATCCCCATCTCGTCCAATACCCCCATGGGAATCCGGTCCATGCCGGACTGGCCGATGTGGATCCAGCGGAGGGCTTTCATCTTTCTAAGGGTTGCCTCCGGAATATCATAGCCATAGGTCAGCAATATTTCCGCTTGGGCCAGCTGCTCATCCCTCAGCTCCTTCAGGGACGCGTGCAAGACCGGGCGGCCCGCCGCGGCGCTTTGCAGCCGCTCCCGGTACGGCTGTTCCAAATCCAGCGTTGAAATAATCACGTCGTTTTCCTTTCCGCCCTGTGTTAGCCCTTTACGCCTCCAGCGCTCAGACCGGCAATGAAATACTTTTGAGCCACGATATAAAACACGATAATGGGAATCGCGGAAATGGTAAGCCCGGCCAGAAGCACCGCCCATTCCGCGTGCATCTCCCCCTTGAAGGTAAGCAGGCCCACGGGAATGGTGAGCAGGCTTTCCTTCTTTACAAAGATCAGGGCAAAGGTGAACTCGTTCCAGGCGTAAAAGCCCGTCAGCACGGCGCTTGTGAGAAACACCGGCTTGCTCATGGGGATGTAGATGTGCAGCAGCGCCCCAAAGTCCGTGCATCCGTCAATGGCCGCGGCCTCCAGGTAGGCCCGGTCGATGTCCGCGAAGAAATGATGGATGAGTAGAAAGGACATGGCCATCTGGTAGGCGGCATAGATCAGGATCAGCGACCATTGGGAGTTATAAAGCCGCAGCGCCTGAACCTCCTGATACAGCGGAATCACGCTGACAATAGGTGAAAACATCATGCCGGCCAGCGCCAGCAGGAAAAAGAACCCCTTGCCCTTGAAGCGGTACACCGCGATGCTGTAGGCATAGGCCGCGCAGGCCACAAGCGTAAGCAGCACCGTGCAAACGGTGACAAAAACACTGTTGACAAAGTAGCGGGAAATGCCGCTGTTCCATGCCTGCCCGTAGTTGCTCCACAGCCAGCGCTCCGGCAGCCCCCATAGGTTGGCAAAGATCTCGTTGGTGGATTTGAATGCGCTGACGACCATCCAGGCCATTGGCAAAACGATGATCAGGAAGAAGAGCCAGACCGTCACCCACCCCAAAACACCTCCTCCTTTTTCCAAAAGGGAGCGGAGGGACCCGTTGCGGCTTGCGCTTTTTTTCTTCATACGCTCATCCCCCCTTGCCTGGAAAGGCGGGGCTGCTTGCGGCCCTTCCCCTTGCCGCCGCGCTCAAAGGATACGAACTGCAGCGCCGAGAACAGAACCGACAAAACCAGAATGATATTGGCGATTGCGGCGGCATAGCCGACTTTGCCGTGCACGAAGGCGTTTTTGTACATCAGCGTGCTCAGGACCTCGCTGGAGCCATAGGGCCCGCCGTTGGTCATGATGTAGATTTCGTTGAACACCAGCAAGCCGCCCGCAATGTTGATCATGGTGGCAATTTTGATCATTCCCTTGATGTTGGGGACGGTGACGTGGAAAAACGTCTGCACCTTGGAAGCGCCGTCTATACAGGCGGCTTCGTTCATATCCCTGGAAATCTTCTGTATGGACACAATCAAAAGCATCATGGTATAGCCGATGCTCTTCCATTGCGATACCGCGATAACGGAAAAGATCGCCGTCTCCTTTTCCCCCAGCCAGCCATGGGCCCACTCTCCCAGGTTCAGCACGCGCAGCAGGCTGTTGAGCAAGCCGTCGTTGCGGTAGAGGAAGGTAAACAGGAGGCCGGTCACGGTCAGGGAGATCAAGGAGGGCAAAAAGTACACGGTGCGCAGGAGTGTGGAAAGCCTTTTGCTTTTCATGTTTTCCAAAAAGGCCGCCAGCACCAGCGCCAGGCCCACCTGAAAGATCAGGGAGATGCCCACATACCAAAGGTTGTTTTGAAACGCCACCCAAAAGTCCTTCGCTTTCAGGAGGTTGCTGTAATTCCTGATCCCAATCCACGTTTTGCCGCCGGAAAACAGGTCCCATTTTTGAAAGCTGTACCCGATGTTCTAGAAAATGGGATAATACACAAACATCACAAGCAGGATCAGTCCGGGAAGCAAATAAAGATACGGCTTTATTTTGCTCTTTGACACTCGCTCGCCTCCCCGGGGTTTTCCCGTGAGGCCGGGCAGATTCCGGCCCCACGGGAAAGGATAGTGAAAAGCGTTTCTTCCTCTTTTATTCCGCCTTAACCTCGGCGGCCTTGCCCTGTACGTCCGCCATGACTTCCTCGGCGGTCATCTGGCCCCCCACCATGGCCTGGATATCCGCCAGATAGACGGCGACCACTTCGCTGTGGGTCACGTTGTCCAGCCAGGGATTGATGCTGGAAGCCTGCTTGATGGTTTCGGCGATCTGAATCATCTTCTCGGAAGCGGTATCCGCGTTGATGGCCCCGTCCACGGTGCTGATCATGGAGGTGTCCTTGACCATTTTCGCCGCGTTGTCCACTGAGGTCATATACTTGAGGAAGGCGACACAGGCGTCGGGGTATTCGGTGGTGGCCGATACCATGAAGCCCTGGGGAGCGCCGGTGAGGGCCTGCTGGTCCCCGGCCGCGCCCTGGATGTCCGGGAAGTCGAACCAGCTCCACTCAAACTGGGCGGGCTCGATGTACTGCACCTGGTTGAACTGCTCATAATAAATGGCGGCCTTGCCATTGATAAAATCGCTGATTCCCTCGTCATAGCCCACCGCGTTGAAGTTGGGGGTGAAATAGGGCACCAGCTCGTTGAGGTAATGCAGCGCCTCCACATAGGCGGGATCGCTGAAGGAGGCCTCGCTTTCCAGGGCGTAGTCGCGGGCAAGCGCCTCCGCAGGCACCACCCGCTGGTTCAAGGTAGTCATGTAGTGGCCGGTGGCCCAATCCTCGCTGTTGCCCAGGGAGATAGGGATGTACTCCGTTTCCGCCAGCTTTTGAAGCACCGGGAGAAACTCACTCCAGTTCTGGGGAACCTCAAGGCCCAGTTCGCCGAAGATCTCCTTGTTGTAGTAGAAAGCCTTGCCGTCCATGATGATCGGAATGCCGTACACCTTGCCCTCAAAGGTGAAGGGGCCAAACTGGGAGGCGATGATCTTGCCGGACCATTCCGTATCCGCGTCCAGATAGGGTTTCAAATCCAAGGCACGGCCGCCGTTTACAAAATTCTTGGCATAAATGCCGCTCCAGGCGAAGTAGATGTCAGGCGTGTCATTGCTGGCCAGCCGCACGTTGATCTCCTGCTTGTAGTTTTGGTTGTCCGCGCTGGTGACGGTCACCTTGATGCCGGGGTTCTCGTTCATGAAAGTGGTTGCCAATTCGTCAAAGTAGGCTTTGCTGGCGCCATCCGCAAAGCGGGTGAAGATTTCGATGTCCGCGGCCTCGCCGGCAAAGGCTGTCGCCAGTCCGCTCAGCAGCGTTGCAAACAAGGTCATTACCGTGAAAACAGCCATCCATTTCTTCCGGTTCTTCATAAAAAACCCTCCTCGTCCTTTTGGTATTCAACTGGTTCAACTGGTACTACCATTTGCGAAAATCATATCACATTGATGTTCCCCTGTCAATCCTCAAAATGGTTTTTTTGTCCTGCCCAGGCTGCCCCGGGTCATTTGGACGGCGGCATCTCTTTCAGCGCGCCGGACATGATGTCGTTGATGTTAAAATGCTTGCGGGCGGTGCCAAAGGCGCGTTTTTTGTCCTTGCTCCGGATGGCGTCGATCAATTCCCTGTGCTCCCTTTGCGCGGAGTTGACACGGGCGGGGAATATCTGGGTCAGCAAAAACAGCTTTTCATCCGTGATCTGGAAAAAAGCGTCGATCAAAATGGGATAGATGGGGTTTTGCGTGCATTGGGCAAGCCGGAGGTGGAACGCCCTGTCCAGGGTGGTAAACTCCTGCGTATTCCCGTTGGCTCTTTCCATCTTCTCATAAATCGCCGCTAATTCCTGGAGGTCCTCCTCCGTGGCCCGCTCAATGGCTTTCTCCACGACGCTTAGCTCCAGGGTTTCCCGAACCTCCACAATATCCGTCAAGGGCGAGCGGCGGTCCTGCAGCAGCTCCTCCAGGCGGTCGGCAAACTTCTCGTTGCTTTTGTTGGCTACATACACGCCTTTGCAGGGCTGGCTGACCAGCACGCCCTTTTCACACAGCAGGCGCAAGGCCTCCCGGATCACGTTCCGGCTCACGCCGTAATGGACGGCCATTTCCCGCTCCGAAGGCAGCTTGGTTCCCTCTTTTTGGTCCCGGAAGGCCTCTTCTATTTTCACAGCGATGTTGCTGTATAAGAAATCGGGCATATTGCTCTCATCTCCTCGCATTTACTATATGGATTTTGCGTGTTTTGTCAACTAAGCCGGTTTTTCGCGGCCACGGGTCTTTCGCGGCGCACGATGCTCCCGTGCTGAATGCCCTCCGGCCGTGTAAAAGCCGCGGTTTAGGGACGGCGGCCCGCCATAAAAGCCCATTCCATGGCTCGCCAAAGGCCCGTGCATAAAATTTCCCCCACCTTTGACAAAAACACTTGCAAACAAAGCGCCTCTGTGCTAGAATAATTTCTGCGGCTTTGCAAGCCGCTCAGCATGCGCAAAAGAGGTGAAAATGCATGAAGGAAAAAATCCATCCTAAATACGGCAAGTCTACCGTTCGTTGCGTGTGCGGTGAGACGTTCGAAACCGGTTCCGTCAAGCCGGAGCTGAAAGTCGAAATTTGCTCCAAGTGTCATCCCTTCTTCACTGGCAAGCAAAAGCTGGTGGACAGCGGCGGGCGTGTGGATCGCTTCAAAAAGCGTTTCAACATGGAGTAATCCGTGTATCAAAAGACGGAGGCAGTTGTCCCCGTCTTTTTTCTATCCAGTTTTTTCCGTAGGGAAAACCAATCTATGGGCCCGGCAGGAAAAGGCTCGCCCGTGTCGAAGTGTAACTCGTTGCCTATTTTTTAGGCTTCGGAAAGGAATTTTGTTTCATGATCAAAGGTAAAGAAGGCTCTTGCAAGCGTGTGGATATTGGCGGACAGGCCGTGATGGAGGGCGTGATGATGAAAGCGCCCAAAGCCATCGCCGTGGCGGTTCGCCGTCCCGATCACACCATCGTGGTCAAGCGCAGCGATTACCACTCCCCCTCCGAAAAGCATAAATGGATGGGCTGGCCCTTTGTGCGGGGCATTGTGAATATGGGCTCCATGTTCTCCATGGGCCTGAACACCTTGCAAGCCAGCACCGAAATGCTGGGGGTTCTGGAGGAGGAGCCCAGCAAGTTTGAGCTCTGGCTCAGCAAAAAGCTGGGCAAGGGCATCGACAAGATCATCATGGGCGTTGCCATGGTGCTGGCCATTGTGCTGTCCATCGGGCTGTTCTTCATGCTGCCGGAGCTGTTCGCCCGGCTGCTGAAAAACGTCTGGCCCGATCCCGCCATGAACTGGGCTGTCAATCTTTTGAGCGGACTGCTGCGCATCATCATCCTGATTGGATACATCCTGTTTTGCGCCAAGGTGCCGGACGTGCGCCGCACCTTCCAATACCACGGCGCCGAGCACAAGACCGTCTATTGCCATGAGAACGACCTGGAGCTGACGCCGGAAAACGCCGATACCTTCACCACCCTTCATCCCCGCTGCGGCACCAGCTTCCTGCTGTTGGTTTTTGTGATTTCCATCTTGCTCTTCACTTTGCTGGGATACCAGGGGAGCAATTATATCTGGCGGCTGCTCAGCCGCCTGGCGCTGCTGCCCGTTGTGGCCGGGGTCAGCTACGAGGCCCTCAAAGGCCTGGCCCACAGCAACACGCGGCTTACCCGCGCCCTGCGCTGGCCCGGCTTGCAAATGCAGCGCCTGACCACCAAGCCCCCCACCCAGGACATGCTGGAGGTGGCCATCGTGGCCATGAACGTGGCCTTGCATGGGATGCCCGATGTGGAAACGACCCCGGAGGGCTACGGAGTGATCCGGGACTACCGGGAAAGCGACCCCTCCTACCGCAAAAGCAGCGGGGAAGAAGCCCCCGTGGAACCCCTTGGGGAGGAAGCCGATTCTTCGCTGGGGGCCTGAAAGACCATGACCATCCGCCAAGCTTTGGCCCAGGCAGTGGGCGCGCTCCAGGCCGCGGGGATTCCCGATCCCAGGACGGACGCGGCGCTGCTTCTGGCTGATGTAACGGGCATACCGCCCATGGAATTATTGCTTCACGGGCAGCAAGCCCTGACCTCCCCCCAGGAGCGGCGCATCTCGCCGCTCCTGCTTTCCCGCGCCTCCCGAAAGCCTTTGCAATACCTGCTGGGGACCCAGCATTTCTACGGCCTTTCCCTGGCCGTGGATGAGCGGGCGCTGATCCCCCGCCCCGAAACGGAGATTCTTTGCGAGCTGGCCCTGGGCTTGTTGCGCGCCGTGGAAAGCCCCAAGGTCCTGGATGTATGTACCGGCAGCGGGGCCATCGCCTTGGCGGTCAAGGCCCAATGCCCCGCCGCCTCCGTGACGGCCACGGACATCAGCGAAGACGCCCTGGCGCTGGCCCGGGAAAACGCCCGCAGGCATGAGGCTTCCATCCGTTTTCTGCCGGGGGACCTCTTTGCCCCCGTGGAGGGGGAAACCTTTGACTGCATCCTGTCCAATCCGCCCTACATTGAAAGCGCCGCCTGCCTCTCCCTCCAGCCCGAGGTGCGCTTTGAGCCGCTGCTGGCTTTGGATGGCGGGGCCGACGGGCTGGATTTTTACCGCCGCATCGCCCGGGAGGCCGCCGCCCACCTGAATCCCCAAGGAGTGCTGTGCCTGGAAATCGGCGACACCCAGGGGGAGGCCGTCCGCGCGTTGCTGGAAGCCCAGGGCCGTTACCGGCAGATTTCCATCCACCGGGATTTGAACGGCTCCCAGCGGGTGGTGACCGCCCACGCGGCCTCTTTCCCCACGTAGCGCCCCTTTGCCCTTTCCCCTATTTCCCAAGCGCAAAGGAGCATTTCGATGTTTGAAAAATTTGATTGGATTCTGGGCCGCTATCAGGAGCTTTCCGAGGCGGTGAACCAGCCGGAGATTATTGCGGACCAGGCTCATTGGCAAAAGCTGCTCAAGGAGCACGCCTCGTTGGAGCCGTCCGTGCGGGCCTATGAGGCCTATGCCCAAACCCTGCGGGAGATGGAGGAAGCCCGGGAGCTGGCCTCCCAGCCCGATATGGCCGATGTGGCCCAGGAGGAATTGGAGCGGCTTACGGAACAAAAGCAAGCCCAGGAGCAGGAGCTCAGGCTCCTCCTTCTGCCCAAAGACCCGGACGATGAGCGCAACGTGGTGGTGGAGATCCGCCAGGGAGCGGGGGGGGACGAGGCCTCCCTCTTTGGGGCGCTGCTGCTGCGCATGTACCAGCGCTACGCCGAGCGCCACCGCTTCCGGGTGGAGCCGGTGAACTACAACATGACGGAGCTGGGAGGCGTGAAGGAAGCGGTTTTTAACATCTGCGGCAACGGCGCTTTCAGCCGCCTGAAATACGAGAGCGGCGTGCACCGGGTGCAGCGGGTGCCCTCCACGGAATCCAGCGGCCGCATCCACACCAGCACCTGCACCGTGGCGGTTCTGCCCGAGGTGGAGGATGTGGAGGTCACCATCAACCCCAACGATCTGCGCATCGACGTGTACCGCTCCACGGGCCATGGAGGCCAGTGCGTCAACACCACGGACAGCGCGGTGCGCATCACCCACCTGCCCACGGGCCTGGTGGTGACCTGCCAGGACGAGAAAAGCCAGATCAAGAACCGGGACAAGGCCATGCGGGTGCTGAAAAGCCGCCTGTACGACAAGCTCCGGGAGGAAAAGGACGCGGCCTACGCCGCCCACCGCAAGGGGCAGATCGGCACCGGCGACCGGAGCGAGCGCATCCGCACCTATAACTTCCCCCAGGGCCGGGTCACGGACCACCGCATTGGCCTGACCCTGTACCAGATCGACCAGGTGCTGGACGGGGATCTGGATGAGGTCATCGACGCCTTGCTCCTGGCGGAGCAGGCCGAAAAGCTCAAAGAGCTGGGAGGCGAGGGCTGATGCACACGCAGGTGCTCCCCGCCACCCCCCAGGCCATCGCCCAGGGGGCCAAGCTGCTGCAGGAAGGCCAGCTGGTGGCCTTTCCCACGGAAACCGTCTATGGCCTTGGGGCCAACGCCCTGGAGGAAGCCGCGGTCAGAAAGATCTTCGCCGCCAAGGGCCGCCCCGGGGACAATCCCCTCATCGTCCATGTGCCGGAGATTGCCGCCGCCGACTCCCTGTGCCATCTCACCCGGGAGGCCCGGGCCTTGATGGCGGCCTTCTGCCCCGGCCCGCTGACGCTGCTGCTGCCCAAAAAGGACCGGATTCCTGCCGCGGTCAACGCGGGGCTCCCCAGCGTAGCCATCCGCATCCCCAGCCATCCGGTGGCCCAGGCCCTTTTGCGGGCCTGTGAACTGCCCATTGCCGCCCCCAGCGCCAATTCCAGCGGCAAGCCCAGCCCCACCGCCGCCGCCCATGTGCTCCAGGACCTGGAGGGGAAGCTGCCCCTGATCCTGGACGGCGGGCCCTGCGACGTAGGGCTGGAAAGCACGGTGCTGGACATGACCGCCATCCCTCCCACGCTGCTGCGCCCGGGAGCCGTAACCCCGGAAATGCTTCTGGCCGTGCTGCCCGGGGTGCGGGTGGCCGACAGCGTGCTTCGGCCTCTTCAGCAAGGGGAAAAGGCCCTGTCCCCCGGCATGATGTATCGGCACTACGCCCCCAGCGCCAAGCTGATTTTGGTCAAGGGCCGCCCCGGGCCTGTCCGGGACCGCTGCGAAGCCCTTTGCCGGCAAGCCCTGGAAGAGGGGACCGCCGCCCGGATTTTGGCCTTTGAGGAGCATCTTCCCCTCTACCCAAGGGACCTTCCCCTGGTGGGCATCGGCTCCTTGGCCCAGCCCGAAACCGTAGCCCGCCGCCTCTTCACCCTCCTTCGCCAAATGGATGCGGAAGGGGCCCAGCTCCTGTTGTGCGAGGTGCCGGAGGCCGAGGGCATCGGCCTGGCGGTCCTCAACCGCCTGTACCGGGCCGCCTCCTTTTGCGTCCAGGACGCGGACCAGCCTTCCCCAGCGCCAAGTGGCTCCCCCAGCCCATGAGAAAGGAGAAGCTCCCTTGAAAAAAGTGCTGTTTCTGTGCACCGGCAACACCTGCCGAAGCCCCATGGCGGAACGCCTGTTCAACGCCCTCTGCCGGGAAAAAAATCTCCCCTTTGAGGCCCTCTCCGCGGGGCTGTATGCCCAGGAAGGCGCTCCCGCCTCGGAAGGAGCCCATGCCGCCATGAAAGCCAGGGGGCTTTCCTTATCCGGCCACGCCGCCCGGCCCTTGACCCGTGCCCTGGTCCAGGAGGCCTCGTTAATCATTGCTATGACGCACCGGCACGCGGCCCTGTGCAAGGAGCGCTTTGGGCACCTCTCCACCCCGGTGAGGGCCTTTGACCCTCCCATTGAGGACCCCTTCGGCGGTTCCCTCAGAACCTATCAGGCCGCCCTGGCCGCCATGGAGCCTCAGATTCAGGCCCTCCTGGAGGAGTTGAGCCGGGAGGCATAACTTGCCTTGCAAATCCCCAGGACGCAGTATATAATAGTTGGGCGTTCTTTTTCCTTTTGATACAAAAAGGCGCCTGTTTCATCTTTATACATAGGAGGTAGTCATGAAGGTATTTGAAGACGGCATGCCGTTTTTCAAAGGAAATCTCCATTGCCATTCCACCCTCAGCGACGGGGATCTTTCCCCCCAGGAGGTGGTGGAGTGCTACCGTTCCCTGGGCTATGATTTTTTGGCCCTTACCGATCACCGGAGGCTCTCCCCCGCCAGCCACATGGACAAGGGAATGCTGCTGCTCTCCGGGATTGAGATGGACTACTCTCTGGCGGGAGAGGCGCTGCACATCATCGGCATCGGCATGCGTCCGGAATACGCCCACAGCAAGAGCGGCCGCCTGGGCCCCCAGGAATGCATCAACGGAATGCGCCGTTACGGTGGACAGGCCATCCTGGCCCATCCAGCCTGGTCCCTGAATACCCTGGCTACGCTCACCAGCTTGCAAAACCTCACCGCCGCCGAGGTGTACAACTCCGTATCCACCTATCCCTGGAACGGGGACAGGGCCGATTCCAGCCTGCTGCTGGATCAAGCGGCCACCCACGGCTCGCCGTACGGCTTCGTGGCCTCGGATGATTCCCACCACTACCAGGGAGAGGCCGGCCGGGCCTTTACCATGGTCCAGGCCCCGGAGCTATCCGCCCAGGCGATCCTGGCCTCCATGGAAGCCGGGCGGTTCTATGCCAGCCAAGGCCCCCGCTTTGAACAGATCACCCTCACCGAGGAGGAACTGGTCGTTCATTGCTCCCCTGTGGAAACCGTGATCTTTTACAGCAATTTGGTGTGGGCCTTTGGCAGATGCCAGACTGGCCCCGGCCTTACCACGGCCCGGTACAGCCGCGCCGCCAACCCCGGGGAGACCTTCCTGCGCTGCCAGCTGATCGACGCCCAGGGCAAAAGCGCCTGGTCCAGCCCCATTCCCCTCGCCCCATCATCCGCCGGGAGGTTTGGCAAATGAAACAGCCCCGACCCTTACGCATTTTCGCCCTTTTGACGCTCACGCTCCTTTTCCTGGGCCTGTGGAGCCCGGCGGGGGCCCAAGCCGGCGTTCTGGAGATCAATGCGCTGGATTTTCCCGTAACCCGGGAGGGGACCTATTCCTCCCTGGAGGAGGTGGCCGTGTACCTGGACACCTTCGGGGAGCTTCCCTCCAACTTTCTCACCAAGCGGGAAGCCCAAAACCTGGGCTGGAACAGCCGGGAGGGCAACCTGTTCCAGGTGGCCCCCGGGGCTTCCATCGGCGGGGATTTCTTCGGCAACTATGAGGACAACCCCGATTTGCCCAAGGGCAAAAAGTGGACCGAGTGCGACGTGAACTTTGACGGCGGCTTCCGGGGCGGGGAACGCCTGGTGTTCAGCCAAGACGGGCTGATCTATTATACCGCCGATCATTACAATCACTTTACCCAGGTGGCGGTCCTCCAGGGCGCATCCTCCCCCTCCCGGCCTGAAACCGCGGCCTTGCAAGAGGACGGCGCGTATACCTCCAAGGAGGAGGTGGCGGCCTTTATCCATCAATTCGCCACCCTGCCCTACAACTACCTCACCAAGGACGAGGCCAGGGAGCTGGGCTGGACCCCCAAGAAGGACAACCTGGGCCAGGTAGCCCCGGGATACGCCATCGGCGGGGATTCCTTCGGCAACCGGGAGGGGCTGCTGCCCAAGGCCCAGGGCCGCGTGTGGTGGGAGTGCGATGTCAACGTTACGGACGGCAGGCGGAGCCGCGAGCGGCTGGTGTTTTCCAATGACGGCCTCATTTACTATACGGCCGATAATTACCACTCCTTTGAGAAACTCTATGAGTAGGAGGCGCACCATGGAAGAGATCATGCTGGATGTCACCCCTTTTGAGGAAAAGATCTCCTTGCACCGCTATTTGAAAGAGGCGCTGGGGTTTCCCTTCTACTACGGCGGCAATCTGGACGCGCTTTTTGACGAATTGTCCAGCGACACGCAGCCCCGCCTGATCACGCTGCGCTACCCCCTCAAGCCCAAGGGCAAGATGGCGGACTACCTGCCAAGGCTTGTGAAGGTGTTTGAGGACGCGGCCCGGGAAAACTACAACCTGAAGGTCCGCTTTGAAACAGGCGGGGATTTCCAGGAAAAACCATAAGAAAAAAGGGCCTTTTTTCCGCAAGGAGCAAGGCCCTCCCCTTTTTGCCGCAAAAAAGGAAAGGGAAGGGAGTCTTCATGCCTACATTTGTTCCCGGAACCGTGACCTTTTTAGTTTAAAAATATGAAACTTCTGTTTCATTTGCCCTTGCTTTTTTTTACATTTGGTCTTACAATGTAAGAAATGTGATGCAAAAAGGATCATCCGTGCATCATCATTGGGATTCATAAAGCGGCAGGGAGGAGGGCACCAGTGGCCAAGCGCATTTTGTTAGTCGACGATGAGCCATTGATTGTAAAAGGTCTGAAATATACGCTGGAGCAAGAGGGGTTCGAAACGGACTCCGCTGCCGACGGCGAGGAGGCGCTGGCAAAGTTTTTTGCCGGTAATTTCGATTTTATTCTGCTGGACGTGATGCTTCCCAAAATGGACGGGATCACGGTTTGCCAGCGGATTCGCGAGCATAGCAACGTGCCCATCATCATGCTGACGGCAAAGGGTGAGCATATCGATAAAATCCTGGGGCTGGAATACGGCGCGGACGATTATATGACCAAGCCGTTCAACATCCTGGAGGTCAAGGCCCGCATCAAAACCATCCTGCGGCGCGCCGCCGGGGCCCAGCAGGCCGAAGCCCGCAAAACCATCCGGGTGCACGATATGGAAATCAACTCCGTGAACCGCTCCGTTACCCTGGGCGGGAAGGACGTGCGGCTTACCGCCAAGGAGTTTGACCTTCTGCAAATGTTTGTGAACAACCGCGGCAAGGTATTCAGCCGGGAAGCCATGCTGGAAACCGTTTGGAAGTACGACTACACCGGAGACGCTCGAACTGTGGATGTGCATATCCGCCGCCTCCGTGAAAAGATCGAGCGCAACCCCGCTCAACCAGAGTTTATCTTCACCAAGTGGGGAGTGGGCTACTATTTCACCGATAAGGATTAACAATCCCTTTACCTCCATTCGATGGAAAATCCTACTCGCCTTCCTGCTGATCGTCGGAGTGAGCTATTACGCCGTGGCTACTTCCCTGATCGCATTGGTAGGCGATTATTTGTTTACCGACCGCATGCGCCAGGACCGGGCCAACACGGACCGTTTGGCCGTGGAGGTGGCTCCGCTGTACCTCTCCGCCCAGATGCCCGCTTTGCAAGCCCGCCTGGAGGACGCCAGCAGGGAATTGGGCGGCAGGCTGATTGTACTGGATGGCAGCGGCAAGGTCCAGGCGGACAGCTATTCCGAGCTGAACGGCTCCCGCATGGAGATTCCCGAGGTAGCCAGCATTTTGGCTCAGGGGGAAACCGCCGACTACGGGGTTCATAAGCTCAAGGAATCCTCCTCCTTGCCCGGCTCCTTCCTTTCGTTTTTGCGCCCTTACGACCCCAACGCCGAATGGGTGGGCTACTGCAGCGCCGCCCTCACCCAAGGGGGGCGCACGGCGGGGGTGCTGCTGTTTTCCTCTCCCCTCCAGGAGATGATGCAGCGCCTTTTCGCTCTCCAGGACAAAATGATCGTCTACTTTTTGGTGGCTGCCACCGCCTCCATCGTCATCGCCCTGATTTTCTCCAGGGTCATCACCCGCCCCATCGCCAGCCTTACCCGCAGCATCCAGCGCATGGGCCGCGGGGACCTTTCCGTCCGGGTGCCGGAGAAGGGCAGCGGGGAATTGCGCCGCCTGGCCGCCACCTTCAACACCATGTCCGAAAAGCTGGAACTGCTGGACAAAAGCCGCAACCAGTTTGTATCCAACGCCAGCCATGAGCTGAAAACGCCTCTGGCGACCATGAAGCTCCTTTTGGAAAGCATTATTTACCAGCCCGACATGGACGGCGATCTGCGCACGGAGTTCCTCACCGACGTGAACAAGGAGATTGACCGGCTGAACCTGATCATCAGCGACCTGCTGACCTTGGTGAGCATGGACGCGCAAACCATGCGCCTGAACCGGGAAACCTTCAGCCTGGCCCAGATCATCACGGAAAACGCCCACCGCCTGACCCCTGTGGCCCAGCAGCGCCATCAGGAGATCAAGCTTCAAATCTCGGACAACTGCGAAATGTACGCGGACCGGGCCAAGCTGACCCAAGTGGTCTACAACCTCCTGGACAACGCCATCAAATACACCCAGGAGGGCGGCGCCATCCGCCTGCGCCTTATCCGCTCCGGCAGGGACGCCATCCTCTCCGTAGCCGACAATGGCCCCGGCATTCCCAAGGCGGATCAAGCGCACATCTTCGATCGTTTCTATCGGGTGGACAAGGCCCGTGGCCGGGATACCGGCGGCACCGGCCTGGGGCTGGCTATTGTCCATCAAATGGTGCTGATGCATGGAGGCAGCGTGAGCGTGGATAGTGAGGAAGGCCACGGCGCAGTCTTTACAGTGGAGCTGCCCATCCACCAGGGATAGGAGGAATGCCCGTGAAGCGCAAGAAGCTTTTCCTGGTCCTCTTGGCCTTATCCCTGTCTGCCATGCTGTGCGGGTGCGGCATCGCGTCCAATCCCCTGGAAAAGGTCAGGGCCACCGCTGTGCCGGGCCTTTCCATGGAGCTTCACCCCGCCTCCGCTTCCCAGGAGAATGTGGATACCTTCCAGGCCTCCCTGTACTACCGCTTTGGGGAGGAGCCCATGCTGGCCGCAGAGCCCCGCACCCTTAAGGTACGGCGGGATGAAAGCAAGGAGCTGGTGCTGCTGGAGGCGTTGCTGGAGGGCCCCTCCGCGGGGCACAGCGAGCTGAAGCGGCTGTTCCCGGAAACCGTCCGGGTGGAAAGCGTATCCGCCCAAAGGGGCATTTTGTACATCACCTTCAACGAGGCTTTGCTTCGGGGCGACGGCATACCGGCGGACTGGCGGCAGCGCCCGGACTGGGTCCGGGAAGCGCCTTTGCTCCGGGCCCTCACCATCCAAAGCGCCGTGGCCTCCATCACCGAGAGCTTTCCCTATACCGGGGTGCAGATTCTGGTGTACGATCCCACTCAGGTGCAAAGCAGCCTCCGCTTGCATAATTCCTATTTTTTAAACGATCTGCAAGGGCTCAGCGAGCCCTTGGCCCGGGATGAGTCCTTGCTGCTGACCCCGCAAAATACCGCCGCCCGCCTGATGGCCGCATGGCAATCCAGGGAGTATGGCATGCTGTATCCCTACATCGCCAAAGCCCAAGGCAGCGAAGCCAGGCCCTCTTTACAGGCTGTTTCCTCGGCCCTGGACGCCGCCCCTGCCCTTGGCAGCTTCACCGTGAGCGGGGGCAGCGTTTCTCCCGGCGGAGGCAACGCCGTGGTAACCGTGCAATACAGCCTTTTGGGGGAGGACGGCGTTCCTGTGCCCGGTTCCTATCCCCTTCCTCTGGTGCGGGAAAACGACCTCTGGAAGATTGCCTACGCGCAGCTGCTGGCCCTGATGGTGCCGGCCGGTTCCTGATTCCGGGAAAGGAGGAAAGCTTATGGGCTCCAAGGCCAAAGCGCTTGCGGCATGGCTGATGATCTGCTGCCTTGCCCTTTCCTCCTGCTCCGGCAGCATTCCCCTGAACCCGGAACCCGTGGCCGTGACCTTGCCTCCCGCCCAATCCAGCTACGTGGCCCCCATCGGGGACGCGGCCCTGGAGTATACGGGGGAAGCCACGCTGTTTTTGCCCCGGGCGGACAACGCCCGCCTGTCGGCCATCACCCAGGCCGTTGCTTACAGCGCCGCCAGGCCCCAGGCGGAAAGCGTGGCCCGGGCCCTGCTGGCCCATGAGGGAAACAGCGTGCTAAGCTCCCTGGGCGGGAGTGTGAAGCTTTCCCTGTATGGGGCCAACCCCGTGGAGCTCAGCCGGGATGTGGCTACCGTGAACCTGTCCGCCTCGGCTCTCCAGCTGGACCGGAAGGCCTTTTTCCTGGCCTGCCAGGCCATCACCAACACCCTTACCTCTTTGCCGGGCATCCATTACGTCAACGTCCTGGTGATGGACCGCAGCCTTGGCCTGGACATCGCCGGGGCCTTGCCCATGGGCAGCCTCAGCCGAAGCGTGGGCGAGGACGCGGGGGCGCTCTACGAGCAGCTCCTCACCCAGCGGGTGAAAACCGCCGAGGACCCCGCCAGCAAGGGGCTCACCGCCCCCGTTACCCTCTATTTTCCCTTGTCTCATTTGGACGGCATTTTGCCGGAGGTCCGCTCCTGTTCCTTTGAGAGCCAGGCTCCTTCGGACATGGTGGCGCGCCTTTTGGAGGAGCTGGCGGCGGGCCCTCAGCAGGTGAACCGTTCTCCCGCTCTGCCCCAGCTGGCTAGCCTCCTGGCAACGCCCCCGGAGGTGACGGAGGCCCCGGAGGGGGGCGGCAGGCTGATCACCCTGCGCTATGGAGCGGGTTTTGACGACATGCTTACCGGATTGGACCTCAACCGGGCCACGGTGATGGCTTCCATCTGCCATACCCTGGCCACCTTTCTCCCCGGCATTGGAGGGGTGCGCTTCTACATCGGCCAGGACAGGGTGCAAAACGTGCTGGTCCGGGACAGCGCAAACCAGGTGGCGATTCTCTTCAACGAGGCGGTGCAATACCGGGCGGACTACTCCGCCTTTCTCATGGATATCTCAACCCTGTACTTTGCCTCCCAGGACGGCCAAAAGCTGCTGGAGGTGGAGCGCCCCATGCCCTATTACCTGACCAAAAACCCCCGGGCTTTGGTGCTGGAATTGGCCAAGGGACCCCAATCCTTTGACAGCCAGCCCGCTTTCCCCTTGCTGAGCGCCGGGGCCTTGCGGGATTCGGACCTGGTGGGCTTCTCCCTGAACGATACCACCTTGCTGGTGAATTTCGCCCCTACCTTCTCCTTGGTGGGGCAAGGGTTCTCTCCCCAGCAGGACCGGCTGCTGGCCTACGGATTGGTCAACACCCTCTCCTCCATCAGCCGCATCCGCCGGGTATGCTTCTTTGTGGCCGGGGAATGGCCGAAGGACTTCTCCGGAACAATCCAGTGGTCCGGGGCTTTCTACAAAAATACGGGCCTGGTGCGAAGCCCAGGCCGTTGATTCGTCTTTTTCAGTTTTCTTTCTGCTTCCGGGGCTATCCCCGCTGCTCCTGGGTAATGGGCAAACGCACCGAAAAAGTGGTGCCGATACCCTCCTTGCTGCGCACATGAAGCCTGCCCCCATGGGCCGCCACGATGATCCTGGCGATGGACAGGCCCAGCCCGTGGCCGCTGGACTGCGCCTTGCGGGCCTTGTCGCTGCGGTAGAACCGGTCAAAAATACGCGGCATCTCCTGGGCGGAAATGCCCGCGCCGGTATCCGTCACGGAGAGGACGCACTCCTCCCCTTCCTTGTTCATAGCCAGGCTGATCGCCCCTCCCGGCGGGGTGTATTTGATGGCGTTGTCCACCAAAATCCGCATCAGCTGCTTGAGCATGCCTTTGTCCCCATTCACGGTGACGTTGCCCCCCAGCTTCAATTCAAACTGGTGGGCCGGGGACAGCAGCTTCGCGTCCCTGTGTACGGAGCTCATGATCTCCGTGGGATCAAAGACCTCCATCTCCAGCATCAGCGTCTTTTTGTCATGGCGGGCCAAAAACAGCAGCCGCTCCACCAGCTCCTTCATGGCGGTGGTTTCCTGGGCAATGGCGGCGATGCCCTCGTCCAGCACCTCCTTGTCCGTCTTGCCCCACCTCTCCAGCATGCTGGCATAGCCCTGGATCACGGCGATGGGGGTGCGCAGCTCATGGGAAGCATCGCTGACGAACTGCTTTTGGCTGTTGTAGCTTCTCTCGATCCGGTCCAGCATCAGGTTGATCACCGTAGCCAGGTCCTTGAGCTCATTTTTGGTGCCCTCGATGCTGATGCGGTCACTCAAGTTGTTGGCGCTCAGGGCCGCCGCCGCGTCCGCCATATCCGTGATGGGCTTGAGAACCTTGCGGTTGAGGCGGTTGCGGTGCCGCAGAAAATACACCATCCGGTACAGGTCGCAGCACACCAGCGTCCAGAACAAAAGGGTATAGACGTACAGCCAGTATCCCAGCGGAAACACCACCACCAGCGGACCCCGCAAGGTGTCCGCGTAGATGGACACGCTGGGATTTTGCCTTTGAAACACCTGGGAAAAAGCCAGGGCGACCTTTTGCGCCAGCCCGGGCAGATCGCCGGGGAGGGCCTCCTGGAGCAAGTAGGCCTCGCCGGCCTCCAGCCCCGCCAGCTGCCGGGAGGAATAGCGCGTCTCCATCTCCGGCACAAGCTCCGCAATGGCGTCGATGTTTTTGCTCACCGTGGGAAACTGCGCCACCACCAGCGCCGCCGTTACGATCAGCAGCACCGTCAAGGTGGTGCGCAGCAGCTGCCCCCCGTAATGCAGCGCGATGCGCAGCGTCAGGGAGAAGCGCAGATTGCTCAGCAGCTTGGAAAACCCATAGCGCATGTGGAAGGCGAAAGGGCGGCCCCCCTGGTGGCGCATGGGCCCTTCTTTGGGGGCATGGGAAAGCGTCCTCTCCTGGCCCTCGTCCAGCAAGGCCTCCTGGCCGCGCCCCCTGCGGTTCTTTTTGCCTCTACTCATAACGGAACATATACCCCACCGCCCGGATGGTGTGAATGGTCTTCACCCCGAAGCGGTCGTCAATCTTTTGCCGCAAATAGCGGATGTACACATCCACGATGTTGGTATCCCCGGCGAACTCATAGCCCCATACATGGCTGAGCAGCTCATCCCGGGTGATGGCGTTGTTCTCGTGCTGCCAAAGGTAGTGCAGCAGGTCAAACTCCTTTTTGGTCAGGGAGATGGGTTCATCGCCGAATTTCGCGCTGTAATTGGCTGGCTCAATGCGCAGCTTGCCCGCCGTCAGCGCCCCTGTGCCCGAGGCGGCGCTGGCCCTGTGCTTTTTCAGGCAGACCCGGATCCGGGCCAACAGCTCCTCGATGGCAAAGGGCTTGGTCATGTAGTCGTCCGCTCCCATGTCCAGCCCCATCACCTTATCGCTGACATCGTCCTTGGCGGTGAGCATGATAATGGGCAAATCGCTGGTCTGGCGGAGCCTGCGGCATACCTCGATGCCGCTGAGCTCCGGGAGCATCAAATCCAGAATCAGCAGGTCCGGCTGCCAGCTTTCGCACAGGGCAAGCCCTGTGCGGCCGTCATGGGCCACCTGAACCTCATAGCCCTCGTGCTGCAGTTCCAATGTCACAAACCGGGCGATCTTCACTTCATCTTCCACGATCAAAATCTTGCTCATGGTTCTCTCCTTATGGCGCCAGCATGGCATGCCTAGTATAGCAGAAGCCTTCCCGCCCTACAAGGCCGTACCCGTGGCGGAGATCCGCCACGGGTCATGCCGCTGCCCGCGGCGGTTATTGGATGTCCGCCTCGTGGAAGCCATCCTTGCCTTCCTTCACTTCCACGCTGCCCCCGTCCGGGAACTGCACGTTCACCGGGGTGGTGCCGCTGGGAGCGCTGTCCCCCACGGGCTGCTCGGCGCCGGGGGCCTTTTCGGTCCCTTCCTTGTCCATAAAGCCCATGTCCCTGGCAACATGGAAGGCGGTGTTCTTGATATTGGAGGAGGCGCTTTTCACCATGCTCTCCAGGTTATCATGGGAAAAATCCCTGCTGTTGCGCTCGATGGAAACGCGGTATCCCAGCATCAAGGCCGCCACGCCGCCGATGATCATCACCCAGAAGGCCGTAAGGGCGGTGAAGATCAAAAACAACACGGAAAGGTTCACGATGGTCACATTCCCTTTGGTAACCTTCACCCGCATCCGGTACAGGGTGTTGAAAACATGCCCCGCCTTGCTTCCCTTGCCTCCCATTCCCTGGCCCGCCCTGGTATCCCTCAGCTTGCCGTTCTTCTCCAGGTCCACCAAAGCCCGCGCCAGGCTTCCGTTGTGGTAATCCAGCAGGTTCACCGCTTCCTCATAGGAAATGCCGCTCTTTTGCCTTAAAATCTCGATATCCTCTACCGTATATTGCGCCATTGTGTTTTCCTCCTTCTAGGGTACTGGTCATTCCTTTCGACAGGGTTATCATAGCACCTGCTTGCATAAAATGCTTGAGTTTTGGGTAATAGCTCCATGAGAAAATGATGAGAATGAGCTCTGTTTTTCATTGGTTTAGGCTCTGCGCCTGGGAAGAGTCGTTGACGATTTTAGGAGATTTTGGTATCATATTCTCAGCGCCTGATTCCGTACCCACAGCGCGCCGAAGGAGGTTTCCCCCATGGCTTTTTGGATCGTAACAGACGCTTGTTGTGATTTACCCGCAGCCTATCTAACAAAACGCCAGAATTTACTGGTGGTGCCCATGTCCTATCAGATAGACGGCGACATCAAGCAGATTGATCCCTTGGATCCAAACCCGGAGCAAACCGCCCATGATTTCTACCAAAAGCTGGAGGGTGGCTCCAACGCCACCACCTTCCAGGTGAACCAGCAGGACTGGGTGGATTTGATCGACCCCCTGTGCCAGCAAGGCAACGACGTCCTGGTGCTGGCCTTCTCCAGCGGGCTGAGCGGCACCTGCGCCTCGGCCATCACCGCCGTGGAGGAGCTTCAGCAAAAATACCCCAACCAAAAGATTCTGGCCGTGGATTCCCTGTGCGCCAGCCTGGGGGAAGGGCTCTTTGTCCATCTGACCCTGGCCCAGCGGGACAGCGGCAAGAGCATTGAGGAGTGCCACCGCTTCGCCCTGGATCTGGTGCCCCGGCTCATCCATTGGTTCACGGTGGACGATCTGCACTTCCTGCGCCGGGGAGGCCGGGTATCCGCCACCAGCGCGTACCTGGGCAGCATCCTGAAAATCAAGCCCGTGCTCAACGTGGACCCCAAGGGCAAGCTCATTCCCCGGGAGAAGGTACAGGGCCGCAAGCGCAGTTTGCGCTCGCTGTTTGAAAAAGTGCAGGAGTATGCCTTTGAGCCGGAAAAGCAGACCATGTTCATCAGCCACGGGGATTGCAAGGAGGACGCCCTCTGGCTGGCGGACAAGCTGAAAGCGGAGCTTTCCGTGCCGGAAGTGATGATTTCCACCATCGGACCCATCATCGGCTCCCACTCCGGCCCCGGTACCGTAGCCATGTTCTTCGTTGGAAAGGATGCGGCGGGCAGAATGACCTCTCCCACGGAATAACACAGTCAAAAACCGCCGCCTTCCATGATCTCCATGGAAGGCGGCGGTTTTTTATCTTACATTTCGCCTTTTCCCTGCCCGGCCACTTCTTTCCAGCCAATGGCGACACCGCTGACCAGCTCCGATTGCTGCCAGGATACCTGCTGGAATCCGGCCTTTTTCATCAGCCGCAGGATCTCGCTTTTTCCCTGGGTCCAAGGGGGCGCATGATCGTCCGCATCCCCCGCAAAAAATCCCACCACCTGGCGAAGGGGCGTTGGGCAATAGGGCGTGCCCAGCAAGAACTGTCCGCCGGGCTTTAGTACCCGGAGGATTTCTTTGAGGGTTTTCAGCCGGGATTCGTCAAAATTGCGCTCCTTGCGCATCATCACCGCGTCAAAGGAGCCCTCCCGCCAGGGAATGTCCTCGGCGCTGGCAAACACAATATCCGCCTGCTGCAAAAGGCTCCGGGACTGCTTCACCCGCTCCATGCTGGAGGAAATGCCGCAGACCTCGCATTCCATGTTCCGGTAAAGGTACTCCAGCATCAGGCCGTCCTTGGTGTTGGCGTCCAGCACCTTGTCCCCCGGGTCCAGCACCACCCAGCGAAGCATGCCGCGCTCCACGGCGGAGAGCTTTGTGCGCGCCAAAGGGGCCGTCTCCCGGTGAATTTCTTTGCTTTGAACCTTGGAGATCATACAGCCCCTCCTTTGCAACGTGTCCCCGGACCTTTTATACTATATCACACTTTCGCAAAGAATGCACGTAGTTTTGTAACAATTTTCTGCCTATCCGAATTTTTCTTGTAATAGGTACACCCTGGAAGCCTTTCCTACAAGCCATTTAACCAAGACCACATCAATGACGCACAGCAGGAAAAGAATTAACAAAATCGACAAAATTTGCCCCAGACCCAGGGCCATCAGCCCGAAAAACGCCGCCACCATCAGCCCTTCCAGCGCCATGGTCCCAAACATCCCATACATGCCGTTGAAGTTGCGCTTCACGGCCTCGGTTTCCGTCTTCCAGCCCAGGCGCGGGAAGTGCACATCCAGCAACAGGCCCAAAGCGCAGGACAACAGGGCGAAGGGAAGCGCGGCCGCCACGGCCAGGACGATCTGCATCCACAGGCTGGGGAGGAATACGCACAGGGTGATAGCCGTTAACAGCATGGCAGCCAAATTCACGCTCATGCCCATGTAAAGCTTTGCCAGGAGCTGGGTGCCGGCGGGTACGGGGATGATCTTGCTGAAATAACGCCTTTTCCCCTCCCTGGAGACCGCCGTAGCCACCGCGATGTTCATAAAGCACGTAAAGCAAAACAGCGCCAGGAAAATCAGGAAGAATACCCTGGGAGACAGGCTGCCCATCAGCCAGTCGGCGGCGGAAAGGCCCCCGCTGTACTCGCGCATGCTCATCATGACCGCCACGATCATGATCGGGAACATGATCAGGGACCCCAGGCAGTTGGTGGCATAGGCGGGCACGGTGATGATCTCCTTCATCTCCCGCAGATACAGCGCGCCTAAGGGCGAATGCACCCCAACGCCCTGCTTCCTCTTCTTCCCATGGGCATTGAGCCGCGCCACCGCTTCGCTTTGTTTGATGGCCAAACGCTGGTATTTTCCGCCCAGAACCATCACCACCAAAAGCACCGCCCCGGAGGAAACCGCCGCAAACAGCACGCCGTTGGCCCAAGCGGCGCCGCCGGTTTGGATCAGCGCGTTGCACAGCCATCCGATGGGTGGGAAAGCCCGCACAAACCAATCCACCAGCACACCTTGCTTCATCACCACTGCCACGATGATTTTGCCCAAATCCTCCTCGATGCCGGCGTTCATGGAAAGGCTCATTTGGAACGCCACGATCAACCCCACAAAAAGGATGGTCACTACGGTGGTCACGCCTTCCCGGCGCTTCCACAGGGCGGAAATCCGGATCAGCACAAAGGAGAGGAGGGCCACCAGCGCCATAGCGATCATGGGCAGAAACGGCGTAAAAAGAACGGCTTTCAGGTAGTACAGGAAGCCCGCCCCCGTGTGGATGCCATACAGAATCACCACCGGAAGGCAAAGGAGCAAGGCGGACACAGCCTCTCCCAGAGCGATGAGGATCAGCTTATCCGCCAAAAGCCCCCTGGAGGAAATGGGCAGCGCGCTCACCAGCTCGATGTCCTTGGAGAAAAACAGGGTGTTGAAAACCATGTAAAAGCTGAGGAACAGCGTGATGAACACGCACAGCAAGAAGGCCACTGCCAGGGCCCCGCCCGCTTGCCCAATGACCACGAATCCCTGAAACACAAAATACTCCAGGGCCACCACCATGCCGTAGAGCACCAGCGCCAAAACGGCAAAGCCAAACACCGCGAAGGCCGACTTCACCTTGCCGCTTCCCTTCCCCGCACTGGCTCCGGGCCCCAGGGCCAGCAAGCGGTCTTTGATCAGCAGCCGCAGATAGGCAAGCATATTACGCCTCCTCCTGCTGGGTCAGCTCCAGGAACAGCGCCTCCAAGGTGCTGTCCTTTTCCGCTCCCTTCAGCTCTTCCAGGGTCCCCTTGGCAATCAGCTTCCCATGCTGGATGATGCCGATTTCATCACAAAGCCGCTCCGCCACATCCAATACGTGGGTGGAGAAAAATACCGACCGGCCTTCCTTGCAATGGGTCTTCATCTCCTCCTTGAGCACGTGCATGCTTTTGGGGTCCAGCCCGGTCATAGGCTCATCCAAAACCCAAATGCTGGGCTGATGAATCAGCGCGCCGGTGATGGAGAGCTTTTGCTTCATGCCGTGGGAATAGCTGCGAATCTGCTGGTAGGCCGCGCGCTCCAGCTCAAAGAGCGCCAGGTACTTTTCAATGTGCTCCTTGCGCCGCGCGGCGCTCACGCCATAGATATCCGCCAGGAAGCGCAGGTAGTCCATGCCCGTCAAGCGGTCGTACATTTCAAAGCTGTCGGGCACATACCCAAAGGTGCGCTTGGCCTGGAGGGGATTTTGCGCCATATCGATGCCCTCCAGCAAAATCCGGCCCCCATCCGGCTGCAAAATACCCGTCATCAGCTTGATGGTGGTGGTTTTCCCCGCGCCGTTGGGGCCGATAAAGCCAAACACCTTGCCGTCGCCGATCTCCAGGTTCAGGTCGTCCACGGCCTTCACCTGGCCGCCCGCATAGGTCTTTTGCACGTTTTCAAAACGAATCATCGCGCTTTCCTCCAAGCTCTCGTCCTTAGCCGTTTTCCACTATGAAATATCATAGCGTAAATTTTCGCAAAAAGGAAGCGGAAAGTCTGCTTTTGGGGGTAAATGTGGCAAAGAAGGAAGCATCCTCAGAGAAACACCCGTTGATTGTGAATTATTCTTAATTAAAATAGGTAAGAGCGGTTTTTATTCCAGAGGGATAGATGGCTTTTCCCCCGATCCCCGGGAGAATTTTTCAGGACGGTAAGGAACCGAATGCGGTAGAGGCCGGTGGATTGCCGGTCCCCTACTTTTCATCTATAGCCGCCAGGGCCTTATCCTGAAACCTGTATGGGCATGGAAGTGTCATGACGAAGTGATGGCGCTTCATAGGGAAACTTCGGCGCTCAATATCCCAAAAAAATTCTCCACTGCCGTCGCATCCAGGCCGTTACGATATCCTTGCGGGGGATTTATCCTGGCTAAGGGTTTCGGCCTTACAAGGTTACTCCCAGTCTTTCCAAAGGATATTGCCAGCCCCCATTCAAATGTAAAAGTAAGCCTATCCCAGCAGGTAGTTCGCGAAAAGTTGGTCCAGCGTTTCCAGTATAGGCGAAAGCTGAGGGCCTGGGCTGATGGTATTGCTAACGGTATTCCCAGCGGCCTTCTGATAGCCCAAGCCCTGCGCACTGCTTCTATGATCTGTTGTTTCAATTTCCATGGATAGCTTCACCTTTTAGGCATTCAAATGCATGTCTTTCCTGATTGATAGATAGTTTATCATGTGGCCTCATTAGGGGAACGCTTCGCCCAGAGGCGGTTTCCTGTTGCATCAGGTCATGCCTGCCGGATCAGCCAGCGGGCATGACCCGGTACAGCACTTCGCACAAAAACTATGGCATATTTTTTGAATATTTCTGTCAAAGGATTGACAGGCACCCCCTCAGGGTATATACTTTTTTTACCAACATAATTGCATAAGGAGGACTGCCACATGAAAAAACTGGTTGCCATCGGTTTGTTTCTCGTGATGCTCCTGGGCATAGCCAGCGCGCTGGCCGATATCATCATCTGCCAAAACAAGGTGGAAATTGATGCGGCTTTGCAAGAATACGCCAAGGACTATGCCGCAAGGACCGGGGTGGGCGTGAAGGTCATCACCGGCGGCGGGAGCACGGACTACAACACCGTTTTGAAGGCGGAAATTGCCTCCGGCTCCATGCCCGATCTCTTCGTCATCGAAGGCCCCACCCACTACGACCTGTATAAGGAGTACATCGCTCCCATGGACGGCGCGGAGTGGGCGCAGTACACCGACGCCGCCTACCTGGGCGCGGACGGCGAGGTGGTGGGCTTCCCCGTGGCCGTGGAGGGCTATGGCATGGCCTACAACGCGGGCATCCTGGAAAAGGCGGGCATCGACCCCGCTACCCTCACCAATGTCAACGCCTACCGGGCGGCCTTTGAAAAGCTGGACTCCATGAAGGAGGAGCTGGGCCTGGACGCCGTGGTGTCCATGGTGGCGGGCGTGGTGCCCGGCATGACCTGGGTCACGGGCTTGCACAGCTTCAACGTGTACCTAACCGCTGGGCTGGACCGCAACGATACCTCCATCATCGACCAGGTGCTGGCGGGCCAGGTGGACCCGGAGCGCTTCCACGCCTACTGTGAATACGTAGACCTGATCTTCCGTTACAGCGACAAGGAGATCCTCACCACCGGCACCCAGGATATGCAATTGGCCGCCTTTGCCAACCAAAAGACCGCCTTCTACCATCAGGGCAACTGGATGGATCCCAGCCTGGTGGCGCTGAACGTGGATTTTGACATCGCCTACGCGCCCCACGCCTTCCTGGAGGCCGACACCGACGGCATTTTGGTGAATCCCCCCAGCTGGTATGTGATCAACTCCAAAACCGGCAACGCCGAGGAGGCGCTGGCCTTCCTCAACGCCCTGGCCACCACTCCGGAAGGCCATGACTACATGGTGAACAAGGCCGCCATGGTGCCCGCCTTCACCAATGTGGAGATTCAGCCCGCCACGCCCCTTTCCAAGTCCGTGATGGAATGGAACGCCGCGGGCAAGACCTACAGCTGGCAGCAATACAAGCTGCCCGACGGCTTCGGCATGGGCACCCTGGGCGGAATCTATGACCTGTTCGCCTCCGGCGCCATCGATCTTCCCACCTTTGAAACCATGATGATCGAAGCCATTGCGACCATCCCCACGCTGTGAGGGCCGCAGCGGAAACCATGAGCCGGTAAGCCAGAAGGAGAAGGGGTTGCGCATAGGGCCATGTCCCTTTGGGCGCTCCTTCTCCTTTCCCAAACACGGGCGCTTCGCGTGAAGGGAGTGGAGGGTTTTGGTACAACGCAGGGGGTTGACCAGCCGGGGCAAACGCAGGCTGACGGAGGCGCTGTTTTTGTTTCCAACGCTGTTCGCTTTTTTGATGATCATCGTGATTCCCTTTGTTTTGGGTATTTATTATTCCTTTACCGATTGGGACGGCCTGCGTACTTTGGTGAGCTTTGTGGGGCTGAAAAACTATGAGGCCATCTTCCGGGAGCCCGCATTTCTGCACTCCGCCCTTGTGACGCTGCAATATACCGTGCTAAATGTGGCGATGGTCAACGTCGTGTCCTTTCTGCTGTCGCTGCTGGTCACCAGCCAGGTCCGGGGGCGCAACCTCTACCGCGCTGGCTTCTTCATTCCCAATTTGATCGGCGGCATTGTGCTGGGCTCCATCTGGCAGTTCATCTTCAACAGCACGCTGCCCTCTTTGGGCAAATCCCTGGGCATCGCGGCCCTTTCCACCTCCTTGATCGCCAACAGAAGCACCGTGATTCTGGCCCTGTCCATTGTGAGCACATGGCAATACGCGGGCTACATCATGATGATCTACGTGGCGGCCATTCAGGGAATCCCCCAGGGCATCCTGGAGGCGGCCCAGGTGGACGGCGCGGGCTACGGCACCCGCATCCGCCGGATTCTCATTCCCATGATGGCAAACGCCTTCACCATATCGCTGTTTTTGACCCTCATCAACTCCCTGAAAATGTTCGATATCAACGTGGCTTTAACCAACGGCGGACCCTCGGGGCTGTTCATGGGCAAGGCCATCAACATGTCGGAATTTTTGGCGATGAATATCTACAATACGGCCTTTAAATATGCCCGCATGGCGGAAGGGCAGGCCAAAGCGGTGATCTTCTTCCTGGCCCTGGTGATCATCTCCTTCTTCCAGGTATCCTACAACAAGAGCAAGGAGGTGGAGATGTAATGGCGCAAACGCTGGAAGCCCGGCAAGCCATGGGCAAGGCCCGGCGCGGCGCGGCAGGCCGCCGGGCGCTGCTGGAAGCGGCCGCCATCTTGCTGTTTATCCTGTTCATGATTCCCTTTGCCATTGTGCTGCTCAACGCCATGCGCACCAATGGGGAGATCATCAACCAATCGGTGGGCCTGCCCCAAAACCCCGCGGTATTGGTTGACAACGTGGTCACCGTATGGAACAACCCCACCTTCTCCTTCCTGAACGCGTTCTTCGACTCGGTGATCATCACAGTATTTTCCCTGGCGATCATCTCCCTGCTCTCCGCCATGACGGCCTGGGTTCTGGTGCGCAACAAGACCCGGTGGTCCACGGTCCTTTTCATGATGTTTGTGTCCGCCATGGTCATTCCCTTTCAAGTGCTGATGTTCCCCCTGATCTCCTGGTTCAGGACCCTCGGGGACGCAACGGGCATCCAGCTTTTGCGCACCCATGGAGGCATGATTTTCGCCTACCTGGGCTTCGGGGAATCCATGACGATCTTCATCTTCCACGGCTTCATCAAAAATGTTCCCCTGGAATTGGAGGAGGCGGCGGATATCGACGGCTGCTCCCGGGCGGGTACCTTCTTTCGCATTGTGCTGCCACTTTTGCAGTCGGTCTTTGTGACCGTGCTGGTGCTCAACGGCCTGTGGATTTGGAACGATTACCTGCTGCCCCTGCTGGTGCTGGGCACCAACAGCGCCGTGCGCACCATTCCCCTGGCGGTGCAGGGCTTTATCGGCTCCTTTGTGAAGCAGTGGAATCTGATCATGGTTTCCACCATGCTTGCCATGATCCCCATCATCGTCATCTACCTTTTCGCCCAAAAGTACATCGTCAAGGGATTGGTGGAGGGCGCCATCAAATAAGCCCGGCGGGGCCGCACCGGGACCCAATGCGGCCCCGCAAAACAGTACAAAAAACCAAAGGGGGCCTGACATGGCTTCACCGATTCAAGACCGCAGCAACGCCTGGGCCGTTTACGGCACGGACTACCTGAACATGGCGCGGCGCATTCTGGAGGCCGCGGACGTAGCGTCCCGCATTCCCTCCAAGGACGCCCGCATTGCCCTGAAACCCAATTTGGTCCTGGCCGCTCCGGCGGACCGGGGCGCTACCACCCACCCGGAGTTGGTGGCCGGGGCCATCGAGTATCTGCAGGACAACGGCTTTTACAACCTGGTCATTGCTGAGGGCTCCTGGGTGGGAGAGCGTACCCCCAGGGCCTTCCAGGTTTGCGGGTATGAAGCCCTCCGCAGCCGTTACAAGGTGGAACTGCTGGATACCCAGCGGGAAAAAAGCTATCCCCTGGATTGCGCGGGGCTGTCTCTGAACGTGTGCGTCTGCACGGCTTCCTTTGACTACCTGATCAACTTTCCTGTGCTCAAGGGCCATTGTCAAACCACGATCACCTGCGCGTTAAAAAACCTCAAGGGCCTCATCCCCGACAGTGAAAAGCGCCGCTTCCACACCATGGGCCTGATGAAGCCCATCGCCCACCTTGGCGCTGGGCTCCGGCAGGACTTCATTTTGGTGGACGCCCTCTGCGGCGATCTGGACTTTGAGGAGGGCGGCAACCCGGTGCGCCGGGATCAGGCGCTGGGCTTTTTGGACCCGGTGTTGTGCGACGCCTACGCCTGCGAAATGCTGGGGTATGACACCCGCGACGTTCCCTACATCGGCCTGGCGGAAAAGCTGGGGGTTGGCAGCGGGGACACCGCAACGCTGCGTCTCACCGCCCTGAACGAGCCTTCCGCAACCCCAGTCTCCCAGCCCACCCGCCGGGTACAGGCCCTGGCCCGCCACATTCAGGCCAAAGACGCCTGTAGCGCATGCTACGGCAACCTGATCCACGCCTTGAAGCGGCTGGAGGAGGAGGGCCAGCTGGACCGGCTCCCGGACCCGGTCTGCATCGGCCAGGGGTTCAAGGGCTGCCCGGGGGACTTGGGCGTAGGGGCCTGCTGCACAGGCTTTTCCCACACCGTGCCCGGCTGCCCGCCCACCGCCTCCGCCATGTACCGGCTGCTAACGGAGCGGCTGGGGCGGTAGGGGGATGGACGCTGCTTCCTTTTGAAGGAAAAAATACCGGGCGCAAGATCGCTGGACGCAAAGAAGCGGCACGCTTACTCGAGGTTTGCGTGCCGCTTCAACATGCTGGCGGAATCCTCTCCCAAAGCGCGCATGAGCCTCAGCACCAGGGCATCCAATACAACGCCCGCGCTCTGTTCAAACAGGGTTCCCATTGGCTGCGCCGAAGCCACCTCCCCCGGAAGCTTCCCCTTTGTAGGCGCTTTGATCAAAATGCGCCCGTGGGCCATGCGGGCCAGCTGGGAATCCTCCACGCTGGTAATCACCAACAGCTTCGCCCCTGCGGCAGCGGCCCTTTGGGCGTGGTATACCAGGGTCCTGGAAGCGCCGGAAGCGCTGCAAACGACCAGCAGGTCCCGGTGGGTAATGGCCCGTGCCGTCAAATCCCCCACGATACAGGCCCGACGCCCCAGGTGCTCCAGCCTCATTCCAAACCCTTTCACCTGCAAGCCGCTGCGCCCAAACCCATCCACAAACACCGTATCTGCCGCCAGAATCAGGGAGGCAGCATCCTCCACCTCCCGCTCCTCCACGCTCTGGGCTGCCCGGCTGATTTCGCCGATAATCATGGCGGCGTCTTCCATAGCGGCTCTCTCCTCCCCTGTGCTTCAGGCAATGGGATAGCGCCAGAACAAATCCTTGTTGCGCTGGTACAGCTCCCGGTAGATGCCAAAGTATTCTTCATACACGGCTACGTTCTCCGGGATCGGTACCGTAACCTCCTGATGAAAGCGGACGATCTGCGCGCAAGCCTCGGCATAATCCCGGAAATACCCCACGCTGATGGCTGCCGTGATAGCCGCCCCGATGCAGGATTGTTCCGCCTCCACGGTAGTACGGATGGGCTTGTTGAAGGCGTCCGCTTCCATCTGCCGGAAGATCTGCCCCCGGGCTCCCCCACCCGAGGCGATCATCACTTCCGGCTCCCTCCCCGCGACGCTTTTGAGGATGTTCATGTTCTGTTTGAGGCTGTACACCACGCCCTCCATGGTGCTTCGCACCATATGCGCCTTGGTGTGGCTGAGGTTGAGCCCGAAAAACAGGGCCCTGGCCCTGGGGTCGTTATCAGGGCTGCGGCCGCCGCTGAGGTAAGGCAAAAACAGAAGCCCGCCGCTGCCCACCGGAATCCGTTGCGCCAGCCCGTTCATTTCTTCAAAGGAGCCCAGCTCCGCGATGTTACGCATCATCCATTTCATGGCAGCGCCGCCGCAGAGATTACAGCTCATCAGCATCCAGAGGTCTTCCTTCACATGGCAAAACGTGTTTGTGCAAAACTCCGTATGGTGCAGCGGCCTGTTCATGGCGCAGGACACCTGGCACGAGGTGCCGATATTCGCCACCCAGGGCCGGTCCTCGGCGATCATCCCGGTGCCCACCTCATGCATCAGGGTGTCCCCGCCGCCGTAGGAAATCGGCGTTCCGGCCCGCAGACCCGTCTCCCTGGCGCATTGCTCCGTCACCACTCCGGCCACCTCATAGGATTCATGGCAAGCGGGAAAGAGATCCCGGCGCAGCTGAAGCCGGTCAATGATGGACCAGGCCCATGCCCGTTTGGCCGTATCAAAAATAACGGTGCTGGAGGCATCGGACATATCTGTTCCATAACTGCCGCACATCCTATAGCGGATATAATCCTTGGGCAGAAGCAACACAACGGCCTTTTCATATTGCTCAGGCTCATGGTTTTTCACCCACAGGAGCGAGCTGATGAGGTACCCGGTGCTCAGCGTGTTCAGGGTGATGAGATTGAACTCCTTGGGGGGAACCAGGCCGAGGATCTCCTGGGTTTCCCCGTAGGAGCGCTGATCGTCCCAGATGATGAGGTTGCGCAGTGGCTGTCCTTGCGCGTCCAGCAGGATCAGCCCATGCATCTGTCCGGAATAGCTGATGCCGCTAAGGTTGGCGATGACCTCCGGATATCGGGCGGAGAGCTCCTGCAGCGTCGCCTTGGCGCCTTCCCAAAGGTCCTCGGTCCTTTGCTCGGAATAGTTGTAATAGGGCCTGAGCACATCGTAATGCCGCTGCGCGGAACCGATTACCCTTCCGTTTTCATCCATGATCAGGGACTTGACGCTGGACGTCCCCACATCAATCCCCATGAAGTAGCCCATACGGAAAAAACCTCCTTGGTTGTTCTGCAAGGCCCTACCGGCCGTGAAGCCGCTCATACATGGCCTTGGCTGCGGATGCGGGCTGGGGATGGTAGAGGATGCCGCCGCCCACAATCACAATGTCAGGCTGATAATCCAGGTACTTCTCCAAAGTATCCAGGCTGATCCCCCCCGCCACGGCCACCTTCGCGCGCCTAGCGCTTTGCCGGATCACCCGCAGGTCGTCCAAAGGGGTGCGCCCTTGCTTTTGCTGGTCTACGCCGGTATGGACCGCGATCACATGGGCCCCCATCTCCTCCAGCCGCGCAACCCTTTCGGGGATGTCGCGCACACAAATCATATCCGCCATCACATAGCAGCCGCGGCGCTCCGCTTCCATGACGCAATCCAATACGGTCTGATCGTCGGTCAGCGCCAGGACCGTCACGTACTTGGCCCCCGCGTCCAGCAGGCAGGCCGCCTCCAGCCCTCCCGCATCCATGATCTTTCCGTCGCACAGAATATCCACAGCCGGGTACGCCGCGTGAATCCTGCGGACGGCCCCCATGCCGTTTTCCAGGATGAAGGGGGTTCCGGCCTCCAGGATATCCACGTATCCCCCAACCTCATCCAGCAGCCTGAGGGAATCCTCCAAGGTGATGTCGTCCAACGCCAGCTGCAGTTTCGGCACAGCGCTTCCCTCCCCTACGGCGCACCTCACGCCTATTCCTCTTGATCCCCGGGGCTGAAGCCCATGCTCCAGGCCACCCAATCGGGCTTGGGCCCGCGCCGCTTCTCAAAGTCCTCCATGTCTTTCAGGTTGAGCACAGAGGATTCCCGATCCCAGTGAAAGGGTTCGTCCACAAAGGCATCCACGACCTTCTTGGCATACTCCAGGGCCATCACCCGGCAGCCGACGCAAAGGACCTGCGCGTTCAGGCTCTTGCGCGCCCGCTCAGCGGTGTAGCACTCGGAGGCGTGCGCCGCGCGGATCCCCCAATAGGTGTTGGCCACGGAGCAAAATCCCAGGCCTGTTCCGCAAATCAAAAGGGCCAGGCGGCATTCATCCTTTTGAATGCCGGTGCAGATGCGCTCGGTGGTGGCGATAAAGCTGCCCTCTCCCTCTAGGGCCGTGTGAACGGGATCTATCACCACGTCCATCTGCTTTTCCCGAATCAGATACTCCTTGAGCTGCTCTTTCAGCTCAAACCCTATTCCATCGCATCCCAACGCGATTCTCATGTTCTTTTTCATCTCATTTTCCTTCTGTGAAACGATTGGGGTAGGTTACAGCGCCTCGGCGATGGCGCGAAGGTTGCGCAGCCCTTGAATGGCCAGGTCCTCCCCGCTTTCCGCCAACTTCCGCCAAATGGCGCAGTTGCCCGCCAGCTCGGTAAACTTGATGTCAAAGGACTCGATCACCAGCGGGCCCTCATAGCCCACCTCATGCACGGCCCGGAAAAACTCGGCAAAGGGCACCAACCCCGTACCGGGAATGCCCCGGTCGTTCTCGTTCACATGGATGTACCCGAGGTATTTCTTCCCACAGCACTTCACCGCCTGGGTAAAGCTCTTCTCCTCCCGGATCATGTGGAAGCAGTCCAGGTGCACCTTGATGTTTTCCGTACCCACATCCTGGCAAAAGCGCACCGCGTCCTCCGCGATGTTCAGGAAATGCGTTTCAAAGCGGTTCACGCACTCCACGCAAATGGTCACCGTACCGGTCCGCTTTGCGTACTCGCACACCTGCTTCATGTTTTCCACGGCCCAGCTCCATTCCTGATCGGTGCGGGGCTTCTTGGTGAGGTATCCCCAGGCGGCATAGTTCACGCCGCCCAAAAGAGGGGCCTGGAGCTCGTTGCAGATGTCCACGCATTTTTTCATCGCTTCCAGGGCCTTTTGGCGAATGCCGGCGTCCGGGGAGATCGGGTTGGTCTCCAGCGTCAGCGTGGTGGTGCATACGCAGTCGACCCCCACCCGGGCAAGCTCTTGTTTCACGTCCTCTACGGGGAAGGTATAGGGATTGGAGATGGCAAAGTCCACACACTCAAATCCCAGCTCCTTCGCCTTGGCGATTACCCATAGGTCCTTCTTTCCAAAGCTCTCCGCCCAGATAAAGCTGTCTACACCAAATTTGAAACGCATCGTTGTGACCCCTCTCCCGAATATGTTATAATATTACCAACATCGCAAGATGGCTTGATTATATGTTGCGTAAAAGGAGGCTGTCAATATAAGGGAGTAAGCGAAAATGGAATGCCTGCAAGGAATTTGGGGCATGATGGCAAGGTGCTGCAGGCGGATGCCGGTAGGCATAAGGGGGATGTGATACGCCGCTCGGTCCTTCGGAAATAGCCGGCCTTGCCGCCAGGTCTCGAAGGGTTTGAAAGGGATAAGCATGTATTTTGATTATTATGATTACTTTTATAAGGTTGCCTATCTGGGAAACATCACGAAAGCCGCCAATGAAATTCATATTTCACAATCCGCCTTGAGCAAAGCCATCCTGAAATTGGAGAAGTCTTTGGACTGCCAGTTATTTTACCGCATTCCAAAGGGTGTCAAGCTCACGCCTGCCGGAGAGGTTCTCTACGAAGGCGTGAAAAAGAGCATTGCGCTCATGGCCAGTACCAACCAGCAAATTC
>JAYFPK010000023.1:0-43475 GCA_034927815.1 Candidatus Limiplasma sp.
TGGTATCAGGTTCGAATCATGGATGAATCGGGTTGTGGTTATATGCAAAAAGGTGATTTTCAAGACGCGATATTTTTCAAAGACATATTGATTGAGAGCATAGAGCCGCTTAGCGAAGGCACTTATCATGTGGGAACGGATTTGGAGCCAGGCCTATACACCTATACAGCGAAGGGTAAAAGCTTGGCCACCCTTACAATAACGGGCGGAGGAAATGATCTCAATAAGAACATTGAGGCCGCAGCCAACTCTTCTTACACGCTTTACCTATCTGACGGAATGACGATTGTTTTGACAGGTGAAGGGAAACTTGAGCCTATGAAGCAAGAGCCGGTCATATCTGGTGAAACTGATATGCGCATATCGGGAAATGGCATGTTCTTTGTGAAGTCGCAGTTCCCGCCATTCCTATATGGAACGACTGGCGTCTCATATGTGTTTTCAGTCTTGGATCAAACCAAAAAAGGAACTATCACGATTTACAACTTGAAAGGGAATATGATCAATCAAACAGTCCTGGAAAAGGAAGATCTATACCAAACAACGCCTATTGAAATTGATGATTCCACCTTCGTTGAGATTGAGAACTGTGTTTTGCAGATCCAATTCTCTCATAATGGTTAACTTCACGATAGATGCGAAGTCTAAGGGAAAGGCGATTGCTGGCGCAACGCCAGCAATCGCCCGTGTGTCATGGGTTAGCCGAACCTCGTTAGTGTGCTCGTAATGGAAAAAAAGCAACTGTTTTACATTCCAACAGGTTTTACGAAACCCAGCAACGTGTAGCCAGTGGATGTGGCATAGGTACGTTTGGTGACTGAAATAGAACCGTTATAGTCGCCTTCCACAACTTCGAACGAAGTGCTTGACGCAACAGAGACCACAATACCCGTATGGGAGGCGACATCCGTTGAATTCACGTTCTTGGTATAGAAGAGGGAACCCACGGTTGGGGTTTGAGATACGCCGGATTTCATTGCGTTCCACGCAATGGCCGCATTGGTGTCGGTGACCCAACTGTTGCTAGACACCAGACCTGCTTGCGTAACGCAGTAGGCCAAAGGTGTACTGATGGTGTGCCGATGGTGTGCTGACATTACACCAGCCCCCATGTTATGATTACAATCACCAGAGATAGACAGAGTGAGGAAACACTCTCCGCTCTTCTGTTTTTGATTTGGTAGCCGTTTGATGCGCGAGGCTTGCCCGCTGTGTCTATGCGATAGAAATAGGAATCCAACGACTGGCTATCCTTTGTAAGCAGGAGAACGCCTCGGCTGCTTTCTGAGGCTCCAATGACTGATATCGTGAAATTATCACTTTCATGACTCAGTGTTAGCCTGTAGACTTCTTGGGCGCTGGTGTTGACTTCCATAGCCCAGCCTGCCTGCCCATTCTCATCTGATGTTTGTTCGCCCCAAAGAAGTAGATTTCCAGTCGATAGGCGAAGTGCGCCTTGCGCCACAAGGACTTTCGGCCATCTGCACATAAAAAAACATCCCACAGGATTGTATCAAATCCTATGGGATAAGGTGTCTGACCACTGCATGGTCAATACAATTCAACGATATTAGGGTATTCGTGGACTGGGTTGTCAAATTGGGTGCATCTGGGTGCACCCGGGTGCATCAACCCCCATGCATTTGGGATTGTCCAGGAGGGCTGTCCACTTGGGGCATGGTCAGCAAATTCCCCTTCTGTTATGCCTACCGTGCCTGAAATACCTCCACCTCATACAGCGAATAGCCCCATTGCAGCGCACGCTGGATGCAAAAGACGCGGACATAGCGGGCCTGGGCCAAGTCAAAGAAGATTTCCTCCCGGTTGCCTTTGCCCTGGTCGGTTTCATAGACGCTGGTCCAGCTTTCACCGTCCAGGGATACCTGGATCTGGTAGCGCTTCGCATACGACCACTCCCAGCTCAGGTTCACGTGGTCCACTTGGAATACATCCCCCAGATCCACGGCGATCCAGGAGGGGTCCGCGCCCCATTCGCTGGACCAGCGGGTGACGGGATCGCCGTCCGTGGCCTTGGGGGCGTAGTTGTCGTATCCGGCGTCGGTTGACCCCGCAAGCGTCACCAGCTTTCAGTATGGCAAAATCCAAATCCCCGGCAAGAGCGGCGCGCTCTGCGGCGCGCCCATCTACATCGCCTATGAAAAAGGCTTTTTCGCCGTCGAGGGTTTCGACGTGGAACTGATTGCGGCGGACACGGAAACCCGTAAAATCGGTCTTAACAACGGCACAATTCCCGTCGTAAACGGCGACTTCCAGTTCTTCCAGTCCATTGAGAACGGTGTAAACGTGTCTGTGGTTGAGGGATTGCACAAGGGCTGCATTAAATTCCTTGTGAAAGCCGACAGCGACATCACCACGGTAGACGACCTGAAGGGTAAGATCATAGCGATTGACGAGGTTGGCGGAACGCCGCACCAGGTCGCCGCGCTGTGGATTGAGAAGGCGGGCATCTCCGCCGACCAAGCGAAAAAAGAAGTGACGTTTTTGCCTTTTGAGGAAGGAAACCTCGAAATCGAGGCGTTGCGTTCAGGCGCTGTTGACGTAGCCGCTCTTTGGGATCCCTTCGCATCCATTCAAGCTAAGACCGGCGAATTCCGCGAAATATTTGACCTTGCGACAGACCCGCTGTTCGCCGACCACTATTGCTGCTTCCTGTACGCGTCCAACAAGTGGATTGACGAAAAACCCGAACAGGTAGCCGCCCTGCTTCGCGCCTACCGCGCCGCCCAGGACTGGATCGCCGGCAACATCGACGAAACGGTTGACATCATTGCCGACAAGAAGTATTCGTCAATCGACGACAAGAAGGAAATCGCGGCGGAGTTGCTTGCCCACTACCAGATTCCGCATCTTGGCGACCACGGCACGGCGGCTTACAACGTGAGCGGCGACGTGCAATACTTCGCCGAGCAGCTGCACAGCATAGGCTATCTTACCATTTCACCCGAAGAGTTCGTGAAACAGGCATACGCTTACATCGACCTTACGCTGGGGCAGTAAAAACCCGATAGGACAATGGGGCGGCGGGATTGTTCCCAATCCCGCCGCCTTTACGGAACGAGGTATATGGAGTGGATAAAAACAAGATAACGAACGCAAGGTTTTTCCTCGGCGCGACGCTGATGATTTTGGGATTTGTGGCCGCGATCATCGTCAATATCGCCGTTCCGCAGGCAGCGAAGGTCAATGTCAAACCCTATGCGTATTTCGGTGGAGAAATTGACTTCAATATGCTGTACAGAACCATTGTCGTTGGGATCATTCTCATCTTTGCCGCCACCGGGATTTTTTCCTTCTTTAACGACGAGCGCCGCGCGAAATACGTCAAACGTGCGCCGTTCCGATTCGCGCTGGGGCTCGCGCTCGCGCTGTGGGATATCCTGGGCACGAAGTATCAGGTGCTGCCGGTGCCGTTTTTTCCCGGTCCCGCGCAGATCGTCGAAACCTTTCTGAACGAGCCGGCGTTCGTTCTGGAAAACACGCTGTACTCTCTGCGGCTTTATGCGGCCGGGTTTACGGTGGGCGTGATTTTTGGCGTGGGCACGGGGATTCTCATCGGTTGGTTCCCCAAAGTGCATTACTGGGTGGCGCCCGTCTTGAAAATTACCGGGGTCATCCCGGCGGTCGCCTGGATGCCGTTCGCGCTGACGCTTGCGCCGACGCCTTTTGCCGCGGCGGTGCTGCTGATGACGCTATGCGCGTGGTTCCCGATTGCGTCGTTTACCGCGTTGGGGGTGCGGTCCACAGCCCGCGTACATTTCGAAATCGCAAAAACACTTGGCGCGAACACGGCGCAGCTTGTATTCCGCGTGGCGATTCCCCACGCGCTGCCGCAGATTTTCGGCGGCATATCAATGGCAAACGGGTTTATGTTCACGACGCTGGTCATGAGCGAGATGATGGGTCAGCCGGGCGGGCTGGGATATTACATTCAGCTGTCGCGTGTGTGGAGCGCGTACTATAAAGTCTTCGCCGCGATTGTCATTATGGCGGTGCTGTTCTCGATGATCCTTGCCGTAATCTCCGCGGTGCAAAGCCGCGTTTTACGCTGGCAGAAAGGCTTGGTGAAGCAGAATGGCTGATACCATACTCGAAATCAAGGACGTAAACCGCGTTTATTCCGACGATAAGGAAAATATAGTCGAAGCGCTGAAGAGCATCAGCCTCTCGGTTGACCGCGGAGAATTCGTGACCTTTATCGGGAGTTCCGGCTGCGGGAAAACAACGCTGCTCCGCCTCATCGCTGGGCTTGACGAACCGCAGTCAGGCCAGTTGCTGCTGGACGGCAAGATCATACGCGGTACGGATCCCAAGCGCGGCTATGTCGTGCAGCAGGGCGGGTTATTCCCCTGGCTGACGGTGTGGGACAATATCGCGTACGGGCTGAAAGTGCGCGGGCTGTATCAAAAGCGCAAAGCCGACGTCGGGAAATATATCGGGCTGATCGGGCTGGAGGGCTTTGAGAAGTCGTTCCCGCACCAGATCAGCGGCGGTATGGCTCAACGCGTGGCAATCGCCCGGGCACTGATTAACGAGCCGGAATTACTTCTATTGGACGAGCCCATGGGCGCGCTGGACAGCTTCACGCGTGTCGACATTCAGGATAAGCTGCTGGAGCTTTGGCGGCGGTACAAAACCACCATGATATTGGTGACCCATGATGTGGATGAGGCGATTTATCTCTCCGACCGGATTGTGATCATGGCCCCGCGTCCCGGCAAGATCAGCGAAATTCTGGAGGTTACGATGCCGCATCCACGGCATCGGGGCGGCCCGGATTTTCTGAGGCTGCGGAGTGATATACTGGAAAAACTGCATCTGGCAAGCGCAAATCCGCAGCCGGAATATCATATATAAGGAGTCACCGAAGCTATGAGCGAAAAGCAAATCAGGCAAATCGCAATTTACGGCAAGGGCGGCATTGGGAAGTCCACCACAGCGCAAAACCTAACGGCAGGGCTTGCGGAAAACGGCAAGCGCGTGATGGTGGTGGGCTGTGACCCGAAAGCCGATTCCACTCGCCTTCTATTGGGCGGCCTGGCGCAGCGCACGGTCTTGGACACTCTGCGTGAAACCGGCGGCGATGTGGAGCTTGTCAGCATTATGCGCGAAGGCTATCTCGGCACAAAATGCGTGGAATCGGGCGGTCCGGAACCGGGGGTTGGCTGTGCCGGACGTGGCATTATCACCGCCATCGGCTTGCTTGAACAGCTTGGCGCGTACACTGGCGAGTTGGACTATGTGTTCTATGACGTGTTGGGCGATGTGGTCTGCGGAGGCTTTGCCATGCCGATTCGCGAAGGAAAGGCGAAAGAAATCTACATTGTCGCAAGCGGAGAGATGATGGCCCTCTATGCCGCGAACAATATCTCAAAGGGCATCGCGAAGTTTGCGCAAAAAGGCGGCGTCAGGCTTGGAGGCATCATCTGCAACAGCCGGAATGTGGACAGGGAACACGAGTTGCTCCAAGCCTTTTCAAAGGAGCTTGGCACCCAGCTCATTTACTTTGTCCCCCGTGACAACATCGTTCAGCGGGCGGAAATCCGCCGCAAAACCGTCATTGAATACGACCCGGCGGCAAGTCAGGCACAGGAATACCGCAACCTTGCAAAAACCATTGATGAAAACACCTTCTTCACCATCCCCAAGCCAATGACGCAGGAAAGGCTGGAGGATATCCTTCTGGAATACGGGCTTATGGACGCGATCTCGGATGATTACAGGATCTGAGGGAGGGTAACGGCCGCGTCTCCCGAAGCCGAAATCCATATTGCAGGTGATACCACCAGCGCGGCAGATTGCCAGATTTGATGAATGGAGAATCCCCATGCCAAACAACCGCTTGTTTGAACTCTTTTCGGAATTGGTCTCCCTATACAGCCCTTCTTTTGGCGAGCGGGAGCTTTGCGATACAATGAAAGCAAAGCTGTTCGCTTTGGGAATCGCTTTTGAGGAGGACAATGCGGGCGCAATTCTCGGTGGCAACTGCGGAAATTTATATGGATATTTGGAGGGCGCGTTTCCAAGCGAGCCGCTTTTGCTTTCCGCGCATTTGGATACGGTGGAACCGGCAAAAGGCAAAAAGGCAATATTGCACGCGGACGGTACAATCACCTCTGACGGAACAACGATTCTCGGTGCGGACAACGTGTCGGGAATTGCGGTCATTTTGGAGGCAATCAAACGGATGCAAGAGACGAATGCGCCTCACCGGCCCATCGAGCTGCTTTTTCCCGTGGCAGAGGAAAAATATGGCGCGGGAAGCGCGGTGTTTGATTACTCCAAGATTCGCTCGAAACAAGCCCTTGTATTGGATTTGGGCGGAGAAATCGGAAATGCGGCAAACGCCGCGCCCACGATATTCTCCTTCACCGTCACGGTAAACGGCAAAGCGGCACACGCCGGATTTGCGCCGAAAGACGGCGTTCACGCCATAGCCGCCGCGGCGGGTGCCATCGCAAAACTCACGCTGGGTGAGCCGGAACCGGGAGTCACCTGCAATATCGGCCTTATCTCCGGTGGCGAGGCAGGCAATATCGTTCCCGCAAAATGCACCGTCACAGGTGAAATTCGCAGTTTGGATCACGATGCCGTTTTGAAGCGATGGGAGGGGGTCAAGAGCGCTTTTCATCAAGCGGCGGCAGACTTTGGCGCAACGGTTGAATTTGAAAACAGGGTCGAAATCGCCGCTTATCATATTTCCGCGGAAAGCGCGGTTGCCCGGCGCTTCAAACGCGCATGTGAGGCAATCGGCGCGACGGCGGATATTCATTCCACGTTGGGTGGCAGCGACAACAACAATTTTGCCCGGCACGGCATAGAGGGGCTTGTCATTGCCTGCTCTATGCATCAAGTCCACGGCCTGGAGGAATACGCCGTGCTTTCCGAGCTGGAGCAATGTGTGGAACTTGTGGTAAAATTGCTGACGGAGGCGTAAACTGCGTGCCTGGCTCCGGCTATGAAGCTGATTTGCCCGGCAATACCCTCCGGGAATTGTGGCCGGTCTGCGCCTGAGGAGAAAACGCGTGTGAATACGCCTGTCCCGCGGACAGAAGCAAAGGCAAACGAATAGAAAGGAATCCACAGGTGATGAAAATTCCGCTGCAATACCAAAGAACCGAATATGACTGCGCGCCGACCGCGTTCTTAAACGCAATCAGCTTTCTCTTCCCGCGCAAAGAAGTGCCGCCTGATGTTCTGCGATATGTGATGATGTATACGCTGGACTGCTATAACAATAAGGGCGAGGCTTGCAAGGAAGGCACCTCCCAAATGGCGCTGTCATTTTTGGCGGGTTGGCTGAATCAATACGCGAAAGCCACTAAGCTTCCCGCTGCCTGTGAGTTCCTGGGCGACGAGCAGGTGCAAATCAGCGAAAACAGCCGTATTATTGCCGCGCTCCAGCAGGGCGGCGCGGTGGTTCTGCGCGTGCATTACGGCTGTTGGCACTATGTGACGCTCACAGGGGTTTGGGAAGCAAACGTGGAACTCTTTGATCCGTATTACCGCAAGAAGCCTTTTAAGCAATCAGGGATAGAGCTGCTTACGGACAGGCCGTATTCCGCCAATCGCCGTGTGCCTTTTTCTTATTTAGGCGTCCAGGGAAAAGGCATATATGCGTTAGGCGTGGAAACAGGCCGTGCGGCGGTAATTCTATATAACACCGACACGCGCAAAACACCGGAAAGAATGATTGAGTATTTCTTATAGCTTGGAGTGAACACGGATGAGCAAACCAAAAACAAAACCGTGGGTAAAAAGGATTCAGGACTGGTGGTGGATGATCACCATCGTTTGGATGGTGGCCGCCAACTTCTGGCATCCATTCGGGCTGTAAGGGCTTGTTTGTATGTTCACGCCGATTGTAATCGCTCTTTCCGGCAGAGGCAAAATGGACCGCGTCCACGGTAAAGAGCATCCTCACCAATGAAAAGTACCGGGGCTCGGCTCTGCTGCAAAAGAGCTTTACGGAAAACTTTCTGACCAAGGAAAAACGGGTGAATGAGGGGGAGGTGGAGCAGTATTACATTGAGCGCAGCCATGAGGCCATCATCCCTCCCGAAGTGTTTGATTTGGTTCAGATGGAGATGGCAAGACGCAGCCGGGATGACCGCCGCAGGGCCAGCATAAGCTGTTTTTCCAACAGGATTGTCTGCACGGGGTGCGGTAATTTCTATGGGAGAAAGGTATGGCATTCCAACAGCAAATACCGGCGGTTCCTCTGGCAATGCGGCCACAAGTTCAAGAATGGCATAAAGTGCGGTACACCTCACCTGTATGAGGCGGAAATCAAGGCGGCGTTTGTGTCCGTGCTGAATGGGATGATTGAAAACCGGGACGAAATCATAGGAGGCTTGGAGGCCTCCATTGCTAAGTTGATGGATTGGAGCGCATATGACGCCAGGATTGAAAAGGCCGAAAGGACCGCCAGCACCATCGTTTTGGAGATGCGCCGGGAAATTGAGCAAAACGCCAGGAGCGTTCAGGACCAGGGAGAGTATTCTCAGCGGTATGGAGAGTTGGCCGGCAGACTGACCGCAGCCAACCAGGAGCTTGAAAAGTGGCAAAACGCCAGAACCGAGCGTCAGGGAAAGCTCAGAAGAATGCAGGCTTATCTGGAAATGCTGCGGGAGAGGGACGAGCTGCTTTTGGAATTTGACGAGAGCCTATGGATTGGAACCGTGGAGGAAGTGCGGGTACATTCTGATGGGCTGATGGTGTTTACCTTTCAGGATGGGAGCCGGTATGAGTACAGGAGAGAGTAGGGGAGCCGGACAGCCCGCAAGAGAGGGGCGATGCTTTTCTTGCGGGTTTTTGGGCGATATCATTATCAAACAAGTAAAAAGGTGACATAACCCTGGTTTATAGCATCTGATGCAGATTCGTTTTAATCATTTGTACCTTATTGATTGCATCAGCAACCTGCCCTTTTGCCGTACCAATTCTTGACTGCATCATCCAGTCGACAATCAAGCCATCAAAGAAGTAATCGGCAAAGCCAAGGAAATCATCGACCCTGATTTGGATGTTAACAGCCCCATCGACATCCCTTAGTTCTCTGGCGAAGCTCCGCATAGCATCACGCGCTTGCGTAAGTTCCTGTTCAGCATTACCCATTTTCCTATGCTTCATAAATGTCGAAAGAAGCCCACCGCCCAGCATGTCAATCAGTCCCCAATTACCAGCACTATCCAAACATTCTTTTGCACGCCTTAAATGATAAAGGGTTATGTCCGCCGCCTGAATCGCCTCTCTAATTTCTGTATTCTGATCTTTCATCTATATCAACCTTTCGCTATTATGTTTTCTTTTGGCTGGCAGACCAAATCTCTGTCGAGCCAGCCAGCCAGCGCCTCAAATCCTCTGTAGGTCAGATGATAAAACCAGCGGCCATCCTGCTGCTTTACAACAGCAAAGCCGTCCAGGCAAAGATCGTCCATGGAAATTTCTCTTTCGACAAAAGAGCAAATGTTTTTATGAAGATAGAGCGGTTTATCTTGGTGATATAGCTCTTTAGGAATCTCACCAATATCCCCCAAGCCTATCATATCAACGATAAAGCGCTCTTCAGCATTGGAAGCAAACAGTTCAGATTCTTTTTTGGCATATCTGCTGGCGATTCTTGATTTGTGTAATAAGTCTGTATGGCATTTCCCATGTTCCTTATCATCTGTCGGTGTTAAATAGCCCATGTCGCACACTGGGCATCGCTTTCCTTCCGTATACATAAAGGCCCTCCTAAGCAGCATCCTTAGGCTCATGTTACTTCATAAGAGGCGCAAAGGCAATAGTCCTGATTGAACGGGCAATGGCGATCACAATATTTATCGTTCTTCAGCCATTGCATAAAGCGTTGAACATCTGCCCGTCTATGCTGATGATTTCATCAATGGGGATCACTGTGCCATCGGTCATAACGACAACCCGTTCATATTCGTCTATTTTCTTGGCTACACCCACAGCGGTAACATAGGCTCCGCCATTTTTCATGATATCCGGCTGAAAGTAGGTGATTGCGATTTCCGGATGCTCCTTCATCCGGCCCGTTATGATTTGGAGCTTATCGCTCAAAGCGATCTTTGTGGATTCATCCAGTTCCATTCTCTTATCAGTGAGTCTTGCGGTTTCTTTGATGAAGGCGTCATAGCCGGACAGCGCCGCGAAGGGGGAAAACTGAGCCGCCCGGCTGATCGCCGGCATAGGAGGGTGCTTCTGAGAGACATGATGCGGCAGATTGATGATGTCGTCGTATTTCCCTGTCATGCCTTGTGCCCCCCAATCTGCCGGTTTCGATCAACGGTGGTCGCGCCGTCCAGCAGATTCATCCCCCGTAGGATGGCATTTCCCCCGTATTTCTTCTTTATTATCAGCATCGCTGCCTGTATCCGCTTCTCCCGTGCCAGGGCGGCTTCCTCCGCTTCTTTTTCCGCGTGAAGGGCCTCGTAATCCGTAAAGAGATCGAGCTGTTCAAACTTGCCCACCTTTTGAGCGAGCGCCTCGTCCACGACGTGATTCGCCGTGATGTTGACCCGCCTGACCAGGAGATTTTTATCAACGATTCGATCAAACAGCTCAGTAATACCCTCCAGCAGCATCTTCGTAGAAGACGTCTGCCTTGCCAGGTTGATCGATCCATGTGCCGGCTTTGGCACGGTGCGTCCGTATTGATCCGTGGTGACCGCCCCGCGATAGGCGCTCTTGACCATCGGGTTCGTCAGACTTTCCATGTCATACCCAACCGACAGTACAAGCTGATCGGTCACAAGTTTTTTATCCACTAAATCCAATGCCAGCAGATCGGTCATTTCCCGCACGATCAATTTAGCCTTGTCAGCGGCATAGGCGCTGTGCAGCACTTGCCCTGAGCCAATGCTGTTTGAACTGGGCTTATATGTTTTGATGTCGGCCATCGTACAGGGTTCCCATCCCCAGGCGTGGTCGATGAGCAACTGCGCGTTGACCCCGAATAGCTTATATAGCAGGTCCTCGTTGTGGCAATCGGTAGGTTTACCAAGAGAGCACCTGGCGATATCTCCCATCGTAAAGAGGCTATGTGCCTCTAGTTTTGTGGCATATCCTCTGCCAACACGCCAAAAATCAGTCAGGGGCCGGTGGGACCACAGCAGGCGGCGGTAGCTCATTTCGTCCAGCTCAGCAATCCGCAACCCGTTTGCGTCGGCCTTGATGTGCTTTGCCCGGATATCCATAGCGACTTTGCTGAGGTACAGGTTCGTACCAATGCCCGCCGCCGCGGTGACGCCTGTTGTTCTGAGCACGTCCAGAATCATGATCGAGGCAAGCTCCCGGGCGGAGAGCTTGTAGGTTTTGAGGTAATGGGTGGCGTCGATGAACACCTCATCAATGGAATAGACATGGATATCCTCCGGCGCGATGTACTTCAAATAGACATCGTAGATCCGCGTGCTGTACTCGATATACAGCGCCATTTTTGGCCGCGCGACGATATAGTCCAGCGCGAGGGCCGGAGAAGATTTCAATTCGATATCATCGTAGGAGGACCCAGTAAAGGTGCGGCCCGGTGCTTTGCGCAGCCGCGCGGCGTTAACTTCGCGGACCTTTTGCACGACCTCAAATAGCCTTGCCCTGCCGGGGATGCCATAAGACTTGAGAGAAGGAGTGACGGCAAGGCAGATGGTTTTCTCCGTGCGGCCGGCATCGGCGACGACGAGGTTGGTGGTCAGCGGATCGAGCTGCCGCTCGACGCATTCCACAGAGGCATAGAAGGATTTCAGGTCGATGGCAATGTAGCTTCTGCCGTTCATAATCATTCTTCGACCACCTCCTTCAAAAATCTTTCGCCCCAAAATTGAGATTTAGTCTGCCCAGCAGGCCTGCGATGCCTCCACAGCCTGGGATATTGCCTATTAGGAACATGTGTTCGCTTGTAGTATAGCTGGTGCATGTTTCGCTGTCAATAGGATTGGAGTCGGATTTACCGGGTATTCAGATGGTAAAAACTGTTAAAGGCTGGAGGCGATCAGTGCCACCGGGTTCTCGGTATTTGATATTAAGAAGCCGAATCTTTTGAATGCAAAAGAGACTGAAACCCTTGACTGAAAGGACTTCAACTGCTTATGATTAAAAAGAAAACCGCCCTCTTTCAAAGGTGGCATTTTGGTGGTCTGTACTGCCTTGAACCAATGACCCCATCGATGTGAAAGGTGGCACAGTCCTAGAAGTTGAACAAACCAAAGCCTCCCGATGAAATGGAATTTAGCTACCTCATATTATGCTTATACTATGGGGCTTTCATTAAGCCACTGGCGCTTTGTCAAGAGAAGAAAGCAAAGCTTGTATTCTGTATGTACAGTCCAGTTCTCTGCATTCCCTATTCTTCCACGAATCCGACAACGGAAAGTAAACGTGATCCTTGACGCCGCTTCCCATATCCCAGCGGCCGGCTTCATTTTGGTTGCGCGCAAGCCATTCGGCTGTAAACTTCAGCTTGGGCAGACTCCTGCGGTATTGGGCCAAAAGCTCCACAGCCCCAAGATACCGACTGGTTTGCTTGGACGCAAAGCACTCCGGCAGAACGGACAGGGGTTGGCCGTAGATATAATAAATCCCGTCAGCCTTGTTCAGGATGTAATCAACCACCCTGCTTTCCGTGCCTTCGTCGAATTGGTCCGCCAGCAGAGAGACCTGATAGAAGGAGACAAAATCAACAAGCCTGCCCCCCTGCGCACGTTTTCTAAAGGCCATCTGGTAGGCGCTGAGATAATCGGCGTGCGCATACCCGCCTTTTGAAAAAGCCCGCGAAACAATGTCCGCCCATACACTCGCGACAGAATTGGCCTTTTTATGTGTGTTGACAAACCGCCTGATCCACGTGGAAAGCATGAGGTCGGTAAATATGTCCCAGTCATGCAGTTTTTCCCGTCTGTCGGGGGTCTGGTTTTTTCCGGTCAGGCAGTCGCTCATGTAGGACACCGCCTTTTGTATGGGTTCATCCTCCACGGTGTAACCCAACATGGAAAGCCTGCGCAATGCCTGCTCCGTTGTGATGGAGTGCTTATCCGGCTCGCTTAGGGTATGGAAATATCCCCAAGCGCCATCCTGGCCCTGCTTAGCGATAATCTCCCTTGCCCATATGGAATCCTTGTACATTCGCACCTCCCGGTGGATGCCGCGAAATTGGAATTTACCAGCTTCGCTACATGCTCATTTTGAATAAGCAATTCGTCGTTCTTTATGAGCAACGATCAAGCCATACAGTGCGACAATCAGAAGTGGAAGGTGCAGAATTCCCATCCACCAGCTTTCCCTGAGCATACTAAACCATGTAACTGCATTCAGCAAGCCAAAAATAAACCCGATGTAGGATACAATGGATAAAGTGGGTTTGTGAGTCCCTTTTGAAAACAGGAGCATAACGCCGAGAATGACGGGTGTTATCATGCAATAAGTAACACCGGCTTCATTGTAGAAAACGCTCGGGGAGAATGCCGGGATAACCGCACCCGCGTCCGAAACCGCATAGGGCATGAGATAGGACAGCAGCATCAAAGGGATAATCCAGCATCGCCCCCTGTTGAAATCCTGCCTTTGGATCCTGGTTTTATCTTTTGCCAAATCGTAAATGCAAAATCCGAGGGCAACGAATTCAATCAACGTGTTTCCCGGCAGCCACGCGAAGCCATAAGCTTCCGTTTGCGCAATGTTTTGAAAGATACCGACCACGATCAACATGAAGGCGTAATAGCCTGTGACGATTCTTCCTGATTTTTCTACAAGGATGAACGGCGCAATCACAACGCACAGCAGCAAAAGCTTCGACACCGGCAAAAGCCAGGGTACTGAAACAATCAGCGGATGCACCAGAACGGAGGCAATCACTGAAGTCGTATCCATCGGCTCGTATGGCACGTGCGAATAGGCTGGAACAAAAATCAATAGCGTCAAGATCAGCTTGAACCAAATCGCATGCCCCAACGGTTTTTTTGCGATCCTCATATAACCCTCCTCATACCGCGCACTTCGAAAAATTCCTGTTTATCGTCGAACATAATATATCAGATCAGCCCCGTTAGGGAAAGGAGCATCAGAGCGTGCACCTTCTGTTGGGATGCACGTAGACGGTAGTCACATAATCGCTCATGTGGGACATCCTGATGTGTAATAAAAGCCCATACAGGGTGGAATTTTTGGTGGTCTGTTACTTTCCTTAAACCAGTGACCCCATCGAGGGGAACGATGGCACAGTCCCAGAAGTGAAACAAACCAAAGCCTTCTGGCAGATTAGCATTTGCCGTTTTGCCCAATAAATTTCTTATGGCTTTATTTTACCTGGACCACAGGGGCGAACACTCATACTATACAGATTTATTTTGCCGTATGATTGATAAAATCAACCTCATACTGCCACTCCCCGTATTTTCTTTCATGGTCAGTAATCGTACCCTCTGTAAGGGTGATGCGCAGAACGATTGAGGTGGGATTGTCTTCGTCGCCAACCTCATCGAACCAATCGAAGGCGCTTTTGAATTTGGCTCTGATTACCGCATTCCTATCGTCTTTGACCCAGCCGAGATTTTCGGCCATGCCATGGAACGCATACCAGCCCAACCCACTGACGGAAACCTCGGCGTTCTTCTCAATTTGCAGCATTTTATTTTTCTTTGCATCCGTAGAAACATAGAATACGCCGTCTTCATAATAGGCGCAGACCATGCGGACAGCGGGGCGGGGATTTCCGGCGGCGCTGGGAGAGAGTGATATTGTCGCAAGGGCAATCACCTCTTCCTTGCCGTTTCCGCACCGCTCCACCATCAGTTTCATTGCGTTTTCGTACTTGCCCATTTTTCATTGGCTCCTTTGCATTGATGTTATTGATATTGCAATGATAATCGAGCCACTTGCAAAGTGCCCCGGGGTTTATCATTCCAAGCTCAGCCACAGTGCGGGACGAACGCCGCCGCTGTTATCGCCTGTTGAAGGGTGAAGCGTGTTGCTGCCGTAGCGGAAGGTGCCGTTCCCCTGAATGCCTATATTGCCGTCGCCGTGAATGTATACGGCTCTTCTATTGTCACGCCCGGGGGACCGGAGCCACCACCACCATACATACCCATCGAATGTCGATCTTCGCTTGTTGTTATTTTTGTCTTTCTTTTGGAACCAGTACCGTTGTTTGGCGCTGCGGTTTTCAAGGTTTTGCCTGCTGTCACCGAAATATTTGCACACTGCTTCCTCAATGCTTAGCAGAAATATGGAATCCCGGGTATCTTCTCCGCCTCTTGAGCCGTACCACTGATTGTCATGGTTTTTGTTTAATGCCGGCATGATTCTTGCCTGCTGGGCAGCGGTGAATTTGTGATAAAACTCACCGTTGAGATATTTTCTTAGCGAACAATCCGCCCATGTCACATCCCCGGCGCAATCATGATAGGAGTGTTGCTGGATCATGTATTCAGTGATAATCAAGGCCACATTGCCTTGCATATCAAGAATGCGCCAATCATAACCGCCAAATGGCACGATTGAGCCGATTGTAAGCTCTCTCATCTTCTTTCTCCTAGTAAAAACAAATATTCTGTAATTCTGTTCCAATGCGCCAACAAGAGCTAAATTGGAATTTGTCAGCCTCAGGTTATGCTTATTTTCTGCTGCATAAGCAAAACGGATGCCCCTGCGGGTCAAGCAATGTAACCCACTTTTCCCCGCCAAATTGCTGAGTCGGTTTTGTCGCGCCCAATTTAACGGCTTCCTCAACCGACGATTGCAAATCATCCACTTGGAAATTTAAATGCATTTGCTTTTGCTGCTTGCCGGGTTCTTCTGGCCACACGGGCGGAATATAGTCAAAGTCGCATCCCATGAAGTGAACGACCATTCCATGTTCAGTAACCAACGCCGTCCAATGAAAATCCTGATCCCAACTTGTCAATTTGGCGTAGAACCCGCGAAGTGCCGCCACATCCGTACAGTCGATATTGACGGAAGGGTTTGGAATCATGTCAAATCCTTTCTTCTTAAAATACAACTCAAACTCGGATTTATCTTGTCGTTGGCATAGGCAAAACGGATGCCCATCCGGATCCAGCATCGTGACATACCAATCACCGTATTGGACGGCGGCTTTAACCGCGCCAAAATGGATGGCGTCATCCACGGCGGAGGGCAAATGGTCCACCGTAAAGTCTAAGTGCATCTGCTTCTGCTGTTCGCCCGGTTCCTCAGGCCAAATCGGCGGCACATACGAAATGTCGGTTCCCGAAAACAGAATCGTCAGGCCGCTGTCTGTTTTGAGCGCAAGGCAATCATACGCGACGGTCTTCTCCCAACCCGTAAGGTTGGCATAGAAATCGCGGATGCGTTCGACGTTCACACAGTCAATCATGAGATCTCCAATGGTCAAATTCGATATCATTCAAATCCCCTGCTTTCCATAATCCGCAGTTCAAATCTACCCGAAAAATTCCTGGTTATCGCTGAGTATATTATATCAGATCAGCCTCAACACAGGAAGATGATGAAGCTCTTTTTCGAGAGATAAGAAAATACCGCCTATATAGGGCGGAATTTCGGTGGTCTGTACTGGACTCGAACCAGTGACCCATCGATGTAAATAATGGCACAGTCCTAAGATAGCAAGCCAGTCAAGAAGCCTTCGCACAAGGGCAAAGGCAAGAAGGGCGCGGTACCTACGAAGGACGAAAGCCAATAAGCGAAACAAGAATAATCCGGCGCCGGATTTTTTATGTTACACGCCCGGAAAATGTGTCATCACCCCTGCCGCGCACTTCATCACTGAAAAATCTATTCCTTCGGCACAGGCATTACCCAAACCTCCATGCGCGTTGTGTCCGAGCTGTGGTTTGCGTAGCGCTCTGCGGCAAAGGGTTTGCATGACAACCCGTGATTGGGAAGCCACATTTCAAAAACATACCTTTGAGCCTTATACAGTGCATCCGTTACAAGATGTTCAAAGTCCTCCGCCTCAAACGCGCAAACAATATACTCACCTTCAGGCAATTCCCATGAGGTGTATCCTTCCGGTGCTCTGCTGGAAACGGCTTCAGCTCCTCCGAAGTATCGGTAGTATCCGGGCTTTGTTCCGCCATATGCAACGCCAAGTTCATCGCCGTCTCTTTTTAGTCCTTGAATCGAAGGCTTGATTGCATGAAAACCATCCCACACTTTACTCAGTCCATCCACACCGGGTTCACCGCCCCCAGGCATTTGGTCAATAGGCTCTTCAACCGTTAATCCAATAAAATGCTGAGGGGATGATAGATGGTGGCGTGAAATTTCGATAACGATGCCATTGGTAATCAAAGGCACATTCTCGTCAACGAGCGTGTAGTTCAAAAGCAGCTCCGGCTTGCAAAAGTTATTCAGGCGAACGGGGTGTGCCCGGTATTCTTCCGGCGTTATTCCATAAGTGCTTTTGAAAGTCCGTGTCAATATCTCGTGAGATGAAAATCCGTGATCCAGCGCAATATCCAGAATTCGGTTGTGCTTATCCAGCAAGGCCTCGGAAGCCCTGGCAAGCCGGCGAAGCTTGATATACTCATTAACGGGCTTCCTCACCAGTCTACTGAACAGCCGCTGAAAATAAAACTGCGACAATGAGGCAAGCTGCGCCAGATTTTCGATTTTCATCTCCTCTGCAAGATGATCCTCAATGTAGTCCACCGTGATTTGTATTTGTTCCCATGCATGCATTTTCAACACCTCCTTGCAAACAGGATAGCATGTGAACGGGAAGCTCGCTTGACTGTCAATGCCCTTTTTCTGTTGACATCCGCAACATCCATAACAGATAAAAGACTCGCACAAGCAGGACGCTACGATTTCCCGCTCACTACGAGTCTTTCCGAAAACTACACCAATGCGGTTGAAACGCCGTGTGCCGAACGGTACGCTTGGGGTGAGTGCGGTTTGGCTGGGGAGTACCCCCCAGTCTCCTGCTCGATTGCTCCGCACACTATTTCTTCTTAACGGGGTAGCAGACCTCGGTTACCCATTCGTCGGGGTTTTGTGTTTCGTGCGGGCTAACATGGTAAATGTTGAACATTGCACCGTTGAACTCGTAGCCGTTATCACGCGCCCAACTGGCCACGGCCTCGTTTACCTTGCCGATCTGCTCATAGCTTCCCTTATAGGTAGCCGACGCAATCAAGGCAGACGGCTCAGTTCTAAAGACGACATGCTCCGTGTTTTGGTAACTGCCCTTCACGGACTTTTGCACTTCAACGTCTACGTCTGCTTCCTTGTACTCCTTATCATGGAAGATTGCAAGCGCATAGCAGGGGTCGGTGTCCTGAATATTCAGTGATGCGGTTTCCTGCATCAGCGTGTTCCATAGTATCCCTTCCTGATCGTAGGCTGGGATAACTTGACGGACACTGGCTACCATGCGCTCCGGCATGGTTTTTAGCGTAACATTGTAATTCATTGTGGTTTCATCCTTCCTTAGCCGCTTGATGGTAGTTTCAAGGAGCAGCAGACGGCGCGCCGTCTCATCGGCCTGTACCTGAACCTCGGCTATCTTTACCGTCAGGAACTCAGAGAGTGCCTGTGGATCGCTGTAGACTTTCAGGATTTCGCCAATGGCGGCCAGGCCGAAACCCATATCCTTCAGCGCGGTAATCCTGCCCGCGATCGGAAGCTGGTCCTCAGCATAGTAGCGGTAGCCGGTAAAATCATCCGTGGTTTTGGGCGCCAGCAGGCCGATTTCATCGTAATGCCGCAGCATTCGTATGCTTATCCTTGAGAGTTTTGAAAAATCACCTATTTTCAGCATGGTAACGCCTCACATATATGTGTTGCTTAAGCTCACTGTCAGTATAGAGTATACCACAATGTGAGAGTCAATAAGGATTAGGCAATTATTTGTCCAAAGGAGATAGCGGACCGGCCAAGAAGCCCACACGCAAGGACAAAGGCAACAAGGAGCAGTAGCCACGGAGGATGAAAGCAAGTAAGTGAAACCAGAGAAATCCGGCCACACAGCGCTGGATTTTTTGTCCCTTTGGAGCAGGTGCATCATCACTTGGTACAATATCCCTTGATCCTCTATCCGTCCGGAGTGGAAGGCGACATTCACCACCCAAATATCAGGACTTTGACGACGGCCCCGATGGCGATGACTGCGCCGACTGCACCTATGATTGAATAAATCTTCCTTGAATCCGCGTCGTTCCTCTCTTTGAGGAAATAGTAAACGCCCGCACCCGCGATCATCAGGCCGACCACCAACGCCAGAATCGTGACTACCATACCTTAACCCCTCCATTTCAGTAAGAATGCGGAATTGATGATGACGAGAACCGACCCCGCGTTGTGCACCAACGCGCCCATCACAGGGTTCAGCATCCCGGTCATTGCCAACAGGATGGCCGCGAAGTTCAGCGCCATGGAAAAGATCAGATTGTACCGGATGGTCGCCATGCTTTTCCTTGAAAGCCGCAACAGATGCGGCAGTTCCTTGATATCGTCATTCACCAGCGCGATGTCCGCCGCGTCCACCGCAATGTCGCTCCCAACGCCGCCCATGGCGATCCCCACATGGGCCTTCTTGAGGGCGGGCGCGTCGTTGATCCCGTCCCCGATCATGCAGACCATTTCACCGTTTTGCTGATTGGCGTCGATCCATTTCAGCTTGTCTTCCGGCAGACAGTTCGCGTGTGCTTCGGAAATGCGGAGTTGCCCGGCAATGTGCTGCGCGGCATTCCCGTGGTCGCCTGTCAACAGGACGGGAAGGACACCTGCGGATTTCACGCGCTCAATCGTCCCTGCGGCATCCGGCCGCATCGTATCCGCCAGCGCGAGGAATCCGGCAATCTTCTGTTCGATGGCCACAAAGATGATCGTGCAGCTGTCCTCCTGGTGGCGCTGCGCGGCGGACAAATGCTCTTGGCCAATAGTGACGTGGTGATCGGATAGCAGTTCCGGATTCCCGGCCAGAACCTCGTGTCCCTTAACAACCGCGCGGATGCCGCGCCCTGGAATCATGCGGAACTGCTCCGCTTTCAGAATCACATTCCGGCAGGACGCCTTGTGACAGCGAACAACCGCCTGCCCAAGCGGATGCTCCGAGTGGGATTCCGCGCAGGCCGCGTACTCATAGAGTTCCTCTGCCGAAAAGTTTTCGGAAAAGCTCTCGGCGGTGACGACGCGTGGCATCCCGCAGGTCAGTGTTCCGGTCTTGTCGAAGGCGATTTTTTTTACGGCAGCCAGCCGCTCCAGCGCATCGCCTTCGCGCACGAGAAAGCCGTGTTTTGTGGCGTTCCCGATGCCCGCGACGATGGCGGTGGGCGTCGCCAGCACCAGCGCGCAGGGGCAAAACACCACCAGAATGGTGACGGCGCGAATGATCTCGCCGGTAAACAGCCATGTAAGCGCCGCCGCACTCAGCGCGATGACCACGATCCACGTCGCCCAGCGGTCCATGATCCCGACGATCTTGGCTTTTCCCGCGTCTGCGGATTGAACCAGCCGGACCATGCGCTGAATCGAGCTGTCTTTGCCTACCTTGACCGCTTCCATGTCGAAGGAGCCAAATTGATTGACCGTGCCGCTGGAAACCGCGTCGCCCGCTTCCTTGTCAACGGGCAGGGATTCGCCCGTCATCACGGCCTCGTTGATGGAGGTATGGCCCTTCAAGATCAAGCCGTCCACGGGAATGGTCTCGCCGGGAAGTACGCGCAGCAAATCGCCCACCTTGACCTGCTCCACGGGGACCGTCTGTTCTCCCGCTCCGGCCAGTTTCCGGGCGGTCATCGGCATGAGATGGACGAGCCTTTCAATTCCTGCCCGCGCCTTGGCAACCGTTACTTCCTCCAGCATGGCTCCAAGCTGCATGATGAAGGCGATTTCGCCCGCCGCGAAGTGCTCGTCAATCAAAACGGAGGCAATCAAAGCGATGGAGACCAGCACATCCGCCTTAATGTCAAACTCCGTGATCAAGCCATAAACCGCACTCAAAACGATAGGCAAGCCGCACAGGACGATGGCGGCCCAGGCGGCGTCAAAGGGGAGGTTTGCGAGATCAAAGAGGCTTACGACCAAGGCAATTCCCGACAACGTTAGAAAGGCAATATCCCTTCGGATGCCGTCCCATTCCAGCAGTTTTTTCAGCTTCTTCATATGGCCCTCCATCATTATACCCATAGGGGTATGGGTACATGGTACGCTGGAATCCACATGCTGTCAAGGATAAAAAAAGACAGCCGCTATCTTGAACGGCTGTCACATCAGGGCAAAGGATCAGGTCATATTCGCAAACCGCTCCACCGCTTTGGTAAAGCTCTCGATCGTCTTGTCCGCATCTCCATGTTCGATGCCATCCCGCACGCAGTGGTTGATGTGGCCTTCCAGTACGACCTGTCCGACCTTGTGCAGCGCGGACTTGGCTGCGTTGATTTGGGCGAGCACATCCTCACAGGGCACGTCCTCGTCCACCATGCGGTCAATCGCCTGAATCTGTCCAATGATCTTTTTCAGGCGGGGATGCAGCTTTTCCGTATCCATACACTGTTTCATAATCGCACCCTCCAATACCTTAAGGGGTATGCGTATATTATGCCCGGGCGCAAACCGGTTGTCAAGCACTGACAGAGGAACCGCGATTGACGCGAGACCGCGGGCGTGCTATACTGATTTAACAACTGAAAAGCTCATGGGGGAGTAGTCTGCGCGAAGGCGTGGCAAGTCAACATACTGGTCCGAAGGATCTGGCTTGCCTGAAAAGACGAGACTCATGTATAACCGTTGCGCTATACATGATCTTCCCGTTCCCACACATGGAAGCTCAAGTATACACGGTTATGCTTGGGCTTTCCTTGTGCCATTACGCAAAGGGGGACTGGATGATGGGAATGGCGGAGCTGTTTTTGATTGCGGTAGGGCTGTCGATGGACGCGTTTGCGGTGGCGGTCTGCAAGGGGCTGTCCATATCTAGGGTGCGTCTGAAAGAGGCATTGATCGTTGGACTGTATTTTGGTGTGTTCCAGGCGGTCATGCCGCTGATCGGGTATTCTATCGGCGTACAGTTCGCGGATTATATCACCGCCTTTGATCATTGGATCGCGTTCCTGCTGCTGGGCTTTATTGGTGGGAAGATGATCAAAGAGAGCCTGTCGGACAAATGTCCCGCAGCATCCAGCAGCTCGTCGCTCCTGCCCAAAGAAATGCTCCCCCTGGCGGTTGCCACCAGCATTGACGCCCTGGCGGTTGGCGTATCCTTTGCGTTCCTGAGTGTCCGGATTGCGCCCGCTGTTTCGTTTATCGGCGTAACGACCCTTGTTTTGTCCATGCTGGGCGTTGTCGTTGGAAAGGGTGCAGGTGCGAGGTTCAAGACAAAGGCGGAACTGGCGGGCGGCATCGTATTGGTATTGATCGGGGTGAAAATTATACTTGAGCACCATGGCGTGTTTGGATGATGCTTATCATCGCGGGCACCTGGCAATGTTACTGATATCCCGTTCATAAGGAGCGATGAAAATCATGGCGCATAAATTAGACAACCCGGTGCGGCTGAAGGAACTTAACCCTCGGGAAACCCTCATGCGAATCGGGCTTTCGCAGAACGGGGTGTTTTGTGATATTGGCGCGGGAACGGGCATCTTCACTTACGCCGCTGCTGGGATTACTGCAAACGCTGTCTACGCCGTTGAAATATCCGGCGAAATGCGTGAGACATTGCGGGCAAAAAACAGTGCGCCCAATGTTTTCATAGAGGACAATATCGAAAATGTGCCAGAGGATTCGTGTGATGTCGCGCTGCTATGTACTGTGCTGCATGAGTTGAACGACATCCCCGGCATAATGGGGGAAATACGGCGCATTTTGAAACGCGGTGGCATTCTTGCGGTCATCGAATTCCATAAAGCACCTACGCCTCTGGGGCCACCTATGGCGCGCAGGATCTCCGAAACCGAGACAGCCGGGGCCCTGACGGAAAATGGCTTCACTCAAATCAACCGGTTTGAGTTGGGGGAAAACTTTTACTGCCTGATTTTCAATCGGGCCGGGTAGGGCTGACCACTGTGCGTATCTTGCCCCAAGACCCCGGCCCCAGCGCCAGGATTGTCCTATCGGGGGTGCATCGCAGTTACCATTCAGCTTTTATAAGCCAGCGTCGCCGATACCTTGGTTAGAACGAACTGTGCAAGCAAGAGAATAGTGCCTCCAATGAAGATGATGCTCACCAATAAAGGGGTGCTCAGCGAAAAGCTCAAAGAGAACATGCCCTCAAGATTGGCTGCGGTATAGGAATCCGACAACGCCAGAATGGCGGAGGTGACGCAAACCAGCAATAGGAGTGAAAGCGCTACATATTGAGCTATCTTTAGTCTGGCCGAAAAATGCGCCGCATCATAGTTCAGCATCTTCGCTTGCCGTCCAATATATATGCCCGTTAGTATTCCGGCAAGCACATTGAATACTGGAACACCCATGAAAAAGCCAAAGAGGCTAATGGAGTAAAGTACCAACAGACAGAGCATTGCCCATGTATTCATAGAATACAGGCCTGCAACCAGCCTTTTCAGCCAAAACAGGTTCGCGGCAACTCCTCCGGCAGCGCCCAAAGCAATTCCAATGTGAAGGAAAGAGTTGGAGCCCGAACCAAACAGGTATGACAGCCACCAGCCTGCACAGAAGGGGACGAAAAACAGCGCGAGGCCGAAAACGATTGTCCCGAAAATTCTGTCAAACGCCTTGCTCTCCATAAGTCCGCGCCACTCCCTTTAACGAATTCGGTACCATATCGTTACATGTGCTCTTTTAATGTATCACAATTTGTGAGATTCTTCAAAGGTTGCCTTTCCGAGAATTGCAAGACTACAATGGGCAAATATATGCGTTTTTGCATAAGAATTTGCATCAAATGGCCCGAAGACACGCTCGTCACATCGACGGGCAAAGCAGCAATATTTGTAGAATATGCAAAAGAAAACCGCCCTTTTGAGGCAGTTTTTTGTGGTCTGTACTGGACTCGAACCAGTGACCCCGTCGATGCGGGTCATAGACATTTCTTGCATTTTCCAGATAATATGCAAAGCGTCTACGCGTGGGCTTGTTGGCATAGCCGGAATCCTTATTCCTCTGCTTCTTCTTGCAGCTTCAAATAGGTTTCATAACGCTCTTTATAAGAAACTTCTCGAAGGATTTGATTAATCGTCCATGTATAACCAAATGGGTCAGTAATTTCTGCATGCCGTGTGCCCATGAATTCAGACGTTTCCTGCCCAACAACAGCACCATTCTCTTTCGCCTTTTTCAGCACGACTTCCATATCATCTACGATAATTTGAAGCCATATGGAGTCCACCTCGCCTTTTTGGGGGGGATGGCAATGATAGGCCGCATTCTCATCAACCAGCCGCAGTTCCACATTGCCTACGACAATATTTGCTTCGTTTTCTCCCGTTTTATTCGGGAAGAAAAACATATCGCCTCGTTTGGCATTAAAGACCTTTTCATAAAATTCCAGTGCCTCCATCGCGTTTGAAACAACCATATTCAAGGTCAATTTGTCACTCATATAATACCTCCTTTGGGACGTAATTCGTTCTTGGTTGTGCTTCCGTTTCAATCTTTTCCAGCTATCGTTGCACCATTTTTACAATACCCTTCTTTGCGAATAAAGAATCACCGTAGTCATAGCAAGCATCGACGGAACGACAATGTGGGCGGTGAACGCGAAGGATCAAGCGACCAACGTGGAGCTATCGTCCAAGAAGCTTTCGTATTGTGCGTCTCTCCTATTTGCGCTTTCCGTAGCTAATCAACCGCTTAACGGTGGCCGGATCATAGTGTGAGAAGAACAGGCTCTCCTCGGAGTCCAATCCGGCGATCCTGTCCATATCCTCCCCGTTCAGCGTGAAATCAAAGATGTCGAAATTTTGCTCCATGCGTTCCCGGTGCACGCTTTTGGGAATGGCCACGACATCTGACTAAATCAGGAAGCGTAACGGCGTCCTTATTGTCGTGAGCGGTGTATGCCAATGCTTCCTCAAAGGATAGACCGGGACTTTGCTCGCCTGGTAATTTCCGGATACCACCAGCCACTCCATAGTTTTCATGGAACTCCTTGTCTTCAAACCGCTCCCTTACCAAAGCCTACCATATACTCCGAACGCAGCAGTCCGTATAGCTTGGTATCGAAATACTGATTATTGAATTTGAAATTCTCCCGCTTTGTTCCTTCAAGCACAAACCCGCTTTTTTGATATACATACTCCGCCCTTTGGTTGAAGCTGTAGACCTCCAGCTCAATTTTATGAAGTGACAGAGCCTGAAACCCGTAGCGTACAAACAGCGCGGTCGCCTCGGTCCCCATGCCCTTATTGCGGCCTGCCGCGCCGAGTAGGATGCGAAAGTTGACGATACCGGCACATGCCTGATATTCGTTAAAGACAACTTCCCCAATCAACATCCCACTGCTTTTATCTACCACCGCCAAATCCAGACGGTCGGTTTGCTGGTTTCTGCTTTGATACCAGCTGCGAATTTGCTCTCGTTCTTGCGAATCCATGGGCTGATCCGCTTCTTGGCCGCTGCCGACCGATCCTGTCAGTATTTTCGCTTCGCGGTCATCCAGGATACCGGCCATAGATTCCCAATCCTCATCGGCAAAGGGCCTTAACACCACGGTTTGGCCTTCCAACACCGGTTTCACGCCAAAATCTCTTTCTGTTACCATACATCCCCTCACAATCCGGTATTCTCGTTATACTGGCAATCCACATTTCGTTAGTAGGTTTTTTCACTTGGCCAGAGCTGTTTTTCCGTTTAGCACATCCGCAATCATGATCCGCATCAATTTTTCCGGCTCTTCGAACAGGGGACTGTGGGCGGATGCCTCAAATTGGTAAAATCTTTTCAGCGGCGCTCGAAGCTGTTCCAGATAGCGTTTTGCCAAGGCGCAGCTCACTGTGTAATCGTGTATGCCACCGAAGAAATAGGCGGGAATTTCAAGCTGCGGAACTTTCATCGCCATATCGGCGGAAAAAAGCTGGTCGAGCAGTACGGTATCGTTTCTCAGCGCCGCTTTGCCGCGCCATATATTGATTTTTTCCCCAAGGGTGTATGCCTTGCATTGCATAATGGGCAAAAAGACGCCGGTCACGACGGATTTCATGTCATGCATTGTGCCGATGCCGAGCTTATGCATGGCTTCGTCGCGTAAGCCGGAAGTAAAGAAGGAGCGTAATTCGGCTTCGGAATTCAAGACAGCATAGCGCTTTAACTTTTTCATCATTTTCGTGTTTCTTGCCGCCGAATATAGCGCCAGCATATGCACATATGCCCTCTTTTCGGATTCGAGCATTTGCGAAACCTGTGCCACGCCAATATAGACCCGGAATAGCTCCGGCGCCTGTGCCGCTACTTGGATTCCAAGAAAGGATCCCCAGGAGTGTGCCATCAGGTAAATCTTTTCTTGCCCAAAACGCTGGCACAGGTAATTCGTCACTTCTATTGTATCCGATATCAGGAGTTCAGCGGTTATCTCCTTTGCGGAAACGTCTGAACGACAGGAAAGTCCTCCGCCGCGCTGCTCCCAGTAACAAACGGTAAAATGGTCCTCAAGGCCGGTGGGATACTTTTCGGCAAGAAAATATTCCGGCATACCGGGTCCTCCATGCAGAAAAAGCAGTACGGGGTTTTTTGTGTTCTTGCCTCTGATGAACATCCCCTGTTCTACGCCGCCAATATCCACATGAAGCTTTTCCGATATACTGCCCTTAAGCACTTTTCCGTCTTCATCCATGAAGAATCCGGGTTTCCCTGGGCTGCACGCCAGAAGCAAGCCTGCAAGAATCATCGCACAGCCAAGCAAGGCAGCCAATGTAATCAGCATAAATACGCACCACCTCTCCCGCACAATTTCTGAAAAGCCCCCTCATCTGTCCCCGTCCTCCTGTCCATAACACAATCGGAATTCCGCAACGTCAACTGTCCGCTCGTTCGTAAAGAAGTTTGACGGCGGCGCCGATTAAAAAGCATTCCAAAGGAATATGAAAATAAGCACGCAGCCCCACGCATTGCCTGTATAGTCTCTTACGATCAGCATGCCGTATATTATGAAAGCGATGGTCAGCATTTCTATCATACCGGTGAGGCTGACGCCGACCATGCCGTGTATCAGCAAGCACGTCACCGCGCCTACTATTGCGCCCCAATTCAGCCACCTGTTTTTTGACGGAAAGCGTTTGTTAATTTTATCACTGATGAAAACATAGTTGAAGCCCTCGAAAAATCCCCACGCTACGGCGATAAGGAGTACGGACAAAACGTTGACGGGAAAGCCGCTTGAAAGCGCATCCTTCATTACCCAAACCGAACCGAAGGGAAGATAATCTGAAGCTTGCTTCGTAACGAGAGCGAATACGGTATAAGGCACAAAGCATAACGCGCAAAGCGCAACGGATGGCAACAGACCTTTGATTTGTAATCCGTGAGAGCGAAAGCTTTCTTTTTTAAGGAGAGCAACGACCGTAATTCCCAAACCGGCAATCCCGAATTGGCAGACCGCGGCGAGCAGCGTCCGCAAAAGAATCGGCTTGGAGGCGTTCCTGATATAGCAGTACACGGAATCTTGGAAGCCGAGGCAAAGAGCAAGCGCGGCGGCAGTCAAGATGAATATAATCAATAGATCCAGAGTCACCCGCTTTTTTTCTTTTATCATGATCGTTCGCTCCTTGATACTAAGATATCTTAAACCGCTTCGTTTGCCCAAAGCAAACCCTGTTTTCCGATGATTTTATGATTTTACAAAAATAGAATAAGCCCCGTAATCAGAAAAAGCGCACCCACGCATCTAAGCAAAATACAATAAGCTTTAGAGGGAACCGCGGAACCGGTGTTTTTCCATGCCTCTGTCACCTTCCATATTTGCCTTGGGAAAGATAGCAGCACGAGCGAAAGAAGGAGCAAAAGTATCCCGGAGACATGTTGCTGTGTCGTGATAATCATCCTCTCAATCAAAGATCAGCCGTATTTCAAAGCCATTGCTATTATAGCAATCGAGCCTGTCATACAGCTGAATCAAACCTTAAAAGTTCCTTAATATCGTTGGAATTGTAATCCTGAAGATTAGGATGCTTTGGAAACAAGCACATTCGTATAGAAATAGATTGGCCTTTCAATGCTGTGGGCAGGTTTTTTCGATGTGAACAGTTTGCTTTCAAAGGGAGGTTATGTTCCATTCCTAATTTGAGCAGCGCTTCTTATGATGGCGACTATTCGTGGAGATATCGTGGACTATTCGTGGACTATTTGTGGACTACTCGTGGACTACTCGTGGACTATTCGTGGACTATTCGTGGAATCGTAGACTGTGTGCACCCACCTTTGCACACACCTTCTGCCAAAAAGTAGAAAAATGGCTTTTGGGAGCCGTCAAAAGACAGAAATGAACCTTCGATCAGCTAAGACAAATTCTGGTTTTGAATGACGGGAAAACCAGAAATTCAGAAACATTACAGGCCCAAGTCCAAATCCCTTATTAATCCACATATCGACATTCAAAAATGAATCCCACAACAACAAAGCCCCCGTTTCCAAACGGAGGCTTCATTGTATTGACCATGGGGTGCAAAGGTGGTGCGATCGACGGGACTTGAACCCGTACCCTCTCGGACACGCCCCTCAAACGTGCGCGTATGCCAATTCCGCCACGATCGCATGCGGTCTGTATCGACAACAAGAGTTATTATACGGGATGGCTGCTGGTTTGTCAACGGATTGCGGATGAATTTTCGGGGCGAAATCACTGGGCCGGAATCATGGATGTTTCTTGGCTTTCGGGGTGATGCTCCAGAGGAGGGGATCATTGCCGAAGGAGGAGACAAGGGAATGCTCATGGCAGATTTTCGCAAGGAAAAAGAGCATAAAGAGGGAAGGGAGAAAAAAGCATAAGGAATGTGCCCGGTGCTTTCCAGGAATGGACGAGTATGGTATAATCATGCAGAGCTGTCACCATTTATATTGAGATGGCTAGAGGGGAGTTCAAGCCGTGCTGGTGGAGAAACGATATAGTAAGAAGCTGGAAAGAATTTTGGAGGGGCTCAGCGTCCCCCTTCGCATTGTGGACGCCCAGGGCATGAGCCTTATTCCCGAGGACGGAACGCAGGTGGAATTGCCAAGCGTGGTGGTGGCCCCGGGCATCAACCACCATGTGGGAGACCTGTTTTTTCGCGCGTTGGACATGTACCCGGCCATGGTCATCCTATGCCCGGATGCTTATCCGGGGGCCCAGGACCTGCTGGTCATGACGGACGCCATGGTGATGAACCTGTTCAAAAGCAGCCTGTCCATTGGCGGGCCCAGCGATGTATACCGCGGGGTGCTGAAGCAGGAGCTCAGCGGAACGGATTTGATCACCCGTGCCAATGAAAACCAGATCGCCTTGGAATTGGACCGTTGTGTACTGCTGTTTCAGATCGAGCAGATTGAGAAGAATAGCGCTTACAGCATTTTGGGCGAGCTGATCCCCTTGACGGATACCGACGCCCTAGTGGAAATAGACCGCCATATGGTGGCGCTGGTCAAGGACATGGAGAACATGGACGGCTTTGCGGAATTGTACCAGTTCGCCCAGGCCGCCCAGGAAACGCTCATGGAAGAAGCGGTGAAAACCGCCAAGGTAGGCATTGGCGAGGTCAAGCATACTCTGGCCCAGCTGGGGGAAAGTTATCTGGAGGCCAAGAAGGCCATGGAAGTGGGCCGCATTTTCTCCGGGGAAGAGAGCATTCACATCTTCCGCCGCCTGATGCTGGAGCGCTTCCTGATGAACGTCAACCGGGAGGAGAGCATGCACTACCACAGCCTGCTTTTCAACCGCAAGAACGCCAAGCTCTTCAACGACGAGATGCTCCAGACCATTGAGATGTTTTTCCGCAAGGATTTGAACCTCTCCGACACCGCCAGGCAGCTGTTCATCCACCGCAATACCCTGGTGTACCGGCTGGATAAGGTGCAGAGGCAAACCGGCCTGGACCTGCGCCGCTTTGATGACGCGGTGACCTTCAAGATTCTGTACGAATTGAAGAAGTGCGGGCAGGAAAAGCCCAAGGATATTTACTGACACGGGCTGAGGGGAGGGCGCGGCATGAAACGGTGGCATACGGCTTCGGTGAAGCTGCTGATCATGATGCTGATGGTTTCGCTGATGGTAACGGGGTGCTCGCTGCTGCCCACCACGGTGGCGGATAGCATCCAGAATGCCCAGGAGGGCGGCGATGGCTCCACCGTCACCATTTCCAGGGAGGAATACGACCGGCTCCAGAAGTATGCCGAGATGGACGAGCTGGTACAGGTGGTGGAAGCGTACTACTACCAGGAGCCCAACGTGGACGCCATGATCGAAAACGCGGAGCGTGGGCTTTTGTACGGGCTGGAAGACCCCTATACGTACTATTACAGCCCCGAGGAATACGCCGCGCTGTGGGAGTCCGACGAGGGGCAATACGCGGGGATTGGCATCCAGCTGACGGGCTCCATGGAAACCTACCTGTGTACCATCATGCGGGTGTTTACGGGGAGCCCGGCCGAGGCCGCGGGGCTGCTCAAAGGCGATACGTTGGTGAAGGTGGAGGACCTGGAGGTGACCACCTATAGCATGCAAGAAGCGGTGGACATCATGCGGGGCCAGGTGGGGGACAAGGTCAAGGTCCAGGTGAAGCGCGGCAACGAGTTGCTGGATTTTGAGATTCCCAGGGCCGTGATCCACGTGAATTGGGTCAGCAGCCTCATGCTGGACAACGACATCGGCTACATTGTGCTGTACGAGTTCAGCGGGGATTGCGCCCCGGCCTTCCAGAAGCAGCTGGACGAATTGATGGCCAAGGGCGCCAAGGGCCTGATCATCGACCTGCGGGACAACCCCGGCGGCTGGGTGGACGACGCGGTGCAGCTGGCGGATATCTTCCTTCCCGAGGGAACGGTGGCCTACTTGGAGAAGCGGGACGGTTCCCGGGAGTACTACACCGCCAAGGCCGGAGAGATCAACATTCCGCTGGTGGTGCTCATCAACGAGAACTCCGCCTCCGCTTCCGAAATTCTTTCCGGGGCGCTCCAGGATTACCACAAGGCGACCTTGGTGGGCACCAAGAGCTTTGGCAAGGGCGTGGTGCAGTACGTGCTGCCGGTGGGCACCAAGGGCGCGGGGATGCAGCTCACCATTGCCCAGTACTTCACGCCCAACGGCAATGTGGTGCACAAAACCGGCATCACCCCGGATGTGGAGGTGCCCATGCCCGAGGGACAGAGCAGCATCACCTTTGACCTGGGGGATTTGAGCGACGCGCAGCTCCAAAAGGCCTATGAGGTGGCCCGGCAGCTGGTGGCGGAAAAGGCAAAGTAACGGGATGCTTGGCGGACCCATAGAAAACAGAATTTGCCCCTGGCCTGGACGCCGTTCCATGCCCAGGGGCAAAAAATTTGAAGAAACAAGAAATTTTCTGGTGACATTGGGACAAATTTCTGCTATGGTAAGGCGGAACGTTATTGGGGAGTTCGCATTACAATCATGCGCTGGAAAGGTGGTCTTTTTTCCATGGAGATGATCCAAAAGCTATCGTTGGCCGGATTGGTGCCGGTGATCAAGGTGGAGGACGCGGCGGACGCGGTGCCTCTTTGCAAGGCCCTGTCGGAGGGCGGGCTCCCGGTGGCGGAGATCACCTTTCGCTCCGACGCGGCGGAGGAATCCATCCGCCGGGTGCACCAGGAGCTGCCCCAGGTGATGCTGGGCGCTGGCACTGTGCTCACCACCCAGCAGGTGGACCGGGCTGTGGCGGCCGGAGCCGCCTACATCGTCTCTCCGGGGCTTAATCCCGCGGTGGTAAAGCACTGTCAGGAAAAGGGCATCCCCATTGTGCCCGGCTGCGCGAACCCCAGCGATATTGAGGTGGCGCTCTCTTTGGGCCTGACCACCATCAAGTTCTTCCCTGCCGAGGCCTTGGGCGGCCTTGCCATGATCAAGGCCCTCAGCGGCCCCTTTGGCAATGTGACCTTTTTGCCCACCGGCGGCGTCAACCAGAAGAACCTCAATGACTACCTGGGCTTTAGCAAGGTCCTGGCCTGCGGCGGCAGCTGGATGGTGCCGGAGGACGCGGTGAAGGCCAAGGATTGGGACCGCATTCGGGAGCTAACCCGCAACGCCGTGAACGCGATGCTGGGCCTGGAGCTAATCCATGTGGGCTTGAATGTGGGGACGCCGGAGCAGGCCGCCGAGGTGGCGCAGACCCTGTCCCGGCTGCTGGGCTGGCCCGTGAAGGACGGCAACAGCAGCATGTTCGTGGGCGAGGGCTTTGAGCTGATGAAAAAGACCGGCCGCGGCGCTTTGGGTCATGTAGCCATCGGCTGCAACAACCTGCCCAGGGCCCAATGGCATTTGGAGCAGCGGGGCTTCGCCTTTGCCCCTGAAAGCGCCTCCATCAAGGACGGCAAGCTCAAGGCCATTTATTTGAAGGACGATATCGCCGGGTTTGCGTTCCATCTGTTTCAAAAGTAAGGATTTTCCCTCGACGGGAGGATCAAGGAGGATATGGAAATGCCTAAAATTGTAACCTTTGGAGAAATCATGCTTCGGTTGAAAAGCCCGGGATACGAGCGCCTTTTGCAATCTCCCGCCCTGGAGGCCACCTTTGGCGGCGGAGAGGCCAATGTCTGCGTATCCTTGGCTAACTACGGGCTGGACACATCCTTTGTGACGGTGCTGCCGAATCATGAGATCGGCGCGGCGTGCATGCGGGAGCTGCGGGGCTTTGGCGTGGATGTGAGCAGCATCGTCACAAAGCCTGGCCGGATGGGCATTTATTATATGGAAACCGGCGCTGTGCAGCGGCCCAGCAAGGTGATCTACGACCGGGCCGGTTCCGCCATTGCCGAAGCCAAGGTGGGGGATATCGACTGGAAGAAGGCTTTTGCCGGAGCCACTTGGTTTCATATCACCGGGATCACCCCGGCCATCAGCCAAAGCGCTGCCGAACTGAGCCTGGAAGCGGCAAAGACCGCCAAGGAGCTGGGCCTCCATGTGAGCTGTGACCTGAATTACCGCAAGAATCTCTGGAAATACGGCGTAACCGCCCAGGAGTTCATGACCCAGCTGGTCCGCTATGTGGATACCATCATCGCCAATGAAGAGGATTTCCAGATGTCCTTGGGGCTCAAAGCCGCCTCCGCGGAAGCGGTGGAAAGCGGAGAGCTGAACATCGACCAGTACAAGGCCATCGCCAAGCTGGCTATGGAGACCTATCCCAACGTGAAGCGGGTAGCCATTACCCTGCGGGAGAGCAAGTCCGCCAATCATAACGATTGGAGCGCGTGCCTGTACAACGGCAAGGACTTCTACCTGTCCCGGAAATATGCCATCACGGACATCGTGGACCGGGTGGGCGGCGGCGACAGCTTTGGCGCCGGGCTGATCTACGGGCTGAACCGCTATGAGGACGAAAAGACCGCCCTGGAGTTTGCCGTGGCGGCCTCCTGCCTGAAGCACACCATCAGCGGCGACTACAACCGGGTGAGCGTGGCCGAGGTGGAGAGCCTGATGAAGGGCAGCGGCAGCGGCCGGGTGCAGCGGTAAGCTTTGCGAGGCCGCTAAGGACTTCCCAACCAAATAGCGTTTTCCATCGGCATGCCGTGACCAAAAGCTGTTGCGGCATGCCTTTTGCTTTGCCTTTTTTTCTTATAAAAGAAAATAGGAATGTAAGGAAAGGGAAGCGCGGGCTGACGGTGAAAGGCGAAGGAAGAACGCGTGTGGGCCCTGGAATCAACAGAGTGCGGATACGGAAAAAGCCCTGGCGCGGGCCGGTGCGAAGCGGCAGGGAAATGCCGCGGGGTCAGCGGTTCCCGCGGGGGAAGCCATGGGGGCATGCTGTGGGCTTCGGATTAAATGCGTAACGCAGCTTTCCAAAATCCACTGATTTGTTGTAATCTTTCCATGCATCCCTCGTCTAATCGGTGAAGGAGGTGAGCGGATGGACTTTGCCCAGGGTCCGAACAGCGCCCGGGAAAAAGAACTCGAGCGCTTGATGGCGCTGTACGAAGATTCCCTGCTGCGGATGTGCTTCCTATATCTGCGGGATCAATCCCTTGCCGAGGACGCGCTGCAAGAGACGTTTCTCAAAGCCTACCGGAGCATGCATACGTTTCGGGGAGCAAGCGGGGAAAAAACCTGGCTGATGCGCATTGCGATCAACACCTGTAAGGATATGCGGCGCTTGGCGTGGTTTCGCAGAGTGGATCTGCGCACGGCGCTGGAGGATTTGCCGGAAGGCAGCTATTCCTTCACGCCCCAGGACGACTGGCTGGTGCGGGAGATTATGGGGTTATCAAGCCGGTATCGGGAGGTTGTGCTGCTGCACTACTATCAGAATATGCCCGTGGCGGAAGTGGCGAAGGCGCTGGGGATTCCGGCGTCCACAGCATATGCCAGACTCAAAAAGGCGCAAGGCATATTGAAACGGGAATTGGAAAGGTGGGAGCTCTGTGAATAAACGAACCATTCAGCAAAGCATTGATGCCCGCCTCTCAGGCCTTGCCGGAAAGCCTGAAGCCAGAGACGCGGTTTTCCGGGCTGTGAGAGGGGAGAAACAGCCTGCGGGAAAGAAGCGGTCCCGGGTGGCCGTTTTGGCGGCTGTCCTCATAGTGCTCATGGCGGGCATTGCGCTGGCCGTTCACTCCACCCTGTTTTCATTGTTCAGCGCGGAGAATCCGCCGCTGCAATATGTGGCGGAACACGCGCAGCCCCTGGAACCCACCAGCTCCCCTACCAACGGCGCTTCCACGGAATCCGCTCCGGTTTGGGTTGACAGCGCTTACTTTGACGGCTCCAGCCTGTTCGTGGCATACCGGCTTGTGGGCGGGGAGGCGCATACCCAGCCCTATACCCCCACGGAAGCGGAGTTGGCGCAGATGCGGCGGGAGGAAAACGCGGTGATGCCTATGCTTCAGGAGGCGGACCCGGTGATGGAGCGATTCCTGGAAGCCTACCGGGCGGGGCAGCCCTATGGCTATCATACCCGCTCCATTGGCCGGAGCGACCATGTGGTGGCGGGGGAGGGAACCGACATTCCCTGGGCCAGGGAGGAGAAAATTGCCGACGGTGAGGACCTGCTGTGCTATGTGGAGTTTGACGCGCCGCTTCCACTCCAGGCGGCGGACGCCGGGATGCTGACGCTGCAATTCAAATTCTACTTGAACGATCTCTATGTTTGGTTTGATGGGGAAAGCCTGTTTTCCAGGAACGTCCCGGCAGATGAATACCCCCTTCGTGTGCAAGTGGCAAAAAGCAATTCCGTTCAGATGAAAACCCTTGAGGGAGAGGGGACCGTCAACGGCAAGCATGTCAAAGTACAGGCTGAAATCTCGCCGCTGTACATCCGCCTCGTCTACGCGCCCTCTCCCGGAGTGGAGTTCGCGGTATTGGACCCGGCTGCGAATGCCCAGGTAAGGGCCATATCCGTGGAAGTGCAGCCTGACGGCAGCGTCTTGCAGACCTTTGAGGGGTTTGGGTATCTTCCTTCGGACATAAAGGTATGCCCTGTTCTTTCCTCAGAGGGCGGAGAGTCGCCCATGGGTGTTGACGAGGCGCAGGGGATTCATCTTCAATGAGGGAGGTATAGGGCAAGGATTGGGTTATCAGTGATTGAGCAGCCGCCTCACAGGAAATCCGGTTTCCTGCGAGGCGGCTGTTTTTAAGAGAATATGGGCGGGCGGTGTAGGCCATTAAAGAAGAACGGGGTTAGCAGCGGTGGAAAGCAAGGCGGAGTCCTTTGATTGTGAGTTGGCCTTGAGAGGAAAAGGGCTTTTTGCTAGGCAGAGGTTTAGGCTTTTACGATAACGCCTGAAATACTTTCTTTCTTTGTCACAAGAAACGAGTACGTTAGGGGGCCGGGGGGGAGCTCCGATTTCTCTTTCGCCCGCCACAGGGCTACATCCTGTGGCGGGTACGTTTCATATAAATCGTCGCGGTATTCACTACAGTTTTAGCGCTCGTTTATCTTCCCACTGCGGGTCACAGCGGCGCAGCCGCTAGCGACCCGCAGTGGGAAGCTTTACGAGTGGCGGGTACAGTAGTGCTCGCCACGACGATAAAGCTGAACCCAAGCCCCGGACCCCGATTGATGCATACCAGTCCCTTTGCACAAGTTGCCGCGACTTAGAAAAAGAGGGGCGTTCTGTTTTGGAACCTGCCAATAAGCCGTGAAACCTTTTTCTTGATACGCAGGATCACGCGATATAGCCAGCCATGGCGAAATGACAGAAGGGTATAGATGAAACGCCCTCTTTCTCCCTTTGCATGAAAAGAAGGGGCAGCCGCTTAAGCGGCTGCCCGTGAAAGATAAGCGATCCGTAAACCTTTTGGCTTCCCTGGGCGCAAAGCCCCCTCCCTGGACAATGGGCATGGGCAGCAGGCCAAAAACTGTTCCCATGATCCTATGGGGCGGGAAACGCCTTCCCTTGGGCGTCACCCTTCCTCCCCGGTCCTCTCCTCCAGCAGATCTTCCGCCTCCCGGCTGTCCAGGGCCTCCACCCGCCGCAGCTTGCGCTGGATGCTGCGGGTGCGCACAAAGGCCGTATCGATGGAATCCGAGGCCTGCTGCAGCTTTTCCTGGGTTTTTTGAAGGATTTGGGCGAAGCTGCCAAAGTCCGTTTTCACGGCCCCCAGCAGCTGCCAAACCTCCGCGGAGCGCTGCTGGATCGCCAGGGTCCTAAAGCCCATCTGGAGGCTGTTGAGCAGCGCCAGCAAGGTGCTGGGCCCCGCCAGCACCACCCGCTGTTCCCGCTGAATCTGCTCCACCACCTCCCCGTGGCGCATGACCTCCGCATACAGCCCCTCCATGGGCAAGAACATCACGGCAAAATCCGTGGTATGGGGAGGGGCGATGTACTTGCCGCTGATGCGCTTGGCCTGTACCCGCACGCTGGCCAGCAGCGCCCGCTGGGCCGCGTCCACAGCCTGGGCGTCCCCCCGCTGGCTGGCCTGGGCCAGCCGGAGGTAGTCCTCCTGGGGAAACTTGCTGTCCAGGGGCAGGTAGACGGGCGCGTCGGTCTGCAAATCCTTGCCGGGGAGGCACACCGCAAACTCCACCCGCTCCTCGCAGCCGGGCTTCACCGCCACATTCTGGGCATATTGAGCGCTGGTGAGGGCCTGCTCCAGCAGGCTCCCCAGCTGCATTTCCCCCCAGATGCCCCGGGCCTTCACATTGCTGAGCATGCGCTTCAAATCCCCGACCCCTGTAGCCAGGGAATGCATTTCTCCCAGGGATTTGTAGACCTGCTCCAGCCGCTGGCTCACCTGGGTGAAGCTCTCGCCCAGGCGCTTGTCCAGGGTTTCGTGGAGCTTGTCGTCCACGGTTTTGCGCATCTCCTCCAGCTTTTGGGCGTTCTCGGCCTGAAGGCGCTGCATGCCCCCTTGAAGGGTTTCCCGCATGCGCTCCAGGCGGTCGTCGTTTTGGGCCAGCCTTTGATCCAGCACGGCCTGGACGCCTTGCATCCGCAATTCAAACTTGCTGAGGTTTTCCTCCGTGATCTGGTGCATGCGGTGCTGGCGTATCTCCTGGGCCTGGTTGCTGTCAAAGCTCTGCTGCTGCAACGCGCTGAGCTGGCGGCTGTGCTGCTGAAAGGTGTTGGACAGGGTACTTAGCAGGCTGTCGTTGACGGTCTGCAAGGTCATCAGCAGGGCCTCCCGCTGGGACGCGCCCTGCTGTTCCAATTCTCCTTCCAGGGAGCGCATGCCGTCCTCCATGGCGTCGGCCATTTCCCGAAGCCAATAGGAGGTTTCCCGCTTGCGGCGGGAGGTCATGGCAATCAGCACCCCCAATAGCGCTATGGCCGCCAGCAGCAATACGATCATGGCCGTCAGCAAAACCGTTGTGGGCTCCAAAGTGGGCAAAGAGCCTCATCCTTTCGTATAAGAAAAAGCCGCCTGACCGGGGCGAGGCGGCTGCTTTTTCACATTTCCCGGCGTCCCTCCATGGCCTTGGCCAAGGTGATTTCGTCCGCGTATTCCAGGTCGCTTCCCACCGGCACCCCATGGGCGATCCGGGTCACCAAAAGCCCCATGGGCTTCACCAGGCGGGCGATGTAGCTGGCCGTGGCCTCCCCCTCAATATCGGGGTTGGTAGCCAGGATCACCTCCTTGATGGAGTCGTCCTGAAGCCGCGCCATCAGCTCCTTGATGCGGATATCCCCGGGGCCGATGCCCTCCATGGGGGAGAGGGTGCCGTGCAGGACGTGGTAAGAACCGCCAAAGTCCCGCATCCGCTCAATGGCCGCCACATCCCTGGGGTCGCGCACCACGCAGATCTGGCCGTTTCTGCGGTGTTCGTCCGCGCAGATGCCGCAAAGGCTGTCCGTGGCGTAGTTGCCGCAGCAATCGCAGTAGCGGATGGCCTTGCGCCCCTGGTACAGGGCGGCGGCCAGCTCCTTCACATCCTCCAGGGGCATGCTGATGATATGATAGGCCAGCCTTTGGGCGCTTTTCTGCCCGATGCTGGGCAGGCGGGCCAACTGGGCCACCATGCGGGCAATGGGTTCCAACTGCTGCGCCATGGGTTAAAACATGCCTCCCATGCCAGGGGTCATCTTGGCCATTTCCGCGTTGCGGGCGTCCTCGCCCATGCGCAGGGCTTCGTTGACGGCGGCCAGGATCATGTCCTGGAGCATCTCCACATCCTCGGGGTCCACGCATTCGGGCTTGATCTGCAAATCCTTCACTTCCCGCTTGCCGGTGACGGTAACGCTGACCATGCCGCCCCCCGCTTGGGCCGTGTACTCCTTCTCGTCCAGCTCCTCCTGGGTTTTAGCCATCTGCTCCTGGAGCTTTTGGGCTTGCCGCATGAGCTGCTGCATATTGGCGCCGCCCATGCCCCCAAAACCGCCAAAGTTGTTCCTTGCCATAGGTCATTCCTCCGTTGATGGAAAATTTGTTATTCCTTGGTGGAGATCAGCTTGAGGTTGGCGGAGATCCCCGTGATGCGCACCGCCGGAACGGTGGAATCCTCGCTGAGGGAGACCCCCTCGGTGCGCACCCGGCCGCTGAGGGAGCGAAGGCTCACATTGAGGGTTTCCACAGGGGAGGTGATGATCACATCCCCGGATACCGCGTTGATCTCCACCCGGCGGAAGGGCTTGCGCATATGGTAGATCTGCTCGCCGCTGACATTGTTGCAGCGCAGAACGTCCACCTGGAGCCTGTCCAGGGAGATATCCCCGCTGACGCTGCGCACGGACAGGGACTCCGAATCCAGCTCCTCCCCCCGGATATCGCCGCTGATGGTTTTCAGCTTCAATTCCTGGGCCTGGATGCGCACCGCCCGCAGATCCCCGGAAACGGTGTCCAGCACCACGGCGCTTCCGTGAAGGCCCCTGGCGCTGAGCAAGCCGCTGATGGTATTGACATGAAGGGGCTTGTTCCACCCCCGGGGCATGCGGATGCAGACTTGCATCCAGTGCCCTTCCATGAGGTTCAGGCTCAGGCCGTATTGCGGCTGTTCCACCAGCAGCGCGCCGTCCCTCACCAAAATCCGCAGGTCGTTGACGGACTGGTCATCCCCGGCCGCCAGCACTTGGATTTTCTCCACGTCGTCCGCGAAGATTTCCAACTGCGCCCAAGCCAGATGAATCACCACATCCGATAATCCGCTTGACTCAAAATGCTCGTTTCGTTCCATGGGATGGTTCGCCTCCTTGCCGCCCCTCAGGCGCCATTCTTCTCAACCCTATATATCATACCCTTTTTGAGGTAAAAAAGCAATGTCCTACACCACGGGATGGGTGAGCCATTTGCCGCTGCGGTAGCGCCAGACGAAGCACACGCTCCGGGCCACCCAATCCACCACCATGGCCACCCATACCCCCATCAGCCCCATGCCCAGGGGAAGGGCCAGATAATAGCTCAGGGCGATGCGGAAAATCCACATGGAAAGAATAGCCACCACCATGGTGAACTTCACGTCCCCCGCGGCGCGCATGGCATTGGGCAAGGTGAAGCTGGCGGGCCAAAAGAACATGGCGCTGATTCCATGGAAGCGGAGCACCTCAATGGCGGCGTCCACGCCCTCCTGGCTGAGCTGGAAGGCCCGCACAAAGGGCTCCGCAAGGAAAACCAGCGCCCCGTTGCTGATGAACATGAGCGCATAGGCGGCCTTGAGCAGCTTGATGGTGTAGCATTTGGCCTGGGCGATATCCCGCGCCCCCATGCATTGGCCCACCACCGTCACCATGGCCAGGCCGATGGCGGTTCCGGGCAGGTTGACCATGGTGGCGATGTTGTTGCCCACCGCGTTGGCCGCCACCACGGAGATGGAAAAGGAGGCCACCACACCCGCCACCAGGAGCTTTCCGATCTGAAACATGCTGTTTTCCAGGCCGTTGGGAATCCCCAGGCTGAAAATGCGCCCAATCATGGCCTTGTCCAGCTCCACATGGAAGGGGCGGGAGATATAAATGGCGCCCGAAGGGGCCAGGAGCAGCCGGGTGATGACCACGCCCCCCAGGATGCGGGCCAGGAGCGCCGCGACGCCGGCCCCAAGGACCTCCAGGCGCAGCCCGAAAATGAGCAAGGCGCTGGCGGCGATGTTCACCAGGTTCATCATCAGGGAGATCCACATGGAGGCCTTGCTGTTTCCCATGGCCCGGAGCAGCGCCGCGCCGCCATTGTACAGGGCCAGGGCGGGGTAGGACAGCGCCGAGAGGTAGAAGTAGTCCCGGCAATAGGCCAAGGTGCGCTCCGAAAGGTTGCCGAAGAACAGCCGCAGCAAGGGATCGCAAAAGGCGATGGAAAGGGCGCAGAGGATGAGGGAGATGAACAGCGACAGGTACAGCAGCTGCTTGGCGGCCCGGGAGGCGTTCAGGGGCTCCCGCCTGCCCAGGTATTGGGCGGCCACCACAGCGCCCCCGGCGCACATGGCGGAAAAAAGCTGAATTAAAAGCACGTTGATGGAATCCACCAGCGAGATCGCGGAGACCGCGGACTCGGAGATGGAGCTCACCATCACCGTGCCTACGATGCCGATGAGGATCGCCAGGAATTGCTCAATGACGAGGGGGACAATCAGGGATACCAAAGCCCGGTTGGAAAACAGGGGATCTCCGTCACAGTGGGTTGTCCTGATTGGAAGCACCTTCTTGCTGGAGTGGTTCATTCGTGGAAGAGGCGGAGGGCGCGGCTTCCAGGGAGGCGGCGGAGTGGTTTTTGTGGAAAAGGCCGCCGACGCTTTGCCCGGTGGTGAGCAAAAAGCCCACAAGAATGGAGAGGTAACAGGTGAAAAAACGCCAGATCAGCAGCGCCACAAACAGGTAGGCGGAGGGGAAGATGCCCTCGAAGAACTTGGCGAAGCCAACCTCCTGGGCGCCGGAAGCGCCGGGCAGGGGCGTGTAGCTGGCGCTGATGTACAACAGCACCCCCATGGTGATCTGCCGGATCAAGCTGGTGCCGGACAGGCCAAAGGCGTAATAGATCACGGAGGTCACCATCATCAGCGTGAAAAGCTGTGCCAGCGCGATCAGAAACTGGATCACCAGGTCCTTGGGGTTGCTGCGGATGAGCTGCACGCTGGACAGGAAGGAATCGCAGTGGGCTTCCCACTTGGCCGTGGATTTGGCGGGATCCTTGCAGATGCCCAGCTTCACGCCGATGCGGATCACCAGCATGATGATGGTGCGCACCGCCCGCTTGCTGATGGCCATGGTGAGCACCATGCCGATGGACAGAAAGTTGAAGAAGTACCCCAGGAGAACAACCCAAACCAGGTGGCCCGCTTCCTGGGCAATGTACGCGCCCTGGGAGATCCAAAGGATGGCCCCCACAATCAGCAGCATCAGCTGAAAACAAAAAAACTTCACGGTGAGGGCGGAGCCGCTGATGCCGATGGGCACGCCTATTTTCCGCAGGTTATAGATCTGCACGGGCTGGCCGCCGGAGGCTCCGGGGGTCACCGCGCTATAATAAATGCCCACGACGCCAATGTACAGGGACTGCCAAAAGGTGATGGGGTAGCCTTGCCGTTTTAAAAAATAATAGACGGACAGCCCGTCCGTGACAACATACAGCGCCCAGCACAGCAGGCACAGCAACAGCGCGGGCCTGGACAAGTTCCCAATGGCGTGCCAAAGCTCGGTGATATCATTTTCCTGCAGGCCTATATAGAGAACCAAACCCAAGGTAAATAACAAAAAAGCGAAGCTGAGCAATTTTTTGGTGGAAGGCTTCATGCTTCAACTCCCTCTCTTGGCACGGTTGCCTGACGAATAGTATAGCATAGTTTTCGGGCGGCGGCAAGAAAAGGAAGGGGAGGAAAACCCGAAGGGAAACGGATTTGAGGATCTCTCATGAAACTCTAATGATGCGCCTCCCCAGGCCGCCGAGGGGGGCTCCGGGAGGCGGAAATGACGGATAACGCCTTTCTTTCTTGCATTTTGTTTGTCTTTTTTCCGGGGCATGGGACGCCCAAACCCGGGCGGACAATAAAAAGAACAAGGCGGCAGCTATTCTTTGCCGCCTTTGGGGCATGGGGAAGGGGGCGGAGGCGGGGCAGGTCCCTTTCTTGACAAAAGAATCGCGCAGATTCTACAATGACAATATTCAAATAAGGGAGGGATCACCATGAAAGCAGCCATTCGTATCCTGGCCGTCGCGCTGGTACTGAGCCTTTCGCTGGGTGGGATGATCGGCCTGGCCCAGGCCCAGGAAAAAACCTACATCATCGCTTCCGACAACTCCTTTGCGCCCTTTGAGTTTCTGGACGTAGCCACCAACGCGTACACCGGCGTGGACATGGACCTGCTGGCCGCCATCGCGGCGGACCAGGGCTTCGCCTACGAGGTGCAAAACGTCGGCTTTGACGCCGCCATGGGCGCGGTGCAGGCGGGCCAGGCGGACGCCATGATCGCGGGCATGACCATCACCGAGGAACGCAAGGAAACCTACGACTTCTCCGACGGGTACTTTGAGGACGGACAGGTGATGGTGGTAAGCCAGGGGAGCGAGGCCGTCACGCTGGAGGCCTTGAAGGACACGGTGGTGGCCGTGAAGACCAGCACCCAGGGCGCTACCTATGCGGAGAGCGTTGCCGGGGAATATGGCTTCACCCTCCAATACTACGAGGATTCTCCCACCATGTACACCGCGGTGATCAACGGCACCAACTCCGCTTGCTTTGAGGACCGCACGGTGGTGGAGTGGGCCATCAAGACCGAAGCCCTGGCGCTGAAGACCGTGGGGGACGTGATCAACCCCAGGCACTATGGCTTTGCGGTGAAAAAGGGCGTCAACCCCGAGCTGATTGAAATGTTCAACAAGGGCCTTGCCAACATCAGGGAAAGCGGCCAGTATGACGAGATTTTAGCCAAGTACGGGTTCTAAGAAAAGGCCCGCCGGTTTGTGCGGCTCCCTGGAAAAACCGCTCAAACCCGCGGCTTGTGTAAAGAAAAGGGCCTGCTATGAATTTTTCCCGAACCATTCAAGAATACGGCTT
>JAYFPK010000020.1:0-212471 GCA_034927815.1 Candidatus Limiplasma sp.
GTTTGGGGCGGGGGGGTATTTCCAAGCCCTCCCCCCCGGCCCCTAACAACCCCTTCCCCCCCTCACTGCCGGGGGCTTCGCCCGGGACCCCGCTGTGAGCATAAAAGTTCCATTGGACAACGGAAAATTTACCGTGAGTTAAAGAAAGATAGTGATCCTGGTTTGGAACCTGTCCGTATGTCTATACGCGATGAAAGCTCCTTTGTATCATCAATAGCATCTACCTATCAGTCATGACCACCGGCTGAGCTAGTGGCTTGATTAAGTCTTCGAAGGGCCTGGTACTAGCGAAGCGTCTTAAGACGCTTCAAAATTCTATCAACTGCTTAATTCTGCCCCACTATCCATAAATGGACGGAGCTCCTAGCTGGTGTTATCCCCAAAGGCCTCTTGATAAACCGGGAGAGTTTTGGGCAAAGCTTAAGCTTTTTCTCCCCCGGCTTAGCCGGGGATTTATTTTATCCAAAAAAGCACCCCCATCCACAGCTTGGTGGATGGGGGTGTTTTAACTGCCTATTATTTTCTTTGCCCGCATGGAATGCGGGCAAAGGTGGGATTCCAAAGGGATGTATCCCTTTGGCGGGGTTTGGGGCGGAGCCCCAACGTCCCCCCGTCCGTCACACCTCGGGCTTGTACTTCTTCTCCAGAACGCCCATGTAGTAGCCCAAAGCGATGCCCGCCAGGCAGGCGGCAATGGAGATGAGCACGCTGGAGGAGGTGTAGGCGGCCACGGCTCCGGTTTCCAGCACCTTGCCGGGCCAGGGGATGATCATGATGGTGGAGGCGATAACCAGGCCGATGATGAAGTGGTAGATGCCGCCGTAGGCCTTGGCGAAAAGTCTGTCAAACGCCTTGGACAGCAGCAGGAAGCACAGCAGGGCCCCCACCACCACGGGAACGAGGACCCCCAGGTCCATGCCGCCGATGCGGTTCATCATGGTGCCATAGATGCCCATATACAACAGGAAGTTGGAGGGGCTCAGACCCGGAACGATGGCCCCCAGGCCCATCAGGGCCCCGGCCATGAGCCAGACCCAGATGCTTTCCGTGGGGATGGTGACGCCGGAGAGCCAGCCCTTGATGAAGGAAAGGAACAGGGACATGGCGATGACGGTGATGATCAAAATGGCCATGTGGTGGGACTGGCGGCCCTCCTTGCCCGCCTGCTGGTAGAGCATGGGCAGCGTGCCCAGCACGCAGCCGATGAAGAACCACAGAAGGGGCACCTCAAAGCGCTCAAAGGCGGTGCCCAGCAGCTTGGAGCAGATCACCATGCTGACGAGCACGCCGATGCCGATGGGCAAAAAGAAGAAGACGTTCTTCATGAAGTTCTTGCGGATGTTGGCGAAGAACCGGATCATGGGCTCATACACGCCGAAGATGGCCGCGAATACGCCGCCGCTGACCCCGGGGATGATGAAGCCAGTGCCGATGACGATGCCCTTGACCAGCCTAAAAAGCCAGGAAAAGAAGGAATCCCCTCCCGCGCTTGGGCTTTCAGTGTGTTTGGACTGCATGCAAACCGCCTCCTGGGTGATTGATGGGCCGCCGGGGCCGGGGACAAAGCGGAATGACCCTACCCACAGGAAACCCCATGGATAGGGTCATGGTATGAAGGGGTTACTTGGCGAATTCGGTGCTGCGGGTCTCCCGGATCACGTTGACGCGAATCTGGCCGGGGTACTCCAGCTCCTTTTCGATGCGCTTGGCAATCTCCTTAGCCAGCACCCGGGTGCCGTCGTCGGTGACGTCCTCGGGCTTGACCATGATGCGCACCTCGCGGCCGCTTTGGATGGCGAAGCTCTTGTCCACGCCGATGAAGGAGTTGGCGATTTCCTCCAGCTTCTCCAGGCGCTTGATGTAGTTCTCCAGGGACTCCCTGCGGGCGCCGGGGCGGGCCGCGGAAATGGCGTCGGCGGCCTGGACCAGCACGGCCTCGATGGTCTGGGGCTCCACGTCGTTGTGGTGGGCCAGAATGGCATGGATCACATCGGGGCTTTCCCGGTACTTGCGGGCCAATTCGCCTCCCAGGGTCACATGGGTGCCTTCGGCCTCGTGGTCAACGCCCTTGCCGATGTCGTGGAGCAGCCCGGCCCGCTTGGCCAGGGCCACGTCCGCGCCTAATTCGGCGGCCATGAGGCCCGCCAGATGGCTGACCTCGATGGAGTGCTTCAGCACGTTCTGGCCGTAGCTGGTGCGGTAGCGCAGGCGGCCCAGGATCTTCACAAGCTCGTGGTGGATGCCGTGCTGATGGGTTTCAAACACGGCCTGTTCCCCGGCTTCCCGGATCTGATTGTCCACTTCCTTGCGGGCCTTTTCCACCATTTCCTCAATGCGGGCGGGATGGATGCGGCCGTCCATGATGAGCTTTTCCACGGCCAGCCGGGCGATTTCCCGGCGCACCGGATCAAAGGCGCTGACGATGACGGCCTCGGGGGTGTCGTCAATGATGAGGTCCACGCCGGTGGCGGTTTCCAGGGCGCGGATGTTGCGGCCCTCACGGCCGATGATGCGGCCCTTCATGTCGTCGTTGGGCAGGCTGATTACGGAGACGGTGCTTTCGGCCACATGGTCCGCGGCGCACTTTTGAATGGCCAGGGCAATGATGTTGCGGGCCTTCTTCTCGCCCTCTTCCTTGGCCTTGGTCTCAATGTCCCGCACCATGCTGGCGGCGTCGTGGAAAGCGTCCTTTTGGATGCGCCCCACCAGAAGCTGGCGGGCCTCGTCCTGGGTCATGGCGGCGATGCGCTCCAACTCCTGTACCTGGCGCTGCTGGCCTTGCACCAGCTCCGTTTGCCAGTGCTGGAGCTCGGCGGTCTTCTGGTTCAAGGCCTCCTCCCGGGCTTCCATGTTGTCCTGCTTCTTATCCAGGATCTCCTCCCGCTGGAGGATGCGGCGCTCGCTGCGCTGCACCTCAGCCCGGCGGTCCCGGCATTCCCGGTCCAGCTCGGTCTTCAGCCGGAGTACCTCCTCCTTGGCCTCCAAGATGGTTTCCTTTTTCTTTTCATCCGCCTTGCGCATGGCGTCTTCCAGCAAATTTTTGGCGTATTCCTCAGTCCGGCCGATTTTCTTTTCGCCGGATTGCTTACGGTACATATACCCGCCAACCAGGCCCAGGGCCACGGCGGCAAGGGCGATCAGTATCGTGACGATCGGATGCATAGGTCCTCTCCTTCCCATTTTGTTTCATTTCGATATTTGTGTTTGGGGCTCCTCGGCAACAGAAAAAGCCGACGGGAAAAACCCGTGCGGCTGCTGTTCTTTTCGCTACGGCGATACAACGTACGCAAAGCACGTTGCCGCCTCCATCCGCAAAATCAAGCGCACTGGCTTCCTGGGGAAGACACAATCCGCCTCATGATGCTGATCCATATACCCAGCGAAACGCCAGAGGCGTTGCACTTTCGCAAAACCCGCCAACCCGGTTTCGTTTGGAAGGCAAAACCCTTCACAACCGTGGGGGGAAAGCCGATCCGTGGGAATATATCCGAAAAACAGCGAAGATTCAACTTTGGTCACAAAGTGGAACCTTTTGAGCCGACTTACATATTATAGTCGCCGAAAAACAATCTGTCAAGACCGGTGGTCTTGACAGAGGAAGCATGTTGAAAGGGATGGGCGCTAGAGAGCCTGAAAGCAAGCAAAACCGGCCATAGGGAGGCGATACCCGCCCTTAGGCTGTTTTTTCGCTGTTCTCGGTCGCCAACTCCAGCATGTCCTTGGCCTCGGACTGGGGCAGAAGGCCCGTGTCCCCCAGGCAGTTGATGCTGTGCTCCGTCTTGTCCCAGGTGCTTTGCCGGCGGTGCTTCAGGAGGCCGAGGAACTGGGCGATGGCCACCAGGACGGTGTTTAATAACACGCTGACGATCATGGGAAACAGGGTGCGGAGGCTAAAGCGGTTGCCGTTGTCCATGCGGTCGCCCACATAGAACAGAATGATGAAGGAGTAGAGGAACAGAAGGATATTAGGCAGGTTCACAGCGGCCCAGCTATCCAGGGGAATGTCGGAGCTGGGCGTGGGGGCCAATCCCGTCCATTCAAAAATGTTCAGCGCCAGGCTCAGGAAAAGCTGCACCACCAGAAAGATATAGGGGGTCAGGGAGTACATGTACAGAAAGGTGGAGACGAACTCCTTGAAGGAGACCTGCTTGTTCTTCAGCGCCCTGAAGAGCCTGCCGGTATTTTTAAAGGCGACGTACCAATGGCCCTGGGCCCAGCGGGTGCGCTGGCGCAGGCTGGCGAAGATCTTCACCGGCTTTTCATCGTAGATGCGCACATTGTGGTTCCACAAAATCCGCTGGCCGTCGCAGGTGGCCTCGATTTGCAGCTCAAAATCCTCGGTGAGGGACATGGAATTCCAGCCGCCCCGGTGGTACAGGTACTGGGCGGAAACGGCAAAGCCCGTGCCCCCCACCACGCTGTTGAGCCCCAGGTTATTTTTGGCATACTGAAAAAACCGGTTGGTGATGGTGTAGGTCATGTAGTAAAACAGCGCCACCAGGCCCTTTTTGTTCTTGCTGCCCAGGTAGCATTGGATGATGTCCACCTTGCCCTCGTTGCTGAGGTACTGGCTGTTGACCTCGAGGAACATGTTGGGGTCGATCAGGTTGTCCGCGTCAAAAAACATCACCAAATCATAGCGGTCCTGGTAGCCTTCCAAGGCTTGGAGCGCCTTTTGCAACACGATGGGCTTGCCGGTGGGGGCGTCCTTGGATTCCTTATGGGTTTCAATCACCTTGGCGCCCATCTGCCGGGCCACGTCGGCGGTTTGATCCGTGCAGTTATCCGCCAGGATATAGAAATCGTACAGCTCCTGGGGATATTCCATGTGTTTGAGGTTGTTGATGATGTCCCCGATGACGGCCTCTTCATTGTGGGCGGGAACCAGAACCAAAAAGCGAAGCTTCGGATCAAAGTCCTGATAATTTTTCGTATTCCGCTTGAATCCAAAAAAACTGATCACAAGCTGATAAATCAGGATAAAGACAATCCACACACTCATCACGCTCATGAGAGAACGGATGACCAGCGTAACGGTTTCCACGCCCACCGCAGCCTCCCATCGACATGACCCTTACTTTGGGCAACAGTTATTTATACAATATTTTGTGGGCCCTGTCAATGTCTGTCATAGAAGGAGGACTCCCCGATGAACTCCCGCAGGATGGAGGAAGGCGGAACTTCCTCCAGTACGTCCTCCCCCACGGGCAGGAAGTAATGGAGGATTTTTAGCAGCCTTCGGGCGGTGAGGTATTCGGGCTCGTTCCTTGGAATCGACAGCAAAAGATCATAGGCCTTGGTTTTCAAAATGGGCAATTCGTAGTGCAGCGAGGTGTTGAACATCACGTCCGCCTTCTCCTGGTTGGGGAAGATCCACTTTTCCTCCCCAGCCCGAACCGCGGGCCACATGCCGATGGTCTTCTCCACGGAGGTGTTCCGGAAGCGGATGTCCCGGACGATGCGGCGCAGCAGGCGCACATCCGTGGTGCGGATGCGGTTGTGGTGGTCCAGGTTGATGCAGGGCAGCGCGCTGACATAAACCCCGTAGGTGAGCTGCTCGGGAAGCTCGCTGGTGATGCGGTCGTTCATGCCGTGGATGCCCTCCACCAGGAGGGGCTCCTTGGAGGACAGCCGCATGGAATGGGTCTGCTGGGAACGGGCCCCGGTCTTGAAGTCGAACAGGGGCATCTGCACCTCCTGCCCCGCCAGCAGCCGTTCCAGGCAATGGCACAGGTAGGGGATATCCAGGGCGTCCACGCTTTCCAGATCAGGCTGGCCGTCCGCCTCCAGGGGCAGCTCCGCCCGGTCGCGGTAAAAGTCGTCCAAGGAGATCAGCTTGGGGGAGAGGCCCAGCACCCGCAGGTGCACTGCCAGGCGGTTGGCAAAGGTGGTCTTGCCGCTGGAGGAAGGCCCGAAGATCATGATGATCCGGGCTTGGCGGGCCATGATGTCGTCCGCGATGGAAGCGATGGACTTGTCGTGAAGGGCCTCGTTCACCCGGATGAACTCCCGGATGCGGCCCGCCTTGATCATCTCGTTGACGTCCGCGGCATTATCCGCCCCCAAAATATTGCACCAGCGCTGGGACTCGGCAAACACCCGCAGGTGCTTGGGCCGGGGAAGGTAGGGGGCGGGGCGGGCCGGGTCCTGGGGGGAGGGGAAGAGCACCACCATGCCTGGGAAGTGGGGCTTGAGGGTAAAGGCCTTGATGTAGCCCGTGGAGGGCAGCATGGCCCCGTAAAAATATTCGCACAACTCCCCGATGCGGTACATGGGGATGGTGTCCTGGGGGCGGTAGCGAAGGATGCGGGCCTTGTCCGGCCAGCCGATGCTCTCAAAATAGCGGATGGCCTCCTCCTTGGACCAGGTCTCCTTCTCAAAGGGCAGGTCCTGGGACACCAGATCCCGCATGTCCGCCTCCAGGGCGCTGATCATCTCGTGGGTCATGTCCCCTTCCAGGAGCTGCAAATACACCCCGTACCCCACGGAGTTGAGGACCCGCAGGTTTTTACCCGGGTAGAGGCGGCGCAGGCTCAGCAGGAGCAAAAAGCGCAGCGAGCGCTCGTATACCCGTCGGGCCTCCTCGTCCACGTAGGTCAAAGAGGTGAGCTCGCAGTCGATATCAATGGGCTGGCTCAACTCCACACACAGCCCGCCGTACAGGGCGCACAGCACCTGGGGCGCCCGCTGGGGGATGAGCCGCTTCAGGGCTTCCAGCAAGGTGACGCCCTTGGGGAAGGCGTCCGCCTGGCCGTCAATGGTGATCCGCACCAGGGAGTCCGCCGTGTTTTGAGCCTTTTTTTCCGTCATGCAATCCGCCTTTCTCAGGCGTCCTCAAAGGGCATGTTGCTGCCAAAGGACGTCCCGATGTCCTCCACATCCACGTGGTCGTAGTCACCCCGCTTGCGCTTGTACTGGTATTGCAGCTCTTTGGTGTGAACATAGGCCTTGCTTTGGTGGGTGGCGGGCAGCACGCTCAGGCGCATGCCCTTTTGGCCGTCCGGCAGGAGGGAAAAGGTGACCTTCATCAACATCAGCCCATGCTGGGGGCATTTGCTTAGGGCAGTATACTTCCCCACAGCCTGGGGAATGACTTCCGTTTGCAAAAGGGTGGGCTTTTTACAGGTGGGGCACTCCGGGGAACGGATGGCCGGGCTTTCCAGGGCCTGGGCCACGGAGGGCACCATCTGGGTGACGCGGAAGCGGAGGCGCTTTTGGGTATGGCACATCTTGCGGGGTTCCTGGGGAAACTCCAGCACGGCGGCGGGGTCGGGCAGCTTCTTCCAGACCAAAGCCGTGTAATAGGCGTCGTGCATGGCGTTGTGGAAGCTGCGCTCCTCATCCTCCTGGATGCCCAGCTGCTCCATGGCGCTTTTGAGGGCCTTTTGCTGGTTGGCCTTCAGGCCCTGGACCTGGGCGTAGAGCCGCTGGATGTCATACATCCTGGGCAGCGGGCGCTGAAATTGGAAAAAGTCGATGTTTTGCTGCAATACGCTCACATCGTCGCAGCCCCAGGTCAGGAACACGTAGTCCTCCCCGCACCAGGCCACAAAGCGCTCCATGGCCTCCAGGAACTCCGGCGCGTCGCAGAGCTCCTCCTGGCCCAGGCGGGTCATGCGCCGCACCCGGGGATGGATGGCCAGGTAGTGGGTGGGGCGCACGGGGATGCTGATGGAATCCAGGATATCAAAGTTCTCTCCCAGCTTCACGGCCCCGATCTGAATCACCTCAAAGAGAAGGCTGTCCCCAATTTTGCGAAAGACCGGGCTTTGATAGCTGGTAGGTTGGTTCCACTCCAAATCCAATACGATAAACTGCATGGTACTTAGCTCCAAACGAACTGCCGGGGAAAGAATTCTCACGGCAAGGATTTTTCATCGGTTGATTCCGCCGGGGCGCGGGCGGCGCTGCTTCCGGCCACATAGCCTGTGGCAAAGGCGATGTGCAGGTTAAAGCCCCCCGTGAGGGCGTCCACGTCCAGCAGCTCCCCGGCGATATACAGGCCGGGAACAAGCTTGCTCTCCATGGTGGCCGGGTTTAGCTCCCGCACATCCACCCCGCCCCGGGTGACGATGGCCTCGCCCAGGGGCCGGGGGCCGGTAATGGGCAGCGGCAGGGCCTTGGTGAGGCGCGCCAGGGCCAGGCGCTCCTCCCGGGACAGCTCGCAGGCGGGCTTGCGGCCGTCCAGGCCGCACAGGGCGGGAATAGTCTCCGCCAGCCGGGCGGGATACAGGCCGCACAGCAAGGTTTGAAGCTGCTTTTTGCCCGCCGCGCCGATGTCCCGCAGCAGCCGGTCCTCCAGCTGGGCCTGGGTCAGGCCGGGCTTCAAATCCAGCCGCAGCTCCAAGTCCTTCAGGTCCTCCCCGGCCATGTAGCTGGAGGCGGAGAGCACCAAAGGCCCGGAAACGCCAAAGTGGGTGAAGAGCATCTCCCCCAACTCGGTGAAGAGAATTTTGCGGCCCTTGGCCAAAGTCAGGCGCACATTGCGCAGGGACAGGCCCTGGAGCGCCCCCACCCAGGGCTCGCCGCAGGTTAAGGGTACCAGGGAAGGCAAGGCGGGCAGCAGACGGTGCCCAAGCCCCGCAAGAAAGGCGTGGCCGTCCCCGGTGGAACCGGTGGAGGCGTAGCTTTTCCCCCCGGTACACAGGATCACCGCATCCGCGGGGAATCGCTCCCCGGCCTGGGTCAGCACCGCTTCGATCCCTTTGCCCTCGCCCACAATCCGGCTGACCCGCTCATTCAGCCGTACCGAAACGCCCAGGGAGTCCATCCACCGTTCAAAGGCCTTGGTAACGTCGCTGGCCTTCTGGCTTTGGGGAAAGACCCGCTCTCCCCGCTCCACCACCACCGGGCAGCCCCAGGAATCAAGCCTCTCCATGAGATCGGCGGGGGAGAGGGCGCTTAGCGCGCTGAACAGGAAGCGGGGATTGCGGACCACCTGCTTTTGGAACTCCTCCGGGGAGACGGCGTTGGTGACGTTGCAGCGGCCCTTGCCGGTAATGTAGAGCTTTTTGCCCAGCTTTTCGTTGCGCTCCAGCAGGACGACACGGGCGCCCCCCTGGGCCGCCGCCACGGCGGCCATCATCCCCGCGGCCCCGCCGCCAATCACCACTACGTTACGCATTCTCTTTGTCGATATAGACGCGCTGGGCGTTCCATATCCCCTCCAGGCGGCTGAAATGGCTGCTGAGCTCCTCCCGGCGGTGCAGCCCCAGGCTGACGATGAGGGCGTTGATTAGCGAAAGGGGAGCGGCCAGAGAGTCCACAAAGGAGGCCATGTCCGTGCGGGCGCACAGGCATACGTCGGCCACCCGGAACAGGGGTGACATGGGACCGTCGGTGATGCCCACCACCTGGGCCCCGTGCTCCTGGGCAAAGCGCATGCACTCCAGGGTGCGGGTGGAATAGCGGGGGAAGCTGATGCCCACCAAAAGGTCCCCGGCTCCGACCCGGGCGATTTCCTCAAACACGTCCCCGGTGGTGTTTTGCACCAGCACCACCTGATCGAAGATCAGGTGCAGGTAGTGGTACAGGAACAGCGCCAAGGGAGCCGCGGAGCGCAGGCCCATCAGGTAGATGCGGCGCGCCGCCAGGATGCGGCCCACCACGTCGTTAAAATCCTCCTGGGACAGGGAATCGATGGTGTCCCGGATGTTCTGGGCGTCGTTTTTGAGCACCGTGCGGAGGATATCGTCCTCCCGGATTTCGGAGGCAATGGCAAAGCGCTGCTCCGCGGTGAGGCGCTGGCGCACCAATTCCCTCAGGGCGGTTTGCAGCTGGGGATATCCCTCATAGCCTAAAGCGGTGGCAAAGCGCACCACCGTGGATTCGCTGACGCCGCACTGCTTTCCCAAGGTTACGGCGGTCATGAAGACGGCCTTGTCATAATGCCCGGCAATGTACTCGGCGATGCGGCGGTGCCCCTTGGACAGGCCTTCGCCCCGAAGGTTCAACCGATTGATCAGTTCCAGCGAATCCTTCACGATGCGCCTCCATGGGAATTCAAAATGGGCCGGAGAGGGACCCCGGGGACAGCCCCGGAAAGAACATTCCTCATTATAGCGGCTTGCAGGGGGTTTGGCAAGCGGACACAAAGCCGGTAAAGGCCGCCCCGTGGTCCGAGGGATTGCCCATGAAGGTCATGGTGATATGCCCCTGGCGCAGCAGGTCCTGATCGCCGCCGGGGATGGGCTCTTCGGTGGAGGAGGAGCCGTCCAGCCAATAGTAGACCCCGGCCCTGGGGCTCTTGCGCCGGATGTAACCGTCGGTGTAGTTGGCGGTGCACAGGGGGGCCAGCACAGGTTCCTTCCAGGGGCCCGCGGACTCGTCCGGGGCGTTGATGTTCAGGATCACCCCCCTGGGCAGGATCAAGGACACAAAGCCCTCGGCGGTGTCTATGACAAAAGCGGCCAGGCGGTCGATGAGCTCCTGGGAGGCGCTGTAGTGGATGGAGGCGGCAATGGCGTGGAGGCCGTTGAGGGCCCCTTCCTGGGCGGCGGCCACAGTGCCGCTGTAATGCACGGCCATGCCGCTGTTGTAGCCGTTGTTGATGCCGCTGATGAGCACGTCCACAGGCTCCTTTACCAGGTCTTGCAGCCCCAGGCGCACGCAGTCCGTGGGGGTGCCGGTGATGGCATAGGCGGTCACCAGCGGGTCCTCCATGGGGTAGGAAGCCACATAGATGGGCTCCGCCAGGGTGATGCGCTGGCTGGCGGCGCTTTGCTGGGTGGCGGGGGCGCACATGGTGACCTTATGCCCCTTGGCGGTGGTGGCCCGGGCCAGCGCCATGAGGCCCTTGGCCCCGATGCCGTCGTCATTCACGAGAAAGATATGCATAGGAAAACCTCCGATTCTTAATGCTTATGCTTGCCGGAAACCAGGTCGATCACAGTGCGCAGCAGATTGATGACCGCGGCCACGGCCAGGGCCCACCATATGCTATCCAGCTGAATGGCGGGCTGGAAAAACCCCGCGGCGGTCCACACCAAAAAGGCGTCGATCACCACGTTGAGCAGGCCCAGGGTGCAAAAGTTGAAGACCGACATCACCAGCCGGGCCAAAGGCCGCAGCACAAGATAGATCAGCCCCAGCACCGCCCCCAGCATCAGGCCCTGGGTAAGGTCGGCGATGTGGACGCCGGCCATGTACTCCCCGCACAGGGGAATGGCGGCTACGGTAATCAGGAAACGAAGAAGGGCTCCTCCCATTCCGTTGCGCCCCCTTTCATGAGTTTTGCGGCAATGGGAACATTATAGCATGAAAGGCGGATTTGTGAATCACCCGTCCGGGCCGTGGGCAGGATGAAAGGGACACAATCGGCCTGGAAAAATGAACTCCATGGGTCGCCTCACATAGGATGGTGAGGAGGGAGCTACATGAAAAGCAAGTTCTTTAAGGATACCCACGAGTTGGAATCGGCCTTTGAGGCCTGCGCCCCCGACAAGATGAGCATCTGCCTGCGGTTGGACAAGAGGGCATACGAGCGGATGGTGGCCCAGGCCCAGCGGCTGGGGCTCAGCAGCGGGGAATACATGGAGCGGCTCTTGCGCAGGGAGGAGGAGGCAGAACACCGGCTGCATTAGGATAGCCCGACAGCGCCGCCGAAATTACCGCTTGCGCCCCAAAACGCCCGTAAGCAGCAAAAAGCCCGTGACGGTGCCCTCCACCAGCACCACCTGGCCGTTGATAGAAATCAGCGCCTTCAGGGCGGGCCAGCTCACCACCCCCACGGTTTCCAGGTATTGATAGAGCATCAGCACGGCCAGGGTCCCGGCAGCCACAAAGAGCCAGGGGATCAGGCCGTTGCTTTTGGTGGAGATTCCCGCCACAGGCAGCAGCAGGGCCACGCAAAAGCCCAATAGCAGCCCCTTGAGGAGAAAGAGGAAAAAGCTGCCGCTGGGCAGGAGCCCGTCCAGCCAGCGAAACAGCACGCAGGTGAGCAGGCATAGCAGCAGGGGACACAGGGCGGCCACCAATTTTCTCAGCAGCATGGGCTTTCCTCCTGACGGTCCAGGAAGCGCTTGTCCTCCTGGGTGAGGCTGGCCTGGGGGAGAAGGTCCGGGCGCAGGCGGGCGGTGGCCAGCAGCGCTTGCTCCCGCCGCCAGGCCTTGATCTTGGCGTGGTCGCCGTTGACCAGCACCTCCGGCACCTCCAGGCCCTCATAGACCCGGGGCCGGGTGTAGTGGGGGTATTCCAGCAGCCCCTCGGAGAAGCTCTCCTCCAGGGTGCTCTCGCCGCTGCCCAGCACCCCGGGGATGTAGCGGGACACCGCGTCCACCAGGACCATGGCGGCCAGCTCTCCCCCAGTGAGGACGAAGTCCCCCAGGGAGATTTCCTGGTCCACCACCAAGTCGATGGCCCGCTGGTCCACCCCCTCATAGTGGCCGCACAGCAGCAGCAGGCTCTCCTCCTTTGCCAGGGAACGGACCATGCCCTGGGTCAGGGGCTTGCCCTTGGGGCTCAGGTAGACGCAGGGCCCGGCCACGCCCTGGGAGCGCACATGGCGCACCGCGCCGCAGATGGGCTGGGCCATCATCACCATGCCGGCGCCGCCCCCAAAGGGATAGTCGTCGGTATTCTTATGCTTTTTATCGCTGAAGGGCCGGATGTCCACAGCGTCCACTTCCACAAGCCCCTGGGCCCTGGCCCGGCCCAGGATGCTGCTGGTGAGGACGCTGTCAAACATCTCGGGGAACAGCGTCAGAACCACGATCTTCATACAAACCTACTTCTTCCAGCCTGGCTTCGTCCAGCACGATTTTCCCCTGCTGCGGGTCCATTTCCAGCAACACGGTTTTCAGGGCGGGCACCATCAGGGTTCCCCTGGGGGTGTCCAGGACGAACACGTCCACCCCGCCGGGGGTGAGAACCTCCCGCAGGGTGCCCAGGGTTTGCCCCTTTGTGTCATAGGCGGCGGCCCCCAGAATGTCCGCGATGAACACCTGGTCCTCCTCCAAGGGCCGGGCGTGGGCTCGGTCCACATACAGCTTCACGCCCCTGAGCTTTTCCGCCCCGTCCCGGTCCGCCACCCCCTGGAGGGTCAAAAACACGTCGTCCTTTTGAACCCTGGAGGCGGTGACGGCCATAGGGACGTACTCCTTCCCCTGTTGGACAAAGACCCGATCCAGGTCTTGAAAGCGGAAGGGATCGTCGGTATAGTGGCGCACCTTCACCTCCCCCCGGATTCCCTGGGGGCGGGTGATTTCGCCGATGAGCAAATAGGGGGCCAGCATGGGCATTCCTCTTTTCTGCCGGGCCGGGGGGCCCGGCGCGCCTCAGTAGTATTCCACCAGTTCCACGCCCGTATCGGCGGGAACTACTTCATACAGCGTCCAGGGGTACAGTTCCGAATCTTCTTCCACCAACTCGCTGGCCGGAGCGCAGAGCGGATTGGCGTCGTCAAAGCAGATCACGTGGGTGATGCGGTTTTGGAGCAGGTACGCTTGTAAAGCATCCGCGCTTTGGGTCATGGCGCTGGTTGGAAGGTCAAACCTGGCGGGGGCGAACACATACGCAAAGCTCTTCACATAGTCCGCGGCGCCGTAATCCAGCCCCATAAGCACATGCGCGCCGGGGTATCCCTCCAGGGCCGCGCCCCAGTCGTTATCCATCAGCAAGGTCCCTTCCACGCCCAAAGCGCGGTCCTGCTGCGCATAGCGGTCAGGCAGGAGGGTTTCATACAGGATGCCCCAATTGACCGTCAGCGCGAGGGACAGGATCACCAGGAGGGCGGAAGCACAGGGGAGGGGCTTCCAAAGGGCCGCCAGCTTTTGGGGGAAAGCGTCTATGACCAGCCATAACACCCACATCCCCATCCCCAGCAGAAGGGGGGAGAGATACCGCTCCATCAGAGAAGCCATGTTGATTTGGCGCTCGCCCACATACGCGCCGGCCTCTTCGTAGAACACCGTCAGGAAACTGCCGTACTGCATCAGCATATAGGCCAGGATGACACCCCCAAAGAGGATGCCGGCCCGCCGAAGCGCCTGGGAAGGGTAAACCTTGGCCAGCAGCCAGGGGGAAGCGGCCAGGAGCGCCAACCACGCCAGCTTGGGCGGTTGGACCAACGGGCGGGTGTTCAGGAGGAGGGAATGGGTATATTGCGTGGTGGTCAGGGCGCTCCATAAGGACCCGGGCAGCTCCGCCGCGCCCTGGGGCGGGACATAGGCGCCTGTGAGGATTTCATTCATGCGCGCCGTCAGGCCGGAGCTATGCACGCCGGACAGGCCCATGACCTGGCAAAACACCAGCCAGGCGCCCATCACCGCCAAGGGGGAGAGCAAAAAGGGCCATTCCCGCTTGCCGCAGCGCCTGGTAAACGCCATCATCAGCACGGCGACGAGGGCGAACAAAAGGCCGATCTGTTTGATGAGCACCAGGCCGCAAAGCCCCAGCGCAATGGCGGTGAGCTGGAAAACGTCCCCTTTCTCGTAGCGCCACATTTGGACGAGGGTATACCCAAAACACAGCGCCAACGCCGTATCCACGCTGAGGAATGTATAGCTGAGCATGTTGCCCCACACCGGATAAGCGGCTAGAAAAACCAGCGCAAAGGGAATGAGATAGGCCTGCTTCCAGCGGATTTTGCTGAAAAGGGGCAGCAAGAAGGCGGCATAGCTCAAAAAGAGAGTCAGGTACAGCGTGGATTCCTTCCATTCCCCAAGAGCATGCATCATCCACCATTGCAAAACGGGAAGGCCGGGGGTGTAGGAGGCAAAGTAATTGTCCAGCCGGTGGGCGCTGTCCTGCAGGCCGTTGAAAAACCACAGGGCTTTGGGCTCCAACGCCCAGTGGACAATATCGTCCCCCCACCACACCACCATGGCTTGGGTGGAATAGACGAGAAAGACGGCCGCAAGCGCAAAGCACACAAAGCCCGGGGTAAGCACATAGGCCCCAAAGCGGCGGCACAAACCGGCGGGCGAAAGGCGGCCGGTAGCCAGGGTGAAGACAGCCAGGAACAGGATGGCCGCAAGGACGCACCACGCAAGCGCATCCACCCAAAGGAGCTTTTGCGGCATGGCAAGGGCCGTCAACACCAGCATGGCGCACAGCATGGCGACGGGGAGGGCTTGCTCAAACCGGCGCTTCCAGAGCACACAGATGGCGGCGCATGCACCAAAGAACGCTAGAAAGTGAAGCAAGAGGAGGGCCTCCTTTAGTATCGGCTGGCACGCTTACCAAAAAGGGTTTGTTCAAAAAACGTTCAAACGATCCCTATTTCATAGAGACCGTTTGAAAGGGCAAAATCTTACTGAATCTCCACAAAAACAGGCTTCTGATCCTTGGCGGTGGCGGCCCGCACCACGGCGCGGAGCGCCTTGGCGATGCGGCCCTGCTTGCCGATGACCTTGCCCATGTCCTCGGGGGCTACGTGCAGCTCCAGAATGGTGGCTTCCGGGCCCACGGTCTCCTCCACGGTCACGGCATCCTTGTTGTCCACCAACGACTGAGCGATGTACAACACAAGCTCTTTCATCTGGTTAGCCCTCAAGGATCCCGGACTTTTTCAGCAGCGTCCGGGCGGTGTCGGTGGGCTGCGCGCCGTTGCCCAGCCATTTCTTGGCGGCCTCGGCGTCAATCTTGATGGTGGCGGGCTCGGTCATGGGGTCATAATAGCCGATTTCCTCGATGAAGCGGCCGTCCCGGGGGCTGCGGATATCCGCCACCACCACGCGGTAGAAAGGCTTTTTCTTCATTCCCATTCTCTTGAGGCGAATTTTCACGGACATGGTTGTTTCCTCCTATGTTTTGATGAATTCCAGGGATTTATCTGCATCACGGCTGTGAGTACAGGCGGCAGGTGTGCGGCGATCCGCTTAAAAGGGCATCCGGCCCCGCTTCATTTTGCCCATGCGCCCGCCCATCATCTGCTTCATCATGGCCTTGGCCTGGTCGAACTGGCGGATAAGGGCGTTCACGTCCTGGACGGTGGTGCCGCTGCCCGCGGCGATGCGCTTGCGGCGGCTGGCGTTGAGGATGCCGGGGTTCTTGCGCTCCCGGGGGGTCATGCTGCGGATGATGGCCTCGGGCTTGTTCATGGCGTTCTCGTCGATTTCCGTGTTGGCCAGCTTCTGGCCCATGCCCGGCAGCATGGAGAGCATGCTTTGGAGGCCGCCCATCTTCTTCATCTGCTGCATTTGGGAGAGGAAGTCCTCCAGGGTCAGCTCCTTGGGCCCCCGCTTGGCGATCTTCTCCACCTCGGCCACGTCGAAGGCCTCCTGGGCCTTCTCGATGAGGGTCATCACGTCCCCCATGCCCAGGATGCGGCTGGCCATGCGGTCCGGGTGGAAGGGCTCGATATCCGACAGCTTTTCGCCGGTTCCGGAGAACTTGATGGGCTTGCCCACCACGGCCTTGATGGACAGGGCCGCGCCGCCCCGGGTATCGCCGTCCAGCTTGGTGAGGATCACGCCGTCCACCCCCAGCTGGGTATCAAAGGTCTGGGCCACGTTCACCGCGTCCTGGCCGGTCATGGCGTCCACCACGAAGAGGATTTCCTGGGGTTTCACGGCGGCTTTGATCCGCCGCAGCTCCTCCATCAGCTCCTCGTCGATGTGCAGGCGGCCCGCGGTGTCGATGATCAGCACGTCCCGGTTGTAATCCCGGGCATGGGCCACGGCCTCCAGGGCGGTTTTCACCGGGTCCTGGGTGCCCCGCTCAAACACCGGCACATGGATCTGCTCGCCCACCACCTGCAGCTGCTTGATGGCTGCGGGCCTGTAAATATCGCAGGCGGCCAACAGGGGCCGCTTTCCGGTCTTTTGCAGATAGCCCGCCAGCTTGGCGGCCATGGTGGTTTTGCCCGCGCCCTGAAGGCCGCAGAGCATGAAGATGGTGGGAACGCTGGAGGACCAGGTGAGCCGGGCGCTTTCCTGGCCCATGAGGGCGGTCATTTCCTCGTTGACGATCTTCAACACCTGCTGGGAGGGGGACAGGCTTTCCAGCACGGCCTGGCCTACGCAGCGCTCCGTGACCTTCTTGCAAAAGTCCTTCACCACCAGATAGTTCACGTCCGCCTCCAGCAAGGCTACGCGGACCTCCCGCATGCCCTCCCGGACGGCCTGCTCTGTGAGCTTGCCCCGGCTGGTGAGCTTGGATAGGGCGGCGGACAGCTTTTGGCTCAAGCCTTCAAAGGCCATGGGGCTCACTCCTCTCCCTGGATGTGGGTGATGGTTTCGGCGATCAGCCGGATGGCGGTATCAAGGGGCTGGGCCAAAGCCTGGGATTGCGGGGCCTCTTGCACCCCGCGCAGGAGGGTCAGCGCTTCCTCCAGTTTGGCGGAGTTTTGCCGGGCCGCCCCGATGGCCCCGATCTGTTCCTCCATCCGCTGCAGCTTTTGGGCAGAACGGGTGATCAGGTCGTGGATATTCTGGCGGCTGACCCCATATTGCTGGGCGATCTCCCCCAGGGACCAATCCTCGTCGTAGTGCAAAAGCAATGCGCTGCGCTGCCTTTCGGTGAGCAGGCCGCCGTAGAAGGCGCACAGGGTGCTCATCTCCACGTTTTGCCGGAGCCGCGCCTCCGAAGAGGCGGCCATTTCAGTGGGCTTCACAGGCGCTCTTCCTTCCGGGGTGTTGTCAAGGGTTTCTTCTTGACGGGTCCGGGAAGGATTGTACCATTGGCGGGGCTGTGCTGTCAAGGGGTTTTGGTGGACGGAATTGACCGGGAAATTTTCCCGTGATATACTGGGAAAAATCTTGGATAGGGGAATGGGAAAGATGAAAAAGGTCGCGGTGCTTTTGTTTGACCTGTTCAGCAACTATGAGCTGAGCGTGGCCCTGTCGGTGTTGGCCCAGGGGGGGAAGGAATTTGACGTATTCTGCGCCCGGGAGACCGCCGCCAGCGAGGAAGGGCTGGCGGTGAAACGGAGCAAGGCCCTGGGGGATGCGCGGGCGGAGGAGTATGACGCCTTGCTGATTCCCGGCTGCATGGACCCCAGGGAGATTATCGGGGATGAGGCTGTTTTGGGCTTCCTGCGGCAATTTGACCTGAAAACCCATGTGATCGCCAGCATCTCCAGCACCCCGCTGCTGTTGCTAAGGGCGGGGCTGCTGGAGGGAAAGCGGTATATGGCCGGGGTCGTGAAGGAGGAGCTGCTGGAGGAAGGCTTCACCCTGGAGGAAATGGCGGGGATGACCGATGTAACCGGGCTGGAGCGAAAGGACGGCCGCGCGAAGGTGTGCATGGAGGACGGGAATCTGATCACCGCCGTGGGAAGCGGCTTCATCGAGTTTGGGATTGCCTTTGGCAAAAAGCTGGGGCTGGACTTTGAGCCCGCCTGGTATGGACAGGATTGGAAATAGAAGGAGAATAGGAACGCAACGAAGCAGCCGCCGGGCCTACTACCCGGCGGCTGCTTCATGAGGTCCCCGGCTTTTACATCTTCTTGTTATACACCCGGTACGCCACCAAAAAGACGATCATCTGCACATACAGCGCGCCCAGGCAGAGATAGGAGGCAAGACGGTCATTCAGATAGGTGAACAGGAAGATGAGGATGGCCAGCATGGCCGCCCCGGCGAAGAACCCCACGGTATGGGCGGCCCGGGTGACGGCGAGGGTGCGCTCGTCCTGCTGTTGGATTTCCTCCTCCTCCCGCTTCTGGGGGGAGATGAGCTTGCCGCGGATGAGCTTGAAGAGAGCCACGGCCATGAGCCCGGCCCCAAAGCCGGAGAACATGCCCAGCAATGTATCCAGGTGGGGCTGCCCGCTTCCGGCGGAGGGGAGCAGGTAGGCCAGCAGGCCGAAGGCCAGGCTGACCAGGCCGACCCCCATGATGAAAAACCAGGTCTTGGTATTGGGTTTCATTTTACAGAGCATGGGTTTCTTCCTCCTCGTCCATGATGAAGATCTCCTCCACAGGGCAGCCGAAGTATCTGGCGATTTTCAGCGCCAGCACAATGGAGGGGTTGTAGCGTCCGTTTTCCAGGGAACTGATGGTCTGGCGGGATACCCGCAGGATGGAGGCCAGCTCCTCCTGCTTGATGCCGCGCTGCGTGCGTAATTCTTCCAGCCGGTTTTTCATCTGACGCTCCTTTGCTGGGGATAGGGAAATGAAATGGAAAGCATGCTTTACATCCATAGCATAGCACTGGATAAGATAAATGTCAAGCATACTTTACGTCTGTTTTTGAAAATAGACAAAAACCTGAAAAGGCGAAGAAACTCCGCTGTTTAAGGGATTTGCTGCCCCTTCCCCTCAAAAATTTTGAAAATATGCCACATTTCCCCATAAATATTCGTTTGTATGCATATAACGAAACCCGTTTGACTCGGCAAGGAGGGGCTATGAGGGGAAAGAGCGCTTTTGAGAGCCCTGTTCATCCTCCCGGCGCTGCAGCCGCCCAGGGAAAGGCGCCGGGCATTCCCATGGAATCATCCTGCGCTGGGATGATGGCTATGGCAAAGCGGTGGGAAAGCGCCAAGGGGTATCCGAAGCGCCATCGCTGGCGGGACCGTTCCCATTCGCTGTGAAGAAAGGGAAGGATGCGGCCCTTTGGGCTTTTTTGTATGAGTCCTGTTGACCGGCGCAAATGGGTTAGTCAGACATAAAAAAATCCTCGTACCGCATGCCCAGGACTTCCTTGATGGCGTTGATTTCCGCTACGGAAATATGCCGGATGCCCGCCTCGATTTTTGCCAGGGTGCCCCGGGAGATATCGCAGTCCAACAGCTGTACTTTGGCGGAAAGCTCCCCTTGGGTCATCCGCAAAGCGGTTCTGGCTTTGCGGATATTCCCACCGATGATTTGGTCAGCCTTGATGCTTTGCGCCAAAAGAGTCACCTGCCCTGCGCTCTAGTTTCAGAGCGAGATGACTTGATTATACAAAGCGGCTAGGGTATAATTGCTCTAGTTGCGGAGCAAAGAGGTGTTTCTGTGCCGGATTACAAAGAAATGTATATTGCCTTATTCCAGTCCATGACCCGGGCCATCACCATTTTACAGGAAGCGCAAAAACAAACGGAGGCCATGTATCTGGACGCGGAGGCGGTAAATGTAACGCTGCTGCGCCCTGGGAAGCAGAACCCGCCCAAGCCCGCCGAAAAAGGGAAATAGCACGCAAGAGCGCCCCGCGTTTGGCGGAGCGCTCCCGTATTTTTGAAAATCCTAGCTGGGTTCCCTTATTGGACCGCGCACAGCGCAGCCCCCAAGCATCCCCCATCACTTCTTCTGCCCGTAATACGCGCCCGGCCCGTGCTTGCGGAAGTGGTGCTTATCCAGCACGTAGGAGGGAAGGCTTTCCCTGGGCTGGGAGAGGGGCAAGGCCTCGGTGCGCCAGGCCATTTTAGCCACCTGCTCCAGCACCACGGCGGCCTCCACGGCGGCCTGGGGGTCTGCGCCCCAGGCGAAGGGGCCGTGGCCCCGCACCAGCACGCAGGGAACGGATACGGGGCTCAGCCCGGCTTCCTCAAAGTGGGATGCAATGACCTTGCCGGTTTCCAGCTCGTAGCCCCGCTCCACCTCCTCCTGGGTGAGGAAGCGGGTGAGGGGCACAGGGCCGTAAATATAGTCGGCGTGGGTGGTGCCATAGGGGGGGATTTCCCGGCCCGCCTGGGCCCAGGTGGTGGCCCAGGGGCTGTGGGTGTGGACGATGCCGCCGACGGAGGGAAAGCGGTTGTACAGCTCCATGTGGGAGGGGGTGTCGCTGCTGGGGTTCAGGGAACCCTCCACCTTGTTGCCCTGAAGGTCCATCACCACCATGTCGCCGGGGGTGAGCTTTTCATAGGGAACCCCGGAGGGCTTGATGACGAAGAGCCCCTTTTCCCGGTCAATGCCGGAGACATTGCCCCAGGTAAAGGTCACCAGCTTATATTTGGGCAGCAGCATGTTGGCCTGGTATACCTGTTCTTTCAGCTCCTTTACCATGGGCATCCCTCCTTATCCGCGAATCCGCCATACGATGTCGTTCCATTGCAGCTCCTTGGCAAGCTGGGGAATGGTGGTGTCCTTGCCAATATGGATGAACTCAATGCCCATGATCTCGCAGAAGTCCCGCATATGCTCCGCATCCAAAGCGTAGCTGAGGACGGTGTGGTGTGCGCCGCCCGCCATGATCCAGGCTTCGGCGGAGGTGGACAGGTCCGGCAGGGGCTTCCACATCACCCGGGCGGTGGGCAGCTTGGGCATATCCTCAAAGGGAGCGCAGGCCTGGACGTCGTTGACGATCATGCGGAAACGGTCCCCCATGTCCACCAAGGTGGCTACGATGGCCGGGCCCTCGCCGGTGTTGAAGCATAGGCGGGCGGGGTCTTTCCGGTCCCCGATGCCCAGGGGGTGCACCTCGATCCAGGGGCGGTCCGCGGCGATGGCCGGGTCCACCTCCAGCATGTGGGCTCCCAAAATGCCCTCGTTTTCAGGGTCCATGTGGTAGCTGTAATCCTCCATGAAGGCGGTGCCGCCGGGGAGGCCCTGGGCCATGAGCTTCATGATCCGGTCCAAGGCGGCGGTTTTCCAGTCCCCCTCGCCGCCGAAGCCATAGCCCTTGCCCATGAGGTTTTGGGTAGCCAGGCCCAGGAGCTGCTCCAGCTCCTGGAGGTCCTGGAAGGTGTCGGTAAAGGCGCCGAAGCCGCCCTCCAGCAGGAACTGCTCCAGGGCCACCTCCTCCTTGGCCTGGTAGCGCACGGCCTGAAGGTTATCGGTGCGGATGTCGTACTTCTGCCGGTACTCGGCCATCTTCGCGTCAACCTGGGCCTCGGTCACCTTCTCCACCCGGGCGATCAAATCGCCTACGCCCCAGGTGTTGACGCTCCAGCCCAGCTTGATCTCCGCTTCCACCTTGTCGCCCTCAGTGACAGCCACGTCCCGCATGTTGTCCCCAAAGCGGCAGACCTTCAGGCGGCGGCTTTCCAACGCGCCGATGGCGCTGCGCATCCAATGGCCGATGCGGCCCCGGATCTTGCCGCTCTCCCAATGGCCCGCGATGACCTTCCGGGGCAGGCGCAGCCGCGCCCCGATGTAGCCGTGCTCCCGGTCCCCATGGGCGGACTGGTTCAGGTTCATGTAGTCCATGTCGATGCTTTGCCAGGGGATGTCCCGGGAAAACTGGGTGTTCCAGTGCAGATAGGGCTTTTGGAGCTTGGTGAGGCCGCTGATCCACATCTTGCTGGGGCTGAAGGTGTGCATCCAGGCGATGATCCCGGCGCAGTTGGGGTCGGCGTTGGCCTTCACGATGATATCGGTGATGGACTGGCTGTCCACCACGGCCCCCTTGAATACCAGGTTCCCCACGATGGCTTCATCCTGGTTCAGGGCGTCGATCATGATCTTGCAATGCTCCTCCTCCTGGCGGATCACCGCGTCGCCGTAGAGGGTCTGGGTGCCGCAGACAAACCAGAAATCGTATTGCGGAAGCTTCATGGAAAGGACCTCCTTCTTTATGATGGGTTGGCGCAGGGGCCGCGCCATGGGTGGGACGGCCCCGCCGCTCCTTATTGGGTCACTTGCTTTTTCAGCTCCTTGAGCCGCTTCATCACGTCGTTTGCGCCCCGGCCAAAGTAGTCGTGCAAGGCGCGGTATTCGGCAAAGAGCTTGTCATATACGGCCGCATTGGCGGCGATGGGCTTGTAGACCAAATCCTTCACCTGGCCCATGACCCGGGCGGCGGTGAACACATCGTCATACCCGCCGGCGGCCTTGCCCGCGGCCACCGCGGCGAAGATGGCGCTGCCCAAGGCCGGCCCCTGGGCCGCCCCGGCGATCTTGATGTCCATGTTCAGCACATCGGCATAGATCTGCATCATCAGGGGGTTTTTCTGGGAGATGCCGCCGCTGGCATAGAAGGCGTCCACCGCCACCCCATGCTCCCGGTAATTCTCCACGATCATGCGGGTGCCGTAGGCCGTGGCCTCAAGCAGCGCCCGGTACATGTCCTCGGGCTTGGTCTGCAAGTTCATGCCCAGCATCATCCCCGTCAGGTCCACGTCCACCAATATGCTGCGGTTGCCGTTCCACCAGTCCAGGGCCAGCAGGCCGTGTTCCCCGGGCTTCTGCCGGGAGGCCAGCCCGGTGAGATACTCATGGATGCCCATATTCGCGGCCTTGGCCGCCTCCCGGTATTCCCCGGGGCAGCAGCTTTCCACAAACCAGGCAAAGTGGTCCCCCACGCAGCTTTGGCCCGCCTCGTAGCCGGGGAAGCCGGGCATGATGCCGTCCTGCACCACGCCGCACATGCCGGGCGCCTGGCACTCCCGGGTACCCATCATCATATGGCAGGTGGAGGTGCCGATGATGGCCAGCATCTTGCCGGGGCCGTCGATGCCCACGGCGGGGACGCAGACATGGGCGTCCACGTTGCCAACGCACACCGCCGTGCCTTCCTTGAGGCCCAGCTTCGCGGCCATGGCCGCCGTAAGGCCCCCGGCCCTCTCCCCCAAGGAGGTGACGGGGCAGCTGAGCTTTTCGGCGATGACGTTCTCCAGGCGGGGGTCCAGGGCCTTGAAGAAATCCTTGCTGGGGTAGCCCGTGGCCTTGTTGTAGATGGCCTTGTAGCCCGCGCAGCAGCTATTGCGGGTCTGCACCCCGGTCATCTGCCAGACGATCCAGTCCGCGGCTTCCACAAAGTGGTCCATGGCCTGGTAAACTTCCGGAGCCTCGTCCAAAATCTGCCAGAGCTTGGGGAAGAGCCACTCGCTGGAGATTTTGCCGCCGTAGTTGTTCAGCCACTTCTCTCCCCGTTGGGCGGCGGTCTCGTTGAGCCGGTTGGCCTTGTCCTGGGCGGCGTGGTGCTTCCACAGCTTCACGTAGGCATGGGGGTTGTCGGCGAACTCCGGCAGGTCGCACAAGGGCGTGCCGTCGTCCTTCACCGGCAGCACTGTACAGGCGGTAAAATCCGTGCCCAGGCCGATGACGTCCTCGGGGCTGACGCCGCTGTCCCTGAGCACCTGGGGAATGGTATGGGTCAGCACGTCCACATAGTCCTGGGGAAATTGCAAGGCCCAGTCGTGGCCCAGCTTCTTGCCGCTGGGCAGGGTCTCGTCCATGACGGCGTGGGGATAGTCGAAGGTGGCGCTGGCGATTTGCGCCCCCGTGGCCACATCCACCAAAACCGCCCGGCCGCTGAGGGTTCCGTAGTCAATGCCGATGGTGTATTTGCTCATAAAGGGTCTCCTTTCCGGAATAAAAATGGGAAGGGCGGGGAAAGTTGTACGTACCAATTTTGATAAAATTAGTATACCAGATTCTGGAGGCGGGGGCAATGGAGAATGTGACCCCGGGAAGAGAAAAGGGCCGGTAGGCGGCCGTCCCTACCCCTTCACACTCTCCCGCCATACCAATTCCCAGGGCAAAACGGCGCTTTTCTCCCCAAGGCCCCGCATCATCCGCAGCAGCTTTCCCGCCGCCTCCCGGCCAAAGGCCTCCTTGGGATGGGAGAGGGAGGTGAGCTTGGGGGAGCAGACGGCGGCATAGGCGCTGTTGTCAAAGCTCACCAAGGACAAATCCTCCGGCACGGACAGGCCCCGCAGGGCCAGCTGTTCCAGAAGCTGCAAGGCCACCTCGTCATTGTAACAGACCAGGCCCTCCACCCGGCCGCCCAAGGAATCCAGGAAGGATTTTCCCGGCTCCTCCAACAAAAAGCGGGGTTTGTTCCCGGTGGAGAACCAGCATACATCCTGGGGGCGCGGGGAAAGGCCCCGGGCCCTCAACGCTTTCATAAAGCCTTCATGGCGCAGCACGCCTTGCATATCGTCGCTTTTGAAGACGCCCCCCAGCCGAGTCAGCCCCGCCTCCAGCAGGATTTCCGCTGCCTGCGAGCCCCCCGCCTCATCGTCGGTGACCACATGCACGGCTTGGGGAAGCTGGGGATAGTAGCCGTTGATGAACACCAGGGGGATGTTCCTTTCCCAAAGCTTCTCATACAGGGCGGTATTGGGGTTGGGCAAGGCGGTCTGGGTGCCCTCCACAATGAGCCCGTCCAGCGGCGTTTCCAACAGCCGCAGCAACAAGGCCCGCTCCCGCTCCGGGCTGTTGTAGGTGGCGGACAGGCTCATGACGCAGTTTTCCGTGGATAGTACGCTTTCAACGCCCCGTACGATGGAGGGGAAGATATAGTCGGTAATATAGGTGGTGATCACTGCCACGTTCAGCACGGAGCCATGCTTGCGGGGGCCGTGGGTGACGTAGGTGCCGCTGCCCCGGCGGCGGTGCACCAAACCGTCCGCCTCCAGCAAGGAGATGGCCTGGCGCACGGTCTGGCGGCTGACCCCAAAGCGGTCCTTCAGCTCCAATTCCGTCAGCAGCGCCTGCCCATCCTGAAAAGCGCCGGAGGCGATCTCCTTGCGCAGCACGTCCGCCACCCATTGATACTTCGGCTCCAAGAAGCCCATCCCCTTACCAGGCCCGAAAGCGCGCTGCCTCCGGCGGAAACTCTTGTGCCCGCATGATATCACACTGGAAGGAGATTGGCAACGCGGGGGGCCATGACGTGCTGTCTTATCTATCAAGAGGAAGGTTTCACGGCTTGCGGACAGGCTCCAAAACAAGCCTGGCGTCTTTTCATAAGTCGCGGCAATAGTTTTAAGGATATCCCTCTGCTCACAGGGGGAAAAGGGGTTGATAGGGGGCCTTGGGGGGAAATGAGGGAGGGCCGCAGGCCCGACTAGCGACCAAAGGCAGCGAATCACACGGAAAAAAGCATGGGCCCGGTGGCATCGCTAGTGAGCGTGGGCCCAGTGGGCCCTTGGCCGAAGGCAAAAGCGAGAGAGGTGGGGCTTGAGGCAGGCAGCCGAATGGTAGTGAAGACTGCGACGACCAAAAGGCCGGATCACAGCCCGAAGGGCCAGCGACCCGCAGTGGGAAGATAAGCGAGCGGTCAAACGGTAGGGAAGACCGCGACGATTGATCTGAACCGTACCCGCCCCAGGGCGTAGCCCTGGGGCGGGCGAAAGAGAAACCGGAAATCCCCCCGGCCCCCTAACGGACTCGTTTCCTGTGGCAAGGAAAGCAATCAGATCATTACGGTAAAAGCGCTATCCCCCTCTACGGCAAAAAAGCATCCTCTTTACCAACGGCAATCCAAGTCAAATCATACCATCCCGGAAGAGAATCATACCCTTCCCAGCCCGGGAAAAGCGCACAGCCCCAAGGCCAGCCTTGCCCCCGAAGCCCGGATCATGGTATACTGCATGAAACGGATGGCTTGCGCCGGTTCGCGGGTTTGCCGCCGGGATGAGGGAGCGAGGTTGATACGGCAGATGAAGGATTTGCGAACCATGGAAAGCCGAAAGCGGTTTTGGACTTTAGCCGCCTGGGCGCTGCTCATATTGTCCCCTTTTTTGCAGATGGGGATCATCTCCTTATTTATTGGAAAGAACGCCTTCGCCGCCTACCCCGTCTGGAGCGACGAGATGGATTACTGGCGCAACCTGTTCAGCTGGATTCATGTGGGCCTGCCCAAGGGATATAGCGGGATCGGGGAGTATCCGGCTCCGGTGGGCACCCTCAGCGTCCATGGGCTGACGCCGCTGTTGCTCTATGGCGGCTTTGCCAAGGTTTTTGGGCTGAACTTCCACAGCATCGTGATCTATAACGCCCTGTGGGTCTCTTTGGGGGCTTTGGCCCTGTGCCTCCTGGTGAAGCCAAAGGCAGGCCAGGCGTTGTTTATGGCGGGGCTGCTGATGGCCTATGTTCCCGCGGTGCTGTATTGCGTGACCTCCATGACCGAGATGGCGAACTATGGACTGCTGATGTTTTATGTGGCCTTTTTGCTCCGTTCCCACAGGACGGGGGGGAAGGTCTCCTTCGCCTTGGCCTGGGTGACGGTGGTGTTTGTCTGCCTATACCGCATCTCTTATTTTGTCCTGTTCCTGCCCTTGGTCTGGCTGGGCGGCGGAAACCGCTTTTCCAAAAAGACGGTGTTATACAGCCTGCTGGCCCTGGTCCTTTCGGCTGTGCTGTACCTCTTGGGCGCGGCCCTCACCGCCCCCTATCCCGCGGGCTTCCTTTATAATTGGCTTCGGGCCGAGGACGCGGCCACCTTCTTCCAGATGTTTTTCAGCCACGCCAAAGCCAACCTCTACGATTACTTCATCCGTCCCACCGACAGCCCCATGCAGGACGCAATGCATTGGCTCTACACCGCCGCCATGGCCCTTTCCCTGGGGGGAACCTTCCTGCGGCTGGAGAAAAAGGAAAGGCGCTGGCGGGTGGGCTTTGGCTTGGACAAGCTGCACCTGGGCTGCTTTCTTATGCTCTTTCTTCCCTTCGCCGTGGTGGTGATGATCTATGAAACCAACGACTGGAGCGATTTCCGCACCCTGGCCCCCTTCCTGTGGGGGGCGGCGGCGGTGATGGCCCTCGGCCGGCGCAAGGCGCTGCCGGCCCTGGCCCTGGCGGGGAGCATGGCGATGGCCGCGTGGCTGGCGGTCCTTCCCGTCCAGGGAGCCTATGGGGACGAATACCGCTTCACCAAGCAGCCCTATACCGAGCGGGCGCAGGCTGCCTGCGAGGCCATCGTCTATGATCCCCAGGCGGAAAGCCCCTGGGGCAATACCATCCGGGCCGACCTTTGCACCTTGCAGACCATTTCCGAAATTGATGCGCATATGGGGCTGTTTTACGGCTGGTTCACCCCGGAGACCACTGGCAAAAGCCGCTGGATCCTCACGGACCACTTGAAGATCGTGGTGGAGGGCTACGAGCGGGTGGATGACGGCCCGGAGGCGAAGGTATACCGGCATGTGCAATCCGATGAAAACTGACCGGCCCGTGATCGCCCCTAATCCCTTGCGGCGGCCGCAGGGAGCCGCCCAAGGCGATCTCTGGAAATGGGTCTCTCTGGGCGCCATGCTGGCGCTGAGCTTTGCGGTGTTCTACGCCCTGGCGCTGCGCGGCGCCAGCGATTTGAGCATCCACGCCACCTGGGCCGCGGAGGGGGATTTTTTGCAGCCCCGCACCTTCCTGCGCCACGGGGCCCATCCCCTGTGGCATGGGCTGGTGGCGTTCGTAATGCTCTTTTCCGTGCCCACCAAGCTGGCGGCGGCCCTGGTGACGGCCTTGCTGAAAACCCTGGAACTGTGGCTGATCCACAGGCTTCTCACCGCATATCTGGGGGAAAGGCTCAACCGCCGTGCCATCACCCTGGCGGCCTTTGCGGCGGCGGTGGTAGCCGCCCTGTGGGTGCCCTGGGTGAACCCTTACGTCTACCTCGGCGCGGGCACGCCCAACACCTGGCATAGCCCCACCCAGATCATCGCCATGGTGTTCATGCTGCTGTGCGCCCCCTACACGGCCCATTGCTACGCGGAGTTTGAGGCGTTGCTGCCCCGGATGGGGGAGAGGGCGCTGCTGCCCTGGAAAAAGGCCGCGGCGCTGGGCGCGCTGCTGCTGGGCAGCCTCCTGGCGAAGCCCACCTTTATGCAAGCCTTTTTGCCTGCCGCCTGCCTGTACTTTCTGGCCCAGTGGATCAGGCATCCGAAAAACAGCCGCTTTTTCCTCCAGGTGATCCTGGCGGTGCTGCCCGCCGTGGCGTTCATGATAGTCCAGTACCTGTATTACTTTGGCATCATCGTGCCCTCCCAGGGAAATATGGTGCTGGAGATGTCCTGGGGGAAGCTGGGGCGGGGGCTGCTGGCCGTGCTGCTGATCGGGGCTTTTCCCCTGGCGCAGCTTCTGTGCTTCCGCCGCCCGGGCCGGGGGAAGGACCCCCTGATGGCGCTGACGGTGCTTTTTTTCGCCGTGAGCGTGGTGGAATACCTGATCCTGGGGGAGGACGGCCGCAGGGCCAGCGACGGCAACTTCGGCTGGGGCATGATGGGCGCGTCCTTGATGCTCTGGGTGATGGCGCTGACGGAATTTCTGGGGGACTGGACCCAACGCCGGAGGGAAGCGGGCGGGGAAAAGCCTGCGGGCCGGGCATTGGCGGGGCTTGGAATCCGGCTGGCCCTGGCGCTGTGGCATCTGGGTTCCGGCATCTATTATATCGTTTATCTGCTCACCACCGGCAACGCGCTGTAACGGGCCGGGGGCCTGGCCCCGTGCGTCCAGAACGGGCTTTTCTTTCCGGATGGTTTTTGGCGCTACTGCCCGGAGAGGATTTTTTGATGGAAATATAGATACACACGGAGGCATGTTCACAACCGAATCCTATATCTGGTATTTTATATCGCTTTGGGACCATAGAAAGCAAAAATATTTCACTTTTTCTGTGAAAAACCCTTGCATTCAAAAATGACATGCCGTATAATAGCAACGCTGTCTGTTTAGGGATGAAGCGGTAAGTTGCCGCCATGGCCATGGCGGGTAATTATCGTGGACCAGCCCGGCAATCGGGCGACGGACTTGAGACGCCGCGTCTGCGCGGAGACGACCGGAGCCATGGGACGACCAGGAAGAGGCTCGCGGATGGACACGCACGGAGCGGTGTACTTGAGACGAAAGTCAAGGAGGTAAGCAAATGGCCAACCAGAAGATCCGTATCAAGCTCAAGGCGTATGAGCACAACCTGATCGATCAGTCCTCCGAGCGGATTGTGGAAACCGCGAAACGGACCGGCGCAAGGGTATCGGGCCCCATCCCCCTTCCCACGGAGAAGGAGATTGTGACCATCCTGCGCGCGCCCCACAAGTATAAGGATAGCCGCGAGCAATTCGAGATGCGCACCCACAAGCGCCTCATCGACATCCATAACCCCAATCCGCGCACGGTAGACGCCATGATGAAGCTGGATCTTCCTGCGGGCGTTGAAATCGAAATCAAGCTGAACAATTAAAGCAGGAGGTACGACGATCATGAAAAAAGCGATTGTAGGCAAGAAGATCGGCATGACGCAGGTCTTCACCGACGATGGCCGCCTCGTACCCGTGACCGTGGTGGAGGCAGGCCCCTGCAAGGTGGTGCAGAAGAAAACCACCGAATCCGACGGCTATGACGCCGTGCAAGTAGGCTTTGACACCCTCCCCGAGAACCGGGCCAAGAAGCTGGTCAACAAGCCCCTTAACGGCCACTTTGCCAAGGCCGGCGTGGCTCCGGCCCGCCATCTGCGGGAGCTGAAGCTGGACAACGCCGCCGATATGGAAGTGGGCAATGAAATCACCGTGTCCCAGTTTGAAGCCGGCGAAAAAATCGACGTGTGCGGCATTTCCAAGGGCCACGGCTTTACCGGCACCATTCAGCGCTGGAACCAGCACACCGGCCCCATGGCCCACGGCTCCAAGTATCACCGGGGCGTCGGCTCCATGGGCGCAAACTCCGATCCCTCCCGCGTGTTCAAAAACAAGCACATGCCCGGACATTACGGCGTGGAGCGCGTGACCATCCAGAACCTGGAAATCGTCAAGGTGGACGCCGAGCGCAACCTGCTCCTCATCAAGGGTGCGGTACCCGGCCCCAACGGCGGCTTGCTTATCGTGCGCGACAGCTGCAAGGCGTAAGCGCCAAGCCCCGCCCGTCAGCCGGGACACAGCCCGGCCAGCGCCGCCTCTTCCCAGGAAGGAGCGGCCCCCAAAACCCTGATTGAAGGAGGAAATCAAAACCATGCCAAAGACTGCACTGTATAACATGGAAGGCGCGGCCATCGGCGAAGTGGAGCTCAGCGAAGAGATTTTCGCGGCCCCTGTGAACGTCGCCGCCATGCATCTGGTTGTGCGCTCCATTCTGGCCAACAAGCGTCAGGGCACCCAAAGCGCCCTCACCCGCGGCGAGGTTCGCGGAGGCGGCCGGAAGATCTACCGCCAAAAGGGCACCGGCAACGCCCGGCACCACAGCAACCGCGCGCCCCAGTTCAAGCACGGCGGCGTTGTGTTCGCTCCCAAGCCCCGGGATTATGTGATCAATGTTCCCAAGAAGGTCCGCCGCCTGGCCTTTAAGAGCGCCATGACCAGCAAGCTCAACGCCGGGGACATCATCGTGGTGGATTCCATCCAGCTCAAGGAAGCCAAGACCCGCCTGATGGCGAAGTTCGTCAGCGACCTGAAGCTGGAAACCAGCGCCATGCTGGTGCTGCCGGGCCGGGACGAGGCCGTCGTCCGGGCTTCCGGGAATCTGGCCAAGCTTACCACCAGCTATGTCAACACCCTGAACGTGTACGACATCCTGAAGGCTGGCAAGATCATCCTCACCCAGGACGCTTTGAAGGGTGTAGAGGAGGTATACGCATGAAAGATCCTCATGATGTGATCCTTCGCCCCGTGCTCACGGAGGAGACCTACGCGGGTTTCCCGGAGAAGAAGTACGTGTTCGAAGTGCTCAGAACCGCCAACAAGACCGAGATCAAGCTGGCGCTGGAGGCCATTTTCAAGGGCATCAAGGTGGATAAGGTGAACACCTTGCGCACTCTTGGCAAGATCAAGCGCCAGGGGAAGACCTCCGGCCGTACCCGGGAAATCAAGAAGGCCTATGTAACCCTCAGTGAGGACTCCAAGCCCATCGAGTTCTTCGAAGGCATGGCCGAGTAAAGCAGGGAGGACAAGATATCATGGCTATCAGACTTTATAAGCCGACCTCGCCCGCCCGCCGTTTTATGTCGGTGCTGACGTACGAGGAGATCACTACCAACAAGCCCGAGCGCTCCTTGCTGGAAAGCAAGAAGAAGAACGCGGGCCGCAACAAGCAAGGCAAAATCACCGTTCGCCACCAGGGCGGCGGCAACAAGGTCAAGTACCGCATTATCGACTTCAAGCGCGATAAGCTGAACATCCCGGCCAAGGTTGCCACCATCGAGTACGATCCCAACCGCAGCGCCTTCATCGCCCTGCTGCACTACGTGGACGGCGAGAAGCGCTACATCCTGGCTCCCCTGGACCTGAAGGTGGGGGATACCGTCATCAGCGGCGAAACCGCCGACATCAAGCCCGGCAACACGCTGCCCATCCAGAACATCCCCGTGGGCACGCTGATCCACAACGTGGAGATCAAGCCCGGCCGCGGCGGCCAGCTGGTCCGCTCCGCGGGCAACTCCGCTCAGCTCATGGCTAAGGAAGGCAAGTACGCCCAAGTGCGCCTACCCTCCGGCGAGGTGCGTAAGGTGCCCATGAACGCCATGGCTACCATCGGCACTGTGGGCAACTCCGACCACGAGAACGTCCGCATCGGCAAGGCCGGCCGCAAGCGCAACATGGGCTGGCGTCCCAGCGTCCGTGGCGTGGTCATGAACCCCTGCGACCATCCGCACGGCGGCGGCGAGGGCAAGAGCCCCGTGGGTATGCCTGCTCCCGTTACCCCCTGGGGTAAGGTGGCGCTGGGCCTGAAAACCCGCAAGCACAAGAAGTATTCCAATTCGATGATCGTGAGGCGCGCGGGCAAGTAAGCGCTGGCAGCCATAAGGTCGCCCGCAGGGCGACCAGCGCCCGAAATTTTGCGAAGCAAAATGAAGCGCGTACCCGCGACGCGGCGCAGCCGTGGGGCGGGCGAGAAAGGAAGGAGGAAACCCTACTATGAGTCGTTCCATCAAAAAGGGCCCCTTTGTCAGCGATACGCTGCTGAAGCGCATCCAAGAGATGAATCAATCGGGCAAGAAGGCAGTGGCCAAGACCTGGTCCCGGGCCTCCACCATCTTCCCGGATTTTGTGGGACATACCATCGCCGTGCATGACGGCAGGAAGCATGTTCCCGTCTATATCACCGAGGACATGGTAGGTCACAAGCTGGGCGAGTTCGCCCCCACTCGGACCTATCGCGGCCATGCCGGTGAAAAGTCCACCGGCAAGAGATAAGCGGAAGGAGTGAGTCCCTATGGCATCCAATTCCCAGCGGAAGGCTGAGGCCCACATGGCGGCCCGTGACACACGCCCTGCCGCCCATGCCCGGTACGTGCGCATCTCTTCCCGCAAGGTCAAGATCGTCATCGATCTGATCCGCGGCAAGAATGTGGACGAGGCCCTGGCAATCCTGATGTATACCCCCAAGGCGGCGTCTCCCGTGGTGCACAAGCTGCTCACCAGCGCCATCGCCAACGCCGTGAACAATAACGAGATGGACCGCAAGGCCCTCTACGTGGCCGAAGTGTTCGCCAACCCCGGCCCCACGCTGAAGCGCTACGTGGCCCGTTCCCGCGGCAGCGCGTCCCCGATGCTCAAACGCACCAGCCACATCAGCGTGGTGCTGGACCAAAAGTAATCCAAGGGAGGTTTATCAATGGGTCAGAAAGTAAATCCCCACGGTGCTCGCGTTGGCGTGATCTTCAACTGGAGCACCCGCTGGTACGCCGGAAAAAAAGATTTTGCGAACAACCTCGTCGAGGATTACAAGCTTCGGCAGTTGCTCAAGGAAAAGTACTATTCCACCGGCATCAGCCACATCGATATTGAGCGGAGCTCCGGCCGCATCACCGTCAATATCTTCACCGCCAAGCCCGGCATGATCATCGGCCGGGGCGGAGCGGGCATCGAAGCCCTCAAGCGCGACATCGAAGCGTTCCTGGGCAAGCCCGCCAACATCAACATCATGGAGATCAAGGTGCCTGACACCAACGCCCAGCTGGTGGCCGAGAACATCGCCCAGCAGCTGGAAAAGCGGATCTCCTTCCGCCGCGCCATGAAGCAGAGCATGCAAAGGGCTATGCGGGCGGGGGCCAAGGGCATGAAGACCAGCGTCAGCGGGCGCTTGGGCGGCGCGGATATCGCCCGTACCGAGCACTACCACGAAGGCTCCATTCCTCTGCAAACCCTGCGCGCCGATATCGACTACGGTTTTGCGGAAGCCAAGACCACCTATGGCCGCCTGGGCGTTAAAGTATGGGTGTATAAGGGACAAAAGCTCCCCCGGCCCAAGAAAGCGCCCGCGGCGGCTAGCAGCGAAGGAGGCAAATAAGCAATGTTGATGCCGAAGAGAGTCAAGCGTCGCCGCGTTTTCCGCGGACGCATGAAGGGCAAGGCCCTGCGGGGCAACTTCCTGGCGTATGGCGATTACGGCCTGGTCGCCATGGAACCCGCCTGGGTCACCAGCCAGCAGATTGAGGCTGCCCGTATCGCGCTGACCCGCTACACCAAGCGCGGCGGCCAGGTATGGATCAAGATTTTCCCCGACAAGCCTGTGACGGAAAAGCCCGCCGAGACCCGCATGGGCAGCGGCAAGGGCTCTCCCGAGTACTGGGTAGCTGTGGTAAAGCCGGGCCGTGTGCTCTTTGAGCTCATCGGCGTGCCCGAGGACGACGCCCGGGAGGCGCTGCGCCTAGCGGCCCACAAGCTCCCCCTGAAGACCAAGTTCATCAAGCGTGATGACAAAACCGAAGCGGGTGGTGAGGCAGAATGAAGGCAAAAGAGCTTGTGATCATGAGCAAACCCGAGCTGGAAAGCAAGGTGGGGGAACTGAAGGCGGAGCTGTTCAACCTTCGTTTCCAGCTTGCCACGGGCCAGCTGCAAAACACCATGGTCATCCAGAATGTGAAGCGTGATATCGCCCGCTGCATGACCGTCCTTCGTCAACTGGAACAAAAAGAGGCCCGCTGACAGGGCTTAGACTTTTAAGAAGGAGGCAGCCGCTTCAATGTCTGAACAAAGAGGACTTCGCAAGACCCGTGAGGGCTTGGTGGTAAGCGATAAGATGGATAAGACCATCGTAGTGGAAATCAAGACCCGCGTGCGCCATCCCTTGTATGGCAAGATCATGAACCGCACCAATAAGCTCAAGGCTCACGACGAGAACAATGAGTGCGGGATCGGCGACCGGGTGCGCGTGATGGAAACCCGTCCCCTGAGCCGCGACAAGCACTGGCGCTTGGTCGAGATCTTAGAGAAAGCCAAGTAATCAGGGGGCGGCCCTTGCCAGGGCTTACGCCCTGTACCCCTCTCCCGCTTCGGTGATGTTGATTCACCAACGGGTTATGGGTGAAAAGGGTAAGCAAGAGAGATTTCACTAACCCCCCGTCCCCCGCGCGCAACGCGGTGAAGGGTCCAGGGCAGAGCCCTGGCGGGTTCAGGGCAGAGCCCTGGCAACCCCGGAGGGATTCCAAACGAGGAGGGAAAACGATATGATCCAGCCGCAAACGCGATTGAAGGTGGCCGATAACTCCGGCGCCAAGGAAATCATGTGCATCCGCGTGCTTGGCGGTTCCTTTCGCCGGGACGGCTCTATCGGCGACGTGATCGTCGCCAGCGTCAAGAGCGCAAACCCCGGCGGCACTGTGAAAAAGGGCGAAGTGGTCAAGGCCGTTATCGTGCGCATGCGCAAGCAAAAGCGCCGCCCCGACGGCAGCTATATCCGCTTTGACGACAACGCCGCCGTGATTATCAACGACCAGAAAATGCCCCGTGGCACCCGTATCTTTGGACCTGTGGCCCGTGAGCTCCGCGAGAAGGACTATATGAAGATCGTCTCGCTGGCTCCCGAAGTGCTTTGATGGAGGATGGCGAGAGATGAATAAAGTTCATGTAAGATCGAAGGATCAGGTTGTCGTCATCTCCGGTCCCGAGGGCATCAAGGGCAAGCAGGGCAAGGTCCTGACCGTGACCCCCAAGACCGGCCGGGTGGTGGTGGAGGGCGTGGCCTATGTGACCAAGCACCAGAAGCCCCGCCGTCAGGGCCAGCCGGGCGGCATCTTCCAGAAGGAGCGCGGCATTGACGCCTCCAACGTGATGCTGATCTGCCCCAAGTGCGGCAAGGCCACCCGGGTGGGCCACCGCGTGGCGGAAGTGACCCGGGAGGACGGCTCCAAAAAAATGAAGTCTATCCGCGTGTGCAAGCGTTGCCAAGCGGATATTGACTGAGGGAGGGACGGCAAATGGCTACAAGACTCAAGGAAAAGTACCTGAAGGAAGCCGTGCCTGCCCTGATGCAGAAATTCGGCTACAAGAACATCAACCAGGTTCCCAGGCTTCACAAGATCGTGATCAATATGGGCCTGGGCGATTGCAAGGATAACCCCAAGGGGTTGGAGGTCGCCGTAGCGGAACTGGCCACCATCGCCGGGCAGAAGCCTTTGGTGCCCAAGGCCCGCAAGTCCGTGGCCAACTTTAAGGTCCGCCAGGGCATGACCATCGGCGCCAAGGTGACCCTTCGGGGCGAGCGCATGGAGCAGTTCATGGATAAGCTGGTGAACATCGCCCTTCCCCGGGTCCGCGACTTCCGGGGCGTCAGCGACAAGGCCTTTGACGGACGCGGCAACTACGCGCTGGGCATCCGCGAGCAGCTCCTTTTCCCCGAAATCGAGTATGATAAGGTGGAAAAGATTCGCGGTATGGAAATGATTTTTGTCACTTCGGCCAATACCGACGAGGAATGCAAGGAATTGCTTCAGCTGCTCGGCATGCCGTACGCTCAGTAAGCGAGGGAAGGGAGAATAAGACAGTGGCCAAGACAAGCATGAAAATCAAGCAGGCTAGAGCGCCCAAGTTCTCTACCCGTGCTTACACCCGGTGCCGCCTGTGCGGGCGTCCCCACTCGGTGCTTCGCAAATACGGCATCTGCCGCATTTGCTTTAGAGAGCTGGCCTATAAGGGCCAAATCCCCGGCGTCCGCAAGGCCAGTTGGTAAGCGGGGAAGAACGGAAGGAGGTTCCATCATGGTTGTGAATGATCCCATCGCCGATATGCTGACCCGCATCCGTAATGCGCAAATTGCCAAGCATGACGCCGTTGTGATGCCCGCGAGCAACGCTAAGAAAGCGATTGCGAAAATCCTTCTGGCGGAAGGTTATGTCAAATCGGTTGATTTTATTGATGACGGCCCCCAGGGGAACATCAAGATCGTCCTGAAATATGTCAACGGCAAGCAACAGCCCGTAATCGCTGGCCTGAAGCGCATTTCCAAGCCCGGCCTCAGGGTATACGCCCGCTCCGAGGAGCTGCCCAAGGTATTGGGCGGCCTAGGCATCGCCATCATCTCCACCAGCAAGGGGCTGATGACGGACCGGGAGGCGCGCAAGCAAATGGTCGGCGGCGAAGTGCTCGCCTACATCTGGTAAACCGACACGCAATGGAGGTGGAAAGACAATGTCTCGAATCGGAAAACTTCCGATCACAGTCCCTGCGGGCGTGACGGTGCAGGTGGACGAACATAATACCGTGACGGTGAAGGGCCCCAAGGGCACCCTCGTCCAAGCGGTAAATCCCGATATCACCCTCAAGCAGGAAGACGGCGTTCTCACGCTGAACCGTCCCAGCGAAGCCAAGCCCCACAAGGCGATGCATGGCTTGTACCGCAGCCTGGTGAACAACATGGTGGTGGGCGTCACCACCGGCTTTTCCAAGACCCTGGAGTTGGTGGGCACCGGCTACCGCGCCCAGGCCGAGGGGAACAAGCTGACCATGAACATGGGGTATTCCCATCCGGTGGTTTTTGAAGCCCCGGAGAACATCAAGTTCGAAACGCCCGCTCCCACCAAAATCGTGGTTTCGGGCATCGATAAGCAAGTGGTTGGCAACCTTGCCGCCGATATCCGCGCCGTGCGTAAGCCCGAACCCTACCTGGGCAAGGGCATCAAGTACGACACCGAGCGGATCCGCCGCAAGGAAGGCAAGACCGGCAAGTAAGAAGAAGGGGAGTGAACGCGAATGTACAAGAAGCGTGACCGTAACGCGGACCGCATCATCCGGCATGCCCGCGTACGCAAAAAGATCAGCGGCACCCCGGATATGCCGCGTCTGTGCGTCTACCGCAGCCTGAACAACATTTACGCCCAGATCATCGACGATACCAAGGGCATGACCCTGGCCGCCGCCTCCACCCAGGAGAAGGATGTGCTGGCCCAGTTGAAGGATGTGGACAAGAAGGGCGCTGCTAAGATCGTTGGCAAGCTGATTGCCGAACGTGCGACCAAGGCGGGCGTCAAGACCGTGGTCTTTGACCGGGGCGGCTATGTGTACGCCGGCCGTGTGGCCGAGCTGGCCGCCGCCGCCCGCGAAGCCGGTCTTGAATTCTAAGAAGGAGGACGAACGCATGCAACGCATGGAACAGGTCAGCGAATTTAAAGAGAAGCTCGTGGCCGTCAACCGTGTTACCAAGGTTGTCAAGGGCGGCCGTAACTTCCGCTTCTCCGCGCTGGTCGTGGTAGGCGACGAGAATGGCCGCGTGGGCGCGGGCATGGGCAAGGCCGCCGAAATTTCCGAGGCGATTCGCAAGGGCGTGGAGGATGCCAAAAAGCATCTGATCACCGTGCCTTTGGTGAACACCAGCATCCCCCACGACACCACCGGCTATTTCGGCACCGGCAAGGTCGTGTTGCTGCCGGCCCCCGAGGGCACCGGCGTGATCGCCGGCGGCGCGGCCCGCGCCGTGCTGGAGCTGGCGGGCGTGAAGGACATCCGCACCAAGAGCTACGGGACCAACAACAAGATCAACATGGTCAAGGCCACCATCGAGGGATTGCGCCAGCTTCGCTCCGCGGAGCAGGTCGCCAAGCTCCGGGGCAAGACCGTGGAAGAAATTTTGGGCTAAGGAGGTAGGCGCGCATGAAACTGCTGATTACGCTAAAGAAATCGCCCATCTCCAGCCTGAAGGTGCACAAGGACACCGTGGCGGCCCTGGGCCTGCGCAAGGTAGGCCAGACCGTGGAGAAGGAAGATAACCCCAGCATTCGCGGGCAGATCTTCCGGGTGCAGCACATGGTGGAAGTGAAAGAGGTTCAGGGCGAGGTGGCCAAGAAGGCCGCTCCCAAGGCTGCGAAGAAAGCCGCCACGGAGAAAGCCGTGAAGGAAACCGTCCAGAAGGCGGAAAAGCCTGTGAAGGAAGCGGCCCCCAAGGCGGCCAAGACCGTGAAGGAAAAGGCTGAGAAGGCGAAAGCGGCCGTGAAGGAAGCGGCTCCCAAGGCGGCCAAGGCCGCGAAGGAAACCGCCCCCAAGGCTGAAAAGGCCGTGAAGGAAGCGGCTCCCAAGGCTGCCAAGAAAGCCGCTGACGCCGCCAAGGAAGTTACCGCTGATATGTAAGGAGGGAAACCCCAATGAAATTGCACGAGTTAGGGCCCGCCGCGGGTTCCACCACCGCGCCCAAGCGCCTCGGTCGGGGCGTGGGTTCGGGATTGGGCAAAACCTCCGGCAAGGGCCATAAGGGTGCCAAGGCCCGCTCCGGCGGCGGCAAGCGCCCGGGCTTCGAGGGTGGCCAGATGCCCCTGTACCGCCGCGTCCCCAAGAAGGGCTTTACCAACATCTTCCGCACGGAGTACGCCACGGTGAACGTGGGCCAATTGGAGATCTTTGACAACGGCGCGACGGTAACGGTGGAGACGCTCAAGGAAGCCGGTCTGGTCAAGAAGACCCTCGCCGGCGTGAAAATCCTTGGCAACGGGGATCTGACCAAGAAGATCACCGTTCAGGCCGCCAAGTTTTCCCAGACCGCCCAGCAAAAGATCGAGGCCCTCGGCGGGAAAGCCGAGGTGAAGTGAGATGCCGAAGACGATGAGTAAGGTAGGCCTGTGGGCTTCCCTGCGCAACGCTTGGAAGGTTCAGGACATTCGCAAGAAGCTGATCTATACCTTCCTGATGCTGATGCTCTTCCGGCTGGTAGGCGTTATCCCCGCCCCCGGCGTGGACTATGCCAGGGTGTTGAGCAGCGCCAACAACATGCAACTGCCGCTGCTGGACCTGCTGAACATGATGACGGGCAACAACTTCTCCAACATGACCATCATGGCCATGGGTATCTCCCCGTACATCAACTCCAGCATTATCATGCAGCTGCTGACCATCGCCATCCCCGCCCTGGAGCGGCTGCAAAAGAGCGGCCCCGAGGGCCAGAAGAAGATCGCCGCCATCACCCGTTACGTCACCGTGGGCCTTGCCGTTGTACAAGCCATCGGCTTGGTGGCAAGCCTGGGCTATATCAAGGCCGGCTGGTTTAATACGGTGCTGGTGGGCGTGAGCATGGCGGGCGGTACCGCCCTGGCCATGTGGATGGGTGAGCGCATCACGGAAAAAGGCATCGGCAACGGTATTTCCCTGCTGATTTTCGCGGGCATCATCAACAACCTGTACATCGGTTTCTTCAACATGATCTCCACCGCCCTGGGCGCCAACTCCATCACCCCCTGGCTGACGCTGCTGGCGGTGACCATCCTGGCGCTGGTGATGATCGTGCTGGTGACCTTCGTGGATTTGGGCGTGCGCCGCATCAACGTGCAGTTCGCCAAGCGGGTGTCCGGCCGGAAGATGTATGGCGGCCAGAATTCCGTGATCCCCATGAAGGTGGTCAGCGTGGGCGTTCTGCCCTTGATCTTCGCCTATTCCTTCATGGCCTTCCCCGGCACCATCATTCAGTTGGTGGGCGGAACCGAAAGCGGAATCTACAAATGGTGGGCCAACTATATGCACGGCGGCTCCGTCTGGTACATGCTGGTGACGGCGCTGCTGATTATCGCGTTCACGTATTTCTATACCTCCATTTCCTTCAACCCCGAGGACATTGCCAAGAACATTCAGCAGCAGGGCGGCGCGGTTCCCTCGGTACGGCCCGGAAAGCCCACTGTGGATTACCTGCGGCGCATCAACAGCCGTTTGACCCTGTTCGCGGCGCTGTTCCTGGCCGTCTTGGCTACCGTGCCGTCTTTGGCCACCAGCAGCTTGAACACCCAAATCCCCTTCGCGGCCAGCAGCCTGTTGATCGCCGTGAGCGTGGTGCTGGAGACCAAGCGGCAGTTGGACGACCTGCTGGTCAGCCGCAACTATGACAAAATCTCCTAAGGGAGCGCGCGCCAAAGCAGCAGGGAGCGAAGGCTCCCTGCGCTTTGAGTGCTTCGGGGAGTTGGGTGGGTCTGCGTCCCTGAACCAAAAAATGAGCGCAAGATTTCATTTTGTGCTATAATGGATCATTGAGGCTGTGGTCCTGGATCCGGCCGAAAAAAGCGGGCTTACCTAACGACCTATGAAGGAGGCGATTGCGTGAACATTATCTTTTTAGGACCTCCCGGCGCGGGCAAGGGCACGCAGGCGCAGATCATCTGCGCAAAGCTGGGGATTCCGCAGATCTCCACGGGCGACATGCTTCGCGCCGCCATCGCGGCAGGAACCCCCACGGGCCTGAAGGCCAAAGCCTTCATGGACGCGGGAGAGCTGGTTCCCGACGAGGTGGTCATCGCCTTGGTCCAGGAGCGGGTGGCCCAGCCGGACGCCGCGAAGGGCTACATTCTGGATGGCTTTCCCCGCACTGTGGAACAGGCCCAGGCCTTGGAGAAGATCGCCTCCATGGACGCGGTCATCAACCTGGCGGTGAAGGACGAGGTGCTGGTGCACCGGATTTCCGGGCGGCGCTGCTGTCCCCAATGCGGAGCCCCCTATCATGTGGATCTTCTTCAGGGGGAGACCACCTGTTCCGCCGACGGCGCGACGCTGATCCAGCGGGAGGACGACAAGGCGGAAACGGTGCTAAGCCGTTTGAAGGTCTACCACCAAAAGACCGCGCCCCTGATCGATTACTACCAAGCCAAAGGGCTCCTGAAAAACATTGACGGGGACCGGAGCCTGGAGGAGATCAGCGCCCAGATCCTGGCGACCCTTGAGGCGATCCGATGATTTACCTGAAAAACGCCCAGCAACTGGAACTGATGCGCAAGGCCGGAGCCTTGCTCTACGAGGTGCTTTGCCGGCTGAAGGAAGCCGTCAAGCCCGGGGTAAGCACCGCCGCCCTGGATGTGTACGCGGAGCAGCTGATCCGCAAGCACAAGGCGATCCCCTCCTTTTTGGACTATCACGGCTATCCCGCCACGTTGTGCACCTCCCTGAACGACCAGGTGGTCCATGGCATTCCCTCGGAAAGCGTGTTTCTCAAGGAAGGGGACATCATTTCCATCGACTGCGGCCTGGTGCTGGAGGGGTGGCAGGCGGACAGCGCCTTTACCGTAGGCGTGGGCACCATTTCCCCGGAAAAGCAGCAACTCATCGACGCGACGGAGGAATGCTTCTTCAAGGGGGCCCGCAAGGCGGTCCTGGGGAACCATGTAGGGGACATCGGCCACGCGGTGCAGGCCTACGCCGAGAGCTTCGGCTACGGCGTGGTGCGGGATTTGACCGGACATGGCATCGGCCGCAACATGCATGAGGAGCCCAGCGTACCCAACTTTGGCAAACCGGGCCACGGCGTGAAGCTGCGCCCGGGGATGACCCTGGCGGTGGAGCCCATGATTGCCATGGGGGACTACCATGTCAACGAGCTGGAGGACAACTGGACCATTGTGACCGCCGATGGCAGCCTCTGCTCCCACTACGAGCACACCCTTGTGATCAACGAGGAAGGCCTGCCGGAGCTTCTCACCTTTCCGGGGTTTGTCCTGACGGAGGAAGCGTAAGTGAAGGCCATCATTCCCTTTGACGTGGGGCGGTTGGCGGTATCCACACAGGGGCGGGACCAGGGCCGGTGGATGGTGGTGGTAGGGAGCTTGGACCAGGAGCACGCCCTTGTGGCCGACGGCGGGTTGCGCAAGCTGGAAAAGCCCAAGAAAAAGCGCCTCAAGCACCTCAGGGCCACGCCCTATGTAGCCCGGGAAATTGCCCAGGCCCTCAGCCAGGGCAAGCACCTGCTCAACAGCGACGTTCGCAAGGCGATTTCCGCCGCCCAGGACGCGGCCGGGCAGGCCGCCCAAAGCCAAGGACAGGAAGGGGGCCCGGCCCCCAAAAACCAGAAGGAGGAATGCGCACTTGTCAAAGAGTGATGTCATTGAAATGGAAGGCACGGTTATCGAGGCGCTTCCCAACGCAATGTTCCAAGTGGAGCTCCCCGGCGGGCACCGGATCATGGCACATATTTCGGGAAAGATGCGCATGAACTTCATCCGCATTTATCCCGGCGACAAAGTAACCATCGAAATGTCGCCTTACGACCTGACGCGGGGCCGCATCACGTGGCGCAGCAAGGGTTGATGATGGTTGGATTTTGCGGCGGGAGCCTTCCCGCCCCAGGCAAAGGAGGTAAACCGCATGAAAGTTCGTCCCTCGGTGAAACCGATTTGTGAAAAGTGCAAGATCATCCGCCGCAAAGGCCGCGTGATGGTGATCTGCGAGAATCCCAAGCACAAGCAAAAGCAGGGCTAAGGGAAGCGGTTCGGGAGCTCTGCCCCCGAATCCCCCAGGGACTTTGTGCCTGGACCCACTTTCGGGAATGCTCTTCACGGGCGTTCCCGATTTTTAGGATTCCGGGGCAACCACTATATGTAGTCCCTACCCTTGCGGATACCCCAATTTTACGAAAATTTTCCACCGGAATGGACTTCATACTTGTAAAAAAGTGTTGTTCCAGGCCGGAAAGTATGCTATACTAGGGTAGGGACTACATATAGTGGTTGCCCCGGAATCCTAAAAATCGGGAACGCCCGTGAAGAGCATTCCCGAAAGGCGGGGTCTTGGGCCCGGCTCCGCTCTCTCTACGCGGACAAGGCCAACTTCAAGAGACCCTTCGCCCTAGCGGGCATGGTGAACATATTCAGGAGGGGGACATACTCATGGCACGTATCGCGGGCGTAGACCTGCCCAGGGAAAAACGTGTGGAAGTCGGGCTTACGTACATTTTCGGCATCGGTCTGGCGACTTCTCAGAAGATCATCAAAGAGACCGGACTCAGCCCCGACACCCGCGTAAAGGATCTCACCGAACAGGAAATCAGCAAGCTTCGTGAGTACATCGAGCATCATGTGAAGGTGGAGGGCGATCTTCGCCGGGAAGTATCCCTGAACATCAAGCGCTTGGTGGAAATCGGCAGCTACCGCGGCGTTCGTCACCGCCGCAGCCTGCCCGTTCGCGGACAGAACACCAAGACCAACGCGCGCACCCGCAAGGGCCCCAAGCGCACCATCGCCGGTAAGAAGAAGGCCACCAAGTAAGCGGGCCCAACGATTGCTGATGTAACATGGAGGGATAAACACAATGGCACCCAAGCAAAAGTTAAAGAAGGTTTCGCGCAAGCGTCGTGAGAAAAAGCTTGTGGAACGTGGCGCAGCGCATATCCGTTCTTCCTTTAACAACACCATCGTCACCCTGACCGATACCAACGGCAACGCCCTGAGCTGGGCCAGCGCCGGCGGGCTGGGATTCCGTGGCAGCAAGAAGTCCACGCCCTTCGCCGCCCAGATGGCCGCTGAAACCGCCGCCAAGGCCGCCATGGAGTTCGGCCTCAAGACCGTGGAGGTCTATGTCAAGGGCCCCGGTTCCGGCCGGGAAGCCGCCATCCGCAGCCTCCAGGCCGCGGGCCTGGAAGTCAACATGATCAAAGACGTTACACCCATTCCGCATAACGGATGCCGTCCGCCCAAGCGTAGAAGAGTGTAAGAGAATCGAGGAGGTACAAAAATTATGGCTAGATATACCGATTCCGTATGCCGTATGTGCCGCCGCGAGGGCACCAAGCTCTTTTTGAAGGGTGAAAAATGCTTCTCGTCCAAGTGTGCGGTGACCCTTCGGCCCACCCCTCCCGGCCAACATGGCCAGGCCCGCCAGCGCAAGGCCAGCGAGTATGGCCTTCAGCTCCGGGAAAAGCAGAAAGCCCGCCGCGCGTACGGCCTGATGGAAGGCCAGTTCAAGCGCACCTTTGTCCGGGCCACGGGCATGAAGGGCATTACCGGCGAAAACCTGCTCCAGCTGTTGGAGCTGCGCCTGGATAACGTGGTGTACCGCTCCGGGTTGGGCTCCAGCCGTGCCCAGGCCCGCCAGTTCGTTACCCATGGCCTGATCACCGTCAACGGCAAAAAGGTGGACATCCCCTCTTACAGTACCAAGGTGGGGGATGTGATCAGCGTACGCTCCACCCGCAAGGATATGGAGCACTTCAAGGTCGTGAAGGAAGGCGTCAGCCGCGTGGTACCCAAGTGGATCACCACCGACGCTCCCAACCTCACCGCCACCATCGCCTCGCTGCCCGCCCGGGATGACGTGGACCTCACCTTGCAAGAGAACATGATCGTTGAGTTCTACTCTCGTTAACCATGTGCGCTTCTCCCTCAAACAACAGGCCTGAAACAGGAGGGTACATCGAATGATCGAAATCGAAAAAGCGCGGATTGAGTGCGTAGAGATGAGCCAGGACAACCGGTATGGCAGATTCATCATCGAGCCCCTGGAGCGCGGCTTCGGGCACACCTTGGGCAATGCCCTGCGCCGTGTGCTCCTCAGCTCTCTGCCCGGGGTGGCGGTGACCGGAATCTCCATTGACGGCATCCAGCACGAGTTTTCAACGGTTCCCGGGGTGACGGAGGACGTTACCGAGATGATCCTCAACCTCAAGAACCTCTCCGCCAAGCTCTATTCCGACCAGCCCAAGACCGTCCTTCTGGACGTTCGCGGCCCGGCGGAGGTGAAGGCGGGGGACATCGGCGTGGACGATGAACTGGAGATTATCGATCCTGACCTGCACATTGCCACCCTCAACGAGGATGCCCATTTGCAGATGGCCCTGACCCTGGACAAGGGCCGCGGCTATGTCAGCGCCGATAAAAACAAGTCCGTGAATATGCCCATCGGGTTCATCCCCATGGACTCCATTTTCACGCCCATCCGCAAGGTCAACTATACCGTAGAGGACACCCGTGTAGGGCAGATCACCGACTACGACAAGCTGACCCTGGAGGTATGGACCAATGGCAGCGTCCAGCCGGACGAAGCCGTCAGCCTTTCCGCGAAGATCCTGACCGAGCACCTGAGCCTCTTTGTCAGCCTCACCGACCAGGTGATGCCCGTTTCCTTTGCCGACCAGGAGGACGACAAAAAGGAAAAGGTGCTGGAAATGACCATCGAGGAGCTGGACCTCAGCGTTCGCGCTTACAACTGCTTGAAGCGCGCGGGCATCAACACGGTGGCCGAGCTGGTGCAGCGCAACCAGGAAGACATGATGAAGGTTCGCAACCTTGGCCGCAAGAGCCTGGAGGAAGTGGAGCAGAAGCTGGAAGCCCTGAACCTCTCCTTGCGCCCCAGCGACGAGTAAGCACCTATTTGTGCATAAGGAGGAACGTACCCATGGCACAACGCAAATTGGGCCGTCCGGCGGACCAGCGCAAGGCGCTGCTCCGCAATCAGGTTACCAACCTGATTTGGTATGGCCGTATTGAAACCACCGAGGCTCGCGCCAAGGAAGTGCGCCGGGCTGCAGAGCGCTTGATCACCTTGGCTATCAACGAGTGCGACAACACCGTGGAAGTCACCAAGGAAACCCATAACGAAAAGGGCCAGCTGGTAACGCTGAACGTCGTCAACGACGCGCCCAGCAAGCTCCACGCCCGCCGGATGATCCTCTCCTACCTGTACGAGCTCAAGGATGTCCGCAAGAAGGACGAGGACAAGGACGACTACAAGGAGCGCACCAAGGATGTGAAATATCCCGTGGTGGAAAAGCTCTTTCGGGAGATCGGCCCCAAGTTCAAGAAGCGCAATGAGGAAAAGAAGTGCGCAGGCGGCTACACCCGCATTTACAAGCTGGGGCCCCGCCGTGGCGACGCCGCCGAAATGTGCGTGATTGAGATTCTGTAAAACACAAGGCCCTGCCTTGGGTTTGGATCACCCTGCGTGGTCAGCCAAAACCCGCTCCGCAATACGCTGGAGTGGGTTTTGGCTGTTTTTGATATGGAAGGGGGAAAGATAGGCCATGGAGCATGTGGCGGCTCCGCCTTTTCCATTGCGGCGGTTGCCATCAGCCGGAAGAAAAGATGCCGTCAGGGACAGCGGGAGGGGGAGCTTTGCGTCTTTTCCCATCCCCTGGCAACTGCGCAGGAGCCACCTCAACCCCTGGAATGAGAGCGCCGCTGTTCCGCCGTTCCGCTCCCGCCCCCCGGCCTCTAGGCCGGTCCAAATACCGCCTGCCTAAGGGCCCGCAGCGTGGCGGGCACATCCCCGGCGGCGATCAGGCCGTCGATGCGCTCCACCCCCAGCCGCTCCACCACCCGGTCATAGTCCATCATGCAGCGGATGCTCTCCTCCACGGCGTCAAAGGGGTCTTCCCGGTAGGGGAAGATATCCACGGACAGGTAGCCCTGGTAGCGGTATTTCTTCAGCAGATAGAAAATTTCCAGGGCCTCGTTCAGATGAACGGAGCCCACGATCATGTCGTCGTCCCAGGCGCCATAGTTGTCGTTCACATGCACATTGTACAGGGCCTCGTGGCGCATGGCCAGCATCAAAGAGGGCCCCGCGCCCTGGCCGCCGCAAAGCACATGGCCGGTATCCACGGTAATCCCCAGGTTCTCCCGCCGGCTTTCCATGCGCAACAGCAACGCGGTTTGCACAGTGTCGATCAACGAGCGGTTGCGGGGCTCCCGGGCCTTTGGCTCCAGGGCCACGGGCATGCCCTGTGCATCGTCGCACAGCTCCCGCAAGCTCTCCAGGAGCGCCTCCCACTGGCTCCGGTAATCCGTCTGGAAGGCGTAGTCAAAGCCGTCTTGCCCAAGCCACAGGCTTACCCCCAGAGCCCCCAGCTCCCGGGCGTAGCCGATGGCGGCCTTGCACCGGGCCACCGCCTCCCGCCGGGTGCTCCTGTCCGCGGCGGACAGGGAACCAAACCGCCATTGGCGCTCCCCATAGGTCCAGGCATTCACATAGGTCACCCGCAGCGGCCCTAGCGCGTCCCGAAGCGCGTCCACGTCCGCCGGGGTTTCCGTGCCCCTGTGGTGCAGCTCCACGCCCTGGGCCACGCCCCTTTCGTTCATGGACCGCAGCACCTGGGGGATGGTCAGGGCCGCCTCCTTGTAGCCGGAGCGCAGGTAGCGGTCCCCGGTTTGGCATAGGGACCCCGCAATGAAGGAATACCGGTCAGTCATGTTCCACAGCCTCCATTTCCCGGCGCAAAAAGCCCACGGCCTCGGCTAGTTCCTCATCCACGTCCCGGCTTAGGACGCGCCAGATGTTCATGCGCCCGGCCACGGAGCCGTAAGGCCCGGGCAGCGTCTCCAGGGCGATCACGCCCCCGTACCCGGCGTCCCGAAGCGCCCGGAAGATAGCCCTCCAGGGGATATGCCCATGCCCGGGCAAAGAGCGGTCGTTTTCGCAGGCGTGGAAGTGCAGCAGCCTTTGCCCCGCGTGCCGGATGGCCCCGGGCGGGTCGGCCTCCTCCATGTTCATGTGGAAGGTATCCAGCAGCACGCCAAGGGCAGGGCTGCCCGCCATTTCCACCGCGCTGAGAGCCTCCGCGCAGGTGTTCACCAGGGGCGACTCAAACCGGTTCACCGCTTCCAAGCAAAGGCTGATTCCGCAGGTCCGGGCCGTTTCGGCGGCCTCTCCCAGCGCCTGGGCGGCCCGCCGGACAACGGGCTCCCGCTCCCCTTCGATGCCGGGAGGGAAGTGCTTTCCCACCCCGGTCAAAATCCCGCCAAGAGCTGTGCCGCCCATGGCGCTCACCATGCGGATATCCTCCTGGAGCCTTTGGATTCCCGCGGCCCGGATGGCGGGGTTTTCATGGGAAACATCCGTTTCCGGCGTCAGGGCCGTAGCAAAGGTGAGGGCGAGCCCCAGCCGCGCCGCTTCACCGGCGAGGTCCTCCCGGACCTCCGGGGGCAGGGCCCGCACCTTGGGGGCGCTCATCTCCAAGCCATCCAGCCCGGCGGCCTTGGCCCGGCGCAGGCAGTCCAGCCAATCCACATCGTCCGATGTGGCCAAAAAGGCATAGTAGATGCTCAGCTTGTTGTTCATAGGGTCCTTTCTCCCATCCTGGGACAGTCGCCGCGCGCTTGCATCCCCTTCGTTCTTGCTGCGAAGGGCTTTGTTTGCTTGTAGTGTAGGGGCATCCGGGCGGAGCGTCAATAGGGCAAGTTCATGATTTTATTGCCGAAACCCACGCTCCTTTCCAGGCGGAGGGAGGGAAGGAGGCCCGCCAACATCGCTGGTTTGATAAGGAAAATGGATAAATCCATATATTGTCATCCCTCCTGGAGGCTGTATAATGAGTGAAAAGGAGTGAAGGGCCTATGAAAAAGCTAAGAATCGGAATTGTCGGCATGGGCTTCATCGGACGCCAGCACCTGGACGCGGCCCGGCGCGTGCCCTGCGCCCAGGTGGCGGCGATTTGCCAACACAGGCCGGAGGCGGCCCGGCGCCTGGGCGAGGAGTTTGACGTGCCCAAGGTGTACACGGACTGGCGGGAGCTCGTCAGCGACCCGGAGATCGACGTGGTGCACAACTGCACTCCCAACGCGCTCCACGACGATATCAACCGGGAGGCGCTGCGAAACGGCAAGCACCTCTATTGTGAAAAGCCCCTTTCCAACAGCGCCGCCGCTGCCAGAGAGGTTTGGCGGCTGGCTACGGAAAACGGGCTTGCCCACGGGCTAAACCATCAGTACCGCCTGAACGCCGCTGTGGTGGAGATGAAGGCGCGCCTAGGCAAAGGGCTGGCCGGACGACCGTTGTTTCTCCACGGCTGGTACCTCCAGGAATCCGCGGCGCGGGCCACGGACTGGTCCCACCGGATGGAAAACACCGGCCCGGCCCGGGCCTTGAACGACATTGGCATACACTGGGTGGATACGGCGGTGAGCGTGCTGGGCCAGCCCGTGGCGGAGGTGATGGCGGACTTAAGCCTTCATCATCCTGTGCGCAAGGATGGGGATGGCCTGGAGCACTCTATGGATACCGAGGATACGGGGCTGATCCTTCTGCGCTTCGCCGACGGAACGCCCGGCTCTGTGGTGGTGTCCAAGGCCGCCAACGGCCACAAAAATGATCTGCGGCTTTGGGTGGAGTGCGAAGGATACAGCATGGCCTGGGTACAGGAGGAGCCGGACCGCCTGCGGCTGGGGATCAAGGAGGAGGGCGTGGAGAGCTTGTACATGAATCCCCGCACCTGCCAGCAGGAGACCCGGCCCTACGTGACCACGCCCATGGGCCACGTCATGGGCTGGTGCGACGCGCTGCGCAACGCCCTGGCGGCGTATTACGGAGCCATCCTGGATGGCAGCTACCGCACGGGACCCGTACCCTACGCGACCTTTGCGGACGGCTTCCATGGCATGGCGTTTGTGGAGGCATGCCTGCTCTCCGGCAAGGAACGGCGTTGGGTGGAGGTGGAAAAGCTATGATTCATGTGCTGGTATGGTATGAAAACCGCCCGCTTCCCGAGGCCCTGGAGGCGGAAGGACGGCTGTATCCGGAGGGCATCCACGGGGAGCTGGCGGCGCTTTTTGCCGCCCAGCCGGGCCTGGAGGCCCGGGCGGCCAAGCTGCAGGACCCCATGCAAGGGCTGTCCGACGAGGCGCTGGCCTGGGCGGACGTGCTGGTGTATTTCAGCCACAAGCATTGGCGGGAGGTCGCCGAGGACCGGGTGGACGCCATGCAAAAGCGCGTCCTGGAGGGCATGGGGCTGGTGCTGCTGCACTCCTCCCACGCCAGCAAAATTTTCAGCCGGCTCATGGGTACCCGGACCCAGTGCCTGCGCTGGCGGGAGAATGACGAGTGGCAGCGGGTATGGCTGGTGGCTCCGTCTCACCCCATTGCCGATGGCCTCCAGGGGGAGTTCTTCACCATCCCCATGGATGAAACCTATGGGGAGTATTTTGAGATTCCCCAGCCGGATACCCAGGTCTTTCTCACCGTATCCCAGGGGGGAGAGGTGCTGCGCAGCGGCTGCTGCTGGCAGCGGGGCGCGGGCAAGGTATTCTATTTTTCCTCGGGGCATGAAACCTACCCGGTCTATCAACAGGCGGAGGTCCGCCGGGTGCTGGTGAACGCCGTCCGCTGGGCCGCCCCTGTGGCCCCAAGGCAGAATTGGCCCACCTGGGCCCGTGAATCCCCCCCCATCCCCACGGGAGAGGAATGAAATCCTGAACATCCAAACCGCCGGGGGAGAAGAATTGTATTCCCTTCTCCCCCGGCGGCTTTTGTTATTCTTCCCCCGCCCCCAATTCTTCCTCGTCATAGGCCAGGGGGATGCGGATGGAGACCAGCGTGCCCTGGCCGGGCCTGCTGTCGATGGACAGCACCGCCCGCTGGCCGTAAATCAAGCGCAGGCGGTCCCGTACATTCCGCATGCCAATGCCCGTGCCGGCATGGTGCGGCCCCAAGGGCGCGTCCGCTTGCCCGTTCAAAATCATATCCACCATTTCCGGCGGCATGCCGCTGCCGTTATCCCGCACCTCAATGAGCAGCGTGTCCGCCCCCTCGTCACAGGCGGATATGGCTACCACGGCCTGCTTTCCGGTGGGGTTGACGCCATGGACCAGGGCGTTCTCCAGCACGGGCTGGAGGATCATAGTGGGAATCAGCGCGTCAGAGGCTTCCGGGGCGCAGTGAAAGGGCGTGGAGAGCATTTCGCCATGAATATGGCGGTAGATATAGGCGTACTGCTTCAGGCTCTCAAACTCGCGCCGGACGGTGATAAAGCGCTTTTGCATGTTCCCCGTGTTCTGCCGGAAAAACGCGGAGATATGCTGAACCACCTCGCAGATTTCCGCGTTGCCGTCGATCTTTGCCAGGGCGTTGACGGTTTCCAGGGCGTTGTAGATAAAATGAGGATTGATCTGGGATTGCAAGGAGCGGTATTTGTACTCCAGCATCTCGTATTCAGCCTTGCTCTTGCGGGTTTGCTCCACCACCACCCGCTCCAGGAGCTCCCGGGTTTCCCGGGTCATGCGGTTGAAATGCGTGGTGAGCTGGCCCAGTTCGTCGTTGCTGTCAATGGGAACGGAGATGCCTATATTCCCTGCGGCCACCTCGTCCATGGATTTGGCCAGCAGGCGGATTTGCCTGGTCATGCGGTGCGTTACCGCCATGACCGCCACGGTCCCCACCAACATGCTCACCAAGGCGATGATAAAGCCGCTGCGGCTGGCCGTACGGCTCACGCTGCTCAGGGTTTCCTCCGGCAGCAGGCCCACCGCCGTCCAGGGGCCCTGGGTCTGCACGGATACAAAATAGGCGCCCTTGTCCAGCTTGGCGCGGGTCAATCCATCCCGGGCGATGCCCTCCGCCGCCTCCGCCATGCCGGCTTCCGCCTTGCCCGTCACCAGCAGCGCTTTGTTCTCCCCGTTCAAAAAAACCACGGCGCAGTTAAGGTTGTCGTTATAGGTGCCCAGATTCGCCAGCATCCCCTGGCGGAGGCGCACCGCAATCTTGCCCACATGCCGGAAGGGGGAGGGATGATAGATATCCCGCACCAGGTACACAGCGCCGTTTTCCATCCGGGTCCAAAGGGGGCGTCCATAGGTGGTCGCGCCGTAGATTTCGCTGTCCAGCAGCCTGGAGGCGGCGTTCAGAAAGGATTCCGGGGAAAAGTAATTGGCAAAGGAGGGCCCGCCGCCCAAACGGACATACACCTGGTCGTAATAGGTCTGGGTGGAGATCATCTGGTTGACGGCATAGGTCAGGTTTTGGGCGGCCTGATAATAGCCGGGGTCCCCGGAGCGCATGTCCCGCATCTCATACAGCAGCTTGGCGACGCCTTTGCTGTTGACCATGTCGAAAACCTGCCGGGCCGCGGCGGCGGAGCCGTCCTCAAAATTGAGCAGCACCTGCTCGGTCAGCAGGCTCAGGTGCGCCTTCTTATCCTCCACCATCTGCCGCTGCGCCGTGAGGGTCAAGGCGACGGTGGTGAAGAGGACCACCAGCAGCACCGCGGCCCAATACACAAGCACCAGCTTCACCCGGTAGGGAAGATCCGCCAGCTTTCTCATAGCTCCACCTTTTGATTGCGGTATTCGGTGGGGGTCATATGCTCAAGGCGCTTGAAGGCGTTGTAAAAGGAGATGTAGCTTCCGTACCCCACGGCATGGGCCACCTCTTCCACCAGCACCCTTGGGTCCGCCAGCATCGTACGGGCTACGGCCATTTTGGCCTCCAACACATGCTGATGAAAGGTGACCCCCGTCTCCTTGCGGATCAGCGCGGAGAGGTAGCTGGCGCTGACGCGCAGCGTTTGCGCCACATCCTCCAGCCGCAGCCCCTCGATGGCATGCAAGCGGATATACTGCAGGGCATTGCGGGTCAACAGCGATTGCCGGGTGGACTCCTTCCGCTCCCGGGCGGCCCTCAGCCCCGCGCACAGGCGGGTGAGGCAGGCGCGCACATCCGCCTCGCAGGACACAAACCAGATGTCGTTGAGGGCCTGGTTGCATTCGGCGTCCAAGGGGAAGGGAAACTTTTTGCGAAGCTCCAGGGCGTAGAGCATCACCATGGAACGCAAATTGCTGCGGACGGGAAGGCTCTGCTCCGCCAGCACCCGGGCGGCGTTGGCGGCGGATTCGTCGCTGAGCTCGGCCTCCTTCACCAGCTCGTCGATGCGCAGTCGAAGCTCGGTGATGCGCTCGCTGGCGTGGGGCGGAGCCCCCTCCAGGTAGAAGTTGCTGCCTGGGGGATCCTTGCGCAGCACGATATCCCACAGGGCCTGGCAGGCCTGCCGGTAGGCATCCCGGATGGCGTGAGGGGAGGCGCCCAGCGCGCTGACGCCGATGTGCACCGGGGAAACCAGCTCCGCCGAAAGCTCCGCGATCATGCGTTCCGCCTCCTCCCGCCAGCCCTCCCCTTGATCCTCCCGCATTACAAAGGCCACCACGGTATCATAGAGAAACAGCGTGACGGCGTTGACGCCGCACTTGGCGAACACCGCGTCCAGATGGTTCAGCATGGCCTGGGGAAAGGGGCGCTCCTGGGAAAACTGCAGCGCCATGAGATAGTAGGCGTTCCCGTCCAGCCCCACGTCCCGGAGGAACTGCTCCGCCTCCTGGGTCTGCTGGGAGCCGTTGGTGATCAACGCGGTGAGCTGGGCGCGCCGCCTCAGCACGCCAGCCTGGGCCAGCTCCAGGCTGGCTTCCCGCTGCCGGTGGATGAGGGCGGCGGCGCGGCGCAACGTGCGGGTGAGATCCTCGTTGTGGATGGGCTTGAGAATATAGTCAAACGCGGCCAGCTTGATGGCGCGGCTGGCGTACTGAAACTGATCGTAACCCGTGATGATAATCATCTTGCATTCCGGCAAGGCCTGGCGGACCTCCTCGATCATCTCCAGGCCGTCCTTTTGGGGCATGTGGATATCCGTAAGCACAATGTCCGGCTTCAGGCGCAAAAGCAAATTCCGCCCGCTTTCCCCATCCGCCGCGGTACCCGCGACGCTGCAGCCCAACGCCGCCCAGTCAATGGTCTGCACAAGGGAGCGGACGGTTGCCGGATTGTCCTCGATGATGACGACCTTCAGAGCCACGCGGGTCTCCTTTCCGGGGATATGTCATTGCGTTCAAACCATGGGCGTGATTGTACTATAACAGAAAACGGGAGGGTGCACAATCCGCTTTTGGAAGGGCCCCCTAGCCCTTCACCGCCCCGGACATGATGCCCGATACGATGAAGCGCTGGGTGAACAGGTACAAAATCAAAATGGGGAACATGGCCAGCATGAAGAAGGCGAAGGCAAGGTTCAACTCCGTCATGTTCTCCCCAAAATAGACGATTTGCGCCAGGGGAAGCGTCCTGCTGGTATCGTCCCTGAGCAGCACCACGGCCACGCTGTAATCGTTCCAGACGAACAGGGTGTTGAGCACCGCCTGGGTGACGTTCACCGGGGTCATCAGCGGGAATACGATTTGCCAGAAGGTGCGGAACTTGCCGCAGCCGTCGATGGCCCCCGCCTCCTCCAAATCCTTTGGCACGCCCTTCACAAAGCCCGTCACCGTCAGCACGCTGATGGAAATTTGGAACCCGGACCGGGCGATGATAAAGCCCAAATTGGAGCTGGTAAGCCCCGCCCCGTACATGTTGACGTACAGCGGCAGCATGATGCATTGAAAGGGGACCAAGATACCGCTGATGAAAACCGAGTACAGGATCTTGTAAAAGCGCCCGCTGTTGCGCGCCAGCACAAAGGCCGCCATAGAGGTGGTGAACAGTAAAATCAGCACGGTGGGAATGGTGGTCATCAGGCTGTTTTTGAACCCGATGCCCACATATTTGTTCTCCTGGATGACCCGGCTGTAATTGCGAAGGGTGGGCTGCTTGGGCCAGGCCAGGCGGTTCAGGCTGATATCGGAATGTTCCTTGATGGAGTAGATGAAGCTGATGTAAAAGGGGGTGATGATGATCAGCGCCACCAGCAAAATGAAGGCCACCCGGAGAACGCGCTGGAGGGCCGCCAGGCGGCGGCTCCGCCCGGCGGTAAAAACCGGGGCCGTATTGATAACGTTGCTCATTACATTTCCACCTCTCTTTTGCGCAGAATCGTGGTGACGATGTTGGTCAGCACCACCAGCACCAGCGTCAGGATGATCGCCCCGGCCTGCCCCAGCCCGGCCCGGGCGTTGCCGAAGATATATTCATACACAAACACTGCCGTGGTTTTGGCGGTTTTCATATTGATCACCATCTGGGAATAGTCAAAGCAGCGAAGGCCCCAGGAAAGCAACAGGGTGATGTTGGCAGTAAAGGCGGGCACGATCATCGGCGCGGTGATGTGGAGGAACTCATGCCATCCATTGGCGCCCTCCACCCGGGCCGCCTCATAATACTCGTGGGGCACCGTTTGAAGCGCGGCGATATAGATCAGCATGCAATACCCCATGTCCCGCCAGATGGCGATGGTCGCCAGGCCGTAAATGACCTGGGAGGAGATGCCCAGGGGGCTTGGCTGCCCGGTCAGGGGCGTGAAAATATCGGTGTATACGTAGCTCCATACCTTGGTGGAAGCCACCAAAGACACGGTAAAGGGCATAAACATCAGCGTGCGCATGAAGTTGTTGAAGCGGCCCGCGTGCCAAAGCATCAACGCCACCACAAGGCCCAGCAGGTTCGCGCCAACGATGTAGACGGCGGAAAATTGAACGGTATGAAGAAAGCTATCCTGAAAGGAGCCGCTTTTGAGCAGCTTCCAATAGTTTTCAAGGCCGATAAACTCCCAGCTCCTGGCAAAAATCGCCTTCTTGTCCGTAAAGGAGATGGGAATGCTTTGGAAAAACGGGATCAATACCACATAGGCGAACAGCAAAAACGCGGGGAGCAAAAATAGGAGGTTGGTCCCATGCTCTCTGACGGCGTACCTGGACAGCCTGCGGTGGCGCTCCAAGCGGACGGAATTGAGGGTGGTCATGATCGATCAGCTCCTGCGGCAGAATCGTAGAAGAAAAGCCGCTGGACTGCGCGGGCGGCTTTGGGAAAGGATGCGGTTCCTGCGCCTGCCAGGCCTGCCCGGCAGGCGCAGGAACCCGGGAAACGGTTAGTTCAGCTCGATCACTTCGTCAAAGGCCTTTTGGAGGTTCTCCAGGCACTGCTCAACGGTCATGTCGCCACCGGTGAGGACGCTCTCGGCAAAGGCGGTGAGCTCGGTGCGCCAGGCGGTGGTAAAGGCGCTGCTGAAGGGCTTGGTGAAGTCGCCGTAGTGGGCGATGTTTCCGGAGGCCTTCATCTCAGCCAGGGTGCTGACCATGGGCAGCAGCTTGTCGGAGGTAACGCCGGTCAGCAGAGGCATCTGGGACAGCTCGGACCAGGCGATGCCCTCGGTGATCCAGTACTCCATGAAATTCAGCGCCACATCGGCGTTTTCCGCCTGGGGGTTCACCATGAAGGCCTGGTCCACTTGCACGTTCAGCTTCGCGGAGCCATTGTCATCAATGGGAGCCACAAAGAAGCCGATTTCAAACTCGGGTTTCTTGTTCATCATGTCGCCGATGGCCCAGGTACCGTCATAGCGCATGGCGGCGCCGCCCGCGGCGAAGACCTCCAGGCCCATGTCCTGGGTGTTGGAAATATCATCTGTGCGGGGCGCGACCATCCGGAGCTTCCAATTTTCCAGCGCCTCGGCAAAGTAGGGATAATCCGCGAACTTCTTCTCGCCGCTCATCAGCTTCTCAAAGACGTCCTTGTCCCCCGCTTCCAGAGCGCGGGGCCAAACGGTGTTGCGCATTTCGATGTCGCCATATACCGCGTCGCCCAAGCTGCGGACATAGGGATCATACCCCGCGTCGATGAGCTTTTGCTGGACTTCGTTGAGCTGGGTCAGGGTGGTGGGAACCTCCAGGCCCAGGTCCTCGAAGATCGCCTTGTTGTAGAAAACGCCCCAGGATTTGAAGTCGATGGGGAAGCCGTACACCTTCCCACCGGCGGATACGTCGCCCAGGTCGCCGGCAGGCAGGCCCAAAGCGCGGATGCTCTCATTTTCCGTGAGATCCATCACGAAGCCCTCGGTGACCAGATCCGGGTACAGGCCGGGGTTGCCCATGATGATGTTGGGCTGATCGCCGGAGGAAAGGGCCGTGGACAGCTGCGGGAAGTAGTCCGTGCCCTGGTTGTAGTAGATGTTGGTGAAGGTGACGTTGGGATGCTGCGCGCTGTAGGCGGCCTCAATGGCGTCCAGGCCGGCCTGCTTGGTGGCTTGCGCCATGTAGTGGAAGACCGTGATGTTGATCTTCTCCTCGGCGGCCGCGAAGCTGAACGACGACAGGATCAGGGTAAGAGCGAGTACCATGACCAGGATGCGTTTCATTCGGGATACCCTCCTTTTTCAATTGGGCTGAATCGGGCGCATGGGCCTGCGGGGTCTGTACGCCCTGTGTTGCTTTTCAGTATACAGGCATCCCATGGAGGATGGAATATATCCAGATTGTTAATTTGTACATCGATTCTACTGTTTTGGAAAAATGCAGACCAGATTATCTATCCAAAAGGCCGCAAAAGGCCGTTTCCGGCGGCGGCTTGCCAGCTTCCTTGCTTTTTGATATGATGGGAAAGCAATATTTGGCACCGGATCGCGCACACTATGCCGGATGGGGGAGATGTGCGCATGAGGGTTTGGCGGTGGCCGAGATGGCACGGTGATTCCGGGGGAAGGCGGCGGGAAGCCTCCGGCGGCGAAGCGTCGCCGGTGGCAAAGGACGCGAAACTCCCCCAGGACGCCGGGGAGGCAGCGCCCCAGGAGGCGCCCGCCCCGCAGGAGGGCAAGGCCGCGTTGGCGGCCCGGCAGATTGACCGCTGGATCGCCCAAATGGAGCAGCTGCGCCTGGCGGAGTACGTGCGCTATGCGGACGACAAGCGCCGGGTATTTTGGTCCAACTTTCTGGGCGGGGTGGCCCGGGGGGTGGGCATGGCGGTGGGCTTTACCATTTTGGGAGCCATTTTGGTTTTGATTTTACAGGACTTGGCCAAGCACAACCTGCCGGTGATTGGGGACGCCTTGGCCCAGATCGTTTCCATTGTGCAAAAAAGGCTGGAGTAGGGGGAAGGCCATGCTGGCGTTTTGGGGCATCCTGGCGGCTGTGGCGGTTTTGGACAGGGCCGTTAAACTCTGGGCGGGAGCGGCGCTGAAAGTGGGGGAATCCCTGGTGGCCATCGGCGGGCTGTTGGAGCTGCGCTACACCCAAAACAGGGGCATGGCCCTGGGATTTTTGGCCGGTCAGTGGCTGGCGAACCTGGCGCTGCCCGTGGCCGCGGTGGTGGTATGGGTGCTTTTGGGGCGGCGCTATGAGCCCACCCGGTACAAGAGCGCCGCCAGCGCCCTGATGCTGGGAGGCTTTGTGGGCAACTTTCTGGACCGGCTGCTGTTTGGGTATGTGGTGGACATGATCTACTTCCCCTGGCTGCCGTGGTTTGTTTGTAACGTGGCGGATATCGCCATTTGCGCGGGCGTGGTGATGCTGGTGGTGAGCCTGCTGTTTCGCCCCCAGGATTGGAGAGAGAAGCATGGAGAGGATGAGCGGGGAAGCGCCGCGTAGCGGGCGGCTGGACGTGCTGCTGTCGGAGCTGTTCGGGTGCAGCCGCTCCGCCTGCGCCAAGGCCATCGCCCAGGGACGGGTGCGGGTGGACGGGCAGCCCGCGGCAAAGGCCTCCCAGGGGGTGGCCGCCGGAGCTTTGGTGGAAATGCAGGTTCCAGCGGCCTCGGAATCCCCGGTGGGCAAGGAGGACATCCCGATCCAGATCCTCTACCAGGATCAGGAGCTGGCGGTGGTGGTGAAGCCTTACGGCATGGTGGTGCACCCGGCGGCGGGGAACGAAAGCGGCACTTTGGTGAACGCGCTGCTCTTCGCCCTGGACGGCCTGAGCGGCATCGGCGGGGTGAAGCGCCCCGGCATTGTCCACCGCCTGGACAAGGATACCAGCGGCTTGCTGCTGATCGCCAAGAATGACGCCGCCCACCTGGCCTTGAGCAAGCAGCTGGCCGGGCGGACCATGGACAAGCACTACCTGGCCGTGGTGGAAGGGGCGATGAAGGAGCAAAGCGGCCTGGTGGACGCGCCCATCGCCCGCAGCCAGCGGGACCGCAAGAAGATGGCTCCGGACCCCCAGGGCCGGGAGGCCCTCACCCGGTGGCGGCTGCTGGAGGCCATGAAGGATTGCTCGCTGTTGGATGTGAAGATTGAAACGGGCCGCACCCACCAGATCCGGGTGCATATGCGGCATATCCACCACCCCATCGCCGGGGACCCCCTGTATGGGCAAAAAAACGGCGTGAAAGCGCCTCGGTTGATGCTTCACGCCGGGTATCTATGCTTTGACCATCCCCGCACCGGGGAAAGAATGGGCTTTACGGCCCCGCCGCCCCAGGAGTGGACGTCGGCCGCCCGGAAGCTGGGCCTTGGGGAGGGGACGTTGGAGCGCTGGGCCCTGGAGCTTCAAAGCCAAACAGCTCCGACACCGTGACCATTTCGTATCCCTCGGCCTTCAGCCGGGGGATCAGCTTTTGGAGGCAGCGGAGGTCCTTGGGGTTGGTATGGTACAGGCAGACGCTCCCATTCTTGATCTGGGCAAAGGCGGTGTCCGGGTCGGTCTGGCTCACGGACCACAGGATCACGCGCTCATAACCCGCCTCCAAAATGGGCCCGAGGGTTCCCCGGATGGCGACGCGCCCGTAGGGAGGGCGCATGACCCGCATCTGGTAGGAAAAGCCCAGCACCCGGTCCAGGGTTTCCTCCGTCTCGCGGAGCTGCCACAGGATGGCCCTGCGGTTTCTGTGGGACAAATCCGCGTGGGAGTAGGTATGGTTGCCGATCTCATGCCCCTCCGCCACCACCCGCTGCCACAGGGCGCTGTCCTTTTCCTTCAGCGCGTTGCCGATCACAAAAAAGGTTGCGGAGATCCCTTCTTCTTTGAAAAGGTCCAGCATGCTCTCCAACACCGCCATGTTTCTGCAATCGTCCACTGTGATGGCGATTTTTCTGACCTCGGGGTCGCCGAAGCGGTATGTGTCGGCGGTTTCCGCAGAGCAGGACAGGGGCAGCAGCATTGCCAGCAGCAAGGCCAGGGGCTTTCTCATGGGGGCACAACCTTCTTTGTCCGAATCCCCATCAGTATACCCGTTGGCCCTGGCGTTGGCAAGGGGGAGGAAGGCCGGGCCCTACGCGCCCAGGGGAACGGGGCCCAGGAGGGAATCCACGGCTCCCCTCCCGGTTAAAACTTCGCCCCGGGCAACTGCTCCGTCTTTTCATACAGGGTCAAATCCCCCGTTCGGTTCGCCATGCCCAGCAGGATTTCCTCGGGCCGGGCAAAGCCTTGCCTCTCCCAGCCCTTGCGCAGCCAGTTTTCGTCATAGCCCAGGGAGTGCAAGGCCTGGCCTACAATTCTCCCGTCCAGGATCACGGGCAAACAGGGCTCCTGGGAGACGGGGGATTGGCCCATGTCCGCCGGGGTCAGGGGACGGTTGACCGCCAGGGGGAGAAAGCTGAGCTTGCCGTTCACCTCCAGGATGACCAATTGGAGCTGGGAAAGGTCGAAATAGCCGCTGGAGCGGCACTCGGTCAGAAACTCGTTCAGGTCCAGCTTGGCTTTTTTCAGGTTTTGGAAGTACAGGGTTCCTTGGGAAAACAGCACCAAAGGCTCCCCCAGAATGAAACGGCGCAGGCGCAAAGAGTGGTCGTCCGCCAGGTTGGTGAGCCAGGTGACGCCTCCGTAGATCGCCATGGCCACCAGCCCCACCCAGCCTCCCTCGTCGGGATGGGTGGCGATCTCCGCGGCAATGGAGCCGATGGAGATGCCGGCGATGTAGTCAAAGAGCGTAAGCTGGCTCATCTGCCGGTTCCCCAGCAACTTGGTCATGAAAAACAAAGCCACCACGGACAAAATGCTGAACAGCGCCCCTTGCAAAAGCTCAGCCATAAAGCCACCCCTCCCCAATGCGTATCTAAGGAGTATGCACAGGGGAGGAGAGGGGTATACCAGGGCGGGGCTCAGGCCTTGCAAGCGGTGAAGAGCAGCGCCTCTTTGGCGCCGCAGGCCTTGAGCGCCTGGGCGCAGGCCGAGGCCGTGGCGCCGGTGGTGCATACGTCGTCCACCAGGAGGACTCGCTTGCCATATACCGCCGCAACATCCGCCACCTCAAAGGCCCCGCGCATATTGCGCTGGCGCTGGGCCAGGTCCAGCCCCACCTGGGAGCGGGTGGCCCGGAGGCGGCGCAGGGCCTGGGGGGCCACGGGCAGCTTCAGGTGCAGGGCCAGAGCCCGGCAGAGGACCTCCGCCTGGTTGAAGCCCCGCAAGCGCTGCCGCTTGGGGTGCAAAGGAACGGGAATCAGAACCTCCCCCTGGGCCAGGGCGGAGGCATCCGCCAGGGCAAAGACAGCGGCCATGCCCTGGGCCAGGGGACGGGCCGCCCAGTGGTCGTCGCCGTATTTGAGCCTGTGGGCCAGCTCCCGGGCCGCGCCGTGATGGGCAAAAGCAGCCCAGGAACAGGGGAGCGCCCCGCTGAGAAAAAAGGGCTGCTCCTGGGGGGAAAGCGCCTCCCGGGCCAGGGCCTCTTGGCAAGGGGCGCACAGCCAGGCCTCCCCGGGCTCCAGCAGGGGCTGGCCGCACAGGTGGCAGCAGGTGTTTTGGGGATAGCAAAGGGCGGCCAACGCGCGCAGGCCTTTGCCCAAAAGAGGCGCTTTCATCCCACCAAAGCCTGGAGCCTGGTTTTCAGGGTGGTGTACCGGGTAGCCACATGGTCGTTGCCCACCATCTGGGCAATGACCTCCTCCCGGCCCACCAGCACCACCAGCTGCTTGGCCCGGGTCAGGGCGGTATAGAGCAGATTCCGGGCCATGAGCATGGGCGGGCCGCCCACCACGGGCATCACCACCACCGGAAACTCGCTGCCCTGGCTTTTGTGCACCGTCAGGCAGTAGGCCAGCTCCAAGGCGTCCAATTGCTGCTTTTGGTAGGTCACGGTGCGGTCCTCGTCAAAGCAGACGCTCATCAGGTGCTCCGCGGGGTCGATGTGCTGGATGTAGCCCACGTCCCCATTGAAAACCCCGGCCCCCTCCTCCTCCCCGAAGGGCCCCCGGCGGATGTAGGGAAGCTGGTAGTCGTTCTTGGTCTGGATCACCTTGTCCCCCACCCGGTATTCCATCTCTCCGTGCACCAAGGATTCCGTGCCCCGCTTTTCCGGGTTCAGGGCCGTTTGCAAAAGCCGGTTCAGGGCAAAGGAGCCGCAGTCCCCCTTCTTGGTGGGGCTGAGCACCTGGATGGAGCGGACCGCCTCCGCCTGCCACCGGCTCTTGGGGAAGCCCAAATAAGCGGGCAGGCGGCGGTTGAGCAACTCGCAGATGGTTTGGGCGGCCTCGGTCTGGAGCATCTTGCGCTCAAAGAAAAAGTCGGCGTTTTTGGCGTTGAGGATGGGCATCTCCCCGTGGTTGATGCGGTGGGCGTTCACCACGATCATGCTGTCCCCCTCCTGGCGGAAGATGTCCGTGAGCCGCACGCTGGGCACGGTATCGCTTTGCAGAATATCCCGCAGCACATTGCCCGCCCCCACGCTGGGAAGCTGGTCCGCGTCCCCCACCAGAATCAGCCTTGTGCCGGGGAGCACCGCCCGCAGCAGCCCCCGCATCAGGGCCACATCCACCATGCTCATCTCGTCCACCACCAGGCAGTCCGTTTCCAGGGGGAAGTTTTCATCCCTGGCAAACACGTTCTCATCCCCACCGTACTCCAGCATCCGGTGGATGGTCTTGGCTTCCTCCCCGGTGGCCTCGCTCATGCGCTTGGCGGCCCGGCCCGTGGGGGCGGCCAGGAGAATGTCGTTCTCCTCCTTCAAAAGCCGCAAAATGCAGCGGATGATGGTGGTCTTTCCCGTGCCGGGCCCCCCGGTAATCACCAGCACCCCTTCCTCCACAGCCCCGATGATGGCCTTCTTCTGGATGGGGCTGAAGGTAATGTCCATCTCCTTTTCCAGGGCGGCAATGCGCTGGGCCAGGCCCGGCACCTTCTTGTAGGGCCGGGATTCCATCAAAGCATGGAGCCGCAGGGCGATCTCGCTCTCCGCGTGGAAGAAAAAGGGGAGGCACAGCGCGTCCTCGCAGTCGGGCAGCTGCAAGCCCACCAGCATCTTCATCAGCAGCCCTTCCTGGACCTGGTCCTGCACCAGCTCCTCCTCCACCCGCAGCAGCTCCGTGGCCCGCTGGATCAGGACCTGACGGGGCAGGTACGTATGGCCCCCGTTTCCGGCGGCTTCATTTAGCAAAAAATACAGGGCGGAGCGCACCCGAAACTCGCTGGAGGGGTCCATGCCCATGGACAGGGCAATCCGGTCCGCCGTTAAAAAGCCTACCCCTTCGATGTCCGTCACCATGCGGTAGGGATTCTGGCGGACGGCCTCGATGGTGCCCTCCCCATAGGCCTTGGCGATTTTCATGGCCAGGTTGGGGGAAAGGCCGTAGTTTTGCAAAAAGACCAGCGCCCGGCGCATGCTCATCTGCTGGCTGTAGCTTTCCAGGATCATGGCGGCCTTCTTGGGGCCGATGCCGGGAACCTCCGTCAGCCGCCGGGGGTCCTCCTCCAGCACACGCAAGGCCTCCTCCCCAAAGGCGGAGATAATCAGCTTGGCGGTGGCGGGGCCGATGCCCCGGATCAGGCCGGAGCCCAAGTATTTCTCAATGGCGCTCATGGTGCTGGGGGGCGTGATCTCACAGGTTTTGGCGCTAAACTGCCGCCCGTACACCGAGTGCTCCGCCCAATCCCCCTGGAAGGTCACGCTTTCGCCGCTGGAAAGCTCCGGCATGGCGCCCACCACGGTATGCTGGGCGCGGCCCGCCACGACCCGAAGCACGGTATAGCCGTTCTCGTCGTTGCGGAAGGTGGTTTCCAGAACCGTTGCGGACAGCTGCTCCATAAAAGCCCCTCTTTCGTGCGGTTGCGCTCCTATTATACCATGGATTGCGGGGCGTGGGGCAAGGAGGAAAAACATTGGGGCCCGGGGCTGGTTAGGTGGCATTTTGCCCACTCTTATGATACAATGCAAACAGGAGGGGAACAGGCCATTTGCCTGGTTCCCGGGCCCCTTCGGGGGAGATGGAGGGAAAAGGATGGCGCAGTTCAGCTGCCCCCATTGCGGGAAGATGTTGGAAGAAAAGACCGGAGCGGCCTTTTGCCCCGACTGCGGCGGCGCGGTAAGCCCGGCCCGGCTCAAGGAGCAGGAGCCGGAGGAGGCTTTGGCCTACGTCCGGCAGGCGGAGGAGCTCCAGGACCCCAAGAAGAAATGGGAGCTGCTGAAAAAGGCCGAGGCCCAATACCCGGACAGCCTGGCCGTCGCCAAGGAGCTGCTGTTCCTGGGCCGGCTTCATGAGCGCAACCACCGGGATGTGGATTTCTCCGTAATCAAGTGCCACCTGTGGATGCTCTACCTAAAGCCCGGGGAGCTGACCCCGGAGCGGCAAAGCCGGATGCGGGAGGAGTTTTTCGCCCATCCCCAGCTGGTGAAGTGCATGGACCTCAGCCCCAATCCCGAGGCTTTTTTGCGGGCCTACCTGGTCCGATTGGCGATAGAGTTCATCCGCCTGTTCCTGCGGGGGGACTCCGTATACATGCGCCGGTTTTTCGGCTTTGGCATGGACAGCCGCGCCCCCAAGCTTTTGGCGTCCCCCGTGTGCCTGATGATGCAAAACATCCGCCAGGACGGGGAACTGCCCGCCCACCGGCAGGAGCTGCTGGCCCAGACCCTCTACGAGGCATTCTCCCAGGACATGGCCGGGGATACCAAGTGGCTGGACGAGGCCCTGGGCAAGGTGGGGCTCCCGGCGCCCAGAGGGTAGGGAGATTCCCCCGGAGCCCCAAGGGGAATGGAATCACGGCCGCCGGGCCTGAGAAGCCCCGGCCAGGAGGAAAGAGCATTGCAAGGAATCCGAAAGGTCTTTTACCGGGAACAGGGGAACGGCTCGGCCCATCCCCAGCCCCGGAGCGCTCCCAAGGGCATGCCAAGGGACGTGCCCAATCAAAGCCGCGTGCCCGTCCAGCCCCAAAAGCCCAAGGACGTGCTGCCCCCCCAGCAGGCCCTCACCAACGAGGAGGCGGCCCAACTTCCCCCCAAGCGCTGGGTGGTGATCCTCAAGCGGGTGTGCATGGTGCTGCTGGGGCTCATCGCCCTGGCCTTGGTATATGTGTTTTTGCTGCTGGGGGAGCCGGACAGCATGACCCTGGAGGCGCCCCCTCCCCAGGAGGAGAAGATCCGGGTGCCCATGGCCGCGGTGGAGGCCTCCGGCAGCGCCGACCTCTCCGCCATGGCCGCCAGCTTCGGCAAGCCGGTGCTGGCCCTGTACGGCGGGCTGAGCTTGCAAAAGAGCTCCCTGTACGACACGGCCTTTCAAGGGGGCTACGCCCGGCGGGCCACCTTCCAATACGCCTTTGAGGACGGGCAGGTCCTGCTGGTGGAAAGCCTGCGCCCCACCCAGGCCGTGGCGCTGCTGGAGGCGGGGAGGCAGGCCCACCTGAGCCTGGACAGCCTGTATGCCCTGGCGGGGATAGACGCCGTGCGCATGGATAACAGCCAGACCATCTGCGTCTTCGGGCAGCAGGATGGGGCCGTCTATGCTGTCACCTGCCCCCGAAGCCACAGCGCCGACCTCGCCGCGCTGCTGAAGCAGACCACCCTCTTGCAGCCCAAGGCCCCGGGCACCTGACCGGGAGCCAAACCCATACTAAAGGAGCATCCCCCCATGAGAGAACCGCGCCGCGCCCTGAAGACCTCCATTTTGATCAAACGCTTTCTTCCCTACTACCGCAAGTATTGGGGGATCCTGGCCCTGGACCTGCTTTGCGCGGCCCTGACCACCCTGTGCGATTTGGCCTTGCCGCTCATCGTGCGCAACATCACCGACCTTGCCGCCAACAACCTGGCGCTGCTTACCCTGGGCTACGTGCTGCGGGTGGGGGCGCTGTACATTGTGCTGCGGATCATCGACGCGGCGGCCAACTATTATATGAACGCCACCGGGCACATCATGGGCACCAAGCTGGAAAGCGACATGCGCTACGACCTGTTTTCCCATTTGCAGAGGCTGGACTTTTCCTACTACAGTAACGCCAAAATCGGCCAGATCATGTCCCGGATCACCAGCGACCTGTTTGAGGTGACGGAATTTTCCCACCACTGCCCGGAGGAGTTTTTAATCGCGGTGGTGAAAATCACCGCTTCCTTTGTGATCCTGCTGGGGGTCAACCCGGTGCTGACGCTGATCATCTTCGCCATCCTGCCCCTGATGCTGATAAGCGTGCGCTATTTTAACGGGCTGATGCGCCAGGTCTTTCAGGAGCGGCGGCATCAGGTGGGCGAGATCAACGCCCAGGTGGAGGACAGCCTGCTGGGGATTCGGGTGGTGAAGTCCTTTGCCAACGAGCCCATGGAGGTGGACAAGTTCCAGGAGGGCAACCAGCGCTTTGTGCAGATCAAGAGCCGCAGCTACCGCTACATGGCCGGGTTCCACACCAGCGTGCGCATCTTCGATGGGCTGATGTACATCGTGGTGGTGGTGGTGGGCGCGTTGTTTTTGATGAAGGGCACCATCACCGCGCCGGATTACATGGCCTATTTGCTGTACGTGAGCATGCTGCTCACCTCCATCCGCCGGATCGTGGAGTTTACGGAGCAGTTCCAGCAGGGCATGACGGGGATCGAGCGCTTTTGCGAGATCATGGACGTGCAGCCGGACATCCAGGACGTTCCCGGCGCGGTGGCGCTGGAGAATGTGCAAGGGGAGATCACCTTTGAGAACGTGAGCTTCCACTACGACGATGATGAGAAAACCGTGCTGGCGGATTTGAACCTCCATGTGAAAAAGGGGGAGCGGGTGGCCCTGGTGGGCCCCAGCGGCGGTGGGAAGACCACCCTTTGCAATTTGATCCCCAGGTTTTACAACGTCACCTCGGGCCGGATTTTGATTGACGGGCAGGACATCGCCTATCTCACCCAGCGCAGCCTCAGGGAGAACATCGGCATGGTGCAGCAGGACGTGTACATGTTCAGCGGCACGGTGTACGACAACATCGCCTATGGCCGGCCGGGAGCCACCCAGGAGGAGGTGATCCAGGCCGCCCAGCGGGCCGGAGCCCACGAGTTCATCCTCCAGCTTCCCGAGGGCTACCGCACCTTTGTGGGAGAGCGGGGCGTGAAGCTCTCCGGCGGGCAGAAGCAGCGCATCTCCATCGCCCGGGTGTTCCTGAAAAACCCGCGGATTTTGATCCTGGACGAGGCCACCAGCGCCTTGGACAACGAAAGCGAACGGCTGGTGCAAAAATCCCTGGAAGAGCTGAGCGTGGGCCGCACCACCTTCACCATCGCCCACAGGCTCACCACCATCAAAAACGCCACCACCATCTGGGTGCTGACGGAAAACGGCGTGGAGGAGCAGGGCACCCACCAGGAGTTGATGGCCCGCAAGGGCAAGTATTATCAGCTATACCGCATGTATACGGAGGAGGACCTATGAGCTTGCGCTTTCGCCTGGTGAAGCAGGAGGAGCTGGGCAGCCTGTGCGAAATGTACCGCAAGGTGATCGCGGATATGCGCCGCCGGGGCCTGAACCAGTGGGAATGGGGCATGTACCCCAACGCGGACATCCTGGGGGAGGACATTGCCGCCGGCACCCTGTACCGGATGGACGAGGACGGGAGCCTGGTGGGGGCCTTTGTGCTCTGCCCCCGGCAAGAGGAGGGCTATGCCCGGCTGTCCTGGCATTTCGGCCTTCGGCCTGTGACCCTTCACCGCCTGGCCCTGGACCCGGAGTGCCTGGGGCTGGGCCTGGGGCAGCGGGCCATGGTCTTTGTGAAGGAGGAGGCCCGGCGGCTGGGGTACGATTCCCTGCGGCTGGACACCTCCAGCCGCAATGAGCGGGCTTTGAAGCTCTTTCGCGGCTCCATGACCCGGGAGGTGGGCGTCATCCATTTTGACGACCCCACCATCGATTTTTACTGCTTTGAGTCGCCCTTGGGGGAGGCTTGCCCCATCTTGCCCATCCGGATGCATCCCGCCTACCGCTATGGGGACATGACCCCCTGGGGCGGGGACGGCCTGCGCTCTCTCTATGGCATGGACATCCCGGAGGAGCGCACCGGGGAAGCGTTGGTGGTCAGCGCCATTCCCGGCCTGGAGAGCCGGGATGACACGGGGGTGCGGCTGACCAAGCTCATCGCCCGCTACGGTAAGGCCCTGGTGGGGCAGGACCGGGAGTTTCCCCTGCTGCTGAAATTCATCGCCGCCAAGGAGAGCCTCAGCGTTCAGGTGCATCCCGGCGACGCCTATGCCCGGGAGCATGAGGGCAAGCTGGGTAAGACCGAGGCCTGGGTCATTCTCCATGCTCAGGAAGGGGCGCGGCTGGTATATGGCCTCCAAGCCGGGGTGGAGATGGCGGCCCTGGAGGCGGCGCTTCAACAGGGGGAGGACCTGGAACCGCTGCTGCGCCAGGTCCCCGTACAGGCCGGGGATGTGTTTTACATGCCCAGCGGTATGGTCCACGCCATCGGCGGCGGTATTGTGCTCTACGAAATCCAGCAGTCCAGCGACGTAACCTACCGGGTGTGGGACTATGGGCGGCTCAACGGCAAGGGGGAACCCCGGGAGCTGCACATAAGGCAGGCCCTGGACGTGATCGATCCCCGGCTGGCGGGGGAGAAGACCCGCTGGCAGGCGGAAGGAGCCTCCGGCTTCAAGCGCCTGCTGTCCGTGCCCGCCTTCATGCTGGACTCCGTGTTGGTGGAGGGGGAGCTGGCCTTGTCCCCCCGGCCGGAGAGCTTCCGGCTGCTCACCGCCCTGGACCCCCTCACCCTTGCCTGGGACGGGGCTGAAATGGCCCTGGGAGCCGGGGAAAGCGCGCTGCTGGCGGTAAGCTGCCCGGCGCTGGCGCTGAGGGGGAAGGGACGGGCCTTGCTGGCGGCGGCCAGGTAGGGAAAAGACCCTGATTTTCTGAAAAGCGAAGCGGAAACCTTCCGCGTGTTTGGAACGGAGATTCGCAAAGCACGGATGACCGGCAGTCCTATCGTGGTTGGATAGGAGGGCGGCGCTCCGTAAGGGCCCATGGGCCAGTTTCAGGAGGCCCGCCGCCAGGAATTTGTGGAGGATGAATTTTGGAAATACGCCTTGTGTGCGCTCCCCCCACAGCCCGGGAGTATGTGGACCTTCGGCTGCGCTCCGGCATGGGACAAAAGGATGTGCAAAGGAGCCGGACTGCCCTGGAGAACTCCTTGTTCACCGTGTGCCTCTATGATGGAAACCAACTGATTGGATTTGGCAGAGTGGTGGGGGACGGCGGCATCACCTATGTGGTGAGCGATATGATGGTGGACCCGGCCTACCGCAGGATGGGCTTTGCGGAGCGGATCATGCAAGCCATTGACGGGTATTTTGAAGAAAACGCCTGGGAGGACAGCTACATCTGCCTCATCGCCAACCGCCCCGCGGATTTGCTGTATGCCAAGCATGGATTCGAGTATTTGCCGGAGGACCGGTGCGGAATGCTGCGCAACCAGAGAAAAGGGCCTCCTGGGCGGTAAAATCCCTTTTTCAGCCCGCGAAGCGGGACCTTCGCGGCTGGGCCGCGCCACCAGGGCCTTTGCCAGCAGGACGCGCAAGGGCGGAGGAGTGGCGCGCCGCGTCCATGGGTGGACAAAAGCTGGCTTTCCCAATGAAAAGTTGCAGAGGAACTTTCGAATATGAACACGCACAGACCCATTCATGCGGCGATACCGGGCCTCGGGCAAAGGAGCTTGAAAACGGCCTTGGCCGCGGCAATTCTCGCCCTGCTGTACCTTCCCTTTGGGGAGGACCCCACCTTTGCCTGCATTGGCGTGATTTTCGGCATGGGCAACGGCATGGAGGATTCCAAAAAGAGCGGCGGAAACAGGCTCATCGGCACCATCATCGGCGGCCTGCTGGGCATCGGAATCTTCGCGCTGGAACATTGGATTTTTCCAAGTGGGAACTATTATTTGAAAGTGGCTTTGATCTTTTTGGGGATCATTCTGTTGGTGTGTTCCTCCGTTGCGTTTCAATGGCCGGGCGCGGTACAGCCCGGGGGCGTGGTGCTTTGCATCATCTTGTTCAATACGCCCCCAAACTATATTGCCTACGCCTTCAGCAGGATGTTTGATACGGCCATTGGCGTCGTTTTCGCGATTTTGGTCAATCGGCTGTTCACAAGGAACCGGATTGACAGGTGGCTGAAAAGAGAGGCCGCGGAGGAATAAGGGCCTTTCACGGGGGGCTCCAGGACGGCGGCATAGGCCCTGTGGGGCCTTCCCTAAAAGAACCCATCGAAATGGCGCGCTGCCCGTGCCCGAAGCATAAGCCCGGGGAGAGGGAGCCCGCCCAGGGCGAACTTCCTAATAAGCGCTGGGGCAGCGCCTGGGATGATGGGGGAGAGCCGAGGGAAAGCCGGTAGATAAGGGTCCCTTTTCCCTCACGCTTTTTGAACATACAGCCGCTTTTGCCCCGTGAAGCGGCGGCTTGACGGCAACGGGAGGCGTTGGCCTTGGAAAGAGCTATTTACCTGATCACCGGCGTGATGGCGTCGGGAAAATCCACAGTGGCGGAGCTGCTGGCAGCCAAAATGGAAAAGGGCGTACACCTCCGGGGGGACGTGTTCCGCCGGATGATCGTATCCGGGCGGGCGGAGATGTCCGCGCAGCCCTCCCAAGAGGCTCTTTGGCAGTTGCGCCTGCGATACCGCCTGGCTGCCGGTGCGGCGAAGACCTATTTTGACAACGGTTTTTCCGTGGTGTTGCAAGACAATTATTATGGAGCGGCATTGCCGCAGATGCTGGAGCTGCTCCAGGGCTATCCGGTTCAGGTAATCGTCCTGTGCCCGGATGTCCAAACGGTGAAACGGCGGGAAGAAGCCAGGGGGAAGACAGGCTATGCCGGGTTTGCGGTGGAAGAGCTGTACGCGGATTTTATGAGGGAAACCCCGCGGATCGGATTCTGGCTGGATACCTCGGGGCAGACCCCGGAAGAATCCGTGGAGAAGATTGTGCTGCACCTGGAAAAATAAGGGTACCGCAGCCCACTTGATTGTTTTTGGAATTGGGCCATGCCTTGCGCATGGGGCGGCGATATGCTATGATGATGGGCATGGAGGGATAGGGATGTACTTTATTTTCCTGTAAGATTTGTTTTTGAGCCCGGGGCCTTTTCATAGGCCTTGATTTGTTGTGCTGAAAGACGGTTTTACAGGGATATGCCCTCTGACGGGGATCTCCTTGTGACAGGGTGTCTTTACGCACGAACAACGCATCCACGCGTTGTTCGCTTTTTGATTTGATTGCAGAAGGAGAGTACCCATCATGAAGCAATGGAAAAAACAATTTGCCGTGATCTATACAGGCCAGGCCTTTTCGATTTTAGGTTCGGCCGCAGCCCAGTTTGCCGTGATCTGGTGGCTGACGGTGCAAACGGAATCCGCCCTGACCCTAACCATCGCCTCCGTTGTCAGCTTTCTTCCCAATATGCTGATCGGCCCTTTCGCCGGGGTGTGGATCGACCGGTACAACCGCCGCACGGTCATGATCGCCGCTGACGGCGTGGTGGCCGTCTCCAGCATGATCCTTGGCGCGGCGTTTCTGGCGACGCCTGCGCCGCCCCTGTGGTTTCTCTATGTGGCGCTGTTTTTTCGGGGAGTGGGCAATACCTTTCACGCCCCGGCCATGCAAGCGGCAATCCCCACCCTTCTCCCCGCGGAAATGCTCACCAGGGCCGGTGGCTGGGGAAACATGATCCAGTCCGTATCCAGCATGCTGGGCCCGGTGCTGGGCGCGGCGCTCATGGCCGTCCTCCCCATTGCCGCCATCATGCTGGTGGACATTCTGGGAGCGGCCTTTGCGATTCTCTGCCTGCTCTTTGTAATGATTCCGGATATCCCGCAAACCGGCGAGAAGGCGCACGTTCTTTCCGACATCAGGCAGGGCCTGGCCGCCATGCGGGCCAACAAGCCGTTGATGGCCATCTTTTTCCCGATGCTCGCCATGAGCGTCCTGTATATGCCTTTGGGAGCTTTGTTTCCGCTCTTGGTGCGCAGCCACTTCCTGGGCGGGGCCTGGCATAACAGCGTGGTGGAGTTTATCTTTGCCGGAGGGCTGCTTCTCTCCTCGGTGATCATCGGCGTGTGGGGCGGCATGAAAGAGAGGTTTCTGATGGCGGCCTTGGCGGTGGGGCTCATGGGCGCCGCCACCTTGGTCAGCGGCGCCTTGCCCGCGGAGGGGTTCTGGATTTTTGCCGTGTGCTGCTTTTTCATCGGCGCTTCCGGTACGTTCCTTAACGTCCCGGTGATGGCCTATGTACAGGAAAGCGTTCCGCCCCAGGTGATGGGCAAGGTGTTTTCCCTTTTGATGACGGCCATGACCCTGGCCATGCCCTTTGGGCTGCTGATCGCCGGGCCCGTTGCCGAGGCGGTGGGGGTGCACACCTGGTTTTTCTGGTCCGGGGTGGCTCTGATTGCCGACGCTGTTTTTTGCCGCCTGCTGACGCGGCGCTACGACCGGGAAACCATGCAGCCGGAAGCGCCGCCGGCGCAGGAAGCCCCCTAATGGAAGCCCCGCGCCGGGAGAATCCCCGGTCCACAAACACGGAAAATGGGGCATGGAATGCATGCCGCCGCAGAAAGGAGCGCCTATGGAGTCATTCACCCGGGAGGAACTGGAGGAGGCCCTGCGGGCCATTGCCTCCACCATCCACAAGTGCGAGAAGGTACAGCCCAAGCTAAGGCTCGGCACGTCCCAGCACACGCTGCTGGTGCGCAGAATCAAAGCGCTGTACATCGCCTCGGCGCTGATCCAGAGGGAGTTGGGGCTTCAAGACCCCGCTCCCCCGGGCCCTTGAAGCTGATAGGCTTCCTTGGCTTGTATCAGGAAGGCTCCCGCAAAACAGAGGCCCCGGCGGCCTCTGTTTTGCGGGAGCGAAGATTTTTCCCAAAAAGTTTTGCAAAACCCCTTGACGAAGCGGATGGGTCATGTTATTATAGCAACGCGTTAGCGCGATAAAGCAATGAAGCAACACCGGAGGATGTGGAACCGTCAGGAGCCACCCCGGCAAGCCCTTAGCCCAGCGGGCGGCGCAAAATCGAAAAACATGCCCGGAGGGCATGACAGGAGGTTTCTTTTATGAAGAAGATCATCGCGTTGGTGTTGGCCCTGCTGCTTTGCGCCGCCCTGACCCTGACGGCCCTGGCTGAGGATGCGGCTGTGCAAGCCATTTTGGATAAGGGCCAGCTGGTGCTGGGCCTGGATGACAGCTTCCCCCCCATGGGATTCCGGGACGAAGCCAACGAGATCGTGGGCTTTGACATCGACGTGGCCCAGGAAGTGGCAAACCGCCTGGGGGTGGAGCTGGTAAAGCAGCCCATCGACTGGTCCGCCAAGGAGCTGGAGCTCTCCAGCGGCAACATCGACTGCATCTGGAACGGCATGTCCATCACCCCCGCCCGGGAGGAGAGCATGTCCATGACCTTCTCCTACCTGAACAATGCCATCGAGGTGTACGTGAAGACGGATTCCGGCATCGCCACGCTGGAGGACCTGGCGGGCAAGAAGGTGGCCGTGCAGAGCGGCTCCTTTGCCGAGGAAGTGCTGGATGGCGAGGAATACGCGGAGCTGAAGGCCTCTTTGGGGGAAGTCCTCTCCTTTGACGAATACCTCACCGCGTTGATGGACCTCCAGGGAGGCGGCGTGGACGCGGTGCTCATCGACCGGGTGGTGGGCGAGTACAAGATCGCCGGCATGGGGGCCACGGATATCCAGGCGGCGTTGGAACTGGCCGACGATAACTTCGGCATCGGCTTCCGCAAGGAAGAGGCGGGCCTGCGGGACAAGGTGCAGGAAATCCTCATCGAGATGAAGAAGGATGGGTCCCTGGGAGAGATTTCCACCAAGTGGTTCGGCAGCGACATCACCACCGTGCCCGCGGAGTAATGGATTCGCCTTCCATTTGGATACGCAAGGAACAGGAATGGCTGAGACGGGGCATATGCCCCGCTCAGCTTTTCCTGCGGTAAGAGGGGAGCATGCCAGCCATGACCATCAAGTTTTTTTCAGACCCCCAGAGGCTATGGAACCTGACGGTGCTCATGCTTCAGGGCGCGCAGGTGACGTTGAGCATCTTTTTTCTCACGCTGCTCTTTTCCATTCCTTTGGGCATGCTGGTGGCCCAGGGGCGCATGTCCAAAATCCCCCTGCTGCGGGGACCGGTAGCCTTTTATATCTACATCATGCGCTCCACGCCCCTGATGCTCCAGATCATGTTCATCTACTTTTTGCTGCCCATGATTCTGCCCTTTCGGGTGGACCGCTTCTGGGCGGTGATCGTGGCCTTTACGGTGAACTACGCCGCCTATTTCGCGGAGATTTTCCGCGGGGGCATCCAGTCCATTTCCCCGGGCCAGTACGAGGCGGCCCAGGTGCTGGGCTATACCAAGATCCAGCGGTTTTTCCGCATCATTTTGCCCCAGGTGGTGAAGCGGGTGCTGCTGCCGGTGACCAACGAGATCATGACGTTGATCAAGGATACGGCGTTGGCCTCCACGGTGGCGGTGGTGGAGCTGATGACCGTGGCCAAAAAGCAGGTCTCCAGCGCCAGCTCCATCGAACCCTATGTGGTGGCCATTTTGCTGTATCTCCTCCTCAATGGCCTGGCGGAGCAGGGGTGCAAGTTTTTTGAGCGCAAGCTCAGCTATTACCAGTAGGAGGGCATGCCCATGCTGAAGGCCCAGGATATTTACAAGAGCTTTGACGGCCAGGGAATTCTCAGAGGGGTATCCCTTCGCATCGCCAGAGGCGAGGTGCTGGCGCTAATCGGCCCTTCGGGCTCGGGCAAAAGCACCTTGCTGCGCTGCGTGAACCAGCTGGAGCGGGTGGACGCCGGGGAGATCGCCCTGGAGAAAGACGTGATGTGCCGCATGGAGGAGGGCAAGGTCCGCTACGCCCCGGAGGAGACCTTGCGGAAGATCACCATGCGCATGGGCATGGTCTGTCAGGGATACCATCTCTTTCCCCATATGACGGTATTGCAAAATCTCATCGACGCGCCCATGGCGGTGAAGAAGCTGCCCAAAAAGCAGGCGGTGGAAAAGGCCATGACCTTGCTGGGCAAGGTGGGCCTGGCGGACAAGGCCTCCATGGTGCCTTGCCAGCTCTCCGGGGGACAGGCTCAGCGGGTGGCCATCGCCAGGGCGCTGTGCATGGAGCCGGAGATCCTCTGTTTTGACGAGCCCACCAGCGCCCTGGATCCGGAGCTGACCCAGGAGGTGCTGGAGGTGATGCGGGGGCTGGCCCAGGAGCGGATGACCATGCTGGTGGTCACCCACGAAATGGCCTTTGCCCGGGACGTGGCGGACCGCATGGTGCTCATGGAGGACGGGCTGGTGGTGGAAGAGGGCCCGCCCCAGGCGCTGTTCGGCTCCCAAAATCCCAGGACCAGAAGGTTCCTGCGGCTGGACGCATAAGAGGGAGGCAGAAGAGCCGGGCCGGAGGGTTGGAAATTCGCTCCATTCCCGAAGGGGAGTTTACTTCCATGGGGACAAATGGTATAATAAAAACGCGTCAGGGGGCTTCCCCTGCCGAAGCGTTCCCGGCTGGTACGGGTTTTCCTGGTGGTTACGGAATCCCTGTTTCCTTGGTTTTACCCGCATAGCTTTGGAGGACATGCTGCGCCCTTGTGTCGTGATGCCGTGTACCCAAGGATTTGCGGGTATTTTTAGTTCCTGGAAGGAAAGACGGGGAATAGGAGGCGCCGGGGCGCTTCATACGCATCATTCGGGTTTGCGCTTTGCGCGATGGACCCTGCAATAGGATGTTACACTAAAAGGAGGAAGAAGGATGAAGAATTTCTGCAAAAAAGGGCTTGTGGTTTTATTTGTATTGATGTTGGCCCTCACTCCGATGCTGGGAGCGGTGGGAGAATCCCTCTTGACCCAGTATACCCGCCAGGCCCTGGAGCAGGGCTTGCAGCTGGATTCCACCCTGGCGATTGAGCTGGGGGAAGGGGCCGGGGCGTACCTCTCCATCCTGGGGGAAGGCGTCTTTGAGGCTGTGCAAAAGGCCCTGGGAAGCCTACGGGTCACCAGCCATGTCGCCAAGGATCCCAAGGAGGGAATCGTGACCGGGATGGAGATGGCCTTGCAGGAGACGGAGTTTCTCAGCGGCCAGGTGCGCATGACGCCCACGCAGCTGGAAATGGTCACCAGCCTGCTGCCCGGGAAGACCTTGGCGCTGCCCCTGGAGGCGCTGGGCGGGCTCAACCCCGCGACTTCTTTGAAATTGGACGGGGAGCTTCTGAACTCCCTGGGAAAATCCATGGAAACCTATTTAGGCATCCTGATGAACTGGCTGATCAGCAATCCGAACATGTTCTCGGAGAGCGCCGAGGCCATTCCCCAAAGCCAGGTTCGGGACGCCGCCGTCAGCAAGCAGACCCTCCGGGTGACCGGCGCTCAGCTCAAGGACTTGCTGGTGCAGTTCGCTGCGGCCTTTGAGCAGGACACCCAGCTCCAGGCAGCGCTCCAGAAGATGGTGGAGGGCACCGACGCCAGCTTCTCCGTGGCTGAGAAGGCCAAGGCGTTAAGCCAGAAGGTCAACGCCCTTGAGCCCGCCCAGGGGGCGCTGGTGGTGGAGATGCTCTCCGATGCCCAGGGGGCTCCCGTGGAATGCAACCTGACCGTGGACCCGCTGTTTCAGGGCCAGAGTGCCCACGTGTCCGCCCAATACACCCGCTATACTTTGGACGGCGTGACCCACCGCCTGGAAGGCCGGATCACCCGGGAGGAAGGCGTCCAAGTGGCGCTGAAACTCAGCTATGACGAGTACGTGAAACAGGATACCAATGCCCAGGTCAAGGCGCTGGATCTGCGGCTTATGAGGCAGGCCGCCAAGGACGCGGCGGTGGAGGAATACGCCCTGACCAACGAAAACTCCACCATCACCCAGGAGGGTAAGGAGACCCAGGAGAATGTTTTCACCCTGAGCATGGGCGGGGAGTCCGCTTCCGGCGGGGAGGGCGCTGCCGTGGCCGCCCAACCCATGTCTGTGGAGGTGCGCAGCCAGAACGTGACCCAGGGGACGGGGGGCGCGGATTTCACCTGGGAGGATGCGGTTCAGATCAGCGTTTTGGGCACGGAGTTTCTCAAACTGCGGATGAACGGAAAATCCGCGCCCTACAGCTTCCAGGATACTTCCGCCAATCAGGTGCTGGACCTGAGCAAAGCCACCCAGCAGGAGAAGGACGCTCTGCTGGGAGAGGTGGAGACGGCTGCTTCCCAGATGCTGGAGAAGGTGCTGACGCTGTTGCCCGAGGATCTGCTGAAGCTTTTGAACGGACAATGACAAGAAACGGGGAACGACGCCGCCAGGCGGGGCCCTCCGCCTGACGGTAGGACGGAGGAAAAGGCCCATGAAGAGACTCGCGGCGCTCGTTCTAAGCGGGCTGGTGTGGGCGGGGGCTGTGGCCTGTGCCCAGGAATATGCCCTCCTCACCCAGACCCGGACCGATCAGGCCAAGGAAGGGGAGGTGGTCCTTGCCACCCGGCAGGCCTCCTTCCCCCAGGTGCAAGGGCTTGCGAACCCCCAGGCCCAGAGGATGGCAAACCAGGCCATTATCGATACCCTCCAAGGGGAGGGCGGCTTTGAAGCGGCCCGGGACTATGCCCTGGAGGATTACCAGGAGAACCCGGAGCGCTTTGAAGGCAACGCCTATGGGCAGGACGTGACGGTGCAAGCCGCCTTCCAGGGAAAAAAGCTCCTGTGCTTGAACTATGAATTTGTCACCGATACCGGCGGGCCCCATCCCTGGACCTCCAGGCTGGGGCTGCTGGTGGATTTGACCACGGGGCAGCCGGTGCCCCTGGCGGAGCTTTTCAAGGAGGAAGGCGCTGCCAGAGCCTTGGTGAACCGGGAGCTTCAAAGGCAATGGGAGGAAAAGGGCCCGGCCTTGGAGGGGGAAACCCTGGAAGCGGCGCACCAGTGGGGCTGGGAGAAGGCGCTGCTGACGGGAGAAGGACTTTTGATCGTTTATGATCCCGGGGAGATAGGCCCTGTGGCACAGGGCGCGGAGGAATATACGGTGGGTTACGACCTGCTTGACCGGGAATGGGGAGCATGGGGCGGGCCGCAGGATTGGTAAGAAGGGGGGATTGGTTCACATGGTGAAAAGAAGCCTGGCGTGCCTGGCTGCCCTGGTTCTGCTTCTGGGGGGATACGCCCTGGGTGAGCCGCTGTACTACGAAAGCCCGGAGAATGGGATTGCCTTTGGCCTTCCCGAAGGCTGGGACATCCAGTCCGGGGATTTTCCTGTTTTCTACGCGCTGGACGGAAGCGGCCAGGCGGTCCTTTACCATGAGGGGCGGCCGATTCCCCAGGAGGACTTTTTCCCGCAGGCGCTGGCCACGGCCGTGGAGCGGCTGGGGGCGGAATCGGAAGATGCGCTTGAAACGCTGTTTTTCACCCAGGCCCAGGGGGAGGATGGGAAGTGGTATGCCCTGGCGTCCTTTGGGTGCGTGATTGAGGAAGTGCCCCATATCCTGAGCTTCTATTACTTTACCCGCCCCGACAACACCCTGGCGGAGCTGATGGCCGTGTCTGTGAACAATGAGATGGGCGCGGTCACCCGGAACTGGCTGGATGGGATTGTGCAGAGCCATGTCCCGGCGGACGTGATGGCGCGGATCATGCAGCAGATTGGACAGTAGCATAGGCCGCCGGATGCCCAGGGGAGCAATCCCCCGGGCTCCGGCGTTTTTTGTTGTAGAGAAAAGGCGCGCAGCGCCTGGGGGAGTCGTTATGAAAAAGAGGATCAGCTTGTGGTTGGCCCTGGCCTGGGGGCTGTTGGCTTTGTGGGGCGCGGCGGGAACCGCCCTGGCCCAGGAGGAGGGCTCGGAGTTTCTGATTGAGGAGAGCGCCATGGACCAGCAGGAGGTTCAGGCGTATATTTCCCTGGGAGAGGATCAGGTTCCCACCATGTTCGCGGCGGTGGGCAGGCGCAGCATCCAGTCCTACGCAGGGTGGCTGGATGAGGATGAAAGCGGCCTGAACCAGCGCCTTGCCTATGGGCAGGACGGAAGCTACCAGGATGTGGTGGACTATGGCAACTACCTCCTGGGGCTGGGCTGGGAGGAGTTGGCCGCGCCCACCCAGGCTTCCTCGGGGCTGGCGGTGTATACCCTTCCCGCCCTGGACGGGGAGAACGTCCTGACGGTGACCGTGGATTATGGCCCGGAGGGCTACGCCGTCACCGCCACCAAGCGCTGGGAGGCGGCCTATGCCCAAGGGGGCTGGAAGCCCCGCACCTCGGCGCTGCCCGTTCCCCAGGGAGTGGGGGAGCCCAGGCCCCTGGAAGGGGAGGGCATCCCCGCCTCCTACCGGCAGGCGGGATGGCTGGACATGAAGGACGGGCGGATGGCCTACCCTTCCTTTGCGGAGGACTCCGTGCTGCTGGTGGCGGACATCGGCCAGGACTGGCGCGAAGCGCCCCAGGAGTGGAGCGTTCACGAGCGGACCATGGGCTTCCTCCTTCGCCAGGAGGACGCGGTATGCCTGCTGGCCGCCGGGTATGAGGGAGAGCCCGCCGCTTTGGAGATCCTCTCTCCGGAGGGCGCTTCCCAAATGGTGCAGCCCCCGGCCCAGGAGCAGGAGGAAATAGAGTGGGACGCATACGGCGGTCCCCTGCTGGAGATCGGGGACGGGCGGCTGCTGTTCGCGGACGCGCAAGGCAAGCTCTATGCCTGCCAGGGGGACGGCTCGCAGCTGGCGCAAGTGCCCGGCGTTCTCACCCATGAGTTCGTCTACCATGAGGGCTTTGTGTACTTCGCCAACCTCCAGGACCAAATGACCCATGAGAACGTCTATGACCAGGGGGCCAACCTGTACAGGACCCTGTCCTTCCCCCGGCTGTACCGGGTGAAGCTGGACGGCTCCGAACTGACCCGGCTCACGGACTGCGGGGTGCGGGGCCTGGCCTCCCAGGGTCCCTACATCCTTTACCAGAACCTTCAGGAGCCTTACGCGCTGCCCATGGAGGAGATGGCGGCTGTGGAATTGCTCTTTGGGCCCCTGTATTGCTATGACGCCGCCACAGGAGAGCACCGGGACCTGGGGATCGAGTCCGACGACTATTTGCCCACCCCCTGGGGGCTGGCGGTCTGGTACCATGACTTCTCCCTGGAACCCTATGAGATTCAGCGTGCGGAGCTGGTGCTTCACAGCTATGAAGGAACGCCCCTGTACGCCCTGGACGCGGGCCCCTCGGAATATGCGGGCGATCCGTGCCTGTACGGCGGAGCCCTTTGCTTTTACGGGTATAACTGGGCCTATGATTGGGAGGGGGAAGAGGAGCAGGAGGAATTCCTCTTCGCCGTTACCCCGCTGGACGGAGGGCCCAAGGGCGGCATGGAGCTTTTGAGCGAAACGCCGGAGCCCCGGGCCAAGGGGGATGCCGCAAGCCAGGACGGCCAGGGGGCGATCATCCCGGCCTTGGTCAGCGCAGAGCCCCCCGCCCTCTCCGCGGATCAGCTCCAGCAGGCCCCGGTTCCGGGGGAATATGCCCTGGGGGCCTCCATTGCCGTTGGGGGAGAGCGGATCGCCTTCGTGGGGCAATATGACGAGGAGCCTACGCTGCGGGTGCTGCGAAAGCAAGGGGACGCCTATGTGCTGGAAGCGCTGTACAGCGCCGCCGATGAGATTTCCAACGTGGTGATCACCGGGGACGCGGTGGCCTACCTCACCGGGCCCACCCAATGGCTGGACGAGGAGGCGGTGTACACCCTGGAGGTGGCATCGGGGGGAGAAAAGAGATATTCCATGAGCCTTGGGCGCTGTGAGCGCCCAAGGCTTCCTTATGCGGGGCCATTGCTGGCCCTGGGGGACGGCCGGTTGCTGCTGGCGGACAACCTGGGAACCCTGTACGTTCTCCAGCCGGACGGCTCCGGGTTGCGGAAGGTGAGCGAAGGCAAGGCGGGGGCCTTTGTGTATCACCAGGGACAGGTATACTTTGAAAACCTGGAGGACCAGAGGGAGTATCCCCAGGTGTATTGCCGGGAGCTGGGGGAGAATCTGCCCATGGCTTACCCCCAGTTGTACGCGGTTTCCCTGGAAGGCTCCCAGCCCCGCAGGATCACCCAGGGCGGCGTCCGGGGCCTTGTCTCCCAGGGCGGGATGATTCTCTACCAGGACATGGAGGAGCCCTTTGTGCTGCCCTATGGCGAGTTGCCGGAGGAATGGCTCTGCGGCAGCCTGACCCGCTATGGGGGAGAGGAAGCCCCTGTGAAGCTTGGGATGCTGTCCGGCCGCTATACGGCCACCCAGGCGGGGCTGGCGGTGTGGTATGACCTTTGGGGCCCGGAGGGCCACCGGGAGGCAACCGGGCGGCTGGCGCTGCATGACTGGGAGGGCAGGCCCCTCCGCTTTCTGGACGCAAGCCCGGAGCTGGCCTATGCCCCCTGCGCGGCGGCGGGGGATTCCCTGTGGTTTGTCAAGCCCTACGATCCTTCGGGGGCTGGTGCGGACGTGCTGGTGCGGGTGCCCCTGGACGGGGGAGAGGCCCAGGAGATCATCCCCCAACGCTAAAGGGGATTCACAGCCCCGGCCCGGCGTGGTACAATTTCTGGGAAAGGCCTGCCACAAAAAGAAATTGTTTGGAGGGATTGCCATGAATGTGATTGAGGCCATCATGGAACGGTCCAGCTACCGGGGATTGTATGAGAGTACCCCCGTGCCCAGGGAGCATCTGGAAACCATCTTGAAGGCGGGCTTGGCCGCGCCCTCCGGCTGCAACAAGCAGACCGCATCGCTGATCGCCGTGGATGATCCCCAAGTGCTGGCGCGGCTGAAGGGGGTCATCCTCTCCCCCATCGGGAAGACCGCGCCCGCTATGATTGTGGTGCTGACCCAGCGTATCATCGCCTACGAGGACCGCACCTACCATGTCCACGATTACGCCGCCGCCATCCAGAACATGCTGCTGGCCATGGTGGGGCTGGGCTACCAGAGCTGTTGGGTGGAGGGGCATGTCACCGGGCATGACCGCATCGGGCGGCAAATGGCCGACATCCTGGGGGCGCCCCAGGACCGGGAGCTGGTGTGCTATCTGCCTGTGGGGGTCGCCTCGGAAAGCGTGAAACGAGCTCCCAAACGCCCCTTTGAGGAGCGGGCTTGGTATAACGGCTTTGGCGGCGAAAGCCGCTAAGGCGGCGCTGCGGAGCCCCCGGAACCATAACCGGCATTCATGAGCCTGGGAAATCCCAGGGCTGGCAATGGATGGATGCCGGTTTTTCTTTTGCGATAGACCCTTGACTTTGACGCCGCGTCAAGTGGTACGCTAGGGCTGTCAAAGCGCTTTGATACATCTTGAGGGACCGGAGGGTTGTATGCGGAACGAAACCATTTCCCAGCTGACCCGTCGCTTGGAGCTGTCCCCGCGAACCTTGCGCTACTATGAGCAGATCGGCTTGATCCAGAGCATCCGGGGCAGCGAATACGCCTACCGGATGTACGATGAAGCGAACATCGCCCGCATCAGGCAGATCATGCTGCTTAGAAGGCTGCGCATTCCCATCAAGCAGATCGCCATGCTGCTGGAAAACGGGGAGGCCCAGGAGGCCATCGCTGTTTTTCAGGAGCATGAGCGGGGCGTCAGCCGCGAGATCGGCTCTCTGGAAACGCTGCGGACTGTGCTGCGCGCCCTGATCCGGCGCCTGGAACAGGCTTCGCCCGTCAAGCTGGGGGAACAGCTTGCCTGCGATGAGGAAATCGTTTCCCTGATTCGGGACCTGCCCGAGGAACCCAACAAATTGAAGGAGGTACGGGCCATGAAGGAGCTCAGCCAGGAAGAGAAACCCGCCAAGCTCAAGGATGTGCGCATTGTCTACCTGCCCCCGGCCACGGTGGCCGCCAGCCACTTTGTGGGAGACGAGCCTGAAAGCGTGGCGGGGGAGAGGATTCTCCACTTTATACAGGAGACGGATATTCTGACCCGAAAGCCTGATGTGCGCCTGTACGGGTTTAACCATCCCAACCCTGTGGACGAGAGCAACTTCCACGGCTATGAGTTTTGGCTCACCATCCCCCAGGAGATGGAACTTCCTCCGCCCCTGGAGAAGAAGCGCTTTGCGGGAGGCCTGTACGCGGCGCACATGATCCCCTTTGGGGATTTCCATGAATGGGAATGGCTCAACGAATGGGTGGAGAGCAACGGGGAGTACGAGTACCGGGGAGGCGGCTCCGGGGAGAATATGTTCGACGCCCTGGAGGAGCACCTCAACGCCTATACCCATTTGAAAGACGGGGATATGAACCCCATGGGCCTGCAGCTGGATTTGTTGATTCCTGTAAAAAAGAAGCGGGAATAAGGAGCCCGCGCGGTTTGGGGAGAATGTTTTTCGCCATGCCCCCACAAATGTGACTTGCGCCCATAGGATCAATCTGCTAAAATAGACAAGGTTTAGGCAAGGGCGCAAATCCGCAAAAAACCGCGAGGGGGAAACGAAAGATGGGCAAGGTTCACGTGTTTGACCACCCGTTGATCCAGCATAAGCTTAGCATGATGCGCAACAAGGAAACGGGCTCCAAGGATTTTCGGGAGCTTTTGGAAGAAATTGCCATGCTGATGGTCTACGAGGTCACAAGGGACCTGCCCACCCAAGAGGTAGAGGTGGAAACCCCCCTTTGCAAGGCCACCACCCGGATGCTCAGCGGCAAGGCCATCGGCCTGGTGCCCGTGCTGCGGGCGGGATTGGGCATGGTGGACGCGGTGATGAACCTGATTCCCAACGCCAAGGTGGGCCATATCGGCCTGTACCGGGACCCGGAAACCCTCCAGCCCGTGCCCTATTATTGCAAGCTGCCCGCGGACGCCACGGAGCGGCAGCTGCTGGTGCTGGACCCCATGCTGGCCACCGGAGGCAGCGCCTCCGCCGCCATCCAGCTGCTCAAGGACCATGGGTGCGCCCATATCCGCCTGATTAACCTGATCGCCGCTCCCCAGGGGGTGGACAGGGTGCAGAAGGACCATCCAGAGGTGGATATCTACATTGCCGCCATGGACGAGAAGCTCAACGACCACGCCTACATCGTGCCGGGCTTGGGAGACGCGGGGGACAGGCTCTTCGGAACGAAATAAAGAACGTGCGCAAAGCCGCCTTGGAGCCGATTGTGGCTCCGGGCGGCTTTTTGGATCATTGGGATGTTGAAGCCTTTGGAGAACCGGATGGGAGGGATGCCGGATGGATCACGGGGTCCGCAAGCCCATCGCCCTGGACGCGGTGGTGCTGGAGTGCAAGGATGTTCAAGCTTTGGCGGATTTTTACCTGCGCTTGCTGGGGTGGGAGACGCGCCTGGATGGCGGGGAGGAATGGGTGGATATCCTGCCGCCTGGAGGCGGCGTCAAGCTGGCGTTTCAGCAAAACCAGGCGTATGTTCCCCCGGTCTGGCCCGAGGAGCCTTCCGCCCAGCAGCAGATGGCCCACCTGGATTTCACCGTGAACAGCCCGGAAGAGATGGCCCTGGCCGTGGAGCACGCCCTGGCCTGCGGCGCGGCCTTGGCCCAGGTTCAGTACGGAGGGGAGCAATGGGTGACCCTCCTCGACCCGGCGGAGCATCCCTTTTGCTTTGTGCTATGGGAGGCATGAGGGAAAGGCGGCATGACCCACCAACACGATGGGACGCCCGGAAGGGCGTCCCATCGTGTTGGTTCTGAGGATTTTGGTTTTATGCGGGGCGGTTGAGGGCGGAGCCCTCCGCCGCGCCCTCCTCCGTCTGCGCCTCCTGCCCCGCCTGGGCCTTCCGGGGCTTGGGCCGGGCCACGCACAGGATGTGGATGGTAACGGCCGTGCCGATGGCGGCCAGGAGAAGCGCCAGCCAAAGCTTGCGGAGGAGGACCATGGAAAGAATCAGCATGCCCCACAGGAAGGTCAGGCTGATGACCACGTTGCGCCTGGGCAGGCCCTTGCGCTCCCGGTAGTTTTCCACATGCTCCCGAATGAAGCGGATCCGCAGCAACCGGGCCTGGAGCTTGGGGTTGCCGGAGAAACAGGCCACCGCCAGGAGCACGAAGGGGGTGGTGGGCCACACGGGCAGAAATAACCCGATGACCGCGATGGCGAGCAATAAAAAGCCGACCCCTGTAAGCAGAATGTTTTTCAGGCTCATGGCAGCAAGGTCGCTTCCACCAGTTCCTTGTGGCTCAGGGCGGAGAGGGACTTCACCTTTTCCAGGTCCAGCTCCATGGCCTCGGTGACGCGCTCGCCGTAATCCTTGTCGGCCCAATAGCAATGCACAGCCTGGCGGTACTTGATATTCTGGGTCACGGTCATCATGTCCTCGGCGATGTTGTGAACCAGGGCTTGCTTTTGCTCCTCGGTCATGATGCGGTAGAGGTTGCCGCCGGCCCGGAAGTTGTCGTCGGTGGGATCGTCGTTGGGGTCATAGCGGTACATGGCCCCGGAGAGCTCCAGCGGCGGCTCCATCACGTCGGGCTGGGCGGTCCAATACCCCGCGCTGTTGGGGGTGTAGGCGGGAGCCCGGCCGTAGTTGCCGTCCGTGCGCATGGCGCCATCCCGGTGATAATCGCTGACCTGGCACTTGGCCTGGTTTACGGGGATCAGGTTGTGGTTCACCCCCAGGCGGTAACGCTGGGCGTCGCCGTAGGAGAAGAGCCGTCCCTGAAGGAAGCGGTCCGGGGAGAAGCCGATACCCGGCACCACGTGGGCGGGGGTAAAGGCGGACTGCTCCACCTCGGCGAAGTAGTTTTCCGGGTTGCGGTTGAGTTCCAGAACGCCTACCTCGATCAAGGGGAATTCCTTGTGGGACCAGATCTTGGTGATGTCAAAGGGATTTTCGTAATGGCTCTGGGCCTGCTCCTCGGTCATGATCTGCACGGACATGGTCCACTTGGGGAAATCGCCCTTCTCAATGGACTCGAACAGATCCCGGCCGTGGCTTTCCCGGTCCATGCCGCAGACCTTGGCGGCTTCGGCATTGGTGAGGTTCTTGATGCCCTGCTGGGTGCGGAAGTGGAACTTGCACCAGACCCGCTCGTTCTTGTCGTTGTAGAAGGAGAAGGTGTGCTCGCCATAAAAGTGCATATGGCGGAAGCTGGCGGGAATGCCCCGGTCGGACATGACGATGGTGCGTTGATGGAAGGTCTCGGGCAGCAGCGTCCAGTAGTCCCAGTTATTTTGGGCGGAGCGCATGCCGGTGCGGGGGTCCCGCTTGACAGCGCGGTTCAGGTCCGAAAAGTTATGAACATCGCGGATGAAGAAGGTGGGGGTATTGTTGCCCACCAGGTCCCAGTTGCCCTCTTCGGTGTAGAACTTGCACGCCACGCCCCGGATGTCCCGCTCGGCGTCGGCTGCGCCCCGCTCGCCGGCCACGGTGGAGAAGCGTACAAACACATCGGTCTTCGCGCCGGGCTGCAGCACCTTGGCCCGGGTGTAGCGGCTGATGTCGCCGGTGACGGTGAAGTGGCCATAGGCGCCCCAGCCTTTGGCGTGCATCCGGCGCTCGGGGATCACCTCGCGGTTGAAGTGAGCCATTTTCTCCAGCAGCCATACGTCCTGGAGGACCACAGGGCCACGGGGGCCCGCGGTAATGGCGTTTTCGTTATCCGGAACGGGAGCGCCTACCTCGTTGGTTAACCGGGAATACTTTTTGTCTTCCATGGGAGCCCTCCTTTTCAATGTAGCTGGGCATGGGTTACGGGGACGGCGCAGGGCCGTCCTGCTGTTTCCGCGCGCAAGCCGGGCACAGGTCGTCGATGGTGACGTTGATGGAAAGCACGTTCAGGCCGCTGTGGGCGGCGATAAACGACTCCAAATCCGGAATGGTCACATCGAGGATGCGGCCGCAGCTCCGGCATACCGCATGGTCGTGGGTCGTCAGGTTCGTTTCAAAGAGGTCCGGGGCGTTGGGGCGGGATACCCGGCGGATCTGTCCCGAGAGAACGAACTGATTCAGGTTCCGGTAGACCGTGCCGACGGAAACCGAGGGGACGAAATGCTTCGCCTGCCAGTAGAGCTGGTCGGCGGTAAGGTGTCCGGTGGATTGATGAAGGAGATCCAGGAGCACTTTTTGCACTTTCGTCATGACCGTAATCCATACCTCAAACTAAGAATGATTCTTATTCTAAAATAAAATGTGGGAAATGTCAAGGGGAAATGGCTCCGAAAAGGCGGGGACAGGGAGAGGGCTAGGCCCACTGGGCCGCTACCGGAGCGTCAATCACCATGCTGTCTTCCGTCACCCGGCAATCCAGGGCTGAGATGTGCACTCCGCCCTGGGCGGCCTCCCGCAACGCCTGGGCGAAGGCGGGATCGGTCCGGATGTTGGGGCGGAAAAGGGAGCACCCCTTCATCTGAATCACGAACACGGCATGGGCTTCATAGCCCTGGGCCACGGCCTTGGCCAACTCCCCCAGGTGCTTGGCGCCCCGCAGGGTGGGCGCGTCCGGGAACATGGCTAAGCCGTTTTCCTCCAGGGTCACGCCTTTCACCTCGATAAAGATTTTTTTCTCGGGGCTTTCCGCATAGAAATCGAAGCGGGAATCCCCAAAGCGGGCTTCGGGCTTCACCAAGGCGAGGCCGGGAAGAAAGCCCCCCTCCCGCAGGTATTCCCCAAAGGCGATGTTGGGAGCGTAGCTGTCCATGTTAATGAGGGCATCCCCCTTGTATACGGCCACCACGTCGTAGCGGGTCGCCCGGGAGGGGTTTGCGGCCCTGTTGAGGATCAGCTTCGCCCCGGGCAGGAGCAGCTCCTTGCAGCGGCCGGTATTTTTTACATGGCAGCGCTGGACCTGGCCCTCCACCTCCACCATGGCGATGAAGCGGTTGGGCCGGGAGAGGAAAACCCCGGGGGTGGGATGTAAATAGCGCATGAAAGCACCTCGGCGAATGGATTTGGGGGCGGCGGAGGAAGGTCAAGCCTCCTTGCGGAAGGAGACCTCCTTGGGCTCGTTGTGCCAGAAGCCCTCCTCCCAGCGGATCAGGGGCAGCTTGTGGAAACCCGCCAGCCGCCGCGCCTGCTCCTCCAGGGCGGCCCGAAAGGCGTCCGTGAGGGGGAACCCCTTTTCCGCCCAGAAGCGCTTCATGATCAGGGTCTTGCCCTTGCGGTCGCACAGGGGCTCCACCCGCCCGGCAAAGCGCTGGCCGTAGAGCACGGGCAGCACATAGTAGCTGAAGCGGCGCTGGGACTCCGGGTTGTAGATTTCCCATTTGTAGGAGAAGCCGAACAGTGCCTGAATGAGCTTGCGGTCCCACATCAGGCAATCCAGAGGCGCGAGGAAGCGGACTTGCTTTTTGCCCGAAAAGGGCTTTGCGCAGGAGGCGAGCAAAGCTTCGTCCTCCCTGCGGAGGTATAGGGGGACGGGGATCCCCTCCACCTGGACGGGGGAAATGGATTCCTCCCTTTGCAAGCGGGCAAAGGCGGCCTCCCGGGCCCGGCTGGTGAAGCCGCTGATTCCCAGCCAGGCGTCCGAGGCCCGGTTCCAGAGCATGCCCACCGCGCCGATGCGCCGCAGGGCTTGCCAAGCTTGCTGGTCCTCCGGGGTTTGGCAAGGGTTGGGGGTATGCAGCAGCTCCTTGGGCAAGCAGTCCTCCGCCAGGGCATAGCTCTTCACCGTGCCCTTCTTGTGGTGGATTACCAGCTCTCCCCGGAAATAAAGCCCTTCCAGGGCCGCCCGGCTCAGGGCCGTGGAACTCCAATACCAGTCGGCCTTTCCTTCCAGGGGCAGCTCCTGGGAGCTGGCATGCCCGTGCTCCCTCAAATGCGCCCGGACCCGCTCCGCCACGGCCTCGATGGCCTCCCGGCTGCGGATGTCCTGGCGGTAGGCTTCCCGCACAGGCTCAAAATACGGCCACTCCTCGGTGAGCACCAAAGACATATTTTTATCCCAAAAATCCATGAGCACCCGGTCCTCATAGAGCAGCTCCCGGAGCATCTCCATGGCAAAGCCCTTCACCCGGCTCAAAAAGGCCAACTCATGGCTTTTGCCGCATACGTCCACCGGATCGTATTGCATGCAGCCCGTCTGGCGCACGTAGGCCAGGGCTCCGTCCTTTCCCACAAAGGGGGTGGGCCCCAGCAAGCCGTGCTTTTTCAATAAAAAGCGCTGGGCCTGCTCCTTGGAAATCGTGGAGGGCATGGCTGTTCTCTCCTCGCTGTGTGGTGGGGGAGGGTCGTAGTGGCATCATATCACAGGAACAAGAGTTCTGTAAAGCTGAAGGGAAGAAAGACCCCCGGGGTGGAATTATCTGATTTTGATTTGTCCCTTGAATGAAGAAGAGAGGCTTTTGTGGGGAAGAGTTTTTGGGGCTTTTGTCGCCGTGCCCAAACTGATTTCTTTCCTGTCACAGGAAACGAGTCGTTAGGGGGCCGGGGGGGGGATAAAGCTCAACCCAAGCCCCGGACCCCGATGGATGCTCACAAGTCTCTTCTTAGCAAGTTGCCGCGACTTGGAAATGACAGCAGGCCTCTTTTGAAACCTGTCTAGTCCAGGGGACATAAAACCTTCCTCTTGGTATATAAATCGATACACAAGGCTAGCACAGCATAGCCATAATCAAAGGATCAAAGGGCAGGTGAAACATCCTTCTCCCCCCTTTTCTTAGCGGCGCCGTCCTGAAAACAACCTGAAAACACTCTGTTTCCCGCCTTTTCGTTGCATTTGTCCGGCCCCTGCGCTATACTAGAGTATCAAGCATTTGCGTGTCCAAACCACAGAACGGGAGGGATTTCGGATGCGGTACAACATGATTTGCATCGGTTCCACCGGCGATGTGCGCCCCTATGTGCTTTTGGGGCGGGAGCTTACCAAGCGGGGCCATGACGTGGGCATCTGCGCCTTTGAGGATTTCCGGGAGCTGATCCAAAAGGAAGGCATGCGGTTTTTGCCCCTGACCGGGAACGTGAAGCTGCTGATGAGCAAGCTGATGAAGCCGGGCACCAGCGGGCTGGCGTATCTCAAACAGGTCCGGGATGGCCTGGAGATGATTTTGACGCCCTTTTTGGCGGACCTGGAGGCGGCCAGCAAGGACTGCGATGTGATCGTGTCCACGTACCTGGGGTCGGTGATTCAATCCATGGCGGAGGTACGGGGCGTGCCCTTTATTCAGACCCACTATTTTCCCATGGACCCCACCAGCACCACGCCCATTTCCTCCGCCCCCGGCCAGCGGGCGGGCAAAGGCTGGAACCTGATGAGCTACCAGCTTGCTTATCTGCTCATCAACGCCCTGGAGCGCTGGTATCTGGCGGATTGGCGCAAGGAACACGGCATGAGGCCCCGCAAGCTCCAGGCCGAGCCCAACTATTACCTCAACGGGCATCTGATCCCCGTGCTCTACGCCATCAGCCCTTTGCTGATGCCCAGGCCCCGCTCCTGGGGGGAGAACATCCACATGACGGGGTTCTGGCTGGATGAGGAGGAAGAGGACTTCACCCCGGACCCGGAGCTGGAAGCGTTTCTGAAAGCCGGGCCCAAGCCCGTATACATCGGCTTTGGCTCCATGACCAGCGGCGACATGGGGGAGACCCTGGGCATCGTCCTGGACGCCATTGAGCGCAGCGGCGTGCGGGCCGTGCTTTCCACAGGCTGGGGCGGCGTGGAGATTCCCCGGCGCAAGAATGTCCATGTGGTGGGCTATGTGCCCCACTGTTGGCTGTTTGAGCATGTGGCCGCCGTGGTGCACCACGGCGGGGCGGGCACCACGGCGGCGGGCATCCTGGCCGGGCGGCCCACTTTGGTGATTCCCTTTGGAGGGGATCAGCCCTTTTGGGCCATGCGGGTGCGCATGCTGGGCCTGGGACCCCAGCCCATCCGAAGGGAGAAGCTCACCGCCGCCAAGCTCAGCAAGGCTTTGCAGAACCTGGTCTCGGTGAAAACCTACCGGGTAGCGGCCCGGGAGGTGGGCGAGCGCCTTCGCAACGAGCAAGGAACCATCATCGCCGCCAACATCATCGAGCACGAGGTGCGCAAATGGCTCCGGGAGGACGACCCCTGGATGCCCACCCTCAAGGTTTGACCCCCAAAGACCCAAGCGGGAGGCGCTGGATATGCACGGCAAGGATACACAGCCCCGTACCTTGGCGGACTTGAAGCCCGGCGAAAGCGGCATCGTGGCCCAGGTGGGCGGGGAAGGCGCGCTGCACCGGCACCTGCTGGACATGGGCATTACCCCGGGGGTTTCTATTTTGCTGCAAAAGACCGCCCCCATGGGCGATCCTTTGGAGCTTCACCTTCGGGGATACGCCCTGACCCTCCGGGTGGAGGACGCCCGCAAGATCGTGCTGGAGAGGGACGGGGGAACGAAAAGGGCCCCGGGGTAACGCTTGCCCAAAACCCAGCATCCGCCAAATCCATCCTTTGAACCCTTTTTTCTGGGTTCAGAGGATCATTCCCGGATCATATCTTTATCATATCCTATTCTCTTTGACCGCGTGAAACGCGGTCAAAATCGGGTCCAGGGCATAGAGCCCTGGGGGTCCGGGGACAGCGCCCTGGCCCCCCGCCCCCTCACATAAAGGAGCCTATCATGCGCTATACCTTTGCCCTGGCGGGAAACCAGAACAGCGGAAAGACGACGCTTTTTAACCAGCTTACAGGCAGCAGCCAGCATGTGGGAAACTGGCCGGGAGTCACGGTGGAGCAAAAGACCGGGACGATGCTGCACCACCACCATGGAAAGCAGACCCACCTGGGGTTGCCCTTTTGGCATGCAAAGGGGCGAAAAGGCACGGACCGGCAGCTTCCGGAGAAGTACAGCGACGTGACCGTGGTGGACCTGCCGGGCATTTATTCCCTGAGCCCCTATTCCATGGAGGAGGTCATCAGCCGGAACTTTATCCTCCGGGAGAAGCCCGATTTGGTCATCAACATCGTGGACGCCACCAATTTGGAGCGGAATCTGTACCTGACCCTCCAGCTTTTACAGCTGGGGCGGCCGGTGGTTATCGCCCTGAACATGATGGACGAGATACGCAGCCAGGGGGATGTGATCGACCTAAGGGCCATGGAAAAGGCCCTGGGGGTGCCCGTGGTGGCGATTTCCGCCCGCAAGGGCGAGGGCCTGGACGAGCTGGTGCGGCGCTCCATGGACGTGGCCCAGTACCGTCAGCTTCCCGCCAAGCTGGACATTTGCCAGGGCGCGGCCCACAAGGCCCTTCACGCGGTGGCGCATTTGGTGGAGCACAGCGCCATGGCCAAGGACATCACCCCGCTGTACGCCGCCACCAAGCTCTTTGAGGGCGACGAGCCGATGCTCAAGGAATTGGAACTGCCCAAGGAAACGGAGCATATCATAGAGGAAATCCTCTGCGCCATGGAGAAGGAGGTGGGCATGGAGCGGGCGGCGGTGATGGCGGATACCCGCTACCGCTTCCTCGAGGGGATGCTCGCCTCCTGCGTCACCCGCAACCCCAACGCCCCCGGCAACCTCAGCGACAGGATCGACGGGGTGCTGACCCACCGGCTGCTGGCGATCCCGGTGTTTCTGGTGATGATGCTGTCGGTGTTTTTCATCACCTTCGGCCCCTTTGGCGCCATGGTGGCGGATTGGTTCTCGGGGCTGGTGGACGGCGGCATCCAACTGCTGGGGGGAGCGCTGGAGGGCTGGGGCGTGGCCCCCTGGGTGCGGGAGTTGCTGGTGAAGGGCGTGCTCACCGGCGTGGGCAGCGTGCTGAGCTTCATGCCCACGATTTTGATCCTGTTCTTGCTGCTCTCCATCCTGGAGGACAGCGGGTATATGGCCCGGGCGGCCTTTTTGATGGATAAGCCCCTGCGGGCCCTGGGCCTCAATGGCCGCAGCTTCATCCCCATGATGATGGGCTTCGGGTGCAGCGTGCCCGCCATCATGAGCGCCCGCAGCATGAACACCCAGCGGGACCGCCGCTTTACTATCATGCTCACGCCCTTCATGAGCTGCGGGGCCAAGGTGCCCATCTACGCCCTGTTTACGGCGGCATTCTTCCCGGAGAACCAGGTGGTGGTGATGAGCGGCCTGTACATCACCGGAATTTTGATGTCCATCGCCGCGGGGCTGCTGCTCAAGCGCTTTGTGTTCCATGGGGACGCGTCCCCCTTCATCATGGAGCTGCCCAGCTACCGCCTGCCCACCCCCCGCAATGTGGGGCGGCAGATGTGGGATAAGGCCAAGGATTTCATCCACCGGGCGTTTACGGTGATCTTTCTGGCTACCCTGGTGGTGTGGTTTTTGCAGAGCTTCACCTTCCGCCTTACCCAGGCCCAGAGTATCCAGGAGAGCATGCTGGGCTCCATCGCGGGGTTCATCGCCCCGGTGTTCACCCCCGCCGGGTTTGGCAATGTCCAGGCCGCCACCGCGGTTTTGACGGGGATCATGGCTAAGGAAAGCGTGGTCAGCACCTTGGCGGTGCTCTCCGGGGCCCAGGCGGATAGCGCCCAGCTGCTGGCGAATCTGCATAGCATCTTCCCCGGCACGCTGTCGGCCATTTCCTTTTTGCTGTTCGTGCTGCTGTACATGCCCTGCGTGGCGGCCTTCGCGGCCATGCGCCGGGAGATGGAGAGCCTGCGCTGGGCCTTTTGGACCGTGGCCGGGCAAACGGCCCTGGCCTGGGTGATCGCCACGCTGGTCTACCAGGGAGGCATGCTGCTGGGACTGGGCTGAGGAATGGGTGCGGCCGGCCAAAGACCGGCCTTCCGGAGCGGAGGGATGAAAGTGGGCTTTACGCTGACGATTGTGATCCCCCTGGTGGTGCTGGCCTACGCCGCGTGGCTGGTGGCGCGGATGGTGCGGGCCCGGCGCAGGGGCGGAAGCGCCTGCGGCTATGGCGGCTGCGCCGGCTGCCCCATGGCGGCGGGCTGCCAGCTGGCAAAGAAGCGGGAAGCGGACAAGGGGGAGCCGGGGGAAACCGGCCATGCGGAGAAAGGGGAAAAAACATGAGCCGGACCATTCGGTTATATGGCTTGGAGACGGATTCCATCGTGGACGGCATCGGCTACCGGACAGCTATTTTTACCCAGGGCTGCCATCACGGTTGCGAGGGTTGCCACAATCCCGGAAGCCATGATCCCCAGGCGGGCGTGGAATGGACCTTGGATGATGTGGAGAAGAAGTTTTCGGGGAATCCTTTGCTGGACGGCATCACCCTCTCCGGCGGGGAACCCTTTTTGCAGCCCGGCCCTTGCGCCGAGCTGGCCCGCCGGGCCCATGCCAAGGGGCTGTCCGTATGGGTGTACAGCGGCTTCACCTATGAGGAGCTGCAAAGGATGGCCCAGCGGGACGGGGACGCGAGGGCTTTGCTGGAGGAATGCGACGTGCTGGTGGATGGCCGCTTTGTGCTGGCCCAGCGCTCCCTGGAGCTGAATTTTTGCGGCAGCCGCAACCAGCGGGTCATCGACATGGCCAGGACCCGCCAGGAGGGCAAGGTGATCCTGTTTACGCCGCCGGAGTGGTAAGGAGGAAGCATGGGCAAAAAGCTGACGTTGCTGGCAACCGGGGGAACCATCGCCAGCACCCCCAGCCAAAGCGGACTCATCCCCACCCTGCGGGGGGATGAGCTGCTGGAGGCGGTGCGGGATGCCTTGCCTTGCCAGGTTCAGGCCCGGGACGTGTTCATGATGGACAGCAGCAACATGCAGCCCGAGGAGTGGTGCGCCCTGGCCAGGGCGGCCCACGAGGCGCTGGAAACCAGCGACGGCGTGGTGATCACCCATGGCACGGACACCATGGCCTATACGGCCTCGGCCCTGTCCTTCATGCTGGCGGGGGTTCCCAAGCCCGTGATCCTCACCGGCTCCCAGTTGCCGTTGCGGCATCCCCTCACCGATGGGCGGAGCAACCTGCTCCGGGCCATGGCCGCCGCCTGCCAGGGGGTGGGCGGCGTGTACGTGTGCTTTGACGAAAAGCTGATCTCCGGGGTGCGGTGCGTGAAAACCCATACCACCGCCATGGACGCCTTCGCCAGTATCAACGGCCCCATGGCGGGACATTTTGACGCGGAGGGCATGCATATCGGCCATCCCCAGCCCTTTACCCCGCCCCCGGGGGAGGGGAAGGCGTACAGGCTCCGGGCCGCCCTGGACCCCCGGGTGTTCTTGCTCAAGCTGATTCCCGGCACCTCCCCGGATGTGCTGCGCTACGTGCGGGAGGCCCGCTACAAAGGACTGGTGATCGAGGCCTTCGGGCTGGGGGGGCTGCACTACATCCGCCGGAACCTGGTGAAGGCCCTGGAGGAGCTGGAGGAAAGCGGCATGGAGGTGTTGGTGGTGAGCCAATGCCTTCACGAAAAGGCGGATTTCTCCGTGTACGAGGTGGGCCGGGGCATGATGCGGGGCCATGTTCACAGCGGCTTTGACATGACCACGGAGGCGGCGGTATGCAAGCTGATGTGGGCCCTGGGGCAGCAGGACCCGCTGAAATGGCTGGCCGGGCCCCTGGTGGGGGAATACCTGATGCCCGGGGGAGCCTGAGGCAAAATTGTCTGCCGGATGCCCATGACAAGGCTGGAAATCCGTGGTATAATACCTCCATAGTCACGTGAACCCGCTGGGCCCGGGTGTGGCGGCGGGACACAAAAGCAGCATGAAAGGGGCTTTGAGTATGAAAGGCGATCCCAAACTGATTGAAACCTTGAACTTTTTGCTGGCCGATGAGCTCACCGCCATCAACCAGTACATCGTCCACGCGGAGATGTGCGAGGACTGGGGCTACGGCAAGCTGCACCATGGCTTTGAAAAGAGGGCCATCGATGAGATGAAGCATGCGGAAAAGCTCATCGGCAGGATTCTCTTCCTGGGAGGCACCCCCATTGTGACCAATCTGAACCACATCCACATCGGCGCGGAGGTTCCCGCCCAGGTGGAAAACGACCGGGAGGCCGAGGCGGGCGCCATCAAGGCATATAACGAGGCCATCGCCCTGGCGGGAGAGCTGAAGGATTACGCCACCCGGGATATCCTGGTGCAAATCCTTAACGACGAGGACCGCCATATGGACGAATTGGAGGAAATGCAAGACCAGATCGGCCAGATGTCCTTGCCTATTTTCCTTACCACCCAGGTGGGGTAAGGGCGGCGCATGCAAGCAAAAGAGACGGTTCCCGGAAGGGCCGTCTCTTTTTGTGGCCGGGGCAGAGCCTAAGTCAACCCCGGAATTTTAGGGTATCTTGCAAGGGAAGAGGGAAGGCGGCGGCCCTCCGCGGCCTATTCCCCTGAACAGGCCAACCGGTAAATGAACGGAAAAGCGCGGACGTTGGATAGCATCATGAAAAATCCAGATGAAAAGGGGTGATGGGCAATGGCGATCAGCGACAAGGTGAGCACGGGAATCGAGGGGTTTGACAGAATTATTGATAAGCTCCGGCTTGGCGATAATGTCGTCTGGCAGGTGGATTCCATCTCAAGCTACCGGAAGATGATTTTGCCCTACATGGAGCAGGCCTTGCGGGACAGGAGAAAGCTGATCTATATCCGCTTCGGCACCCATGAGCCCCTGCTTTTGGAAAGCCAGTCCGTCACGGTTTGCCAGGTGGAGGCCGCGAAGGGCTTTGAAAGCTTTGCGGCCGATGTGTACGGCCTGGTGAAGGCCCAGGGGAGGGAAGCCTTTTATGTCTTTGACTGCCTGACCGAGCTGCTTGCCTCTTGGTATTCGGACCTGATGATCGGCAACTTTTTTAAGATCATATGCCCGTATTTGTATGAGCTTGATACGGTGGCCTACTTTGCCATTATGCGAAACGTTCATACCTATAGCACCATCGCGGGCATTCGTGAAACAACCCAGCTCTTGCTTGACCTGTATCAGGTGAACGAGCAGCTGTACATTCACCCCCTGAAGGTATGGCGGCGGTATTCCCCCACGATGTTCTTCCCCCACCTGATGCGGGGAAACGAGGTCGTTTCGATCACCGCCAGCGCCGAAGCTGCCGAGCTGTTTTCCCACATGAACCGGGAGGGAAAGCAGGTTGATTACTGGGATGTTCTGTTTGACAAGGCGAAGGAGACGCTGGGGCAGCCTTTGGAAAAGCAGGAGGAAACAAAAAGGCTTTTGATGCTGATGCTCATAGGGGGCAGGTCGAAGATATTCAACCTGTGCGACCGGTATTTCTCCCTGCCGGATATTCTGGAGATCGCATCCAGGGAGGTGGGAACAGGCTTTATCGGCGGAAAAAGCATCGGCATGCTTCTGGCCAGAAAGATATTGGAGAAGGAGGGGGGAAACCGCTTCACGCCTGTTTTGGAACCGCATGATTCGTACTATCTTGGCTCCGATATTTTTTACACCTATATCGTGGAAAACGGATGGTGGAACCTGCGCGCCAAACAAAAGACAAAGGAAGGGTATTTCTCCTATGCGTCCGAGCTGAAAGAAAAGATGATGGGCGGGAAGTTCCCCGAAAGGATTCAGGAGCAGTTCCTGCGTATGCTGGAATATTTTGGGCAGTCTCCCATCATCGTGCGCTCCAGCTCCTTGCTGGAGGATAATTTTGGGAACGCTTTCGCCGGGAAATATGAGAGCGTGTTCTGCGTAAACCGGGGGTCGCCGGAGGAGCGCTATGAGGCCTTTGAGCAAGCGGTGCGTACCGTTTACGCCAGTACAATGAACGAGGACGCTTTGGCTTACCGCGTCCACAGGGGGCTCTTTGAGAAGGATGAGCAAATGGCGATACTGGTTCAGCGCGTTTCCGGGGATTATTACCAGGAGGATTTTTTCCCCCATATCGCGGGGGTGGGAAATTCTTCAAACCTGTACGTATGGGATAAGAGCGTTGATATGAACGCGGGTATGCTGCGCCTTGTGTTTGGGCTGGGAACAAGAGCGGTGGACAGGACGGAAGGGGACTACGCCCGGATCGTATGCCTGGACGACCCGTCCCGCGTTCCCCCGGCCTACTATGAGGACCAGCGCAAATATACGCAGCATAAGGCCGATATCCTTTCCCTGCGGGACAATGCCTTGCTGGCGAAACGGGTGGAAGCGCTGTTATCCCATGACATCAAAACCGACCGGGGACTGTTCTGCAGGCCGGATTATGAAACGGCGCAGCGCTTGCGGGAGCTTGGGTACGCGGACGCGGGCGTTCCCAGCATCCTCGATTTCCGAAAGCTTCTTTCACAGACCGGATTCCCGGCGGTGATGAAGGATATGCTGGCGCTGCTGTCCAGGGTTTATGAGTACCCGGTAGACATAGAATTCACCGCTAATTTTGCGCAAAGCGGGGAGTATAAAGTGAATTTGCTGCAATGCAGGCCCCTGCAGACAAGGGGGCTGGGGAAGCCCGTACAAATGCCTGATTGCGGCGATGGGCGAAGCTGCTTTTTCTCGACCCAAGGGAACTTCATGGGCGGAAACGTGCATCTGTCCATTGACTTTGTGGTTTTGATCCATACAAGAGCCTATCTGGACCGCAACGAGCAAGGGAAATATGCCGTTGCCAGGCAAATCGGGGCGCTGAATGCCGCGCTCAAAGGGAAAACGGTGATGCTGGTAGGCCCGGGAAGATGGGGGACCTCAACGCCGTCCCTGGGGGTGCCCGTCCACTTTTCGGAAATTTGCCATATGGCGGTGATTTGCGAGGTGGCCTCCGGGGAAGAGGGGTTGAGCCCGGAATTGTCCTATGGCAGTCACTTTTTTCAGGATCTTGTGGAATCGGGTATTTTTTACGCGGCCATTTTTCCAGAGCATAAGGACGTGGCCTATCATCCTGATCTTATTTTGGGCGGGGAAAACATGCTGGAATCCATCCTGCCCCAAAGCAAAGGCTTTTCAGATGTGATTCACGTCGCCCGGACGAATCAAATGGAAGTATTTTCGGACATCGTACTGCAAAAGCTGTTATGCAGGCAAGCGCCCTGAGCACGCCCCAGAGAAGCCTGGATTTCAGATTGGCTGTAGGATAAGGAAACGCGATGGGCATTACTGCTTCCACAGGAAAGAAGGGGATCAAATGACGGATGCCGTTCACAGGACGCCCAATAGATTGATCGATGAAACATCCCCCTACTTGCTCCAGCACGCCCATCAGGCGGTGGATTGGTGGCCCTGGTGCCAGGAGGCCTTTGACAAGGCCAAGGCCGAGGATAAGCCGGTGTTTTTGAGCATCGGCTACAGCAGCTGCCACTGGTGCCATGTGATGTCCAGGGAGAGCTTCGAGGACCCCCAGGTGGCCCAGGAGCTGAACCGTTTCTTTATCCCCATCAAGGTGGACAAGGAGGAGCGGCCTGACATTGACAGCGTGTACATGAGCGTGTGCCTGGCCTTTACCGGCAGCGGAGGCTGGCCCACCACCATTTTGATGGATGGGGACAAACGGCCCTTTTTCGCCGGAACCTATTTCCCCAAGCGCCGCCGCTACGGCATGCCGGGGCTTTTGGAGCTGCTGGAGCAGGTGCGGGAGCAATGGGACGGGAACCGGGAAAAGCTGCTGAAAAACGCGGCGCTGCTCATAGCCCATTTGAAGGGGATGGAAGCGCCGGCAGGGGGGGACAGGCTCCCCGGGGAGGAGTTGGCGCGGCGGGCGGCGGAGGACCTGCGGGCGTCCTTTGATCCCCGCTATGGCGGCTTTGGCCAGGCCCCCAAGTTTCCCATGGCCCATATGCTGCTGTTTTTGCTGGCCTATGACCAGGCCGCGCCCCAGGCGGGGGGCCTGGAGATGGTGGAGATCACCTTGCGGCGCATGGCCCAGGGCGGCATCTTTGACCAGATCGGGTACGGCTTCTCCCGCTATTCCACGGACGAAAAATGGCTGGTTCCCCATTTTGAGAAGATGCTCTACGACAACGCCCTGCTGCTGATGGCCTACGCCGGGGCCTATGAGCGCACCCAAAACGCGCTATACCGCACCGTGGGCCGCAAGATCATCACCTATCTCCGGCGGGAGATGACCCACCCGGAAGGGGGCTTTTTCAGCGCCCAGGACGCGGACAGCCAGGGGGAGGAAGGCAGATACTATGTCCTCACCCCCCAGGAGGTGATAACCGTGCTGGGAAGGGAGGAGGGGGAGCGCTGGAATGCTCTGTATGACGTCACCTTCCAGGGGAACTTTGAGGGGAAAAACATCCCCAACCAGATCGCGCTGCCGGAGCCGGACGGCAGCCTGGACGGCTTGGCCCCCAAGCTGTACGCATACCGCAGGGCCCGCATGTCCTTGCCCCTGGACGACAAGATTCTCACGGCCTGGAACGGCCTGATGACCGCCGCCCTTTGCGACGCCTACCGGGCCTTTGGGGAGGAAGAGGATTTGGCCATGGCCCGGCGGGCCTCGGCCTTTATCCGGGAGAAGCTGTCCCAAGGGGAAAAGCTGTTCATCAGCTACCGGGAGGGGACGCGCTCCCACGCCGGGCTTTTGGACGACTATGCCTTTACCGCCTATGGGCAGCTCCAGCTCTACCGGGCCACCCTGGAGCCGGAGCCCCTGCGGTGGGCCTTGGCCTTGGCGCACAAGGCCGTGGCGGACTTTTTCGATTGGGAAAACGGCGGCTTTTACCTCTCCGGCAAGGAGAATGAGGCGCTTATCGCCCGGCCCAAGGAAATTCGGGACGGGGCCATGCCCTCGGGCAACAGCGTCATGACCCTGAACCTGGCGTTGCTCACCGCCCTCCTCCCGGACAGCGGCCTGGAGGCGGCGCTGGAGAAGCAGGCGGAGTTCCTGAGCCGCATGGCGGCCCAGGACCCGGGCAGCCATGCCTTCTTCCTGCTGGCGCTCCTGAAAAGAGATTTCCCGGGGCGCAAGATCACCGCCGTGCTGGCGGACAAGGCCCAGCGGCCTCAGGTGGCGGCGCTGCTGCCTAAGGACGCGCTGGTCGCCATCCTGGAGGAGGAGACAGGAGCCTACCCCCTCCTGGAAGGAAAAACCACCTATTACCTTTGTGAAAATGGGATGTGCTATCCCCCCAGGCATGGGATGGGCGCCCTAACCCCCCTTCGGGGCGGTGGGGGACTTCTCCATTGACGGCCTGCGCGCCGCGTTTCCTCTTGCCGCGGAGGGCATCCTTGTGTATACTGTCTCTAGAGCAAGCGAGGCCGCTCGCTTAGGCCGCGTGACGCTGGGGGAACCCCGCGGCATACGCCATTCGCAGGAAAGGGTGACATGTATGAAAAAGATCATGATCGCATCCGCAACGAACACAAGGAGGGCGACGATCTTCTAACCCTCCTTACAATGGAGGATTATTCATGTCATCTGCCAAAAATTCAATCGGGCTGCGTACCTTTCTTTCGTATTACAAGCCGTACAAAAAGCTGTTGTTTGCTGACCTTCTCTGTTCCGCGCTGGTGGCCGTCCTGGCCCTGGCGCTGCCGGTGTGCGTCCGCGTGATCACCAAGGATATCCTGCAATCCGGCGGGGAGGAGGTTGTGGGCGAGATCATCCGGGTAGGCGCGGTGATGGTGGCAATCATCCTGGCGCAGACCCTTTTCGCGGTTTTTTATGACTATAAAGGCCACGACATGGGCGCGAAGATCGAGCGGGATATGCGCCAGGAGCTCTTCGCGCATTACCAGCAGCTCCCCTTCCGCTTCTTCGACAATCAAAAAACCGGGCAGCTCATGTCCCGCCTGACCACCGATCTTCTCAACCTGGCGGAACTGTACCACCACGGGCCGGAAAACCTGGTCATCTACACGGCGCAATTCGTGGGTTCCCTGGGGATTCTGCTGTACATCAACGGGAAGCTGGCTTTGGTGGTCTGCGCGTTTTTGCCTGTGATGGGGCTCTATTCCTTTGTGTTCTACCGCAAGCTCAGCGCCGCCTACCAGCGGAGCCATGAGCGCATGGCCGAGGTAAACGTGCGGGCGGAGGAGAACCTCTCCGGAATCCGGGTGGTGAAGGGCTTTGCGGCGGAGGAGTTTGAAACCGCAAAGTTCGCCCGGGAGAATGACCGTTTCTACAAAAGCCGCTCAAGCATCTACAAGCATGAGGCGCTGCATTACACCGTGGTGGAAAAGTTCTTCACGCAGCTCATCACCGTGGCTATCGCCGCCGTAGGCGGCGCGTGGATCGTGGCCGGAACCCTCGCCCCCGCCGACCTGCTGATCTTTATTCTGTATGCCGCGTACCTTACAGAGCCGGTGCCCAAGCTGGCCTTTATGGTCCAGCAGTACCAGGAGGGCCTGGCCGGATACCAGCGCTTCCGGGAGATCAGGGAGATGGTTCCGGATATCCGCAGTGCAGAAGGCGCCGGGGAATTGAAGGTGCCCCAGGGACGGGTGACGTTTGAAAACGTGTCCTTCCGCTATGGGGAGGATCAGGAGTATGTGCTGCAAAACGTCAGCCTGGAGGCCCGCCCAGGCGAGACCCTCGCCATTGTGGGGCGCTCCGGCATCGGCAAAACAACGCTGTGCTCCCTGATTCCCCGCTTTTACGAGGTAAGCGGCGGGGACATCCGCATCGACGGCGTCTGCATCCGGGACGTAACGCTGCCCTCCCTGCGGCGTCAAATCGGCGTGGTAAGCCAGGAAACGTTTCTGTTTGCCGGCACTGTGCTGGAGAATATCCTCTACGGCAGGCCGGAGGCCACGGCGCAAGAGGCGGTGCAGGCCGCCAAGCGCGCCAACGCCCACGATTTCATCATGGAATTGCCCCAGGGGTATGATACCGACATCGGGCATCGGGGCGTGAAGCTCTCGGGAGGGCAGCAACAGCGCATTTCCATCGCCCGGGTCTTTTTGAAAAACCCGCCCATCCTCATTTTGGACGAGGCCACCAGCGCCTTGGATTCCCAGAGCGAACGGGCGGTGATGGACAGCCTGAAAGCCCTGGCCCAGGGCCGCACAACCTGGATCATCGCGCACCGTTTCAGCACGGTGCGCAGCGCGGACCGGATCATCGTCTTGGGGGACAGGGGGATCGTCCAGGAGGGCACCCATGGGGAGCTGTGCAGTCAGGCGGGCGAGTACGCGGCGCTGTACAGGGGCCAGGAGGGGTGAGATGCCTATGCCCAGCATAGGACGCATACACAGGAGGATTTTTCAATGCAACTGGAAACGGAAAGGCTGTGGATCATTCCCCTGAGCGCAAAACAGCTGTCCTTATGGACCTGCGATATCCCGGCCCTGGAGAGGGAGCTTCAATGCGCCTATCAGGGAGAGCCGGTGGAAGGCATTTTCAGGGACATTGTAAAGGGCCAGGCGGAAAAAACGGCACAGGATGAAGCGAACTGCCTGTACCATACCTTTTGGTTCCTGGTCCGGAAGGCGGACCGGGTTGTGGTGGGCTCCGCCGACTTCAAAAACGTGCCGGATCAAAGGGAGGAAGTGGAGATCGGCTATGGGCTGGGGAAGGACTTTGAGGGCAGGGGGTATATGACCGAGGCGGTGCGGGCCATGTGCGCCTGGGCACTGGGTCAAAGAGGCGTTTCTTCTGTGATTGCCGAGACCGAAAAGAACCATTTTGCTTCCCAAAACGTGCTGCGGCGATGCGGATTCGCGCTATACCGCCAAGAGGAGACGCACTGGTGGAGGCTGTCCAACGCCCCGGTAATCACCGGGGATTAACGGCGCTCCGGCTCCTATGGCGCTCGCCGCTGGGATGCATTTCCCAAAAATCATTTCATAAAACGCCCCCTTGCCAAAGGCAAGGGGGCGTTGCGCCAATACGGATGGTTAAAACTGTACCTTCTCCCGCAGATACCCTTCCAGCTCCTCCACAGGCAGGCGCACCTGTTCCATGCTGTCCCGGTCCCGGACGGTGACGGTGCCGCTTTCCTGGGTTTCAAAGTCCACGGTGATGCAGTAGGGCGTGCCCACCTCGTCCTGGCGGCGGTAGCGCTTGCCGATGCTGCCGGTTTCGTCGTAGTCCACCATGAAGGACTTGGAGAGCTTTTGGAAAATGCCCGTAGCCAGCTCTCCCAGCTTGTTCTTCTGCAAGGGCAGCACCGCCGCCTTGAAGGGAGCCAGGGCCGGATGCAGGTGCATTACCACCCGGCTGTCTCCGCCCTCCAATTCCTGCTCCTCATAGGCGTTGCACAGGAAGGCCAGGGCCACCCGGTCCGCGCCCAAAGAGGGCTCGATGACGTAGGGTACAAAGCGCTCGTTGGTGACGGGGTCGATGTACTCCATGTTCTCCCCGCTGACCTTGGCATGGGCCTTCAGGTCAAAGTCCGTGCGGTCCGCGATGCCCCACAGCTCGCCCCAGCCGAAGGGGAAGAGGAACTCAAAGTCCGTGGTGGCCTTGGAGTAGTGGGAAAGTTCCTCGGGCTTGTGGTCCCGCAGGCGCAGGCTCTCCTCCTTCATGCCCAGGGCATAGAGCCAATCCCGGCAGAAGGCCCGCCAATAGGTGAACCATTCCAGGTCCTCCCCGGGCTTGCAGAAGAACTCCAGCTCCATCTGCTCAAACTCCCGGATGCGGAAGATGAAGTTGCCGGGGGTGATCTCGTTGCGGAAGGATTTGCCGATCTGGCCCACGCCCATGGGCAGCTTGCGGCGGGTCGTCCGCACGATGTTTTTGAAGTTCACAAAAATGCCCTGGGCGGTTTCGGGGCGCAGGTAAATTTCACTGGCGCTGTCCTCGTTGACCCCCTGGAAGGTCTTGAACATCATATTGAATTTGCGGATGCCCGTAAAATCGTGCTTGCCGCAGGTGGGACAGGGAATCTGGTTCTCCTGGATGTAGCTCTCCAGCTTCGCGTTATCCCAGCCGTCCGCCTGAACGTCCTCGCCCTTTTGGTGGGCAAAGTCCTCGATGAGCTTGTCGGCCCGGAAGCGCTCCTTGCAAGCCTTGCAGTCCATCAGGGGGTCGTTGAAATTGCCCACATGGCCGCTGGCGACCCAGACGTTGCGGTTCATCAGAATGGCGCTGTCCAGGCCCACGTTGTATTGGTTCTCCTGAACGAATTTCTGCCACCAGGCGCGCTTGACGTTGTTTTTGAACTCAACGCCCAAGGGACCGTAATCCCAGCTATTGGCCAGGCCGCCGTAGATCTCGCTGCCTGGGAAAATGAATCCACGGCTCTTGCACAGAGCCACCAGCTTTTCCATCGTGAGCGCCGCCATCGATGATCCTCCCATCAAGTCATGAATGATTATCTATCATAGCGGCCTGTGGGCGGTTTGTCAAGGAAAATACAGGGTTTGGGGGCAGGCGGTGTCTATTGGGTTGTCTTCGGGATGAAGAGCCTTTTTATTGACAAGGGAGTGGAGGTATCGTGATGATTAGGATGCTTTCGTCCTTGCGACAGGAAACGAAAACGTTAGGGGGCCGGGGGGAGTTCCGATTTCTCTTTCGCCCACCCCGGGGCGTAGCCCTGGGGCGGATACGGTTCAGATAAATCGTCGCGGTCTTCACTGCCGTTTGACCGCTCGTTTATCTTCCCACTTCGGGTCGCTTTGGGCTTCGCCCAAGCGTCCACTGGACGCACGCTTCCCTCCGTGTGATTCGTTGCCTTCGGCAACTTCGGTCGCTAGTCGGGCCTGCGGCCCTCCCTCATTTCCCCAAGGCCCCCTAACAACCCCTTCCCCCCGGGGGCGGCCAGGGGCACAGCCCCTGGAACCCCCTGTGGGCAAAGGAGTACCATGAAAGATTGTTGCCGCGACTTAAAAATGACAGGAATCCTGTTTTAAAATCTGTCCATAGGCCGCTAACCCTTCCTTAATTGAAATGACGCTGCTATGGAGTTTGACGACGGACGCTTCCGCCGGGAGGCAAAAACCAATCATTGACAAAAAACCCTCAAAAAGCTATGATATCCCCTAGTGAGAAATGAAAAGGGATACGCAGGAAAGCACACTTTGTTAGGAGTGATCGCATGAAGCTCAATTCCAGGCGTACCGTCCTCGTGGGGCTGGCCTTTTTGTCCATCTGCGCCTTTTGGCAGCTTTATGACAATGTGGTGCCTTTGATCCTCAAGGACACCTTTGGCATTCCCGACAGCGTGGCCGGGGTGGTCATGGCTATGGACAATGTGCTGGCGCTCTTTTTGCTGCCCTTCTTCGGCATGCTCTCCGACAAGAGCAATACCCCCGTCGGCAGGCGCATGCCCTATATTTTGGGGGGCACCGCCGCCGCCGTGATCCTCATGAACCTGCTGCCTTTGGCGGATAAAGCCCGCAACCTGCCCCTGTTCGTCGTGGGCTTGGGGCTGCTGTTAATCGCCATGGGCACCTACCGCTCCCCGGCGGTGGCGTTGATGCCGGACGTAACGGTGAAGCCCCTGCGCAGCAAGGGCAATGCCGTCATCAACCTGATGGGGGCTTTGGGCGGGGTGTACACGTTGGGGGTCACGGGCTTTTTGGTGAAGAAAAACGCGGACGGCGCGCCCCCGGATTATACGCTGCTGTTCGCGGCTGTGGCGGCGCTGATGGTGGTGTGCGTAGCCATCCTCTTTTTCACCATCAAGGAAAAGAAGCTGGCCCAGGAAACGGCTTTGGCCCAGGCCGCCTTGGACGCGGAGGAACCGCAAGCGCCCCGGGCCGCCTCTAGCCATGGCCCCAAGGGCTGGGCTTCGCTGGAGCCGGAAATGCGCAAAAGCCTGCTGTTGATCCTGTGCTCCGTATTCCTGTGGTTCATGGGGTATAACGCCGTGACCACGGCCTTTACCAAGTACGCCAAGGAGATGTGGGGGGCGGAGCTGGGCGCGTCCTCCGGATACCTGATGATCGCCACCGTGGGCGCGGTGGTCAGCTATTTGCCCGTGGGGGCTTTGGCTACAAAATTCGGCCGCAAGCGGGTAATCCAGGGGGGCGTGCTGCTGCTGGCCGCCTGCTTTGCCAGCGGATTGGCCTTTGCCAGCCTCAGCCCCGCCATCTATGTGATGTTCGCGCTGGTGGGCGTGGCTTGGGCCATGGTCAACGTCAACTCCTATCCCATGGTGGTGGAGATTAGCAAGAGCGGGGACGTGGGCAAGTTCACGGGCTATTACTACACCTTCTCCATGGCCGCCCAGATCGCCACCCCCATCCTCAGCGGGCTGCTGCTGCAATATGTGGGTTACTGGACGCTGTTCCCCTACGCCGCGGTGATGGTGGCGCTGTCCTTTGTGACCATCTCCCTCACCAGGCACGGGGACAGCAAGCCCCAGCCGCCCCCAAGCAAGCTGGAAGCCTTTGACGCGGGGGATGATTGACCATGGGCCTTCTGATTTTTGTGCTGATTCTGGGAGCGGTATATCTTTGGTTCATCGGCTCCTATCCCCGCAGGCCCGAGAGCGCGGCGTTTTTGGTGGGCAAGCTCTACGCCCACCGGGGGCTGCACGACGGCAATGACCGGGTGGTGGAAAACAGCCTGGAGGCCTTCCGCCTGGCGGTGGAAGAGGGCTACGGCATTGAGCTGGATGTGCAGCCCACCCGGGACGGGAGGCTGGCGGTCTTCCATGACGATTCCCTGAAACGGCTTTGCGGCGGGGATGTGCGGATTCGGGACCTCACCTGGGAGGAGCTGGAGGCCTATCCCCTCCCGGATGGAAGCCGGATTCCGTTGTTTCAGGAAGTGCTGGATTTGGTGGCGGGCAAGGTTCCCCTGATCGTGGAAATCAAGCACTATGGCGATGCCCGGCGAAATGCGCGACTGGCCCTGGAGGCCCTCAAGGCGTATGCAGGCCCTTACTGCGTGGAATCCTTTCATCCCCTGGCGCTGTGGCATTTCCGCTTTCACGCGCCCCACATCCTGCGGGGGCAGCTGGCCAGCGGCGGGAAGCGGGAGGGCGAGGCCAGCTCCCTGGAGCATTTTGCCATGAAATACTTGCTGGTGAACTGGATTGGCCGCCCGCATTTTGTGGCATACTCCAGTGCCAGTGACCATAACCTCTCCGTGTGGTTGCACAAATTCCTTTGGTTCCGGCAGACGCTGCTGGTGGCCTGGACCATCCGGGACCAGGCTGCCCTGGACCGGGCACGGCGGCATTATCAGATGTTTATTTTCGAAGGCTTTCGCCCTGATCATTGACAACGAGGGGGTGGATGGGTATAATACATCGGTAACTTCGTAAAATCGTGCGGCCGGCAAGGCCCGGCGATGGCACGCTTGTTGCAGTTTGCACCGCAAAACCCGTTTTGGCGGGGATACGGTGCATATCTGCTATATAGGCGTAGCGCGCATTCTTTTGGCGGGTGCAGGCCCGCGTCCCAAAGATAAGTAATTTTTCAAGAGCGAAAGGGGATACCATCATGCCGGAGCAGGAAAAGAAAGTTGTTTTGACCCGAGAGGGCTTTGCGAAGCTGGAGAAGGAATTGGAATACTATACCAGCGTGCGGCGCAACGAGATCGCGGAGCAGATCGCTGTGGCCCGCGGCTTTGGCGATTTAAGCGAGAACGCCGAGTATGACGAGGCCAAGAACGAGCAGAGCCGCATCGAGGCCAAGATCATCGAGATGGAGAACACGCTGCGCAACTGCATCGTGGTGGAGGACGACGAGGTCAGCACCGAGGCCGTAGGGGTGGGCAACACCGTACGGGTGACGAACCTCACCATGAAGATCCCCCAGACCTTCACCATCGTGGGCACCAACGAAACAGATCCCAAGGCCATGAAGATCAGCCTGGACAGCCCCATCGGCGCGGCTTTGCTGGGCAAGCGGGTGGGCCAGAGCGTTACGGTTGACATTCCCGCCGGCAGCCTTGAGCTGCGGGTGGAGGAAATTTCCCGGTAAGACCGGCCATCACAAAAGGAGGCGGACGAATGACCATGGACCAACATCCCATCCCCGAAGCGGAGAGCCGTCCGGAGTTGACGGCCCAGCAGCTCGGCGAGCAGGAGGGCATTCGCCGCCAGAAGCTTCAAAAATTGGTGGAGGCGGGGAAGGACCCCTATACCATCACCCGTTTTGACGCCAGCCATCACAGCCAGGTGATTTTCGACGGGTTTGACGCTTTGGAGGGACAGGCCGTTACCCTGGCGGGCCGCATGGTCAGCAAGCGGGTGATGGGCAAAGCCTCCTTCGCCCACCTGCTGGATGGAGAGGGTACCATTCAAATCTATGTGAAGCGGGACGACCTGGGGGACGAGCCCTACGCCGCCTTCAAGGACATGGACCTGGGGGATGTGCTGGGGGTACGGGGCGTGGTGTTCCGCACCCAAAAGGGCGAGGTCAGCGTCCATGCCCAGGAGATCACGCTGCTGTCCAAGTGCCTGAAAGTGCTCCCAGAGAAGTACCACGGCCTCAAGGACCCGGATTTGCGCTACCGCCAGCGGTATGTGGATATGATCGTCAATCCCGAGGTGCGGGACACCTTCCGCAAGCGCAGCCGGATCATCGCCGCAGTGCGGGAGTTTTTGGACGGCCGGGGCTTTTTGGAGGTGGACACCCCCGTGCTCCATACCCTGGAGATCGGCGCGGCGGCCCGTACCTTCAAGACCCACCACAACGCCCTGGACATCGACATGTTCCTGCGCATTGAAACCGAGCTGTACCTCAAGCGCCTCATCGTGGGCGGGTTTGAGAAGGTGTACGAGGTGGGCCGCCTCTTCCGCAACGAGGGCATGGACGCCACCCACAACCCGGAGTTCACCAGCGTGGAGACCTACCAGGCCTATGCCGATTACAACGACGTCATGGAGATGGTGGAGGAGCTGTATGCGGTCGTGGCCCAAAAGGTCTGCGGAAGCACCTGCGTGCCCAGCGAGGGCCATGATATCGAGCTGAAAGCCCCCTGGAAGCGCATTACCATGGCCCAGGCCGTGAAGGACGCCTGCGGCGTGGATTGGGCGGAGTGGCAAAGCGATGAGCAGGCGCGCTCCGCTTTGGCGGCCATGGACGTGCATGTGGACAAGACCGCCAAGCGGGGGGACTGCCTGGCCGCCCTTTTTGACGAGTATGTGGAGGCCACGCTGATCCAGCCCACCTTCATCATCGACTATCCCGTGGACATCTCCCCCCTGGCCAAGCGCAAGCCGGAGAACCCGCAGCTCACCGAGCGCTTTGAGTTTTTCATCTGCGGCCACGAAATGGGCAACGCCTTCTCCGAGCTCAACGACCCCCTGGACCAGCGCCGCCGCTTTGAGGAACAGGTAAGGCTCCGCCAGAGCCAGGGGATTACCACCGCCAAGGTGGACGAGGATTTCCTGAACGCTTTGGAGCACGGCATGCCTCCCACGGGGGGCCTGGGCTTCGGCATCGACCGGATGATCATGCTGCTGACCGACAACGCCTCCATCCGGGATGTGTTGCTGTTCCCCACCATGAAACCCAGGGACTGACCAGTTTTTCAGGCGGGCCGCCCTTGGCGGCTTGCCTATTTTTTCAGGATACGGGGGGAGAGGCCATGAAGCTGGACATGCCCATTACCGGGCGAAAGATCAAAAACCATTTTCAGTACTCCTTTTGGAAGTACGCCCTGCTGGTGATCCTGGCCGTTTTTGGCTGGAACCTGCTCTACACCACCACCCGCTACCGGGTGCCGGAGAACAAGAAGCTGGAGTTTTACGCAGACAGCGCTTTTTCGGTCCAGGGCACACAGGAGGCCATGGACGCGCTGATGGCCGTTGTTCACAGGGATGTGGCGCCTGAAATGGAGGAGGTTTCCTACACCGCCCTCACCATGGACCAGGCCTACGGCGACATGCAGCTCACCGTGTGGATCGGCGCGGGGCAGGGGGATGTGTACCTGCTGGGGAAAGAACGGTTTCAGCGCCTGGGGGGCGGCGGCGCCTTTGTGGACCTGCAGCCCTATGTGGACAGCGGAGCCCTGGCGGTAGAAGGCGTTGATCTGGCAGCCGGCCGGGTGCGGGACGAGGAAACCGGCAAGACCATCCTGTACGGCATTCCCGCCGGCAGCCTCATCGGGCTGGAGGATTGCGGGGTCTACCCCAAGGATACGCTGCTGTCGGTGCTGGCCAGCAGCGGCAATCAGGAGGAATCCATCCGCCTGATCAATTACCTGTTTGAGAATATGCGCTGAAGGAAGGGGGGCGGGCCGTGGCTTGCGCCATCGACTTCAAGAAGCAGGATAAGCGGCTCTACATGCCCTCCACCACGCCGGGGCTGGTGGAGGTTCCCGCCATGCGCTTTCTGATGGTGGACGGGGAGGGGGACCCCAACACGGCCCAGGCCTATTCCGATGCCCTGGCGGCCCTGTACGCCCTTTCCTATACCATCAAAATGAGCAAAATGGGAGGCCGTCGGCCGGAGAACTACTTCGATTATGTGGTGCCGCCCCTGGAGGGCCTTTGGTGGACCCGGGACCGCCTCTATGACGGGCTGGAGAACCGGGACAAGTCCAAGTTTCTTTGGACCTCCATGATCCGCCAGCCGGATTTTGTGACCGCCGAAGTGCTAAAGGAGGCCAAGGCCGTGGCCGCCAAGAAGAAGCCGGAGGTGGACACCGGCTTGGTGCGCCTGGAGGATTTCACCGAAGGCCTGTGCGTTCAAATCATGCACCTGGGCCCTTACGATGACGAGCCCGCCGCCATTCGACGGATGGAGGATTTCGCCTTGGCCCAAGGCTATCAGATCGATCTGTCCCCCAGCCGCAGGCACCATGAGATCTACCTGGGGGACCCCCGCAAGACCGCGCCGGAAAAGCTCAGGACCGTGATCCGGCATCCGGTGCGGTAGGCCCTCAAAGGGCAACCTGGGGTTGCCCTGGCCGCCAATCCAGGTGGGTGGCGTTTGGCCGGGCGGTATGGTATGCTGCCCCTGAGGTGATGGCATGAGCTTCGCGGACAATATCAAACGGCACAGAAAGCGGCAAGGCCTCTCCCAGGAAGCGGTGGCGGAGGCCTTGCATCTTTCCCGGCAGGCCGTGGCCAAGTGGGAGAGCGGCGGGGGCGTCCCGGACATCGGGAATGCCCTGGCGCTGTCCCGGCTGCTTCGGTGCGGCCTGGACAGCCTCTTTGGGGAGGCGGGCTGCTGCGGGGAGTACAAGCCCCTTCCTTTTTCGGAGGACCAGCGGGAGCTGGTGGGTTTCCTGCTGCGGGCGGCCAAGGGCGCCTATGCGGGCAAGGGACCGGAAAGCCCGGCTTCCCGGCCCGGCTCTCATGACCTGCGCCATGAGGAAGGCCCTTGGCTGTACCTGGACACCTTTGTGGGCTCCCAGCGTTTTGCCGGGGAGGAAGCGGTGTGGCGGGAGGGAAAGCCCCGCTGGGCCATGAACTACTGCGGCCGAACGCTGGGGGAAGGCTTTTCCGGGGACTTTCTCAAGGAAGCGTTGCGCCTTCGCTGCGACACCTATCCCTTTCGGGGCCCCGCGCTGCATGAAAACGGCCCCTATGTGTACCATCAGCATACCGCGGGGGATTTTGGGTGGTTCCAGGGGAGAGAGGAAATCTTCCTGGAGGGCGTAAAGGTCTATGAATGCGTGTTTCACGGGGGCGTGATCCAGGAGGCCCGCTAGGGCCATGCCTCCGCTGTTTTCACACCCTTGCCACAATTTTGCATAAACTCCTTTTATCTGGGGAACGCTGGGCCATGGGACGAATTCCCATTTCCGGAAAGGAGTTTGACAGATGAAACAACAACAATGCCTGCTTTGCGGGCAGGAATATTCCACTGGGCTGAACGTGATGGGCTGTCTGCTGTGCTTCCCTTGCGAGCGTAAGCTGCTTTCGGCCACGGCCGCGGAGATCAACAGGCGAAAAAGGCTGAACCTGCTGCGGCTGTACACGGGGCAAAGGGCCAGAGCCGTGAAATAGCAAAAGAGCCGGGAACCCGGCAGCATACGGGATTTGCATTTATCATTGGAGGGTTTCCCGGCATAGAAGCCTCCTGTTTGGGCCATCTTTTGAACTTGCTTTGGATGGATTGCTCCGCGAGCCTTGCGTGAGGACGCGGGGCTTTTTGCGCGCGCTGTAAAGAAAAGGGAAAGAAAGAGCAAAGAAAGGCTTGCCAGCCTTGCATTGCCGTCATAATTCATGTATACTATATTTGGTAATAAAGGAAAGGAGGCGAACCTAATGAAGTCTGTCAGCATCAAGCTCAGCTTGGCGGAGAATGTGAAGGCCTTTGTCAACATCGTGAACCGCTATCCCTATGATGTGGACCTCCGCGCAGGCCGGCATGTGGTGGATGCGAAGTCCATTCTGGGCATTTTCAGCCTGGACCTGAGCAAGCCCATCACCATGGAGATCTATAGCGACAGCTGCGACGATCTTCTCGCCGACGTGAAGCCTTTCATGGTGTAAGGGCTCCCAAGCCCTCATCCGCCATCGAAATCATTCTCTTGGCATTCCCACATGCGGCCTAGCCGCATCTTCGGGGGCAAAGCAACCGCTTTGCCCCCTCTTCAACCCCAATCCAGGAGGTACCCATGCCGCTGACCTTGCCCAAGCGAAAGGTGTCCGACGCGGAAAACAAGCTGCGGCTTTTGTGCTGCGTGGACGCCCTGGGCGCTGTGACGCCCGCGCAGCTCTGGCCCTTTGTGGCCTCTTTGGAGCTGATGGAATACCTGCCCATGCAGCTCTTGCTCCATGAGCTGCTGGAGGTAGGCGAAGTGGAGGAGGGGACTTTGGCCCTGTCCCAGCAGCTTTTTCTGACGGAAAAGGGCCGCAAGGCCCTGGGGCTGTTCAATGGGCGGATCATGGACAGCGACCGCCGCCGCATCCGGGCCGCCGCCGCTCCCTACCGGGCCCAGCTTCGGCAGAAGGCCCAGGTCCGGGCGGTGTATGAAAGCGCTCAGGCGGGGGAGTACCGGGTGTTGCTCAGCCTCCAGGAGGGGGAATTGCCCCTGTTTGCCCTGCGCCTGTCCACGCCCCACAGGGACGTTGCCGCCCAGGCCCTGGCGCGGTTTGAAGGGCAGGCGGCCGCCCTGTTGGCCTACGTATATAGCCTTGGGGAGCGGGAGGAGCGGGTTTCATCCCCCCAGCCCCCAGCCCCCGGCTTGCCGCTCCCCAGCCTGCAAAGCCACAGCCGCCACGAACACACGGTCACGGCCCTCCTCCCCCATCCCCGGGGAGAGATGACCCTCTCCTTGCTGCTGCCGGAGCTGTTTGCCGCCCAGGCCTACCAGCGGATGCTGGCAAGCCCCGGGGTAGCTAACGCGGCGGCGGAGCGGATGATGGTGTTGCTTTGCGGGGAAAAAGAGGAGCGGTAAGCTCCTTTTTCCCTGGGAAGGTTTTATTTCACCCCCAGCCAGCTCCGGTAGCGGGCGGGGGGATAGGTCCTGCGGATCATGTCCACCAGAAAGCGGAACTCCTCCTCTGTAAAGAAGGAGGCGTATTTTTGATAGAGCACCCGCATGGCGGACAGGCTTTCCACCCGCAGGGCGTAGTCGTTGAGCTTGACGAAGTTCATGGAAAAAGGGGTCAGCCTGTCAAACAGAACCCCCATGACGTCGTCGGTGAGGGCCGCCAGGTCCTGGAGGCTGAGGCGGACGGTGCGGTAATTGTCCAGCATCACCCGCATGGCGCCCCCGGTGAGGCGGTTAAGCCGGGTGAGAATGAAGGGCCCCAGTTCCTCATGGAGGCTCTCCAGGGTTTGGCGGTAGGGAGCGTATTCCCGAAGCTTGTCGGCAATCTCCTCAGCCAGAGAATTGGAGGACAAAAACATGGTGCCGAGCCAAGGGCGCAGCACGCGCTCCACATCCGCCAATTGAATGGGTACTGCCAAGGCGACTTCCTCCTACATAATGGGCGGACAGACCGCCCCGGCCTTTCCATCCCCTTGTGAGAATATTTCTACGAAGTTTGTCGTTTCCCTTGTTTTGGGAAAACAAAAAAAGTTCTGGGCCCCGGCCGGGGCATAAAATGCATATCCCCGGGGTATAAATGGTATATATATGCATTTTTATTTTGTCAAGGTCCAGTGGTAGTGTCTCGGGGCCGGGTCTCCACTACGGATAGACGGAACAAGTTTTCGACATGCTCGGGTCTATGCATTCGGAGGGCTATGGAAAACCCTTGTCAAAATATCCACCATCTGCTATGATTAGTGAGCTATCTCCCCAAGGGGGACAAGTTTTCCACATTCAGTTTTCCACATCCCAGGCTGCTCATCCCAGGTTGGGTGTGTGATAGCGCATATCAATAATAGAATGCATATTATACACATGCCGGAAAGGTTGACAGCTTGATGAACGCAGAAGAACTCTGGAGAAGCGCGTGCAGAATCCTCAAGGACGAAATGAACCATGTCAGCTATGAGACATGGGTGGTTTCCGCCTTGAAGCCGTACGCGGTCATCGGGAGCAATCTGATGCTGGAATCCGTCAACTCCCTGATGTATGAGACCGGGGTGAAGCGCTACCTACCTCAAATTGAGACCGCCGTAGCCACCGCCGCGGGAAAGGCGCTTGCGGTGGAGGTGCTTAGCCCCGAGGATCTACGCACCCGTGTGCAGGAGTTGGAGGCCAAGCAGTCCGGCAATACCTTGGCCATGCTCAACCCCAAATACACCTTTGACACCTTTGTGGTGGGCACCAGCAACCGCTTTGCCCACGCCGTGTCCCTGGCGGTGGCGGAGGTTCCCGCCAAAGCCTATAACCCCTTGTTCATCTACGGCGGCGTGGGCCTGGGCAAGACCCATTTGCTGCACGCCATCGGCCATTATGTCCATGAGCTTTATCCGGACATGAAGGTGCTCTACATCACCAGCGAGGACTTCACCAACCAGCTCATCCGGGCCATGCAGAACAACGCCAACCAGGAGTTCAGGGACCGCTTCCGCAATGTGGACCTGCTGATGGTGGACGATATCCAGTTCATTGCCGGAAAGCACGGCACCGAGGAGGAGTTTTTCCATACCTTCAACCACCTGCGGGAGGCCGGCAAGCAGATCGTGATGACCAGCGATAAGCCCCCCAAGGAGATTGCCAAGCTGGAGGAGCGGCTGTGCAGCCGCTTTGAGGGCGGCCTGCTGGCGGATATCCAGCGCCCGGATTTCGAGACCCGGATGGCGATTTTGCGCAAGAAGGCGGAGTTTGAAAAGCTCATCATCTCCGAGGAGATTTTAGCCCTCATCGCGGAGCGGATCGACACCAATGTCCGGGAGCTGGAGGGCTCCCTGACCCGGCTCACCGCCTACAGCTCCCTGACCCGCCGCCCCATTGACATGCAGCTGGCCCGGGAAGCCCTGCGGGAGCTGTTCAGCCACTCGGAGACCCGCCGGGTCACCTGCGACAGCATCCAGGACGCGGTATCCTCCTATTACGGCATCACCGTGGAGGACCTGAAAAGCCCCCGGCGCAACCACGAGGTCACCGTGCCCCGGCAGATCGCCATGTATCTGGCCCGGGAGATGATGGGCCTGAGCCTCACCAAGATCGGCGACGCCTTTGGCGGCCGCCATTACACCACGGTGATGTCCTCCATTGACAAGGTGGAGGACTCCATCAAGCAATCCCCCAGCCTGGCCAGCCTGCTGGACGATATCCGCAGGCTTATCAAGGACGGGAAATAAGCCGCTTTCTGGGGATGCCCTGGGAGCGGGCCGTCCGGAGGGCTCCCCGGTAGCCTGCCGGTGGGGAAGCGGTACGGCTCTCCTTGGGATGAAAAACCGGAATGTCAGCGGCCCGTGTTTATACTTGTAGTAATGAAATCAAAAGGCCTCTTTGCTGAAGCTCCGGCAAAGAGGCTTTTTCATTTCCGCCCAAAGCGCGGCCATTCCCTGAAAAGCGCCATGGGAGCCGGCGGCCGCGCCGCCGGCTCCCATAGGGGAAACATCCCTGTCTTTGGGAAAATCTTAGTAGAGCTTGCGAAAATCCTCCAAGGTATTCATGTCCTTCATGTCCATGGGGAAGGCCTCCAGCACCTCGCCGGTATAAGCGTCCAGCTCCACCTTCACATTGGGCAGGCGTTCCCCGTCCTTGCCGTAATAGGCCACCAGCGCCTTGCCAAAGGCCTTGTCGCTGTCGTATTCGTTTGGCATGTGGAAGAAGAACTTCCAAAGGGGCCTTTCAGAGTCGGTGACGTCGTAGAACACGTTGCAGCGGTGGGAGAAGAAGGGAACCTCCTCTTCCTTGCGGCCAATCCGCTCCACCAGCATCCGCTGGGCGATGGCGAAGGCTTCCTCCTGGGGGATGGCCTTCTCATCCGGCAGCCCGTAGGCATAGGAGAATGCGGCCTGGGTCATGATCCCGAAGAGCTCCAACTCCGGCTGCTCCTTCATTTTCGCCAAGACGCGGTCCCGGAAGGTCTGGTTCCACAGAGCCCGCTCCTCAAGGCTCATGGCCGCCGGATTGCCGTGGAGGTTTCGCTCTGTCTCAAAGGCCCGCATCTCCTGCCACAGGGGATCGCTTTCCCTGGCCTTGATGCCGTCGAAGTACGCCCGCATTTCGGCGATACGCTGGGGCACAGGCTCGTGGAAGGCCCCGGTTTCCGGGTTCAGGAACACGCCGAAGGAGATGGGGAACAGGGCATCCTCGGCAGGCATACCCTCCGGGGTCCAGTACTCAATGTGCCAATAGGGCTGATTGTCCCCGGGAGGGGCGAATTCCGGCACCTGGAAGGAGGTGGTGAGCTTATAGCGGTCCAGCTCGCTTTCCTCCACCCCAAAGCCCAAAGCGATTTCCCGCCGGGCCAGGGCAATGGCCTGGTCCTTGTCCAAGGGGCCCGTGGGCAGTACGTAAAGGGTATGGTCCTCCCCTTGCAGACCCAGTCCCTGCAAGAGCTGGGAATACCAGGCTTGTTCCTCGTGGCTCCATTGATCAAAGGGGCCCCAGGCCGCCTCCATGATCCCCATGAAGCTGATCTCGGACACCTCCTGGCCGGTAAAGGTCGCCAGGATTTCCTCGGCCACCCGCTCCATATCCTCCTGGGGGAGGCTTCCCGCCAGCAGCGCGGCCCTGTCCGGGGTCCGCTCCAGGGCGCTGTGCTCCAAAATCGCCCTGGCCAAATCCGCCTTTTTCTGGGGGGGCCAATCCTGGAAGTAGCCGGATGTTTGCTCCGTTTCCAGGACGCTGCGCCCGGTATCCATCCACAGGCTCAGGGCCAGGGCGGCCCCGGCCAGCGCCAGGGACAGGAGCACAAAGATCAACGCTACGGATATTTTTCGTTTCACAACCGTTTCTCCTCTCATCCGGTGAAGAACAGCCTGAATGTCCCGCTCCCCGCAGGTGAGGCTGGAGAGGCTGGTGTCGATGGCTTGTTGGAGTGTGCTTTGCTTCATGGTTCGCCTCCCCTTTCCAGCGTCCCCCGAAGGTAGCCCTTGGCCTTCTTCAGCCGCTCGTAGACCGTGGACTTGGAGATGTCCAGCGCCACGGTGATTTCGTCATAGGACAGGTTCTGGTAGTAATGCAGCAGGACGACCTCTTTGAGCTTTGCGGGCAGGCGCATCACGGCGTCCGCCAGAAGCCTGCTTTCAAAGTCCTGCTGGCGGGTGGGATCGGCCAGCTCCTCGGGAAGGACCTGCTTGTCCCTGTGCCGGAACCATGCGCTCCTGTGATAATCCTTGCAAGTGTTCACCGCAATGCGCATGAGCCAGGCCTTTTCGCTTTGCTCCCGAAGCCCCTGGAAGCCATCCAGGCTTTGATAGGCCTTCAGGAAAGCGTCTTGCATGGCGTCCTCCGCCAGGGTCCGGTCCCGGAGGTAGAGGTAGCACATTCTGAGCACGGAGGTACCGTACCGTCTCATCATGTCCTCGATTTTACCGGCGCGGACATCGCTTGGCGCCTTCGCAGCGTCCATCGCCGCCACCCCCTTTCCGCTATATAGACGAAACAGGAGAGAAGTTGTCTTGGGTTTGGGGGAAAAGAAAATCCACCTACTGATATTGTATCAATAGGTGGCATTTCTGTCCGGCCACTGCATCGTCAATACAATTCAACGATATCAAGAGTTTCGTGGAGGGGGTTGTCAAATTGGGTGCAACTGTGTGCATCTGTGTGCTTTGAATGGAGTGTCCCACCCTTGAAAAAAAGATGGGGGCATTGGGAGCGGACTATCCGGAGATGCTTCGGGCAAACCATGCCCTGGTGACCTCAAACAGGCTTTGATGCCCGACGCTGCGCGGTTCAAACCTCAGCAGCCTAAACATAATTTGCATCGAGATACCCATACCAAAGGTCGAGACGATAGTTCCAATGCCGATCGGCGCACCTAAGAGCCAACCGCCTGAAAGTACCACGCAAAGTATGCCGGTATTTACGATACCGATCGGGATCTTGGGCAAGCGCTTTCCCAACCCCACTAGAAACGCATCTCGTGGGCCGCAGCACTGCCCTGCGGACATGTAAAAAAACTGTCCCAGGCTCATGATGAACAATCCCGCGACCATGACCGCGATGCCAAGTGGCACATCAGATTGCGTCGGAGCGATTCCAAGGCTGTCGTAGAGATCCACAAACAGACCCACGAGGAACGCGTCAAGGATCGTTCCGTAGCCGATTTTTTCCCGCATCAGCAGGTCTATCGCCACAATGACGCAGCTTATGACTATATGCGCCGTGCCATAGGACAGGGGCGTGTGATAGGAGATGCCCATGCTGAGGGAATCCCACGGCGCAAGCCCGATGTTCGCGGAAATGGTCAGGCGTACCCCGAATGCGAACACTGCGAGGCCAAAGGCCGTTTTGAGAAACTTCAGAAGAATTCCTGCGCGCGAATTGTCCACGATGCATGCCCTTTCACGACGGCGGTTTTCGGGCGGAATGACAATCCCACACTCGATGCGTAAGTATACCACAGTGCAATGCGCTCCACAAGGGCTGCTTTGTTACACTTTCCCGAGTGCTAGATTGTACATCTTTTGCCGCCAGGATATAACTTTGAATAAGCTGTGTACATTGAAAAATATGTGGATGTGTGTAAATTCGAATTTTGTAGCACTTGGCGCCCCACTCGAAATCTACAGTTTACTCCCAGAAAAACATCCTTGACAATCCTCTCAATTAGAGCCTATATAGACCACAGCGGAAGTCCCGCATCAAAAACATATAGCGCCTGAGGTGCGGTAGAGTGACGCTTTGCACTCTCGCTTCGATATATGCTTTTTGATAATAGGCGCTTCCTGATCCTGAGATAAGAGGTGAGGCCGGGATGAACATATTCAGGGAACTATTGCGTTTTGTGGAAGAAGTGCCGGTAGGAGAGCTTTTGAAGGCGGAAAATGAGTTCTTTGAAACTGCGTTGGAAATCCGAGGCAAACTTGGAAAGAGAGCATATCTCATCGATCACTACCTCTCCAAGGCTTTCAGCGTCCTAAACGCCAAGATGACCGCGGACATGGTTGAAGCCGGCATACGCGCTTATGGAGAGCCGATCCATGCGATTCATCAGGTAGAGGACGATGAAAATAAAGAACTGTTTTCTCAGGCTCAGGGTACAAAGCAAACCTATCGGCATTATGACAGTATCCTCCTGACCGAAAAGGGGAAAGAAAAAGGCGCGTATCTCTTGAAGCGCCATGATATTGTGGAACGGTTCCTGGGATTCATCGGGAATCCAAATCCACTGGAGGGAACAGAGCTTGTGGAGCATTGGCTGGAGAGCGACACTGCTCTCCGGCTCAAAGTCCTGCTGGAATTCTTTATGCAAGACGATGAAGTCAAAAAGCGATATAAGCCTTCCGGGAAAAGGCCTGGCGCTCGCAAAGCACGGAGCTGAAAAGGATGCCTGGAACGTAATTCTATTAGGTTTGGAGAGCAAGGGTACTTCTGGTATTTGTCTTTTTTTCGTAGAACAGAAAAAGTCCATCTTTACAGCAATCGTGGATTATTCGTGGACATATCGTGGACATATCGTGGACTATTCGTGGAATCGCAGGCTGGGTGCACCCATCTTTGCACACACCTTTTGCTAAAAAGTAGAAAAATGGCTTTCGGGAGTCGTGAAAAGCCAGAAATGTGCCTCCAATCAGCCAAGACAAATTTTGATTTTAAATAATGGAGAAATAAAACATTCAAAAGCATTGCAAGACTAAATCTGGAACCCTTATAAATCCACACCCCGACATTCCAGAATGAATCCCGCAACAACAAAGCCCCCGTTTCCCAACGGAGGCTTCATTGTATTGACCATGGGGTACCAATATGTCTGGTCCCATAGCTTTTGATACAATTATGCGAAACTCAAAGGAAGGAATAAAAAGGGGCGAGGGTAACCTTCCCGCAAAGCTTGATTTACAAAATATGATCATTTCCGCCCGCGTACGTGCGCTCAAGGACAAGGCAACGGTGGAGGGCACCGTGGGCATCGTTTCCACCTGGATTTCTCAATCTCGCCGAGGTCATCATAATCGGTGGTGCGCCGGTGTTTATATGCTTTGTGGCCTGCGTTGCGTTCGATAAGGCGTTTGATGCCGGAAAAAATATCTCTGGTCGGGCTTGCCGGTTTTCTGGTATAATGTGCCCATTGGTGCGCGCAAGACGCGCAGCGCGGCGACGGAGGGTGGAATCCATGTTAATCTGTAAGCATTTGACTAAAAAATACCTGAACACGACCGCAGTTTCGGATTTGACCGTGGAGATTCCCAAGGGGCGCGTGTACGCGCTGCTGGGACCCAACGGCAGCGGCAAGACGACGTTCATGAAGATGGTTGCAGGGCTGGTAAAGCCCACGGCGGGCGAGCTGACGTTTGACGGCGCTCCGATTGGCGTTGCGAGCAAGGCACGCGTGGCGTACATGCCGACCGAGGCGTACTTTTTCAGCTATATGAGCTGCGAGGATGTGGGAAAATACTACAAGGATTTCTTCGCCGACTTCGACCACGCGCGCTTCCGGGCCATGCTGGACGCGATGCAGCTGCCGCCCAAGGAGAAGGTGAGCAGGCTCTCCAGCGGTATGGTGGCGAAGCTCAAAATCGCGGTGACTCTCTCGCGGGAAAGCGAGCTTGTGATGCTGGACGAGCCGCTCAACGGCATCGATATCATCACGCGCGAACAGGTGATCGAGGCGGTCAAGTCCCGCATCTCCATCGAGCGCACGTTCCTTTTGTCCAGCCATCTGGTGGACGAGCTGGAGAGGATCGTGGATTATGCGGTGTTTATGAAGGCGGGTACGGCGGTTTTGCAGGGCACAGTCGCGGATCTGCGTGAAGAGCACGGCAAGGGCCTGGTTGAGCTGTACAAAGAAATCTACGCGTGAGGAGGCCGAAGCGATGTTGAAGCTGATTAAATACGAATACCGCAGGAACCTCGCGGGCATCGTCGTGATGCTCTCCGGCGTGCTGCTGGTGCAGGCGTTTTATCTGTTCGCGATCATGAGGAAGGACGCGGAAATGATCGCGTCCGCGTTGATGCTTTTGCTGTTCGCAGCGTTTCTATGCGGGGCGGGTATCCTGATCTACTCCGTGGCGCTCTACTCCCGGGAGCTTAACGCGAAGACGAGCTATCTCACGTTCATGACGCCCAATCCGGTGGCGAAGATCCTTGCGGCGAAGCTGCTCGCGGCGTTTCTCCTGGGCATCGTGCTCGTTGCGCTGCTTGTCGCGTTCGCGGTCTGGGACGTTGCGCTTTTGACCGAAACGTATCCGGAATTCGAGATGAGCCGCAGACTGATCGAGCAAGTGCTGCCGGGCATCCTGAACGCGAGCTTTCCGACCATCCTCACCTGGATTTCCATGACGGCGTCCCTGTTCCTTATCAGCTTTTACACGATAGTGATGCTGGCCTATCTGGCGATCACGCTGAGCGCGACGGTGCTTCAAAACAAGCGTCTGAAGGGACTTCTAAGCTTTTTGGTTTTTCTCGGGCTCTATGCCGGGATTCAGTGGATTGTCGAGAAGCTCCCGGGCGTCGACTACGAAATGGGGTTCGTATCCGCCATGCTCAGCGCGTGGCCGCAGTACGCCGCGTATCTGTTGGTCATCGCGGGCTCCTTTATACTCAGTGCGCTGCTGCTGGACAAAAAGGTGAGCTTGTGAGCTTGCGACCCGCCCGCGCGGTGGGTTTTCCATGTCACAGGGGCGGTTCCCTTGTCACTGCCGAATACAATTCCACGGTTCCGGTCCGTTTCGGTTCGACGTTCTATCTGACGGATGGACAACCCGGTGGGCTTAGCCCTTTCATAGACGGCATTATCATATGCCTACTTCCACCCCTTCCAGCCCTCCTAACTGATGTACCGGCTCAGTAGCAGGGCTGGTGAATTGATTGTAGGGAGAGGTTTAACGCTTCATAGGAAAAAAGGAGATCAATTTAACGGCAACCTAAAGTTTAACGCCTTCGGTCAGCTCCCGAGACCCAAACCAATGTCTCCGAAAGCTGTGCGCATTTTTATCATTTTGGTATGGGAAATGCAATGATATAATTGCAATGGCACCCGCAATTATGCTTCGAATTATAAGCGCCAGTCAATAAAGGAACGAATAATCAAATGCTGGATTCATAGAGATCTGTCTCCTCCGAACTGACGGTTCATTATACTACGGAAGTCCAGGGAATAGTAGGTTAATCTTGGCAGGCAAAAGCGTGCAGCTTCCGTGCAAATGTGCATACATCGCATTCACAATTTACGCATCTCCAGATAGATTTTGACGATACTCATGGACGCATTTGGAGCTCATAACAATATTGAGAAGAACGCTTGCCAGCAGGTGTTCCGAGATATTCTGACGGATGTTTCCGCGTCCGTGGGCATCAGCTACCGCCATATGCTGTGGCTGCGGCCCAATGCTGTGAGGAAGGCATCCTGGCCAGATTCGTATTTTGCGCCGCAGACGTGGTCTCACCCAGGGGCAGCTTGCGGAGAAGGTTGATGCAAGTACAAGCTTCATTGGGCATGTGGAGCGGGGGACGAGAAAGGCAAGTCTGGAAACGATCACTAAGACCGGAGCGTGTCAGCAAGCCTTCATGAATCACCTTCTGCTTATGCGGCCAAGCAGAGCAATACTTGCTGGATATACTGTCGAAGAGAAGTGGAGATTCCTTATTCAGTCAACACACATAGTGTCGAATACCTATCCGTCTATACTGATCATTTCATCACCGGAGATTGCTGTGCCATTTCCAGGACAAAATTGTTGCCATTCCACCGGCTGTTTTCGCATGGAATACTCTGCATGATTGAAATGAATACAGAAAAACGAACCTTTACAGCCAAACTACAGATTGGTGTATTATCCTTGTGGGGGAGGGATTTCTTTATGTCTATACGAATCCTGCTTGCCGAGGACGACGAGCATATCCGCGATACGGTCAAGGCCTTCCTATCCGAGGCAGGATATCAGGTGGACGCCTGTCCAGACGGCGACGAAGCCCACGCCAAATTTTATGAGACCCCCTATCAGCTTGTCATTTTGGACATCATGCTGCCGGGAATGAACGGGCATGAGCTTTTGCGGGAGTTTCGCAAGAGGAACAATACCCCTGTTCTGATGATGACCGCCCTTTCCGATGAGGCAAATCAAATCAGGGCATTTGACGCGGAAGCGGATGACTATGTGACAAAGCCGTTCAAGATTCAGCTTCTGCTGAAGCGCGTGGAAGCCCTGCTCCGGCGTAGCGGCGCACTGGCCAAGGAAATCCACCATGGCAAGCTCACGCTTCTGCCGGAGCATTTCAAGGCCCTTTACGGTGGCCAGGAGTTGGCCCTGACCCTTAAAGAGTTTGAAATCCTTCTGCTATTGGCGAAGAACAGGGACAGGACGCTCTCCCATGAAATCATCCTGTCCCGGATATGGGGGTATGGCTTTGACGGTGACGGCAGCACCGTGCATACCCACATCAAAAACCTGCGGGCGAAGCTGCCTGAGAATATGATCAAGACGGTTCGGGGCGTAGGGTACCGGTTGGAGGGGAGATCTGAATGAAAAAGCATGGGATTTTCATGAAGGTATTTACCTACACGGTAATTGCCATATTACTGCTTGTCAGCGTGATGGCGGTACTGTTTTCGGGGCAATTCATGTTGCTCTACAGAACATTGCAGGTCCGCGAAATAGTAGCTTCTTATGAACCTTTGGTACGGCGGATTCAAACAGGCAACCACAATAGCATTGCCGCAATGGCGCAACGCTTTCATGAAAACAACCAATCGTTTGAATTCCTCGTTGTGGATGATAACGGCAATCCCATATATGCCACAGCGAACGCTAATACAGCAGACAATTTTGGCGGCGACTTTTTCTATGTCGTGCATAAGGATACGGACTTCTCTATCATTGCCCAAAACAGGACGGGGCTGGAATCTCTTTATCGTGATTTGGCGGTTAGGGTATTTGCTGTATTTGCTGTAATGCTTGCGCTCAGCCTTTTTTGCGCGTACGTTTTTGCGAGGCAAATAACGAAACCAATCAGTCAACTTGTCCATAGCGCCGGGAGAATGGCAGATCTTGAAGAAGTCCCGCCGCCGGCAGAACGTAAAGACGAGCTTGGCGTATTGGCTCATGACATTTATTTCATGTACGAAAAACTGAAAAAAACCATATCCCAATTAGAAGATGAAATTTTGCGTGTGCGTGAGTTGGAAGAAACGCAGCTGTATTTCTTCTCGGCCGCGTCCCATGAGCTAAAAACGCCCATCGCGGCCACCAGCGTTCTGCTGGAGGGAATGCTTGAAAATGTAGGGGATTACAAGGACCACCCCAAATACTTGCGGGAATGCGTAAAGCTGATGGACGCCCAGGGCGAGGTCATTTCCGAAATTCTGGAGATTGTCAATTTGAGCAACGGAAAGATCGTACCCGTCTCTGAAAAGCTGGATATCGGGCGTACGGTTGCCGGGATGCTGCCTGACTTTCGGATTATGGCCGAAGCAAAGGCTCAGCGCATTGTGGCTGAGCTGCCCCAGGAGCAAATTTGCCTTGCCGACCCAAACATGCTCCAAAAGGCGCTTTCCAACGTGCTGCTCAACGCGGTGCAGAATACGCCTGAAGGCGGCGAAATTCGGATATGGATCGAGCCTGGGGCTGCAGGCTTCCGCCTTTGCGTACTCAATACGGGGGTGAGGATTGAAGCCTCGGCTCTGGCGAAGCTGTTTGATCCCTTCTACCGGGAGGATCAGGCGCGGAGCCGGAAAAGTGGAGGCCGCGGCCTGGGGCTGACCATCGTGCGGAAAGCCCTGGACGCCATGAACATTGAGTTCGCTTTGGAAAACGCCCCGGAGGGTGTTCTGTTTTGGATGGAATTGCCGAAGGGCTAAGCAACCGCAACAAATCACTTTGACCGACAGGAAAAACCCTGCCGGTCTTTTTCGTTTTGACCGCTTTGCGTTGACTGCTCCAGACAAACTACAGGCTTGCTACAGGGGAAAGACAGATTGATCCTCTATCATCAGACTGTAATGATTGGGAGAGAAAGAAGGGAAAACGATGGATTTCAGGAATCGCAACGGTTCACGCGCTGGGAAAAAGCCTTTTCGTTTTGCGAAATCCTTGCTTTTGCTTGTTCTGTTCATCTGTCTGATGGGGCTATGGGTCACGGGAGACGGGCACGCGGTGGAGATCAGCATCTCCAGGAGCAACGGGTCCGCGCTGTCGGTGTACGCGGAGGCGGCGCTGCTCTACGACATCGCGGAGGGCCGCGTCCTGTATGAGAAAAACGCCGCGGAGCGCTGTGAGCCCGCAAGCCTGACCAAGCTGTTGACGGTGCTGACGGCTTATGCCAATGGCGGGGAAAGAGTCCGCTATACGGTCGGCGATGAAATCGGCCTGATCGGCGGCAACTCCAGCATCGCCTACCTGCGCAAGGGCAATGTTCTGTCCTTTGAGGCCATTGTGGACGGGGTGCTGCTTTGCTCCGGCAACGACGCGACCTATACGCTGGCGGTGAACGTGGCGCGCGCCGCCCGGGGGAAATCCCTGTCCGATACGGAGGCCCTTGCCTATTTTGTGGAGCTGATGAATGAAACCGCGAATAGCCTCGGCTGCGCGGACAGCCACTTTACAACGGTTGATGGCTATCCCAGCCCGGATCACTACTCCACGGCCTATGACCTGCTCGCCATCGCCGTGGAAGCCATGAATACGCCGGTGATCTCCGCGTCCGTGTCCAAAAGCCGCGCCTACCATGTGTTTGACAGCGGCCGGGAGGTGGTATGGGAGACCACCAATCTGCTGCTGAAAAAGGACAGCCCCTATTATTACGGATACGCCACCGGCATGAAAACCGGCAGCACCGGAGAGGGATTCAGTTTGGCGGCCTCCGCCGAGAAGGATGGCGTCAGGCGGATCGCCATTGTGCTCAATGCCACCAGCGACGGCGGCCGGTTTCAGGATGCGGTGAAGCTGTTTGAGGCGGCTTGGGAAAGGGAGAGATAAACACCCCATGGGAAGAAAAAGACTGACGCAACGGTTCCCTTTTCTGCTGCCGGTTCGGGTGATGCAGCGAAAGATGCTTTTTTACGCGAAGATGCGGCTGGACGGCCGCCGCTACGCGAAAACCATTGACGAGGAAAGGCTTCCTTATCAGCTTTTTGAAGCGGGCTGCGCCTTATACAACGGCAATACCGGCTTTGATATGGTGTATCAAAAAAACAAGGCCTATAACCTGAAGCTGGCGGCAAAGACGCTGAACGGCCTTTTGATCAGGCCGGGCGAGACCTTTTCCTTTTGGCGGCTCGTACGCTATGCGGACAAGCATACCCCCTATCAGGACGGCCTGACAGTGATCGATGGAAAGCTCACCACCGCGCCTGGCGGCGGCCTGTGTCAAATGAGCAATCTGCTGTTTTGGGTGTTTCTGCACACACCGCTGACGGTCACTGAGCGGACCGGTCACGATGTCAAGGAGTTTCCCGAACCAAACAACGACGAGATCAAAGGGGTGGACGCGACTATCTCCGAGGGATGGATCGACTTAAAAGCGCGAAACGATACCGACCGCACCTACCAAATTGCAATCGCGTTCGACGATGAAAACATCATCATCACGGTGTTTGCGGACAAGCGGCCCCAGGTGCTGTACCGTGTTACAAACGGCAGCAGCGAGTATACCCGCGAAAACGGCGGGATTATGGAATCCGTACAGGTTGTGAGGGCGGAAATTGACCCGGACACAGGCGAAACGACAGGGCAAAAGCTGCTTTACACCAACAGGTGCAAAATCTGCTATCCCCTGCCGGAGAGCATTGAAATCAAGGAGGCGAAAAACAGATGGCAAGATTGACATTGGCGGTTCTTTTCGGAGGGCGCTCCACCGAGTACGGCGTTTCGCTGCAATCGGCAAGCGCCGTTATCAGGGCCATCGATCAAAGCAAATATGACGTGGTGATGCTTGGCATCGACCGGTCGGGCGCATGGTATCATTTCACCGGCGATGTGGACCGGATCGCCGGGGATACATGGCGCGACGATGCCTGGTGCAAAAATGCGTTTATTGCCCCGGACCGGGGCCTTCACGGAATGGTTGAATTTGAGGAAGGCGCCGTTTATTTCACGCGCATTGACGCGGCTTTTCCCGTGTTGCATGGAAAGAACGGGGAGGACGGCACCATTCAGGGACTGCTGGAGCTGGCCGGGATTCCCGTGGTAGGGTGCAAAACCCTTTCTTCCGCCCTGTGCATGGACAAGGACAGGGCGCATAAGCTGGTGCATCTGGCCGGCGTTCGGGTCCCGCGCTCCTTTGTGTTTGAAAACGAGAGGGACGCGGAGTTGGCGGTGACCCAGGCGGAGAGCCTCGGCTATCCCCTGTTTGTGAAGCCTGTAAAAGCCGGCTCCTCCTTTGGCATTACAAGGGTGTTGAACCCAAACGGATTGCCCGCCGCATTCAAGCTGGCTTTTGAGCATGACGATCGGGTGCTGATGGAGGAAAGCATCCCCGGTTTTGAGGTGGGTTGCGCCGTTTTAGGCACCAGGGAGCTGACCGTGGGGGAACCGGATGAAATCGAGCTTGCGGACGGCTTTTTCGACTACAAGGAAAAATACACCCTGGAAACCTCCTCCATCCATGTGCCGGCGCGGATACCGCCTGAAAAGGCCGAGGAAATCAAGCGCACGGCCAAAACCATCTACAGGGCTTTGGACTGCGCCGGCTTTGCGCGGGTGGATCTGTTCTTCACTCCCTCCGGGGAAATCGTCTTCAACGAGGTGAACACCATTCCCGGCTTCACCACCCACAGCCGCTATCCCAGTATGCTGGGGGCCATCGGCATGACGTTCCGGCAGGTGGTGGGCACGGCGATTGATTTGGCGGTGAGAGCATGAAAACGGTATCCCTTTCAAAGGACGCGGTCCACTCCGGCAGCTTGATCCTGGTGAACAGGGATCACCCGTTGCGCGCGGGGCTCTGCGAAACACGCCTTGTGCCCGTGGGGGAGGAAAGCAATCAAACGCTGCTGGAAATGGGGGCCGCGGCCGTTCTGCAAGGAGTGATGAGCGCTGTGGGCGGCGGAGAACAGATTGTGGCGGTGAGCGGCTTTCGTTCCAGATACGAGCAGGAGCGGATCTATGAAGAGTCCCTGCGGGATCACGGCGCTGATTTTACCGCGAACTATGTCGCGCTTCCGGGTTGCAGCGAACATCAAACGGGGCTTGCGGTTGACCTTGCCCTCCGCCAGCCGGAAATCGATTTTTTGCGGCCTTATTTTCCCTATACGGGGATCTGCGGAGTCTTCCGCAGGCAAGCCTTGCGGCTTGGTTGGACCGAACGCTATCCCCAAGGGAAGGAACACATCACCGGCCTTGCTCATGAGCCCTGGCACTTCCGCTATGTGGGAGCGCCCCATGCCCGGATCATGCGGGAGTTGGGCGTTACCCTTGAAGAGTATCTGTTGCGGCTGAAAGAATTTCCATATGGGAGCGAGCCCTTTCGATACGCCTTTGACGGTTCGGCCGTGGAGGTATTCTATCTTGCGGCGGACAAAGACAGCACCCTGTTTGAAATAGAGTACGATTTGCCGTATTCCGTGTCCGGCGACAACATGAACGGTTTCATTGTGACTGTCTGGAGGGAGGGTCAATGAAGGCCTCTCCATTGGGCAGGGCGTGGATTGAGCTTGACATGAACAACCTGCGCCACAATATCAACGTCCTGCGGGGCCTGTTGCCAAAGGGCTGTCAGCTTATGCCCGCCGTCAAAGCGAACGCTTACGGCCATGGGGCGGTGGCCGTCGCCAAAGAGCTGAACGCCAACGGCATCCGCGCGTTTTGTGTGGCGTCGGCTTTGGAAGGCGTGGAGTTACGCAAGCATGGGATCAAAGGCGGGATTTTGGTTTTGGGATATACGCATCCAAATCAGTTTTTTCTGCTGAGAAAATACCGTTTGACGCAGACCGTCATTGATTACGCCTATGCCCAGGCGCTGGAGCGCTACGGCAGAAAGCTCACCGTTCACATCAAAGTGGATACGGGGATGAACCGTTTGGGGGAACGCTGGGAAAACGCCGGTGACATCTTGCGGATTTTCGAATGCAAAAACCTGAGGGTAGACGGCATATACACGCACCTTTGCGCTGCCGGCAGCGACAGGCAAGCCGATCAAGACTTTACACAAATGCAGATCGATCATTTCCATCGGGTTCTTTCAAAGATTCAGGAGCAAGGCTTTCCGCTCCACAAAGTGCATGTTCAGGGCAGCTACGGGGTATTCAGCCGTCCTGATGTGGCTTTTGATTATGCCAGGGTGGGCATTGCCCTTTATGGCATGCTGAGCACCACGGAGGACACGGCGAGGTATCATGCCGGGCTTCGCCCCGTTTTGTCGGTAAAGGCAAGGGTTGGCACGGTCAAAACGCTCCGTGCGGGGGAAGCGGTGGGCTATGGCTGTGCGTTTACAGCGCCGCATCCCATGAGCATTGCGGCGCTGGCGATCGGCTACGCCGACGGCATCCCTCGGCGCCTTTCCTGCGGTGTGGGCCACGCCCTGATCCATGGGCGGAAAGCCCCTGTGGTCGGTCTGATCTGTATGGATCAGATGATGGTGGACATTACGGGGATCGCAGGGATAAGGCAGGGGGATATCGCGGTGATCATCGGTCAATCCGGCGAAGCCGAAATCACCGCCTGTGAAATTGCGGAACAGACAGGCACAATCGCAAATGAGATAGTAAGCCGCTTGGGAGAAAGATTGAGAGGCGCGGTGTAGGGATTGGCTACAGGCAATACACAGATTGACAGATTGGCTTGTTTCGATTTCTGAATCACAAAACAGGGAGGGCAAATCATGGCGATTTTACAAGTCAAGGACTTGACAAAGACCTAAGGCAAGGACAACACACGACCGTTACGGCTTTAGGTGGCGTGAGCTTCAGTGTGGAGAAACCGCCCTTTTTCAAAGGCGGTTGTTGGTGGTCTATACCACTTTTCTATGGATGAAATCATAGATCTGTTTACCAAGCAGATTCCGGGCTTTGGCAAGACGCTCGCCCTCGTTGGTAAATTTCTGAATGGGTACGAGACTCATGTCAAGGAAGCCGATGTAACTTTAGGCCCTATGCACAGCGGCAAAGCAGCGTTTTGAGATGCTTGAGAGCAAGTAAAGACATATCCGAAGGATCCGACGCTGTAGCCGAAATTTTAGCATCTCGGCGAGATACATCACTACACGGCTACACAAGACCTTATGGGTCTGACCCGCCGTTTTTTGCCATCTACGAGTTTTATGCAATTAATCCGGGGCCAACTGTAATTCATCGATCAGTTCCTTCATCAGCCATTTTACTGATGTTATTTTATCAATCTTATCGACATTGCTGCCGACAAAAACCAATCCATCATCAATATTTCCTTTTACCGCATTGATAAGTGCGGTTGATATACAATAGGGCGCTACCTTCGGATTACAGCCTTGCAGGCACCTGAAGCATTCCTTGATTTCTTTGCCGTGCGCGGTTAAGCTTCGAATGAATTTATTGTTCAGCGCTCGCCCAGGCATGCCAACCGGACTTTGAATGATTACTATATCATCCTTTTGCGCTGCCACATATGCTTCTTTGTACTTTATATCAGCATCACATTCATGGGTGGCCACAAAACGTGTTGCCATCTGCACACCACTTGCGCCCGCTTTCAGGGAATCTGCAATATCCGCGCCATTATAAATGCCGCCCGCCGAAACAACAGGAATACTTACCTTGAATCTTTCTTGAAACGGTTTTACCGCCTCAATCACGTCCTTAACAATATCCTCAATGGAGGGCCTGTTTGGAGCGCATAATACCTCCTCGGAGAATCCGAGATGACCGCCCGCCTCAGGGCCTTCGACAATAACCATATCGGCTGTCCTGGCATAATGCCTATCCCAGTATTGCAGTATGAACCTGGCCGCTTTCGCAGAGGAAACAATCGGGGAGATTCGGGTTTTAGAACCCTTCACAAACTCAGGCAATTTCATCGGCAATCCCGCTCCTGAGATAATTAAGTCAATACCTTCTTGCACCGCGGCACAAACCATCTCACTATAGTGATTCATCGCAACCATTAGATTGATCCCAAGTATCCCTTTGGGCGCCAGCTGTCTGGCTTTTGCTATTTGGCTTTTCAGCGCGCGCAGGTTGGCCCTTAACGTATCGCCCCTGAAGTCAGGTTCGTTGTATCCCATATTGACCCCGGAAATCACTCCCACACCGCCTTCGTTTGCCACAGCGGCTGCCAGCATGGGACCGGATACACCGATCCCCATAGCACCTTGAATAATCGGAATTTCCGCCACCAATCCGCCAATATTGAGCTTGGGAATCCTCAAATTGTCCACCTCAAATCGTACTTTTCAGCGCCTTATCCAGCGGCCATTATAACACAAAGTTTAGCCCCGCATAAGCTTTTTCTCTGTGCTGGAATAACCAATGCCAGCTAAATAGACCTGTTCAAAGAACCGCCCTTCACTGGGATCGCCGATAATGCAACGAGGTGCCGCCAGGGGGAATACACGCTGACCGAAGAAGGATTGAGTGCCATCCCGTTCTCTCGCAGAATGGGGGTTGAGTGGCAGCGCCTATGCAGCGAGACACCGTTTGCGGGATTTTTTGCGACAGGTGTCAGGCAACCATGTGATGCGGCTATTCCGCGTTGTTATTGCCAGGAAGCCCGCGCGCAAGAGTAATGGGCTGCGGCCTGGACTTTATACGGCGGCCACTAAGGCTGGGGATATCCGCTGAATCATTGCCTTTGTGTCGCGCATAATCGCGTTGAGCCTGCCGGTTTCCTGGCGATAGATCAACGTATGCGCGGTGCCGATCCGGTCCGCCCGCCCCGTTCGGCCGATTCTGTGGACATAGCTCTCACTGTCTATGGGGAGGTCATAATTGACCACCAGATCGATATTCCGAACATCAATTCCGCGCGCGGCAACGTCCGTTGCAACGAGGATATCGAGTCTGCCTGTCCTGAAAGCGTTCATGGTCCGCTCTCTCTTTTGCTGATTGATGTCGCCATGCAATACATCCGCCCGCAGATCCTGCCTTTTCAGATCTTCACACAGCGTATCCGCCATACGTTTGGTGTTGACAAACACCAAACAGAGGGTGGAATCCGCGCCTTTGAGCAAGGCCAGTAATTCATTTCTTTTTGTTCCGTTGTTCACGGTTGTATAAAACTGCTGAACCGACTTCACGGTCAGCGTATCCTGCTGGATTACGATGTGCTTTGCACGCTGCTGATAGATTCTGGCAATTTCCAGAATACCCCTGGAGAGCGTCGCCGAGAACAGCACGGTCTGATGGTTCCCGGGAACCGCGCTCAGGATGCGCTTCAAATCTTCTTTGAAGCCCATGTCCAGCATGCGATCCGCTTCGTCCAGCACGACTGTTTTAATGGCACTCAAATCGACGGACCCGCGCTGGATATGGTCGATCAAGCGGCCGGGCGTGGCGACGATGATCTGCGGTCTTGTGCGCAGAACCGAGAACTGCTTTCCGATCTGTTCGCCGCCGTACAGCATGGCAATGCGCACGCCCCTTTTGTATTGTGTCAGCTTCTGCAAAACCCTTGCAGTCTGGATGGCGAGCTCACGGGTAGGACTCAAAATGAGTACTTGCGCGCATCGATCACGCGCATCAATCATCTGGGAAATTGGGATGCCGAATGCGCCAGTTTTTCCTGTGCCGGTGGGGGCCTGTACGATGAGATCATCCCCCTTAAGAAATTCGGGGATTGCCTTCTCCTGCACGGGAGTTGCCTTTACAAAGCCCATGCCGTCTACTGCGCGCTGGACATCCGCCGAAAGCTGAAGCCCGGCAAATACCGTTTGATTTTTTTCGTTCATAAATCTCCAATCTTTTTTCCTGAAAAGTCCGTCCACCCGTTTTGGATGGACGGACACTTGGTTCTGCCGATCAGGCCACCCGCACGTTGGCGGCCCGGAGTTTTTTGCTGTTTTTCGGATCGGTTTCCACGTCGAATGTAACAGCCTGCCCCTCCTGCAGTGACTTATAGCCATTGTCCGAGACGATAGCCGAAAAGTGCACGAACACGTCGTCGCCTCCGTTGTCGTTTGCGATAAAGCCGAAGCCCTTCTCTGAATTAAACCATTTTACTGTACCAGTATTCATATTGGTACCTCCTGAATTAGTTTCGTCCATGAGTATATAGAAAAACCCCGTGTTTGTGTAAACCGCTAAACTTCGATTTACACAAACACGAGGTTTACCACTTACTTTGAACTCTATCCAAGCTTACCACGGATCGGGCCCTTTGTCAAATCAAATTGGCATTCCCACGAAACAGGCCACTCAGACAAGATGGCTCAACTCGTACTGTTCCCCTTCCACATTCATCCTCCGTACCAACAGAAAGTAAAAAGTTGGCATTTGTGAGCGCCAAAACCCGCCCTTTTCCAAAGGCGGTTTTTAGTGGTCTGTACCGGACTCGAACCAATGACCTTATGGATGTGAACGACGTGCTTTACTACCAACCGAGCCAAAGCAAAGCTGCGGTTTTAGCAATATTCCAGAACGGCCAGAAATGCAGGGATATTTATACTCTCTGGAAAACCCGCCAGACATCGCGCTACCTGGCAGCCAGCCTTCAAATCATTGGTTCTTCTCCTAATTTGTACAGCACTTTTTACGATGGCGACTAAACGTGGAGATATCGTGGCCTAGGATCTCGCCCTTGCGAAGTGTCAGGCTCACGTCCTGGATGATGCTTTTGCCATAGGCAAAGGGGTGAGGGACGCGAAAAGGCTCCACCCGGAGCAGCTCTCCGCCGATTTGCTTGTCAATGATGGGATACAGCACGTCCAGCCTGCGGCGGATCATACCCTCGATGACCTTGGTGGGATCGTAGCCGTCCGGCTTTTGATACTCGGAAATCCACCTTTTATCCCGCAGGAGGATCATCCGGTCGCACAGCTTGAATACCTCGTCCAGCTTGTGAGAGATATAGATACAGGCAATACCTTGCTGCTGCAGCGAACGCAGGATCGCCATGAGGCGGACGGTCTCCTTCTCGGTCAGCACAAAGGCCATTAGGATGATGCCAAACACAGGGTTCTGCCAATAGGCCGAGATTTCCATCAGCGCCAGGCTGTTTGTGACGATCCCCATAAACAGCGCACCCATCGAAGCGCCGAGAATCGTGCCCATGCCGCCAAAGGTAGAAATGCCGCCGATAATCGCGCCGCAGATGACCTTCAATTCAAAGCCCGAGCCGGTGGAGGGTTCGGCGGAGCCGAGCCGCGAGGCCATCAGGATGCCGAAGATCGCGGCCAGGGTAGCGGTGATCACATAGACCCTAATGTTGATGCCCGGGATTTTGGCTGCCTCCTGGTTGCCGCCAATGGCGTATGCCGAGCGTCCAAACACGGTCTTGCTCAGCACTATGTGTCCGGCAATGGCCAGCAAAATAGAGATGGGCACGATAATGGGAATGATACCGAATACCTTTGTCTGCTCAATGGTCACAAAGGCCTTGGGCAGGGGATAGATTGGCACATCCTTTATGAGCACGGACACCAGGCCGCGTCCCACATACTGCATGCCCAGGGTGACGATCAGCGGCGGGATGCCGGTTTTCACGATAATGCCGCCAATGACGAAGCCAAAGACAACGCCGGTGAGAATGCCCATCGCAATTGCCAAGGGGAGCGGCCATCCGGCGCTGGCGCACATGCCGCAGATAATCGCGCCCAAGGCGAAGGCCGAGCCAACCAACAGGTCCAGCCCGGCGGTGATGAGCACATCGGTCATGCCGACGACCACAATCAGCGTGAAGCCGGTTGCCCGGAAAATATTGATCAGGTTGCTTGCTGAAAGAAACACGGGGTTCACACAGGAGACAAACAAAACGTAAAGCGCCAGGATCAAAATAATACTGCTTGCCTGCCGGCGCAAAAACCACTGACCCAACTTTTTACACTGACCATCGAATCCCTCCAGCCATTATTCCGCTACAATCCATTCAGTACGCATAGTATAACGGGGCCGCTCAGGGCATCTAAATCAAAGGGTTGGCGAAATGCTGCGCAAGATTTGTGTTTTTAGCAACACAGGCGCTTATCAGCGGACTGTCGTGAGTAGGATGTTGACTTGTCAGGGCGGAAAATTACCCACCGGCCTCCCGTGACAGAGGATACCGGTGGGCCGGGACAAAATGAAAGCGGTGAGGATGCCTATTCTCCGGAGCTTTCCCGCTTGCTTTTTTTGCGGAATTCGCTGGGGGTTTGATCCAGATACTTTTTGAACACCGTCGCGAAGTGCTGGCTGGATGAAAAGCCCAGTTCCACGGCAATCTCCGTAATACTCGTTCCGCAATGCAGCCGTTCCTTCGATAGCCCGATCTTTTTCCGCACGATATAATCATAGGGAGAAAACCCGGTGTATTTTTTGAATTTCCGTTTGAATTGGGATGTGGATAAAAAGACCCTGTCCGCCAAAGCGTTTGTGTTCACGTCTCCCGCGTAATGCTGATCAATCCATTTCATCGCCTCGGCGATATCGTCGGGGATATCCTCCAAATCCCGGTTGGCCACGTCGATATCCTTTGTCAGCAAATAAAAGAACTCAATAAAGAGCGCATAGATCCTGGCGGCTTTCATCTCATGCTGGCAGAAATAGATATCCAGAATATCATTGAACAGATTTTTGATTTTGGGATTGCCGTGAAACACCCGCTTTTTGATCGAAAAAAGCGAGTGCTTGATATGCTCCGTCTCGGCGCCGTTCAGGCCCAAAAAGTTTTTGGTGTCCGGCATGCACTGAAACACAAGGTAAAACAGCCCGGATTTTTCCTCCGGGCTTGCGCCGGTCCCGTGCTTTTCATTGGGCAGCGTAATGAACAGATCCCCGCTTTTGGTTTGAAACGTTGTATCGCCAATCACATAGCGTTGCTGGCCGTTATAGTGGTAACAAACTTCAAAGCAGTCCGGATGAACATGCTCCTCCAGGGCATTGTGAGCCTTCGGATAATCCGCCTTGCCCAGCTTTACGATGTTAGGCAGTTGTATGGAATAAAAATATGCCAGTTTGGACATTTTTTCGTTTACCTCTTCGCCCCATCTTCCGGTGAGATGCTCCATCACGATGTCCCTCCCGCCCCTCAGGGTAAAGCACGGCCTTTCTCATCGCCGACCTGTCCGCCCAGGCATAGATCGCCGGCTAGATTGTATCAGTTCTTTTGCGTTTTGTCTTGCCTGGAAGAAATATCAAAGCAAATCAAGGGTGGTCCCGTGGGGCCATTTGCCGTCCCTTGATCTGCCGGGTATTTTCAGTTCCGGATCCGCATGGCATTCGCTTTTGATGAGAAGGTGTACCCTGGTATGGGGGACGGAGGACTATGCCAGTACCTCTCCGTAGGCTTCTCCCAGAACATCCCACACCCTTATGGGGTCCGGCGCGGAAAGGAAGGTCCCCTGTCCCGCGCGGTAGGTCCATGAGAAGATTGATTCGATCCCCGCCTTGTCGTAGATGCGCACAATCTCCTTGATGTCGTTGAGGTCCGCCGGAGAATCAAAATAACTCATCACCCAGCGCTGGGGAACCTTCCCATGGGATTTGGCAAGGCGCACCGTTTTCTCGGCGATTTTCTGATGGGATGACAGCGGCACGGCGTAATCCGTGATGATTGACGAGGAGAAAACATCAATGTCCTCCCTGGCGGCAATGGCGTCCCAATCGTCGAAGCCGCGCTGAAAACTGGAGTAATAGTTGTTGTTGGCGGGCAGGCTGCATTGGGTAATGGCCAGCTTGGGATTATTCCGCTTCGCAATGCGGCTGCATTCCACCAACAGGTCATTGGCCTCCTCATGACGGAATTTGCGAACCTGCTGTGTCAGCGTAAGGGGCATTTCATAACCGTATTTTGCTTGGAATGCCTTTTGGGTCAGCGGGCCCCGGCAGGACCAATCTGTGGTGCTTTGATAACCGACCTCGTAAATGGGCATGGCGTAATGGGGCTCGTCCCAAAAGAACCCGTCGGCGTCACAGCTTTTGGAAAGAGAATCCACATGGCCCCAGACATACTCGCGGAAGGCCGGCGAGCTAGGGGAGGCGGCGGCCAGCGGAGAATGGGTCAGGGCCGTGTGCTGCCGGTCGCTGATATCGCATTCCTGTAAGAAGAGGCTGGGGGCTTCGCCGCCGAAGAATTTGCCGATGCCCCAGGTATTGAGATACACCTTGAGCCCGACCTGCTTTGCCACGTCAACGATTTTGGGGATTTGAGGCTTCCAGAAAAATAAATCAAACTCCGTGAGCGCCAGCACGATCGCCGTGCAGTTGTGCGCCCGGATCTCCTCGAAATCCTTTTTCGCGCTGTCTACATACGAGATACCATAGTAGCTTACCCCTGTTTCCTTCACTGCCACGGGAACACCCCCAATCCGAAGCCTTCTGTTATAGGAATTTCACGCGAGGGTTGTACTTTTTGCGCATGGACGCGTTGTATTCGTCCCCGCCGGGCACGTTGGCGCTGGACCACACCGGCGGCGTGACGCCCCGGCTCATGCATTCCTTGACGCATTCCATCTCCAGCCGGTGGGCCACATAGAAATCCAGGATGCTGGAAATGCCGCTGATGGGCTTTGCCAGCCCTTCCACCTCGATGACCGTGTCGCCAAAAGGCACCTGGTCGTCGATGCATACGTCCGCGATATCAAAGAGATGCTTGCCGGAATTATGACGGATGGCAAAATCCTTGGGATATTTCTCCCGCCAATCGCCGGAGGAAATACCCACAACCTGAGCGCCTACGCGCTTGCTTTCCAGAGCGCAGTCGATAGTAGGCGGATTAAAGCCGTAGCTGTGGAATACCAGGACCAGATCGCCCTGTGATACGCCGTAATATTGAACGATGTGATCTCCCACGCCATGCATGCGCTCGTGGCCCAGGTACATGTAGGCCGGAGTTGCTGGATGAATGGAAAAGTCGATCATGGGGCACAGGTTCGCAAGGCCGCCGGCGCGCCAGAACAGCTCCTGCATCACAAGGCAGGTATGCCCCCCGCCGCCAAAGACATAGATCAACCTATCCTTTTCAATTGCGTCGGCCATGAGTTTCGCGGCGCGCAGGATGCTATCTTGCTGTGTTTCCTCAATTTTGACAATGGCATCCTTCATTTTGTCAAAGTACCGGCTGTCATAGTTGGCCATGGTCTCGCCTCTTTCTCTCTGTTTGATGCTGTCCATTGCGCTGTCGTTTCACTCTTCTGCCCGCAGGCTTCCGGCGCCTTCAGGGGAGAGAGAGTAATGATTTGCGTAATGTTCTGAATTGATTGTAGACTGCCAGCCAACCGGATGCGTTCAACCGTGTACTTCGGCATAAATATATACATATATGGGTTCCATATGCGCACTATGGGCTTAATTCTTACAATGTTAGTGTTTTCAAAGGAGTATGAAACTTCATTCCCTGATGTTGTCATGCTCAAGTCGGCAATTGCCATCCGCCTCCACCTCATACCGAAGCAGATTCTGGGAATATCCGCCGTCCACCACAAGGGTCGCCCCTGTCATATACCTGGAGGCTGCGGAGGCCAAGAAGAGAGCAGGCCCTACCATATCCTCCACGGTTCCCGCACTCCCAAGAGGAATCCACTTTTCAAAGGGCATGGACTGCACGATTTCCCGGTTCATATCGGTGATGATGGCTCCCGGCGCAAGGGTGTTTACTCGAATGTTCCACTTGGCCAGCTCCAACGCCGCCACTTTGGTGAACATATCCAGGGAGGCTTTGGCCATGCAATAAGAGGAATTACCCTTTACCGGTACATCCTGGTGGATAGATGTCACATTGATGACGCTGGCGCTTCCGCTGCTTTTGAGCAAATCCAGCAAGTCCCGTACCAAAAGAAAGGGTGATCGGGCGTTCACCCGATAAATGTCGTCCAGAAACGATTCCTGGGCGCATTCAATGGGACTATACATTTCAAAGCCCGCATTGTTAAACAGAATATCCAACCGGTCCAATTCGTTGTGCAGCGTTCGGACAAGATGCTTGCGCTCCTCGTCGTTGCGCAAGTCAGCGTATACGGCTTTCAAGCCATGGCTTTTGGCAATCGCTTCCGTGTTCTCGCGCCCCATCCCATGGATGTAAACATCCGCGCCGGCGTCCCGTAATGCTTTGGCAATGGCAAAGCCAATCCCTCGGGTACCCCCGGTCACCAGCACCTTTTGACTCTGTACGCTAAAACGGTGATCCTGCGTCATCATATCCTCCTCAAAGCGGCTTCATCTGCCATGTTTTCCCCATATTATATATTCTTTTCCGCTGCTTTTCATCTAAAATGGTATGCGGTACAATTTTAACAAAAAGTGATTTTTCTTTGGTTTACACAGGAAGGCATGCTACAAATGAGAAAGGACTGCCGCTATACGCTACGTTCTTTGCTTCATAAAATCCGAAGGTGTAAAAAAGGTATATTTTTTGAAAACTGCCGTGAAATAACTGCTGGTATTAAAATTTAGCAAAAATGCAGTTTCTGTGATGGATTTCCCGCCCCGCAGCATGTCCTTGGCTAACTCCACCTTATGCATGTTGATATAGCTTCTGGGGGAGACGCCCGTCTCTTGCTTAAATCGAGATTTAAACTGGGAAACGGATAGACAGCTGCATCTAGCTAATTCATCCAGGGTGATTTCCTGGGCGACATGATCCGTTATATAATTGACGGCACGGTAAATATTCCATGATAGAGACGGTGCGGAGGCCGCGGCATTTTCCGCCAGCAAATTGAAAAACAGAACTAAATACCCAGAGATTAAGTATTGGCTGCCCGGCGTTGTCGTTAATTTGAACGCCGCCTTGATCAGGTCCAAATGCTGTTTATCCCTGATCTTCACGGTGTGGTGCCGCATTTGATAGAGCTTTTGGATTAGACATTCAGCGGCCTGCTCGTCCAGAAAGAGAAAATCCCTGGAGGAACTGATGTTCAGTTGAATCCAGTAAAATTCCCCGTGGGACAAAGGGATTTCGTCCGTGCTGTGCACCTCGTTGGGATAGGCGATAAACGTATTACCGCCGCTGACCTTGTACGTCTGGCTATCGGTATGAAAGCTGAACACACCGTCGAAAATGACGGTGAACTCAAAGCAGTTTTCATGATAGTGGGGCGCAAGGGGAGAAATGGCGCAGGTCATGACGTGATGGGCAAAGACCTTCACGCCGGGCACCTGCAGTTGCTTTGCTGTCAGCACAATACGGTTTCTGGACAAATAGTGCTCATCCTCCCACCTGACGGGCTGTTGCATATCGTGTACCTCCTCAAAATCAATAATTTTGTACGACGTATACAAGTGAATGCAATATGATTCTAGCAATGGTATAAAGTGTATAAGAATCTTGGCTAATAATCAAGCGTTTGGAAATCATTTGCTCGATTGCCGCCAAGCGGAAGAGACAGGAGCCGCATCCCTCATGGAGGAGAGGACACAGGGTGAATGCCGAGGCGCCACGCTTCGGCTCATCAATACAAAAATGGGGAGGAATCACTGGTGAAAAAGATCTTCGCGTTCCTTTTGGTTGCTTGTATCGTGGTGAGTAGTGGCCTTACACTGGCTGTAGCGGAAGGCAAGGATGCCGCAGATATCCGCGTGGCCGGAATCGTATTCCAGGACGACCAGTTCATGAACATGCTGACCCAGGGCTATGTGGACGCCGCCCAGGCTCAGGGTGTTACCATCCTGACTGATAATACCAACAACGATGCCGCCAAAGAAGTGGAGCTCATCAACACCTATTTGGCCCAGAAAATTGACGGCCTTGTCATCGCGCCTCTGAACGCCGCCGCTTCGGTGGCTGCCCTGCGGGATGCCGACGCCCAAGGCATGAAAGTCGCCTTGACGAACATCGACTTGAACGATGCGGAATTCATTGTGGCCGGCTATACCTCCAACGATTATAACAACTGCCATTTGGCCGGCACAGAAGCCGCCGAAATTATCAAGGAAAAGAATGTCGAAGGCACGCTGAAGGTTGCGATCTTGCAATTTGCCTCCCAGCTTCCCGACATCTCCAAGAGCCGTGTGGACGGCTATTTGGACGCCTTGACGGAAAACGGCATCGCGTTTGAAGTGGTAGCCAACCAGGACGCCTGGCTCCAGGATACCGCGTTGGAGACCGCGTCCAGCATCATTACTGTGAACCCGGATCTGGACGTAATCATTACCGTGAATGACGGCGGAACCATCGGCTCCGTGACTGCCGTCACCAACGCGGGGCTAGCGGATAAAATCATGGTGTTCGGCCACGACGGTTCCGACCAGATTTCCTCCATGGTGCTTGATGATGCCAGCCCTCTGCAATCCGTGATCGCCCAGGACCCCTACGGCCAGGGCTTCAAGGCCATGACGGCTTTGATTGACGCCATCAAGGGCGGCGATTACTCCGAAACCAAGGGCAAGTGCGTATACCTCGATGGCATCATCCTCTCCGCCCGGGATAAGGACAATGTGAATTCCTGGCGCGAAAGCAACGGCCTAGAGCCCGTCCAATAAGGACTGCGGCCCGCTTCGGCTCCGCTCCAGGGCGGAGCCAAGGCGGGGTGTCGGTGCCTGCCGAAAGGGAAGGGGCATGAAGCCTGAGCCGGATCCCTTTCGGCTCTTTTTGAAGAATGATCCCGGAAGGTAGTGATATCGGTGAGTCTTTTGCGTACGGAGAACATTTCAAAACAGTATCCGGGCTGTCTGGCGTTGGATCAGGTGAACGTCAGCTTTGAAAGCGGCAAGGTCAACGCGCTGCTTGGCAAAAACGGCTCTGGAAAATCGACCCTTGTGAAGTGCTTTTCCGGGTCCGTTACGCCTACGCAAGGCGCGTTTTATCTGGACGACGAGCCCATGACCTTCAAATCGCCCGCAGAAGCAAACCGGCGGGGCTTTGCCACGGTGTACCAGGAAATGAGCCTGGTGCCAAGCCTGTCCGTAGCGGAAAATATTTTTCTTGGGCGCTTGCCCAAAAAGGGGCGCATGATCAACTGGAAAAAGGCCCATGAGGAGGCGGGAGAATTGCTGGCCGGTATGGGCGTGGAGATTGATCCGAAGGAAACCGTTGCCCGGCTGCCCATGTGGCAATGCCAGGTGGTGGAAATTACCAAAGCGCTGAGCTTCAGGCCAAAGGTGCTCATGCTGGACGAACCCACCTCCTCCTTGGCGACCCATGAGGTCAAATGCCTGTTCCGCGCCATCCGTGCGCTGAAAAAGCAAGACATCATCATTATTTATATTTCACACAAGCTCCATGAAATTCCGGAAATTACCGATACCCTTACGGTGCTGCGGGATGGGCGGTTTGTTGGGGCCGCCGATACCCACAGCATTAGCCATCAGGAAATTCTCAATATGATGTTTGGAGATGTGGCCATTGGCAAGCGTCCGGAGGATTTACAGGTGCAAGAGGATGTGGTGCTGGAGGTCAAAAACCTATGCAGGAACCAAAAATTTGAAAACATCAGTTTTTCCCTACGCAAAGGCGAGGTTCTGGGCATTGCCGGAATCTTGGGCGCGGGGCGCACAGAGCTGCTCAAGTCCATTTTCAGCGCGGATGCTTATGACTCCGGAGAGTTGTGGGTTCACGGCGTAAAAATGTCCAGGAAGGCCACGCCCATTTCCATGAAAAAAGTGGGCATGGGGCTGACACCGGAGGATCGTAAATCCGAGGGCCTGATTCTCGTTCATTCTGTCCAGGACAATCTCTGCTATGCTAGCATGGAAAAAACCGCGCATCGGGGTGTGGAGGACCGCAAGCTGCGGCTTGAAGCGGCCCAGAGGCAGATGAGGGATTTACAGATTAAGGTGCCTGACCTTTCGGTGACGGTTCAGTCGCTCTCCGGTGGAAATCAGCAAAAGGTGGTGGTGGGGAATTGGCTGAACAACGATCCTGCCATCATGCTGTATGATGAGCCCTCTCGGGGAATTGACGTGAGCGCCAAACAACAGATTTTTGAAATCATGTGGAGTCAGGCCCGGCGCGGCATTTCCGCCATTTTTGTATCCTCCGAGCTGGAGGAGTTGTTGGAGGTTTGCCACCGGATTTTGATTATGAAGGAAGGCCGCCTGATCGGCCAGGTGGATCCGGACGCTATTTCCATTCAAGATTTGTACGCACTATGCATGGGAGGGTCTGCCAATGAAGCGTAACCAATTGAAAAATCTGCTGTTGGATCATATGATTGAAATCCTGCTGATTCTTTTGGTACTCATTATGACCCTCGCCAGCCCCAATTTCCTGACCCTGGCCAATCTGCTGAATATTCTGCGCAACCAGTCCATGAAGGGGCTCATCGCTTTTGGCATGACCATGGTAATCATTGCTGGGCAAATCGATTTGTCGGTGGGCTCCGCTGTAGCGCTCGCAGGCGTGATCGTGGCCCGTTTTGCCAGGGACCTTCCCGGCCTTACAGGAATGGACGCGGGCCTTGCCTGTGCTCTTGGGATCCTGGTGGCGCTGGGGGTGGCGGTGGGAATGGGCTATATCCACGCTTCCGCCCAGCACAAGCTGCTCATGCCTGCCTTTATCGTTACGCTGGCGAGCCTGAACCTGCAATATGGCCTGGCAGGCATGATCAGCCAGGGCTTCCCCATTGCCAATGTGTTTCCCAAGTGGTTCCTATGGCTTGGCATCGGGAAGGTGTTTGGTTCTGTGCCGGTTCCAGTGATCATTCTGTGCGTTGCCTTTGTGATATGCCATTGGTTTATGAACTACACCACTTTGGGGCGCACCATTTACGCCTCCGGTGGCAACGCGGAGGCGGCGCGTCTCAGCGGGATCAATGTATTCCGGGCTAAGGTGATTGCCTTTGCGGCGGTACAGGTCATGTGCGTGATTGCCGGGTTTATCCATAGCGCCCAGGTCGCCTCGGGTTCCTATAGCTTTGGCCGGGGTTGGGAGGTGGATGTGATCTCGGCGGTGGTCATCGGCGGCACCAGCATGAGCGGCGGCATCGGACGGGCCTGGGGCACCATGATGGGTATTCTTTTCCTGGGCGTGCTCACCAACGCCATGACTATCTTGGACATTGACATATACACCCAATATGTGATCAAGGGCCTGATTATGGCTTTCGCCGTTTGGCTTTCCACCCACCAGGCAAAAGCAAAGGCGTGAGATGGCATATGGACTATAGGCTGAAAAATACGGAGTTGACGGTGTGTATTGCCAGGCGGGGAGCGGAATTACAGTCCATTTCCGCCACCGACGGCACGGAATTTTTATGGCAGGGTTCCCCGGACTACTGGGAGGACCGGGCGCCAACCCTTTTCCCCTATATTGCCCGGTTGACCGGGGGAGAGTATGAACTGGACGGCAAGCGCTATGCCATGCCTATTCACGGGTTTGCGCCCAAGGCTGTTTTTTCCCTGGTGGATCCAAGGCCGGATTCCATTGCCCTGCGTTTAACCTCTTCTGGGGAAACCCTGGCCATGTATCCCTACCGGTTTTGCTTTGATGTTCTGTACGCTTTGCATGGCCGTACCCTGAGCATTACCTACCGAGTTGAAAACGTGGACAACCAAACCATGTACTTTGGCGTAGGCGGTCATCCTGGCTTTCGCGTGCCTATGGAGCCGGGCCAACGCTTTGAGGATTGCTTCCTGGAGTTTTCCCTTGGCTGCCAGCCCCGGCGGATAGACGTCTCTCCCGACTGCTTTATATTGGAAACGGAAACGCCGTTTCCCCTGGAGGAGAGCCGCTTCCTGCCTTTACACCATAGGCTTTTTGACAATGACGCCATTATTCTGAAGGACACATCCGGCCAGGTGACGCTCCGTTCTAGGGGCAGCCGCTACAGCCTGCGCGTTTCTTATATGCAAATGCCCTATTTGGGCCTTTGGCATATGCCCAAAACCGACGCGCCCTATCTGTGCATTGAACCCTGGTCCTCGTTGCCGTCCCGAAAGGGTGTGGTGGAAAACCTGAAAACCCAACCAGGGCTGGTGGCTCTTGAGGCCGGACAGATCTATGAAAATACTTGGAGCATAGCCATCCTTTCCGAAGACTCAACCGAAATGAGGGGGTCAAAATGAAGCTTGGTATTGGACTTTATCGACACATGCTCAGCGACAGCAATTTCGATTTCGCCCGCCAGTGCGGCTGCACGGATTTGGTGGTGCATTTATCGGATTATTATGCCAAGGACAAAATCGTCATGGCTACGGATGACAAGGTAAACTATGGCGTATCCAAGCCTTTGGAGCCTATTTGGGAGTTGGAAAGCCTCCAAAGGCTGGTGAAGGCCGCTGCGGACAAGGAGCTGAACATTTACGCCATTGAAAACTTCAGCCCTGCGGATTGGTACGATGTTCTGCTGGATGGCCCCAACAAGAACACCCAGATGGAAAACCTGAAAAAGATCATTCGCAATGTAGGCAAGGCAGGCATTCGTTCCTTTGGGTATAATTTTAGCTTGGCGGGAGTTTGGGGCCACAGCAAGACCCGGGAAGGGCGGGGCGGCGCAGAAAGCACCGCTTTTGACGCGGGACTCCTGGATCTGCAAGCTCCCATCCCCACCGGCGAGGTTTGGAACATGACCTACGCCCCTGCTGACGGAACCTATATCGCCGACATTTCTCATGAGGAGTTGTGGGAGCGGCTGGATTGGTTTTTACAAAGGGTGATCCCTGTGGCCGAGGAGGCCGGGGTGACGATGGCGCTGCATCCGGACGATCCGCCCATGCCCACGCTGCGGGGTACTCCCAGGCTGGTGTATCAGCCGCACATGTATCAACGGGTCATGGATCTCGCGCCCAGCCCCGCTAATGGAATAGACTTCTGCATGGGCAGCATTCAGGAAATGTCCGAGGGAGATATTTACGAGGCGCTGGAAGCCTATAGCGCGGCGGGAAAAATCGCTTATGTCCATGTGCGCAATGTGAGGGGGAAGGTACCCAGGTATCGGGAGGTTTTTGTGGACGAGGGGGACATTGACATTTCCCGGGCCCTTACGATTTTGTACAATCAGCATTTCGACGGCGTTCTTGTGCCGGATCACACCCCGCAGATGACCTGCGCGGCAGGCTGGCATGCGGGCATGGCCTTTGCCCTGGGGTATATCCGTGCCGAGTTGCAACGTCTGGGAATCAAGCAATAAGAGGAGAAAAGCCATGCATTTTAAAAACAACGCAGAAATGTTCGAAATCATCTCCAAAGAGCTTTACACGCCGGTTGTAGGAGATATAATGGATGCCATGGGCCTATATCATCAGTTTTTGCCCCAGGCTGTGCGCCCACTGCGGGACGACATGACGTTGGTAGGTTTTGCCATGCCGGTTTTGATGATTGACGTTTACGGTCCTCAAAAGAAGCCCTTTGGCCTGCTGACAGAGGCCCTTGACGGCTTGCGGGAGCATGAGGTCTATCTTGCCAGCGGCGGGGACATGCGCTGCGCCTATTGGGGAGAACTATTGACTGCTACCGCCAGAACCCGAAAGGCAGCGGGAGCCGTGATCAATGGCTGGCACCGGGATACGCCCCAGGTGCTGTCACAGCATTGGCCGGTTTTCTCCCGGGGCTGCTATGCCCAGGATTCCTCCGTTCGTACCCAGGTGGCGGATTACCGTTGTCCCATTGAGGTGGGGGAAGTCTGGGTAAAGCCTGGGGATATGATCTTTGGCGATGTAGACGGGGTGTTGGTTATTCCTAGGGACATCATGGGAGAGGTCATCGAAAAGGCGCTGGAAAAGGCCCGGGGAGAAAAACTGGTGCGAAAATCCATTGAGGACGGCATGACGGCAACGGAGGCTTTCGCCAAATTTGGTATCTTATAATTCCGCGACCAGAAAGGCAAAATCATGGAAAAGCTTTACATTGGCACCTATTGTAACGGCGGGGAGGACAGCCTGTTCGCTGCTATTTTTGACGAAGAGTCAGGGAGTCTGACCATAACCGGCGCTTCTGGTCAGGTGGACAATCCATCGTATCTGGCTGTGGGACGAAATGGGCTGTTATACGCCGTTAGCGAAACGGATGAATTTGCGGGTCATTTGCACAGCGGCGGTGTTGCCATGCTGCAAGCCGGGGAAAATTCATTCGAGCTTTTGGATGCAAAGGCGACCTTGGGAGGAGCGCCCTGTCATATTCTCTTGGAGGAAGAACGCAGCATGCTATTCGTTTCCAACTACTTCGGCGGCAGCATATCAGCGTTTGAAATTCATTTGGACGCCCATAGGTTACATCTGGCACAGCAAATCCAACACCGGGGAAGCGGCCCCAATCCTCTCCGGCAGGAATCCGCCCATGTGCATTTTTGTGGATTTGTTGGGGGTAGGCTCTGCGGTGCGGACTTGGGATTAGACACCCTGAAATGCTACCGGTTGGATCAGTGTGGGCTTGTGCCCGATACGCCCGGGGATATTTACATGCCAAAGGGTAGCGGAGTCAGGCATTTTATTACTAGCAAGCTTTATCCCAATACCCTCCTCGCCGTTTGCGAGCTTTCCTCTGAAGTGATGATAATTGACACAAAACCGCAAGGCGGCGTCATCTTACAGAGGCTTTCCACACTGCCTTCCGCTTGCGAGAGTACCTGCGCGGCCATCAAGCAGTCCAAGGATGGACGGTATGTTTTCGCCTCCAACCGGGGACATGACAGCATTGCGGTGATCGCTTTGGAACCAGAGGGAAGAAAGATGCGGTTAGTAGACATTGTAAAATGCGAAGGGAAAACACCCCGGGATTTGCTGGTGCTGGAGAAGCACATTCTGGTTTGCAACCAAGACAGTAACGATATTACCATTTTTACATTCGATCCAACCAATGGAGGCGTGAAATTCACAGGGGAAAAGGTGGAGTGTCCCAAGCCGGCGTGTATAACTACGGCAAAAGGGTAATGCCGGAGGTGATGAGATCTTCCTGGTGCCACCATCCTTTTCGAGAGTGTCAAGAGAAGAACCTGTTAAAAAGGGCAAAAATTTTTGGCGGAACAAACGAGGAACCAGCTTTGGCGCCGTTGGTGGAACAGAGCTGGAAGATGACGTACAATAAGATCCGCAGATTGGGGCGGGGACGACAAAAGGGATTTGCTGAGGAGCTATTTTATTGAAGCAAGTTGAGAGGGGGAGGCCCTTTGTATGGGGTTACATCCTACCTAAGGGGCCAGAACTAGACTACCAAATTGATAAAAAGTTTGGCGGTCTTTTTTGATGCGTAAATGTGTTGAGACGTAAGGGCTTGAGGGCTGCTGACTCTTTGACGAGCCAATGAAAAACCGGGTTTATTTCGCTTTGCGCTGGGTTCGATTCCTACATGTTCAAAAATAGGCGTTAAAAAATAGGCCGGATTGTACATCTTTTTACTGTCCGGATGTAAAAGCCGCCCCATGAGCAGCACGGCATTCAGATTTTCGGTAATGATCTCGTCCACAAAAGCGCCGATGATTTCGTCCATATAGCTGAGGTTACCGCCATCCTTAGAAAGGGAAGCCTTTTTATAGGCCGTTCCCTGGGTGCTCAGCCTGGGGGAGAGATAGTGCAGATCTAGGGAGATAACAAAGGTCACGGAGTCCTCTGGAAAAGAGGCGGAATCCGCCTTGGCAGCAACAGGCCGCTTGGAACGACCGAAAGACACGCCGGCATGGAAACAAGGAGATTGGACAGTGGTTTTGAGCAAGCGCAGGGGTGGTCCTCGCTCTCTTAAATCCATCATAGGGGCTTGGCCGTCTATGCGGAGGATACCATATTGACTGGGCCGTGAAGAACAATCTGAAGATCGTGCGCCTGTTTTTTAGTTTTGATGCGCGGGTCGATCCAATGATTTTGTTGAATGTTCCTTGCCTGCCTTAGAATATCAGGTTTGTGGGGCCGTTCAACCGGTCGGTATGGCAGGGGATGGTGCGCTGAAAGTGATTGGCCTCCCGCAGCAATTTATATTCCGCATCTGTGTTATGCACGGGGAGTATTTGGCACATGGCCTTGCCCCGTGAAACCAGTTCTTTCGCATAGGAGCCTTCGTCCAGGAAACCGGAAAACAGGATGGACCGCTTCTCCTGGACGTAAATGGATGCGACGGAGCGGCCTACGGGGCTGGAAAGCTGTGGATCAGCCAGCAGCAGCACGTGAGGACCGCCGCTTTTATGGCGGGGCTTCCATTGCCGCAACAGCCCGTACGCATCGGGGCGGATCCATTTCTTCGTGAATTTCAGGCGGGCGAGTTCCCCTTGAAGGTGGCTGTCCAACGTGATGCACACCTGGGGATGGAATCGCATGAGCAGCAACAGCAACTCCAGCCCTCTCCCATACTGGGGGACGGGAGGCAGCGTGTACTCCGTATGGCCCAGCAGCTTGCCCAGTGTCGCTGAAAAGGCGCGGTATCGGTCCTCATCCTCCTTGGCATAGGCGCTGTCAATGACCGCGATGTCCGCTTTACGCCCCTTTACCAGCGTGCACTCGTATACATAGGAATACAGGTTGTAATCCCCGCTGAAAAATACGCGCTTCCCCTCCCAATGAAGCAGGTACCATACCGCGCCGGGACAATGGCCGGACATGCCGTATTTGATCTTCATGCCATCCAAAGCGATGCTCCTGGTTTCCTCAGGAGCAGGGAGGATGCGTGCGGAGGGAACTGTCCATGGCAGTTGAAGCGCGGTTTCCGCCGTCATGACAAAGCAGCCGGTAAAGCCGTTTTCCAGCAGCCAGCCCATGGCCCCTGTGTGATCCTTATGGGAATGGGTGAGCAGCACATACCGGGTTTGGCGGATCTGCTCCGGCGTAAGCCGTGGCATGGGCTGGGCCGCGCCTGCCATCACCCCGCAATCCACCATCACATTGTATCGTGAGCCCTCCAACAGATAGCAGCTTCGGCCATGCTCCCCACAGCCTCCGCCAATGATCATGCGCATGTTGAGTCCGCCCTTTGCTTTGTAATAAACCGGTTCACCAGCAGCAGCGCCGTGGTGGTGATCAGCACGCACAGCACAGCCATGGCCATGCCTACGGACACGCTACCCTGTTCAAATTCCCGCACAATGTAGGTGGATACCACCAGGGTATTGGGCGGGGCGATCAGGCTGGCGCTGACCAGTTCCCGAAAGGCGATGATGAAGGTCATCATCCAGCCCGCCATGACGCCTTTGACAATCAAGGGAAGCGTGATCCTGCGGAAAACATAAGCCGGGCTTCCGCCAAACACCTGCCCGGCCGCCATCAGGCTGTCGCTGATCTGGGTGAGGGAGGAGGTGACGTATTGGACCGTAAAGGGCAGAAAAAGGGCCACATAGGTCAGAATCATCATGCCCAGCGTATTATACAAAGGAACGATTCTATATATCTGGTTCCAAAACAGCATCATGCCAATGACCAATACAATGCCGGGAAGCATTTCCGGCAGGAGCCCGATGACCTCCACGGCCTTGCGCAGCCTGAGCCGCGAATTTCGCACCGCCAGGGCCCCCAGCGTGCCCAGCAAAGCGCAGATCGTGGCGGAGGAGACCGACAGGATCAGGCTGTTGCTGAAGGCGCGCACGCCCTTTGTGTTTTCGGTAAACAGGTCGATATAGTGTTGGAACGTAAAATTGCCCACCGCAAGCCCATACCCCCGAAGCTTGATCAGGGATGTGGCGATGACGGAAAAATAGGGCACGCCGATGGCCAGCAGCAGTACCAGCGCCATGTACCCCCAGCCCAGGGCCCCAGCCCACCGGGGCATCCGCGCCTGCGTCAGGCGGACCCCTTTGCCGCCGACCAGCCGGTAGCTGCGGCGGGCGGTGATATGGTTTTGCATGATCCACATGCCCAAGCAGATGCAAAGCAGTACGGAGGATAGCGTTGCGGACTTGGCAAAATCGATGGGCGCGACGGTGGCATAGCGGTGAATCTGTGTGGCGAACACATCAAAGCCGATGCGCCTGCCCAGCGTGGCAGGGGTGCCATATTCTGAAATGGTTTTAACAAAAACCAGCAACGCGCCGATGGCATAGTTGCCGCTGAGCAGCGGAAGAAAGATCTTCCGCACCCGGCGTCCAAAGCCCGCGCCAAACACAGACCCCGCTTCCTCTATGCTGGAGGGAATGTTCAGCAAGGCGTTCTTGAGCAGTGTCAGCATAAAGGGAAATACGTGCAGGCTCATCACCAGCACCAGTCCCCCCAAGGAAAAGAACCACTTTTCGCTTCCCTGGGCGGCGGGGATGAGCTGCGAAAGCAATCCGCGTTTTTGCATGAACAAAATCCAGCCCATGGAAGCGATATAGGGCGGCGTCATGAATGGGATCATGAACACGACCTCAAAAAAACGGTATTGCGCGAAGTGGGTCCGTGAAAACAAGTAGGCCAGCGGCAGGGCGATCATAGTGGAAAGCAGCGCCACCAACACACCCAACAGCATCGAGTTGCCGATCATCGAGGCGTTTTTGCTTTCCAAGAGCGTCTGCCAAACATTTGCAAGGTCAAGGCGGCCATTGACAATGACCGCCTTGACAAAGATCATGAACAGCGGGCAGACGATCAGCAAAAAGAGCGCGATGGCCAGGGAGATGAGCGGCGAATGGCTCTTGGGGCCGATCGACTTATGCATACAGTTCCTCGCTTATTGGCAAAGCTCGTTGATTTTCGCCGCGGACTCAGAGGCGATTTGCATCATCTGATCCCAATCGCAAGCGATCTGGGGGATCTCCGCAAGGCCGGCGCGCCCTACAGACGCGACGTCGCTGCGCCCGGGGAGCAGGTAGGCCTTGGCGACCAAAGCTTGCGCCTCGTCAGAGTACAGATAGTCGATGAAAGCCTTGGCATTGTCCGCATTGGGCGCGGTGCCCAGGATCATGGCCGGCCGGGGGTTTACGACGGTGCCGCCGGCGGGATAGTAGATGGCAAGGGGCTCGCCCTTCGCAGCCGAGGAATAAGCGTTATAGTCCACGCCGGCCACCAGGATGCCGATCTCACCGGTGGTAACAGCTTCCAGAGCGGCCTTGTTGGCGCCGGGTACGACCATGCCGTTTGCGGCCATGCGCTCAAAAGCATCCCAGCCATAGGCGTTGACGAAGCCTGCCACGAAATCCTTGCACGCGCCGGACTTCTCAGGATCGGGAATGGCCAGTTGATCCTTGTATTCCTCGGCGGCAAGCCCGCTCCAATCCGCCGAGAGCTCCGGGAAGAGAGTGGTGTTGTAGATCACGCCCACTGCGGAGGCGCTATATCCAAAGAGCGTTGAATCCGCGTCGATCCAGCCTTCCACGGCCTTGTCCGCGTTGGCGGGGGAGTAGGACATGAGCTTCCCCTCGTTTTTCATGGAAAGACCATCCGACCAGGAAGCAAGGATGACGACGTCCGCGACGGGATTAGCCTGCTCGGCCTCCAAGCGGGCAAGAATTTCGCCGGTGGTGCCCTGAAAAGACTCCACCTCTACGCCGGTGGCGGCGGTAAAGCCCGCTGCCAGCTGATCCGCCAAGCCCGCAGGAGAGGGCATATACACGGTGACCTTGCCGGAGAGCGCCGTACTCTCGGCCATGGCCGCCGGCAGGGCGCTCAGGCACACAACCAGGAGAAGCAACAGGGAAGCAATTCTTTTCGTCATTCCAACCAACCTCTTTCTCATAATGTAATGATGTCCAGATCCTTTATGTAAACGGGCATGGTTGTGCCCGCAGACATTTTCTCCGGCGTGATCAGCTTCCAACGCTGGCCGCCGTAGGATACCTGAAGCTGGTAAGCGTTCCCCAAAAACTGCGCCGCGTCCACACGAACCTCATAGCGGCGCGCGCCATCCGTTGGCGTCAGTAAAGCCTTTTCAGGTCGGAACATACTGTCGGCGCCCAGCCAGTTGGACGAACCCACAAAGCGGGCCACAAACCCGCTTTTGGGATGATTGTAAATATTTTCGGGGCTGTCATACTGCTCCAGAACGCCGCCGGAGAGCACGGCGATCCGGTCACTCATGCTCATGGCCTCCATCTGGTCGTGGGTGACAAAAACCGCGGTGACGCCCATCCGGCCGATGAGCTCCTTGAGCTCGGCGCGCATCTCTTCTCTCAGCAACGCATCCAGGGCGGAGAGCGGTTCGTCAAACAGGATGCATTGGGGCTGGATCACAATGGCCCTGGCAAAGGCCACGCGCTGCTGCTGTCCGCCGGACAGCTGGTGTGGATAGCGATCCACGAAAGGCTCCAATTGCACGGACCGCAGGGCCGCTCTCACGCTCTTGTCAAGCCCGGCGGTCCTGCGCAAAGCCCGCAGCCCAAAGGCCACGTTTTCAAAGACGCTCATATGCGGCCACAGCGCAAAATCCTGAAACACGAAACCAAGCCCGCGCTTTTCCGGAAGAACGTTGATTTTCCTTTCAGCAGAGGACATGCATTGCGAATCGAACCAGATTTCGCCCGTGTCCGGGGTTTCCAATCCCGCAATCATCCGCAGAAACGTCGTCTTGCCGCATCCGGAAGGACCCAGCAAAGTGGCAAAGCTGCCGCTATGGATTGTCAAATCAGTTGGAAAGATGACCTGCTGCGTCCCAAAGCTCTTGCTGACCCCTACCAAACGAATCTCCACGGAAACCCTCCCTAGAAGCGGTGCGCTCAATTTATTAGAGCATATAGAGGTAAAGAACGGATATCTTGAATGTAAAGCTTGTGAAAAATGCCAAAAGTGTGCTTTTCGGTAGAGCAAGGGGCAGCAATGAGGATCCTTCGCGTTGTGGCCGACTTTACGCAGCTTTTACCGACGTTTTACCAAAGCTCGATTGAAGGCTTGTTTCGAAGATGATACCATTTCTTCTGTCAGAGAAAATAAAACGACTGCAGGAGGAAATGATCAATGAAAAGGTTTCAAGGATTTCTGAGCCTTGCGCTGGCTGTGGTGCTGGCGCTGGGGACTGGCGCGGCCATGGCGGCTTCCACAGTGGATTTGAACGCGCTGACCCTGGATGAGTTGGTGGAAAAGGCCAAGGCTGACGGCGAGGTCAACAGCGTCGGCATGCCGGACAACTGGGCGAACTGGGGCGAGACCTGGCAGGAGCTCACTGCCGCATACGGCATCACCCATACCGATGTGGACATGTCCAGTGCCGAGGAGCTCGCGATTTTTGACAGCGAGAAGGCCAACGCGACCAAGGATATCGGCGACGTGGGGCAATCCTTTGGGCCGATCGCCGTGGAGCAGGGCCTGGCGGCCCCCTACAAGACCAGCTATTGGGACAGCATCCCCGACTGGGCCAAGGATGAGGACGGCAACTGGATCATCGCTTACTATGGCACCATGAGCATCCTGGTAAACGCCGACTTGGTGGACGAAGTGCCCCAGAGCTTTGGCGATATCCTGGGCGGTACTTACAAGGTGACTGTCGGTGATGTGACCAAGGCCAACCAGGCCCGCAACGCGGTGCTGGCCGCCGCTATCGCGTACGGCGGCAGCGAATCGGACATCCAGCCCGGCCTGGATTACTTCCGTACCTTGGCGGAGCAGGGACGGCTGGACCTTGGAGAGCTGAGCCCCTCCCGTCTGGCTAAGGGTGAAATCGCCGTGGCCTTCCTGTGGGACTACAACGCGCTGACCTACCGCGACGCCCTTGTGGAAGCCAACCCCGCCGCGAATTTTGTCATCAACATCCCCTCGGAAGCGTCCATCCAGAGCGGCTACACGACCATTATCAACGCTTACTCCAAGCGCATTTATGCCGCCGCGCTGGCACGCGAGTACATCCTCAGCGACGAAGGGCAGATCAACCTTGCCAAGGGCTATGCCCGCCCTGTGCGCGACGTGGAACTGCCGGAGGACGTACAGGCCAAGCTGCTGGACAGCGCGCAGTACGCCAACGCCCGCCTGCTTAGCGACAGCAAGGGTTGGGACAAGACCTCCGAAACCCTGGGCGATCTGTGGCAGGAAGAAGTCATTGCGTACGCCGCCCAGTAAGCGGCACAGAAAAACAGCCGTTGCCATGGGGCGGGGGACCGGCCTATGGTGAGGCCGCTTCCCATCCTCCCTCTACAGACGGGGGATGGGAAGCGGGGGGCCGGGGGATCGAGGAGCCTTCGGCATGGGAATCGCGGATTCCCGTATCGCTTGGGCCACAGGGCAGAAGGCTGCCCCGTGGCTCTTTTGAAAGGATGCGGATCAATGGCAAGGGTCATTTTTGTGCTATTGGACGGATGCGGTTATGACTTGGCGCGGGAATGCTGCGGCTTTCTGGAGCACATGGCGGAAAGCGGGCAAGCGGCAAAATACAGGGTTTGCGGCCACTTGCCCAGCATGAGCAGACCGCTGTATGCGACGCTGCTGACCGGGCTGCCCGTTCACCGGCACGGCGTAGGCAATAACATGATGAGCGCGAGGCTGGAGGCGGATTCCGTGTTCAGCCTGTGCACAGCGGAAAACCGGACCACCGCGGCCGCCGCCTATTGTTGGATGAGCGAGTTGTTTCAATACGGGCCGTTTGACTATGCGCGGCACAGGTACCAGCTCCAGGGCGAGGGCGTCATCCAGCACGGCCTGTACTATTTTGAGGACAATTATCCGGACAGCCATTTGTTTTTGGACGCGGAGTTCCTGCGCCGGTCCTTTGCGCCGGACTTTCTGGTGGCGCACAGCATGAACATCGATCACGCAGGCCATGTCCACGGAACCGGGAGCATGGAGCGGTCCCTGGCGGCCATCAAGGCAGACGCAGTGCTGGCCTCGCTGGTGCCGCTGTGGCGGGCGGACGGCGCGTATGTGGCAATCACTGCGGATCACGGGGCGGGCGCCCATGGGTTGCATGGGGGAAATACGCCGGAGCAGCGCATGGTGCCGCTTTATTTGTTGGGCCCGGATATTCGCAAGGGCGTTTTTGACGAGCAGGAGATCGATCAGCTTTGGATTGCGCCGCTGCTGTGCCGGATGCTGGGGATTGCTCCCGGGAGGGAGATGCGCAAGCCGGAGGTGGATTTTTATGATGAATAAACACGGGCCCCTCGCCCCGCCGGCCTCACATGCCCGCCGCAAGGGCCGCCTTTACCTGCTTGCGCTGCTGCCTTTTGCCGCCTTGATATTGACCTATGAGCTGGCGCCCCTTCTGACAATGGTGGTGCGCAGCTTCCTGGCCCCCAAAACCGGGGAGCTGACGCTGAATCATTACCTGGCGATTTTCCAGAAAAAGCTATACCGGGACGCCGTGCTCAACAGCCTGACCCTGTCCCTCCTGTCCGCCGGGATTGGGATGGCGATAGCGTTTTTGAGCGCGAAAGCCGCCCACGAAGCCGCGCCAAAGCATCGAAACACATTTTTAAGCATTCTGAACATGACCAGCAATTTCGCGGGCGTGCCACTGGCGTTTTCCCACATCATCCTGCTGGGCAACGCAGGCGTGCTGATTCTGCTGGGCAGACATTTCGGCATCGGCTTTCTGGAGAGCTACAATCTGTACAGCTTTAGCGGCCTGTTGCTGGTGTATGTGTATTTCCAGATCCCCCTTGGGACAATGCTGCTGGTGCCCGCGTTTCAGGCCCTGTGTCCGGAGTGGCGGGAGGCGGTGTCGCTGCTGGGGGGCGGGCCGCTGCGGTTCTGGGGCAAGGTAGGGCTTCCCGTGATGCTGCCAAGCCTGCTGGGGACCTTCAGCGTGCTGTTCAGCAACGCACTGGCCGCCTATGCCACGGCATACGCCTTGCTGGGCGGGAATTTCTCCCTGCTCCCGATCCGCATATCGGAGCAGTTTGTGGGGGACGTGGTGCAAAAGAAGGAGTTTGGCAGCGCTCTGGCGGTGATGCTCATGGTTCTGATGGTAGGCGTAACCGTGCTGAGCAACTGGCTGCTTAAGCGCCCGGCCAGGCAAGGAGGCGCCCATGAAACGTGAAGGCAAGCAAAGGCTGAACCGCATGGTAATGATCGCCGTATCCGCCTATTTGGCGCTGCCCCTGGGGCTGACATTTCTGTATTCCGTTTTTCAGGAATGGACGGGCATCCTTCCCACGGGGCCGACCCTGCGCTATTATGTTGACCTGTTCAGAGACCCGGGCTTTTACCTGCCGGTCATGCGCACCTTGCTCGTCAGCACGGGGCCGGTGGCGCTGTGCTCGGCGATCGTCATTCTCGCGATGTACGTGGTGGTGGTGCACCACCCCAAATGGCAAAAATACATACAGATCCTTTGTACAGTGCCTTACTCGCTGCAAGGCGTCATTTTGGCCATCAGCGTGCTGGCTCTTTACAGCGGACTGCCCCTTCCCTTTTCGGACAGAATCGCCATGCTGGTCAGCACCTACTGCGTGCTGATCCTTCCATACACGTACCGGGGAATCCAAAACAGCCTGAACGCGATCAACGCGCGGCAGCTGATCGAGGCGGCGCAGCTATTGGGCTGCAAGCCCCTGACAGCCTATCTGCGGGTGGTGGTGCCCAATTTGCTCAGCGGCATCACGGTATCGGCGATGCTCTCGGTTTCGCTGTTGTTCGGCGATTTCGTGGTGGTGAATATCATCGGAGGCAGCTACTGCCAAACGGCGCAGATGTACCTGTACAAAATGATGTTCCGCTCGGGGCAGCAGACCAGCGCAATGATCGTAGTCCTGTTTGCCTTGACCCTGCTGCTGTCGATGGCCGTGCTGTTGCTGCAGCAGCGCAAGAAAAAAGACGCTCAGCAAAGTAAGGAGGAAGCCGATGGCTTACATTCAATTTGAGCATATCACAAAAAGCTTTGGAAACAATCGGGTGCTGGCCGATGTAAGCCTCAGCGTGGAGAAAGGAAAGCTGATAACGCTGCTGGGCCCCTCGGGGTGCGGCAAAAGCACGCTTTTGCGCTGCCTGGCCGGGCTGGAGAGCCCGGATAGCGGCCGCATCATGTTGGACAATGAGGACATCACCCACCGGCAGCCCGCGGAGCGGAAGGTTTCCATGGTGTTTCAGCAATACAGCCTGTTCCCTAATTTGAACGTATACGACAACATCGCCTTTGGCCTGAAGATTCAGAAGGTGCCCAGGAAGGAACTGCGCGGGATGGTGCGGGAGATGCTGGCCATGGTAGAGTTACAGGGCAGGGAGCACGCGTTCCCCCGGCAGCTTAGCGGCGGACAGCAGCAGCGGGTGGCGCTGGCGCGCAGCCTTGTGACCCAGCCGAAGGTGCTGCTTTTGGACGAGCCTCTTTCCGCCATTGACGCGAGACTTCGCAAAAGCTTGCAGCGGCGCATCCAGCAGATCCAGCGCGAGCTGAACATTACCTGCGTGTTTGTGACTCACGATCAGGATGAGGCGATTTTCATGAGCGACGTCATCCACCTGATGAATCATGGCACAATCGAGCAAAGCGCCGCGCCCATCGAGCTGTATACAAGCCCGCGGACCAGCTTTGCGGCCAGCTTTATCGGCAACTACAATGTACTCACCGCCGCCGCATTCGCGGAGATGGTGGGCGGCGAGGCAAAAGCGGGAGATGTGGCGATCCGCCCCGAGACGATCAACCTGCTCTTGGAGGAGCCCGAAGCGAAACCCGATGTATACGCGCTGCCCGGTCAGATCAGGGAGTTTTCTCCCCACGGGAATGTAATCCGCTACACGGTGCGCATCGGTGTACAGGATATCCACGCGGATGTGCTGTTTCGCAGCTTCAAGCTGTTTCAGCCGGGACAGAAGGTATTCGCTGTGGTGGAGAAGCGCAACTGCCTGTCCGTGACATGAGCGTATAGGCTATATCGGGAAAAGAGAACATCAATTTAACGGATTTCGTAAGGGTAAGGCTTTCGGCAGATTTTCGATCTTGGCTGACTCCCTGCGGGCGGGCAGTTTTCGGCGAAAAAGAGAAGCCGCCTGACATACTTGAGCCAGAATCCAAGGCATCAGCGAAGAAGTCCCTCGAAAATCGAGAAAACAGCTTGGAGTCTGATTGTGATCCCGTCGGCGGCTGAAATGAAACAAGGCCTTACGTTACCCTTGACGCCGTCTTGGAGTTGTGTTATAGAAAATGACCGGCGGGATTTTAAGCTGACCCTCGAGGTTGGCCGCTCGGCTATGGAGCGTTGCTTTCTTTATTCTATATAGCTATTGAAAATCTCGAAGGATGTCAGTCCGGTTCGCACCTAAATTCTCGCATGGTTGTAGTATTCGCTGAATTCTTCGACCTGTGTAACGGCTTCCGCAATCGTCTGCGATTTCTCCCGAGACAAGCATTCCGTTTTTAAAATGCTGAAGAAGGTTTCGGTGCAAGCGTTGTCATAAGGCGAGCCGGGGCAGGACATGGAAAGAGCGATATCCGGGGTTTTTGTGAGTTTGTGGTAGTCGTAGAATGTGTATTGGCATCCTTGGTCGCTGTAGGGAATCAGCCAGACCGTTGATCCTGCAAAAGCGCTCGCGGCTTTGACAGCCCTGTCGACCAGAGAATAGTCCTGATATTATGTCATCTGATATCCAATGATCATATTGCCGTGGAGGTCTTCAACTGCCGGCAGATACAACGTACCTCGGATAACTGGCAACGCCTGACCAACTTTTCATGGTATTGATCGATAACCCCGTCTTTTTTCCAATCTCCCCGTAACTTATCCTGTCTTCAAAACGCATTCTCAGCACCGCATACCGCTTCGCCAGTCTTCATATTCAGGACACCCTTTCGTACTCTCTTTTATACGCTGGGGTGCACTTTTTCCTGCCTCCGCCCAGTATTCGGGATGATTTCCATTTGTAACATCTACACCTATCCTTGAATATTCTGCTTGTTTCCCAAAACAACACCCTTGACAATTTTTTGGATCAAAGCCTATATAGACTACGGCGGAAGTACCGCATCAAAAGCACATAGCACACGGGATGCAGTAGCGCCACGTTTTGCATCCTCGTTTTGACATATGCTTTTTGGTTGCCCCTGGGTTCTGACCTTGAGATCAGGGGTGCGATTTTGATGAGGGAAGTGGAGGAACAAACAGATGCTACATTATCATGAGCTCGGCTCCCAGATCCGTGTTCTCCGACGCCGGCATGGTCTTGCTCAGGAGCAACTTGCGGAGCTGGTAAATGTAAGTATAAGCTTTATTGGACATGTGGAGCGGGGGACGAGAAAGGCAAGTCTGGAAACAATCATTGAGATTGGGGCATGCCTGCAAGCCTCCATGAATCATCTTTTGCTTATGCACTCCAGCACCAGTTCCTCAACCGGTAATGGCAAAGGGAGCGGAAACCACCCCAAAGTGAGTTCCTCTTGAAATTTATCTTGTTAAGGAATAACAACTTCCTTCAGGAGAGTAAGGATATCCTCACGAGCACCCTTCCCGTTAACGAGCAAATAGGCCGTGCTATGACATTTCTTGAGCCGTGCCAAGCCGGATGCATTCCCCGAATGTACCGGGTGTTTTTGGCGTATTCCCCCCCGAGACACCTGCCGCGCCTTTTGGAATAGGATGGTATTGTGCGCATGCCTTGCCGGTATGCGTACCGACACAAACCCGGAAGGGGCGAAGGCTTTGAATGAGCTGATCATAAGCCCCCGCGCGGTGGAGTTGCGCATGGTGGGCTTTGGAAAACCGGAGCAGGGCGTCTCCCCGCTGCCGGTAGCCACCGACAGCCAGGGAAGGATGATCCTCTCTCCCGGCCTGGATCCACAGGTGCAAAGCAATGCTTTGGATATCCGGCCCCTGGCGGAAAACCGGGATAGCGTGACCTGTACGGTTTCAGAGCTATCCGTGCGCGGACTTACCGGCGAGCGGGACAGTCTGAGCATCAGCCGGAAGGAATCCGCCACCGCCACCCAAACCGATCAAATCCTTATCGGGGGCACCGTATATTTTCTTCCCACGGATATAGGCGCGTACCGGCAAACCAGCTTTTATGTAAGCAATGTCGGCCTTTCTGTCGGTGTGAATGTGGCGCTGGAAATTGCTCCGCAGAATACGGACAGCTATTATGTAACCGATATCTCCAGCGGCGTACTGCTGGGCGGGCAAACGGTACTGCTCTCGCCTACAAGATTGATGCGGTACGCCCGCATCCGCGTATCCGCCATATTGACCCTCATTGTCGCAACGGTCACGGTGCACTTTTTCGGCCGCGTTTGAGGGTTGACCCGGCACAATGAGCAAAAGACGGTGATCGTATGAACAACCTGGTCTTTAACAATGTCGCCGAGAGGCTCAACGCCATCTTCTACGGTGTTTTCCAAGATGAATACAAGCCGGTGGCCGTGGATGAGGAAGGACTATTCCTGTTTTCGCCCCTGAGCATCATCACCGTCACCGCCACCAACCTGGATATCCGCAATTTGAGCTATACGCTGGACTCTGTGACCGTTACGGCCACCAACCTGGATATAAGGGACTTGAGCGGCACGCAGGATTCCGTGGCCGTAAGCAGCATGGGATTTGTAGAAGAGAGCGTGACCCTGACGGTGCCCTCGGGCACCACGGTTTTGCTGACACGGGATATTTCCGCCTACAGTCAAAACAGTTATTTTATCCGCAATACGGGGGGCGCCACCATTTCGATGACGGTTCAAATAGCCCCCGAGAACCAGCCGAGCCTGTATATCAACCATGCCGCAACGCAGACCGTCAGCACGGGCAGCAATGCAGTGTCGGCCATTACCACGCCGATGAAGTTTGCGCGGCTTTCTGTACAGGCTTCCGCCAATACGGGCGTTGTGGCGTATTACAACGGCCGCGCCTGATAAGCGGGAAAGGAGGCCACCATGGGGACGCCCCTTATGCATTATGCCTGCGATGCCGTCTATGTATCGCAGGACAGCCCGGACCGAAGCGATCCGATGTCGCCCGTCGTCTGTGTGGGCTTATCAAACCAAGCGTTTCAAAATGACCCGGCGCGCATTTCATATGGCCGGTATATCGGGCTGTTGCAGTTTCCGCCGCTGGCCTTGCCGCAAGGCCACAAGATCGCCTCCGCCCGCCTCTTTCTGCTGGTATGCGCGTCGCATTTCTGCCCGGTACGGGTGGAGGTGCATCAAAACCTGGCGCCTTTTGACGGGAGGACCGTCACCTACAGGACACGTCCGGCGGTCTCTCCCCTCCCCCTGGGCTATACGCTCGTGACGCCCCAAAGCCAAATGAGGTATGTGTCCTGCGATGTGACAGCGCTTTTGGGCGGCAGCCAGGGTAACCTTCCCTCAACGGGCTTTTCCCTCATGGCCGCGTACCGGGAAACGGGCGTGGTGGCCTTTTGCGCCCAGGCGGAGGCATGCCTGCCCTATCTGGAAATCACATGCGAGCCGTCAGATGGCGAGCACCAGGACAGTCTGGTGGAGAACATTTTTCGTGAACAGGTGTTTGATCTGCATGGCGAGGGACAGGCGCAATGTACGCCCGTCATCGGTACCGCCGGGGTCAAAACCATCACCTTTTTTGTGAAGAACACCGGCACGGAAGCCTTGGAATTTCATTTGGAGCTCAGCCCCGACGGCATAGGATTCCTTCCGGACCCGCAAACGCTCCAAGTGGAGGAGGGAGAAATGAAGGCTGCAACGCCCTATCTGTTTGGGAGGTTTATGCGCGTCTGCCTGAATCCCGCAAAGGGCGGGCAGCGCTTCGCCGCCCGCATCTGGTGCCAGGCGCAGACAAACCATTACATGGTGAGGGCAAACAGCTTGCCGGACGCAAGCGCCCCCATCATGCCACTCCCCGGTGCGCCTTCCCCATAAGCGCCGGGCGGAAAGGAGCAAACTATGAACAATCTTGTTTTCAATACCACTGCAAGCGAGCTTCGAACAACCCTATTTGCGCAGGCGCCGGGTAATGAGATCAAAGCGCTGCAGCTTGACGCATCGGATAACCTGCTGGTATCCGTGGCGTCGGGTACGATGACGGTGCAAGGCACCGTCACGGTCTCGGAAATCACCGCGCCTGTAACCATCGGCAACGCGTCACTGACGGTGGGGGGCACCGTCACAGTTTCGGAAATCACCGCGCCTGTAACCATCGGCAATGCGTCGCTGACGGTGGGGGGCACCGTCACGGTCTCGGAAATCACCGCGCCTGTAACCATCGGCAACGCGTCCCTGACGGTGGAAGGCACCGTCACAGTTTCGGAAATCACCGCGCCTGTAACCATCGGTAATGCGTCGCTGACGGTGGGGGGCACCGTCACAGTTTCGGAAATCACCGCGCCTGTAACCATCGGCAACGCGTCGCTGACGGTGCAAGGTACCATCACCATCGGGGCAAGCACCTTTACCTCGGACGCGGTGACCAGCACATCCGTGTCGGGCACCGGCGTCATCTTCCCCGATAAGGACATTTCCACGCTGAAGGTGGCCTCCATCTTCCTCTACAACGAGGATACCGCGCCCATCACCATCTCCCTTCAAATCAGCCCCACCACGGATGACGGGTTGTATATGGACGATCCCTCCTATACCGACCAGGTGATTCCGGGCAACGAAAGCCTGTATATGGCTGTTTCCAACTTCGCGCACTATATCCGCCTACAGTATAACCTGGGTGGCCAGACGGCTACGTTCAGCGCATACTACAACGCCCAGGCATAAAGATTTTACGGGCAGGCGGCCGGCTGGCCGTCTGCCTTTTTAAAGGAGGGAAAGCAAGTGGCATCTGCCAGGCCGGGCATCAGCCTTTGCATGATCGCAAGAGATGAACAGGAGCTTTTGGAGGACTGCCTTTTGAGCGTTCAGGGTGTGGTAGATGAAATTTTGGTGGCGGACACCGGCTCCGGGGATGACACCAAGCAAATCGCTATGCGTTGTGGTGCGCAGGTGTACGATTATCCCTGGGATTTTAGCTTCAGCAACGCCCGCAATTTCATCATGGAAAAGGCTGCCTACGAATGGATCCTGCTGCTGGACGCCGACGAGCGGCTGTTCCCGCAGGATGGGGCCAAGCTTCTGGATTTTGTGCTGGGCGCCACGGAGGATGGCGCGCATTTCAAGGTGTACAACCATGTGGGAGCATACGGCGACGGGCAGTACACGCTCCACAACGCGCTGCGCCTGGTGCGCAACAACGGGCTGTACCGCTTCGTGGGCGACATCCACGAACAGCTTTCCCGTGTGGACCATGCGCCCATGGACAGCCTCTTTTGCGTTACCGACATCCGCTTGCACCATCTGGGGTATCTGGACAGCGTTGTCACCCGCAAAGGCAAGCGGGAGAGAAACATCCCCCTGCTGCTAAGGGAATTGGAGAAAAACCCGGAAAGTCCCTTTATGCTGTTCAACCTGGGCAACGAATATATGGCCATGAAAGAATATGAAAAAGCGCTGGAATGGTATGATAAATCGCGGGAGCGCTACAAAAAGCACGAGGCCTTCGGCCCCCATCTGCTGTTCCGCATCGCCCTTTGCCACTACCATCTGAACCGGTACCCAAAGGCCGTGAAAGCGCTGGCGAAAGGGTTGGCGGTGTATCCGGGCTGCACGGATATGGCGTATCTGCAAGGTAGAGTGTATATGGACTGGCGGCGGGACTTTCTGGCCGAGCAAAGCTTTCAAAAAGCCATCGCTATGGGCCAGCCCCACGCCACGCTGCGGTTTTCCGACGACTGCGCCACCACCCGGCCCCTTTTGTCCCTGGCGGCACTGCATGAGCGGCAGCACGATTTCGGGAAAGCGGCCGAATACTATATAAGGGCCATTCAGGCCGACAACAACCTCCACTCCGCGCTGTATGGTTTGGCGTCCGCCTACGAAAAAATGGGATGCCCCCCCGAAGAGATCGAAAGGGGAATAGTCGCGTTGTTTGCCAACCTTGACCATGCGCCCAACCGCATGATGCTTGCAAACGTGCTGCTGTCCCAGGGGCTGTGGGAGCTTTGCGAAAAGCACCTGCGGGAGCTTAACCAAGCGGAAGGCCCGTCGGGGGAGCTGGCGATGCTGTGGGGCAAGTATTGCCTGCGTGCGGGCCAATATGCAGAGGCCGTGGAGCATTTGCGCAGTGCGGTGCAGAACATTGAAGCGGTCCGCGTGTTTCCCGGCGCGAAAAGGGAGAGCGCCGTCCAACTGTTTGCCGCCCTGCTCATGAGCCGGGTGGAGGACATAGAGGCAGGGGTGCAGGCCGTGGGCCAGGCCTTTGGCCGCTATGGCGAGCTGCTTTGCAGGCAGATTTTGTCCGTGCTTGACGGCAGGAAGGAGGAACTGCTGCGGGGGGAAAACCCCCGGGAGATACTGGCTGTATTTTCGGCGTTTTTGAAAGTCCTGCTGCAATGCGGGGCCTTTGACCTGTTTGAAAAAGTGCTGTACGTGTACAATTATATCGACAGCCCGCAGGTTTTGCTTTCCCTGGCGCAGCTGTACCTGGAATGCGGTTTTCCGCAGCTTGCAGCCCAAAGCGTGCTGCGCTCCGTCAAGGAGCTGGATGTAATGGACGATTCCGGCGCGCAGGTGCTGCTGGAATCGCTTTTGCAGGTAAAGTGCCGGTAAAGAAATCTTGAAGGCTTGTCTTTACAAAACCATGACGCCTGTGCACAATAAAAGTGAACAAGGGTTCCTGCGTGAGCCGCGCGGTCATCTCGTCGCGATGGCTTCGAACCACTTTCTCCAGGCCCGGGTACTCCAGAAAAATCTCGCGCAGAAAATCCGCATACAGGCTGTTCATACACGCTGGAAATTCCGCGGCAACTGTGTTCAGCGTCTCCATATGGCTGTTTTCCTGCTCGATGATCTCAGCCATTCGCAGGTGCCCCTTGTAGCAATAATCCAAGACGGCACGCTCAATCAGCTTTTCCTTTGAGCCAATGATCCGGTATAAGGTATTCCTCGCCAGTCCCCCTCCGCAGCCAGTTCGTCCATGTTTCAGCGGCGAATGCCCCGGCGGACAGGAATTCGGCTGTTTTCTCCAAAGTCAGCTGCTCCTTTTTCTTTTCCTTGAATTTTATAAACCATCGCCTCCATTATAGCTTTTTGAACCGTTATAGTATAAATAGTATAAGTATGTCGAGAGGAGAATTTGGTTCTATCGCCAAGGGAATGATTGGGCTACGCTTTCAGAAACGGAAAGGGTTCCAATGAACCGGCACAAAGCAGTTCGGCGAGGCGTTGGTTGAAAAGTAAACGACCTAAAAAAGTGCACAAATGATTTTTAGCGGTCATTTGGCTGTTGACAATTCTCCCTTGCGCTGGCATACTCGAATGGTACGAAAACGGACTATATTGAGGACGAGGTGCGATGTGGAGAAGCTCCGTCAACAGCTGCGAGAGTTCAACGCCATACACAAGGAGACCGATGCGGTATACAGCGAGATGGCCAGGAAAAGCGGCCTGTCCGACTGCGCATTCTGGCTGATGTACTCCATCCGTGAGGCGGACGGAGACATTACGCAAAAGGATCTGTGCAGTCAATGGATCATGAGCAAGCAAACGGTCAATTCCGCGTTGCAGAATCTGGTGAAGAGCGGCTATATTGCCCTGACCTCTTCACAGACCGATAAGCGCAGCAAGTACGTTTCGCTCACCGGCAAGGGCGCCGAATTTGCTCTAGAGAATATCGATATTGTCTTTACGCTGGAGCAGGCCGCTTTTGAAAAAATGAGCGATACGGACCGGGACGCTTTAATCGAGAGCAACCGAACCTACCAAAAGCTGTTGCAAGCGGAAGTGGCGCGTTATCTGAATAGCCGTTGATCATCGGAGGGTTGTCCATCGCAATGGGTTGACCGGATAAGATGCTGAGTGCGCTCAGAGGTCTTGTCCGGTTTTTGATTGGCTCAATATAGGCGGGATGGAAGGAGAACATGCCATGAACAAGGTGATTACCGTCAGCCGGGCGTTTGGAAGCGGCGGCCGCGAGCTCGGAAAGCGCTTGGCGGAGCTTCTGGGGATTGCCTATTACGATCATGAAATCATCAGCGGAATCGCACAGAAAAGCGGACTGGCGGAGGCGTATGTGGACAGCGTCGTCGACAGGAAGGTTGCCGCACGCTACCCCATTACGATCGGGCGGACGTTCAGCAATGCGTTCGATCCCCAGCTTGAGCTCAATCTAAGGATATATACCCAGCAGTGCGACATCATCAAGGAGTTGGCGTCAAGGAGCGATTGCCTGTTGATCGGCCGCTGCTCTGATCACATTTTAAGGGAGTGCAGGCCCTTCAATATGTTTGTCCATGCCGATATGGATGCCCGTGTGCACCGGTGCCGCGAAAAAGAGCCTGCCGGGGAAAACCTGTCCGATGCCGCGCTGAAGGCCAGGATTCTGGAAACGGACAGGGGCAGGGCCCAGTACTACAAATTCTGGACGGAGCGGGAATGGGGAGCAAAAGAGCATTATGCCCTGTGCGTTAATACGACCCATATGGAGATCAGGGACCTCGCCCTCCCCCTGTCAGGACTGCTTAAAGCGTTGCTGTACAATGAATAATCGGATTCTTACGCCAGTGATTGTGAGGATGTTATGGACTACAAAATCTTGTTCGAAAAAACACCCCCGACCAGATTGCTTTTTACCGTAGCGGTTCCCGGCATTTTCGGGATGCTGGTTTCGTCAATCTATCGAATCGCCGACGCGGCGTTTGTCGGGCACATTCTGGGCTCCACGGCGTTTGCGGCGCTGAACCTCGTCATGCCGCTGGTGATCCTGAACTTTTCCATTGCCGACCTGATCGGCGTAGGCTCGTCGGTGCCCATCGCCATCAAGCTGGGCGAGCAGGACGAAAGATCGGCGAGCAATATTTTTTCAAGCGCATGCCTTCTGATCATCGGGCTGGGCGCGGCTCTCGGCGGAGCCCTTTTTGTCTTTGCCGAAGACTTTGTGCGGCTGATGGGCGCCGATGAGGAGCTGGTCGTCATGGCGTCCCAATACCTGCGCGTCTATGCCGCCTGCTCACCCTTCACCACCATCGTGTTTGCGGTGGACAATTATCTGCGCATCTGCGGAAGGGTGCGCTACAGCCTGCTTGTCAACATCCTGATGTCGGTGCTCAGCATTCTGCTGGAGTTTTTGTTCCTGTTTGTCTTCAAGTTCGGCATCTGGGGCACGGCGCTGGCGACCTGCTGCGGCATGTTCATCTGCGCCATCATCGCGTTTATGCCATTTTTCCGGGGCAAAATGCAGCTCCGGTTCACCCGCCCGAGGCTCAACCGCAAGGTATTGACCAGTATTCTCGCAAACGGCGCGCCCAGCTTCCTCAACAATGTGGCTGGCAGAATTACGTCCGTCATTATGAACGTGTTTCTGCTGCGCCTGGGTGGCGCGATGGCGGTGGCCGCGTACGGTGTGCTGATGTATGCCGAGGACCTGCTGCTGCCGGTGCTGTATGGGCTTTGCGATTCCCTCCAGCCCGCGGTCGGCTACAATTTCGGGGCGAGAAATTATGGCCGCGTACGGGCGATCGAGTACAGAATCTTCGGCGCCTGCGGGGCGCTGTCCCTCGTGATGACCGGCGTCATATTCTTTGCGAGAAGCGGAATCGTTGGAATCTTCGTGAAAGCGGAGGATGCCGCCCTGATCGCCATGTCCGTGCACGCGCTGACCCTGTTTGCCCTCGTGTATCCAACGCGGTGGGTGTCGCTGGCGACGCAAAGCTATCTGTCGGCCATCGGGTCGGCCGGATATGCGACGGCGCTGTCTCTCTCCGTGGCGTTTGTCTTTCCCGTTCTGAGTCTTCTCGCCCTCGGTTTCCTGGGGCTTGACGGGCTTTGGCTTAATATGCCCGCCACCGGGCTGCTGGCGGCCATCCTTGCCGGCGTGGTCCTGAAGATCCATCGAAGGAAAACGCGGGGATAACCAGCCCGCCTACGACACGGCCACCCGTAGTACACCATGCAATGAACCTGATGCCTGAGGGAGGATGTGGCCGCCATGGCCGCCCGGCTGGATACGGAGGATGGGGAGGGAACCGCGGCCAGATCCATTTTGACTCATGCCGCCGTACCCATCCATGAGCAAATGCGGCACAACGCCAGCACCGATCCCCAAAGACGCACCGCCAGGCTGTACCGTTCCATCCAGATCGGAAAGATGAAAAGAAACGGGGCGGCGGGCAGCGGATCACCATTGGGTGCACCGGCAGGCGGAAGGCGCCTACTATTCCATGCCCGTTGAATGTAACCGCGCAGGTCCCGCGCCCGCATCCCCGCATCCCTTTGTACGTCCCGCCTTTGACATAAAGGCGGACGGGGCGTATGCCCGGGTCAAGGAAGGGCTGCGCAAGGCAATCTCGGAGAAAAAGCCACTCTAGCCACGGCCCAAGCCGTGGTTTTCTCATTTCAGAAGGGAGGGACTCAAATGTCGACCCCTACCGCTTCCCCTAACCTGTCCAGCACGGTGGGTCTGAAAAACATGGTGATCGCCCCATTGCCCCTGGACAACGAGTCCACCGTCACCTACGGCGAATTGCAGCTGGTGGCGGGGGCCATCGAGGCCACCATTACCCCGGAAAACAGCGCCCCAGACGTACAGTATGCGGACGACGTGGAGTTTGCGGTTCTGTACCCGGACCCCCAGTTGACCTTTAAGACCAAGATGGCGGATATCCCGCTCAGCGTCCAGGAGATGATCTTTGGCAACTAGGTGGATGAGAACGGCGTGCTGGTACGTACGGCGGGGATACCCCGGGCTATTACGCTGTTGGCTTCAAGTCGGAAAAGGCCAATGGGAAATACCGTTTCGTGTGGCTGTACAAGGTGTGGGCGAAGCCCATCACCGAAACCTGCCAGACCAAGGAGGGAACCTCCGTCACCCGGCAGACCGGTGAGGTGGAATGGACCGCCATCAAGCGTACCCATGATGGCCAGTACCAGGCCATTGCCGACGAGGACGAAAATGGCTTCACCGCTGCCAAGGGCGCGACCTTTTTGGGGACTGTGTATGAGCCGACATTTCCTCCGGGAGCGGGCGGGTCATACAAGAGGAACCCGCCGTGTGGCTTCATGCGGCGGGCAACTCAAATCCTGAGGTCGTTGAAGGCGCCGTTAAGCTTGACTTTTTTATGTTGGGAACGCATTCATCAGCAATTTGAAAAGTAGAGCGTCAAGCAAGGCGATAAACCACTTTCAAACGCGGGTTGCGTTTGCTGGCAAGGCGGAGCGCTTGGGATTGGAGAAGGAAGACGATATGGCAAAAACAGATATTTAAACCGCGTGGTTTAGATGTCATGGGTGGTTTTGCTTTCAATGGCCGCCGCCACATTTTCCCGCAGAGCCAACAGAAACCCCGCATCCCTGGGATAACTTTCAAAGGTGATGGGCTGCCTCCCCGCCGTTTTCCTAATTAACGCTTCCACTGCGTTCCTGCCTGCCACCCGCTCCAATAGGCGCAAGGCCCGCAGGTCCAGCAACGCGTCGTCCTGCACCTCCGCCCGGATGGAGGACAGCGGGTACCCCTCCGGTCCGGGATAGACCAAATAGGGGTCCCCGGTGGGGAAGGCATAGCCGGCATGGGTGACGCGGAAGGGATCGATCAAATGGCGGGAAAATTGCGAGTAATAGAAATTGAACCCCCAATGGAGAAAACCCTTGATGTCATACAGATACAGCAGTACGCCCATGATGCGGCTGCGGGCGCTGGGCATGGCGCAGAAGCGGTTGGGAGAGGAAACGCTCTGGTCGCAGCAATAGTAGGTCCACAGATCGGATACCTTCGCGTCTAAAAAAGCGCGGAGATGGTTCACCGCTGGAATCGGGTGATCCACCAGGCCTTTTTGATAAAAGGTAAGGCTGCTTAAGGCGTCGATGACAGGGCAGCCCGCCAGCAAGTCCTGTACTTGCAGCCTGGCAGCCCGGTATTCCTCCAGGTGGGCTTCTGCAGGCTCGTCGGAAACATGAAAGAATACATGCTGCCGGTCATAGCCCTCTGCGGCCAGGTGCGCCCGCAGGGCAGGTAGAAACGCTTCCAAAAAGGCCCGGTATTCCCGGCTGGCCGCCGGAACATCCCAGCCGAAGAGGCGCTTGGATACGCCATTCACAGTGGCCATGATCTTGGGGGTGGCCTTGGCCCCCCATTGGGTGAACAGGTGGGCAATCTCCAGATATCGGATGCGGTGTTTTTTGCATAGCCCCACCCAGCGGGACAGGGCTGAAAAATCAAACGTATAGGCGTCCCCTTGCAGGGTTACCTGTACCAGTTGAACGGTGGGGCGCTCTCCCCCCACCCAGGTGTCCAAAGGCGGCGTAAAGACAGGCGTCAGCAGCATATTCACGCCGTGCTCCGCCGCGGAGGCGATGAAGTGATCCATGATGTTCCAATGGGTTTCGCCCAGGGGCTCCACCTGGTAATAGCTTGCCAGGCAATCCGCGTGGAACCATTCGGTATGAATCAGCTCCTGCCGCGGCAGCTCGGCGGCGCGTACGTGCACGATGAAAGAAAGATGAAAGCGCTGCTCTTCCGCCAAGGGATTGCGGCACAGGGTTCCCATGGGGGAGAGCATTTCCTCCTCCGCCCGGACGTCAATGGAGATTTCATATTCGCCGGGCAAGGCGGTGCCGGGAATGTCCCAGCTGAGCCACAGGCTGCGGTACTGTCCGGGAATGGGGGTGATACGTGGGCTTTCCAAGGGCCTCAGCAGATCGGGAAGCAGTCCGGGTTCATGGGTAAGGTAATTGTCATCCGCCCGGGCGCGGGCATAGCTGGGGTAATCGGAGGGAACAAGCTCCACCGTCCGCATGCGGGCAATGGCGGGCCCGCCGGACGCTTGCACCGTAAAAGTAGGCAGCATCTCCAGCAAGGGGGCGTTGATGCGGGCATAATAGGCCATTTGCACCGAGGCGCGGGCGCCCCGCCAAACGCTTAGGCGCTGTCCCGCCTCCATAGGAGTGGGCCTATGTGTGGGAAAAACCTTCTCCAAAGAGGAAACCAGGTATACTTCATAATCCGCCATTGCCACGCTCTCCTTTGCCTGGGGTGTTTCCGTCAGCCGCATAGTAAAGAAATGGGGTATCCCTAGCCGAGATACCCCTTGCCTGTATCCTTAAGCTATGCCGTTATTTGCCCAGCTTCTTGGCTGCTTCCGTAACGGCCTTCCAGCAGGCTTCGTATCCCTGGCTATTCCAAAGGGCCAGCTTTTCCTGATACAGCTCCTCCGTTGTCCTGTCGCTAGTATCACCCACCACCGAAGCCCAATCCTGGGTACGGGCGGTCATATCTACTTTTTCTGGCAGATCCAGAGCCGCGATCTCCCAGTCCAGGGCAGGATGCTTCCAGGTCGTGCTGCGGCGGTCATACTCCGCTTGGCACATGTCCCGAATCTCCTGGGGGATATTGGGATTGATGTACTGCAATAGATCGCCGTTCCACTGGGCCAGATCCGCCAGGAATTCAGCGCCGGGGTACTTATCCTTTACTTGCAGCATCTTCCCCTGCTCGTTGACAGGCAGCGTCAGCACGATATTGCCGTTTTCATCGTAGTGATAGTCCTCCCCTTCAAAGCCGAAGCTGACAAATTTCATGCCTTCCTCGGAATATAGGTAGTCCATGATGGAGAGGATGCGCGCCATCTTCTCGTCGCTGACGGTGGAGGGGATGTAGGTTTCCGACCAGTAGGACATCTCCTGGAACTGGTAGCAGCTCTCGCCCTCCAGGGGAACGATGGCCACGCTGTCAAAGAAGCTCTTGTCCGGCTGGGCCACGACCCAAAGATCATATACTTTCTTCACATGGGAGGGCGAAACCTGTTTCAGCAGCACGCCAACGCGCCCATTGGCAAACAGCTGCTGCGCGTCGTTCACCGCGCGGGAGGCGAAATCCTGATCATAGAGCCCTTCCTTGAACAGCGTGCGGTAGTAATCGATCAGCGGGATGGCGCTTGCCTCATAGCAGGCCATCTTCCACTCTTCGCCCTGCTTGACCCAGCGGTTGTCCGTATACCCAAAGGCGGGCAGGTTCATCCCGGTGAACGTGACGCCGTTGCTGGACATGGGGATGAGGCCTACGCTGTTGTCCCCGCTGGGGTTTCCGGTCTTGAAGGCTTCCAGCACGGCCTTGAGCTCTTCCGGGGTCTTGGGCATGGCAAGGCCCAGGGCCTCCAGCCAGTCCTTGCGGATGAGCATACCCCTGTCCATGGCCCAATAGGTGGGATCCATATAGGTCATGCGGGGCAGGAAATAATTCCGCCCGTCCTTTTGATAGGCCTTTACCTCAGGCAATTCGATGTACTTGGCAATGTTGGGATATGCGGACAAATCCTCCGGCAGGGCGCGCACCACGCCGTCCTCGACCCAGGCCTGGTAGGTGCCGCTGCCCACCCAGTCGATGCCGCCGGTGATGTCCGGCAGGCTGCTGGAAGCCGCCCATACGTTCATCTTTTCCTGATACCCGTCCCAGCCGATGTTCATGGGGATAAAGGTAACGTTGAACTTTTCTTCCACAGTCCTGAGAATAGCATCCTTTTCCTTGCCTTCGGGGAACGAGTTTTCAATATCCCAAAGGGATACGGTCAGGTCCATATGTTCCAGGTCTTGCGCGGAGGCTGCGGCGGGGAGCAGCGAAACCGCCATCAGTGCCGCCAGAAGCAGTGCCAGCAACTTTTTCATAAAGGGTCCCTCCTTTTTTTGATATGCTGACCGGCGCGTGGCCGGCGAACATCAGCTTTTGACCGCGCCCAGCATAATGCCCTTGGCGAAGTATTTCTGAACGAACGGGTAGATCAGCAATATGGGAACGGTGGCCACGGTGACGGCGGCCATCTGCATGCCTGTTTTGTATACGGCGATGTTGGAATTCTTGAAGGAATTGGCGGTATCGTTGCCCAGGTCCAGCGTGGACTCTATGACGATTTTTCGCAAAAGCATCTGAAGGGGCGTTAAGGCGGTTTTTTGCTGGATGAAGATCATCGCGTTCCACCATTCGTTCCAGAAGCCCACGGCGTAAAACAGGGCGATGGTGGCCATGATGGGGGTGGAGATGGGGATGACGATCCGCAGCATGATGGTCAGCTCCCGGGCCCCGTCGATCCGGGCGGATTCCGGCAGGGACTCCGGGACGGTGCCGAAGTAGTTTTTCATGAGGATCATGTTGTACACGCTCAGGCATGAGGGCACCGTCATCACCAGCAGATTGTCCACAAGGCCCAGGTCCTTGAGCACCAAATACCAGGGGATGAGGCCGCCCCCAAAGTACATGGTGATCACAAACAGGGTCAGCAGAAAGGTGCGGCCCGGCAGGCTCTTTTTGGAAAAGGCGTACCCGGCGCAGGTGGTTACCGCCATGGCCAGGGCGGTGCCGAAAAAGGTGTTGAACACGCTGACGCCAAAGGAGCGGGTGAGCTTTAGGTCTGAAAAGATAATTTTGTAATTGGTCAGATCAAAGCCCTTGGGCCACAGGTAGAGCTGGCCGCCGGACACCTCTGCGAAGGGGGCAAAGGACATCAGCAGCATGTTGTAAAACGGGAAGACCATCACAAGGCACAGAAGGGTCAGCAAAGCATAAATCACCCAGTCGGCGATTGTGAACCTCCGGGGTAGGGACGTGGCTGCTCGGGTTTTTATGGTCACCGCCTCCTTTGCTTACATCAGGCCTTCTTCCCCGGCAAGCTTTGCCAGGAAATTTGCGGACAATAGCAGCGCGAAATTCCCCACGGACTTGAACAGCCCCGCCGCTACCGGCAAAGAGAGGTTTTGGCCCTTCTGGAACGCGTACCGGTAGATATAGGTGTCGATGATGTCCCCCTTTGCCAAGGTAAGCTCGTTCATCAGGTTGAAAACCTGATCAAACCCGGCGTTGAGGATGGAGCCGCACTGGAGGATCAGCATGATCACCACCGTGGGCTTGATGGAGGGCCAGGTAATGTGCCAGCAGCATTGCCACCGGCTGGCTCCGTCGATGGTGGCCGCCTCATACAGCGTTGGGTCGATGCCGGAGATGGTCGCCAGGTAGATGATGGAGCCCCAGCCTACGCTTTTCCAAATGCTGGATAGGTACAGCATGGGCCGGAAGATGTCCGGGTTGGTGAGGAAGCCCACGGGCCTTCCCCCCAAAGAGCGGATCAGGATATTCACGGTCCCGTCGGACTGGAGCAGCAGCCGCATCAGGCTCACGATGAGCACCCAAGACAGGAAGTGGGAGAAGGTATACACCGTCTGATACACCCGCTTGAGCCTCAAATGGCGCATTTCATTCAGCAGCAGCGCCAAGAGGACGGGCATGGGAAACTCGAACACCAGCCTGCCGAAGCTGATAAAAACCGTGTTCCCAAGCGCGTTCCAAAAGTCGGACTTGCTCCATAGGCTCTGGAACCACTTCAGCCCCACCCACTCCATGTTGGCGATCTGCCCGAACAGGCGCAAAATGGGCCAGTCGCCCCAGGCGCTGGGGGTATTGAAGCGGAATTGCTTAAAGGCCATGACCACCCCGCCCATGGGGGCATAGGCAAAGACCAGAATGTAAACCAAAGCCGGAAGCAGCATCCAATAAAAGACACGGTGGGACCGTATCCGCTTTGCCAGCGCCGGGGAGGCCTGCGACCCGGCCCGCTTCCGTCCCGATGTTTGCGGCATACTGCTTCTCCTTTGACTTCCACTATACTTCTATGATTGCATTATACAGGTTTCTGGATTGAATCATAGCAATATGTTCTAAAGTGGATAGAAAAATCTTCCACATATGGGTAAATCGTGCTATGATGCCGTTATGGGGGGAGGAATATGAACAGTACCCTGAATATCGCCCGGCTCACGGACCTGCTGCAAAGCCTGCACCAGATCACCCACCTGACCATCTCCCTGTACGATACCCAGGGCACGGAAATCTATGTCTGCCAGGCGCGGAGCCCCTTCTGCGAGCTGATCCGCCGCCTGCCCCAAGGGCGTCAGCGCTGCATCGCCTGCGACCAGCGCACCGTTGACGCCCTTGCGCCGCCCTATGCGCCCGTGAAATACCGCTGCCACGCCGGGCTCATTGACTCCGTCATTCCCGTGGTGGACAACGGCAGGCTGATCGCCACCATTTTGGTGGGGCAGATTCTGGACGACACACCCCTGGAGAAGCAATGGGCGGATACCCGAAGGCGGTGCGCCTGGTACCCGGATGAAGCGCTGCTGAGGGAAGCCTTCCACCGACTGCCAAGGCTCAGCGAAAAGCAGACCCGGGCCTGCTACGACATCATCAACGCCTGCGTCAGCGACATCCGGCTGGAGGAGTTGATGAGGGCCAGCGCCCAGACCGACGCGCAAAGGCTGGAGCGCTACATCAGCGAACACTACGCCCAGCCCCTGACCCTGACCTCCCTCTCCCAAACGTTGACGGTGAGCAAGAGCAAGCTCTATCTGCTGGCAGCGGAAATCCAGCCGGGCCTTACCATCGGGGGCCTGATTACGGAAAAGCGCATTGCGGCAGCCAAGCAGCTTCTTTCAGCCTCCGACGTGACCGTGCGGGATGTGGCGGAGAGGGTGGGCATCCCTGATTACAATTATTTCGCCAAGGTATTCAAAAAGGCCGTTCACATGACGCCCTCCCAGTTCAAAAGGTCTGCCAAAAAAGCTGACGTCACTTCACAGAGGCGTCGGCTTCAGAGTGTTGACGAATAAGTATGCCTAAAGAGAGCAACACAAGGAATGAAAACGAGAGCATAGAAGATAGAAGGAGGAAGAGTTCCCGTTTGTGTGGTGTTTGGGATTGAATGACCCCCTTTCCAAGGGGGTCACACGGGAAAACTCAACGCACGGGGCTGCTTTGTTTTCATAGCCGCCCCTTTGTCATGAGGAAAGGGAGTAAAGCATGGATGCTTTGATAGCGGCTCATGGCCCGCGCTCTGAAGGTGGCGGATGATACCATCGCCAGGATGCAAACGGCGGTGGTCAATCTGCGGGTGGTCAACAGCGAGCTGGCGGTGCAGACTCAGCTCAGGGCCCCAAGGCGGACTACTTTGACGAGCTGGTCAGCCGGGGCGTGAACATCAACCTGCGCACCACCGCGAAGGCGCTGGAAGTGCGGGAGCAGGTCTTTGTGCCATTCCTTCTGGACCACAAATACCTGTACCGGGACAAGAAGGGCAAGCTGACCCCCTATGCCCAGTACAGCAACGATCTGTTTGTCACCAAGGAGTGCTATAACGAGAAAACCGAGTGGAGCGGGACGCAAACGCTGGTCCCCCCCAAGGCCCGGGAGACGTTTTGCCTGCTTCTGACCGGGCTCAGAGCGCGATAGGAGAGGGAGGGCTATGGTTACATGCCATCTGCGGGAAAAAACCTATCATGTGGATTTCATCTCCGGCCGGGCGCTCCGGGAAATTGAGCCCGCCGCGAAGATGTATGCCAAGGTGGTGAAGCTGTCGGAAATCGCGGCCAAGGGTGAGAAGATACAGGCGGAAGACCAGTTTTCTATCGTAAAGGCTATGGATGTGATGATTCCCTGGTTCTGCGTCCTGTTTGGGAACCAGTTCGGGCCGGAGGAGGTGCTGGACAACTATCCCGCGGATCGCCTGATGTACGGTATCGCCCTGTCCATCATGGCTGTGCAGACCCAGGCCACGGAGGTGCTGGATGAGTTCCCTACGAAGGCGGCGCGGGAGGAAGCCCAGGTCACCATGGACGAGATGCTCCGGAAGGGCCAATTCTGACGCTGCATGACTTTACCTACGCCACCTACAACTCCCTCTGGAAAGCGGGTGGCACATGAACGAGATCGGTACAATGGACATTCTGGGCTTTTTGCGCATCCGGGCTTGGGACGCGAAGCGTGAAAAGGTAAGGCTGGAGCCCAGGAAGGCTTACATAGATGATGTTTGGCCGGATTTGAAGTGGCGCTCACCATTCAGTGGGCGCTTTTTGATTGGAGGTGAGCCTGCGGGATCTGGTGGCATCGCTGTCCCTGAACAGCGACAATTTCACCCGAAACCTGAAAAGCATCCATAGCCAGACCCAGGAGGCGGAGTCCTCCCTCCGGCTTGCCGCGGCAGGGGAGGAGAAGTTCGAAAAGATCACGGAGGGCATGCAGGCCAGGATCAGCTCTCTGCAAAAGAAGCTGGAGTTGCAAAACAAGGCCGTGGAGCAGTATGGTCGGGCTTTGGCAGAAGCTGGAAAACAGCTATGCTAGGCAGGGCAGGCTTACCGGAGCGCTGGAGGAGGCCGCCCAGCGGCGACCCTCGCTGCCAACCTGATCACAGCCTTGGGAACGGCTATTACGGCGGAAGGCTTCCAGCCTGCCGGGGCAACCATCGCCCAAGGCCTGGGGGCGGGGATGACCGGGTACGACCATGCCACAGACGCTGGGACACTGACTGCCAACCTACAAACAGCCCTGGGTACGGCTCTGCCGGGAGACGCCCTTTCCGGCTTCGGCGCCGCGGCGGCAACCGGGCTGGCCAAGGCCATGTCCTCCTACTCCATGTCCGGCATGGGAAGCACGGTGGCGGCAAACGTCAAGACGGCTGTCTCCGCCAACCTCACTTCGTTTTCCCTTCGCTCCATTGGGATGAACGCCATGGCGGGCCTGACGGCGGGGATCAACGCGGGGCGGTCCGGCGTGGTGGCGGCCATGAAGGCGGCGGCCCAGGCCGCGGTCAGCGCGGCCAAAGCCACCCTGAAAATCAAGTCGCCCTCAGGCGTTTTCAGGGACGGTATTGGCCGGATGACCATGCGGGGCTTCGGGGTAGGCGTGGCGCTGGAAAGTAAGGCCCGGGCCAGAACGGTATCCAACGCCGCCCGGTACTTGACGGATGCGGCACAGGGAGGATCCATCTCCTCCTTTTCCAATGATAACCGCAGGACCTACAACAATACCAGCAGCGTGAACCTGTCCGGGAACACCTTTGTGGTGCGGGATGAGCAGGATATCCGTTCGCTGGCCATGGAGATCGCCGCGCTCACACCAAGCGGCAGCAACGGGGAAGGGGGCTCAGGATGGCTTGATGCTGAAAAGGCGAAATGGTATACTGCTTATTGGGCTAAGCAACGGAAATTAGCCAAATAAGCGCTCATTAGAAGCCTTACGGGAGGATATGTCTTTGCCAGACCTGAAAATGACAAGCCCGGCATTTGCCGAGGGCGGGTGGATTCCGCTGGAGAATACCGCGAGGGGAGCGGATCTCTCGCCGGAATTGCGGATTACAGGAATCGACGAGAGGGCGGTTTCTCTGGCAATCACCATGGACGATGCTTCCCACCCCCTTTTTCCGAATTATAACCATTGGGTGATATGGAATGTGCCCGTTCAGGAGCGGGTGCCCGCCGGGATCCCGGCGGGAGCGTTGGTTTCCGTTTTGCCAGGGGCAATGCAGGGGATGGCATACGGCGGAAACAAGTACAAAGGCCCGAAGCCGCCGCTGAAAGCAATTCATTCCTATGTTTTTACCGTTTATGCTTTGGATTGCATAATTTCACTTTCGGCAAGTGGGCGGCGCAAAGACCTGTTCCAGCTGATGGAAGGCCATATCCTTCAAAAGGCTACGCTTGCCGGAAGGTTCCAAAGCGGACAAGAGAGCGGGAAGAAAACAAGCAAGCAGGCATAAAGGGGTTGCTTTGAGTGAAGGTATTGATCAGCGCGTGCTTATTGGGGCGGAACTGCAAGTATAATGGCGGAAACAACCTGAATCAAAAGGTCCATGATTTTTTGGAGGGGAAAGAAGTCATTGGGATATGCCCTGAGGTACTGGGCGGATTGCCAACCCCTCGAAAACCGGCTGAACTGGTAAATGGGATTGCGACAACCGCAGATGGGGTGAGTGTTCACCAGGAATTCCAAAAAGGCGTGGCGTTGGCGCTGGAGCGGATCGCGAAGGAAGAGATCGAGTGTGTCATTTTGCAATCCAGAAGCCCAAGCTGTGGGGTCAACCGGATTTATGACGGCAGCTTTTCAGGCAAGCTGGTAAAGGGGCAAGGGCTTTTTGCCCAGGCATTGCGGGAAAAGGGGTACCGTGTAGTTGACGCGGAGGAACTTTGATAGAAGAGATTTACACGGCATGTGCTGTCCTGATGGGACGGCACTTTTCTTATGCCTTGGAGGGGGTCGCCCATGACAGACTGGTTTGAATGGAACGGGACACGCTGCACCGCATACGGGATTCATGTGACGGCCCAGCCTGAGATCGTGAGAGCCCCGGAGAGAGGCACCTTCACCCCCGTCCCGGGCCGGGGCGGTTCCCTCACCACCCTGGAAGGAGAGGACGTTTATGATGATTTCATCCTGGGGGTGGAGTGCATCATCGAGAATCTGAACAGCCTGGACGCCATTTGCGGATGGCTCAGGGGAGAGGGGAAGGTCGCCTTCGCCAATCGGCAGGGCGGCTTTTATTTTGCCCGGGTTGTCAATCAGATCAGCTTTGAGCAAATCCTGCGGGGCAATCCCCACAGGAGATTCACCGTGAACTTCCGTTGCCAGCCCTTTTTCTATCTGACTGGGGTTCCCGATATCACTGTGACCAGCTCGGGAACAGTGGTGTGGAACCCCGGCAATGTATTCTCTGAGCCGGTTTTGCAGGTGACGCTGACCGGCAACGCCGGCATCGTCATCGGCGTGAGCTGTTTTGAACTGCTGGCGTTGCGGGTACGGTCACGGTGGACGCAACCCTCAAGGAAACGTGCATGAACTGCACCTCCCGGAACGGGAACATGAGCGGCGACTACCCGGCGCTTCTGGCCGGAAACCACATCGTTCCCTGGACGGGGGGCGTGAACAGGATCGTCATCACGCCTAACTGGAGAAGAGTGTAAAAGAAAGGAGCCTATTGCCTTGATTTGCGTATTCGGACCTACTGCCACCGACTTCACCGCCCTTGGCCTGGGCGCCCTCACTCTTTCCTCCTGCACGGTGACGGAAAGCCTCAATGCCAGCCAGAGGCAGCCACTCCACTCACGTAGCGGCCAGCCATCACCCACCACCTCACGGCGCACCACCACGCTGCGCCGCGCGCCCCAGGATGCAACCCCTAGGGGTTGCTCTATCGCGCATAATGACGAGCCCGCTCGCGTGACTATATTTGGGTCCTGTGACGGGCGGGCGCGCGGCCTCTGGTGCCTGCGAGCCCAATCTTGCGCTAGTTTTTTGATTTTTTAGGGATTTCATCCATCAAGCGTATCTCTGTGACGAATACTTTTTTTAACCGGCGCGTTATGTTTAAAGAAGAAACTAGAAAAAACGGGTATCAAAATCGTCAGATTTCAATACCCGAAAAATGAAATTCAATATTCACGGCATTTCATGCTATTAGTTCCCTGGGATACGGTATGTCAACACGATGTGGTTAGCACCCTTGATCTGGCACCCTGGCGGGGAGGCTTTTGATAAGAAGTGCGTCAGGAGAAAAAGAAAAACCCCTGAAACCTTTATGTTTCAAGGGTTTTATGGTGGCAGCTCCAAGGGGAATCGAACCCCTGTTTTCGCCTTGAGAGGGCGACGTCTTAACCGCTTGACCATGGAGCCAGGGTGGCTGGGGAACTAGGATTCGAACCTAGACAATACGAGTCAGAGTCGTAGGTGCTGCCGTTACACAATTCCCCATCGGTACGCACGTGATATTATACGAAACCCGGGCTAAGCTGTCAAGCTTTTTTTGGCGGATCGTAGAATTTATAGCATGGGGAGCTGGAAAGCCCGAATTTGGGACCAGGGCAAGGGTTTCCCCCTTGCCCTGGAAGCCTTTACCCTTGGGATGAACCACGCATCCCTCTTATTTTTTCAGGAGAGGGATCCACACGGCGCTTTTGTATCCGGGCGAGCCCATGTCTCCATCGGAATACCATTCGATGTCCGGGGCCGGCGCGTGCTCGTAGCCCGAGGTGGGCAACCACTCCGTATAAATACGGGAGAACAGCTCCTGAATCGCGCCCGGCATGGGCCCTGTCGCCTCAAAGACCGCCCAGGTGCAGGCGGGGATCTCCAAGGACGCTAGCCCCGGAGGGCACGGGGCGCCGGTGGCCGCGGCGATCCAATAGTCAAAGCAATCCTCGTCCATGTCGGCGCACACGCCCAATACGCCGCTGGGGTCCCTGTCGGACAGCGCCAGTATTTCCATGAAGGTTTCCTTTGGGAGATCGGCCCACATCTGGGGGATCTTTTTGAAGTTCACGCCGTCCACGGTGCTGACGGACTCCTTTACGCCTACGACCCGAAAGTTTTCCTTTTCCTCAACCCGGTAGTTCATGGCTGCCACTCCTTTGATGGATAGGGTAAAGAGGATGCGCGGATACGCCGTGAGGGTGACGCCGGTTTCCCTGGCTTTGGACGGCAGGATCCCGTGCATGTTTTGGAACGCCCGGGCAAAGGCGTCCGCGGAATGATAGCCGTACTTCAGCGCGATATCCAGGATTCTGGCGCTTCCCCTTTGCAAGTCAAAGGCCGCCAAGGTGAGCCTGCGCCGCCGAATGTATTCCGACAGCGGCATATCCGCCACAAACCCAAACATCCGCTGAAAATGATATTGCGAGGTACAGGCAATTCGCGCGATCTCCCGGTAATCGATCTCCTGGTCAAGGTGTTCCTCAATATAGTGAACCGCCCGGTTCAGCCCCTCCAGCATCGTCATACCCATCCTCCTTTCCGCCACAGGATAGCATAACCTCAAAAACCCCGCCCGACGATTGGTGCCAGAATCTGTAGGGTGGGGCGGGGGAGGAAGGCCGGAGCGCGGCGCAGGGTGAAAATGCCCGGCCCTCTTACAGCAACAGCTGCCCCAGGTAGGCGCAGGCGCAGGCGGCCACCGCCACCGTGAGCAGGCCCTTTCCCATCCAGCCCAGGATCAGGGCCGCCGCAAGCCCGCACAGGGAGCCCGCCATGCTGGGGGTACTGCCCAGCACCGCCGGGAAGGTCATGGCGCCCAGCACGGCGTAGGGAACATAGTGCAGGAAGGACTGTACAAACCGGCTGCGGATGCGGCCCTGAATGGCGGCCAGGGGCACGGCCCGGATCAGGTAGGTCACGCCGGCCATGGTCAGCAGGTACAAAAAATAGGCCCGGTTGTCCATCAGGCGTCGCCTCCTTGAAGGGAGTTGGGAGCGGCATCGGCGCCGGGGCAGGAAAGCGGGGTTTCCACCAGGGGCAAAGGCCGCACAGCCGCCCCGATCCCCGCGGCCGCCACCGCGCACAGGATGATGCGAAAGCCCCCTGTCAGCCCGGAAAACCAGGGGATGTAAGCGAACAGGCAGCTCATGACCACTGCAGTGAGGACCACCAGCCGCACGGAGGCGTCCCGGCGAAAGGGCGGCAGCACAATGGCGATGAACATGCCGTACATGGCAATGCCCAGGGCTCCGGTAAGGGAAGGAGGGAGCACGTTCCCCGCCAGGGCTCCCAAAAGGGTGCCCAGGCCCCACCCCAGGTAAGGGCCGTTGGTAAGACCGTAGAGGTACGCCTTCCCCACCAGGCCCGGCTGCCCGGAGGCCACCACAAACACCTCGTCGGTGTTGCAAAAGGCAATGGCCAGCCGGTGGGGCAACGTCATGCTTCCATCCAGCTTTTGGCCCAGGGACAGGCTCATCAGCGCGTAGCGCAGGTTGATGGTGGCCTGGGTCAAAGCCATTTCCACCAATCCGGCCCCCTGGGCCATCAAGGTCAGCCCGGCCATTTGCCCGGCGCTGGTCACATTGCACAGGGAGAGCAGCAGCGCCTGCCAGGGGAGCAGCCCCACGGCGGTGGCCTGAATGCCAAAGGCAAAGGATACCGACAGGTATCCCAGGGCGATGGGCAAGCCGTGGAGCAATCCTTTTCGATATGCCATGAACGGGATAGCCTCCTTCCCGCGGCGGTCCGCGGCAAATGGGGGGAAGCGGCTTTTCAGGGCCTGGCCCTTTCCGTCAAATAGCCGATCCCCCGCAAAATCAGGTTCTCCGCAATGGTGGCGATGGCTTCCGGGGTTTCCCGCATGCCTCCCTCCAGCCATTTTTGCAAAATGCCCATGCAGCCGGAGCTGATAAAGGCGTAGGTGTATTCGATCTTCTCCGGGGATACGCCCTGGAAATACTGGGCGTAGTGGGCCACGCTCCGCTCCCGGGCCGCGCCGATGATTTTCAGCAGAAATTCCTTATCCCCGTGATCTCCCAGGGTGACGGCGCAAAGGTCGGAATTGTCCTTGATGAACTGGAACAGCTCCGTGGTCACCCGCACCGGGGACGCCTGGGGGTCGTCCCCTAAAATGGTTTCCAGGGCCTTGGTGATGCCCGCGTACAGGTCCTCCTCAATCCGCCCCCGAAGGTCGTAAATATCCGCATAGTGCATGTAAAAGGTACCCCGGTTGATACCCGCCCGCTGGCAAAGCTCCTTGATGGAAATGCCCTGGATGGGCTTTTGAAGGAGCAAGTCCGTAAAAGCCTTGCGGATGAGCATCCGGGTCATGCGGGTCCGGTGGTCGGTGGCGTTCCCTTTCATGGAATCCCTCCTTCGGGGACTTCGCCCCGCCTTTGGGCTTCATCCCCTTATTGGTTTCCAAGGCATTTTCGCCCCTTAGGGCGCCTTGTCCGAGACAAAGGAGGTGCTTTGGATGTACACCACCTTGTCATGGATGTCATAGGGGAAGCTTTTCGGGGTCACGGCCTGCCCCCGGGCCAGCAGAATCGCCAAGGCCACCGCGGCCCGGCCCTGTCCGGCGGCGTCGTTGAACACCGTGGCGTACAGGGAGCCCTGGGCCAAAGCTTCTCTGGCCGGGGCCGTGGCGTCGATGCCGATGACGGGCATGAACTTGTCCCCGGAAAAATAGCCCGCCGCCTTCAAGGCGTCAATGGCCCCCAGGGCCATGTCGTCATTGTTGGAAATCACGCATTCGATCCGGTCCCCAAAGGTGTTCAATAAAGAAGCCATCCGCTCCTGCCCCAGGCTCCGCTCCCACAGGGCGGTGGCCTCCGCCAGCTTCTCCACCTGTACCCCGGACTCCTGGAGGGCCTTCATGGCGTATTGGGTGCGCAGCTCCGCGTCCTGGTGGCCCGGCTCCCCCTTGAGAAGCACCAGCTGCATTACCCCGTCGCCGTTCAGGTCCGCCTTGGGATGGGCTTGAAAGTACCCGGCAGCCAGCAGCCCGGAAAGAAGCCCCTGCTCCTTGGGGTCAATGCCCACATAATAGGCCTGGTCATAGAGGGCCAAATCCTCCTGCAAGGGCTCCCGGTTGATGAAAACGATGGGCTTTTGGTAGCGCATGGCCATTTGGATCAGGTAGATGGCGGCGGTGCGGTCCACAGGGTTGACGATCAGGGCGTCCACGCCGCCCTCCAGCAGCTCCTCGATCTGGTCGTTCTGCAAATTCTGGTTGTTCTGCCCGTCGTAGGTAATCAGCTGGGCCACCGGGGCGGCCTCCCCCCGGATCACCTCCAACAGGCTGAACATAAAGGTATCCTCATAGTTGTAGATGCACACCCCCAAGGTGGGGGGCGTCTCCTGAGCGGCGGCAAGGGCGGGGACCAGGAGAGCGCACAGGCAGCCCAGGGCGAGCAAGCGTTTCATGGGATTTCTCCTTCCCTTCCACGGCGCGGGAAGCGCCTATTGCAGCAGCGGAAACACCAGCTTCACGTTTTCCGCCAGATACATGTTGCGGGGGTCCACCAGGGTAAAGCCGCTGGTGTGCACCGAGGGCGGCAGTTCCCCCGACATCAGCCCGGGAACAAGGCCCAGGGCGATGTAGCCCATGGCGTAGGGGCTGTCCATAGCCATGACCTGTATGCGCCCCTCCTCCAAATCCCCGACCCGGGTATCCCCTGTGTCCATGCCCACAATAGCCACGTCCTCTGTGAGGAAACCGTCCCTTTTCAGGGCGCCGAGCTTTTGGGTGACGGCCTCTGTGGGGGCCACCAGCACGTCAAAGGAGGCCAGGGTTTGGACCTCTTGGGGCCAGGGCAAGGACGCCACGCCCCTTTGCCGCAAAAGGGCCTTCGCCCCGGCGGTTCTTGCCTTCCCCCGGGCATCCGCGTCCTGGGTCAGCCACAGCACCCGGGAGGGCCCGGCCAGGGCCAAAGCCCGGGCCAGCAGAGCCTCCCCGCAGGCCCCGTCGTCTCCGGTAACGCAGAGTTGGCCCGGAACGATCTGGCCGATGACCAAGGCCGGAAGCCCGGCCTCGCCCAGGGCGGCAAGCATGGGCTGGGGCTCCTCCAGCAGCAGCAAGGCCGCGGAGATTCCCCGGCCTGCCAAGGCCCGGGCCTGAGATCCAGGGTCCGGCAGGAGCTTTTCCACGGTGAGGCGCGCACCCTGGCCGGCAGCGGCCTCCTGCATGCCCTTGCGGAGTTGCATCAAGAAGCTCCCCGTATCGCTTTCCACCAGCAGCGCCACCTGGACTTCCTTGGGCAAGGCGGGGGCAGCCGGGGCTTGGAAGCCCCAAATCAGCAGAGCCCCCGAGGCCACCAGGCACACCAGGCTGATCAGCAGCGGCTTTTTCACGGCTTTTCCTCCCATCCCCGCGGAATGCGGATGGTGATGGTGGTTCCCTCGTCCTCCACGCTGTGGATAGTCAGGCCGTAGGCGGGGCCATAGGTCAGTTGAATCCGCTCGTGGACATTTTTCAGGCCGATGCCGTTTTCCCCGGAGGTGGTGAGCAAGGTGGGCAGCAAATCCTCCCGGATGCCCACCCCGTCGTCGGAAACGGTGAAGAGCAGGTCCTCCCCCTTGGCGGCCACCCGGATGTCAATGTGCAATTCCACGCCCTGGGCCTCGTCGATGGCGTGGTTGATGCAGTTCTCCACCAGGGGCTGGATGATCAGCTTCACGGTGCGCTCCTCCAGGGCCTCCTCCTGAACCTCCAGCTGGTAGGCGAACTTGTCCTTGAAGCGCATCTTCTGGATGATCAGGTAGTTGCGCACATGCTCCAGTTCCTCCCGGACGGTGATGAAGCGCCGCCCCTTGCTGATGGAGATGCGAAAGAGCTTGGCCAGGGCCAGCACCATGGTAATGGCCTCCTGGCTGCGGCCCCGCTCCTGCATCCAGACGATGGAATCCAGCGTGTTATAGAGGAAGTGGGGGTTGATCTGCGCCTGGAGGGCGTTGAGCTCATGGAGCCGCTTGGTCTCCTGCTCCGCCACCACCCGGGCCATCAGCACCCGGACCCGCCGGAGCATGTGGTTGAAGGTGACGGATACCGAGCGGATTTCGGAGAAGCCCTTCTCCGTAATGGTCACGTTCAGGTCCCCTGCCTCCACCTTGCGCATTTTGTTCTCCAGGTGGCGGATGGGCCGCGTCACCCAGAAGGCCATCAGCGTGGCCGCCGCCAGGGACATGAGCCCCGCGATCAGCGATACCACCGTGATGATGCGGATAAAGGCGTTTTGCAGCGCCAGGATTTCGTCAATGTAGGCTACCCCCACCACCCGCCAGCGGGTGTGCTCCACCGTGGTAATCAACAGCACCCGCTCCCGGCCCTCCCGCTCGTCCCGGGTGATGCCCACGGTTTGGGCCAGGGCCGCGCTGCGGTCCTCCTGGGTCAACCCCTGGTGGATAAGCTGGAGCTTGGGGTGGCATACCAGCTCCCCGGCCTCGTTCATCAGGTAGACAAAGCCGCTGCTGCCCAAAGAGATGCCGTCCGTGACGGCGCTGAAGGAGGCGTAATCCACATCCATCAGGAGCACCCCGGTATGCCAGCTGCCATGCTGCTGGTATTCCAGGCTTCTGGCCATGGAGATCACCAGATTGCGCTGCTGGCCGAAGAGATGCTGGACATGGGGCATGGAGAAGTACGTCACCGCGCCTTGCCATGAAACGGCCTTGCGGAACCACTCGCTCTCCCGCGCCTGGGCCGGGGGGACGTTCAGCTTCCCCGCCGTGCTGTAAAACAGCTCCCCGCCCTCCCCAAAGAAGGATATGGATAGGATATCGTTGCGGCTTTCCTCCATAAAGTCAAGGCGCTGCTGCCATTCCGCGTCCTGGGGGGAGAGGTCGGCGGGGAGCAGGGAGGAGGAGAAGTGCAGCGAGGAAAGCAGGTTGTCCACATAGTTGTCCAGGGTGGCGACGCTTTGCAAAACCGTTTCCTTGGTACGGTCAATAGCGTTGGTTTCCAGCAAAGAGGACACCCGGGGCACCAGCACCAGCATCACAAACAGCAATAACGCGCCCATGCTGCCCAAGAAGGCCACCATGATCACATTGCGGAGGCTGTATCCCTGAAAGCCCTCCTTGCGCATGCCCTTTCCTCCCCTCGGCCAGTCTAGGAAGCCCGCCGCCGCAGTCCCCTCAGGAGGACTCCTTCTTGGGCTTGCGGGCCTGGGAGGGCGGGAACCCAAAGTGCTTTTTGAAGCAATAGCTGAAATAGCTGGGGTCCGGCAAGCCCACCCGCTGGGCGATCTGGGCGGTCTTCAGCTCCGTGGAGCTCAGCAAGGTCAGGGCCTTGTCCATCCTCAGCTCCGTGACGTATTGATGAAAGGTCCTTTTGGTTTCCCTTTTAAAGATCATGCTGAAATACGAGGGGGAGATGTGCAGATGCAGGCACAATTCCTCCAGGGACAGGCTTTCCTGGGAGAAGTGCTCCCGCAGATACTCCTGGGCCTCGGCGGCCAGGCGCAGGCTGGAGGTGGTCCGCTGGCTCTGGATGGCGCTCATCATCAGGCGCAGGAGATGCAAAAGCTCCTCCTGGGCCTCCGGGATGGGGGGCGGCGCATGAAAAAAGGATTGCATCACCCGGTTCAGCTCCCCGTCCAGGTCTTCCCGCTCCAGGGAGAGCTCCGAAACCACCCGCACAAAGCTCATCACCAGTTCCAGCAGATAGGTCTGGTAGGCCTTGGGGCTTCCCCGCATGCTCCAGCAGGTATCCATCAAAGCTCCCAGGGCCTTTTCCGCCTGGGGCGCTTTTCCCGCCTTCATTCCGTTGAGGAGCTGCCGCAGCTCCATTTCGTCAAGGCGCAAAGCCTGAGCCCCCATCTGTTGGATATCCGTGATGCACAACACCTGCTCCTTGCCGCTGAGGATGCACTGGTCCAGGGCGGTAAGGGCCTGCTGGCCTGCGGCGGGGAGGGACACCAGCCGGTCCACGGCGTCGCTGACCCCCATGAAAAGCGGGCAGGCCAGGTAATGGCGGATGGTTTTGCGGGCCTCCTCCAGGTGAAGGACCGCGTCCGCAAACAGGGCTTCCTCCTTGGAGGAGAGCAGCAGCAGCAAGGCGGGCATGCCGTTGTACATGAACACCAAAAAGGAATAGCCCCGGGCCCGGCTCTCCAACGCCTCGCAGAGGATGTTGCGCACCGCGAACACCCGGAGCTGGTCGTCCTGGATGCCGTCCGGGGTCTCGTTGTCCCCCATCCTCAGCAGCGCCGCCGCGTAGGCCGGCGCGTCCAAATCAATATCATACTTCCGGGCGCTTTCCAGCGCGCTTTGGGCGTCCATGCCCCCGGAGAGCAAGGAGGAAAGCAGCATCTCCCTCAGCAGCGGAAGGCTTTCCCGGAAATGCTCCCTCAGGCGGCTTACATTGCGGCGCTTGGCAAATTCCTCGTCCAGGGAGGCCTTGGCGTTTTTCAGCATAGCCACAAATTCCACGGAAGAAATGGGTTTGAGCAGATATCCCATGGTCTTGACCTCGATGGCCTGGCGGGCGTATTCAAAATCATCATAGCCGCTGAGGATGATGAACTGGGCCGTGGGCAGCATGGCCCGCACCCGGCGGCACAGCGTCAGCCCGTCCATCAGCGGCATGCGGATATCCGTAATGATCAGATCCGGCTCCAGGGCCTCGCACAGCGCCAGGGCTTCCACGCCGTTGCCCGCCTCGGCCACCACTTGAAAGCCCAGGGACTCAAAGGGCACAATCTCCTTGAGCCCTTCGCAGATTTCGCTTTCGTCATCCACCAGGATGAGCTTGTACATGCCCCTTCACCTCGCCCTTTATTGTAGCGGTTTTGGCGGCCCTGTCAACCAGGGGCTTTGATCCGGGCTTTCGGCCTCCCCGGGTCCGGCTTTATCACCGCGTCCCTCGCCGCCCGTAAAGCTTCCCCCTGCGGGCCCCTTTGGGCTTCGCCCGAGGGACCACCAGGCCTGCGCTTTCCTCCGTGCCTTCGCTGCCCTTTGGCCGCCCGCTTCAAAACCCAGCTTCCGCCCGCCTTTGCCTTGGGCAAAGCGTCCGCTGGACGCGCGTTCCCTGGCGCTGCCCCGGCCCCCCACCAGGGAGATGCCCTGGGCCCGCCTTTGCCCGCGGGGCAAGCCATGAAGCTGAAAAGCACTTCCCCTTGATAAAAGGGGTATGCAAAGCGTCCGCTCAAAGACGGGCCCTGATGCAAAGGGGATCAATGACGGTATTCATCCTATCCCGCCCTAACGGGCGGAGGCCCTTTTCTCGCTGAGCAGCTTTTCCTTGTTGGGCCGGTTGTCATCCAGCAAAAACCGGGCCCATTCCACATCAAGGGTATCGATATTTTCCTGCCAGTAGAGAAGGCGGGCGCAATAGAAGTCGATTTTCTCAAGGACCCGCTTCTGGTACCCATCCGTCCCCCCCATCCGCACAAGGGCGGTCAGCTCATAGAAGGGCAGGCCCAAAGCATGGGTTTCCACATGCACGCTCGCCCCCGCGTGGCCGATCGCGTGGCACAAAGCGCCATATGCCGGATCCGCTACTTCCTTCGCAACGGCGTGGGCGTCCAAAATAGCCCGCCTCGCCACAGGCATTTTGACTTTGCCTCTGGCCCAGGCTTCGGAAAGCTCCAGCGCGGCTCTTGGCCTTGCCTCATCAGGATATTTTTTTTCAAATTGAGCCAGGGGGGCTTTGGCGCACTCCAGCGCCCACATCACCACCGTGCGGTGCTTTTGCTGTTCTATCAGGAGCTTGAGCCCTTGCAAGCATTCGCTGTCGCGGGAAAAGAGCACTGCGTTCCTTCTTTTGATTTTTTCTTCCACATCAAAAAACATGCCGGATTCCTCCTTGGGGGCAGTTCGCGGCCTGCGCCGTCCGGCCTCCATCCTCATGCTCCACGTTCCGGAAGAGGACCGGGGCGGACTCATCCGCGTCATTTCCCGCTTTTTTCACGAATAGTATAACAGGGCCGTACTCCAGCGTAAAGCAAAGCCTGTTTTTGAGCCAACGGCCTCCACAGGGGAATCCTGCCCCCGTCTCCTTGTGGAGGAATTTCACATATTTTCGGAGGATTTTATATTCTTATTTCCCGGAAAGTGACTATAATGGAATGAGCTACGGACAGGCCCGGCCTGTCTGGGAAAACGAAAAGGAGTGGATACCATGAAAAAGTTACTGGCTCTCGTTCTGGTGGCCATCATGGCTCTGGGCATGGTTCAACTGGCGGTTGCCGAAGAACCCATCAAGGTCGGCGTTTGCATCTACAAATATGATGATAACTTCATGACCCTGTACCGCACCGAGCTGGAGAACTACCTGAAGGAAAAGGGCTGCGAAGTGACCGTCGTGGACGGCAAGGGCGACCAGAACGAGCAGACCAACCAGGTGAACGCTTTCATCGCCGAGGGCGTGGACGTTCTCATCGTGAACCTGGTGCAATCCACCTCCGCTGCCGCTGTGACCGCTTTGGCCCAGGCTGCGGACATCCCCGTGGTGTACATCAACCGCGAGCCCTCCGCTGAGGACATGCAGCAGTGGGAGAAGATCTGCTACGTAGGCGCTGACGCCCGTCAGAGCGGCACCATGCAAGGGCAGATCATCTATGACGCCCCCGAGCATGGCGACATCAACGGCAACGGCACCGTGGACTATGTGATGATCATGGGCGATCCCGAGAACGTGGACGCGCAGTACCGCACCGAGTTCTCCATTAAGCTGCTCACCGACAACGGCGTGGCTGTGAACAAGCTCTTCGAGCAGCGCGGCGACTGGGCCCAGGAAAAGGGCCAGGAGCTGGCCGCCACCGCTTTGGCGCAGTTCGGCGATCAGATCGACGTGATCTTCTGCAACAACGATGCCATGGCCCTGGGCGCTCTCCAGGCTGTGAAGGCCGCCGGCCGCACCGTGGGCAAGGACATCTACCTGGTGGGCGTGGACGCGCTGGACGAGGCGGTTGAGCTGGTAAACGCCGGCGAAATGACCGGCACCGTGCTCAACGACCACATCGGACAGTCCCATAAGGCTGCCGACGTCGCCATCGAAGTGGCCGGCGGCGCGATCCCCGAGAAGAACTACACCGTGGACTACGTGATGGTGAAGTAATTCCCTGAGGAGTATGGTACAATGGTGGTGCGTGTGCGAAAGCGCACGCACCACTTCTTAGGTAGCGAGGAGGCCTGTTATGTCGGAGTATCGCCTGGAGATGATCGACGTGAGCAAGTCCTTCCCCGGGGTGAAGGCCTTGGATCACGCGCAGCTCAAGCTGCGGCCGGGAACCGTGCATGCTCTGATGGGCGAAAACGGCGCCGGAAAGTCCACCCTGATGAAGTGCATGTTCGGCATCTACAAGATGGATGAGGGCGAAATCCTGTACGAGGGGGAACCGGTCCAGGTTACGGACCCGCTTTCCGCCTTGAAGCTGGGGATCGCCATGGTGCACCAGGAGCTCCAGCCCATCCCTGAGCGCAGCGTGGCGGAGAACATCTTTGTGGGGCGCTATCCCATCAAGAAGCTGCTGGGCTTCATCCCCTTGGTGGACCACCGCAAGATGCACGAGGAAACCGCCCGGGTGCTGAAAGAGGTGCGCATGAACTTTGACCCGGCCCAAAAGCTGGGGTCTTTGAGCGTTTCCCAGATGCAGTCCGTGGAAATCGCCAAGGCGGTCTCCAACGAGTGCAAGGTGCTGATTCTGGACGAACCCACCTCCTCCTTGACCTCCCATGAGGTGGAGGCTTTGTTCCGCATTATTCAGGACTTGAAGGCCAAGAATGTAGCCATTGTCTACATCAGCCATAAAATGGACGAAATTCTCCGCATCGCCGACGAAGTGACCATCATGCGGGATGGAAAGTACATCGGCACCTGGGATGCCAAGGAGCTGACCACGGATAAAATCATCACCCATATGGTGGGCCGGGAGCTGACCAACCTGTATCCCCCCCGCGACAACACGCCGGGAGAGGTGGTCTTTGAAGTAAAGAACTTTACCTCCATCAACCCACGCTCCTTCCGCAACGTGAGCTTTACCCTGCGCAAGGGCGAGATCCTTGGGGTAGGGGGCTTGGTGGGCGCGCAGCGCACCGAGCTGATGGAAGGGCTTTTCGGCATCCGGGCCCACCAAGAGGGCGATATGGAATATATGGGGCACAAGCTCTATGTACAGCGCCCCAGGGACGCCATCCAAAAGAGCATTGCCATGCTGACGGAGGACCGGCGGGCCACGGGGATCATGAGCGTGCTGTCCGTAGAGGACAACGTGGCCATTGCCAGCTTGGATCAATATGTGGTGGGGGGCGTGTTGCTGAACCAGCGGAAGATTGACCGGCTCGTGGAAGAGAATATTCAAAAGCTCTCCATCAAAACCCCCTCCGGCAAGACGCTGATTCAATCCCTCTCCGGAGGCAACCAGCAAAAGGTGCTGATCTCCCGGTGGCTCGCCAACGATCCGGATGTGTTTATTCTGGACGAACCCACCCGGGGCATTGACGTGGGCGCGAAATATGAAATATACTGTATTATCGCGGAATTAGCCAGACAGGGCAAAAGCATCATCATGATCAGCTCGGAAATGGGCGAACTCATCGGTATGTCCGACAGGATCATGGTCATGTGCGACGGGCGCATGACCGGGATCATCGACGGCAAGGACGCCACCCAGGAAAAAATCATGGAGCTGGCCACGCGCTTTGAAGGCGGCGAAGAAAACCAGCCTCAAGCGGTATAGGGAGGGAGCACGGTGCAAGTAGCGGCGCAGAAAAAGAGGTTTGGGAAGCAAGTATCGGAACTGCTGCTCAACAATGCGATCATCGTGGGCATTATTCTCATTGCAATTTTCGTAGGAATGGATAAGCCGGCCTTTTTGTCCCCCGCCAACATCCGCAACCTCATCACCAACACAGCGGTGCGCTTCATTATTGCGGTAGGGGTGTCCGGCTGCCTGATCACCAAGGGCACGGACCTGTCCGCAGGGCGGACCGCCGGGTTCGCCGCCTGCGTATCCGCCATCCTGCTGCAAAAGGCGGACTATTCCCAGAAGATTTTAGATGGGCTGGGGGAGATTCCCATCGTGGTGGTGGTGGCCGCCGTGCTGGTGCTGGGAGGCATCATTGGCGCCGTCAACGGCTCGGTGATCTCCTTTTTCAAGGTGCCGCCCTTTATCGCCACCCTGGGCATGCAGACGCTGGTGTACGGCATCTGCCTGGTCACCACCGGCGCGGCCCCCATCGGAGGGCTGCGCAAGGATTATACCGACTTCGCCACAGCGGCGCTGCACCCCACCATTTGCCTGATGATTATCGCCGTGGGAGGGGTCGCGGTGGTGGCCTGGCTGGTACGGCAGATCATCCGGCTAACCCGGGCAAGCAGGTTTGCCCTCTTGCCGGCGCTCCTTGCCATGGCGGGTATGGTTGCGCTATGGTGGGCGGTTGGGCAACTGGTGCAGACCAGGCTGAATGGATATGTTGTGGTGGGGCTTTTGGGGGCTGCAGGCCTTGCGCTGATAGCATGGTTCGTCCTCAAAGTGATCCAGATGACAAAGCGGCGTAAGTTTGAACTCAAGGCTGTGATTTTGTTTATCCTGGGCTCCTTGGTCTGGGATTTGGTTAGACGTCTCGAACGCCCCCATTACAGTTATGTTCTGGTAGTGCTGTATTTCGTGTGGATCATGAAGCTGTTTTGGGATCGGGGCGAGGACAAATGGAGGGGTTTCACAACGGTGCTGCTCTTTTGCCTGGGAGCGGCGGTGCTGATTCTGTCCTATGTCTTCATGTCCGCCGTGTTCAGCTATGTGGCGCTGGTAGCCTATGCCGTGGGCCTTATGATGTGGACGCTGTACAACAAAACCCGCCACGGCACGTACATGTACGCCATCGGCGGCAATGAGAACGCCGCCGAGGTGGCGGGGGTGAACGTCAGCAAGAGCAAGATCAAGATTTATCTGCTGGCTGGGATGCTCTACGGCCTGTGCGGATTTGTGATCGGCTGCCGGGCCGGAGGCGCCTCGGTGAACACCGCCATGGGCTGGGAGCTGGAAGCCATCGCGGGCTGCACCATCGGCGGCGTGTCCGTGAACGGCGGCGTGGGGAAGATCAACGGCATTTTGGTCGGCGTGCTGGTGTTCGAGCTGCTGAAAATCGCCATGCAGTTCATGGGCATCGAGACCAGCTACACCTACATCGTACAGGGCCTGGTGATTATCATCGCCGTGGCGCTGGACCTGCGCAAATACCTGGCGAAGAAGTAACGGTTCGCTTCAGGTTTCCTGGGAAGGGTTTTGGTAAAGGAGGAGCTTGCCTTGAAGGAACCGTATGAGCGGGATGAGGCCATCGCCCAGGGTGGGCCTGCCGCCCCCTCCGGGCCCGCCAACATCAAGGAGCGGATTTATGAGAAGCTGCGCATGCCCCTGTGGGTGCTGGACGCCATTTTGATCCTGCTGGGTCTGGGCGTGGTGGTGGCCGTTGTGTTGGGCATGATCCGGGGCCGGGTTGGGTAAGGGCGCAAGAAACGGGAAACGCATAAAACACGCGGGGCTGGGGCGAATATCGCCCCAGCCCCGGTTGATGTGCGCCAATCCTAGAAATACTCCGTGATGCACAGGGGCTTTTGGAAGAACAGGCCCGCCAGCTTTTCGGCGGAGCAATGCACCGTCACGCCCTGGAGGAAGGGCAAAGCGGTGATATCATACACCCCTAAAATCAGGCGGGAGAACTCGTGAATGGGAAGGCCGGCGTCCGGGGCCGCGTCGGTTTGGGTGACTTCCCTGACAATGCCCTCTCCGTAGGCAATGGCGAAGCGGCTATTGTTCCGGGGGATTTGCCCGTCCCGGATCTCCAGCACCAAGGTCCCCTCCCCCCGGGTCCGGGCCAGGCGGAGGGCTTCCTGTACATTCACCACCCGGGCCATGCCGTTGGGGGCAATTTCACACTTCCCCGCCCCCAGGGACCATTCCGGCAGCAAAGGGGTGATGTCCAGGCCGGAGGGAAGGTGGAAGAGGACGGAGCCATGGTCCGCCGCCAGGCTGACAAAGAGGTTCATGACGCCGTAGAAGCCCTCCGGGTCGGTGAACAGGAAGCGCTTGCACAACAGGTTCCGGCCGTCCGCGTCGTCGGTCTTCTGGAAGGACACATAGGCCTTGGGCTGGCCGTCCCGGGCCTGGTAGACATAGGTAAAGAGCTGATCCTTAAAGGGGTTGCTCTTTTTGACCCAGGCGAACTCAAAATCTCCGCCCACCACCATCATGTTGAAGCGCTCCTGCCAGACCCGGTAAACGGATTGGATCTCCTCCAGCATGAGGTTGCCTACCTCCACCAGACGGGTGGTTCCCGTCAGCGGCGTGTAGGGCAGCTTTTCAATGAGCAGCTTCCAGCGCCTGTTCTCGCAGCACATTTCGTAGCCGAACTTGCGGTAGTAGGCTGTGGAGAAAGGATACAGGTAGGAAAAGACCGCGCCGCTTTCGTACATATCCGGCAGAGCCGCTTCAAAGCAGGCCCGGATGCAGCCCCGGCGGCGGTAGGGAGGGAAGGTGCCCACGGCGCCGATGCCCACCATGCCACACTCATGCCCGTCAAAATGGATGGGATAGGGGATGGCCGCGAAGCTGCTCATCAGGGTCTGGTCGTCGTCCTCAAAAGCCGCCCATTGGGATTGCCAGTTGGCTTCCAGGCGGCTTTGGGGGTTTTTGGTCATGGAGGCAAACACCTCTTCAGGGGTTTGGCTGTTGTCCGTGCTAAATTCAAAGGCAACAGCGGAAAGTTCACTAAGGCGTTTGAGCTCCATGGGTTTCACTTTCCGTACGATCATGCGGCACCTTCCTTGGCATTTGGATTTTTATGGTCTCCGATCTCAATCAGCTCTCATGATAGCATCAAAAATGGCCCGATACAAGGGGTTTGGGACAGCTATGGTAAATCCGCAAGCGGGTACAAAAAAAGGCAACGAAAAACGAGGACAAACGGGCGCGCCATCAAGTATGATTAATACAAGCTTGGCCCGGTGGCCAAAAATAAAGATATGGAGGGAATACCACAATGATGATCAAGCGCCTGTCATCCCTTGTCATGGCAATGCTCATGCTGGTTGCCTTTATGGCGGTCAGCAGCGCGGACGAAGTCGTCGAACTGCGCGTACTGAACTATCGCGACATGACCGCCCCCAACGCCTTGGAAGAGTCCACGGTAGTCTGGGAAGCCTTTGAGGCGGCCCACCCCAACATCAAGATCGCCTTGGAAAACGAATTCAACGAGCCCTTCCACCAGGCCACCGAAGCCTACGCCGCGGCGGGCACTCTGCCGGACGTGCTTTACGTGTGGCCCTCCGGGCGTTCCACCACCTTGCACACCCAAAAGCTGCTCAAGGACCTGGGGCCCCTGGTAGAGCGTGACGGCCTGGCCGAGTACTATCTCCCCTTGACGCTGGACGGCACCCAGCAGGCCGGCGGCTACCTGGCCATGATCCCCAACGGCGTTACCGCCACCAACGCTTTCTTTGTAAACCTGGAAGTGCTGAAGGATTGCGGCCTGGAGCCCGCCACGACCTACTCCGAGCTGGTGGCGCAGGTTCCCGTGCTGGCCGAAAAGGGCTATGACTGCGTGCTGATGCCCAACCAGGACACCTGGGTAATGCAGTCTTGCCTGTTCTCCCTGGTTGCCGGCCGTTTCTGCGGCGAAGGCTGGGAGCAGAGGATCCTCAATGGCGAAGCCAAGTTCACCGATCCTGATTTCGTGGCCGCTTTGGACTTCGTGAAGAACATCTACGAAGACAAGGTCATCAATCCCTCCACCCTGGCCGTTGGCTATGGCGAAGGCCCTGGCCTCTTTGCCACCAACACCGCCGCCTACTACATTGACGGCGACTGGCGTGCAGGAGCCTTCATCACCGACATCACCACCGGCGAGGCTCTGATTGCTCCCGAGCGGCAGGAGAACTTCCTGATCACCGTGTTCCCCGACATCGACGTGGATGGCGTGAAGATCAACAAGTCCAACTCCGCTGTGCTGGGCACCGGCTTTGGCATCAGCGCTGCTCTGGAAGACGGTTCCCCCAAGCTGGAAGCTGCCTGGGAACTGGTGAAGTGGCTCTCCGGCCGCGAAGTGCTGACCTACCGGCTCTCCACCGGCGGCCTGCCCACCCCCGCCCGCGTGGACATCGACTTCTCCACCCTGACCTTGGAGCCCCTGCAGGTGGCCATTGCCAACCTGGGCGCCGAGTATGACAAGAGCACCGTGGTAATCGACGGCGCCTTCGAGGGCCCCGTGTACACCCCCTTGAACGACGGCCTCCAGGCCATCGGCATGGGCACCCAGACCCCCGAGCAAGTGGCGCAGAACACCCAGGATGCGTTTGAAGCTTGGAAAGCCGCTCAATAAGCAACCTGTAGCGTGTGAAGTAAAGTAGAAATTGGTGGAGGGAAAGGCTACATATGACCATTCAGAGAGAAAAAAGGCTATCGTACGCGGTATTGGTTCTGCCGGCCATAATCATCTACCTGGCTGTTGTGGCCTTTCCCACCATCTTTTCCATTTTGCTAAGCCTGACCAATTACAACGGCGGTCTGATTTTTGGAAATCCCGACATCCAATTTGTGGGCCTGAGAAGCTATATTTGGATGTTCACCGAACCCACGGGCAACTTCTACCTGTCGCTGAAAAACAACATGCTCATCGTGGCCGTATCGGTATTCGGGCAGATTCCCCTTGGCTTTATCCTGGCCTATATCCTTTCCCGAAGGCTGATCAGCGTAGGCAACGACTTCTTCCAGACCATGATCTATCTGCCCAATGTAATTTCCCCCATCATCATCGGCGTGCTTTTCAACGCGATTATTTACGGGCGGAACTCAGTGCTGATGGAAATACGCCGCTTTTTCAACCCTGACGCGGTATTCACCCTGAACACCGCCCCCATGGTCCCCGTGTTGGTCGTCATTCTATGGATGTTCACGGGCTTTTACATGATTATCTTCTTAGCCAATTTGCAGCGCATCGACCCGGCCATCATTGAAGCCGCCAGAATTGACGGCGCGAAAGAGGCCAGGATTCTCTGGCACATCAGCCTGCCGGCGCTGTCCGGCGTGATCGTGACCACCGCGATACTGGCCATCTCCGGGTCCTTGAGGACCTTTGACCTGCTCTATGCCATGACCAGCGGCGGCCCGGCGGGTCAGACCCGGGTGCTTTCCCTTTACATGTACCAGTCAGCGTTCCAGGGAGCGCCGAACTATCCTTTGGCTAACGCTATTTCTACGGTGATGGTACTCATTAGCATCGTGCTGATCGTGATTACCCGGCGGTTGGGGAAAACCTTCGGCAGCAAGGAGGAATAGCGAATGGACAAGCGAAATATCTCGACCCCCGCCAAAATCGTTGTGTACTTCGTCATGATCGTATTTGCCGTTTTGACGGTTTACCCCATTTTCTGGCTGGTGATTCAGTCTTTCAAAACCAGCACGGCGTACCTTACCACCAACAAGCTGTCTCTTCCCGTCCACTGGTATGTTGGCAATTATCCCTTTGTCTGGATCCAAGGGAATTTTTTCACCTTCTTTCAAAATAGCGTGATTTATGCTGCGGTGACAGTGGTGACGGTGGTGATACTGTCCAATATGGCGGGATACGCCTTCGCCAAGATTCCTTTTAAAATTACGAAATTTTTGCACGGCCTCTTTATTGTCGGCATTCTGCTTACCCTCCAGTCGATTTTGATCCCCCTCTTTCTGATGGTGAACGCCGCGGGGATTTACAACACCCGTCTGGCTGTCCTGATCCCCAACATCGCGCTGGGGCTTCCCATGGGGGTGTACTTGTGTACGGACTTCATCAAGAGCATTCACAACGAATTGCTGGAGTCCGCCAGGATCGACGGGGCCAGCTTCATGAAGATCTTCACAAGGATCGTCTTCCCGATGTGCGCCCCCGTATCGGTCACCCTTGCCATTATCACCTTTACCGGAACCTGGAACGAGTTTGTGCTGATGAACCTGATGACCGCCGGGGACAAGTATAAGGCCATTCCCGCAGCGGTGGGCCGTTACTCCGGTTCCCTGGGTTCCGATTACGGAAAGCTGTTTACCTCTCTGACGGTAGCTTTGATCCCCATTCTGATCTTCTATTTCATCTTTAGGAAGCAGATCACCAAGGGCGTCGCCGCCGGAGCGGTGAAGGGCTGAGGACCTTCGATAGTACCGCAATCCGAGCTTGGGAAGGGGCCGCGGCAAAACGAAAAAGGCCACAGCGCAACGCCTGGAGCGGAGACTTTCACTTTGGGCACCAAGTTTCTTAGAACCGCAGTGCATGGACCTCCTCCCTGGACCCATGGTGGAGCTGAGACACAGGCACCGCACATCAAGGCCCTTGGTGGTAGAGGGCTTGGTCTTGTTGCCGCATCCATCAGCACAGTCAAGTTCTCCCACAGCTTTTCGGGGCCAAAGGAGGCCTTGCCGATGGGGCGGCGGACGATGGCGGTCTTGTCAACCTAGCACTCCACCTTGCCAAGGAAGCAATCCTTTCTGACTGAAATATGACGGAGTCCCTTTCCTCCTGTTGGGGGTATATCCTGTGGCAAAGACGGGGTATGCCCCCTTGGCATGTTCCTTCCCTTGGGGGTGTATCCTGCGCAAAGGCGGGGTGCGCCCCTTTTTGCGTATGGGAAAGGAGCCCGGTCCCTTTTCCACTTACGGAAGGGTGGTTTTCTGTCAGGGCCCCGGCTTCCCTCCGCTTTCATTCCACTCTGTCGGGAAGCGTGGGTTTGCCGTGCCATTGGATATCAATTTATTTTAAATAATGCAAGTTGGATGCAGGATTGTTTTCGGTATGCCCTGGGATTTGAAGGAAAAATGGGATTTTCGCATCAAAATATTCTGAAGATGAAAGAAACAGTCATTACAAATCCTTTATTCACAAGCAATTTAGAGCGTGGTTGAATTTTTTGAAATATGTTGACACGAAATGAAATTTATGATATCCTCTCCTCATACCAAACGAGGGAAGGACATAGTAAAAATGAAGTTCGCGGGCAGGATGAATTCTTTTATTCACGCAGGTGCTAAGGATGTGTTTGAAGCCATTGCGGTATTCCGCTCCATGCCGGAGATCACTCACTTGGAATTCAATTACCCGGAGCATATCGCTCTTTATGATATGGAAAAGTTGGTTGCCGCCGCTGGGGATATGCTGGTCAACGGCGTGGCGACGCGCTTTAAGGACCGCTTTGTGGCGGGAGAGTTTACCAATTCCGATACCGCCATCGCCCAGGAGGCTGTGGAGCTGTGTACAAACGCGGTGGATGCTTGCAAGGCCTTGGGAGGGGAGTATCTGACGGTCTGGCTGGGGTTTGACGGCTTTGATTATCCCTTTCAGCTGGACTATGAATCCAAATGGAATAAGATGATCAGAAGTTTTCAGATTGTGGCGGATTACGCCATGGAACAAGGCATCAAGATCAGCATCGAGTATAAGCCCTTCGAGCCCCGGGCCTATTCCCTGCTGGATGGCATCGGCCTCGCCTTGCTGGCCATCGATGAGATTGACCGCCCCAATGTGGGTGTCACCTTGGATTTTTGCCATATGCTTATGCGGCATGAAAGCCCCGCCTTCTCACTGGCCCTGGCGGCGCGCAGGGAGAAGCTCTTTGGCTTGCACATGAACGACGGCTACCGTATGATGGACAACGGGTTGATCTTTGGCTCCGTCAATTTCCCCCAGGCATTGGAATTCGTCTATTATTTGAAGAAGTATCACTATGACGGCGTTGTATTCTTTGACTCCTTCCCCTTCCGGGAGAACGCGCGCCATGAGATTGAAACCAATGTGGCCATGTTCAACAAAATGAGCGGAATGATCGATGCCGTTGGAATGGACCGGATCGCCTCCATTGTATCTAAGCAGGATGGGGTGGAGTGCCAAAGGCTCTGGCTCCAAATGCTTAAATAAGAAAGAAAGGAAGAACCTATCCATGAAAAAACTCTTCGCGCTTCTCCTTTGCCTTACCCTGGCAGCAAGCACATGCGTCGCGTTGGCTAGCGACGCGGGATTCAACCCGGATAATGAGGCTGGCGTTACCATCGAGGACATCCGCGCCCAATTTGGCGCGGTGCCCAAGCCCGCCTCCGCCTTGACCCTGGGCGCGGTGGCCAAGCAGTTCCAAAACGAGTACTGGCGGACCCTCAAGGCGGGCTATGAAGAGGCCCAGCGGGTTGCCAACGAGATCGGCGTCCAGCTCACCATCGATGTGCAAGCCGCCCAGGATGAAAACGATGAACAGGGCCAGCTGGCGATTGTGAACAACATGATCAACCGGCAATACGCCGCGCTCATGCTCTCTCCCATCTCCGACGGCAACCTGGTTCCCGGTGTGGAATCCGCCCTGGAGAAGAACATCCCCTGCGTGAACGTAAATGACGGCCTGATCGTCAACGCCCCTAACTTCGTAGGCCCCAAGGCCAACCAAAACGGCGAGCTGGCTGCCGAATGGATTGCCAACAAGCTGGACGGCAAGGGCGAGGTCGCCATCGTGATCGGTATGCCCAAGGCCTTTGCCGCCCGCCAGCGTACCGAAGGCTTTAAGAACTGGATGACGGAAAACGCCCCCGGCATCACCGTCGTGGCTGAACAAAACGCCGACTGGGACCGTAACAAGGCCAAGGAGCTGGCCGACACCTGGATCAAGAACTTCCCCGATTTGAAGGCGATCTTCTGCAACAACGATGGCATGGCCCTGGGTGTTGTGGAGGCTGTGGAAGATTCCGGCCGCGATATTCTGGTGGTGGGCGTGGACGGCATCGGCGAAGCCTATGACTCCATCCGCTCCGGCAAGCTGGATGCCACCATCGACTCCTTCCCCTTCTATAAAGCGCAGATCGCCACCGAATGCACCCTGCGCCTCCTGGGCGGCCAGGAACTGCCCCGCGTGATCTGGACTCCCCAGGCCCTGATCGACAGCACCAACGTGGATACCGCCGCGGCTGAGATCATCAACTGGGTCGCCACCGAATACGCCGATTAATCTGGAAAGCGTTGCGGGGCGGAAGGCGTTCCGCCCCGCATATCCCCCAAAAGGATGGACTGGGCTTATGTATAACGCGGTGGAATTTCACAACATCTCTAAACATTTTCCCGGAGTGCGCGTGCTAAACGACGTGTCGTTTTCCGTTCGCAAAGGGGAGGTCCACGCCCTGCTTGGGGAGAACGGCGCGGGCAAAAGCACGCTGCTGAATATTTTGCACGGCATCTATACTGAGTATCATGGGGATATCTCTCTCAACGGCCAGAAGGTTCGCTTCAGAAATCCCCACGACGCCATTGCCAACGGAAAAATCTCCAAGGTTCACCAGGAGACCAACATCGTCAGAGACATGACTGTGGGTCAGAACATCTCCTTGGGGTACGAGCCTCACAAGGGCTTTTTCGTGGATTACAACGCCATGAACCAAAACGTCAATGAGATTCTCAAGCGGCTGAACTGCCGTTTCAAGGCCGAGGACTCCGCCGCTTCCTTAAGCGCGGGCGAGATGCAGATGGTTGCCATTGCCAAGGCGCTCTTCCACCATTCCAGCGTCATCTCTTTGGACGAGCCCACCGCTTCCCTGACCACCAACGAAACGGAAGCCTTGTTTCGCATCATTGAGGAATTGAGAGCCTCCGGCATGACGGTGATCTATGTCAGCCACCGCCTGGAAGAGGTGTTTCGCATTTGCGACCGCGCCACCATCCTACGGGATGGGGAGCGCGTAGCCACCCTGGACATTGCCGATACCAACCGGGAGGAAATCATCCGCAACATGGTGGGGCGCAATGTCAGCGCCATTGCTTCCCGCCTGAGCCAGCGGCGGGTGCGGGAGGAGGTCGTCCTGGAGGCGAGAGGGCTCACCCGCAGCGGCGTTTTTCAGGATGTGAGCTTTACCCTGAAGAAGGGAGAGATCCTGGGCTTTTCCGGCCTGGTGGGCTCCGGCCGCACGGATGTGATGCGGGCGGTGTTCGGCGCGGACAAGCTCACCTCCGGGGAGGTTCTGATCCAGGGCAAGCCAGTGCGCATCCGCTCCACCGGGGATGCCCTCAGACACGGGGTGGGTCTGCTTCCGGAAGAGCGGAAAACTCAAGGGTTTGTGAAGTTCTTTACCAATGTCAACAACATGGCCCTGGCCTGTATGGAGCGGTTCCTGCGGATGGGCTTGGTGCAGGAGGACCGCAAGGTCAAAAACTGCGAGCACTTCATGGAGGAGCTCAACATCAATCCCAGGAGGCCGGGGTTTCTGACTCAGAACATGTCCGGTGGCAACCAGCAGAAGGTGATCCTGGGAAAGTGGCTTGGCACGGATGTGGATGTGCTGATTTTCGATGAACCCACCAAGGGCGTGGATGTGGCCGCCAAGGCCGAAATCTACCGCCTGATGGAGGAGCTGGTGGCCCAGGGGAAATCCATCATCGTGGTATCCTCCGAACTGCCCGAGGTGATGGGCATCAGCGATCGAATCTACGTCATGTGCGAGGGGCATATCGCCGCGGAGCTTCTCCCGGAGGAGTTCAACGAAGAAGTCCTCTTGAATTATGCAATGGGGTGTAAGTGAAATGATGAAAGCCAAGTTGAAGTCCATGAGCCGGGAGATAGCCGTGCTGGCGGCTCTCATTTTGTTGATCATTGTGTTTTCCATTCTGGATCCCGTTTACCTTACCCCCGGCAATATGGTGGACATCATCAAGCAGGGGACCATCAACGGCATCCTGGCCATCGGGATTACCTTCGTCATCATTTCCGGCGGCATAGACCTGTCCATTGGCTGCACCTTCGCCATCGTGATTGTCAGCGTGGGGCAGATGGTGGTGGTGGGTGTTCCCGTGGGCCTGGCCGTACTGCTGGGCGCGATCCTTGGCGCGGTGATGGGCGCTTTCAACGGCCTGCTGGTCACTAAGATGCACTTGCAACCCTTTATTGCCACCTTGGGTACCATGAGCGTGTACCGCGGCCTGGCCTATGTGTTCACCGGAGGCTGGCCCGTGCTGGGCATTCCCACCGAGTACCGCAAAGTGTTCACCACCAAGATCTTCGGCGACATCCCCATTTCCATTCTGGTGCTCTTCGCCATCGCCATCATCACCCACATCGTGTTGCGCAAAACCCGTTTTGGCAACTATCTTTACGCGGTGGGCGGCAACGAGGAGTCCGCCAAGCTCTCCGGCGTCAAGGTGGACTGGACCAAGATCGTAGGCTATGCCATCTGCGGCTGCTGCGCGGCCTTCGCTGGCATGATTATGCTGGCCAACCTGGGCACCGGCGAGCCCGCCTCCGGCAACGGCTATGAACTGGACGCCATAGCCGCCGCCGCCATTGGCGGCACGCGCATGGCCGGCGGCAAGGGTACCGTTTTGGGCACTCTGCTGGGGGCTATGCTGCTGGCGGCGCTCAAGATCGGCATGATCGTGGTGGGCGTACAGGCTTTCTGGCAGTTTGTGGTCACGGGGATCATCATCGTGATCGCGGCCTATTTTGAAACCATTCAGGATAAGCTGGCCGCCGCCATGTACGCGCGGGAGAGCCGCGGGGCGGCCAAGTAAGGGAAGCGGGGCGGGTAGAGGCGGCTGTTGGATGGATTCACAGGGCCGCCTTTGCGATCGAAGGTCCGATTGGAGGGAGAGAGCCCATGGGCAAGCGGCCCGTGATCGTGATTGGCAGCCTGAACTACGATGTATTCCTGCATGTGGCGCGGTTGCCGAAAATCGGGGAAACCTACTGCGCCCGGGGCATGGAGGTATCCGCCGGGGGCAAGGGGGCCAACCAGGCGGTGCAATGCGCCAAGCTGGGCCTGGAGACGCTGCTGGTAGGCGCGGTGGGACAGGATGCCATGGGCGATTTCCTGCTGGGGAGCCTTCAGAGGCATTAGGTACGGACGGATTTCGTCCGCCAGGTTCCGGAGAGCACTGGTTTTGCGGCTGTACATGCCCTGGAGGATGGCCGGGTGGGCGCGACCATCGTCCGGGGAGCCAATGGGTGCGTCAGCCGCCGGGACGTGGATGGGGTGGCTCCGCTGATGGAGGGGGCGATAGCCCTGGTGCTGCAGTTGGAGATTCCCACGGACGTGGTGGAATACGCCATTGAGAAGGCCAATGCCGTGGCCCTGCCCGTATTGCTCAACGCCGCGCCCGCCGGGCCGCTGTCCCAAAAGGCCCTGGAGGGCTGTGACACCTTCATCGCCAACGAGGTGGAGGCGAGCTTTTATACTGGCCGGGAGATCGCCGGTCCTCAGGACGCGCTGGAGGCCATCGGTCCCTTTGCGCGGCAATACGGCCTACGGGCCATCTTTACCCTGGGGGAGAAGGGAGCGGTGGCTTGGGACGGCAAGGGGGCGCATATCCCCGCCCTGAAAACCGCCGTGGTGGAAACCACCGGCGCGGGAGATTCCTTTGTGGGCGGCTACTTGAAGGCGGTTTCCGCTGGAATGGATTTTTGGGCAGCCATTCGCTTTGCCACCCATTGCAGCGCGGTGACGGTTTCCGGGGTAGGCGGCCAGGAGGCCATGCCGCTGCTCAGCCAGGTACAAGAATTTTTGCCCCGGTTTCCCTCCCAAGGCTTGCCAGAAGCTCCCGATTTGTTATAATAACGAGAGCATACAACATTTCCGAAAAGCGGTGATGAGATGATCCCCTATGAGCGGCGAAAGCGTCTGCTGGAGGAGCTGGGCAAGCAGGAGATTATTGAGCTGGACGAGCTGGTGAGAATGCTTAAAACGGTTTCCAAATCCACCATTCGCCGGGATTTGAAGACCTTGAGCGAGGAGGGACAGGTGGTTTTGCTGCGCGGAGGCGCGGTAAAGCTCAAAAGCGATTCCTCGGATACGCCCTTTAACTCCCGCAGCCTTTTCCATGTGAAGGAGAAGGAGATGATCGCCAAGCTGGCGGCAGGGTTGGTGAAGGATGGGGAAGTGATTTACATCGACTCCGGTACCACGCCCTTTCGAATGCTAAAATACCTGCGCAACAAGCACATCACCGTGGTGACCACCAGCACGCTGCTGCTGATGGAGCTGGAGGGAACCCAGCTGGACTGCATCGTCCTGGGAGGACAGGTCAACAAGGCCACCGCTTCGATTGTGGGGCCCATTACCGATAACCTGTTGCGGGAGATGCATTTTGACAAGGCCTTTATCGGCGCGTCCGGATACGATTTGATGGCGGGCATCAATACCCCTGATTACCAGGAGGCCAACAAGAAGCGCATCGTCAAGGCGCAAAGCCGGGTCTGCTACGTGCTGGCCGACAGCTCCAAGGAGGGCAAGATTACCATGTGCACCGCCCTGGACCTGGGAGAAGTGATCCTGGTCACGGAGAAAATCAGCGATTCCCTGGCCAAGCAGACTCAATACCTGCTGGCCGAGTAAGCGAGAGAAATCAAAGATGGCGGAAATGATCCTGGGGATGGACATCGGTGGGACCAACCTGCGCATGGGGCTGGTGGACCGGGCGCTGGCGGCTTTTCATGTGGAGGTAACCTCCTCCCGGGACTTGTTTAGCTGCCACAACCCCCTACAGGCGCTGGCGGAACAGGTTCTGCTCTACCTGGACAGGCATTTGGGGGGAGAGAAGCCCGCTATGGTCTGCGCGGGTTTACCTGCCGTGCTGGACCGTTCCCGGCGGCGGGTCTGGTCCGCCACCAACTTTCCCGGCCTGGAGAACCGGGACGTAGTGGCCGAGCTGGAAGCCCTCCTGGGCCTGCCCGTGGTGATCGAGCACGACGCGTATTATCTGCTGGCTTACGATATCATGCACGAGGGCCTGGTGAACGAAGGCACCATGATGGGCTGCTATTTCGGCACAGGCCTGGGCAACGCGGTATTTATCGATGGCAAGCCCTATATCGGAAAAAACGGTACCGCCTGCGAATTGGGCCATATGGCCGTGCCCTTGCAGCAACGCCTATGCAGCTGCGGCAACCGGGGTTGCATTGAGATGTTCTCCTGCGGCAAAGCTCTTGAGCAGCTGGCCCGGGAACGTTTTCCAGAGGAACCCCTGGGAGAGCTGTTTCTGCGTCACGGGCGGAGCCCGTATCTACAAGACTTTCTGAGCTATATGGCAGCCGCCGTGGCCACTGAGATCAACAGCCTCGATCCGGACGGCGTTTTCCTTGGCGGCGGCCTCATCCAGATGGAGGGCTTCCCCCGGGAGGAGCTGGCCCGGAAAATCCTTGCCAATACCCGCAAGCCCTATCCGGCCCAGAACCTCTCCCTTTACTTTTCCACCCCCTCCCCGGAAAACGGGATCATCGGCGCGGCGGTGGAGGGCTGGCGGCGGTTGGAGGGAAGATGACGGGAAAACGGGCAAGGGGTTTTCCCAAAAGAAGACGTTTCGGCAGCCCATGTTACAGAAATAGACGAGAAGACAGACAGGGCATAGAAACAGGGCGATTGCGGCTTCTCGGCCTATCCTTCATAACACTCTCATCCCCTTCTACTTTGCGGCTATCAAAAGCGCCCCCGGCGGTGATGCCAGGGGCGCTTTTGATGCGCCCAGCAGGGATGCCTGTGAAAAAAGCGGAGCTATTGGGTCAGAAGGGAGGTGCAGTCTATGCCGTTCATGTAGGCCATGATGATGACGCCGTCGGAGGTGGTGCAGGTGACGGCAATATCAACGGAATAACCCAGATCCTCCAGGTTTTTCTCAAACGTATCATATAGGGACTTGCAGATATCCAGCAAGGAGGCATAGTACTCGGTTCCGCTTGTGCAGACCAGCTTGGCGGTTGCGGAATCCAGTTGATTCATCCGCGTATTGAAGAGAAAGAGATCGCTGTCCTCATCGTAGGTAATGATCTGGGTGAGGGTTTCGCTGTCGGTGGCGGAGGATTGCAAGGTGGAGGCAAAGAGGTAGAGGATGTCGATTTCCGATTGGGGGCGGGCCAGGGCCGCAGGGGATGCCAGAAGGACGAGTGCGAGGAAAGAGAGGGCCAGGACTCTTTTCATGGGATGGCCTCCTGTTCATTTGTGATGGGGCCGTGTCTTTGCCGAGAAAATCAGAGAGGGTAACCTGTGCGGGTCTTTATATGACAACAGTGTATATCAATCGACAGGAAATGGCAAGGGATTCCTACACAAAAGTACCGCAAAAGCGCCCCAAGCATTGCTCGGAGCGCTTTGTACGATGATTCTTGGCGGTTCCCCTTGGGCCCGGGTTCACGGGCCCAAGGGGCGGCTTCCCTGCTTAGAACTTCAGGGGGTTCACCTTCACGCCGGGGCCCATGGTGGAGCTGAGGTACAGCGAGCGCACATAGGTGCCCTTGGCGGCGGAGGGCTTGGCCTTGTTGATGGCGTCCATCAGGCTGTTGAGGTTCTCCCGCAGCTTTTCAGAGCCAAAGGAAGCCTTGCCGATGGGGCAGTGCACGATGGCGGTTTTGTCCACCCGGTACTCCACCTTACCGGCCTTGATGTCGTTCACGGCCTTTACAATATCCATGGTGACGGTGCCGCTCTTGGGGTTGGGCATGAGGCCCTTGGGGCCCAGCACCCGGCCGATGCGGCCGATGACGCCCATCATATCCGGGGTGGCTACCATGACGTCAAAGCCGAACCAGTTTTCGGACTGGATCTTCTGGATCATTTCCTCGCCACCTACGAAGTCCGCTCCGGCAGCCTCGGCTTCCTTGGTCTTGTCACCCTTGGTGACGACCAGCACCCGCACCGTACGGCCGGTACCGTGGGGTAGCACCACCGCGCCGCGAACCTGCTGGTCCGCATGGCGGGGGTCAACGCCCAGGCGAACGGAGATTTCGATGGTTTCGTCGAACTTGGCCTTGCTGGTTTTGCAAACCAGATCAATGGCCTCCTCGGGATCATAGGCCTTGAGGTTATCGATGAGCTTTACGCTGTCGACATACTTTTTTCCGTGTTTCATGTCAAATCCTCCCTGTGGTCAAACGGCCAAAGGCCTCCCACACACGTTTTCTTTATTCCTCTACCGTGATGCCCATGGAACGGGCGGTACCCTTGACCATGCTCATGATGGACTCCAGGTCCGTGGCGTTCACGTCGGGGCGCTTGGTCTCGGCGATTTCCCTCACCTGCTCCTGGGTGAGCTTGCCCACCTTGTCGCGGTTGGGGCGGGCGCTGGCGGACTCCATGTTCAGCGCCTTTTTGATCAGCACCGGAACGGGAGGGGTTTTGGTGATAAAGGTAAACGTGCGGTCCGTGTAGACCGTGATGACAACCGGAATGATGAGCCCGGCGCTCTTGGCGGTGCGCTCATTGAATTCCTTGCAGAAACCGGGGATGTTCACGCCGTGCTGGCCCAGGGCCGGACCAATGGGCGGCGCGGGGGTCGCCTTGGCGGCGGGAACTTGCAGCTTGATCATGGACGCGACTTTCTTTGCCATGGGGTTGGTACCTCCTATAATGTGGTAATGCGGAACCTTTCCGTTCCTCCCACGCCCTGGGGCGGCCGGTTCAAAACCGGGCATACCCCGGGGGTGCCGAGCGGCGCTGCCCTTGCGGGCATCACCGCTCGCGTGCGCGGTACGCGCGCTTTCCAACGCCGCTTACACGGCGGTAGAAACAGATGGATCAAGGCGCGGCCATAGGCCTGCGCCAAGCCTTCGGCCCCGCTCCCCAAGGGAAGGCGGGGGACTCAGGCGTTCCCTGTGTCCTCAGATCTTCACAACGTCTTGCAGATCCACTTCCACAGGCATTTCCCGGCCCAGGAACATCTTGACCTTCACCGTAAGCTTCTGGCGCACGGTATCCACATCCTCCACATAGCCCGTGAAGTTTTCCAGCGGACCGGACAGGATGCGGACCTCCTCGCCGATGGCGATGCCGAATTCCACGCTGTTGATCTGCGTGGAAAGCATCATCTCCACCTCTTCCGGGGTCAGGGGTACAGGCTTGCTGTCAGGGCCTACGAAGCCCGTGACGCCGCGGGTATTGCGCACCAGATACCAGCTTTCGCTGGTCTCGATCATGTGCACCAGCACATAGCCGGGGTACACCTTGCGCCGCGTCTTGACACGCTTGTTGTTCTTGATCTCCACCACGTCCTCCACGGGAACGCGCACGTCGAGAATCAAGTTCTGCATGCCGTTGTTTTCCACAGCCTTTTCCAGATTGTCCTTGACCTTGTTTTCGTAACCCGAGTAGGTATGCACCACATACCAACAGGGTTCCTTCCTCTTTTCAGCCATGCTTTCTCCTTAGGCGCCCGTGCCTGCTCTAATGAGGAGCTGAACCAGGCTGGTGGCGCCGGTATCCAGCAATCCAACAATGACCATCATGAAGAGCATGAAGAGCATCACGATCACCGAATAGTTCACCAGCTTCTCGCGGGTGGGCCATGTGACCTTTTTCAGCTCACGCCACATATTCTTGAATGCATTGCCGATGCGGGCAAAGAAGCGAACAAAACCGCGTCCAAAGCGGACGAAGAAATTAGGCTTCTTGTGCTTGGCCACCGCTTTCTTTTCCGTCATGGTTTCCACATCCTTTCAAGCGAGAGGGCCTGCTTGATTACTTGGTTTCACGGTGCGCCGTGTGCTTCTTGCAGAAGCGGCAGTACTTGCTCAGTTCCACGCGGTCAGGGGTGTTCTTCTTGTTTTTCATGGAATTGTAGTTGCGCTGCTTGCATTCGGTGCAAGCAAGGCAGATCTTGGTGCGGGCAACGCTTGCCACGTTCTCCACCTCCTATGACGGGTGCGCCGTCTCTCCGCAAACGCGGATGATTCAGATTGACGGGAACTTCCCGGCGGGGGCCTATCCTCCGCCGGGAAGGGATTCCTTACTTCTTGACATCCTCCAGAACGGCAGCGACCACGCCGGAGCCTACGGTACGGCCACCCTCGCGGATGGCGAAGCGCAGGCCCTGCTCGATGGCGATGGGGGTGATCAGGGTGATTTCCATGTCGATGTTATCACCGG
>JAYFPK010000030.1:0-62623 GCA_034927815.1 Candidatus Limiplasma sp.
GCGGAAAATGCATCAGAACCGTCAGGGGAGACCCTTCCCCCAGAGCCGCGGCGGCGGATAGGGACATCTCCAGCCTGAGCAGCTCCCGCTCATGGATCTTGCGGTCCTCCTCCCCCAAGGGGCTGGAGGCCGTGGGGAACGTCCATCCCCTGGAGCCGCAGAAAACCTGCCCGTCCAGCAAAAGCGCGTCGTTTTGAAGGGCGTACATGCTTTGGGGAAGCGCGGAACGCACCTTGCTGATGGAGCTCCACCAATAATCGTGGTTGCCCCGCAGCAAAATCTTCTTTCCGGGGAGCGCGCCAATGGCCTCCAGGTCTTCCCGGGCGTGGGCAAGCTGCATGGCCCAGCTGATGTCGCCGGGAATGAGCACGATGTCCTCCTCGCCCACCCTCTTGCGCCAGCTTTGCTGAATGCTTTCAAAATGATTCTCCCAGTGAGCGCCAAACACGCTCATTGGCTTGTCATTCTGGCCGGGCAAATGTAAATCGGCAATGGCGAAAACGGACATGAAAACCTCGTTTCGTATCAGTTGGAAGCGTAAAGGACCTATTTATTCCTTATCGGAATCCTCGTCGTCCTCTTCGTTTTGCTCGTCTTCAATCACGCTCTCCAGGGAGAGTTCACTTTCAATCTCCCCGAATTCCCCTTCGGGGATGTCCTCCCGGATCTGCGGGATGATCTCGTCCATGGTGCTCACGGAATCCAGGCCCATGGTGTTTTCGTCCACGGCCTCGGGCTCGTCGGGCACATCGTCGCCGCCGCCGGCGAGCATCTCCTTGTGGCAGCTCAAACAAACGTCCTTGCCGGGCAACGCGGGAGCCGCGTTGCATACGGAGCAAAGCTCCATCTCATCTTGCGTGGGTTCGCCCTTCATCTCCCGAAGGCAAACCTTGCAGAATTTTTCAGTCTCCTGAATGTAGTTGAGCTCGCACCGGGGACATTTGACTAAATTCATGAACTTGGAACCTCCTGAAAATGATGGTATTTCGCGTTTTCATCCCGATAGCATTTTTTACCATGGAAATCCATTGGAAATCTTATTGCAAATACGGTAATTTAATATTACGATTCTGTTACGTCGTTGACGCAAACTCTTAACATTTGGAGGTGTCCTATGAATTTCAGACGTTTGTTCGTGCTCCTGGTTGTCCTCAGCCTGACGGTCAGCGGAACCGCCCTTGCTTCCGGAGCCCCAACCTCGCAGTTCGGCTTTAAGGGGTGGCCCTACAAGCAAGCTACCGACTGCGACAGCACCCAAGGCAGCGTATGGTCTTCCAAGAGTTGCGACAGCCAGGGAAGCGCCACAACGCCTGCCCCTACCGCCAAGCCGGAACCTACGGCGGCTCCCACTGCCAAGCCCGAGCCCACGCCTTGTCCGACCTCCGACTGCCCTGTGGAAACCCAGGCCCCCTCGGTAACCCAGCCTCCCAAGGCGACAGCGGCTCCGGTGGCTACGCCCAAACCCACTGCCAAGGTGGACGGAAATTCCAATGGTTCCGGCGGATGCCCGCTTTACCAGGGGACGCCTACGCCAAAACCAAGCGCCACAACAAATCCGACCAATCCTCCGACTGCGACCCCTAAGCCCACATCCTCCACAGGTGGAGATTATACTACGGGTTCCGCCAGTGCGCAAGAGGGAATTGCTTTTCAATTGTTGAATCAGGACCGCGCCAACAATGGCCGCGCAGCCCTGGCTTTGGATCCGGTGCTTTCCAGCCTGGCCCGGATGAAGAGCACCGATATGTACAAAAACAAGTATTTCGCCCACCAATCCCCCACCCTGGGCAGCGCCGCCGATATGCTGCGCAACAACGGATATTCCTTCGCCTCCGTTGGGGAGAACATCGCTCATCACGCCACGGTAACCAAGGCCCAGGCGGCCTTCATGAGCAGCACGGGCCACCGCACCAACATTTTGGGGTCCCAGTGGACCAAGGTAGGCATCGGCGTATGCTATGATTCCCAAGGCTTTGTGTACGTAACCCAGCTGTTTGTGCGCTAATCCCATCAGTTTCAACATCACAGCCGGTTTTCAAAGGACGGAGCGGGGCCGAGACCGCTCCGTTCTTTATGCCATCCACCCATATCCGTAAGCAGCGTAAGGATTTCTTCTGTTCGGCTTTGGCTGGTTCTGGTTCTTTTGGTAATAGGTCGGCCGCGCCCCTTGGCGCATGTAGGGATTCTCCGCCACCCCCGCGGCCCGCAGGACGCTTCGGCCCGCCATGCTCCCCCTGGGGCGCACATAGGTGCTTAACGCCGTGGTGGTGACGCCGGCCGCCTGGGGCGCCGGGGCCATCTCATCCCCTTGGATGGGCACAAAAGGGTCTTCCCCGGAGGTGATGTAATAATAAGGATCGGAAAATTGCGGTTCGCCAACCACCCGCTGCAAAGCGGGCAACAATACGGCCTCGCTCTTTTGCAGAGCCGGTCGCATCCATAAACTTCGTTGCATGAAAGAACACTCCTTCCAACTTGCCACCAGGGGAGGCTACTGCATGCTATGCACCGCCCGGCGGAATGTGAGAAGGAGCGCTGTTTTGCTTTTCCTGGGCTGGGTTATCCTTGCTCCTGGGGAGGGCAGGGCTCCAGCTTCTTTTCATACTGCCGGTATACCCGGTAGCGCTTGGCCCCCATCCGCTGGGTGTTGAGGATGGAGGGGAGGTTGGTTTCGTCGATGGTGGAGGCTTCGATGGCCTGGTAGCCCAGCCTTCTGGCGTTCTCATAGGCGACGCTGGCCAGGGCGGCGCTGACGGCCTTGCGCTGATAATCCGGGGACACGAACAGCATCACGCACCGGGCCACCCGGACGCTTTTGCGGCCCAGGAGCATGGTGAGCCAGCCGAAGGGGAACAGCCTCCCCTGGTTGGTTTTCAGCAGGGGATTATAATCCGGGAAGGCCACCAGCACCCCCACGGGCCGCTCCTGGGCAAAGGCCATGACGATGAGGCCGCTTTCCGCGAAGCTCAGCAAGCCCTTCATTTCGTCAACAATGTCCTTTTCCGTGGGGGGCACCAGCTCCCAGTGCTCCGGGAACGCCTCCGTGACCACCTGGGAAATCCGCTTCGCCAACAGGGTATGGTCCGCCTTGTGGGGGTCCACGCTTTCCACCCGGAACCCAAAGCGCTTTTGGGCCATGTCGCTGAGCCTTTGGGTCTCCGCCACAGGAAACTCCGAAAGCTCCAGCCAATAAGCGTAATGATCCCGGTGCTTGGTAAAGCCGTAGGCAGTGAAAAAATCGTTGTAAAAGGGCGGGTTATAGGGGTTGAACAGCACGGGCTTTCCATCAAAGCCCTCCTGCAGCAGCCCCTTGCCAAAGTCGTTAAAGCCGGGGGTATTGGGGCCTGCCACCTTTTCCATGCCCAAGGAGAGAAGGTAGTCCATGGCCGCATCCAGAACCGCCCGGGCATACTCCATGTTTTTTTCCGTTTCAAAAAGGCTGATGTAGCCGCGCTTTTCCCCCAGGCGCTCATTAAGCCGGGGGTCCACCCCCGCCAGCACCCGGGCCACGGGCCTTTCCCCGTCATAGGCCATGAAAAACTGATGCTCTCCGCACAGCAGGGGATTGTTTTCCCCCAAGAGCGAGCGCATCACCGTGCCGTACAGGGGAGGAACCCAGTTGGGGTCTTTCCGGTAAAGCCGGTAGGATAGGTCCAGAAATTCCCGAATCCCTTTTTGGGTCTTTTCAATCTCCCTTACATAGATCATCCGGCGGCCTCCTTTGTATGGGTGGTTCGCCGCGGCGAATCCCGCCCGCTCACTCGTCTAAGGAGATTGTATCATATCCCTGGGAATCCCTCAAGGGTTCTTCTTGCGAGGAATGGAGAAAAGGAATGTCCTGGATGAGGCGGAGCAGCTCCTCCCGGCCTGTGCCATCCTGGCTGGAGAAGAGGACGATTTCCCAGGGCTGCTTCAGCAGCGCCCGGCAGATGGGAGCCAACTGCTTCATCCTGGCCCCCCGGCTGATCTTGTCCGCCTTGGTGGCCACCACGCTAAAGGGAATCCCCATGTCCCGCAGATAGCGGTTCATGGTCAGGTCGTCCTGGCTGGGCTCATGGCGGATATCCACCAGGTGAAGCACATGGCGAAGCAAGGTGCTTTCCTGGAAGTAGCGGTCCATCATGGCCCCCCAGCGCTGCTTTTCAGCCTTGTCCACCTTGGCAAAGCCATATCCGGGCAGGTCGATGAGGTGAAACTGTTCGTTGATCAAAAATACGTTGATCAGCCGGGTCTTTCCCGGGGTGGAGCTGGTTTTGCACAGCTTTTTGCGGTTGCACAGGGCGTTGATCAGCGAGCTTTTGCCCACGTTGCTCTTTCCCACCACCGCCAGCTGCGGCAATAGGATGGGCGGCTGCTCCTGATAGGCGGCCAGGCTGGTGACAAAGGAAGCGCTTTTGATCTCCATGGGTCACACGCTTCCAAAGGCGCCGGGAGCCGCGGGCGGGGAGGGAGGTATGGGCAGCGCTTCGGAAGCCGGAGCGGCTTTTCCCCCGGCGTCCGCTTCCATGGCGGGCAAGGGCCGCACCAGGGCCGCCTCCAGCACCTCCCGGATATCGGTGATGGGCTGCACCTTCACCTTTTCCAATACGCCCTCCGGAATCTCCTCCAGGTCCTTTTCATTCTCCTTGGGGAGCAGGACCAGGGGAATCCCGGCGCGGTAAGCGGCCAGCAGCTTTTCCTTCACGCCGCCGATGGGCAGCACCCGGCCCCGAAGGGTGATTTCCCCTGTCATGGCCACGCTCTGCTTTACGGGAATCTCCGCCAAGGCGCTCACCAGCGCGGTGGCAAGGGTCACCCCCGCCGAGGGGCCGTCCTTGGGCACTGCGCCCTCGGGCACATGGATATGGATATCGTTTTGCTTAAAGAAGTCAGGAGGAATGCCCCAAGCGCCGCAGTGGGCCCTGACCCAGGAGAGGGCCGCCTTGGCGCTTTCCTGCATCACGTCCCCCAGCTTTCCGGTGAGCTGCAACGCTCCGGAGCCCTGCATGATGGTGCATTCCACCTCCAGGGTTTCCCCGCCCACGGCGGTATAGGCAAGGCCGACCACCACGCCGATCCGGCTCTCCTTTTCGGGGAGGTCCCGCAGGTATTTCACAGCCCCCAGGTATTCCTTCAGCTTCTCCTGGGTGACGTTCACCTCGGTGGCCTCCGTGTCCAGGATTTCCACCGTGGCCTTGCGCACCACCCGGGCCAGGGTACGCTCCAAAGTCCGCACCCCGGCCTCCCGGGTATAGCCCTCGATGAGGCCGCGCATCACCTTGTCGGCGATTTTGACGCTGCGGGCCTCCAGGCCATGCTGGGCGACCTGCTTGGGCAGCAGGTGCTTCTTGGCGATTTTCAGCTTCTCCTCCTCGGTATAGCTGGGCACCTCGATGATCTCCAGGCGGTCCAGCAGCGGGGGGGGAATGGTATCCACCGTATTGGCCGTGGTGATGAACATCACCCGGCTCAAATCAAAGGGCAGCTCCAGGTAATGGTCCCGGAAGGAATGGTTCTGCTCCGCGTCCAGCACCTCCAGCAGCGCCGCGGAAGGGTCCCCCCGGAAATCGGAGCTCATCTTGTCGATTTCATCGAACAGGAACACGGGGTTCATGGTTCCCGCCTGCTTCATCCCCGCGATGATGCGCCCGGGAATGGCCCCTACATAGGTGCGCCGGTGCCCGCGAATCTCCGCCTCATCCCGCACGCCGCCCAGGGACATCTGCACGAATTCCCGGCCCACCGCCTTGGAGATGGCCCGGACAATGGAGGTCTTTCCCACGCCCGGAGGGCCTACGAAGCAAAGGATGGGCCCCTTCATGTCCTTTTTCATGCGCAGCACGGCCAAGTATTCGATGATCCGTTCCTTCACCTGCTCCAATCCGTAGTGGTCGTCCTCCAGCACCTTGCGGGCCCGTTTCAGGTTCAGGTTGTCCGGGGTGGTTTTCCCCCAGGGCAGGTCCAAAATCCATTCCACATAGGTGCGGCTCACGCCGATCTCCGGGGTGCCCTGGGGCATGCGGGAAAGCCGTTCCAGCTCCCGCTCCACCTTTTTGCGGGCCTCCTCGTTCAGGGGCGTTTCCTCCATCTTTTCCCGCAAATCCTCCACATCGGTGGCTTCCCGCTCTCCCAGCTCCGTCTGGATGGCCTTGATCTGCTCCCGGAGGTAATAGTCCTTCTGGTTCTTTTCGATCTGCTTTTTGATGCGGGCCTGAACCTGCTTCTCCACATCCGCCAGCTCGGTTTCCCTGAGCAAAATGCCGCACAGGGCCTCCAGCCGCTCGCTGACGCTGACCTTCTCCAGGATCGCCTGCCGGTCCTCCAGCTGGGTCAGCACATTGGCCGCGATGATATCCGAAAGCTGGTCCGCCTTGTTCACATCCATCACGGAGCGAAGGGTCTCCTGGGAGACCCGGTTGCTGGCCTTGCAATACTCCTCAAAATACTCGTGGGTCGTGCGCACCAGGGCCTTCATCTCCGGGGTTTCCTTGAGAACCTCCTCCCGGATAGCGCGCACGTCCGCCAGCAGGAAAGGCTCCTCTTCCACCATGGTTTCCAGGGTAGCGCGGCGAAGCCCCTCCACCAGCACCCGGATGCTGTCCCCGGGCAGGTTCAGGACCTGCTTGATGTGGGCAATGGTGCCCACCCGGCATAAATCCTCCAATTGAGGCTCGTCCACATCGGCATTCTTTTGGGCCACCAGAAAAATATGCTGGTCCTCCAGCATGGCTTTTTCCAAAGCGGCCACGCTCTTGGCCCGGCCCACATCAAAGTGCAGAACCATATGCGGAAAGAGCATCATCCCCCGCAGGGGCAAAACCGGCATGCGGGTCAGGGACGACCTGCGTGAAGCTTGTTGCATGCTTCTCCTCCTTGCGCCCAAGGCATTGGGCGAAATCCAGTATCAAATACCTGGCAACCTATTATATCGGCTCTTCCCGGCAAAAGCAAGCTGTTGGAAAAGGGAAGGGCGAGGGACCCTCACGCCTTCCCCACCGCGGTCTTTTCTTCGATGCCCAGCAAAGGCGCGACTGCCTTGGGATTCAGCACGCATTCCCCCTCGTCCTCCCGGTAACGGCTTGTAACGGGCAGCAGCATCCGGTCCAGGGCTTCCTGGAGGGTTTTGATGGGCATCACCTGGATGCTGGTGTGCTCAAAGCGCTCCATCTGATTGTCAAAGGGGATGAGCACGGTGCTGATGCCCGCGTGCTCGGCGGCCTCCACCTTGCTGGGCACTCCTCCCACGGGCTTCACCAGCCCCCGGACGGAGACCTCCCCCGTCACCGCCACATGGCCGTCCACAGGGAGCCCGGTGAGGGCGCTGGCTGCGGCCACCGCCATGGCCACCCCGGCAGAGGGGCCGTCCACAGGGGTACCGCCGGGGAAGTTGATATGGATGTCGTGGGTGTCGGTCTCATAGCCCATGGAGTGCAACAGGGTCATGACGTTTTCCCAGGAGCTGCGGGCTGTGGACTTGCGCTTGATGCGGCGGGCGTCCGCCCCCATCTCCTCTTCCTCCACAATGCCCGTGATGGTGATCTTCCCGGTGCCCCTTTGGGCCACCGCCTCGATCTCCATGGTGGCGCCCTGGTGGCTGCCATAGACCGCCAGGCCATGCACCACGCCCACCCGGTTCAGGGTATCCGCCCGCTGCTCCGGGCGAGCGGGATAATGGCCGGAATAAATGACCCACTCCACATCTTCCCTGCGGATCTCCTGGCGCTCCTCCAACTGCGCCAGCCCGGCGCACATCTGCACGATGTTCACCGCGTCGCGGCCGCAGGCCGCGTACTTGCCAATGAATTGCGCGTTCTCGTAGGACAGCTCGTATCCGGCCCGCTTGGCCGCATGGAAGGCGATATCGCTGATTTCCTCGGGGTCCAGGGAGCGGAAGTAGATTTCCATGCACCGGGAGCGCAACGCCGGGGAAATGTCCTGGGGGCTGCGGGTGGTGGCGCCCACCAGCCGGAAATCCGCCGGGAGGCCGCTTTTGAAGATTTCGTGGATATGGCGGGGAATGCTGTTGTCGTCCGGATTATAATAGGCGGAATCCAGCATCACCTTGCGGTCCTCCAGCACCTTGAGCAGCTTGTTCATCTGCACGGGGTGCAACTCCCCGATCTCATCCAGAAACAGCACCCCGCCATGGGCCTTGCTCACCGCCCCGGGCTTGGGCTGGGGCACGCCCTGGACCCCCAGGGGGCCCGCCCCCTGGTAGATGGGGTCGTGGACGCTTCCGATCAACGGATCGGCGATGGCGCGCTCGTCAAAGCGCACGCAGGTGGCGTCCATCTCAATAAAGGGCGCGTTGGGCAAAAAGGGCGTTCCCTTGCTTTTTTTCGCCGCCTCCAGCACCAGCCGGGCCGCGCAGGTTTTGCCGATGCCCGGAGGTCCGTAGATCAGCACATGCTGGGGATTTTTGCCGCAGAGTATGGCCTTGAGGGATTTGATGCCGTCCGCCTGGCCCACGATATCGGAAAACTTGGCGGGCCGGACCTTCTCCGCCAAAGGCTCGCTGAGCCGAACGGCCCGCATCCTCTGCAAGCGCTCCATCTCCCGCCCGCTTTCCCGCTGGGCTTGAGGCTGCGCCCTTTTCTGGTTTCGAAGCTGCGTATAAAAATAAATACCCACCACCAGCGTAACCACTAGCTGAAGTGCAAACAAAATAGCGCTGACCAACCAAAGACCTCCATTCATGAGCGGAGCGTCGCTCCGGCTTTGTTCCTCTGGTATCTTGTGAGGAACTGGAGGGTTCCATGTATGGAACGGGCTGGTTAATCCTGCTTGTAGATCCCTGAAAAACCCTGGAAAATAAAGGCCTCCGCATCCCCTGATGGAAATGCGGAGGCCTTTTCCGGCGGTCCATTAGCATAGGGTTTGCCGGGCCAAAGATCAGGATACGCTGGGCTCCGGCTTGATCTTTTTGCTGGCCGCCTGGGTGGTGCGGGGCTTGCGGATCGGCGCGTCGCTGAGGACCAGCCTGGGCTTTTCCAGGCCGTTCACGCAGGCTTCGGAGATCACGCACTGCCCCACGTCGCTGCGGGAGGGCAGCTCGAACATGGCGTCCATCAGGATATGCTCGATGATGGCCCGCAGCCCCCTGGCGCCGGATTTGCGCTCCAGGGCCTGCTTGGCGATGGCCTTCAGGGCTCCTGGTTCAAAAACCAGCTCCACCCCGTCCAAGTCCATCAGGTACATATACTGCCGCACCAACGCGTTTCTGGGCTCGGTGAGAATGCGCACCAGCTCGTCCTCGGAGAGCTGATCCAAGGTGACCACGATGGGCAGCCGCCCCACAAACTCGGGGATCAGGCCGAACTTGGTCAGGTCCTCCGGGCGGAGGTTGCGCAAGGCCTCGTTCACATGGGCGTCGTCCTTGGAGGTGATTTCCGCGCCAAAGCCCAGGGTCTTTTTGCCGATGCGGTTTTCCACGATGGTGGAAAGCCCGTCAAAAGCGCCGCCGCAGATGAACAGGATGTTGGTGGTGTCGATCTGCAGGAAATCCTGGTGGGGATGCTTGCGCCCGCCCTGGGGCGGCACGCTGGCGATGGTGCCCTCCAGGATTTTCAGCAAGGTCTGCTGTACGCCTTCCCCGCTGACGTCCCGGGTGATGGAGGGGTTTTCGCTCTTGCGGGCGATCTTGTCGATCTCATCAATATAGATGATGCCCCGCTGGGCCAAGGGAATGTCATAGTCCGCGTTTTGGATCAGCCGCAGCAGGATGTTCTCCACATCCTCGCCCACATAGCCCGCTTCCGTGAGGCTGGTGGCATCGGCGATGGCAAAGGGCACGTGCAGAATCTTCGCCAGGGTCTGGGCCAGGAAGGTCTTGCCGCATCCGGTGGGGCCCACCATCAGGATGTTGCTCTTTTGCAGCTCCACCTGATCCTGGGCGGGAGGCGCGTCAATGCGCTTGTAGTGGTTATATACCGAAACGGAGAGGGCCCGCTTGGCCTCTTCCTGTCCGATCACATATTGGTCCAGCACCGCCTTGATCTCCCGGGGGCTTGGAATGTCCGCGGGCTCAATCTCTTCCACCGTGGCAAAATCATCGCTAATGATCTCCTGGCAGAGCAGAATGCACTCGTTGCAAATATGGACATTGGGCCCCGCCACCAGGCGGCGGACCTGCTCGTTGGTCTTCCCGCAGAAGCTGCACCGCTTCAGCTTGGGAATCCGGGGGTTGAAATCATCTCCGGGCATCTTGCTTCTCACCTCACGATTTGCTGGAGGAGCGGGGCTGATAGATTTCGTCGATGATGCCGTAGGCAAGGCCTTCCTCGGCGCTCATAAAATAGTCGCGCTCCACGTCCTTCTCTACCTTTTCCAGCGGTTGACCCGTCAGTTCGGAAATCAGGGCGTTCATCTTTTTCTTGGTTTTCAGCAGCCATTCCGCATGGATGGCCACGTCGGTAGCCTGTCCACGCGCGCCGCCCAGGGGTTGGTGGATCATGATTTCGCTGTTGGGCAGGGCCAGGCGCTTGCCCTTCTCCCCCGCCATCAACAGGAACGCGCCCATGCTGGCCGCCATGCCGATGCATACGGTGCGCACGCTGGGCTTGATATAGTTCATGGTGTCGTAGATCGCCATGCCCGCGGTGATGCTGCCGCCGGGGCTGTTGATATACAAGGAAATGTCCGCGTCCGGGTTTTCCATTTCCAAAAACAGCATTTGAGCTACGATCAGATTCGCGGAATCGTCGTCCACCTCTCCCCCCAGGAACACAATACGGTCCTTCAGCAGGCGGGAATAGATATCAAAGGAACGCTCGCCGCGGTTGGTCTGCTCAATGACCATTGGGATTAAATTCATGGTTTCCTCCTTAGCCACTCGGCTTGTTGTCTTCAGCTAGGGATACCTTGTAAGGATATGCCCCGCAAGTGCGGATTATGTGTATCTGGAAAAACAAACGGCGGAAGAAGCCACAACACTGCGCTGCCATCCGCCGTTTGGTTTTCTTACGCTTGTGCGGCCTCTTCCCCGGAGGCCTCGCCCTGATCTTTCGGGGCGTCCTTGGCAGCTTCGTCCTTGATCTGGGCATGCTCCCAGAGCAGATCATAGGCCTTGTTGATCCTGGAGCGGTGGGCAAAGTATTCCATCTGTCCCTCGCCCAAGCTCTTTTTGAGCTGCTCCACGCTCTGGCCTGCGGAGGCGGCGTATTCCTCCAGCATCTTATCCACCTCGGCGTCGTCGGTCTGAATGTCTTCCGCCTTGATGATCTCTTCCACCACCAGCTCCGTCTTCAGGGCGTCCTTGGCTTCCTGGCGGTACATATCCCGCATTTGCGCCTCGCTCTGCCCGGTGAGCTCCTGGTACTTCTTCAGGGTGAAGCCCTGCTGCTGCATGCGCCAGGACATCTGCTCCATCATCTCGTCCAGCTTATCCTCGATCATGGGATCGGGCAGATCGGCCTCCGCTTCCTTGACGATGGCCTCCAGCATGCTTTCCTTGGCGGCGTCTGTGGACCGGTGGTCGGCGGTTTCCTGCAGCTTCTTGCGCAGATCCTCCCGGTACTCCTGGAAGGTGTCAAAATCACTGACCTCGCTGGCGAAATCGTCATCCAGCTCGGGCAGTTCCTCCACGGTGATGCCGTTTACCTTCACATGGAAGACCGCTTCCTTGCCTTGCAATTCCTCGGAATGGTACTTCTCGGGGAAGGTCACGGTGAGATCCCGTTCCTCCCCGATGGTCATGCCCACCATCTGCTCCTCAAAGCCGGGGATGAAGCTCTGGGAGCCGATCACCAAGGTCTGGCCCTGGGCGGTGCCGCCGTCAAACTTCACGTCGTCCACGGAGCCGGAGTAATCCAAATTCACTTGATCGCCGTTTTGCACGGCCCGGTCGGTGATCTCCACGCTGCGAGCCACGCGCTTTTGCTCCTGGCTGACGCGGCTGTCCACTTCCTCCTGGGAGACCTCGCGGATCAGGCGGGTGACGGAAACGCCCTTGTACTGGCCCAGCTTCACCTCCGGCCGCACAAAGACCTCGCAGGAGAAGACCAGATCCTTGCCTTCTTCCATTTCCTCCACATTTACATCAGGACGGCCCACCGGGTGAAGGTCGCTTTCCTTCACGGCGGTGAAATACACTTCAGGGAAAAGGGCATCCAGCGCCTCGTCATAAAAAATCCCATCGCCGTACATCCGCTGAATCAGCTTGCGCGGCGCCTTGCCCTTGCGAAAGCCCGGCACGTTGATGCGCCCGCGCATTTTGAGATACGCCTTTTCAATGGCTTGTGCAAAGGAAGAGGCCGGTACTGTGAAGGAGATCTTGACCTTGTTGCTGGAGAGTTTTTCCACCGTATGCTGCATGCGCTTTCCTCCTGAGAACGGCAACCGGGGGGATTGCCGCTTCACTATAATATCAAAAGGCACCAAAATGTAGTATACCATCAAGCAAAGGGGTGCGCAAGATTCATACACATCTTTTTTGCTTTTGAAACGCAAACCATGAAAGCGGACCGCGTCCGTCAGGCGGATTCTCGCCCCCGGCGCATACTCATTCCCTCCCTGGACAAAACTACCCTTGACTCTGTTTGGGAAGGGAAGCGTTCGTATGTCCGTGGGAATGATCCTATTGACGGTGGTTGCTATTTTGGTTTTCTTTGGGGTGGCCCAGCGGGTGCTGGATAAGATGCATTTGTCGGATAAGATGGCGCTTCTTTTGATCGCGCTGATGTTCTTTGGCACTCTGATTCCCAACATCACCATTGGAAGGGTCAGCTTTAACCTGGGCGGCACGGTGATTCCCATAGGCATCTGCGTGTTTTTGCTCATCAAGGCGGATACCGCCAAGGAGCGCATCCGCGCCTTGATCGGGGCCGTGGTGACGGCGGGCATCGTCTACGCCCTTTCGGCCCTCTTGCCTAACGAGCCGGAAGCCATGATCATCGATCCCCTGTTCCTCTACGGCATCGTAGGCGGCCTGGTGGCCTACCTGTTGGGGCGGTCCCGGCGGGGGGCTTTCATCTGCGGCGTGCTGGGCATTTTGCTGGCGGACGTGGTACAGGGCATCGTGACCTGGGGAAACGGCATAGACCAGACTTTGGTGCTGGGAGGCGCGGGGTTCTTCGACGCCATGGTGTTCAGCGGCATTTTGGGCGTGGTGCTGTGCGAACTGCTGGGGGAGGCGCTGGAGCGCCTGCTGCGGGGCAAGGAAGAGCCGGATCACCAGAGGGTGCACAACCCCGTACGGGAAAAGGAGGGCGAACGCTAATGCGCAAGACATGTTCACCGGTCCGTTGTTTCTTTTTGATTGGGGTCCTGCTGGCGGCTTTTCTGCTGCCCTTGTCCTCCTTGGCGGAAGCGGGGGGGCAATCCGCCCTGGAGCTTCCGGACGAGGTGTTCAGCCTCTTTGACGGCCAGGGGCTGCTGGTGACCCGTGTCTGCGGGGAGTGCGACGTGGATGATGAATACATCAACGCGGACAACCAGCATTTCCGGGTCACGGAGGTCAATAGGGAACAGCGCTCCGGCAAGGTGGAGCTTTTGGGCACCATCGAGCTGCCCGACGTAAGCTGGCTGGATGTGGAGGAGGGCTCCATGCCGGTGAGCGCCGGCGTGGGCAAAGCCAGGAAGATCGCCTTGTACTGCACCCACAGCGACGAGAGCTATAAGGAAGGGGACGGCTACTCCAGCACAAAGGGCCATGGGGGCATCTACGACATAGCGAAAGCCTTCGCCGGCCATTTGGAGAATATGGGGGTGACGGTGGAGCGGAGCACGGAGACCCACCACCCTCATGACGCGGGAGCCTACCGGCGCAGCCGCCAAACCGCCGTGGCGCTGCTCAAGGGCAACCCCGACGCCATCTTTGACCTTCACCGGGACGGGATTCCCGACCCGGACGAATATACCGTTACCATCGGCAACACCAAGATGACCAAGGTCCGCCTGCTGGTGGGCCGGGGAAACCAAAACCGGGAGGCGAACCTGAACTTCGCCAAGCAGATCAAGGCTGTGGCGGACAAAATCTACCCCAAGCTCATCAAGGACATCTACATGGGCAAGGGCAGCTATAATCAGGACCTGTCCCCCAGGGCCATTTTGCTGGAGTTCGGCACCCATACCGTGAGCAAGGAACGGGTGAAGGCCTCCACGGAGCCCATGGCGGAGGTCATCTACAAGGCCATGTACGGCGGGGTTACGGGTTCCGCCGGAGCCAGCGACGTATCCGGCTCCGCGGCGGGCGGCGCCGAGGATACCGCCTCCACCAGCAGCAAGGGCGCGGGCAGCACCATCGTCTGGATTCTGGTGGCCTTGGTGGGCGGCGTGCTGCTGTTCGCCTTCCTTTCCGGCGGCTTCCGGGGCGGTATGGACAAGTTCAAGCGCAGCTTCAGCGAAATGACCGGCGGCGTGGTGGGCAAAAAGCCCCCGGACGACCGGTAAGGCCCGCTCTCCTTCGTTCCTTCCTTGAAAAGGCCCGCGCTTTCCTTCTTTCATTTTTTATGCTATAATGAATAGCGGGAAAAGTCGGCTTTCGGAGGATGAATCGATGTTTGAGCCCAAGGTACGCAATGAGCAAACCGACTTGTTGATGAAGGCTCTGCTGTCTTTGCAGGACGCTCAGGAGGCATACCGGTTCTGCGAGGACGTTTTGACGGTGCAGGAGCTCAAAAGCATTACCCAGCGTCTGGAAGTGGCGGTGATGCTTCGCAAAAAAGTGACCTATCAGGAGATCGCAAAGAAGACCGGCGCAAGCACAGCCACCATCAGCCGCGTGAACCGCTGTCTGCTCTATGGCGCGGATGGGTATACCATCGTGCTGGACCGTCTCCATGATGAGGAAGGCATACCAACGAAGTAGAAGTAGAGGAACAAAACATGAATTTGGATGCTTTGAACCCCCAGCAACGAAAGGCCGCCGAGACCCTAGAGGGGCCTGTACTGATTCTGGCCGGGGCCGGGAGTGGCAAAACCAGGGCGCTGACCTACCGCGTAGCCAATCTATTGGAACGCGGGGTTGCGCCCTACCGCATTTTAGCCATTACCTTTACCAACAAGGCCGCCAAAGAAATGAAGCAGCGGATTTCGGCGCTGGTGGGCGAAAAGGGCGAGGACGTCTGGGTCAGCACCTTTCATGCCATGTGCGCCAAAATCCTGCGCAAGGACATTGAGAAGCTGGGCTATACCCGCTCCTTTACCATCTATGACGACGACGACCAAATGAGCGTGATCAAGGAGCTGCTCAAACAAGGCAACATCGATGAAAAGGCCCTCACCCCCCGGGAGATCAAAAGCAAGATTTCCGACGCCAAAAACCGCCTGCTGGCCCCGGACGAGTGGTTCGCTTCCTCCGGGAAGGATTTCCGCAGCCAGCAGATTCACGACATTTACCATCAATACGAGCTGCGCCTGCGCAACGCTAACGCCCTGGATTTTGACGACCTGCTGATGCGCACCCTGGAGCTGCTGGCGGATCACCCCCCCGTGCTGGAAGGGTATAGGGACCGGTTTCAATACGTCCATGTGGATGAATACCAGGACACCAACTTCGCCCAGTATTCCCTGGTGAAGCTGCTGACCCAAAGGAGCCGCAACCTGTGCGTGGTGGGGGACGACGACCAGTCCATCTATGGCTGGCGCGGCGCGGACATCCGCAATATCCTGGATTTTGAAAAGGACTTTCCGGACGCCACCGTGATCAAGCTGGAGCAGAACTACCGCAGCACCTCCAACATTCTGGACGCGGCTAACCAGGTGATCGCCCACAACGAGGGCCGCAAGGAAAAGGCCCTCTGGACGGAGCTGCCTGCGGGAAGCCCCATCAAGGTCTTCTGCGCCGGAGACGAGCGGGAGGAAGCCGCCTGGATCTGCGACAGGATGCAGCAGCTGAAGCTGACCTCCACCCCCTACGGGGACATGGCGGTGCTCTACCGCACCAATGCTCAAAGCCGCGTGCTGGAAGAAATGCTGATGCGGGCGGGCATCCCCTACAAGGTCTACGGGGGCCTGCGCTTCTATGACCGCAAGGAGGTCAAGGACGTCATCGCCTACCTGCGCTGTATCGTCAACCCTTCCGATGACGTAAGCCTTCGCAGGATCATCAACCAGCCCAAGCGCTCCATTGGGGACAGCACCATCACCGAGCTTTCCCGCTACGCCCAGGAGAAGGAAATGCCCCTGTACAGCGCGCTGATGGATGTGCCGGAGACCCTGTCCGCCCGGCCCCGCAAATGCGTGCGGGAGTTTGGGGAATTGATGAACGAGCTGGTGATGATCCGGGAGGACATGGGCATCACGGAGTTTGTGAAGCTGCTCATTGAGAAGACCGGCCTGCGGCTTCAGTATGAGAAGGACCTCTCCGACGAGGCCAAGGCCCGGGTGGAGAACATGGACGAGTTTGTGGGCGCTGTGGCGGAGTATGAAAAGGCCGCCGAAAACGCCACCTTGGAGGACTACTTGGAAAACGTGGCCCTGATCACGGATTTGGACGGCCAGGAGACCAACGCCCAATATGTGACCCTCATGACCGTACACAGCGCCAAGGGCCTGGAATTCCCCATCGTGTTCATCTCCGGGCTGGAGGAAGGCATTTTCCCCAGCGGCCGCAGCCTCATGGACGACGGGAAGCTGGAGGAGGAGCGCAGGCTGTGCTATGTAGCCATCACCAGGGCCATGCGCAGGCTCTACCTCAGCTACGCGGCCCAGCGCATGCTCTACAACCAGCTCAACTATAACGCCCCCAGCCGCTTTGTGAGCGAAATTCCCAAGCGCCTGCTGGACGACGAGTGGATCAGCAAGCGGGAAAAGAGCTTCCCAGGGGCCATCGAGGCCTATACCCATCCCGTGACCAAGCGCGCCCCCAAGCAACACGACAATTCCCCCATGACCTTCGGCGTGCCCAAGGTGGTGATGCCCTCCAAGCGGGGAAACGGCATCGGCGCCCATGGAAGCGCCCTGGGGATTCCGGGGGTGCAGAAGGGCTTCACCCCCTCGGCGGCCAGCACGGTGCCCGCCAGTGCGGTGGCCGCGCTGTTCAAGGCCGGGGACCGGGTGATGCACAAGAAGTTTGGGGAGGGCAACGTCACGGAGATTCGCGGCAGCGGCAGCGACGCCCGCATCGTGATCTCCTTCGCGGCCTATGGGATAAAGGAGTTCTCCCTTTCCATCGCCCCCATTGTAAAGGTCAGCGTGTAAGGACCTTTGCCCTGGGATTTTGCGGGATGCCGCCCCGGCTTGGTAAAAGCCTTATGGCGCGGCCAGATGGCAAACCGATAATCCTCTCCCATGCAACCGTTCCGGATGGACTCCGGACTGACCCCGCGGCCGCCGTCCGCAACCGCAGTTTTGGGCCGGCCGGCCTGAAGGCGCATTGTTCCCAATGCGCCTTTTTCACAGGAATTTCTTTGCGAATCACGTGTTTGAAGGGGGCCTTTTTGTGGCGAATCTCGGCGATGACGCTCTGCGGCAAATGGAGGAATGGGTGCGGCAGCTCAACGACGCCTCCAAGCGCTACTATACCACCGGAGACAGCCCCATGAGCGACGTCCAGTGGGACGCGCTGTATGACCGGCTTGCCGCCCTGGAAAAGGAAACGGGGACCGTTTTGGCGGATTCCCCCACCGTCCGGGTGGGGGCGGAGCCGCTGAAAGCCTTTCTCCAGCACCGCCACATCGTCCGGCTGTGGAGCATGGACAAGGTGCAAAGCAAGGAAGGGCTGGAGCAATGGCTGGCCCGGTGCCAAAAGCTCCACCGCCAGCTTTCCGACGGCAGCCCGGAGCCCTTGCCTCCGCTCTCCTATGCGGTGGAGTATAAATTGGACGGGCTGACCATCAACCTGACCTACCAGCGGGGGCGGCTGGTCCAGGCCGCCACCCGGGGCAACGGCGAGGTGGGCGAGGGGATTTTGCCCCAGGCCCGAACCGTGCGCTCCATTCCCCTCTCCATTCCCTTTCAAGGGCTGCTGGAGGTGCAAGGGGAGTGCATCATGCGCCTGAGTACCCTGGAGGCCTACAACCGCACCGCCGCCGAGCCCCTGAAAAACGCCCGCAACGGGGCGGCGGGGGCCCTGCGGAACCTGGACCCCGCCGTCACGGCCCAGCGCAAGCTGGACGCCTTCTTCTATCAGGTGGGCGCCTGTGAGAATCCCCCCTTTACGGACCACAGGGGCATGATGGACTTCTTAAAGGAAAACGGCTTCCCCACCAGCCCCTACCTGGCCTTTGTCCAGGACGGAGAGGAAATCCAGGCCAAGGTTGAGGAGATCGAAAGCAGGCGCGAAACCCTGGACTACCTCATCGACGGCGCGGTGGTGAAGGTTTCGGATTTTGCCACCCGGGCCGCCATGGGCCATACGGACAAGTTCCCCCGCTGGGCGGTGGCCTACAAGTTTTCCGCCGAGGAAAACGTCACCACCCTTCTGGATGTGACCTGGGAGCTGGGCCGCACCGGCAAGCTGACCCCTTTGGCCCACCTGTCCCCCACGGACATCGGCGGCGTCACCGTGCAGCGGGCCACCTTGAATAACTACGGCGATATCCTGCGCAAGAAGGTGGCTATCGGCTGCCAGGTCTGGATTCGCCGCAGCAATGACGTAATCCCAGAGATCATGGGCCGCGTCGGCGAGCCCGGACCCCAGGAGAAGCCCATCCTTCCCCCGGAGCATTGTCCCGCCTGCGGGGAGCCCCTCACGGAGCGGGGCGCACACCTGTTCTGCCTGAACCGCTCCACTTGCAAGCCCCAGGCCGTGGCGCGGCTAGCCCATTTTGCGGGCCGCAACGCCATGGACATCGATACCTTTTCCGAAAAAACCGCGGAGCTGCTCTACGACCGGCTGGACATCCGCGACCCTGCGGGCTTGTACCGCCTCACCCCAGAGGACCTGCTTCCCCTGGAGGGCTTTCAGCAAAAGCGGGCGGAAAACCTGATCAAGGCTCTTCAGGCCAGCCGCCATTGCGCCCTGGACGCCTTCCTCTTCGCCCTGGGCATCCCCAACGTGGGCCGCAAAACCGCCCGGGACCTGGCCGCCCACTTTGGCTCTTTGGAAAAGGTGGAGCAGGCGGAACTCCAGCAGCTCACCGCCATTCCCGAAATCGGCGGCATCGTAGCCACCAGCATCGTGGAGTTTTTCAGCTTCCCGGAAAACCTGGAGATGGTGAACCGGCTGCTGGCTGCCGGAGTGCAGCCGGAGCATGCCGTGGAAACTGTATCCGACAGCCTGGCGGGGCTTACCGTGGTGGTGACGGGAACCTTGCCCAGCCTGTCCCGGGAGGAGGCGGAAGCGTTGATCGCGGCCCACGGGGGCCGGGCCGTCGGAAGCGTCAGCAAAAAGACCGCCTTTGTCCTGGCCGGGGAAAAGGCGGGCAGCAAGCTGGACAAGGCCCTGGCCTTGGGGATTCCCGTCTTGACGGAGGTGGAGTTTCTGGAAAGGATCAAGGCGTAAAGAGGGATAAAGAGGGATATAAAAGGAGCTGGGCAATCAGAAGATTGCCCAGCCCCTTTCCATGGCGGCGTTACGGCGCGATCCCCGGCAGCAGGGCATCCACCAGCTCAATGGCCCGGGTCAAACGCTCGTTATACGTTCCCCCCACCACCACCAGCTTGTCCCCAAAGCCGTGGGCGATGTACATCTCCTGCAAATGCTTGCTGAGGGCCATGCGCTTTTCCTGGTCCCCGTGGAGCCGCTGCCCGTCGGACACCCATTTCACGTCCGGCAGCAAGTACAGCAGCAGATCGTAGCGGGAGGGATCGATGTAGGCCTGTACCAAAGGGTTGCGGCGCCCCATGTACAGTTCGCTGAAGTAGTCCGTGTACGTGGCGTCTGTATCAAAGAAGCAGACCTTGTTGGCGGTGCGCAAAGCGTGGTAGTCTTGCTCGTATTGCAGATGGGCGATGCGCCCAAAGTCCACGTCGGTAAAGATGGTTTCATCGTTTCCCAGGTAATCCCTGGCGTAGTAGCGCCCCACCTCCTCGGACCAGGAGGTGTTGTAGAGCTTGGCCAGGCACTTGGTCAGGGTGGTCTTTCCGCAGCTTTCCGTTCCCGCGATCAGGACCTTTTTGGCGAAAAAGGGGCGGGCGGAGCCCAGGATGTAGTGCCAGTTCCCCAGGATGTTATGGCGGATATCTGTGGCGGAAATGGGATAGCGGGTGCGGGAGGGGTCGAAGAGCTCCACCTTGGCCTCGGGGAAGTACTCCTCCAGGGTTTGCTGGTAGTCCATATCCCCCACGAAGAACGCGTCGATGGGCTCGGACACCACCTGGCGCATCCTTTCGCTCCACTTCACCCAGCCATTGGGATACTCGGGGATGTCGGTTTCGTCCAGCACCCGCACCACAATATGCTCCATGTCCTGAATCTGCTGGGAAATCCACTGCTTGCGCAGCTGGTAGGAAATCATGGGCAGGCCCGCGCTTTCACAGATTTCCCTGGTTTGGTTGGCATTGTCCGAAATCACCACAATGAGCTTTTCGCATTGGGTGGAGGCTTCAATCATCTGGTAGAGATGGCCTCTGTGGGGCGGGCAAAATCTCCCGAAATACACCCCGGTTTTGTACATGGATTCCACTCCTTACCCGGCCTTCAAAGCGCGGTTCTTCTCCCCCTTTTTCTACACGCTTCCCCAAACTTCCTTCCTGGAAATCCGGCAGATTCATTTTGATTTGGGGTGGCATCCTATGGTATGCTAGTCCCATCTTCCCAAGGGAGGGCTTGCCATGAGGCCGCGCCGTTACGCTCCGTGGATTCTCGCCGGGTTCGCCGGGCTTTTGTTTGTGTTCATCGCCCTGTTTCTGGAAAGGATGGGGCCTGTGGACCAGCGGGTTTACGGCCTGATCGCGGGAACGGTTCCCCCATGGGCCACAGGGTTTTGGACGGTATGCACGATGCTGGGAAGCTGGATCGTGCTGCTGGCCCTCTGCTTTGCTTTGGTGGTAGTTCTTCCCCAAAAGGAATACCGCATCCCCCTGCTGCTGAACATGATGCTCTCCGTGCTGCTGAATCTGGCGCTGAAAAGCCTTTTTCTGCGCCCCAGGCCCACGGAGATCGCGCGCCTGGTGGTGGAAAGCGGATATAGCTTCCCCAGCGGGCACGCCATGGCGTCCGCGTGCTTTTACGGCTTCCTGATCTTTATGGTGTTGCGCTCCGGCCTTTCCAAAAGAAAAAAGCGCTTTTTTTGCGCCTTTCTCCTGTTGGCGATCCTCCTGGTGGGCCTGAGCCGCATCTATTTGGGAGCGCATTTTTTCAGCGACGTGCTGGGGGGATGGCTGTGCTCCATCGCGTACCTGGCCCTGTTCACCGCCTTTGTCAGCCGCTACTTCGGCCAGGAGAAGCGCTCTGGCCCGCTGCCCTTTTCCGCCCCCCGCAGCCGCTTTTTCGCCAGCTTTGTCTTTGCCTTTGAAGGCATTCTGGCCAGCCTGAAGGCTGAGAAGAACATGACCATTCACCTGGGAATCATGGCCCTGGTGGTGGTCTTCGGGGCCCTGATGGGCCTGAGCAAGGCGGAATGGATGATCTGCGTCCTGCTTTTCGGGCTGGTGCTCATGGCGGAGTTGATCAACACCGCCTTGGAAACCTTGGTGGACATGGTCTCGCCCCAGGTGGACCCCAGGGCCAAGCTGGCCAAGGACACCGCCGCGGGAGCCGTCCTGGTGGTGTCCATTGCCGCCGCCATCATCGGCGCGATCATCTTTGCGCCCAAGCTGCTGGCGGTGATACAGGCCGGGCTTTCCATCCAAAACGTTCTATAACTGCTTGCGCTGCCGCTTTGCCGCCAGCAGCTTGCTGGCGGCATCCACGGCGGCCTTGCTTTCCTGGGCTTTTTTCTCCTTTGCTGTGGCGGGGGCTTCCCCTCCCGCCCGTACCGCTTCCGTGGCGGCCTGCTGCCTTGATTTGCGGGTTTGCTCCGCCTCCACCTTCATGGCCCCGATTTTTTGCAGCCACTGCTGCACCGCCGCCTCCCAGGAAAGCCTGCGCAGGGCGATGTCCAGCAGTAGCATCATCAGGGACAGGATGCACAACAGGGTGGTAATCTGCTTGCGGACGCTGGCCCTGCGGTTTTGGGGCGTAAGCAGCGGCTCCTCTTCGCCGAGCATCCGGCCGCCGGTGGCCTGGGTCAGGCTCTCCAAAACCCCCTGGGCGCTTTGGCTTCTCAGGTCATACTCCTCCGAAAAGCTCACCACCGTGCCGCCTTCCTTGAGCCGCAGGGTTTCCTCCCCTTGCTTTTGCTCCACCCGCAGGGCGTAGGCGCCCTGGCCGGGGGATTCAAAGCTGCCCTCGTATACCCCGGCCTCGGTCTGGGTCAGCGGGGAGATCGTTTGGGTGCCGTCCGGCAGGAGCACCGTGGCCTGGGTTTTAACGCCGCCCACGGTTTCAGCGCCTTCGGGCAAAGTGTAGCGGATGGAGGAAACGCCGTTTTCGGCCGTGACCTCCAGGGTGCCGTCCTTGGCCTCCTTGGTGAGGGTCTTGGTCACCAGGCCGCCGAAAAAGGCGGGGGCGTCCTTCCACATCAGAAAATCCCGGGTCCAGGCCCCTTCGCTGTCGCTGGTCCAAGCCAGCACCGTCCCCGCGCCATAATGCCACCAGGCCAAAAGGGGGTCCTCCTGGTCGCTGACCAAGGACACCGTTGCCAGGGGCTTCTCTGTGGCGGTGAGGTAGCCCTGGAGTGCCGGAAAGCCGTCAAAGACCGTCAGGCTGGAGCTTTCGGTAATGACCGGGGTGAACTCCCGGTTTTGCACATAGCTTCCCCCAGCCAAAAAGGTTTCCTTAGTGAAGATTTTGGGGATGTTGTCAAACTCCCCCGCCGTGTAGGCCCGCCCCCCGCCGATGGTGGAAATCAGCTCCATCAGCTTGGTATTGGCCCCGGTACCCACCGCCACCGTGGTGATGGTGATGCCGTGGTCCGCGGCGTCCTGGGCCAAGCCCTGGAAACCCGAGTCCGCGGGCTGGCCGTCCGAAAGAAAAATAATGTGCTTTTGCGGGGTCTGGGCGTCGATGAGCGCGCCCACGGACTGGGACAGGGCGGAGTAAAAGGCCGTGCCCCCTCCCGGGCGGATGGTGCCGATAAGGCTTTGAATCGCCGCCACGTCCGCTACCTGCTGCAAGGGCACCACCCATTTGGCGGCGTCGTCAAAGGCGATGACCCCGATTTGATCCCGCTCCGTGAGCACCTGGGTCGCTTGCATGGCGGCTTCCTTGGCGACCTCCAGGCGGGTGGTGCCGAATTGCCCCTCCGTCATGGAGCCGGATTTGTCAATCACCAGCATCAGGGACAGCGCGGGCATCTGCAGCTTGTTCCGAACGTCGATGGTTACCGGCAGCATGGTTTCCAGCAGGCTGCCCCGGTACCCGCCCAGGGCATAGCTGCTGTCCCCGCCCAGCACGCAAAGGCCCCGGCCCAGCACCCGCACCGCCACCTCCAAGGCTTTCCATTGGGCTTCGCTTACACTGTCCACGTCCACGTTAGCCAGTACGATGGCGTCGTATTGGCGCAGTTCCTCCCCATTCTCGGGGAGCTGTTCCGGCTGCGCCTTTTCCACCTTCATCCCGCCGCTTGCCAGCATCTTCCCCATTTCCTGGCCGTCCCCCGGCTTGCCCTCCACCAGCAGCACATGGGGCGTACCGGAGGCGTGAAGGTAGGCGCTGGCGCTGTTGTTCCGGCTCTGTTCATCCCCCTGGGCCAGCAGCCGGGCCTCGTAGGTCACCACGCCGGTTTGGCTGGCTACGTCCTGAAAGGCGAAGATATTCTGCCCTTTGCGCAGCGTCACCTCCCGGGTGGCGGTGGGCTGCCGGTTCTGATAGAGCACCAAGGTGGCGGTGGTGTCCAAGGTGCTGTCCACCGTGACCTCGATGGAAAAGGATTGCCCCTCATAGACCTCCGTGGGGATTTTGACCTGGGTGACCTGGGCGTCCTGGGGCCGGGACGGGTTCAACGCCAGCGCGTCCACCAGCACGCCCCGGGCCGAAAGGGCAGCGGCGGCGGCTTTGGCGTCGTCTGTCTGCCCGTCACTCACCACCACAATGCGCCCGGCGCTTTCCTCGGGAATCAGGGCCCCGGCCAGGCGCAGCGCCTCGGACAGGTCGCTGGCCTCGGGGTTCACCGCCGTGCGCACCCCTGAAAACCCGCCTTCGCTGGAGGCGGGGGTTTCCACCATGGCGTTGGCCCCAAAGGCGATCACACCCACCTGCTCTCCCTGGGGAATCTGGGTCATGGCCTGGGAAAGCCTCTGCCGGGCCGCCTCCTGGGCGGAAGCGGTGGAATCCGATACGTCCAGCAAAACCCAGGTGACGTTGGCCCCTGTGGGAAGCAAAATCGAGGGGGCGGCCATGGCAAGGGTCAGCAGCGCCACCAGCAGCAACCGCGCGGCGAGGGTCACCCGGTTTTTCAGGGAGCGCCTGTGCCCCCGGTATTTTTTTTCAATCCAAAGGGTCGCGGCAATGGACAGGGGCAGCAAGGCCAGCGCCCAGGGATACAGAAACTCAAGCCCCACGGCGGCTCACCTCCCATTCCACCAGCAAAAGCATCAGCGCCGCCAGCAGGAAGAATACCGTAATCTCCCGCCCGGCTCCCTGGCGGCGGGCCGTCTCGCCCTGGCTTGCCAGGTTGGAAGCGGCCACAGTGCGCACATCCGCCTCCGAGGGGGCCATGTGCAATACAAAGGGCGTCGTCCGCCGGGTATCGTCCATCCGGTCCTCTTGCAAGGCATAGATGCCGATCTCCCCGGTATCCGTAAACACGCCGCCCTGGACGGGAATCCCCTGGCCGGAGGGCGTGATGACCCGGGCCGATTTCGTGCGCTCATCCAGGGCCAAGGTGACGGGCTCCCCCGCCGTGGCCCCTTCCACAGCGCCCACAGCCTCGGGTAGCAGGTAATCCAGAAGGTTTTGCATCAGAATGGGAAAGTCCGGCTTCATGGGCAAGTTGCTATCGTGCAAATCAAAGCCCAGCACAGCGGCCCTGCGCCCGTTTTGCTCCGCTACGCTCAGCAGGGGGGAATCCCCCCAAAAAAAAATGCTTTGCCCTCCAGACAAGGGGAAAAAGGTGCGCAGGGAAAATTCGGACAGCAGCAGGTTTTGGGTAAGCCGCTCCGCCAGGGCGCTTCTTGGGGCCCGAAGGGTTCCCGCCGCCTGGGAGGCCTCCCCCGGCGCAATGCCCAGAATCTCCCGGCCGGGAGCCAGAGCCAGAAGGGACCCGGTTTGCGGCAGCTCCTGGGGAGCCTGGCCGTCCAAAATCACCAAATCGTATTCCTGGCTGCCTGAGGCGGAGATATCCCCCGCTTTAACTACCTTCACGTCCTGGCGCAAAGCCAGGGCCTTTTCCACAAACACGTTGCCCTGGGTCACCAGCAGCACGTTCCGCTCCCGCTTGGGCTGGGCTACCCAGTAGCGCACGTTGTCCGCCGCCAGGGCGTCCGGCTCCTGGATGGCGACCCACACGCTCTGGGCCCCGGCGGGAGCCTGGAACTGGAGGCTCTCCTCCCCGTCCTGGGGCAGGGACAGGCTGCGCAAATCGCACAAGGCGCCGTCCGCGTAGCATTCCACGGTGATATCGCTGGCGGCGCCGTAGTTAGCCACCCGGGCAAAGGCTGCCAGCCCCTCCTCCTGGGCGCTGCACCGCAGGGAGAGGATGCTGCGGTTGTCCGCGCCGCTGCCCACCCCTCGAAACTCCAAATCCCCCGCGTCTTCTCCCGAAATCGCGCTGTCGGAGTACACGACGATGGACATCTCCGGCAAGTCCCGGCGCATGGCCCGGGCCAAGGACAGCGCGCCTTGCATGTCCGCCGTGCCGTTTTCCGCCTTCAACTCCCTGAGGGTGGCGCGTACCTTCTGCTTGTCCGTGGAGCGGGTCAGGGCCTGGCCCACGGTGGAGCCCGCCGTCAAAACCGTGATGGCGTCCCCCTCCTTGGCTCCGTCCACCAGGGCGAGCGCGTCCTGCACCGCCGTCTCCAGCCGGCTTTTGTCCCCGGATACCGCCTGCATGCTGGCGGACACGTCAAAGAGCAGCGCCATCTCCCCCTGGGACCCCCCGGGCAGGGCGGGGCGAAGCAGCGCAAAGGCCAAAAGGGCCGCCAGCATCAGCTGCAAAAGGAGCAGCCACTGCTTGCGCAGCTTTTGAAAGGGACGGGAGGCCTCCTGGGCGGCCTCCATTTTTTTCCATAACAGCAGGCTGGGCACCTCGTGCCGGGTGGCCTTGCGCCGCAAAAGGTACAATAGGACCACCACGCCAATTCCGAGAAACGCCCACGCGCCTGCGGGCAACAGCCATTCCATCGCGTCTTCTCCTTATGCAAGCAGGCCTGAGCGGGCCAGTTCCCGAAGCAGGATCTTCTCCAGGTCCCCTTCGGCGGGCAGCATGGCATAGCTCATGCTGTTTTGATGGCAAAAGCCGCGCAGCTCCTGGAGGTAGTCCGCCGCGGCTTTGCGGTAGCGCTTGAGCACGTCGTAGCTCGCCAAAATCTCCAGGATTTCTCCGGTTTCGCTGTCCAGAAGCTGCACCGCGTCCTGAAGCTCCGGCTCCAGCTCCTGGCGGCTGGCGATCTGCAAGGCGGACACCTCCTGCTTGCGGTAGCGCAGGGACCCAAGGGCGCTTTCGTACCCGTCCGGGGATAAAAAGTCCGATAAGACCACCGCCATGCCGCGCCCCTGGGGAATGGGCAGCCGGGGAAGAACGTAGGACAGCTCCGTTCGCCCCTTGGGCAGGAGCTTCTCCAAAAATTCGCCGGCGGCCACCATGCCCTGCCGCCCCATAAGGGGCCGGGTCTGCTGAAATTCCCTGCCTTGGACGGCATACAGCGTCACCCGGTCGCCTCCGATCAGGGCAAGATAGCACAGGGCCTGGGCCAGGCCCGCCGCCGTTTCCCATTTGCTGGGCTCCCCAAAAGCCATGGAAGCGCTGGCATCCAGGATCAAATGCACCTGGGCCTCCTGTTCCTCCATGAACAGCTTCAAAAACAGCTTGTCAAAGCGGGCGTAGGCATTCCAGTCCAGGCGGCGGATATCGTCCCCATGGGCGTATTCCCGAAAGTCCGAAAACTCCACGCTGCTGCCCAGCGCCTTGGAACGGCGCAAACCGCCCGCGTTGTTGGCGGCGGGATGGCGCATCCTCAGGCGCATCGCGTCCAGCCGCGCCAGGAATTTTTCATCCAGCATGACGATCCTCCCCGTGCGTTACCGGCTCTGGGCCAGGCTTTGAATCAGCTCGCCGATGAGCCCGTCCACGGTCTTTCCCTGGGAAAGCCCCTCGAAGTTCAGGGCGATCCGGTGGCGCAGGCACGCCGGAGCCATAGCGTCGATGTCCTCAAAGGCCACGTTGTAGCGGCCCTGGGCCAAGGCCCGCACCCTGGCGGTGGAGACCAAGGCCTGGGCGGCCCGGGGGCTGGCCCCGTAGCGCAGAAAGCTGCGGGAAACCTCCGGCGCGCCGGGAAGCTCCGGGTGGGTATGCAGCACCAGCTTCAAGGCATAGGTGCGCACCGCTTCCGCAATGGGAACGCTCTGGGCCACCTCCCGCAAGCGCAGGAGGGTTTCCCCGTTGGCCGCCTGCCGGGCGGGCTCGTGCTCCCCTCCGGTGGTCAGGCCCACGATTTGGCTCAGCTCCTCCAAGGAGGGGAACTCCACCAGGATTTTCAGCATGAAGCGGTCCAGCTGGGCCTCCGGCAGGGGATAGGTTCCCTCCTGCTCGATGGGGTTTTGGGTCGCCAGCACAAAATACGGCTCTCCCAAGGCCCTGGAGATGCCCGCCACGGTGACGCTGTGCTCCTGCATGGCTTCCAAAAGGGCGGACTGGGTCTTGGGCGTGGCCCGGTTGATTTCATCCGCCAGGATGATGGAGGCGAACAACGGGCCGGGCTGAAAGCGGAACTCATTGCCGGACTCGGTTTTGACGATGATGTTGGTACCGGTGATGTCCGCGGGCATCAGGTCCGGGGTAAACTGAATGCGGGAGAAGGGCAGCTCCAGCACCTGGGAGAGGGTGCGCACCAACCGGGTTTTGCCCAGGCCGGGCACGCCCTCCAGCAGCACGTTGCCCCCGGCGATCAAAGCCGTGAGCAGCTGCTCGATCACCGCTTCCTGGCCGATCATTTCCTTGGCGATCTGCGCCCGAATCTCCCCGATGGTCTGTCCAAACTCCAGAATTTCTTCCTTTGAGATCATGGTGATCCTCCCCTATTCAAGCAAAGAGGCAAAGTAGCTCTCCACCCATTTTTGCGCGTAGGTCGGCAAATCGGCGTTTTCCACCGCCTGCACTGCCGAGAGCTGGTATTCCAAGGCCACCTGGGAATACGGCACGCTCTCCTGAACGCTTCCCAAGCCGGGGCCCAGCTGCGCCTCGCTGGTCTCCCCCTGGCCGATTTCCCCTCTTTCCTGGGTCAGTTGCCCTTCGGCTCCCAGGCGGGTGGGGTCGTAGATGGCCTCGTACACCCCCAGCTTCTCCTTGGCAGGCGCGTTGCCTTGCACAGGGGCGTTCCCGCTGTGGCTTTGGTATCCCGCGTCCGTATTGGTGCTGCCCATGCCCGCGCCGCTGCCTGCGCCCTGTGCGGCGGACATGCCCACCCCGGAACCTCCCTGCTGCCCGCTGCCCGCTTGCATGCCCAAAGCCATCAGGCCCTGGGCCGCGCTGCCGGGGGCGGCGGCCATCATGGCCTGTCCGGCCCGGGCGGTGGCATTGCGGGCCATTTGCAAAAGGGCGGCGGCTTGGCTGCCGGAGGGCTGGGAGCCCGTGGCCGCGGCTGCCAGGTTCATTTGGGCCTGGGAGAGGTTGCCGGCCGCCGCTGCCTGGGAAGCCTGGCTTAGGGCCTGCTGGGCGGCGGCGGATTGGGCGTTTTCAGCCGCCTGGGCCAAATCCTGGGCCAGCTGCTGGGCCTCCTTGTGCTCCAGGGCTTCTTCCAAAGCCTTAGGGTCTGTGGCCGCCTTCTCCAGGGCCGCCGCGAGATCCTCCATGCCCTGGGCCGCCAAAGCGCTGCGCAAAGCCTGGGCGTCGTTTTGCCGCAGGTTTTCCAGCTTGCGCTGGGCCTGGTCCAGAGCGGTCAGCGCCTCCCGGGGGCTTTCCGCCTTGCGCAAATTCTGGGCCAGTTCCCCCAAAATCTTCCGGCTTTCCTGGCTGGCCTTGGGGTCCGCGTCGTCCGGCTTGCCCGCGCCGTCTTCCATCAAGGCCGCCTGCTTGTTCATTTCCTGGCGGAAGGCGGCCTTGGCCTCCAACACCCGGTTTTGAGGGTTGGGCACAAAGCCCAAGCCCACCGTCACCGCCAGCAAGCCGGAGGCGACCGCCAAGCACACCTTCTTAGGCCTCAGGGGCATGGCCTCCCGCAGGCTGAGGGTGCCCAGCGCCCTTTGGGCGTCCTGGCGCTGGAGCGCGATCATGGGATTTTGCAAATCCTCAGGGCGGCTCTTTTCCCATTCCAGGGCCGTCTGCGCCCTGGCCATGAGGCCGCAGGCGTCCGCCCGGCGGGCCGCCTGCCGGGAGGATACCGGCCACACAAGGCCCGCCAGCCCCCCCAGGAGCATGGCCGCCAGTACGCAAAGGCCGCTCAAAATCCATAGGTTCTCCAGGGGCCACAAAAACCCCGCGATCCGCAGCCCCAGCGCCAGGCCCGCCCCAAGGGCCAGCCCCAGGCTTCCCCAGGCCAGCGCCTTTTCCAGCCGTATTCTCCTTTGGACACAGCGCAGGGCTGCCTCAAGGCTCATCATTACTTGCCCCTCCTGATCCTGGGCCGGTCAGCCTTGCGGTAGCGCAGCCGAAGGGCGGAGAGAAGGACCAGCAGCGCCGAAGCCGCCGCCATGAAGGCCATGTTGTACCACGCGTATTTGCCAAAGGGCAGGTAGTCGAAGGTCACGTTGAGGGTGTGGCTGAACTGGCCGATGGTGGAATGCATCAGCTTGGTTTGGTCCGCGATCAGGGAAAACAGGCCCAGGGCCGGGTTGGTGAGGAAGGAAACTGGCGTGTAGCCGTCCAGGACGGTGAGGGTGCCATTGGCGTCCCGGATCGCGTTGTAGAGGTCCCCAAAGCGCCGCACGTCGTAGAGGAGGGGAACCAAAGTGAGCGCCCCAATGGCGAAGACCGTCAGATAGGCCACCACGGTGGCCGTCACCGTCCGCCGGAAAAACACGGAGGCGCACAGTCCGACGCTGAGGGTGGCCAGGGCGACCAGCAGCAAAAACAGCACGCCGGTTAAGAGCTGCACAATATCCACGCCCCCGGTGAGCAAAATCAGCCCCATCATGGGCAAGGAGGAGATGATCAGCAGGCACAGGAAGCCGAAGCTCTCCATCAGCTTGCCCGATACAATGCTCATGGAGCTGGTGTTGGTCACATGGAGCAGGTCCAGGGTTTGCCGCTCCCTTTCCCCCGCGATGCTTCCCGCCATCATGGCCGGGCCCACCAACACCAGCAATCCGAATTGGATCACCAGCAGGTACACATACCCCTCCACGCTTTTGCGAAGCTGGCCCATGGTAAAGGAGGCTTGGCCGAAGGCGCTGAAGGAGAAGAAGTAGACGAAGGCCAGCAGTAATAAGCTGTACAGCGTCACCAGGATGGGGGTGCGCAGCGAGCGCATCCGCTGCCGGGCCGAGGACGCCAGAATGGGGTTAATCATCTTGGGTCACCTCCATGAAGACCTTCTCCAGGTTCATCGGCTGGCGGTGGAAGTCCAGCACGGGGAGCTGGGCGGTAAGCCTCGCCAGCAACTCCGCCACCTCCTGATCCGTGCCGTCAAAAACCAGGCTCAGCAAAGTGGGCTCCTCCTGGTTGATGGAGGAGACGCCGGGAAGCTGCTTGAGCAAGCGCACCGCCTCCTCCGCCACCGAGGCGTCCTCCCGCTCCAAAAGGCGCAACCGGATGGGGGCATGCCCGCTCATATGGCCCTCCAGCTCCTCCACAGAGCCGGAAAACACCAGCTTGCCATGATCGATGATGGTCAGGGAATCGCACATTTCCGAAAGCTCCGGCAGGATGTGGGAGGAGATCAGCACGGTTTTTCCCATGTCCTTGAGGGTGCGGAGAATCTGCTTCATCTCCGCCCTGGCCCTGGGGTCCATGCCCGAGGCGGGCTCGTCCAGGATCAGCAAACTGGGATCGTGAATCAGGGCCCTTGCCAGGCACAGGCGCTGCTTCATGCCCCTGGACAGCACATCCACATAGGCCTCCCGCTTGTCCTGGAGGTTGACCAATTCCAGCAAGCTATCGATCATATGCATGCGCTCATTGTAGCCAAAGCCGTAGCACCGGGCGTAAAAGTCCAGGTATTCCCAAGCCTTGAGCTTGTCGTACACGCCGAAGAAATCCGGCATGTAGCCCATCATCCGGCGAATCTGCTTGGGATTCTTCCCCACCTCCACGCCGTTTAGCGTGGCTGTGCCCTCGGAAGGCCGCAGCAACGTCGCCAGAATCTTCATGGTGGTGGTTTTCCCCGCCCCATTGGGGCCTACAAACCCATGGAGCTCGCCGTCCCCAATGGTCATGTTCAGGTGGTCCAGAGCCAGGAAATGGCCGTAGTACCGGGTCAATCCTTCCAATTGAAGCATTACCGCACGCTCCCTTCCAGCACCATGTAGGGAGAGGCGATCTCCGCATAGCCGTCCCCATTGGAGGTGCTAGGCATATACTGTACAAACAGCTCTCCCTCCGGGGTGAGGCAGTCGTTCCACTCCACCTGCTTGAGCAGCTCCTTCTTGGGATCGATCAGCTGCCATTCCCCGGTTTTCGCGTTCCAAATCTGCATGTCCGATTCCGAATAGCTGTAGTCTATGCCAATCTCCAACAGGTTCAGCTGGATATCCCTGGCCTCCTGGGGGATGGCAAAGCAGAACATCGGCTTGTCCTGAAGGCGGTAATAGCGGTAGCGGACCCCTGTGATCTGCGCGCCCCGCACGTTGCCCTGGCTGCCCGCCGCGGCCTCGTAAATCGGAACCAATCCCTTGGGATAGTTGACCAGTCCGCTTTCGCTGACGGCATGGTACTGCAGCTTCACGCTGATGATGTTGCGCTGGGCGCTGCGCCTCACCGCTTCCCCGTTGGCGGTAAGTTGAATGGGGAAAAGGCTGTCGTCCAGAACCATGTAGTAGAAGGCGGCGCTGTCCTCGTACATGTTCCGGGCGTTGATGCAATAGTTATACAGGCTCGACTGCAGGGAACGCTCCGTCTGCTCCTGGCCGGACAGCTTCGGGGCGGCGGCTTTGCCGTCCGTATACTGCTCCGGATACACGATGGCCCCGGTCATGGAGTAGATGTTGATATACTTCTGCTGGGCGGTGGTCAGCAGCGTTCCCGCCGTGATGGAGGGATTGCCATAGGCGTTATAGGTGGGCTCCGCGTTCTTCTTTTCCTCTTGTTCGTTTTTGGAATGCGCGATCACGCAGCTTGCCGCCTCCCCCGGCAGCAGCGCGGGCACGGCGCAGTAGCCCATAGGCGTAACCACATGCCCCGCTTGGAAGGGGTATTCCCCTTCGTTGACCAAGGTGATGTGCATCCCGTCCTTCTCCCACCAGCAATCGCCCTTGACCCGGATTTCGGGAAGCTCCACGCCGTCCACAAAGAAGGAGTTCACCGTCCTGGACGCGTTGGCCGGGAAGGTGATGGAATCTTGCTCCCCTTGGGTGTAGATGTAGCGGAGCCGGTAGTTCCTGGGAGGCTCCTCCCCCGTGTAATAGCTTTCCTGGGCAGCCCTGATCCGCCCCTGCTGGGAAGAGATGGCAACGGGGGTGCGCTCCGCCACGCTCATGCCTACCGAGGCTGTGGCGTTTACCATCCCGTCTGTGTCCTGATTTACGATGCCCGAGATCACGGCTACGGGCTGGCGGAAGCTCATGTTATTCCCCATCACCAGCAGCAGCACAACAAACACTACGGACAGCGCCGGGATGGTGGCCCACATGAGATCCCGCTTGTCCTTTTTCTTCAAAACCCAATAGCTGCCAAAGCCCACCAGCGCCACAAACACCAGCAGCAAAACCAAGGGGATGAGAAAGCTGCTGTCATTGGGCAGCGGAACCATCCCCAGGATGCTGCCGTCAATATACTCGTTGCTGCGGCTATAGTAATTGAGATAGAGATCCGAGATTTTCTTGTATTGGTCCCCCATGGCGGTGACCAGCACCCGCTGCCAGAACGCGGTGGTGCTAAGCCAATCAACCAGGGGCTTGTCCGACAGGGAGAAGGCCGCGGTGAAAATCACCCCGTCCCCCACCCGGGTCATGTCCAAAAGCCCGGTATCCTGGGAGGATGCCAGCAGGTTTTTGGCGTTTTTCAGCTCCGTCAGCAATACGGCCCCGCCCTGGGAGGCCGACGTATCATTCCCCTGTGACGCCGCCCCTCCCAAGGTGGGCTCTGCGGCCTTCACGTAGGACAGCAAGGAGGGGGTGATGTCCTCCGGGCTTTGGGCTGTACTTCCCGCCGTGATCCCGGTGAATTGGGTAAAGAAGGGAAAGCCCAGGCCCGCCTGGGCCCCTCCCCCCAGGAACACAATGCCTCCCTTTTGGAGCCATTGCTTCAGCGCCTTCTGCTGGGACGCGCTGAGGGTGGAGAGGTCCATGCCGTCCACCGCCAGGAAGGCGAAGGCCTCCAGCATCTTCGGGTCCTGAGGGAAGCTGTCCGCCGTCAGGGGGACAACCTGCCAAAACTCCCCGCGCTTCAAGGGGTCCTTGGTGTCGGAAAAGATGAATTGGGACAGGACCGCTTTCTTTTCGGACAGGGTTGCCACCAGCATGATTTTGGGATCCATCACGCTGCTGGGCAACAGGGTCCGGGAGGCGATGACCTTCCCGTCCACCAGGAACTCCACCTGGTAATCCTTCTGCTTTGTGGTGAGCTCCACCAGGAGCTGCGCCTGGACCTCGGCCTGGGAGGCCACCGAAACCGGCATTTCGTACCGGTCATACTCCTCCGTATTCCGGTAGATATTCACCGCCAGCGTGCCCGCAAGGTTCCCGCCCTGGTTTTTCAGGGTGACGCGCAGCGGCAGCTTTCGCAGGTAGGTGACCCTGCCGTCGTAGCCGATCTCGGCTTCCAGGGTCAGGCCCGGATAGGTAATATCTTCTTTGGGCGCCTCCGTAGGCACGGGGGTGGAGGCGATCTCCTCCCCGCTCCCATCAATGGCATCCGCCAAGCTTCCCATCAAGGGGAAAAGACTGCTCAACAGGCATAGCGCAAGCATCAGAGCCACCGGAATTCTCCACTGTTCTTTCCCTCGCATCGGCGCATCGGCCTCCTTTTGTGGAACTTCCCATTGTGCATAAGACGGACCAAGGATGGAGATTGTTCCCAATCTATCCGATGGTTTTACAAAAAGCACGCTTTAGCAATGAAAACGCCCTCCCTTCGAGCCTTTTGGGCAACCCGAGGGAGGGTGGGAAGCGTGATCCCGGTTTTGTTACTTCATCAAACGGTAAATGGCCAAGGCGGCTTCCCGGTCCAGGGGCAGGTATACCCCCACGAGACCATCGGAGGTGGCCCTGTCCGCCATTTCCTCCAGCCGGTCCTCGCCGATGCCGGCCTCCCCAAGCCGGGTGGGCATCCCCAAAGAGCGGTAGAACGCCTCCAACCGGCGGATTCCCTCCAGGGCGACGGCCTCCTCGTCCCCAAAGTTCTCGGGAACCCCAAAGACCTGGACGGCGAACTGCCTGAGCTTCGCCGGGGCATGGGGCAGCACGTATTTCATCCAGGCGGGGAACACGATGGCAAGCCCCGCCCCGTGGGCGATATCGTACAGAGCGCTCAGCTCATGGTCCAGCTTATGGCTGCCCCAATCCCCCACCCGGCCGGTCTGCATCAGGGTATTGTGGGCCAAAGCGCCCGCCCATGTCAGCTCCGCCCGGGCGTCATAGTCCTCGGGATGGGCCATGGCAATGGGTCCTTGCGCTATCACCGTGCGCATGCAGGCCTCGATCATCTGGTCTGTGAGCATCACATGCTCCACCCGGGTAAAATACCGCTCCATCAGGTGGGCCAGGATGTCCACAACCCCGCAGGCGGTTTGGTAGGGCGGCAGCGTAAAGCAGTATTCCGGGTTGAGGATGGAGAATTTGGGAACGTTGGCCAGGGCGTTGAACCCTTTTTTGCGCATCCCGTCCTCGTTGGTGATCACGGAGGAATAGCTCATTTCGCTCCCCGCGGCGGCAATGGTGGGCACCGTGCCCACGGCCAGGGAGGAAACGGGGACGGCCTTGCCCTCGTGGAAATTCCACACATCCCCGTCGTACACCGCGCCGACGGAGATGGATTTCGCCGTGTCAATGACGCTGCCGCCGCCCACAGCCAGCACCAGGCCGATGCCGTGCTTCCGGCAGAGCTCGATGCCCTCGTATACCCGGGAGAGCATGGGGTTGGGCCGAATCCCGCCCAGCTCCCATACCTGGATTCCCTTCTCCGCCAAAAGGCCCATCACCTGGTCATACAGGCCCATGCGCTTGATCTGGCCGCCGCCATACACCAGCAGCGCCTTATCTCCATAGCGGGCGGCTTCCTCTCCCAAATGGGACAGGGCTTTTCTCCCAAAAATAATCTTGCAGGGATTCTCAAAAATAAAATCGATCATGGGGCTTCCCCTTTCCTTGCGGCATCTCATGCGCTTGGCGGCTTTCGCCGGGCCTTGCGCCGCTTAGTCTTCCAATACCTTTGCGGTTTCTTGCAGCTGTTTGCGGATTTCCAGGTGTTGGGGGCATTTTTCCTCGCATATCCCGCATTCCACGCAGGCGGAGGCCTTCTTCCCCTTCATCCAGGGCACCGTTCCGATGTCGGCGTAAGTGGACTTGGCATACTCCGTCAGGCCATAGACCCGGTGGTAGTTCATCAGCTCAAAGTTGAGGGGAATGTTCACGCCCTCGGGACAAGGCATGCAGTAATTGCACCCCGTGCAGTAGAGCTTGGCCCGTTCCTGGTGCTCCTCCATGGCCCGGGTAACCTGTTCCTTTTCCTCGGAGGTGAGGGCGCTCTCCTGGGAGGAGGCCACGCGGACGTTCTCCTGCACCATCTCCGGGGTACCCATGCCGCTGAGGGCGCAGCTCACCGAGGAATGGGTCAGCACGAAACGCAGCGCGATCTCCGGGGAGGAATGCGCCTTACCCGGCAGCAAGGCCTGAACCTGGGGGGAGGGCGTTCCCAGCCTTCCGCCGCCTATGGGCCCCATGATAACCACGCCCAGGCCCTTTTCAGCCGCATAGGAAATGGCCTCCTCGTTGGCCCGGTCCAGCAGGTTGTACTGGCAGAGCATGGAGGCGAAAAGTCCCGTATCAATGAGCTTGATGATATTCTCGGGCTTGTCATGGCTGGAAAAGCTCAAATGGCGGATCATGCCCTCTTCCAAAGCCTTATGGGCCATGCGCACCTGCTCCTGAATGCTGTCTTTGATAAAGTTCTCATAGGACAGGTTCCAGAGATGATAAAAATCAATGTGGTCGGTCTGCAAGCGCTCCAGGGAAATCTCCAGGCTCTTGCGAGCGGCGTCGTGCCCCCCGGCGTCGCTGGGCAGCTTTGTGGACAGGGACACCTTGTCCCTGTAACCGTCGCGAAGCGCCTTGCCGACGACGACCTCGCTTTCCTGGTTGCAGTACCCGGGCGCCGTATCCACGTAGTTGATGCCCATATCAATGCCTTGGCGCAGCAGCCGTACCCCTGCCTCGTGGTCAAAAACCTCTTGTCCATCTGCGTTCTTCTGGGGCAGGCGCATCGCGCCAAAGCCTAGCACAGAAACGGAGACTCCCGTTTTTCCAAAGGGACGATATTGCATATCGATCCGCTCCTTCCTTATCATAGGTAGGCTGTTTTTCATTCTAAAGGATTTGGGTAAAAAAGTCAAAAAAGCAAAAGGCGGCCAGCCGGGGGAAAGCGTTTGGGCAGGCCCTTTGCGGCTTAAGGCCGCAACGCGGCGTTCATGGGAAATTCTTCGTTCATCATCAAATAGGCGGCCCCCAGGGCGTCAAAGGCGTCATCCGTAGTGGTGGCCTCCAAGGCCAGCGTCTTGGCGGCCTCCCGGGGGCACCGCTCCGCTATGGCCTGGGACATGCTGTCCAAAAAGCCTGTCCCGCCGGTGAGCTCCCCGGAAAAAATGATCTTCTGGGGGTTGAGCATCACCACCGCGTGGACCACCACATCCGCCAGGAGCCCGCAGGCATGCCCGAACAGCAAGGCGGCGTCCGGGTCGCCCAGCGCCAGGGCCTGGATCAAGTCCTCCACCCGGGGCTCGCGCCCCTCCAGCCTTGCCCGGAGAATGGGAAATCCCCCTTGGGCCAGGCCTTCTTCCATGCGGGCCCGCAGGGCCCGGTAGCCGATCTCGCTCTCCAGGCAGCCAAAGCGGCCGCAGCTGCACCGCCTCCCCGGGTAGGCCACTTGCAAATGCCCAATTTCCCCTTCCCAGTGCCCCGTGCCATAGTGGAGACGCCCGTTGAGCAGTGCGGCCATGCCCACGCCGCTTTTCACCAGCACAAAGAGCATGTCCCGCAGCTTCGCGTTTTCCGCAGCCATGCGGTGGGCCGTGAGGGTAATTTTCAGGGCTTGCTCCACCCGCACCGGCAGGCCGAACTCCTCCTCCAGCAGCCTCTTGATGGGAACGCCGGAAAGGTCCTGAATGTTGGCATAGCGAAGGGAGACCCCTTCCTCCCGGTCCAGCACGCCGGGAACGCCAACGCCAATGCCCCGTACGCGGTCCTTCCTCTCCCCCAAGCTGTCCAGCAGCTCCGTGATGCAGCCCCTCATGCCCCGCAGCAGCTCCGCCACGGTCACCCTCTCGGAAAAGGAAACCTCCCGCGTCAAAGCCGCCTGGCCGTCAAAATCCATCAGCACGCCGCAGAGCTTCAAATCCGTGAATTTTACGCCAAGATAATACCAGGCCTGGGGATTGATGGACAGCCATGTGGCCTTGCGGCCCACCGGCGCTCCCCCGGAGCCTGATTCGTAGATCGTTCCATCCGCCAGCAGGCCCTCCACCGTCTGCAACACCGTCTCCATGCTCAATCCCGAGGCTTTTTTGAGAAGGGAGCGGGAAGCCGGGGGCTCCCGGCGGATGATCCCCAAAAGGGTGTTCACATATTGCTTTTTGCGCAACTCAATGTTCTTGCTGTTTGCCATCTGCGCCCCTCCGGGATGTATCTCGGAGGTATTATATCGTTTTCCGGGCAAAAGTTCAATCGCGGAAAGCCCTTTGGCGAAAGCCCCCCGCCGCCTTGCCTCCCCGGCTTTCCTGGCGGGACATCCCCGTTCCAAGGGACCGCTATGGGCCGCACCCTTTCCAGGCCCTGGAGCGGCCTTTTGTCCGCCCCCTTCGCTGCCGGAACGGAGATGGCGGTATGCCAAAAAGGAACTGTGGCAAGCTGCCCCGCCACAGTTCCTTGTGACTTTCATCCGCTTGGTTGGAGCAAGCCGGATTCTTTGTGTTACGATCCCAGCTCCCGGCCCTGGGTCTCCCGCTTGGCGCGGCCCGCCCTTCTGGGGGGAGGCGCTTCTTCCAGGCGAGGCGTGTCCTCGTCGCCATAGGAATCCACGGAACTGCCGGGTTCCTCCTCATAGGGGTCGGAGAAGCGCTCATCCCGGTCATTGCCCTCCAGCTTTTTCTCCTCCTGGTCCCCCTCATCGGAATCGCTATATTCATCCTGATACTCATCGCTATACTCTTCCGCATAGCCGCGGCCGGAAGTCCCCTGGCGCGTATCCCCATACCCGTCCTGATCCCCGGCTTCCTGTTCGTAGGCGTAATCGTCCGTATCGGAATAAGCGTCGTCGTAGGGCTCCTCGTACATAACGCCCTCTTGCTCCTGATCGGCAAAAACATCCTGGGCACCGTAGAGGTCCTCCTCGTCATAGAGGCTGGAAGCGGAACGGCGCTTCTCGCTGACCTCCAAAGAGGCTTTCCGGTCATAGGCGTCCCGGACATATTTCATATGGGGCAGTTCCACGTCGTCCAGGGGAACCTCGGTCTTGTCATGATCCAGGCTGTCTCTGCGCTTGGCCCCGGACTTCAGGGCGGGCGGGGCGTCCGCGGCATCCTTTGCTTTCTTGCCCGCTTCCTCTGCCGCCTCCTCCACCTCCGCGGGGGAGACGTAGTCCCTACGCTTGGAGCGCTCCAGATGATCGTAAGCCGCTTCCGAGGCCTTTTTCTGCTCGGCCCGGCGCTTGGTGGCAATCGCCAGCAGCACCGCGGAGCCAATCAGCAGCAAGCCGCTGATGATCAGCACAGGCAGCAGAATGCTTTGAATGATCTTGGGAATCCGTCCGATGCTCTGGTCCCGGATGGGCGGCATGGTCTGGGGAACAAACACAGGCTCCACCGTGGGATTGGGCGCGGGGGTCGGCGTGGCCGGCGCGGGCGTCGGCACAGAGAAGGCGATCCGCATTTCGTTGCTTGGGAACGTAAGGGTATTGTCCAGCGCGTCCTTGGTGGAGGCGGTGAACTGGTATTTTCCGGCCATGGAAAGCGCGGCGTCCCGGGTCAGCTTCCGGGTTTCTCCCGCGGGGATGGAGGGAAAGGTATAAATCCTGGTGGTTCCATGGAGGATCTCCACGTCCTTGGCATCCACCTGGCTGTCGTTGGTAACGGAGACGGAGAAGCGCACGCGGCCCGGCTGCTCGTACACCTCGGTACGGTCCGGGTTTGCCTCCACCACCAGGTGCAAGGACTGGTCCGGGTCCACCGCGGTCAGGGTAAGGCTGTCCGTAGCCAAGGACACCTCTGTGCCCGTATTGTCGATGGCGGTGATGGTGAACTGGTACTCCGTGGTCTGGGTCAGGGTGATTTCCTTCTCCAGCTTCAAGCTCCCATCCTTTGTCAGGGACTGGTTGGAGAACACCTCTCCCAAAGTGGGATCGGTGACCCGAAGGTCGCTGTAATCCACATTTCCCTTGTTGCTGAGCTCCAGGGTCAAGGTCACCTTGCCGTTCACGGCAACGCCCTTTGCGCTGGCGGTGAGCTTGGCGTTCATGGCCGGTTCGCCGTAAACGATGGTGGAGGCGGCTACCTCAACGGTTTCCTTGGTGCTGGACTCGGCGGTCTGGTAGGAGATCACCGCCTGGCTGGTGAGGTCCTTTTTCCCCATGGTGACGGGGAATTTCACCTGGGCGGTTTCCCCCGCCTTCAATTCGGCGATCTTCTGAGGGGTTTTGTTGATGGTGTTGTGTTCCTGCACGATGATATTGGTCAGGGACACGGTGCCCGTATTGATGATATCGTATTTTACGGTGACGGTCTGGCCTTCCCGAGCCGTGCCCGGGCTGATGGTACGCTTCACGTCAATGCCCGCGTCAGCCGCCTGATAGCCGATCTTTCCGCGAATGGGCTGGCTTTGGGAATAGCTGTCTCCATTGTCCTTGTAAAGCGTATACTTCACAAAGAAGACCACGGAACCGTTCTCCAGGGTCCGCTGGTTTACATCCCAGCTGCCTGTCCAGGTTTTGGTCTCCCCTGCCTTGAGGATAGCGGTGCCGTTGTCGCCAAAATCCGTCACCAGCTGGTTGATGGGGTTATAAAGGATCACCGGATCCTTCATGTCGGTATCGCCGGAGTTGGAGATGCTGATAGTGATGTTCACCGGGCCGGGAGCGGTGAGGTTTTGGGGGCTCACCTCCATGGTGCAGACGATGGGGTCCGTCTCCGCCAGTGCAAAGCAAGTCCAAGCCGACAGCAAGGCCATAAGCAGCATACTGACTAGCGCTTTCCGTTTCATAATAGCCCGCGGGCGCGAAGGCGCGCCCTTCCTCCCTTCGGCAAACCGGCCGACGATGACGGTTCGCAAGCGAATGACTCATAGATATGATTTCCATACGGTTTTTAAATATACCGCATGACTGCTTGGGATCACAAATTGCTACTGTTTTATTGTATTGCATAAAAGCGCGTATGTCAAGCAAAACAAGACTTCATCCCTTTTATCCGGGGTCATGGCGCCGGGTGGAGCCATATCTTTCTTGCAAAGGTGACATATTTTTTCAATTTTTTAGTAATACTTTCTCCCTATGGCAGCAAGTTCAGCAGGTCGTCCCGATTGTTCACATCCACAAAGCTGTCCGGAACCGCGCCCACAATGATGGTTTCCGCGATGGGAACGGTGCTGATCACGTCCACCCGCTTGGAGCCCGAGGGAATCACCAGCCGGACCGTTGTGGCCAGGATCAGGGAAATCTTGTGCCGGGTCTGGTTGATGCCCGCGGATTCAAATTCCGTGGAGAACTGGGTGTTCACGGCCCCCACGGGGAGAATCTGGATCGGAACCCGGGGCCCTGTGCCCGCCAAAAACCGGATGCCCAGGGCCGCTCCCAGGGGGATCTCAATTTGCTGGTTCTCCGCCAGGCCCAATTCCGCCTCGGCCATCAGCGCGGTTTTGGTAGCCAGCTCGTTCATCCGCACGGTATTGGCGTGGAGCATGGTCACCTTCCCCTGGTCGTCCCTTTGGGTGATGATCAATTCGTCATAAGTCACCCCGCCTTGCATCACATCCCAAACCGACTGGTTGATGGTTTCCACAGCCAGGGAATAGGCCCTGGCATAGGCCATATCCAGCATCACTTGCGTAAGGTTGCGTTCCATCATCAAGGCCATTGCCAGCACCAGCAGTAACACAAGTAAAAAAATCCGCCCGGACCGCCCTTTTGCCTTGCCCTTTCCATATCTAGCCACCGCTGCTTTTCCCCCTTTACTCTTTGAAAAATATGAGCCTTTTCCGCCAAAAACCACTCATAAATTCCCAAGTATCCCGCCCTGCCCGGCGGTGGCAAAAGGGCTCCCCTCTATGGTATAATGGAAAGCGATCCGGCGGGCGCTCCCCAGGCGTTTTGCCTGTGCCCGTATACCATTTGGGGGCTTTCCCCTATTGGGAGGTTTGGCTTTGTACAATCAGCCTGATTTCATACCCGGGAATCCCGCGGCCTTTCCCCAGGAGGAGGGCTATGAGGACATGCCTTATCTTCAAGACGAGGCGGCCTATGCCTATCATGACGCAGACCCGGCGTACCACGCCCCGGAGCCGGAGGACGTGGACTTTTTGCCCCCCAAAAGGCACACCATTTTCCGGCCCCGGCTTGGAAAGCCGAATTTTATCCTCTCTGTGCTGGTGAACTCCGCCCGGCTTTTGCTGCTGATTGCCCTCATGTTCGCCCTGGCGGGGGCCGGGGCGGTGCTGGGGATTGCCAAGGCCTACATGGAGACCTCCCCCACCCTGGATTTGGCCTTGCTGGACGAGCAGGACAAAACCTCCTTCTTTTACGATTCCGCGGGGAATGTGATCACCGACTATAAGGGCACGGAAAACCGGGTGATGGTGAACATCGCCCAGATGCCCGAAAAGCTCCAGCACGCCTTTGTGGCCGTGGAGGACGCCCGGTTTTATACCCACAACGGCATCGACATCAAGCGCATCGTGGGCTCCTTTATTCAAAACTTCGTTTCCCACACCCAGCAGGGCGGTTCCACCATCACCCAACAGCTGATCAAGCAAACCGTGCTCAGCAACGAGCTCAGCTACAAGCGCAAAATCCAGGAAGCCTATTTGGCCATGCAGCTGGAGACGAAGTACACCAAGGCGCAGATCCTGGAATGCTATATGAATACCATCTACTTGGGCGAGAACTATTACGGGGTGGAGGTGGCCGCCCAGGGGTACTTTGGCAAGGAGCTTTCCCAGCTTACCCTCCGGGAATGCGCCATGCTGGCGGGGCTGACCAATAATCCCTACTATTATAATCCCCGCCGGAACTTCTACACCCGCGCCTCGGACACCACCGACTACGCCAAGCTCACCAACGACCGCACCAACTATGTGCTGCGCTGCATGCTGGATGGGGAGTGGATCACCCAGCAGGAATATCAGGAGGCGCTGGACCCTTCCACCGCGGCGGTGCTTCAGGCCTCCACCACCGAGGGAGAGGGAATGTACCCCTACGCCCATTACGTGGAGTACGCGGTAAAGGATGTGGTGAGCTGCTTCCTGAAGCTCAACGGCCTGGAGGACAACAGCGAAAACCGCTATAAGATGGAGAACGAGCTGCGCACCGGCGGCTACCATGTCACCCTGGCCATTGACCCGGAGATTCAAACCATTGTGGAGGAAGCCCTGGAAACCTGGAAGAACTATCCCGCCATGCGGGACCCTAGCGATAAGGTATACCGGGCCAAAAACAGCGACGGCACCTATACGGAGGTCATTCAGCCCCAGGCTTCCGCCGTGGTGTTGGACTACCGTACCGGGGAGCTGAAGGCCATTGTGGGCGGGCGCACCAAGCCCACCCAGCGCAAGACCCTGAATCGGGCCACGGATATGAAGATGCCCGTGGGCTCCTCCATCAAGCCCATCAGCGTCTTTGCCCCCGCCATTGACTTGGGCGCTTCCCCCGCCAGCATCGTATACAACATGCCCGTTCCCATCCAGGGCTGGAAGGGCTCCGACGGACAGGATACCTGGCCCAAGAACTATGGCGGCGGGGATTACGTGGGGCCGGAAACCCTGCGGCAGGCCCTGCGGCAGAGCCATAACGTGGGCGCCGCCCAGACCCTCATGACCTTGGTGGGGCTGGACCGCTCCGTGGACTATCTGCTCAAGCTGGGCGTCAGGCGCGATCACATCGACGCCACGCCCTTTGGCCTGTCGTTAGGCTCCAGCGGCATTTCCCCGGTGGAGATGGCCGTGGCCTACGGGGTGCTGGGCAACAGCGGCGTTTACCAGCAGCCCGTCTCCTTCCTGGGAATCTCGGACAGCAGCGGCCGGGTGGTGTACGACAGCCACGCCCTGCAGGAGCGCCGCCAGGTTTTCAAGCCCTCCACCGCATGGCTGGTGGTGGATATGATGAAGGGCGCCATCAGCAGCGGAACGGGCACCCGGGCCAAGATCAGCGGGCAGACCGTGGCCGGAAAAACCGGCACCAACAGCGACCAGCGGGGCGTGTTCTTCGCGGGCCTCACCGGCTGGTACGCCAGTTCCCTGTGGATCGGGCATGACAATTACAAGCCCCTCTCCTCCAAGGCCACGGGCGGCACCAGCGCCGCGCCCCTTTGGCAGAGTTATATGAAGAAAATTCACGACGCCAAAGGCCTGGGCAACCGGGATATTCTGGAGGGAGACCCCGGCCAGTACCATCTGGTAAAGGCCACCACCTGCTCCGTCAGCGGCCAGCTGGCTACGGACGCGTGCCGCAACGACGTGCGGGGCCACGGCGTGGTGACGGACTATTGGCTGGAGGGCACCGCGCCCACGGTTCAATGCCAGATGCACCAAACCATGGTGATTTGTACCCAAAGCAACATGCTTGCCACCGAATGGTGCCCCCCGCAATACCGGGCCAACAAGGGCGTGGTGGTGATCCCCAACGGCCATCCCCTGTACAATCTGCTGGACGGCAAATACGGGGCTGTGATTTCCGAATACCTGGGGGATTATGGCAACAGGCCCGTGGCCTGTCCCCTCCATGGCTATGGCTACACCGAAGACGTTCAGGGCGGTGGCGTGGATCCCTTCGTCCAAAACACCCTCATTCCCGACGCCCAGCAGCTTCTCCAAAGCGCCGGGGCGGTGATGGACATGCTGGATCCCTCCTCCATGGTGTATCAGGACATCCAGAACGCCATGTACAACCTCCAGAACGTCATTGGCAGCCCGTCCCCCACCACCTCGGATGTGGCCGCCGCCATGGGACAGCTGACCCAGGCCATGGCCAACGCGCAATAGTTTCAATCCTGTCCCTCTATGCCACAAGGCCTATGGCGGCCTCCAGCCGCCATAGGCCTTGTGCTGTAAGAAAGGCATCCGCAGGATTCCTCCTTACCTTTCAAGAAAAAACGCAAGGATGCAACCTGGGGCATCCCTGAAACATCTTCATAGGGTAAGATCGATTTTACAAGCGACATTGCACCGCACGGAGGAACGATATGACGCAAGAGGAGTTTGCCAATCGCATCGTGGCGATACAGGACACGCTGTACCGCGTGTCCACCACCCTTCTGCCACAGCTGTGCGATCGGGAAGACGCGGTACAGGAGGCCATTGTCAAGGCGTGGCAAAAGCAAAGCAAGCTGCGGGATGACCGGGCTATGCGCGCATGGGTGATCCGCATTCTCATCAACGAATGCCACACCTTGCTTCGCCGCCGCAAGCGCGAGGTGCCTTCCGATACGCTACCCGAGCGGGAAACAGCGCCCGACGCGCTGCCCGATCTCTATCAAGTATTTACCTCCCTTGAGGAAAAGTATCGCCTGCCGATGGTGCTGTACTATGTGGAGGGCTATTCTGTGGAGGAAACCGCCCGGATGCTGGGGCTGCCCCAGGGTACGCTCAAATCGCGGCTGTACCGCGGGCGGCTTCTCCTCAAGGATACGCTGAACATGGAGGAGGTGCGCGCATGAAACAGGATCATCTCAAAAAAATGTACGGCGCAACACCCGAAAGCTTCAAACATCGCGTCGCCTTCGCCTTGAAGAAAACGGAGGAGCCTATGAAACGGAAGCTCACGGTCCGCACGGTTTTGATCGCCGCGGCGATGGTGCTGCTGCTGACGGCGGCGGCCTACGCGGCGTTCTCATCCCAGGTAACGGCATTCTTTGGACAGTTGTATGGAAAGGACATGCAAGCCTGGCTGGAAAAGGGCGATGTGGCTACCGCCAACCAGTCCTTCACCCTGGACGGGGTCGTATTCACTTTGGACGAGGTGGTCTACCGCTCCGGCGGCCTGTACGGCGTGGGAACCATTCGCCCCCAGGAAGGAAGCGGCTTGGTCATCCTTCCAGAGGATTATTGGCCCGACGATCCCTATGGCTATGATATCCACGGCGAGGGCGGCAAACCGGAAAAAGCGCCCGCAGGCGCGCCCACCCTTGCGGAGGTGGCAAGGGAAAAGGGAGGCAAGCTGCTGGTGGTTCGCATGCTGCCGGACCTGATCGGCGTGGACGGCGGAGAGATGCTGTCCCCGGAAAGTATCGGCTATGGGGCGGTGCCGCAGCGGGACGGCAGCATCCGGTGTTCCTTTGAGGTGTCGGACGCCTACGCTGTGGGAGAGGGAGAAACCTACACCCTTGAAATGTGGGTATCCGCCTGTGAGATGTCCCCGGACGGCAACATGCTGGAGGATACCCGGCACGGCGAAAATTGGAGGGTGGAAATCAAGCCCGCCCCCATTAACAGGGGCGTGGAAGGAGCTTCTGAGGAAGCGCCTGAGCCACTTCCTTCGGACGCCTTGCCCGAAACGCCCGCTTCAGCCTCCCAGGACGGGCCGGAGATCATCGTGCCCGAGGCCTATACCCAGACCGGCACCATGCCCATCTACCGGGCCACGGCCCGGAATTTCAAAGACAATCTGCGGCCCGAGCTGTTCAACCAGTCCGGGGTTGCCAGCCACGGGGAGTGGGAGATCGTCTTTGAGGATGAAGCTGTTCTCCAATTGGCCGCCGAAGCGCTGTTCTACCATGAAAACAGCGGTACCTTCGATGCCAGCGCCCGCGCGGAGCTGGCCAGTCCCGGCGACGGCAGGGCGCTGAAGCCGAGCATCATTCCCATGCCCGCGCTTTCCAGCGCCATTGCGGACCTGGCCTCCTGGGCCATGCACGGCTGGCCGGGAGACCATGACCGGGTGTTTCAGCTGGAGAAGACAGCCCTGACCCACATCACCCTAAAGGAGGCTCAGGCGCGCCTGGAAGCCCTGCTGGAGCAGCTGGGGATTGTAGGGTATGCATGCGACTACGCGCTGGATATGAGCCTGGAGCGCATCACGGCCCTGGGTGCGGACCTGAACGCCGCCATCGCCTCGGGCCAGCTCTACACAAACCTGCCCCAGTACGATTACACCCAGGCCACGGCGGCGGACGAAGGATTTTACCTGAGCTACCACAAGCCCGGGGACGGGCCCAACCTGGGGAACGGCGATATTTTCAGCGCATACGCCTATGTGACCCAGCGGGGCGTGGTGGCGCTTTCCCTCCGGGATATGTACATCCCCGGGGAAGTATACGGCACGCCTGAAACATTGGTCAGCCCCCAGGCGGTTCTGGACAGGCTGCCTCAAGAAGTGGCCGCCTCCCGCTTTCCCGCGAAGGTGGCCTCCGTCTCCAGCGTCCGGCTGACCTACGCCCCCATGCGGGCCCCCGACAAAGCCAACGGCATGGTGCTATCTCCCATCTGGCTGGTGATCTACCAGGATGAGGAAGCGCTGGCCCAAGGCTACACCTGCTGGGCCGAGTTCGACGCCGTGAATGGCAAGCTGCTCAACGCGATGTTCCAATGAGGCGGGCGGGAATGCCCGGTATTCTTCGCCGCCCATAAGCCCCGGAGATTCCCCTGAAAAAGCGGCGGCCCTGTAATGCTGCGGCAACGCCCTTTCCAAAGAACAGGTCCCCTGTGCTTGCCCGGCAAGTACAGGGGACCATTTTTCGTCTGCGCTCATTCCGGCCTTACAGCGGCAGATTCTCCAGCACCGCCTCCAAGGAGCGGGGCAAGCCCTTCAAAACCTCTTGGGCCCGGGCCGCCTGGGCCCGTCCGGCGATCAACTGCGGCACCACCCAATGGCTCATGGCCCGGTCCACCGCGTCCAAAAACCCTTCCCGGTGGGTCTGGCACGCCACGGACACAAACCGGCGCATGCACAGGAGGGTGGTTTCCGGAATGGTCACTTCCGCGTGCATCACGTTCCTTTGAAACTGCTCAAACCACCGCTCCCATTCCTCCAGCAGCGGAGCGGTTGCCATTCCCAGCTCCGTGAAGGAGGAAAGGGCCGCCGGAGCGTTCAAGGCGGGCAGCGGAATTTCAGAATTCGCATTCTGGGGAGTCAACTGCGGTACCCTCATCACAGGGCAGGCCGGTTCCATACCCTGTCCACGCTGGGGCTGTTCCAGGGCGCTTGCCAGGTAGAGGGTCCTGTGGCCGAAAACGGAAAGCGCCTGGGTGCCAGCCAATTGCAGCGTTACGGTGGGGGTACGGCGCTCATCCTCAGGCAGCAGGCTGGCGATCTCCACAAAGGCATTGGGATGCAGCGTCGAGCTGACGCTTTGCAGCCCCAAGGCTTCCAGGAAGGTGGCGGCGAAGAACTGGGCGTTCCCCAGGCTGCTTGCCTGTAAGCAGAAGGCGGGAAATTGTGAAAAGAGGATCAGCAGGCTCAGGGCGTCGTCCTCGCTGAGCTGAAAGCCCCGGGCATTCATCCGTCCATGGACGCGGTCCACCATCTCCTGGACTTCATGGCGCTTTCCCACAACCGGTGAAATCAGCACCCGGTCCTGGGCGATGCCCCCCAGGCTGGTGAGCTTTTGGGCAAGGACCTGCTGCGCCGAATCCTGGGTTTGGAAGGAAAGCTCCCGCAGGGTTTCTTCCAAATCCTGCTTTTTCTCGGTCAGGCAGTGTACCTCATGGCGCAGGGCCTCGATCTCCTCCCGCTTCTTTTGGGAGGTGGCCGTCAGCAGCTCCTCCTTGTATTTTCGCTGCTCCGTCTTGGCAAGATCCAGCTGCACCAAAATCTGAAACCGCTCCGCCTCCAGCTCTTCCAGCTGCGCATAGGCGGCGGCCACCACCCCCGGGTCCTGGCCCTTGCGCCGGAGCGCCTCCATGAGGGAGTCCACAAAGCCCTGGTTCTCCACCAAGGCGGCCACGGCCTGGGCGCGGGTATCCCGGTCCTGCCAGGCCTCTTCCACGGCCAGGAGCAGGTTTTCAATGGGGTTTTCCATCCGGGAAAACCGCACGCCCTTCAGCTCCCCGCTGCTTCTCTCCTCGCCGGCCACCTTGAGCTGCTGTTCCACCACTTGGTGCAAAGGCTCCGGCCTACCCACGGTTTTCAGCCCTTGGCGTGCCTCCCGTACCAGGGGCGTTCCCAGGAAGCGGGCCGCGCTGTCTTTGGTATCGTTCAACTTCACAGCCGCCACCTTGGCGTTTAAATGGTTGGCGTGGTCCGAAACAGGCTGATTTAGTTTGGAAAGCTGCTCGTCAAAGGAAATGTCCGCATCCAGGATGCTCAGCCTCGCGCCAATGGGCAGCGCCTCGTCCATCACATCCTCCGGGGTGAAAACCGGCCTCTCCTGCTTTGGGCTTTGAAGGTCATCCATAAGGGGAAGCGGGCTTACCTCCTTGGGAAGGGCCTGTACAAGGTCCGCGGCGATCTCCGTGAGATGGCTTTCCTTTGCCACAATATGTAAAGGAAGCGCTTCGCCGCCCTTTTCTTCCTTGGCCCCCTTGTCACCTCTGCGGTGGAGGCTTCCCCGGCGCTGACGCCAGTTTATGGTTTCCTCCGGATTCCAATACACCGTGTGAACCCCATGGTCCGGCAACTCCACGGTATGGAGCAAAAAGCGGTCATTGCCAAAGGGCTTCAATTCCGCCAGCTCCACACAGGCGATTTGATCCGCCGGAACGGGACCGTAAAGCACCTTGTTGGATAGCAGCAGCACTTCCTTGGTGAGGAGCTTTTCCGCTTCATAGTCCACGCCTTCCTTGTTCCAGGAGAGCACCTCAAACACGGCGCCCTCCGCAAACTCCTGGATGACGTCGGAATAAATCGCAAGCTGGTTTTTTTCCCCCTGGCCGGGATCATAGTTTTTGTTTTGCCGCACCTTCACCAGTTCTTTCCCTTCGCTGCCGGTGAGGCTGATGACGCACAGGCTGCCCATGGCGCGCATGCGCTCCTTGAAGGTACTTTGCTCCCGCTTGTCAGGAACCACGCGCAGGCTTCCCTCATCCGGAAACGCCTCCATGGCGTTGCGAAAGGTGATTCCCTCCCGGGTGGACAGCGGCGCCACGCGAAAAATCACCCGTTGCTTGTTGTCCTCCTCAACAAATGCGAGCGTAAACGTACCGTTCATCTGATTCATAGCGATCTTCGGTCCCTCCAACCAATTTGAAATTCTACGGAGCGGGATGGGTATTTTACCGTGAAAAAAGTGAATGCCCCCTGTCAGGAAAAACAGGGACATCAAAACCTTTTACTTTCTCTTAGTTTAATCTCCCTCGCCCCTTTCGTCAATAGGTTACCCCAATCCCTGGGAAAAAAAGACACTTTTCCGGAAATTTTCCCCCTTTGGGAGGCGGTGATGATTGTAAATGATGCCCGGACCGTCTTGACATCTTAATAATTTCGTAATATTATCAGCATGAGCTTTTCGTGCTCACTGTTGCAAGGAGGTATGACAGAATGCATCAAGCCCATCATCAAGAGCTTCGTTCCTCCGGCGCTCCGCGCCGCCGCTGGACCGCGGCTGTTCTTTCAGCCGTGATGTGCTTGGGATCCATCTCCGCCATGGCTGCCGAAAACGGCACCCTAAATGCCAAAGTCATTTTGCGCCAGAAAGCGGACACGGAATCCAAGGCCCTTCAAACCCTTCCCGAAGGCGAGGAAGTGACCTTGCTGGACCTTTCCGGCAAATGGTACAAGGTCAACTATGGCAAGTATACCGGCTATGTGATGAAAAAGTATGTCAAAGTCGGCAAGAATTCCGTGGTGGCGAACCAATCCAAGATTGAAGCCCTGGGCGACGCCCCAGGCGCTCTGCGGATCGGCAACACCGGCAAGGATGTGACCAAGCTCCAAAAGGCCCTGGATATCCTGGGGTATTATGATGGAAGGATTGACGGCGATTATGGGGAAGGCACCATTGCCGCCGTCATGAGCTATCAAAAGGACAGGGGGCTTCAGGCGGACGGCGTAGCCGGAAAGGCCACCATCACCTCGATCTTTGGCTCATGTGCGAAAAAAACAGATATCGACGCGCCGGTGAAGACCTCCGCGTCCACCCAAACCTCCAGCGACTCCAAAACCAGCGCCAAGTCCACCAGCTCGGGGAAAACCGTAAGCAGCCTCTCGGAGATCGGCAGCATCCCCGCGGCCAGCAAGCAAGGCGACTCCGGCAGCAAGGTGACCAAGCTCCAACAAGCGTTGGAACTCCTCGGGTATTACTCCGGGACTATCGACGGCGATTATGGCGCGAAGACGGTGGAAGCCGTAAAGCGCTTTCAAAAGAAGCGCGGCATGAAGGAGGACGGCATCGCGGGAGCGTCCACCCTTCGGGTGCTGTTCGGCGGCACCGCCGCCAGCTCCTCTTCCAGTTCCAGTTCTAGCTCCAGTTCTAGCTCCAGCGCCAAGAAGGAGATCAAGACCGAGGTTCTGGACTGGTATAAGGACAACGTGACCAGCGTGATCCCCAAAAATGCCAAGTTTACCATCAAGGACATCCGCACCGGCAAGACCTTTGAAGCCATCCGCTGGTCCGGCGGAGACCACATCGACGCCGAGCCCCTTACCTCCACCGATACCAAGACCATGAAAGGCATCTACGGCGGAGCCTGGAGCTGGAGAAGAAGGCCCATCCTCATCAAGTACAACGGCCATGTGTACGCGGCGTCCATGAACGGCATGCCCCACGGGGACGATATCTTCAAGGGCAACGATTTTGAAGGGGTGTTCTGCATCCATTTCAAAAACAGCAAAACCCACGGCAGCGACAAGGTGGACCCGGACCACCAAAACGCCATTATCGCGGCGGGGAAGGCAACGTGGTAATGCCCTGTTCCACGCAAAACGCGGCCAAAGGATAAGAGGAACGCCTCCGGTACTATACCGGAGGCGTTCCTCTTGGATACTCCCGGCGGCTTATAAAAGCGTGCGCATATAATGGGCATAATGGGCGAAAACAATGCCCGGCTCCTCCAGGGTCATATCCCAGCGCTTCACCCATTCCAGGGAATAGAAACCGTCATATCCACCGTCGGAAAGAACCCGGATCGTATCTTCCAGGGGCACATCCCCAAAGCCCGGCAGGGCATAGCGGAAGCCCTCGGCGGTGGCGACGCTGTCCTTGAAGTGGGTGTGGCACAGCCAGGGGCGCAGATTTTGATAGGTGGTTTCGGGCTTTTCCCCCACAAAACGGTAGGGATGGTGCACGTCCCACAAAACGCCGATCCCCTCCGAATGGAGGGTGCTGAGCAGCCGGGCCAGCTTTGTGCTGTCGCTCCACACCCCGTGGGTTTCAATCAGCAGCTTGATCCCCTGCTCCTGGGCCAGGCTTCCCAAGGCAATGGCCCTTTCCCGGACATAGCCCTCGTCCACCGTTCCCACAGGCTGGGGCACCGGCGCCGTAGCCATGACCCTCACATACGGAACCTTCAGCTTCTTGGCCAAGGCAATGTAGGCTTTGACCTCCGCCTCGGCGGCCTCCTGGGTCTCCCGCAAATGGATGCAGCAATCGCTGTCCAGGCAGGAAATGGACAGATGCTGGCGCTCCATCTCAGCCATGGTCTTTTCGACGTTTTCGTCGGAAAACGCCGGAATGCTGGGCACGGAGATATCCTTGCCCACGCCGCGAACCTCCACGCCGTCATAGCCAAGGTCGCTGGCCGTAGCCACGATTTCATTCCAGGTCCAACGGGGACAGCCCAAAGTCGAAAAGCTGATCTTCATCCTCGTCCACTCCCTCGCTTGCATATCATCTTGCAATATGATATCATTGCGTCAACGGTTGGTCAAGCAAAATCAAAGGTTCCGCTTCACTGGCCGTACTTTGGGAGGATGGAAAATGGGCAGAAGGCGGCAGCGCAGAGGCATCTCTTTGGGTACGGTTACCATGGTGATGGTGACCAGCCTGGTGGTTGTGGGATGCTTTTGGCTTTTTCCCAGGCTCATGGGAGACGTGGATTTGCAGTTTGACGCCAGCAAGCTTGCCGTCTCCATCGACCAGTCCTTTCTTTCCCTGGGCTCCTCCGGGTCTCAAAGCGGCAGCCTGGGGGCCGCCGTTTTGCCCTCCGTGGAACAGGCAACCCCCAGCCCCGTTTTGGTAACGGCCCCCAAGGAGGTTTCCTTTTCCCTCACAGCCACGGGAAGCATCAACATCAACAGCTCCGTGCAAAAGGCACTGACCACTGATTCCGGATACCGCTTTTCCATCCTTTTGGAGGCCCTCAAAAGCGAGATCAACGCGGACCTTGCCATTGCCACCTTGGAGAACATCTCCTTTCCCACGGAAAAGCTCAGCGATTACAACATTCCCTCCGAGGCGGTAGCCGCCATTGCCCAGGGAGGCATCAACTGCCTGGCCCTTGGCCATGACGGCATCTTCAACAGCGGCATCGGCGGGCTTCAAGCCACCCAGGAAGCGGTAAGCGCCGCGGGCATGAGCAGCTATGGGGTCTACGCCAGCCAGCAGGATCGGGAGCATCCTCATATCGTGAACATCAACGGCGTATCGGTGGCCTTGCTGGGCTACCAAAGCGATCTCAGCTCCGTGGGGAAAAAGAAGCTGTCCAAGGAGGAGCAGTCCTTTGCCCTGGCTCCGCCCACCTTGCCCACTGTGGCTGCGGATGTTGAGGCCGCCAGGGCGGCGGGGGCCCAGGTGGTCATCGCCTCCTTCTCCTGGGGGAAAAAGGGCGCTTCCTCCCCCACCCGGTCACAGCGGGAACTGGCCCAGGCCTTCGCGGACGCGGGGGTGGACATCATCCTGGGCACCCGCAGCGGCACGGTGCAAACCGTGGAGACGCTCACCGCCCACCGGGGGGACGGCAAGGTGTCCCAAACCCTTTGCGCGTACTCCTTGGGCAACCTGTTCACCTACAACCGGGAAAACCGTTCCTCCATCGCCGGAATCTTGCTGCACGCCAACGTCATCTACGACCTCTCCGCAGGGACGGTTTCCTTTGACCGCCTGACCTACTCCCCCACCTATGTCTGGCGGGGAAAGGAGGAAGGCAAGACCCTGTACCGGGTGCTCATCAGCGACATGCCCTCTCCCGCCTTTGTCCAGGAGGACCAGCAGGACGTGATGGACCGCTGCCTCGCCTTGATACAGGACGTGATGGAGGATACCCCCGTAAGCCCCAGAAACGCCAACCTGGTGGTTCCATGACCCCTGTGGGTTAAGCAATAAGAACAACCAGGATCAAAAACAGGGTGGCCGGGAATCGCTCCCGCAGCCACCCTGTTTTTTGCCCCCCATAAAGGGTTCATCTTTTTCCTTGAAGGCCCGCGCTTATTTCACCAGCAAGCTCTTGCCCGTCATCTCCTTGGGAACCGGGATGCCCATGCTGTCCAGCATGGTGGGCGCGATATCCGCCAGGCGGCCGCCCTCCCGCAGCTTCTTGCCGATCATCTCCGGCCCCACGGCGATAAAGGGCACGGGGTTGGTGGTATGGGCGGTGAAGGGCTCTCCGGTCTGGGGGTCCACCATTTGATCCGCGTTGCCGTGGTCCGCGGTCACAAAGGCCCGGCCCCCGTTGCGCAAAATGGCTTCCACCACCTTGTCCACGCAGATGTCCACGGCCTTCACGGCCTCCATGGCCGCCTTCATGATGCCGGTATGACCCACCATGTCGCAGTTGGCGAAGTTGAGGATCATCACGTCATACTTCTGGGCGTCGATGAGCTCCACGGCCTTTTCGGCCACCTCGTAGGCGGACATCTCCGGCTTCAAGTCAAAGGTGGCAACCTTGGAGGAGGGGATCAGCTCCCGGTCCTCTCCGGGGTTGGATTTTTCCACGCCGCCGTTGAAGAAAAAGGTGACGTGGGCATATTTTTGGGTCTCCGCGATGCGCAGCTGGGTCTTGCCCAACCCGGACAGGTACTCGCCCAACGTGTTATCCAAGGACTCCGGCGGATTGACGATGTCAATGCCGGTGAAGGTTTCGTCATACTGGGTCATGGACACGAAGTTCACATGGAAATAGCCCCTGCCCCGCTCAAAGCCCGCAAAATCAGGCAGGATAAAGGCGCGGGTCAGCTGGCGGGCCCGGTCCGGGCGGAAGTTGAAGAAGATCACCGAATCCTCCGGCTGGACGGTAGCCACAGGCTGGCCGCCTTGCAAAACCACCGTAGGCTTGACAAATTCGTCGGTTTCTTCCTTGGCGTAGCTCTGCTCCACGGCCTGGGCGGCGCTGTCCGCCACGGCCTGGCCCTTGCCCAGCACGATGGCGTCGTAGGCCTTTTGCACCCGGTCCCAGAGATTATCCCGGTCCATGGACCAGTAACGGCCCATGACCGTGGCGATCCGCCCTACGCCGATCTCCCGCATCTTGGCTTCCAGCTCTTTGATAAAGTCAATGCCGCTGGTGGGGGGCACATCCCGGCCATCCAGGAAGCAGTGGACGTATACGTCCTTCACGCCGCGCTGCTTGCACATTTCCAGCAGCGCGTACAGGTGGGTATTGTGGCTGTGCACGCCTCCATCGCTGACCAGGCCCATCAGGTGAACGGCCTTGCCCGCGGCTTTGGCCTTGTCCATGGCGTTGACCAGCGGCTTCTTGGCAAAGAAGTCCCCATCTTCGATATCCTTGGTGATGCGGGTAAGCTCCTGATACACAATGCGGCCCGCGCCCATGTTCAGGTGCCCCACCTCGCTGTTGCCCATCTGGCCTGTGGGCAGGCCCACATCCATCCCGCTGGCCCCCAGCAGGGTGTGGGGGTATTTTTCCATCAGCGCGTCCACATGCGGCGTGCCCTGCTGGTAAATGGCATTCCCCTCATGGGCGGGGTTGATGCCGAAACCATCCATAATGACCAGCGCGGTCATGGTTTTTCCCATATTTGCTCCTTCTTTCCGTATCCCTTTGGGTGATAAGGCAAACGCCTCACTGGCGGTCCATCACCACGGCGGTGAAATCCGGCGCTTTCAAGGACGCGCCGCCGATGAGGCCGCCGTCGATCTCCGGCTGCGCCATCAGGCCCTTCACGTTGCCGGGGTTCATGCTGCCGCCGTATTGAATGCGCACCGCGTCCGCCACGGCCTGGCCGTATTTGCGGGCAATGGCGCCGCGAATCACGCCGATGGTCTCGTTGGCCTGCTCGTCGGTAGCTACCAGGCCCGTGCCAATGGCCCACACCGGCTCATAGGCGATGACGACTTCCTTGATCTGCTCCGGGGTAAGGCCGGTGAGGGCGATCAGGGTCTGGTATTCCACCAGGGCGTCCGTATAGCCGCTCTCCCGCTCCTCCTTCAGTTCCCCCACGCAGAGGATGGGGATCAGGCCCGCCGCCACGGCGGCCTTGACCCGAAGGTTCACGGTGCGGTCCGTTTCGCCAAAGTATTGGCGACGCTCGCTATGGCCGATGATGACATATTCCACACCGCAGGCCTTGAGCATTTCCGCGCTCAACTCACCCGTATAGGCGCCGCTGGCGGCGAAATGCACGTTCTGCGCCCCCAGGCGGATGTTGCTGCCCTGGGCCGCTTCCCGGACGGCGGCAAAATCCGTGGCGGGCACGCACACCACCACGTCGCACTGGGCGTCCTTCACAGTGGGGATCAATTCCTGAACCAGTTTAGCCGCCTCGGCGGGGGTTTTGTTCATTTTCCAGTTTCCTGCGATAATGGGTCTGCGCATCAACATGTACCTCTTTCCTGGAGGCCGGCTTTGTGTGGCCCCTTTTAGATTGTATCAGGATTCGGCGTGCGAAACAAGAATTTTGGAGGTTTTCCTCCCCATCCGCTTCAAGCCCAATCCCCTGGCAAAAGTACGCAGGCAGCCCAAGGGCGGCCTGCGTACTGCAATGGAAAACGCTGCTTTTACTTGTCGTTCAAAGCGGCCACGCCGGGCAGGACCTTGCCCTCCAGGTATTCCAGGCTGGCGCCGCCTCCTGTGGACACATGGGTCATCTTGTCCGCGAAGCCCATCTGCTCCACAGCCGCCGCGCTGTCGCCGCCACCGATGATGGTAACGCCCTTGCACTCGGCCATAGCCCTGGCAATCTCCCGGGTGCCCTCGGCGAAGTTCTCAAACTCGAACACGCCCATGGGGCCGTTCCAGATCACGGTGCCCGCCCCGGTGATCTCATTGGCGAAGATCACCCGGGTCTTGGGGCCGATGTCCATGCCCTCAAATCCGTCGGGAATTTCCTTGGAATGGACGGTGATGCGCATGGCGTCGTTGCTGAAGCTATCCCCCGCCTCGTTGTCCACAGGCAGCAGGAATTTCACCTTCCGGTCCTTGGCCTTTTGCATCAGCTCCTTAGCCAATTCCACCTTGTCAGCCTCCAGCAGGCTCTTGCCGATTTCTCCGCCCAGGGCCTTCTGGAAGGTATAGCTCATGCCGCCGCCCACGATCAGGGTGTCCACCTTCTCCAGCAGGTTGGTGATCACGCCGATCTTGTCGCTGACCTTCGCGCCGCCCAAAATGGCCACAAAGGGACGGGCCGGGTCCTCCAGGGCCTTGCCCATGATGCTGAGCTCCTTGCCGATGAGGAACCCGGCCACGGCGGGGCTCAGGTAATGGGCCACGCCCTCCGTGGAGGCATGGGCGCGGTGGGCGGTGCCAAAGGCGTCGTTCACATACACCTCGGCCAGGGCCGCCAGCTTCTGGGCAAACTCGGGATCATTGGCTTCCTCTTCCTTATGGAAGCGGACGTTTTCCAGCAGCATCACGTCGCCGTCCTTCAGCTCCGAGGCCAGCTTCTGGGCCGAAGCGCCGATCACGTCGTCCGCCAGCTTCACTTCCTTGCCCAAAAGCTGGGTCAGCCGGTTGGAAACGGGCTTCAAGGAATACTTCATGTCAAAACCGCCCTTGGGGCGTCCCAGGTGAGAGCACAAAATGACGCGCGCCCCGTGATCCATCAGGTACTTGATGGTGGGCAGCGCTCCCCGAATGCGGTTTTCATCGGTGATGTTCTTGTTCTCGTCCAGAGGAACATTGAAATCACAGCGGACCAGCACTTTTTTGCCGGATACCTGAATGTCCTCAATGGTTTTCTTCGCCATAACGCACACTCCTTAGCTGATGGTGGGAATCTTTTATTGCAAAGCCCCTGGGGGCGAGCAATCCGTTAGCTCTCCAGTTTCAGTATGGTCCTTGCCGCGCCCTCGTCCGTGACCAGCATGGTGTGGGGGCGGCTGCGCATCACCGCCAGGATGGCCTGGGCCTTGCGGGCCCCGGCGGCAACGGCCAGCATGGCGCAGCGGGGTTTCAGCGCCCCCAGGTCGTGGGCCAGGCTGGAAGCGGAGTATACCATGCGGCCTTGCAGGTCGAAGTAGCAGCCATAGGCCTCGGCCACCGCGCCCTTTTGCCGCACCTCCATCTGCACCGCCGAGGTGAGCATCCGCTTTTGCGCCATGTCGTCCGCCCGTCCGATGCCGTGAAGCACCACGTCCGCCCTTTGGAGCAGGTCCAGGGTTTCGGTGATCTCCCGGAGCTTTCTCAGCTCTGTCAAGGCTTGCTCGTCCAAATGGTCCGGCAGGTGCATGAGCCGGTGGTGCCCCCCCAGCCTCTTGGCGATCTCGCTGGCTACGGTGTTGGCCTGGGTTTCCACGGACCTGCCGATCCCTCCCCGGGCGGGAACCACCATTACGTTCATGGGCGTGCCCGCGGCCAGGGCAAAGGCAACCTCATGGATGGTGCTTCCACCGGTAACCGCCAAAGTGGAGCCGCTTTGCAGAAAGGAACGCAATCTACTGGCCGCGATCCGGCCTACCTCGTGGAGCACGTGGGGGTCCTGGTCCACATCCCCGGGAGCCACAAAAACCTTTGCCACGCCCAGCTTTTGGCTAAGCTCCGTCTCCAGACCCGTAAGCCCCCGAAGCTCCCGGCTGAACCGCCTGGCCGCGGGCAGGATATGGTCCGCTTCGGCGGTGACGGACATCCCCGCCGCATCCAAGGACACCAATCCATGCTCCTTCAACAGCGCCGCCACGGTGCGCACCTCCCGCTCCGGGAGGTTGAGCTTCGCGGCCAAAAGCCTTCGCCCCACAGGCTGCAACGCGTCGATCCGCTCCAGTACCAGGGCCCGCCGTTCAATCTGCTGGGCCAAATCCGGCGCCAGCTTCTGCATCAGCGCAAAATAGTCGTCCTGCATCGCCACACCCCTCATGGGACAAAATAGTCCCGCGTGACCAATTTTATCCCACAAGATTATACAACATTCATCCCTGGAGCGCAAGCCGGATTTTGATATTTTCTTCACAAAATCCGTATAGGGCTGCGTCCAGGGATGAATGGATTTTCAGGCGTTTTATTTCTTTTTGGCGGGTGTCTGGGGCACCATGCCCGGGGATTCGGTGAGGTGAATGCGGTTGATCTCATCGATTTCCGCTTTGCTGCGGGGAGGCGTGCAGTACGGGCACGGGGTGAGCTTGTCATAGGGGGAATCCGTCAATTCCCCGTAGGTGAAAGCGGTGAGGGGCAGGTACTGCTTTTTCACGGCGGAGCAGTTCTGGTCGGAATGGTAGTTGCTGCCCCCGTCCGGGTTATAGTACAGCGGCGTGGAGAAATCGGGATAATCCATCTGGCGGCCCGCAAAGTCCTCCCAAATGACCATTTTGGTACCCACGTTGATGTTGTCCCAGACCCAGGTCATGTTGACCCCTTCCTCGTTTTTGAGGCGCTGGACACGGATGCATCCATGGCTGGCCCGGGTGCCCAGCTTGTACTCCGTATTCTTGAAGTTTTTGGTGCCATCGCCATTTTTCACATGGGGCACTTCGTGGAGCAGGTCGCCGGAGTTAAAGCGCAGCGCCATGGAGCAAAACATGTTGTCGGAACGGAACTCGCCCACCCGGGACACGATCAGGAACTCCCCGGAGCGGGTTTCGTTGTAGGGCTGCCTTTCGTTATACAGGCCCGTGGACGCCAGCAGCTTGGTGAACAGGCGCCCGTCCTTGAAGATGTACAGCTCCTGGGTCAGCTTGTCCACGATCATGCCGTATTCCTGGTTTACCTGCTTTGTTTTCAGCTTTTTGGTGGGGATGTATCCCGCCACAAAGGCGTTCCAGGCCTTCACCTTGGAATCGTGGAAGGAGCTGGAATAGGTCTCCACCAAGGTCCAGCCGTTGTCCAGGGTCTTCAGGACGTGGACGCTCTGGGAATCGCAGGTCACCACGCCCACGCCCTCAGACTCCGCGTCCGGTTCCGCCCGCAGGATGTACTGCTCCTTTTGGTGCCCGTCCACTACGGTGACCGGGGCGGTGAGCATGGCCCAAACCGCCGCTTCATCCGAAAGGTCCATGGGGGTGCACCAATAGCAGCCCTCCGGGGGATGGTCCGGCACATGGGTACTCAAATGGGCGGGGGTGATGTCCTTGCCCCCATTTTGGCTCACCAGGGCCTGGGGTTGACCGCCGGACTCCTGAGAATCCTGGGCTTCGTCCGGTTCGGAAGCGGCGGCATCCGCATCCCCCGCTCCGGCGGTGGAAACCCGGCTCGCCACGGCGTCCCCGCCGTCAATGAGGGTGATGTCCATGTCCACGCTTTGTTCCCCCTGGGTCAGGTGCAGCGCGTAACGCCCTGCAGGCAGCGGCTGCCCGCCGCTCATTCCGTCCCAGGTAAGCTCGTTGCCCCCTTCCAGGGCTTGATGGTTTTCCAGAATAACGGCCTTTTGCTGGCCCTGGGCATCCAGCGCCACCATGTCCACCGGCCCGGCCACAGGAACTACGAAATAGATATACAACGTTTCCCCTGCCGCAAAGTGGCTCGGACTTAACGTCATCGCAATCGTGTCCGCAGAAGCGGGCAGGACGGGCAGCATCAAGAGCACCATCAGCAGAGAAAGCACTTTTCGAATCATCGGCGACTCTCCTCAATCATCATGCGCCTTCCGGCAGCCGCCCAAAAGGTACGGTAAATGCTACAATTCGACACCCGGCCCTGAAAATCCTTGATTGGGCCCTTGCCCCGGGCTCTTTTACAAGCATTACGGACTGAACCGCCCCCGGCGGCAGTCCCGCGAGGGCGGCAAGGATTCTGAATCCAGGGGTGCTTACATAAAATGAAGCAGTCAAAGGGGTGAGACTATGGTTCAGAAGCTCGTGTTCATTGCCTGCCTGGCGGTCCCCAGCGCTTTGGTCTGCTGGGCTTGCATGCGCCTGACGCCGCGCAAGGGCTTTTTGCGGGCCTGCGAAAAGGTATTTTTGGGCATCGCGCTGATCTATCTTGTCAACTGGGCGCTGTCTCCCTTTCAGCTCAGCCTGTCCCAAAGCCCGCTGGCCTCCCTGGCCGCCGGGTACTTGGGGGTTCCCGGCGCGGCGCTGGCCTTTGTAATCCAGCAGCTTCCCTAAAAAGGAACGCCGCCGGGCCTTTACAGCTCAAAAACCTCCGTGCCCTCCAGCGCCCGTTCCACCAGCCCCTGGGTGTCCAGCAGCGCCTCCCCGGCCAGGATGGTTTCCATTTTGGGCCTGGTGGCCGGATGCCTGGGGGTAAACACCGTGCAGCAATCCTCATAGGGCAGGGACGAAGTTTCATAGGTGCCGATTTTCACAGCCACATCCACAATCTCCTGCTTGTCAAAGCCGATCAGAGGCCTGAAAACCGGCAGCTCCGCCGCCGCGTCCGTACAGGCCAGGGAATCCATGGTCTGGCTGGCTACCTGCCCGATGCTCTCCCCTGTTACCAGGGCCTGGGCCCGCTCTTTGCGGGCGATGGCATTGGCGATGCGCATCATGTACCGCCGCATGATGAGGGTGGTATACTCCGGATGGCACTTTTCATGAATCTGCATCTGGGTCTCCGTAAAGGGCACCACATGCACCCGGATGCCGCACAGGCTTTCGCTTAACAACCGCGCCAGGTCCAGCACCTTTTCCTTGGCCCGCTCGCTGGTATAAGGGAAGGAGTGGAAGTGCACCGCGTTCACGGCCACCCCGCGCTTGGCGATCATCCAGCCCGCCACAGGGCTGTCGATGCCGCCGGAGAGCAGCAGCAACGCCCGGCCGTTGGTGCCCACGGGCATGCCCCCCACCGCCGGGATGGCCGCGGTATACAGGTAGGCAAAATCTCGGATTTCCACGGAAAGCACCGTGTCGGGATGGCGCACATCCACGGAAAGGGAGGGCACATGCTCCAGCACATACCCGCCCAGCTCCATGTTGATCTGGGGCGAATCCATGGGATAGCGCTTGTCGCTGCGGCGGGCGCTGACCTTGAAGGTGCCCCTCAAGTCCTTCATCATCTCCACAGCCTGGCGGCAGATGGCCTCAAAGTCGCCCTTTTCCATCTCCACGGCCTTGCAAAGGCTGTGAACCCCAAAGACCTTGCTGACCCGCCGCACGCCTTCCTCCACGTTGGTCAACCCGCTGACAAAGACCCGGCTGTCGTTGAGCCACACATGGCCCCCCAGCTCCTGTACGGCCTTTTTCACCCGGTCCACCAGCATGCGCAAAAAATAAGGGCGGTTGAGGCCCTTCAAATAAATCTCTCCAAACCGGACCAACAAAACCTCTCTCACGAACCGCGACTCCTTTTGGCGCGCTTATCTGCGCCTGAATTTTCCCAGCACAAGGACCTTTTCCGCGATCTTTTCCGCGGCAAAGGCAACCTCTTCCAAGGTGTTTTGAACGGAAAAGCTGATGCGCACCGTGCTGTCGATGATCTCCGGCGGCGTCTTCATGGCGGTGAGCACCTGGGAGCGCTTGCCCTTTTTGGAGGAACAGGCGGAGCCGGTCCCAAGGAGGACGCCCTCGGCCTCCAGGGCATGCACCAGCGTCTCGGCCCGCGCGGGGGGAAACGCGATCGCCAGGATATGGCCCGCGCTGTCCCCGTCCTCCGCGGGCTTGCCTATGACCCGGTACTCCGTCCGGGCGGCGGATAACCCGGCCAGCATGGCCTCCTTCAGCAGCTTCATATGGGAGGCGCAGGACACCTGCGGGGGAAATTGCCGGATCGCGGCTGCGAAGCCCGCCGCGCCTGGGGTGTTCTCCGTACCGCTGCGCAGGTTCCCCTGCTGCCCGCCCCCCACCAAAATAGGGCGGATCCGGTGGCCGCTGCGCACCACCAAAGCCCCCACGCCCCGGGGACCATGCACCTTGTGGGCGCTGACGGCATAGGACTGCACCGCCAGCTCCGCCATGGAAAAAGGAACGCGCAAATACCCCTGGA
>JAYFPK010000045.1:0-28653 GCA_034927815.1 Candidatus Limiplasma sp.
GGCTGCGGCCATCGGCGCGGACCCCCGAGAGATTTATTTTACTGCGGGAGGCAGCGAGAGCGATCCCTGGGCCATTCGCAGCGCCTGCCTCAAGAACGCCGCCAAGGGAAAGCACATCATCACCAGCGGCGTGGAGCACCATGCGGTGCTGCATACCTGCGAGGCCTTGGAAAAGGAAGGCTATGAGGTCACCTATTTGCCTGTGGACGAGTATGGCCGCGTGAATCCCCAGGATGTGAAGAAGGCCCTCCGCTCGGACACGGTGCTGATCACCATCATGGCCGCCAACAACGAGATCGGCACCCTGGAGCCCATCGCCGAGATCGGCGCCATCGCCAAGGAAGCGGGGGTGCTGTTCCATACGGACGCCGTGCAAGCGGTGGGCGCGGTCCCCGTGGACGTGGGGGCCTGGAAGGTGGATATGCTCAGCATGTCGGCTCACAAATTCCATGGGCCCAAGGGCGTGGGCGCGCTGTACATCCGCAAGGGCGTGCGCATCCAGAACCTGATTTATGGCGGAGCCCAGGAGCGGGGCCTGCGGGCCGGTACGGAAAACGTGCCCGCCATTGTGGGAATGGGCAAGGCCATTGAGCTGGCCGTTCAGGAACTGCCGGAGTACCAGGAGCGGATGACCGCCCTGCGGGACGAGCTGATCCAGGGCATCATCGGGAGCATTCCCGATGTGCGGCTTAACGGCCACGCCACACAGCGCCTTCCGGCGAACGTGAACGTATCGGTGCGCTATGTGGAAGGGGAGGCGCTGCTCATGCGCCTGGACCTGGCGGGCATCGAGGCCTCCAGCGGCTCGGCCTGTACCAGCGGCAGCCTGGATCCCTCCCATGTGCTGCTGGCCATCGGCCTGCCCCATGAAATCGCCCATGGCAGCCTGCGCCTTTCCTTGGGCCGGGACAACACCCAGGCCCAGGTGCAAAAGGTGCTGGCGGAGCTGCCCCGCATCGTGGAGAACCTGCGGGCCATGAGCCCGCTGTGCGCGGCGGCCATGGCATGATGGATGAAATTACCAACTTGATTCGTTATCAATAAGGAGGAGACACTATGTATTCCGAGAAAGTGATGGAGCATTTTGAAAATCCCCGCAACGTGGGCGAAATCCCCAACGCCTCCGGCACAGGCACCGTGGGCAACGCCAAGTGCGGCGATATCATGAAGATGGACATCGACGTCCAGGACGGGATCATCCAGGACGTGAAGTTCAAGACCTTCGGCTGTTGCGCGGCCATCGCCACCAGCAGCATGGCCACCGAGCTGGTGAAGGGCAAGACCATCGACGAGGCGCTCCAGCTCACCAACAAGGCTGTAGCCGAGGCGCTGGACGGGCTGCCCCCCGTGAAGATGCACTGTTCGCTGCTGGCGGAGGAGGCCATCCACGCCGCCGTGGAGGACTATAAGAAGAAGCATCCCGACGGAAAATAAATATCACCCTTATGCCCCGCGCGGCCGCGCGGGGCAGGGAAAGGACCGTATATGCCGGAAATCCATGGCAATGTGGAGGGCATCCGAAAAAGCCTGTTGGACAGGCTGATGCAATGGTATGACCTCCAAATCCCCACCGATTCCTTTATGCCGCAGGACCTGCTTTTGCAGCTCTGCGGCTATTCTGCGTCTATGAACCGGGAAATCGCGCTGTACATCACCCGCTATGGGGAGATCGCGGAGATCATCCTGGGCAAGGCCGACAGCGTGGACCTGCCGGACGTGCGGCTGCGCAGGAGCAATTCCCGCCTGTCCATGATCCGCTGCGTCCACACCCATCCCGGCTCCGGCGGGGAGCTGAGCGATGTGGATGTGAGCGCCCTTCACACCATGCGCTTTGACGCCATGTGCGCCGTGGGGGTGGACAAGGACGGCAGGCCCACCACGGCCCAGGCCGCTTTTTTGGACCCCTCGGCCCTGGACGGGGTGCGCAAGACCGAGCTGGTGAACGCCCGCAAGCTCCCCGACGCCCAATGGCTCCAGACCATTCTGGAGGTGGACGCGGTCTATGTGGCCCAGGACGCCCAGGTGAGGCAGAGCCCGGAGCGGGCGGTGCTGGTGGGCATTGAAAGCGGGGAGTCCCTCCAGGAGCTGGGGGAGCTGGCCCGCAGCGCCGGGGCGGAGCCCATCGCCGTGGTGCTTCAAAAACGGGACAAGCCGGACACGGCGTATTGCATCGGCAAGGGCAAGGCCCAGGAGCTGTCCTTGCAATGCCAGGCCCTGCGGGCGGATGTGGTGATCGTGGACGAGGAGCTCACCGGCGTCATGCAGAAAAACCTGGAGGAGGTTCTCCGATTGAAGGTGGTGGACCGCACCACCTTGATCCTGGACAGCTTCGCCTCCCGGGCCAACACCCGGGAAGGAAAGATTCAGGTGGAGATGGCCCAGCTGCAATACCGTTCCCAGCGGCTGCTGGGCCAGGGCCTGGTGCTCAGCCGCCTGGCGGGGGGCATCGGCACCCGGGGCCCCGGGGAAAGCAAGCTGGAGGTGAACCGCCGCCGGATTCGGGAGCGGCTGACGGACCTGAAGCGGGAATTGGAGCAGGTGGAAAAGCAGCGGGGCCTGCGCCGCCAGCAAAGGGAGCGCAGCCAGATTCCCCTGGTGGCTCTGGTGGGCTATACCAACGCGGGAAAATCAACTTTATTCAACCGTTTGACCGGCTCGGGCGTCTATGTAGAGGACCAGCTTTTCGCCACCCTGGACAGCGTGTCCAGGCCCATTGTGCTGCCCCACGGGGGACGGGCCCTGTTGGTGGATACCGTGGGCTTCATCCGCAAGCTGCCCCATGAGCTGGTGAAGGCTTTCCGGGCCACTTTGGAGGAGGCGGCTTTGGCGGATGTGAATGTGATCGTGTCCGACGCCGCCGCGCCGGAGCTCATGCAGCAGCACGCCACCGTGCTGGAGGTGTTGGACAGCCTGGGGGCCACCCAGGCCCACCGTATCGACGCCCTGAACAAGAGCGATCTGGGCGGGACGGGGCAGGAAGCCTTCCCCGGCGCGGTGGTGATCAGCGCCAAAACGGGGGAGGGCGTCGGGGAGCTGCTGGCGGCCATCGAGGAGCGGCTGGAGGAGGGAATGCAGACGGTGAGGCTGCTGGTTCCCTTTGCCAACTATGGCCTGCTGTCCAAGCTCCACAGTTACGGCAGCGTGCTTCGCCAGGAGCACGGGGAGGAAGGGGTCACGGTGATTTTGAGGGCAAAGGCACAATATGTAAAAAATGCGTATGAAGAAGGAGCCCTGCCCGTGGGCGACGAACACAAGTAGTTGATTCTTTTTGCCATGACACAAAAGGGGCGTGAATGGGGTTGCTGTTTCAAAGGATTGTTTCGGTTGTCTCGCTGACCGCCGCGCTGCTGGAGGGAAGCATGGACGCGGCGATGCCCGATAAGAATGTGGACGGCACGGCGTTTTTGGTGAACCGGCAGCATGAGATCAGCCGGGACTACATGCCGCAGATCCGCAAGGTCAACGTCTACGGCATGTCCCAGGCCATGCGGCCCGACGCGGCGGCGGCCCTGGAGGGGATGTTCAGGGTAGCCAAGGAGGAGGACGGCATTTCCTTGGCCAGCGTGTCCGGCTACCGAAGCTACAGCAAGCAAAGCACCATCTACGCCCGCAAAAAGAGTACCACGGGAAGCAAGGAGAAGGCGGACGCCCTGGTGGCGCTTCCCGGCACCAGCGAGCACCAGCTGGGCATGGCCATGGACGTGGCCCAAAAGGGAAGCTCCCAGCTGAACGCCGGCTTCGGCAAGACCAAGGGCGGCCAATGGGTGAGCGAAAACGCGCATCGTTTCGGCTTCATCGTTCGTTATCAATTGGGGTACGAGGAGATCACGGGATATTCCTATGAGCCCTGGCACGTGCGCTATGTGGGCAAGGAGCATGCCAAGGCCATTTACGAGGCCGGGGTTCCCATGGAAATCTATATGTCCGCCCACCGGTTGAAGGTCTATGATTATTTGATCCATGCTGTTGAGGATGAGGTGCTCCCATGAAGAAGAAGGTCTGTCTCTGGCTGGCGGTCCTGATAATGGCGGCGGGCGTTTGGGGTGCTCAGGGAGCGCCCTGGCATACCGCGTTGGGAGAAGAGGAGGCGCAGACCCAGGAGGACGGCGGGCAGGAGGAAGAGGACCAGGAGCCGGAAGAGCCCGTGGAGGTGGCGGCGCCGGTTCAGCAGGCAAGCGAAGCCCTGTCCTTCCCCAAGGTGCTGTGGTCCTACGGGGTGCCTTTGTCCTGCCTGTATGCGAAGGAGAACATGCTGGTGAACCGGGATAACCTCCTGGCGGCGGATTTTGAGCCTTCCGACCTGGTGAAGATGACCGTGAAGCGCGCCACCTCCGCCGCCATATATATGCAGCGGGTGGCCGCCCAGGCGCTGGAGGAGATGTTTGAGGCCGCCAAGGCGGAGGGCTATACGCTGTACCTCAAAAGCGGCTACCGCTCCTATGGCACCCAGAAGACCACCTATACCAACCGGCTGGCCACCAACGGCGGCAAGGACGACGGGGTGGTGGCCGCCCCCGGCTCCAGCGAGCATCAAACCGGGCTGGCCTGCGACGTTCTCAACGGCGATTACGCGGGGCGTCCCCGGATGACCACGGATTTTGCCGAAACCGCCGAAGCCCAATGGATGAAGGAGAACTGTGCCACCTTCGGCTTCATCCTCCGCTATCCCGAGGGGAAGACGGACATTACGGGCATCATCTTTGAGCCCTGGCATTTTCGCTATGTGGGCAAGGATGTGGCGGGCTATATCATGCGCAATGAGTTGACCCTGGAGGAGTTTACGGATCAATGGCAGATGGCCGTGGCGGAATTCCAGGGCCGGGGCGGCGATATTGACCAGCAGATCGCCTATGAGGAGGCCCGGAGCCTAAACGGGCCCGAGTCCTATGTATTGGAGATTTATGGAGAGGATGGGGACGCGGAGGTGTCCCTGACCTTTTAGAAGGGGGACGGGCTTTACATTTTCCCGCAAAAAATGTACAATAGAAAGGGTGCGTGGCGCACAAAACGAATAGGATATGAGGGCTGCATATGGGCAAAACAATCGCCATAACCAATCAAAAAGGCGGAGTGGGCAAAACGACCTCCGCCATCAATTTGACCGCCTGTCTTGCCGAGGTGGGGCAAAAGGTCTTGCTCATTGACTTGGATCCTCAGGGAAACAGCACCAGCGGCCTGGGTATGAGGGCCGGGAGCAATACGGTTTATGAAGCGCTGATGGGCAGGTCTCCCATGGCGGCTTGCGTGGTAAATAGCGAGAACGCCAACCTGTGGCTGGTTCCGGCGGACATCCGCCTGGCCGGGGCCGAGTTGGAATTGGTGAATTTGGAACAGCGGGAATTCCGCCTGAAAAATGTCCTCAAGGGGATTGAGGGCCAGTTTGATTGGATTTTTATTGATTGCCCTCCTTCCTTGGGGCTGTTGACCCTTAACGCCTTGGTGGCCGCCCAGCGGGTGCTGATCCCCATCCAATGCGAATACTACGCCCTGGAGGGCGTCACCAGCCTGATGAACACCGTCAACCGGGTGAAGCAGACCTTCAACCCGGGGCTGGATATCGAAGGGGTGCTGCTAACCATGCTGGATGGCCGGACCAATCTGGGCCTCCAGGTGGTGGATTCCGTGAAAAAGCATTTCAAAAGCAAGGTGTTTTCCACCGCCATTCCGCGCAATGTTCGCCTGGGAGAGGCCCCCAGCCACGGGGTGCCCATCCATGTATATGATTCCAAGAGCGTGGGCGCGGACTCCTATCGCCAGTTGGCGCGGGAAATCATAGACCGGAACCGGTAGCGCCTGTGATTGTTACAGGGAAACAGGTATGCATTAGGATAAAGGGGACAGGCTAATGAGAAAGACCGGGCTTGGCAGGGGACTGGATGTACTGTTGCCACAGAATGAAGAGCTTTTGGAAACTGTGGTTCGGGATATTCCCATCTCTGAGATCGACCCCAATTCCTCCCAGCCTCGCCGCGACTTTGACAAGGACGCCCTGGAGCAGTTGGCGGAGAGCATCCGCCAGGCCGGGGTGCTCTCTCCCATTCTCCTGGTGGAGAATGGGGACCGGTTCCGCATCGTAGCGGGGGAGCGGCGCTTCCGCGCCGCGCGCATGGCTGGGCTGGAGACCGTTCCCTGTATCGTGCGCAGCATGACCACCACCCAGCAGATGGAGGCGGCCCTGATTGAGAACCTCCAGCGGGAGGACCTCAACCCCATTGAGGAGGCCAGCGCCATCCGCAGCCTGATGCAGGAATGCGGCTATACCCAGGAGGAGGCGGCCAAGAGGCTGGGCAAGAGCCGCCCTGCGGTGGCAAACCTGCTTCGGCTTTTGTCCTTGCCCCAGGAGATCGTCAGCATGGTGCTCTGCCAGGAATTGTCCGCCGGGCACGCCCGGGTGCTGGCCGGGGTTTCCCCGGAGAGCCGCCAGATGGAATTGGCCCATCAATGCATTTTGCATGATTACAGCGTGCGCAGGCTGGAGGAGCTGGCTCAGAAGCAAAGCGCCGCAAGGGCGGCCGCCGCGGCTCCGCCAAAGCCCATGAGCCCGGAGCTGACGACGTTGCAAAACGCGCTGCGGGAAGCCCTGGGGGTTAAAACCACCCTCACCGGGAATGAGAAAAAGGGAAAGATTCTGCTCACCTATAGCAGTTCAGAGGAGCTGGAGCATATTTTTGAGGTTATGGGCCGGCTGGCGAACGACGGGTAACGGGCCCGGCGCAGCCGGGGTTCAGGAGAATGGAGGGACCAGAGCTTATGCGGATCAACGCCAACAAGAAAATCCATAAATTGAAGCGCGATCCCTATCGGCTGCTTCTTAGAATGGCGGCGATTCTGGCCATTACCGTAGCGGCGGGCATCGGGATTTATTACCTGTGTTCTGTGCTGGTGGTACAGGATTACCAGACAAAGAAGGTCGCCCTGGAGAAGTACAACGTGGACGCGGAGCAGGAGTTCAACGCCAAGATGAACGCCTTGCGCAGCCAGGGCTCGGGCATGAGGCCCTCCTCCCAGACGGAGGAGCAGGGGGATCTGGCCTACTGGGAAACCACCATCGGCGAATCCGTCTGGCGCGTGGAGGACAAGGGCCGCGCCGGGCTGGAAAACACCAGCGTCATCACCATGGACCGGGCCACCCTGCTCAAGGGCGGCCTGATGCTGGTGAACGCCTGGCACGCCTTGCCCCAGGATTATATTGAGGCCGACGGCGATCTGGTTTCCGTAGGCACCTCCAGCGGGTACAAGATTCCGGTGCAGGACAACTCCATCCGCCTTTTTCCCAACGCCCTGGACGCCTTGACGGCCATGCTTCAGGCGGCCAAGGAGGAGGCGAACCTGGAGGACTACATCGTCCGGGAAGCCTACCGCAGCATGGACACCCAGACGGAGCTGTTCAACGCCAAAATGGAGGAGCTCAGCGACAAATACAGCGGGGATATTTTGATCGAACAGGCCAAAAGGTCCGTGAACTATCCCGGCACCAGCGAGTACCAAAGCGGGATGTCCTTCCGGATGGACGTGTATAACAGGAACAACGCGGAGTTGAACAAGCTGAAGTTTCAGCAGTCGGACCAGGGCAAGTGGATGACGGAGAACAGCTGGAAATACGGCGTGATTTTCCGCTTCCCAACCGCTGACTTCCCCACCCCCGAGTGGGAGGACAAGAGCTACAAGACCGGCGTATCCACGGCGCTGAGCCTGTACCGCTACGTGGGCAAGGCCCATGCCGTGGCAATGCGCGTATTGGATTACTGCCTGGAAGAATATGTGGAATTTCTCATCGACCATCCCCACCTGTGCATCTACAAGGACGGCGGGCTGCAATATGAAATCTTCCGCATCCCCTCCACGGAGGTGCTGGAAGCCTATGACCTGCCGATTCCCAATCCCGCCAGCGACTATCAAGCCTCCTTGGACAACATGGACGGCGTTGTGCTGGCCTACACCTACGGCCAATAAAGCCCGGCCCGGCGCTTGAAGGGGAAAGGGAAGAAAAGCCAAGAAAAACCTGAACGGTGTTCCCTGATATGTCCAAAGCGGCCTCTCCCATGGAAAATGGGGGAGGCCGCTTTGGGCTGCCGGGCAAACTGTGCTTGGTCCAAGGAAGAATAAGGCCGTGCCAGGGGCAAGGCCATGAAGTCCGCCTGAAATGGCGTCGCCTTGGGGGTGGCTTTGAACGGTACTCTTGAACAAATGGCCTTGGAGCGGCGGCTCGGCCCTGGATGGCCCCGTTTGGCCTTGGCTATCGGCCCCCATAGGGGATGATGGCCGACAGCCAAGGCTTCGCGCAGATGCCTCTTAGCGTTCCCGCTGAACGCAGGGGGCGAAGCCACCGCTGCCATCCTCCGGCTTCTGATGAAGGGCGGCGTTCCCGCCCCTGCCTTGCGGCTTTGGCGGGAAGGAAAAGCGGCCCCCCCTCACGGGGAGGCCGCTTCGCAGCGCTCAGGCAAGATTATTCATTGGAAAGCGCCGTTGTGGGCGCGCCGCATTTGAGGCATGGCTGGAGGTTCCCATGCTGGCCCAGCTCCTTGTAGAGGAAGGAGCCCTCCAAGGGCAGGTATTGCTCCTTCACGGAAGGACAGTTGGGGTCCGCATGGTAGAAGGAACCTCCATTGGGGTTATAGTAGAGCTTGGTATCCCCCGGAGGTACGGGGGTTACGGTGGTCCTGGGGGCGGGGGTCGCCAAGCCTATGGCCGTGGCCCCGCTGGCGTCCGTTGCCTCCACCACCACGTCGTTGGTAGCCAGGGAGTTGGGGTCCACGTACCACTCCCCGCCTTCCTTCACCATCATGATCATAAACCGGTAGCGCACGGGCTCCTTGCCATTGTTCTTGTTGATGTAGGCGGACATGGTGACCGTGCGGGAGGTGTCCGCTTCGGAGCCGGAGATACCCTCAATGATATATTCCTCGGGGGTGCGGTTCACCAGCACGTTGAACAGCTCCGCAGCCGGATTCTCCTTGGTGGTGGCCCAGCTGGGCTGCACCAGGGAAACCATGTCCTCGGTACGGTTGATGGACCAGTAATCCATAAAGGTGATCAGCCGCTGCTCCGCCTCCGATTCCCCCAGGGCCACCGGGGGAGCGGGGGTGGGTTCCGCGGGAGACTCGGTATACCCCGCGGCATAGGGATCGCTGCTTTGCGACGGTTCCATGGTGGCTTGTTGTACATTCCCGGCCATGGAGCTGCCCGCGTTGGCCTGCTGGGCGTCCCTGTTTCCGCTGAGCAGCATGGAAACCACCACGATGCAAAGCGCCGCGTACACGATGGACAGGGTGGTCCTGGTGGAGGGGGTGAACATCTGCCGGTACCACATGGCCCCCAGACCGACGACGCACAGCACGAGGAAGGAATAGCGCAAAAAATCCATGGAAGAGGCCACGAACATACAGGGGATGAAAAGCAAGGGCAAAATGCCGAAAAGGTAGAACAGTAGAACCTTGTCCCAATCCATGGGCTGGCGCTGGGCCTTGGGCGCAGCCGGGGGAGCGAAGGGCCCCGGCTGCATGGAGGGCATCATGGGCTGCAAAGCGGGCTGTTGCATGTTCAGGGGCTGTGCGCCCATCTGGGGAACGTTCATCTGGGGAGCGTTCATCTGGGGAGCGCCCATGCCTTGACCCGGGGCTGGAGCAAAGGGGCTGGGCATCATGGGGGAAAAGCCGCCTGGGGCAAAGTTCCCCGCGGGAGCCTGACCCATGGGCTGAAAGGGCACAAAGGAAGCGCCGCCCTCCGGGGGCCGAAAGCCGGAGGGCTGCCCCCGCAGGGGCTGGGCCATGGGGCTTGGGGCGGAGGGGGCGGGAGGAATGTACCCCTGCTGGCGGGGCGTAAAAGAAGGCGAAGCAACGGGGGAGGAGACCAAAGGCGAATTGCCCAAGGGGGGCAAGGGCTGGCCGGGGGGAGAGACGGGGACGGACTGCAAAAAGGAGGGGCTCCCAAAGGGCAATGGCTGGGGAGACGCCGGCATGGACGGCCCCTGGGGCATTGCCTGGGGAGCGGGGGTAAAGGCGGGAGAGGGGAAAGAACCCATAGCCCCAGGAAATGCACCCGGCGCAAAGGGCATGGCAGAGGTTTGCATGGGAGCGGGCATCGTGGGAACCGCAGGCACCTCCGGAAAGGTAAATTGTGTAAAGTCCGGCGTGGAGGGATGGGACGCCACGGGAGCCTTTTTTTGAGCACTACGCTTCTGCATGCCATAGGTGGGCGTGCTGGCGTATTTCATACGCTTGCTTGCGTTCATGAGACATCTCCTAACAGGCCATCGGATTCAAACATACGGAACCGGTCTTTGGGCAGACTCGCTAGTATTATAGCACATATTGCGGCAATGTAAACATAGACCTGAAAAGATGTGAAAAACAAGTGACGATTTGATAACAGAATTTGGAAGCCGGGGGGATCACCCCCTGGAAATTCCTATATATGGTAGAGAAATCAATCCGTTGCCCCCAGACTGGTGGAAAGTTGTAACAATTTAGGAAAACCCTGTAAAGAGTTTGAAATCTGACCGTAAGGAGAAAAATGTTCCTGCGGGGACGTTGCGCAAAGAAGCAGGTTCATGTATAATGACCATGATTGTCATGCTTTGCATGGCAATATCCGTTGCCGGTGATGCGTCTACCGTTGCAAGGAGGCATTGTGAGAAGAATGGAATGCAAGATCAGGAATGAAATCGGTACGATCTATATCACGGAGGACGTGATGCTAAAGGTCGTAGGATACGCCGCTTTGGAGTGCTACGGCATCGTAGCCATGTCCAGCAAGCGCGCCAAGGACGGGCTTGTGCAGTGGCTGGGGCGTGAAAACCTGACCAAGGGCGTGCAGCTGCGCTTGGTAGACGATATGCTGGACGTGGACTTGTTTATCATCGTCGAGTATGGGATCTCCATCGCGGAGGTTTGCAAGGCCATCGTGGAGACGGTTCGTTATAAGCTGGAGAGCATGACGGGCGTGAAGGTGCGCCGTGTGAACATCTCCGTGGAAGGCGTGCGCGTCTAATTTTGCATCAGGAGGAAACACCGTTGATACAGACCAAAACGATCGATGGCCTGCTGCTGCGCGACATGGTTTCAGCTGGCGCGGCCATGTTGGAGAGAAACCGCGAGGCGGTGGACGCTCTAAACGTTTTTCCTGTTCCGGATGGAGATACTGGCACCAACATGTCGCTGACCATGATGTCGGCCATGAAGGAGATCAGCAATAAGGAATACCTCGGCGCCGGGCAGGCGGCGGACGCCCTTGCCAAGGGCGCTTTGCGGGGCGCCCGGGGAAACAGCGGCGTCATCACCTCCCAATTGTACCGGGGCTTTGCCCGGGCTTTGGAGGGCTTGGATCGCATCACGCCCCTTCAATTTGCCCAGGCGCTGAAAAGCGGCGCGGAGACGGCCTACCGGGCGATGATGAAGCCTAAGGAAGGCACCATCCTGACTGTGGCCCGGGTCATCGCCGAGGACGCCATCAGGCAGGCGGAGAAGCAGCCTGAGGATTACGACGCCCTCTTTCACGTGATCCTCGCCACAGGGGATTCCATCCTGAAAAAGACCCAGCAGATGCTGCCCGCGCTGACCCAGGCGGGGGTGGTGGACGCGGGAGGCCGGGGGCTGCTGCTGATTTACATGGGGTACGCCGCCGCCCTGCGGGGGGAGGAGCTCCCCCAGGAGATGGATTTTACCGCCGACGGGGAAGCGCCCTTCCAGGATGACCACGACTCCCTGGGCGAGATTGAGTTCGCGTACTGCACGGAGTTTTTGATCCAGAACTTGTATCCCGATATCCTGGAGGAGGACGTGGATTCCTTCCGCCGCCGCCTGAACCGCATTGGGGATTGCGTGCTGGTGGTGGGGGATTTGTCCTTGGTGAAGGTGCACGTTCACACCAACGAGCCGGGAAAGGCGCTGGAGTACGGCCAGTCCTTGGGCGAATTGGTGAACCTGAAGATCGAGAACATGGTGCAGCAGCGCCGCGACAAGCAGGCCGCCGCAGGCAAGCCCGATTCCCAGGAGGAGCCTCCCAAGGATTTTGGCATGGTGGCCGTTTCCATGGGGGACGGCTTCAACAAGATTTTTGCGGACCTGGCCGTGGACCAGATCGTGGAGGGCGGCCAGACCATGAACCCCAGCATTGAGGACCTGTTTGGAGCCATCCAGAAGGTTCGGGCCAAGTGCGTCTTTGTGCTGCCCAACAACGGCAACGTGATTCTGGCGGCCCAGCAGGCGGCGGAGCTTTCCGAGGATAAGGAAGTCCATGTGATCTCCACCAAGAACGTGGCCATGGGCATAGCCGCCGCGGTGGCCTTCCAGCCGGACCAAAACGGCGAGGACAACGCCAAGCGCATGGAGGAAGCGGCCCAGCGGGTGCGCACCGGCATGGTGACATTCGCCGTGCGGGATACCGAGCTGGAGGAGCTGCACATCAAGCAAGGGGACATCATCGGCCTGTACAACGGCAGGATTCAGGTGGTGGGGCACGACATCCACGATGTGACCACGGAGCTCATGAAGGCCATCATGACCGAGGAGGACGGGCTGATTACCGTCTATTACGGAAAGGATGTCCCCGAGCAGGACGCCCGGACCCTCACCGACGAAATTGCCAGCGACTACGACGAGTGCGACGTGGAAATGCACCGGGGCGGACAGCCTTTGTATTATTACTTGGTGTCTGTGGAGTAACCATGGAGCTTGCGGCGTTACAGGGCGTGGGAAAAGCGAGGCTGGCGGCACTCAACGCAACGGGGATTTTCTCGTTGCGTGATCTTTTGTTTTCCTTTCCCTTGCGCTACAAGGACGCGGGCTCGGTGCAGCCCCTATGCCAGGCCCAGGCTGGGGAATACGCCTGCTTTTCCCTGCGCCGGGCCGGGGAGCCCAAGCTTCTGCGCTTGGGCAAAAGCGTCCGGGTCACCAGCTTGTGGGAGGACGACACAGGGAAGCTCACCTGCTGCTGGTTTAACCAGCCCTGGATGAAGCAAGCCCTGATGAAGCGCACCCGCGCATTGATCTATGGCCGGGTGGAGCGCTACGGGGGCCAGTGGCAGATGGTCAACCCCAGCCTGGAGGAGGAGAGCCGGATCATCCCGGTGTACCGCCCCATGGAGGGAGTGCCCCAAAAGGTCCATGAAAGCCTCACCCGCCAGGCCTTGGCCTATGTGGAGGAAGCTTGCCCGGAAACGCTGCCCCAGGGGCTGCGGCAGGCCCATGGGCTCATGGGCCGGGGCGAGGCGGTGCGCGCCTTGCACGCGCCCCGGAGCATGGGGGAGGTGAACGCCGCCAGGCGGCGGATCGCCTTTGAGCAGATGCTGCTGTATCAGGCCGCGGTGCGGCGGGTAAAGGGCCTGCGCAAGCAGGCCTATCCCATGGAGGCCTCCCTCCGGCGGCAGGAAGACTACTGGGCCAGGCTGCCCTTCACGCCCACCGGGGCCCAGCGCCGCACGCTGGCGGAAATCGCCCGGGACATGGCCTCGGAAACCGCCATGGGGCGGATGGTCCAGGGGGATGTGGGCTGCGGCAAGACCGCCATTGCCCTGGGGGCCATGGAGCTGTGCATCCGCTCCGGGTATCAGGCGGCTTTGATGGCCCCTACGGAGATTTTGGCGAGGCAGCACTACGAAAGCGCCAGGCCCTTCTTCCAGTGGCAGGGCATTGCCTGCGGCCTGCTTACGGGGGGCATGCCCGCCCAAGAGCGGCGGGAAGCCTTGGCGCGGCTGGCCGGCGGAGAATGGCAGGCGGTGATCGGCACCCATGCCCTGATCAGCCGGGATGTGGCCTACCGGAACTTGGGGCTGTGCGTTACGGACGAGCAGCACCGCTTCGGGGTAGGCCAGCGCACCGCGCTGCTGAACAAAGGGCTCAGCGGGCAGGGGGAAGGGGCGAGGGCGCCCCATCTGCTGGTAATGTCCGCCACCCCCATCCCCAGGACCTTGGCTTTGGCGATGTTCGGGGACCTGGACGTATCCGTGGTGGACGAGCTGCCCCCCGGGCGGCTGCCCATTACCACCCGCATTGTGCCGGAAGGGAAGCGGGAGGGGATGTACGCCTTTCTCCGGGAGAAGCTGGAGGCCGGGCGGCAGGCCTACATCGTCTGTCCCCTGGTGGAGGAAAGCGAGGCCATGGAGGCGCTAAAGGCGGTCACCACCCATGTGGCGGAGCTGGCCGCCGGGCCGCTGAAGGGCTTTGCCCTGGGCTTGACCCATGGAAAGCAGCCTCCCGCCGAAAAGGAGAGGACCATTCAGGCCTTTGCCCAGGGAAAGCTCCAGGTGCTGGTAGCCACCACGGTGATCGAGGTGGGGGTGAACGTGCCCAACGCCACCTTGATGATCATCGAGGACGCGGACCGCTACGGCCTGGCCCAGCTGCACCAGCTTCGGGGCCGGGTGGGCCGGGGGGCGGAGCAAAGCTGGTGCTTTCTGCTGGCAAAGGAAAACGAGCGCCTGCGGGCCCTGACCAAGACCAACGACGGCTTTGTCATCGCCCAGAAGGACCTGGAGCTTCGGGGGCCCGGGGAGATCCTGGGGACCCAGCAGCACGGCATGAGCCCGGTGGCGGGGGCGCTGCTCTTTGGGGACATGGCCCTGCTGTACGAGGCCGCCCAGTGCGTGGAGGAAATGGAGTCGGACCCGGCCCAAAGCCAGGTCTGGGAAGAATTACAGCTCCAGGCGGAGCAATACCTGGGGGATGCGGCCCAGCGGGTGTCCATGAGCTGACATCCCATAAAAAACCAAAGATTCTTTTGAAGAAGGGAAGCCAAACCATGCTCAGGGCCAGCCAAAGCTTTTCCGTGCAACCCAGCCCAAGGGCGCATCAGCCCTCCGATCTTTTGCTTTGCTTCCGGGACAATGAGGTTTTGCTGCCCCACGTTCCCCAGGAAGCGCTGTTTTTGCCCGCCATTGGGGCGCTGCTCCCCCTGATGCCTCCGGCCCTGGGAAAGCGGGCGGCTTTGCTGTGCCGGGATGGGGAAAACGCCCTCTACGCCTTGGACCTGGAGGAGGAATGGACCCCGGCGGAGGGCAGCGGGTTTGCCTTTCAGCCCATTGACTGCTTCCGCCGCCTGCCCAGGGAGGAGGACAGCTTTTGGCTTATCACCGCCTATCACCTGGTGGTTTGGGCCCGCAGGAGCCGCTTTTGCGGGAATTGCGGCCAGCCCCTGTCCCCGCTGCCGTTGGAGCGGGCCCTGGGCTGCGGGAGCTGCGGCCAGGTGGTGTATCCCACCATTTCTCCCGCCGTTTCCGTAGCCATCACCCAGGGGGACCGCTTGCTCATGGCCCGCAACGCCAGGAGCGCTTTTCGGCACTTTTCCTTGATCGCGGGCTACGTGGAGGCGGGGGAAAGCCTGGAGGATACCGTGCATCGGGAGGTGATGGAGGAGGTGGGCCTGCGGGTGAAGAATCTCCGCTATGTGGGTAGCCAGCCCTGGGGCGTGAGCCAGTCTCTGATGCTGGGCTTCCACGGGGAGCTGGAGGGCGGCGATGAGATCACCTTGCAGGAGAGCGAGCTGTCCGAGGCCCGGTGGTTCCACCGCAGTGAAATTGAGCCCAATCCCAACCCCCTGAGCCTGTCCTTTGCCATGATCGAGAGCTTCCGGGCGGGAACGCTGCCCTAAAGGAGAATGGATATGCAAGTGAACATCATCATCGTGTTTGCCCAGGACAGAAGCCGCGTGCTGATGTGCCTGCGGCGCAAGGACCCCTACAAGGGGCTGCTGAACTTCGTAGGGGGAAAGGTCAAGGCGGGGGAGGATCATCTGGAGGCGGCCTACCGGGAGCTTTGGGAGGAAACCGCCATTTCCAAAGAGCAGATCCGGCTGACCCATGTGATGGACCTGCGCTATCCCCTGGCGGACGAGTTTTTGGAGGTCTACACGGGCACGCTGCCAGAGGACGTGCAAGTGCATGGAGAGGAAAACGAGCTGCTTTGGGTGGACGTGGGGGAGGACTTCTCGGATATCTCCCGCTTTGCCGGAAAAGGAAACATCTATCACATCATGCGGTATCTTGAGGCGTTGGAAGAAAAGGGGACCTAAGCAAAAGGGAAAAATGCAAAAAAGTGCGGCGCGCCTGCGCCGCACTTCGTGCATAAAACCCTATGGGAGCCCCTTGCAAAGGACGGTTCCGCCGGTGGCGGCGTCCCTGCCCTCCTTTTTCTAGCGGAACATCCGCTCCAGCTCCTCAAATTTCTCGTGGGTGATCAAGGCGTCGTGCTGGGTGCCGTTCATGCGGACCACATAGGTCCAGCGGCCATAGGGGGTAATGTCCTTCACGTGGTTCAGGTTGATGATGTAGCTCTTATGGCAGCGGAAAAACGCGCCGTTTTGGAGCCTTTCCTCCATTTCCCCCAAGGTGTCCGCGGTGACGTAGCGGCCCTCCCCCAAAGTATAGAGCACCGTGGCCCGGTCCTCCCGCTGCACCAAGAGAATATCCTTCAAATCAAGAAAGCTCACGCCGCCCCGGTGATGGAGCATCATGCGGCCTGGGATGGCCTTGTCCGGGCCTGGGAGCTTGGCGGCCACGGGCTTCTGGTTGACCAAAGAGGCCCGGTCCCGGGCCCGCTCCAGGGTTTGGATCACCCGCTCCATTTTAAAGGGCTTGAGCAGATAATCAAAGGCATAGACCTCGAAAGCATCTCCCATATAGGCCTCGTGGGCCGTGGCAAAGACGATGAGGATGGAGGGGTCCAGGTCCTGGATGATCCGGGCGCATTCCAGGCCCGAGGCCTCGGGCATTTCAATATCCAGAAACACCAGATGGGGCCGCTGCTTTTCCACCAGCTCCAAAGCCCGCTGGCCGTTTTCCGCCTCGCCCACCAGCTCGCAGCCCTCCACCTTGGCCGCCATGCGCCGCAGGACGTCCCGCATTCCCGCGTCGTCGTCGGCAATGAGTACGCGCAGCTTTTCCATTTACCGCCTGCCCCATTTCCGCTGGGAGGGACGCGCCAGGATCTCGCTCATGATGACCCCTTGCATCAGGGAATCAGGGGTAAAGGAAAGGGGGAGCCTGCCGGCGGCGGAGGAAGCGGAAACGGTCTCCGCCTCGGCCCCCCAGGCGAAAGCCCTGCCGTGCCCCAAAGAGGGATCACAGGTGTCCATCCCCTCCCTGGAGAGGCGGCTGCCCTCGCTGAAAGGCCCTTCCATGGAAAAAGAGGTTCCCTGGGCAGCGGGCTGCCGGGCGGGAAAGGGCTTGGGGACTGGGGCCGGAGGCGGAACAGGCTCCTGCCGCGTTTCCCCAAAGAATGCCGTCCAGGACTGGGGATCAAAGGGATTGGAGGGCATGGACATCGGCCGCCGCGCGCCCTCGGGCTTTTGCCCCTGGGGAACGCCGTCCCCCTTTTGCTGCTGGGGCACTTTTTTGAGCTTTTGAACGACGGACGCCACCACGCCGAATAAAATCAACAAACTCCATAAGCCTTCCATGGCCGCGCCTCCTTTCAAGAGGGCGGGGCCTGAGGCCCCGCCTTGACAAATCGTTTACTTCTTTTCCGGGGCCTGGTGGGCGTCCGCGCTGACGGCGGGGGCGCTGGCCTTGGCGATGCCGTCCCGCATGTTGGTGTCCGCCACCACATTTTGCATTTGGTAATAGTCCATCACGCCCAGCTTGCCTTCCCGCAGGGCCGCGGCCATGGCCTTGGGCACCTCCGCCTCGGCCTCCACCACGCGGGCCCGCATCTCCTGGACGGCGGCCTTCATCTCCTGTTCGTGGGCCACGGCCATGGCGCGGCGCTCCTCGGCCCGGGCCTGGGCGATGCGGCGGTCGGCCTCCGCCTGGTCCATTTGCAGCTGTGCGCCGATGTTGCGGCCCACGTCTACGTCGGCAATGTCGATGGAAAGAATCTCAAAGGCCGTGCCCGCGTCCAAGCCCTTGTTGAGCACGGTGCGGCTGATGGAGTCCGGGTTTTCCAGCACCTGCTTGTGGTTTTCGCTGGAACCTACGGTGGTGACGATGCCCTCGCCCACCCGGGCGATGACCGTTTCCTCCCCCGCGCCGCCTACCAGGCGCTCGATGTTGGTACGCACGGTGACCCGGGCCTTGGCCCGCAGTTCGATGCCGTCCTTGGCGATGGCGGCCACCACCGGGGTCTCGATGACCTTGGGGGTAACGCTCATCTGCACGGCCTGGAGCACATCACGGCCCGCCAGGTCAATGGCGGAGGCCTTCTCAAAGGGCATTTCAATGTTGGAGCGCTGGGCGGCGATCAAGGCGTTGATGACCCGGTCCACATTGCCGCCCGCCAGGTAGTGGGTTTCCAGCTTGGAAAGGGTTACGTCCAGGCCGGCCTTGCGGGCCTTAATCAGCGGCTCGATCAAGCGCTTGGGCTCGATGCGGCGCAGGCGCATGCCGATCAAAGAGCTGATGCTGACATGGACCCCGGCGGCCATGGAGGTAATCCACAAGCCCACGGGGACGAAGCGCAGGAAAATCACCAGGAAAAGAACGGCCAAAAAAACCACCAGGATGATCCACAGCAGAGAGGTTTCGTTGACGCTGCCGCCACGGGTATTGATGAAAGAGAGCAGGGACGCGTACAGACCGTTGATGGACATCATGTCATTCCTCCTTATATTTGTAGTATGCTTCATGGGTGGGGGACAGGGGGATTACGCTCCGGTGGAGTTTCAAGCTCCGGTGATGACTTTGCGCACCACGATGCGGGAGCCCTCCACATGGTCCACCCGCACAAGGGTGTCCTGGGGGATGTATTCCCCGTCCGCCACCACGTTGAGCTTTACGCCGTCAAACTCCGCCATGCCCGTGGGCCGCAAGGTGGTGGTGGTCTTGCCCTCCTTGCCCAGGAACACTTCCATGTCCGAGGAGGCGGTATAGCCCTCGGAGGCCTTTTCCTCGTCCTTGAGAATCAGCGAGGATTTGGACAGCCGCCCCCGGCTGGCGGAGCGCAGGGCGATGGAAATGGTGATGCCGATCACCGCCAAAATCACCAGGGTCATGCCCAAAGCCGCCAGGCCGCCGTAGTTTTGATAGACCAGGACAATGCTGATGATCTCCAGGGCGATGCCGGACAGGCCGGGGAGCCCGAAGCCGGGCATGAAAATCTCCACGATCAAAAGCCCGATTCCGAATAAAAAGCATAAAACGATGGACAGGTTGATTGAGACAAGTTCAAACATAGGTACCACCTCTCCTTCCAGCCGCGTGCGAGGGATCTTCCCTGATCCTATCATAGCAAACTTTGAAGGCTTTGTCTTCGGAATCCGCGCCAAAGATACAATTTTATTCCTCAAATGTCGTGGAGCCGGACAGGCGCAGAGAATCCCGCAAGCGCTCCATGTCCCGCCGATACTCCTGCTGAAGCGCCGCCCGGTAGATGACCGAGGCGGGATGGTACAGGGCGAACAGGGGAAGGGTGGCGGCCTCCCCCTGGGGCGGGTGCACCACGGCCCGGTGCCATTGCCCATGGCACGCGCCGATGGTCTTTCCCTTGGGCAAAAAGGCATGCAGGGCCACATTGCCCAAGGTCACCAAGGCCAGGGGCTTTACCAAAGAGATTTCCCGCATGAGCCATGGCAAAAAAAGCTCCACCTCTTCCTTGGTGGGAGGGCGGTTTACCATGCGGCCCGCGGGGCTCCTTTTGGAGGGGCGGATCTTTACCACGTTGGAAAGGTAGATATCCCCCCGGGCCAGGCCCACCACCTCCAGGAAGGCGTCCAGGTTCTTGCCGGCCTTGCCCACAAAGGGCTTGCCTTGCAAGGCTTCCTGCTCTCCCGGAGCTTCGCCGATGAGCATCAAAACGGGCTGATGCTCGCAGCCGTCGCCAAAAACCAGGGGCTTTGTGTCCCCCGCCCAAAGGGTGTGAAAGAAGCGGGTGCAGTCCCGCTGAAATTGCTGTAAGGAAGGTTGCGCCATGCCTTCACCTGTCCCACCGGCGCGAGCCAAGCGGGCCTTTCTGCCGAGAATTTCGGTGCTAGTGTGCGCATCCCCGGCGGCGGGAATACCCCGCTATTGAATGCGGTTTTGCAAAATCACAAAGGAATGGGTGATGTCCGTTCGAACCCAGGAAAGCAAGCTGAAAATTAGCGCGGACAAGGCGAAGATCACCACCACCCCCGCCAGCACGCTGGCGGTGTCAAACACGTTCATGGCCACATGGAAGCGGTGGGTATTGTCCTCTTCGCCCTCATAGACGGAGTAGTCCTCGTCCTCCTCATCCTGGTACTCGTCATATTCCCCGTCGTAGCCCTCGTCATACTCCGGGGCGTATTCCTCCTCGTACTCCTGTTCGTAGCCAGGCTCCTCCTGGGGGTCGTAGTCCGGCTCCTGCCCATAGAGGGCCGGGTCATAGGCCAGGCCGGGGTCTTCAAAGCCGGGCTGCCCATTCCAGTCCTGGGGCTGGTACTCCTGCTCCGGGATCCGCCCGGGATTTCCATAGGGGTTTTGAAAAACCCGCGTGTTCTGTTCCAAGCTTCCTCCATCCTTTCCCGGCATAGGGTCCTTGCATTGAAACGATCCGTCATACAAAATCCATCCAGGGCGCGCCCTCGTCCTCCCGGCCCGTGAGCTCCCCTTCCTGCTGGAGGCCGGGAAAGCCCTGGGCCCGAAGGGCCTCGTAGAGCACGATGGCCACGGAATTGCTGAGGTTGAGGCTGCGGGCTCCCGGGATCATGGGAATGCGGACGCAGCGGTCATAGACCTTTTGCAAAAGGCTTTCCGGCAGCCCCCGGGTTTCGCAGCCAAAAACCAGAAAATCCTCCGGCAGGTAGCGGGCCTGGGTGTAGGAACGGGGGGCCTTGGTGGAAAGGAAATGCATCCTGGCCTGGGGATAGGCCGCCAGCAACTCCTCAAAGCTTTCGTAGGCCCGGTAGCGCACCATCCCCCAATAGTCCAGCCCCGCCCGCTTCAAATAGCGGTCCTCCAAGGAGAAGCCCAGGGGCTTGATGAGATGGAGCATGGAGCCGGTGGCCGCGCAGGTACGGGCGATGTTCCCGGTGTTCTGGGGAATTTCGGGATGAACCAGGACAACGTGCATGCCAACGCCCCTTTCGCCGCATCCGGCTGTCCTTATTGTACAGCGAAAGCAGGAGGATTTCAATGCCGGGGTTTTGGGGGCAGGGGGGTGGCACTGCGTAAAGAGGAAAGCGGGAGGGTGCTTCCCCTGTTTTTCTCTCCTTCCGCCGTGGATATACTGTGCTGCCATGTGCATTGCGGCCAGGTTCCGGCTGATCCCCTCACCCAGGAAGAAGCCAGGAGTATGAAAGCCGCGCCCCGCCACCCGCCGGCGTGGCAGCCCATCCCAAACCATGGGAATCCATAATTTGGGAAGGGAAAAGGAAACCCAAACGTTATATGCAAAAGAGGATGATTTCCGCTGGCCTTTGGCGGATTGAACCCCTTTACGACGGTCCCAGGCGCTTGGGCAAGCGGGACTTCTGTCCGGCAGCAGCATGAACGGCTGGTTCAAGGAGGTACTCTCATGAAACGAAGGATGCTTTTGCTTTTGGGCTGCGCGGTGGCGCTTGCGCTGCTTGCAGCCCCCGCCCTGTCCGAAGGAACGGAAAAAACATTGGGCAGCGTTACTTTTGCCGTACAGGACATTTATTACGATGGGCGCGTGGCGATGCTGACCATGCGGCAAACCGCATCGCAACCCGGCGCCGTGATCCTGGATGAAGTGTTTAGGGACAGTCCGGACGGTACCCCCGTGCATGGAGGGGAGGGGGAAACCGGCCCCATCATCCCCACCTACTGCGACATCAGATTTTTTTATGAAGCGGACGGCGAACGGGCAGGCAATTGGGGCAGGAGTGGCGGCAGCATAAGCAAGGGGAATCCGCTGGACAGCTATGGGCTTATGTCATCCATGCCGCTGGATGTTTCCCCGGACAGCGTGGAAGCGGTGATCACCATTGCGACCCTTACGCCGCGGCTGGATACCTATGAGGAAATGGACGGCCTCACCGTAGCCATTCCCAAGACGGACAAACCTCTGGTGGACGCGGCTCTTGATTTGGATATAGGCCCCACGGTTGTAAAGCACATCGTCGTCAGCCGTACGCCGCAGCTGCTCGTCGTGCATGTGTATCACCAACTTGCGGGGGGAAAAGGACATCGTTCCTTTTCCATATCTCCCTATGGGAACGCGGCGCTGGAACACAGCTCCAGCGATACCCAGGATTTGGCAGAGGAAGGTTGGGTGCGCGTGGAAAGAACCTACGCGCTGGACAAGGACGACCCGCTGCCCGAAGCCCTGCGCTTGCACTACGACGGCGGCGCGGCGAAGGAATTGAAAGTGGATTTGACCGCCGGTACGGTGGAAGCGCTGGAATAGGGAAATGGCATAAGCGGATTTTTGCGGCGTGATTGCGGCCGGGTGCAGGCTTATTTGCCCGCGCGGAAAGAAGCCGGGATTGTGAATGGGCCGCGCCCCCCATGCCCGGCGGCGCGGGAGCGCGGCGGACAAGGGATCAGGGCACGGAATGGGAAAGCGTTTTGATCCTGTCCGTTGATTTCGCGCATTTTTGATGCAAGCCAAGGGTTATTGCGTTTCTTCGTTTTTCCCTTGATCCATAGCGGCAGGTTTTCATCCCCTTCCAATACCGGACCGGGAAGCCCCCTGTTCAGCCGGGGCTTCCCGGCATTTTTTCGCATTTTTTTCAAAACCCATTGACTGCGCTTTTGAAGTGTGTTACCCTTAGCTCAGGAAAAATGTTAGCGCTAACATGATAGAGGGGATTGATGATCCTGGCAACGCTCAAAGATGTGGCGCAGGCGGCCGGCATCTCCATGATGACCGTTTCCAGGGTCATCAACGCACCGGACCGGGTAAAGCCCGCCACGCGGGAATTGGTGGAAAAGGCGATCCAAGAGGTGGGCTATATCCAGAATCCCGCCGCGCGGGCTTTGGCCAACAAGCGCCTTGGGGTCATTGACGTGTATATTCCCGAGCATATCGACCTGTCCAACAGCTTCGCCATGCACCTGATCGCCGGCATCAGCGATGTGCTCAGCAGCTATCTCTACTCCTTCTTGATCCTTCGCAGCCGGGAGGTGAGCCACCCCTGCGACGGGTACATCGTCATGGGCCTTTTCAAGGACGAGGTGGACGGCATGGCGGAGTATGCCGGAAGCCGGAACTGCCCCATGGTCTTGTTCGGGCATACCCCGCGGAAGGATATTGACTGCATTGACGTGGACAACGTGCAAGGGACGTATGAGCTGACCCGGCATTTGATCGCCCAGGGGCATAGGCGCATCGCCATGCTGAATGTGGCGGAGGAGAAGGACTACACCTATGACCGCCTTGCGGGCTACCGCAAAGCGCTGCGGGAAGCGGGGCTGCCCTTCAGGCCCGGCTGGGTCGTATCCGCCGCCAACCACGAGGATAAGGGCTTTGAAGCGGCCCGCGCCCTTCTGGCCGCCTCGGGCGAGGTGACGGCGCTGGTCTGCGCCAGCGACGTGCTGGCCCTGGGGGCGGTCCGCGCCGCCAAAACCCTGGGCATCCAGGTTCCCCAGGAGCTTTCGGTGACGGGCTTTGACGGCCTTGGCTACCATCTGCTGACGGAGCCCAAGATTTTCACCGCCCGCCAGCCTGTTTACGACGTCGGCTGCCAGCTTGCGTCCTTGCTGCTGCAGCGCCTATCGGGAGAAGCCCTGGATACGGTCAAGCGCCTGGTCTCTCCCGAGTTGATTCCCGGAGGGTCGGTGGCTGCGCCGCGCGCCGCCGTCACGATATCACAAAAGGAGGAACTCCCATGAAAAAGGTTCTCGCGTCTCTCTTGACCCTTGCGCTCCTTGTTTCCGGCCTGGGTTTTTCCCTTGCGGAAGAGCTGTCGGGCAAAATCGTCGTCTGGTCTTCCGGCGATGAGCTGGGCCGCTTTGTGGAGGGCTTTCAGAAGGCCTATCCCGGCATTGAGGTGGAGGTAAGCGTGATTCCCAACGCGGACTTCCTGGCCAAGCTGGAGCCCGCCATTGTGAACAACCAGGGCGCGCCCGATGTGTTCACCGGCGAATCCGACTATGTGAAGTACCTGGTGGAAACCGACTTCTGGCAGGACCTGCGGGAAGAGCCCTATGGGGTGGGAAAATACCTGCCTGACATTTGGGACTATGTGGCCGCCGTCGGCACGGACAGCAAGGGCGCGGTAAAGGCGCTGAGCTTCCAGGCGAGCCCGGGCTCCATCATCTACCGCCGGGATGTGGCCGAAAGGATTCTGGGCGTTTCTGAGCCGGAGGATGTGGCCGGGCTGCTCACCTCCAACGAGGCGATGCTGGAGGTGGCCGCCAAGATGAAGGAGGGTGGCGTGAAGATGTTCGCCTCCTGGCAGGACATCTTCAACATGCAGTTCTCCAACCGCCAGTCCCCCTGGGTGGTGGAAGGCAAGCTGGTGATCGACGAAAACATGGTGCAGTTCTTTGACATGGCCAAGACCATTGCCGGGGAAGGCTACGACCTGAACACCGACCCCTGGAGCGGCGAGTGGTTTGCCGCTGTGGAAGGCGACGAAATCTTCTGCTACGTGCTGCCCACCTGGGGCTATCAGTTCCTGGTGAAGCCCTCCGCCGTGAACACCTCCGGCAAGTGGGGCCTGTGCGCGGGCCCGGTGCCCTATGTGAAGGGCGGCACCTGGCTGGGCATTAACAGAACCAGCCCCAATAAGGAGCTGGCCTGGAAGTTCATGGAGTATGTGACCTGCAACGCCGGGGTGCTGGAGGCCTATGGCGCGGAGTACGGCGAGTATGTGGCCATGAAGTCCGCGGATGAAAACCTGGCCAAGAAGGAGGGCGAGGCCGTGCTGGGCGGCCAGAACCTGTACGCCTTCTACAACGAGCAAATGACCAAGATTCCCCCGGACTGCATGACCGGCTTTGACCAGCAGATCAACAACGCCTACCTGAGCGCCGTAAAGGCCTACGCCTATGACGGTCTGACCCTGGAGGACGCCCTGGCTCAATTCAAGGAGGATGTGCTCAACGCATATCCCACGCTGATTGTGGAGTAAAGGCGGCGTTTGGGGCGGAGAACCGGGTTCTCCGCCCCGGCGGCCCAAGAGGGGGTTCTCATGAAGCCCGTGCGTATTTCCCGAAAACAGAATTGGGGCTATGCCTTTATCGCGCCTTATTTCATCGTCTTTGTGATCTTTGGCCTGTATCCCCTCGTGCATATGCTGGGCCTGAGCTTCCAAAGCTGGGACGGCATCCGGCCGGCCGCCGGCGCGGGTTTTGACAACTTCGCCCGGCTGCTGCAGGACAAGACCTTTGCCCGCTCGCTGGGCAACACCGCAAAAATCTGGCTGGGCAACTTCATTCCGCAAATCGGCGTCGCCTTGCTTCTCTCCGGCCTGTTTGCCTTCAACCGCTTCCGCAGCGCCGCTTTTTTCCGCGCCGCCTTTTATTTGCCCAACCTCATTACCGCGGCCTCTGTGGGACTTTTGTTCAATCTGCTTCTCAACGGGGATAAGTCCGTGGTGAACCAGCTTCTTCTGTCCTTGGGCCTGGAAAAACCCATTGGCTTTCTCACCAGCGCCCAGTGGGCCCCTGGGGTGGTGTCCTACGTGCAGTGGTGGATGTGGTTCGGGTATACCACCATTTTGATCACCGCGGGCATGGGCACGGTGGAGGAATCCATTTACGAAGCCGCCATGGTGGATGGGGCGGGGAAATGGCGCACCTATCTCTCCATCACCTTGCCGCTGATCCGCCCGACGGTATCGTACCTCACCATTACCTCCATCATCGGCGGCATGCAGCTCTTCGACGTGCCCGCCGTGCTCACCGACGGCCTGGGCGCGCCCCAGAAGTCCATTTTGACCAGCGCCATGTATATTTACAACCAGGCGTTCCGCAACCATAACTATGGCTATGCCAGCGCGGTATCCGTATGCCTGTTTCTCATCATCGCGGCGCTGTCCGCCATTTCCTGCCAGGGCATTCAGAGGGGAGGGGCTCCGCATGGCAATGCCTAAATCCTGGCTGCTCCGGGGCGCTTTCTTCCTTTTTCTGGGCCTGCTGCTGCTGCTATCGGTGCTTCCCTTCTATGTGGTCCTCATCAACAGCACCCGCACCAGCTTTGACATCCTCACCCGCATCAGCCTGCTGCCCGGGGATCAATTCATGGCGAACTATGAAACCATGATGGAGAAGTCCAACATCTGGAGGGGATTTCTCAACAGCTTGGGCATTGCCATTCCTTACACCGCTCTCACCGGCTATTTTGGAGCCATGACCGCCTATGGCTTTGCCAAATTTCGCTTCCGCTTCCATAACGGGCTGTTCTGGGTGGTGCTGCTCTCCATGATGCTGCCCTCCCAACTGAGCATCGTGGGCTTTTACCGGCTGAACATGAACCTCGGCCTGCTCAACAGCTATGTGCCCTTCATTGCCCCGGGCATTGCCAACGCCACCTGCGTGTTCTTTCTCAAGGGCATTGTGGAGCAATCCATCCCCGATTCCCTGCTGGAAGCGGGGCGCATGGAGGGCTGCACGGAGCCGCGCATCTTCCACAGGCTCATCCTCCCGTGCATCACCCCGGGGATTGCCACCATGTGCATCTTCAACTTCGTATCCTGCTGGAACAATTACATCGGCCCCCTGATCATCCTCTCGGACCAGAAGCGTTACACCATGCCCATTTTGATCGCCACCATCAAGGGGCTGTACAAAATGAACTATGGCGCTATGTACGTAGCCATTGTCATCTCGGTGGTTCCCATCGTGATTGTGTACCTGTTCTTCTCGCGCTATCTCATTTCCGGCCTCACCGCCGGGGCGGATAAATAATCAGGAGGATGCTATGGCTACGATCGCCTTTCGCTATTCCAACCCCGAAAAGCAGTGGCAGGCCTGCCCGCCGGAGCCTTCCGCGCCCAAGGCCGATTTGCTGCCCACCGGGCGCAGCTTTCAGCGCATGAACGGGTTTGGCGGCTGCTTCAACGAGGCGGGGTATCAAACCCTGTGTACGCTGCCCGGGACCATCCAGGAGGAAATTCTCGCGGAGCTCTTTGGGCAAGGGGAAAACCAGGCCCACCTGACCCACTGCCGCCTGCCCGTGGGGGCCAACGACTACTCCCTGGATTGGTACAGCCTGAACGAAACCCCCGGGGACTACGCCATGGAGCGCTTTTCCCTGGAGCGGGACGAGCGGCTTCTGATTCCCTACATCAAGCGGGCGCTGCAATACAACCCCGCGCTGAAGCTTTTCGCCTCGCCCTGGAGCCCGCCCTGCTGGATGAAGGACCCTCCTGTGTATAACTGGGGCAAGCTCGTCAAAATCCCGGAGAACCTCCGGGCCTATGCCCTGTATTTGTGCCGCTTTGTGGAGGAATACGGGAAGCGGGGCATCTCCATCGGGCAGTTGCACGTTCAAAACGAGCCTGTGGCCAACCAGAAGTTTCCCTCCTGCATGTGGACGGGGGAGGAGCTGCGGGATTTCATCCGGGACTACCTGGGCCCCATGATGCGTGAAAGAGCCCTGCCCTGCGAGCTGTGGCTGGGCACAATCAACGCGCCGGGCTGCGATTACAACCGCCTGTTGTTTGATAAATGGGCCACGGAGGACTATGACTATTTCGCCCATACGGTGTTGTCCGACGAAAAGGCCCTGGAGTATGTGGCCGGCGTGAGCTATCAGTGGGGCGGCAAGATCGCCATCCAGCGCACCTTTGAAAGCTGGTGGCCCCGAATCCGGCTGATGCAGTCGGAAAACGAGTGCGGCTTTGGGGACAATACCTGGGAATATGCCCTGTACAACTTCACCATGCTCAAGCATTACCTCTCCAACGGCGCGGAGAGCTACCTATACTGGAACCTTCTGCTGCCGCCCCTGGGGCGCAGCACCTGGGGCGATCCCCAAAACGCCATGATCACGGTGGACCCCCAGGCCCAAAGGGTGACCTACAACCCGGATTATTACGTGATGAAGCACTTCTCCGCCATTGTACCCGACGGGTCCGCCCGGCTGGAAATGAGCGGCCCCTGGGCGGGGGATGCCGTGGCCTTTGAAACCCCCTCGGGGGAGTTGGCCATGGCGATCATGAACCCCTTCCAGGATGCCCGGCTGATGACCGTGGCCTGGAAGGGGGAAAACCATACCTTCCGCCTGCCGCCCCGCAGCGTCGGCAGCGTTGAGATCAAGCCTTAAAGGAGCAAGGCTTTGGATACAGGCAGCAGCTCCCGGCCGCCAGCGTTGGCGCGGCCGGGAGCTTTCTCATTGCCCCTGCGGCGGCGCGCTTTCATACATCATGGCAACCGCCTGGCGCAGCTCCTGGTAGCTGGTGCAGCGGCAAAGGTTGGACTGGAGCCACTCCTCCACCACATGCTCCTCTGGCAAAGCGGGGTGCTGCGCTCTTAGCGCGGAGCAGACCATTAAAAACCCGGAGGTGCAGTAGCCGCACTGAAAGGCGTTTGCCTCTACAAAGGCCTTTTGCACCTCGGCCCCGCCCCCCAGGCCTTCCACGGTGACAATGGCATGGTTTTCCGCTTCCACCGCCAGCATCAGGCAGGATTTTGCGGGCCAGACGTCCACCAGGACGGTGCAGGCCCCGCTGTCGCCGTTTTTGCAGCCCGGCTTGGCCCCTGTAAGCCCAAGCTGCTCCCGTAGCACATCCAGCAGCAGGTCGCAGGGGCGGGCCATCACGTCCCGTGTTTCGCCGTTGACGGTGAGGGAAATGACGGTTTTCCCTTCATATCGCACCATTTTTCCAATCCTCCAGCAGGGCCTCTATGGCGTT
>JAYFPK010000055.1:0-11916 GCA_034927815.1 Candidatus Limiplasma sp.
AAAGCTTATGCGTATACAGGGTTTTTTTTAAAATGGATATTTTTAGTCCTTCTTATTCCTTCAAAAAATGGAAACCAACATACGATGTAAAGGCTGAAAAAACAGCCTTCGAAGCTAAAACGCCAATAAAAATGCTAATGAAACGTCAAGGAAGCCCTTCCTATCGCCCCCCTTTGTAAAAAACCCGCCCTCAAGTCCGGTAGCCGGTGTTGGTGCGAGTGTTCATAAGGACAAACTCAGGAACCCAAATAAAACAGGGGTTTTCGGCACCAGCAAGAGAATATTACATTCCATTTAGAAACTCAAACGCCGCCTTACGGGACAAAGGGCAGCGTTTGAGTATGTCTTAAAACTTATAATATACAGGACACAGGTTGCCGTCACTATGCATTACTGTGCGGAGGATCTGCTGCCAGCCATTTTCTCTGCGCGCCACTCCAACGACGGTAGATGATTGCCGCCACCCATGAACGAGGAATACATTTTCCCAGGAGAGAAAGCGCCCGATTGACCCCGCCCGGTATATAAATGCCTTTACCGGCCAGTGCACGATCAAGAGTTCTACGGGCAACTTTCTCTAGGCCATTTGTCGTCATCTCGCCCCAAATCCCCTGCGCCTCGATGCCTTGCAGGGCTTGGGGTGTTGTAGCCAGGCCGCCGGGGCAAAGCGCAAGCACGTTTGTATCTTGCCCTCTAAGCTCTTGCCTAAGGGAAGTAGCAATGTCTAAAAGAAAGCGCTTGGACGCAGCGTATGTAGCTTTAAGCGGCATGGGAAACAGGGAAGCAAGACTTGATACAAATACAATGGTGCAGCGCCTTTCGTGCCTGCGTCGCTCTAAAATAGCGTGGGTGATGCGCAGCGTTGCGGCATTGTTTAGCATAACGATTTTTATGATCTTTTCCCGCTCGCGCTCTAAGAAGCCACCTTCATAATCCAACCCCGCTATATTCAGGAGCATATCAAAACGAATATTGTGTTTATCGATTATGCTGAGCATTTCATCAACACTTTGCGCGTCGGTGAGGTCACAGAATTTCGCCGCGATCGTTATGCCGAACTGACGTTCTAATCCCTGCTGGATACAAAGCAAACCATCGATATTCACATCCGTTAAAAAAAGGTTATATCCGCGACTGGCGCATTCACAGGCAAGCGCGCGGCCAAGCCCGCCTGCTGCACCTGTAATCATAACATTCATAATACTCTCCTATTTAATAGCTCACTCCACACAGGCGCTCACTCAGCGCAAAAAGCTTATCTGCGTTTTCGCTTGTTACATGCCTGCTATAAGCCGCTTTGCTTGATTGATAATAATAAAGTCCGTTCGGCGCATCTTCCTGCCCGCATAAAAACGCATAGGTTTTTGCCGGAACAGAGGGGCAAACGCCATAGCGCTTGCGAAGCGCCCAGATGAAGTTCACAAGACCGCCTGTTTGCTTGTTGCCGATATCCGTATTCACCAATCCGGGATCCACAACATAGGCATGAATTCCCATCTGCGCATAGCGGTCATTTAAGCCCTTCGCAAATAAAATATTGCACAGCTTGGATTGTTTATAAGCCGTCAGCGGGTTGTAGCTGCGCCGTAGCATCACATCGTCCCAATGCATTTTGATTCCTTTATGGGATTCGCTGCCCGTTATAATAATCCGCCCTTTAGCCAATTGGAGCGATGGAAGCAGCTCACGAGTGAGAAGAAACCCGGCGAGATGATTGAGGGCGAATTGCTGCTCATAGCCTTCGTCCGTGGTCATATATCGGCTTCGGACGCAACCCGCATTGTTGATAAGTGCATATAGTGCGCCATCACAGTTGTTATCCAGGAAAGATATAAGCTCATGCGCGACTCGAAGCACCTCGCGTTGCTGCATAAGATCGGCTGTAAAGTAGTCGATACACGCGCTGGGATATTCGGATATAATATCCGCCCTTGCCTTATCGCAGTTGGCTTTGTTGTGACCTATGCCAAGTACGTGGAATCCTTGCGCAGCGAGGATGCGTGCGGTTTCAAGACCGATGCCTGAAGTAGCGCCGGTAAGTATGATGGTTCTCATTTTCAATTGCCTCAATATGTGCCCGCATAGCCGAACCAGCCCCATACATGCCAGAACTCGATAGCACCGGCGGAAATCATGGATAGCATGATTGCGAGCACGAAAAAGGTTGCAAACACCACAAACGCAATCAGAGCAACCGAACGGAGTTTGCGGCGGGCCTTTGCCGAAAGCTGCGGATACACCGTAAGCGAAGGGAGGACAGCGCCCCCGGAAGCGGCGGCGATGGTGTTATGGTGGAACCGGGCATACGAACGCATGAGTTGCCCCGCAAATGCCCAAAAGTAAAAGCAGCTTAGGATTGTGAGCACAGCAAGCGCAGCAAAGGCGATGCCTAAAATCACAGCGGGCAGATACGGCATTGCCGGCATCAGCGCGTAAATATTCAGCCCGCCAATCAGGCATACGGATGTTGCCGCGCAAGCTAGAGCAAACGCTGCCATCACCACGCCCCATGCTATCAACAGCGCATATAATATACCGATAAACAGGTCTATAAAGCCAAGCCCTATAACGGTAATCAGCTTTTTGCCGCCGCCTTTTCCCGCGGCCGCGCTACTTTCAAACTGCGCTGCAAGCTGCGCCGGATTGCCCAGCTTTGCGGCTATCTCTTCTTCGGAAAAACCGTCCGCCAGCTTAAACGCAAAATGCTGTTCATATTCGCTTATGATATCGGTGGTATCGGATACATTGTATTTTTTAAGCGCATCCGCGAGCTTATCCAAAAATTCATGCTTCGTCATTCTCGTTATCCTCCAAAAAAGTTGCAATTGTTTGTGCAAAGGCAAAATACGCCGCGCGGTCATTCTGATATGTTTCTCTCCCCAGGCTGGTTAGTGAATAATACTTGCGTGGCGGCCCCCCACTTTCCTCTTGCAAGTAGGTTGTGAGAAGCCCGTCGCTTTTAAGCTTTCTCAAAATCGGATAGACTGTGCCGTCCGCGATCTCAATATGCTTTGCCAAGTATTCCGATATCTCATATCCATAGCGATCCCGTTTTTTCAGCAGCGAAAGCACGCATAGCTCCAGCACCCCTTTTTTATATTGTGTGTTCACGCGCCACCTCCTATTGTAGCTCCGCAGTAATATTCATGGAGTACTACTATATTATATCCAGTAGTTTTAAAATTGTCAACAGTGTTTTGCGATTGTTTGAAATATGCGGCTCAAAATGATTGTTGCTTATATTCTATTGTGAGATGATATAAGCATTCTTCAAGTCCCTCCTATAATAGTTTATCGAAACGCAGGGAAGCAGACAAATTTCTCTGTCGAAATTTGTCTGCTTCTCTGGGAACCGCCACTTCACACATAAGGGAGTCGGCACCGTCCAGTAATAAAGATGCAACCCCGCCCCTCCCTTCCTCCCTCCAAGGGCCATTTATGCCGCTTGCACAAAGTTACTTGTGTTTTTTGCACCAAGGTTGTTTCTTTTGGAATAGACGGGACGACCTCCCTTTCCTATAATGAAAATACACTTCCGGGGACGGCTCCCTGGGAACAGCAAAATGCAACTACATAGGAGGTAGAACCATGAAAAAGGGCTTGGCTTTACTCTTGGCGTTGGTACTGTGCATGACGGCGCTTTCCGCCATGGCGGAAGCGGGCGGCACGCTGGTGCTGTACTCCACCGAATCCGACGACCTGATCAACCTGATCGTTCCCGGCTTTGAGGCCAAATACGGCATCAAGGTGGAAACCGTTACCGCCGGCACGGGCGAGATGATCAAGCGCATTGACTCCGAGCAGAGCAGCCCCCTGGGCGACGTGCTGCTGGGCGCCAGCTACCTGATGGCCAAGAGCAACGAGCATCTCTTTGAGTCCTACGTTTCTCCCGAAAACGAGTTCCTGCTGGAAGACTTCCGCTTTGACGGCGTAGGCACCTACAAGGTAGGCTGCAGCGTGCTGCTGGTGAACAAGGATCTCATCGGGGATATCCAGGTGAAGGGCTACAAGGATTTGCTCAACCCCGCCCTGAAGGGCAAGATCGCCGCCGCGGACGCCGCCGCTTCCTCCTCCAGCTTTGACCATCTGGTGAACATGCTGGTGGACTTCAGCCCCAAAGGGGAGAACGAGTCCGACGAAGCCCGCGAGTTCGTGCAGAACTTCCTGTACAACGTGGACGGCAAAATCCTGGGCGGCTCCTCCGCGGTGCACAAGGGCGTTGTGGATGGCGAGTATGTGGTGGGCGTGACCTACGAAGACCCCGCCGCCAGCTATGTGAAGAACGGGGCCACCAACGTGGAAGTGGTGTACATGGAAGAAGGCGTGATCTTCTTCGGCTCCGCGCTGAACATCATCAAGGGCGCGAAAAACATGGACAACGCCAAGCTGTTTGTGGACTATGTGTACAGCGCGGAAGTGCAGGACAAGCTGGGCACCATGGCGTGCCTGCGCCCGGTACGGGAAGGCGCCACCGTGGGCGATCACATGAAGCCCCTCAGCGAGATCAACGTCAAAACCGTCAGCAACCAGTGGGTTTCTGAGAACAAGGACCGCCTCACCGCCGAGTGGACCGACATGATGACCAACGTAGAATAAGGCTCTTCTTCGGGGGGCTCCGGGAGGAGCCCCCCGAATGTCTTTTGGAAAGAGCAATCTTCGGTGATTGAGAAGGGGCGCATCCCGGCTCAACCCCTTCCTCCGGCATGCCCATGGCATGCCGGAATTGGGTTCATAGCGGCGCAGGGGGGCCGCGTCCCCGCGATGTCCGCTTCCCTGCGTCCCCCTCCCCATCATACAAATGCAGAGAGGTTTTGCCCATGAGTGTTTCCATTCAATTTGAACAGGTAGTCAAGCGCTATGGCGACAATACGATCATCCCCGGCTTGTCTTTGGAAGTGCGGCAAGGGGAGCTGTTTACGTTGCTGGGCCCCTCCGGCTGCGGCAAAACCACGTTGCTGCGCATGGTAGCGGGCTTCAACTCCATCGAGGACGGACAGATCAAGTTCGGCTCCACGGTCATCAACGACGTGCATCCCAGCCGCCGCAACATCGGCATGGTGTTCCAAAACTACGCCATCTTCCCTCACATGACGGTGGGGGCCAACGTGGCCTTTGGCCTGAAGAACCGCAGGCTTCCCAGGCCCGAAATCGAAAAGCGGGTCAACGAGATCTTGAATATCGTGCAGATTGCCAATCTGAAAAACCGCCTGCCCCAAAACATGTCCGGCGGGCAGCAGCAGCGGGTGGCCTTGGCCCGGGCGATTGTCATTCACCCGGACGTGCTGCTGATGGACGAGCCCCTGTCCAACCTGGACGCGAAGCTGCGTCTGGAAATGCGCAACGCCATCCGCACCATTCAGCACAATGTGGGGATCACCACCATCTATGTCACCCATGACCAGGAGGAAGCGCTGGCCATTTCCGACCGCATCGGCGTGATGCACAACGGCGTTCTCCAGCACGTGGGCGCGCCCCACAACCTGTACCAGCGCCCGGCTAACCTGTTTGTAGCCAACTTCATCGGCCGCAGCAACGAGATTGGGGCCCGGTGCAACGTGGAGGGCGGCAACGCCATGCTGGCCTTCCAGGGAGGATACCGGATACCCATGGACAATATGCTGCCCCAAAGCAAGGACCACTCCCAGGTGCGGGTATCCGTGCGGCCCGAGGAATTCATCATCGCCAAGGACGGAGAGGGCCTGGAGGGCGTGGTGGAGGACAGCATCTTCCTGGGCCTCAATACCCACTTCTTTATCCGGTTGGCGGACGGCCAGCAGATTGAAACCATCACCGAATCGGAAATCGACGGGCACATCCCTGCGGGCAGCCCCGTGCGCCTGCGGCTCAAAGCCCACAAGATCAACGTGTTTACCATGGATGGGAGCCTGAACCTGGTGAAGGGAGTGCAAAACGATGCGCAAGCGCCTCAGGAAGGTTGACGCCTGGACATGGGTCACGCTGGGCTGCACGCTGTTTTTCCTGCTCTTTTTTGTGTATCCCATTCTGCAAATCTTTGTGAAAAGCGTCTACGAATCGGATACGGGGCTGTCCTTTCAGCATTTCAGCAAGTTTTTCCAGAAGCCCTACTACACCCGGGCGCTGAAAAACAGCTTCAAGGTCACGGCCTCCGTCACCCTCACCACCGCTGTGCTGGGCACGCTGATGGCCTATGTGATGCAGACAGTGCGCATCCGTCTGAAGGCTGCCTTGGATGTGCTGATTATTATTTCCATGCTGTCCCCCCCCTTCATCGGGGCGTACTCCTGGGTGCTGCTCATGGGGCGCAGCGGCCCCATCACCCAGTTTTTGCGGGATATCCTTCACCTGCCCTTTGACGGCATTTACGGCTTTCCGGGTATCATGCTGGTGTTCACCATGCAGCTGTATCCGCTGATCTATCTGTATGTGTCCGGAGCTTTGAAGAATATGGATAACTCCCTGAACGAGGCGGCGGAAAGCCTGGGCTGCACAGGGCTGCCCAGGGTCTTCAAAGTGGTGCTGCCTTTGATTTTGCCAACGCTTTTGGCCGGGTGCCTGCTGGTGTTCATGCGGGCCATGGCGGACTTCGGTACTCCCATGCTCATCGGCGAGGGATACCGGGTGATGCCGGTGCTGATCTTCAACGAGTTTATCAGCGAAATGGGCGGCAGCGACGGCTTTGCCGCGGCGCTGAGCGTGATTATGGTGATCATTACCACGGTGCTGTTTTTGGCGCAAAAGTACATCTCCCAGCGCAAGTCCTTCGCCATGAGCGCCACCAACCCCATCTCCGCCAAGTCCCTGAAGGGCGTGAAGAACGTGCTGGCCCACCTGCTGGTGTACGTGGTGGTATTGATCTCCATTTTGCCGCAGCTTACGGTGACCTACACCTCCTTTCGCAACGTGTCCGGGCGGATTTTCGTGGAGGGCTTCTCCCTGGAGAGCTACCGCCAGGCCTTTGAAAAGCTGGGCAACTCCATCGGCAACACGTTCCTGTATTCCTTTATCGCGGTGCTGATCTGCGTGCTATTGGGGGTGCTGATCGCCTACGTTACCATCCGCCGCCGCAGCAGGGTTACCGGGGCCCTGGATACGGTCACCATGATGCCTTATATCATTCCTGGCTCGGTGATGGGCATTGCGCTGCTGCTGGCCTTTAACAAGCCGCCGGTGATGCTCATGGGCACAGCCGCCATCATGATTGCGGCCTTCGTGATCCGCCGCCTCCCCTACACCATCCGCTCCAGCGCAGGCATCCTGAGCCAAATCAGCCCCAGCGTGGAGGAGGCTTCCATCAGCCTGGGGGCTTCCAACATGAAGACCTTCCGAAAGGTCACCGCCCCCATGATGCTGCCCGGGGTAATGTCCGGGGCAATTTTGAGCTGGATGACCATCATCAGCGAACTCTCCGCCTCGGTGCTGCTGTATGTAAACACCACCAAAACCCTGACCATCTCCATCTATACGGAGATCATCCGGGGCAATTACGGCATTGCCGCCTCCCTGTCGGTCATCCTTACCCTCACCACTGTCATTGTCCTGCTGATTTTCTTCAAGGTAACGGGCAAGCGGGAAATCAGCATGTAGCGGGACCGGAGTACTTTCCCGCCCTTTGGGCCTGTTGAAGCCGTTTCGGATGCGCTGGGCAAGGCAGACGGCGCTTTTCAGCGGGCCCTCCTCTTTGCATTGCGCCGGTTTTTGCGGTATAGTAGCGGGGGAAGCAGCAAAGGACGGTTGTATGAGCGCAAGCAAGCCTATGAAAAAAACGGGTTTTCGGGAGAGCATCCGCAATACCTTTTTGAAATACGCCCTGTACCCTATTTTGGCCTTGGTGGTTTTATGGGGTGCGGCGGTGCTTTTGTACAGCGTACTAGCCGTGCAGCAAACCAACCGCCTGGCAAACCGGCGCACGGCGGACGCCCTGGAGAGCCAATACGCCGCCTACCGGGATATGCTGCGGCAGGCGTCCTGGGATGACGCGCTGCTGGGCGCGCTGGCCCAGGGGGCGGGTCTGGCGGAAGTGACCCGGGCCAACGAGGTGCTCTACGCCTTCAACAACCGTCAGGCCATCCGCAGCATATTCGCGCTGTTTGACGCCCAGGGGCGCTTGATAGCCTCCAACACCTGGGAACCCCGGGAAAGCTACACGCTGCAAACCCGGTTCAGCTCCTATGTACTGGCTCCTCTTCAGGAGCAGCCCGGGCAGGTCTACCAGCTCACCGCCCGCAGGCAGACCCCCGGCGGGCGGGACAGCGTGTATACGCTGCTATCCCCCCTCTTTCTCCAGGAGGAATTGCGGGGCTATCTGCTCTTTGACCTGCTGGAAAGTGATTTTGCCAGATTCACCGCTTCCAGCGACGTGAGCTATACCGTGATCACCGACCGTTACGACAACGTCATCGCCACCAACGATGTGAACATTCTAGGCCCCGTCTCCAAATTTTCCCCCGGGGCGGTTCAGGAGGGACAGGTACAGGTCAACGATATCCGGCTGTACCTTACCCGGGGGCTAAGGGAGGGCTGCCCCTTCCAGGTCTTTACCCTGAGCTCCCTGGCGCTGCAAAACCAAATCTTTTGGTTCGGCCTGTTGTTCATCCCCGCCACAGCGCTGCTGCTGGTGCTGCTCATGATCCTGCTCTCCCGCCGGGTGGCGGACAAAAACGCCGCCCATCTGGGCCGCCTGGTTCAGGCTGTGGAGGCCATGCGCCAGGGCAGCCCGCCGGAGCTGCTGGCCGCGCCCCAGGAACAGGGGGACGAGTTCACCTATCTTTCGGAGCAATACCGGGCTCTTTGCCTGCGCATCGACCAGCTGGTTCAGGCGAACCAGGAGCTCTCCGACGCCCGCCGCCGTACGGAAATCAAACAACTCCAGGCGCAGTTCAATCCCCACTTCATCTTCAATGTGCTGGAAGCCATCAAGTACCAGCTCTACATCCACCAGGGGAAAGCCACCCAGATCATCGACCTGCTGGCGCGGCTGCTGCGCTACAGCATCAGCAGCGGCGGCAACACCGTAACCCTGGGCCACGACCTGGAGTACATCAAAACGTATCTGGCCTTGCAGAAGATCCGCTATGACGACAGGCTTACCTACGATATCCGCATTCCGGAGGCCTTTTGGGACTGCCGCCTGCCCAAGCTGATTTTGCAGCCCCTGGTGGAAAACTGCATCGCCCACGGCTACCAGCATAAGGATTGCCTGCATATCACCATCACGGCCGAGCGCCGGGGGGAGGATCTCCAGATTCGGGTAACGGACAACGGGGACGGCATCAGCCCCCAGCGCCTGGCGGCCATCCAGGCCCAGCTGGCAGGCAGCGGCCTGGAGACGGACAATATCGGGCTGTTCAACTCCCACCGGAGGCTGCAGCTGATGTATGGCAAGCCCCATGGGGTGGAAATCCACAGCACGCCCGGGGTCGGCACCCAGGTGCTGCTTACCTTTCCTGCCCAGGGAACCCCGGATCAGGAGGAACAGGCGGATGTATAAGGTATTGTTGGTGGAGGATGAGCCGCTGATCCGAAAAGGGCTGTCCTTTCTGGTGGATTGGACCTCGCTGAACTGCATGGTGCCCCTGGAGGCGGCCAACGGCCAGGCGGGGTTAACGCTGATTAAGGCGGAAAAGCCCGACCTGGTGATTACGGACGTGAAAATGCCGCTGATGGACGGCATTGAGATGATCCGCCAGGGTCAGGCGCTGCACACCTTTGCCAGCATCATCATCTCCGGCTTTGACGAGTTTGAGTATGCCCGCACCGCCATGCGCCTGGGGGTGTCGGATTATCTGCTCAAGCCCGTTCAGATGGATGCCCTGGCAGCCACCATTCGCAAGGCTTGCAAAAGCATTCAGGTGCGCAGCCTGGTGGCCGCCTTGGAAACCCGCCTGGAGGCCCCGGCGGCCGTTGAAGCCAACGTCCTGGATCTATCCCAGGTAGACAGGCGGCTGAAAAGCGCTTCCAAGCATGTATCCGCCATGCTGCGCAAAATCCGTGACCATTACAGGGAAAAAATCAGCCTCAAAAGCCTGTCCCAGGAGCTGGGCATCAGCGGCACATACCTGAACCAGAAGTTCAAGGAGGAAACCCGCTACACCTTCAACGACTTCCTGAACCGCTACCGCATCCAGATGGCTATCGCCATGCTGTTGGAGGATAAGTACCGCATCTACGAAATCTCCCAGGAGACAGGCTTTCAGGAATACCGCTATTTTTCCATGGTGTTCAAGAAGTACATGGACTGTACCCCCACGGAATTTTTGGACATCCACCGCAGCCCAACGCCACAGGGACAGGAGAGAGAACCATGATCAGGCTCATCACCAGCGATATTGACGGAACCCTTTTGCAGCAAAAGCGCAGCGCCCTCTCTCAGGAGCAGATGGATCTCATCCGGGAATGCGTCCGGATGGGCATCCGCTTTGCCGCCGCCAGCGGCAGGCAGTACCCCAGCCTGCAGCGCCTCTTTGCGCCCCTTCAGGATGAAATGCTCTTTATCGCGGAAAACGGCGCTCTGATCATGCAGCATGACGAGCCCCTGTTCTCCCGCCCCATTTCCAAAGAGGTGGGCCGGCAGGTGCTGCGCACGATCTCCAGCCATAAAAACCATGAGGCTCTTTTATGCTGCGCCCGCACCTGCTATATCTGCAACCGCAAGGGGGATTTCCTGCGGGAGGAAACCCGGCGGCTGGGCAACACCGTCACCTTTGTGGACGATCTGGAGGAAGTGCAAGACGAGTGGCTGAAGATCAGCGCCTTCCTGCCGGATGGCAACGCCACGGAGGAAGCGGAGCACTACGTGCCCTTTTGGGATCAAAAGCTGCTCTATGTCGCGGTGGCCGGGCGGCAATGGGTGGATTTCGGCCGGGCCTCCAAGGGCACGGCCCTGCGCTTTTTGCAGCGGCACCTTCACATCAGCCGGGACGAAACCTTGACCTTTGGGGACAACTTCAACGATGTGGAGATGTTCCGCTCCAGCGGGCATTCCTATGCCATGGCCTCCTCAGCCCAGGGCGTACGGCAGGCCAGCGGCAAGGTAGCCCAAACGGTGGAGGAGGTCCTGCGGGCGTTAATCGCCAAGGGCGGAACGTTATAACGGCGGCCTGATACATGTACTGAATTGAAGCTGTATTTTTCGCTGTGCGGGGAGGCGCCCCAAGAGGCAGCAAGCGCAAAGGCCACGGGGTGTTTCCGCTGTTCGCCGCTGCCCTTTTGGCCCTCCACAGCCACCGGAAGGCGCCGCAAGAGGCCTTGTCGCCATGGGGCCCTCAGCCTTGACAGTCCCAAAACCCTCCACCCCGGCAAAGCATTTCATCCTATGTGTGTTTCCTGTTGGTTTTGGCGTGAGATTTACGCTACTAAGCATTATATTCTTGTTGTGGAATCCTTGCATGCGCCCTCCGATGCTCCGCACCGGAGGGCGCGGTATCGCTGGCTTCCATCCTCTCGGTCATCCGCCTTTCCGGGGCAGCTTCCATTATTTTGCGCGGAGGTTGAACCCGGAACTGAAACGGAGAAAAGCAGAAAGGTACCCGGTGACAAGGGATGAATCCGAGCAGCCCTCTGGGGGTATACTGCGGACCCCTTATTCTCGGTTTTTCTCAGCCTATTGGGCTACTAGAATTCCCGAAAGACCGCCTCATGGCTCCCCTTGCTATTTTCGTTTTCCGAAAATGCTGTGAAGCATGGGATGGTTTATGCCTCTCGGAAAGCTTTCGGCCTTGGAAGGGTTTGCCGCAGTAGCCGCCTTATCTGTTTTAACGGCACATGGTGATCCTCGAATCAAAGCCATGTGGCTGGCATCCTAACCACACCCGTTCCCCCTCCCCTACCCCCTCCATTTTAACAAAAATGCAGAATGAATGATGACGAGAACCGAACCCGCGTTGTGCACCAGCGCGCCTACAACAGGGGTCAGCATCCCGGTCATTGCCAGCAGGA
>JAYFPK010000006.1:0-263109 GCA_034927815.1 Candidatus Limiplasma sp.
ACTTCATCGCGGTGGCTTCGCCCAGCTGCGCCAGCGTCATGGTGATGGCGGCGGTCAGCGTGGTCTTGCCGTGGTCAACGTGTCCGATGGTGCCGACGTTTACGTGCGGCTTGTTCCGCTCAAATTTTGCCTTGGCCATGGGGTTCGTTCCTCCTTATTCATGGGAAAAGATGATGATCGTGAAAGCATAACGCTTTTCATTGCTTCGGGGTTAGCCGGGCTAATTCCCCTTGCGGGAGCCCGTTACCTTTTCGGCGATGCCCTTGGGCACCTCTTCGTAATGGTCGAACTGCATGGTGAAGAGGCCGCGGCCCTGGGTACGGCTGCGCAGGTCCGTGGCATAGCCGAACATCTCGCTCAGGGGCACAAAGGCATGCACGCTCTGTTCGCCCAGCCGGGCTTCCATTCCCTCGATGCGGCCACGGCGGCTGGAGATGTCTCCGATGACGTCGCCCATGTACTGCTCGGGAATGATAACCTCCACCTTCATCATAGGCTCCAGGAGGCAGGGATCCGCCTTGGAGAGCGCTTCTTTGAAGGCCATGGAACCGGCGATTTTGAAGGCCAGCTCCGAGGAGTCCACCTCGTGGTAGCTGCCATCGTAGAGGATGGCCTTGAAGTCTACCACTTCGTACCCGCCCAGGATGCCGCTGCCGGAGGCTTCCTTGATGCCCGCGTCGATGGGGGAGATGAATTCCTTGGGAATCACGCCGCCCACGATCTTGTTCTCAAAGGTATAGCCTTCGCCGGGGGCCGCGGGCTGGAGCTCGATCCAGCAATGGCCGTACTGGCCGTGGCCGCCGGTTTGGCGGACATAGCGGCCCTCTGCCTTGGCTCCCCTGCGGATGGTTTCCCGGTACGCCACCTGGGGCTTGCCCACGGTGGCCTCCACCTTGAACTCCCGCAGCAGGCGGTCCACGATGATTTCCAAGTGCAGCTCGCCCATGCCCGCGATGATGGTCTGGCCGGTCTGGGTATCGGTGTAGGTCTTGAAGGTGGGGTCCTCTTCCGCCAGCTTCACCAGCGCCATGGTCATCTTATCCTGGCCGGCCTTGGTCTTGGGCTCAATGGCCACCTGGATCACCGGGTCGGGGAATTCCATGGACTCCAGGATGATGGGCTTCTTCTCGTCGCAGAGGGTATCGGCGGTGGTGGTGTCCTTCAGGCCCACGATGCCGCAGATTTCGCCCGCGTAGACGGTCTGCACCTCTTCCCGGTGGTTGGCGTGCATCATCAGCAGCCGGCCGATGCGCTCCCGCTTGCTCTTGGTGGAGTTGAAGGCGTAGCTCCCGCTTTCCAGCTTTCCGCTGTACACGCGGCAGAAGGCGAGCCTGCCCACAAAGGGATCCGTCATGATCTTGAAAGCCAGGGCGGACAGAGGCTCCGTATCGGAGGAAAGCCGCTCCAGCATTTGGCCGGGATGGTCGGGGTCCTCGCCGGTGACCGGGGGAATGTCCAGGGGAGAGGGCATGTAGTCCACCACCGCGTCCAGCAGGGGCTGAACGCCCTTGTTGCGGTAGGAGGTGCCACACAGGACGGGCGTCATGGTGCAGGCGATGGTCGCCTTGCGCAGCGCCGTGTTGATCTCTTCCAAGGACAGCTCCTGCCCGTCAAAAAACTTCTCCAGGAGCTCCTCGTCCTGCTCCGCGATGGCCTCGATAAGGACTTGACGGTACTCCTCCGCCTGGGCTTTCAAAGCCTCGGGGATTTCTTCGTCCCGCACGTCCTTGCCGTCGTCGTCGTAATAGACCTCGGCCTTCATGCGCACCAGGTCGATAATGCCTTTGAAATCACCTTCCGAGCCGATGGGAAGCTGGATGGGCACTGCGTTGGCATTCAGGCGGTCCTTCATCATGTTGACCACGCGGAAGAAATCCGCGCCGGTGATGTCCATCTTGTTGACGTACGCCATCCGGGGGACATGATATTTGTTGGCCTGGCGCCATACGGTTTCACTCTGGGGCTCCACGCCGCCTTTGGCGCAGAACACCGCCACGGCGCCGTCCAGCACCCGAAGGCTGCGCTCTACTTCCACGGTAAAGTCCACGTGGCCGGGGGTGTCGATGATGTTGATGCGGTGGCCTTTCCATTGGCAGGTGGTGGCGGCGGAGGTAATGGTGATGCCGCGCTCCTGTTCCTGCTCCATCCAGTCCATGGTGGCCGAGCCTTCATGCGTTTCCCCCAGACGGTGCGTGCGCCCTGTGTAAAACAGAATGCGTTCGGTCGTGGTGGTTTTGCCAGCGTCGATGTGTGCCATGATACCGATATTGCGCACCTTTTCCAAGGGGTGACTTCTGGGCATAGGGGATGGGTCTCCTTTCGAAATACGCTTCCGTGAGGGGGGATAGCGCTGGAGGATGGGTGGGAAGCGCTTACCAGCGGTAGTGGGCAAAGGCCTTGTTGGCCTCGGCCATGCGGTGCATTTCTTCCTTACGCTTCACGGCGGAGCCTGTGTTGTTGGCCGCGTCCATGAGCTCGGCGGCCAGGCGGTCCGCCATGGTCTTTTCTCCGCGCTTGCGGCTGAAATCCACCAGCCAGCGCAGGCCAAGGGTCTGGCGGCGCTCGGGGCGGATCTCGATAGGCACCTGGTAGGTGGCGCCGCCTACGCGGCGGGCCTTCACTTCCAGCTGCGGGGACACATTGGCCAGGGCGGCGGTAAAGACCTCGTTGGCGTCCTTGCCGGTTTTCTGGGCAATGGTTTCAAAGGCCGAATAGCAGATGCGCTGCGCAGTGCCGCGCTTGCCGTCCAGCATGATTTGGTTGATGAGTTTGGTGACCACTGTGGTCCCGTGTACGGGATCCGGCAATACCTCACGCTTAGGAATAAATCCGCGACGGGGCATGGTTTTCCCTCCTTATGTCAGCCAAGGGCTAGGCCCGGGCTCTCGGTTGGGGGCTGCCCCCCCGCAAAGGGCCTGGGCATGCCGCCACCTGGATCCACGGCCCTTCCGCCCCGCGGAAGAAACCATGGGAAAAAGCTGCGTTTTTGCTCTGCGCTGCTGTGCTGCTTCTGACGGCCTTCAGCATCGACCGCTCCGGGCTACCGGAAAGTCACGCGGTGTGCGGGATATTGCGGCGCTTCGATTCTCACGCGCAAGGCCCCCGCGCCTGCGCCCACTTCGAAAGGGGTGCAAACGGCTGCGCAAAGGGCGGCTTACTTCTTGGGCCGCTTGGCGCCGTACAGGGAACGGGCCTGCATCCGCTTGGCCACGCCTGCGGTATCCAGAGCGCCGCGGATGATGTGATAGCGAACGCCGGGCAAATCCCGCACACGGCCGCCGCGGATCAACACCACGCTGTGCTCCTGCAGATTGTGACCAATGCCCGGGATGTAGCACGTACCTTCGATAAGGTTCGTCAAACGGATACGCGCAATCTTCCGCAGAGCCGAGTTGGGCTTTTTGGGGGTCGTGGTCTTCACGCTGAGGCAGACGCCGCGTTTTTGCGGGCAGCCCTGCAGAATGGGGGCCGTAGACCGACCTTCCACCTTTTGCCGTCCCTTGCGGATCAACTGATTGATCGTGGGCATGGAAACACCTCCGGAAATAATATCTATAAACACCCCGCAACCCTCGGAGTCTTATAGGCGGTTGGTTAACCGGGCTGCTTGAGCAGCGCCGCGGCGGCGGTATCCACCCCCACCAGGCAGAGCTTGCCCAACTCCCGCATGCTGTCCAATACCTTGACGGGTACCCGGCGCTCCTCGCACAGGGACTGCACCTGACGGTAGAGAAACTCGTCGGCGTCCTTGCAGAGGAAAACCTGGGAGGCTTTGCCGTCCCGCACGGCCCGGAGGACCTGCCTTACGCCCACTACACGCCGTTCGCTCTGGCGCAACTGCTGTTCCATGGGGAAGTCCCTCCTTGCCGGGATGGTTTGTTTTTGCGGCATAGGCAAGCGCCAATCATAAATGCGCACACAAAAACAGAGATATAGGGCAACCACAGTATATTATCACGCAGGCAATGGCTTGTCAATCATTTTTTCAGATGACAGCGGGGTTTTCATCTCCCCGCTTCGTTTTGCGCGGCGTCCAGGTAGGGGTATTCCCGGTAGGCGTCGGTCTGGGCGGCGGGCGCCGGTGCGCCTACGCTGTCGCCGTCGATGCGGGCGTAGACCGCCTCCGCCGCTTCCCCGGTGACAAGCCGGGGCTGGTAGTCGTTGCGCTGGGCATCGCCGGAAATGTGGGCGGGATACAGCCGGAGCTTCTGCCCCAGGTAGACGCCCTGATCGTCAAAGGTCAGCGTGACCCGCGCCACCACCGTTTCCAGGCTGCGCACCTTGCGGTTGCCCCCGAAGACAAAATTGCCGATGCTGTATAGGATATTGCGCTGTTTGTATACCTCAACCCCTTGCAATACATGGGGATGGCTGCCAATGACCACATCCGCGCCCGCGTCCACCAGCAATCGGGCGGCCAGCGTCTGGGTGCGGTTGTGCAGCGAGGCGTACTCCTGCCCCGCGTGCACCATCACCACCACGGCCTGCGCCCCTTGCTCACGCAGGTCCTTCACGGCTTCGGCCACCGCCTTGCGCTTGGAGTGGAAACCCGCGGCGTAGATGCCCAGCAGGCCCACGCGGACGCCGTCCTTCTCGTAAAGATAGGGCGTAGCGGTGTCAAAAGGGATGATCCCCGCATCCTCCAGGGACTGCCGGGTGGTTTGATACCCGGCCTCTCCATAGTCCAGGGTATGGTTGTTGGCCAGGCTCACCGCCTCCACGCTGCCCAGGCGCAGGATCTGCGCGTATTCCGGCAGGCCGCGGAAGCGATAGGTTTTGCGGGCTTTGCGGAAAGCGTCGCCCTTGAGGACCCCTTCAAAATTGGCGATGGTCAGGTCGTCCTCCATGAGCAAGGAACGCAGGTTTTGGAAAAAGTAACCGTACCCCTCCCGCTCCGCCACCTTGGCAAAGCCGTCCTCATAGCCCATGAGCCATTCCTCGTTGCCGATGGTGCAGTCCCCTAAAAAGGAAAGCACCACCTGCTTTTCCGCCAGGGCCGGCTGCCAGGGCAGGCACAGGGCCAGCAAGAGGGCTGTGATCCTCCAAAGAACCCGCATCCGTTCCCAGCCTCCTCTGCCTTGGCCTTCAGGGAGATAATCTCCCGCGCGGCGCACGGGAGTAGCGCCGTTTCCCCTTCATCCCCCTGGAGAAAGAACCGATGCGCAAAAAGAAAAGGGCCTGCGGCGTGGCGTGGGGCCCCTGAGGGCGGCTTCGTTCCTGAGCATTAAGGGGATGTCGCCAATCTCAAGACCCGCTCCTAATAGCGGGCCAAGGTTGCGCAACTGCTCAGAATCGACAACAGGACTTAGACGCCGGCTCCGATCCAGGCCCATTTTGCGCATTTTGACGCATCCTCCGGATTTGAATCCTTTTTGACAGCCCAGATAATCCACCCGGCGACTGGGAAGAAAAGCTAAGCGCCGCCATACATCCCTCTCCTTATGTATCGATCCGTTTTTTCCATTGTATCATGGAGCGCTTGGGGCTGTAAACCGGTTGTTTTGCTCCCCTGTCCAGGACTCCCGGGCGGGAGGGGGCGCCTATTTCTGGCCTTCCTTCTCCACCCAGGCCTTCCAAGCCGTTTCGTCGGCCCCGACGGTCACCTGGCTGCCGTTGCGGACAATGGGGCTCACCAAGGTGGAGGGGTCCTGCTCCAACTCCGCCAGAATGAGGCTGTCGATGGTCATGTGGGCCACGGGGCGCTCCAGGGCCTTCATGCCCTCCCGGTCCACCAGGGCCCTGGCCCCGGCCGCCTGGGCAAAGAGCTGCAGCTCCCTGCGGCCCAGCTTGTGCTTTTTCAAATCCAGAAGCTGGTAAGGAATGCGCCGCTCCTTGAAGAAGCGCTCGGCCTTGAGCACGCCGGGATTCTTTCTGTTCATATAAATCTGGATGTTCATGGACGGCCTCCTCCCTGGCCCAGCCGCTTGCGGATGTCCTCGCCGATGAAGGTGAGCTGCTTGCAGTCCCGGCTGTCCAAGAGCCGGGAGGTCACCCGCTCGGTGTAGCGCTCCTTTAGGGCCGACAGGGTCAGATTGGTGCTGATCACCGTATGCCGCCCGGCCATCTGCCGCTCGTTGAGCAAGGCGAAGAGCTGGGTGACGGTGATGTTGTTCATCAGGGGCTCCGTGCCCAAATCGTCCAGGAGCAGCAAGGGGGCGCTCATGATGTCCGCCATTGCCTCCGGGTCGTTGTCCAGGTAGGATTTCCGGGCAATCTCAAAGAACCGGTAGGCGCTGAGGTACAGGGGCAAAAACCCCCGGCGGACCAGCCGGTGGGCGATGGCGTGGAGCAGATACGTCTTGCCCAGGCCGCTTTGGCCCACCAGCAGCAGGTCCCTTGCGGGGGTGTCCGGAAAGCTCTCGGCAAACTCCAGGGCGGTGTTGCGGTTTTTCAGCATCATCTGCCGCTGGCTGACCCCGTAGGGCGCTATCGCATCCTGGGAGAAAAGGCTTTCGTCAAAAGCCTCAAAGGTCTGGGGCCGGGTTCCCCCCAGACCCAGGCTGTCCAGCATGCGCCGGTTGAGCTCCCCTTCAAAGCAGGAGCACATCCGGCGGGAGGGGGCGTACACATAGCCCTCGTCCCGGCAGAGGGGGCAGGTATACACGGGCTGCAGCAAATCCGGGCTTTGCCCGCCCTCCTTCAGGGCGGCGGCGATCTTTTCATTATAAAGGGCCATGGCCTGGGAAAGGGAGGCGTTGGCCTCCGGGTTTTTGCGCTGGCTGGTGATCCCCTGGCGAATCCCCGCCATGAGGGCGTTTTTGCGGGCCGCCAGCAGCTCGGAAAGCCCCGGGCATTTTTCGCAGGCCTGGGCGGCGCGCTCCTCAAAGACGCGCTGGTTCTCCTCCCGCCGCAGGGCATAGTCCTGCTGCAAGGCCAGGATGAGCCGGTCCCTCGTCATAGCTTTCGCGCCTCCTCTAACTCCTGGGCACTGGGGCCGTCGTATTCGGCGGGGTCGTAGTCCCGCTGGGCGTATTGCTGCTCGATGACCTGCTTGCCCTTGGGCTGGGACGTCCGGGCCCCGCCCCGGGCCGCGGCCTCCTTGCGGCCCGCGTTTTCCTCCTGGGCCTGGTCCAAGGTGGTGATGCCCTTCTCGTGCCAGGCCTGGAGCACCTTGTCCATGAAAAGCGTAGGCTTGTCGGTGTTCTTGGCCAGGGCCGCCGCCGCGTGGAGCAGAGGCTCCCCAAAGCGCCATTCCTCCTGCCATTTTTGCAGGAGCTCCCGGTCGCTGAGCTTGGGGGCGGCCTCCCGGCCCGCGCTTTGGTATAGGGCTTTCAGCAGCGCGTTTTGCTTTTGCACCCGCTCCAGGTACTCCCGGACCTCCTGGGCCGTGGCCAGCCCCTTGTCCTTCCAGGCGGCCAGCAGCTCCGTCACGGAATCCAGGGAATGGCCGCCCCGGCGCTGGCCCACGGCCTGGGCCGCCAGCAGCACCACCTCGTGGCCGCCATACTGGAGCATATCCCGGTACACCAGCCGCTTGCCCTCGTCAATCACCGTGGACTTGACGCCGCAGGCGGCCAGCATCTCCCGCACCCGCTGGGTTTCTTCCTTCTCGTCCAGGAGCTGCCTTTCCACCTGGGGGGCGGTGAGGCAGGCGCTGCCGCTGCGGGCGCGCAGCCCCTCCAGGATTTTATCCAGGTATTTGAAGCTGGGGTCGCCGCTGGTCATCTCGGCGCAGGCGCTTTCAATGGCCTTGGGGGCAAAGCCCCATTCGCAGGTCCACTTGATATACAGGTCGGTCTCGTCCAGGCTGGGGTCCCTGTACTTGCCCATGCGCCGCAGGACCTTGCGGGCGCCCTTCCAGGCCGCTTCCGAGCGGGAAAAGAGCTGCTCCGCCGCCTCGATGCTGTGAACGTGCTGCTGGCAGAGCTCCAGGGCCAGCTTTTGGGCCTCCTTGAAGCCGAACTGCACCCCCCGGGTGCTCACCAGGTGCTGCACCATCATCAGCACGATTTCCCGGGGCAGGCCCAGCTGCTCCACCCATTCGTAGGCCAGTACCGTTTCGTTGCCGTGGAGCTTGCGCTTATTGCCAAAGATGGCGTACAGCGCCTGGGCGAACTCCATGTAGGCGTCGTCCTGGGGGGCCGCCTGGCGGCTGACCAAGGTCTGCTGTACGCTCAGGTAGCGGTATTCAGGCGGGTTGTCCTGCACGCGGCTTACCAGGCGGCAGCGCTCCCAATAGCGCAGCGCCTGGGCCACGTCGCTTTCCTCCATGGACAGGGCCTTGGCCACGTCCGCCAGGGCCATCGTATCCTGCATGCAGGTGGTTTGGGTATACATGAGGCCATACAGGTAGACCTTCACATAGCCCTCCGGCGCGCCGGGCATATATTCGCAGATGAAGGCGTTGGGAAGGGCCGTTACCTCCCACAGCATTCCGCTTTTATCGCTTTGAAACAGGGGCAAACCGTTCACCTCATTTGTGATGAGCTCCAGGGGAAAGTATATCATATTCTTCTGCCGCGCTCCACTCCCAGTTGCAAAATATGATATACTAGGAAGGAGTGATTTTTCCCTAAGGAGGGACAGCATGGCCTTTGCCCATTTGCATTTACATACGGAGTACAGCCTTTTGGACGGCGCCTGCCGTGTAAAGCCCCTGGTGGCCCGGCTCAAGGAGCTGGGCTTTGCCCACTGCGCCGTTACGGACCATGGGGTCATGTACGGCGCGGTGGATTTTTATTCCGCTTGCAAGGACGCGGGCATCCATCCGGTGATCGGGTGCGAGGTGTACGTCTGCCCGGACCGCTTTGAAAAGCAGAGCGTTTCCCGGGAATACAGCCATTTCATCTTGCTGTGCGAAAACCAGGAGGGCTACTGGAACCTGACCAAGCTGGTGAGCGCGGGCTTTACCGAGGGCTTTTATTACCGCCCCCGCATCGACTATGGACTGCTGCGGCAGCACCATGAGGGGTTGATCGGCCTGAGCGCGTGCCTTAGCGGCGATTTGCCCAAGCTGATTCTCCAGGGCCGTATGGAGGAGGCCAAGGCCTACGCCCTGGAGATGGAGGAGCTCTTTGGAAAGGGAAACTTCTTCATCGAGCTCATGGACCATGGCATCCAGGAGCAAGGCATCGCGCTGAAAGGCCTGGTAAGCGTGGCGAAGGCCACGGGGATCCCCATGGTGGTCACCAACGACTGCCATTACCTTCTCCGCCAGGACGCCCAGGCCCAGGAGGTGCTCATGTGCATCCAAACGGGCAAAACCTTGCAGGACGAGGCCCGGATGCGCATGGAGACCGAGGAATTGTACGTGAAAAGCGAGGAGGAGATGCGCCGCCTTTTCCCCGAGTACGGGGACGCCATTGAGCGCACGGCGGAAATCGCCGCCCGCTGCCATGTGGAGTTTGACTTCCAGAGTATTCACTTGCCCAAGTATCCCGTGCCCGCGGGGGAAAGCTCCCTGGAAATGCTCACCCGCCTGTGCCGGGAGGGCCTTGCCAAACACTATCCCCATCAGGCGGGGGACCCGGACAGCGAGCCCCGCAAGCGCCTGGACTACGAGCTGGAAATGATCGCCCGGATGGGCTATGTGGACTACTTCCTGATCACCTGGGACTTTATCGACTATGCCAAGAGGCACGGCATCATGGTGGGGCCGGGCCGGGGCAGCGGCGCGGGCAGCATCGTGGCCTACACCCTGTCCATCACCACCCTGGACCCCCTGAAATACAACCTCCTTTTCGAGCGCTTCCTCAACCCCGAGCGCATGAGCATGCCCGATCTGGATATCGACTTCTGCTACGAGCGCCGCCAGGAGGTCATCGATTATGTGGCCCAGAAATACGGCCACGACCATGTGGCCCAGATCATCACCTTCGGCACCATGAAGGCCAAGGCGGTGGTGCGGGACGTGGGCCGGGTGCTGGGCATGAGCTACGCCTCCGTGGACCAGGTGGCCAAGGCCATCCCCTTCGCTTTGGACATGACCCTTCAAAAGGCCCTGGAGCTCAGCCCCCAGCTTCATACCATGCTGGAGACAGACCCCCAGGTGCAAAAGCTCTTTGAGATGTCCTTGACCCTGGAGGGCATGCCTCGCCATGCCAGCACCCACGCGGCGGGGGTGCTGATCACCGCCCGGCCCGTGACGGAATATGTGCCCTTGCAGCTCAACGACGAGGTGATCACCACCCAGTACACCATGGGAACCCTGGAGAAGCTGGGCCTGTTGAAAATGGACTTTTTGGGCCTGCGCACCCTCACCGTGATCCGGGACACTTTGGACGCGCTGGCGGAGGAGGGAATCCAGCTCAAGGAGGAGGATATCCCCCTGGATGATCCCCAGGTCTATGAGATGATTTCCGCCGGGGACACCGACGGGGTGTTCCAGTTGGAAAGCAGCGGCATGCGGATCTTTTTGCAAAACATGAAGCCTTCCTGCTTTGAGGACATCATCGCGGCCATCTCCCTGTACCGGCCCGGCCCCATGGAGTCCATCCCCCGTTATATTCAGGGGAAAAACGACCCCGCCACCGTGCACTATGAAACGCCGCTGCTCAAGCCCATTTTGGACGTGACCTACGGCTGCATGGTCTACCAGGAGCAGGTGATGCAGATCGTCCGGGACCTGGCGGGATACAGCCTGGGCCGCAGCGACCTGATGCGCCGGGCCATGGCCAAGAAGAAAAAGGACGTTATGGCCAAGGAGCGGGAGTACTTCGTCCACGGCATGGTGGATGAGGAAGGGCGCCAGGTCATCGAGGGGGCGGTGCGCCGGGGCGTGCCCGAAGCGGTGGCGGAAAAGATTTTTGACGACATGTCCGCCTTTGCCAGCTACGCCTTTAACAAAAGCCACGCCGCCGCCTACGGCGTGCTGGCCGTGCAGACGGGGTGGCTGAAAAAGCACTATCCCGTGGAATTTATGGCCAGTATCATGAACTCCATGATGGACAACCTGGGCAAGGTGGCGGAGTACATCCAATATTGCAAGAGCCGGGAGATCCCCGTGCTGCCGCCGGACGTGAACAATAGCGGCTGGCGCTTCACCGTGGGCAAGGACCCCCAGGGCCGTTCCAGCATCCGCTTTGGCCTGGGGGGCGTGAAGAACGTGGGCCACCACGCGGTGGAGAGCATATTGCAGGAGCGCCAAAGCGGCTCCTACAAAAGCCTTTTTGACTTTGTGCGCCGCAATGCCTCCGAGGCGCTGAACAAGCGCACCCTGGAGAGCCTGATCAAGGCCGGGGCCTTTGACAGCATGGGCCTGAACCGGGCGCAGCTCCTTAGCGTGTATGAGCGGGTGATGGAGGAAAGCGCCCAGAAAAGAAAGGCCAACATCGCCGGGCAGGTGTCTCTGTTCGACATGGGCATGGGCCTGGGCGGCGGAGGGGACCAGAAGGATTTTGACGTGCCCGACATTGCGGAGCATCCCCTCAAGGTGCTGCTGAGCATGGAGAAGGAGATGACCGGGGTGTACATCAGCGGCCATCCCCTGGACGAGGTGGCCCAGATTTTGCAAAGCGGCTTCACCACGGCGCAGGATGTGATCACCCTGGCCGAGGGTGAGGATCACGGCATGGAGTATGACGGCAGCCTGGTGACCATGGCGGGCATCCTGGCGGCATGCAAGGGAAAGATCACCAAGAAGGGAGCCATGATGGGCTTTTTGACCCTGGAGGATTTGACCGGGCAGATCGAGGGCCTGGTGTTTCCCAAGGTCTATGAGCGGTACGTGCCGCTGCTGATGGCGGACAATATCGTGGCGCTCACAGGGAAGCTCTCCTTCCGGGAGGACGAGGAGCCCAAGCTGCTGGTGGATACCGTGCAGCCCCTCACCCCCCAGAGCAAGGCGATGCCCAGGCCCCTGCCGCCGTCTGCGGGCGGCGAGCCGGAGGACCTGGGGGTGCTGGAGAGCGACCTGAGCTGGGAGGAGCCCCGGCAGGAGGAGCGGGCTTTCCAGGAGCGGAGCCGTTTCGCCGCCCCCGCGCCCACTCCGGCGGCCCCCGCCCCGGGAAAGCCCAATGGAGCGGCGTCCCCCCGCACAGACGCGCAGCTGGCCAAGCAAGCCCCTGAAAAGGTATACCTGCTGGCCCCCACCCGGGCGGATATGGAGCAGGTGAAGTGCCTTTGCGGGCGGCACCCAGGGGATATTCCCGTGTACGTGCAGATTCAGAATGAAAAGATCATGCTGCTGCTCGCCCGGGAGTATTGGTGCGACGGGCGCAAGGCCGCGGTGCCCGCCCTGCGGGAGGCCTTTGGGGCCGAGGGGGTCGTGGTGAAGGAAGGTTAGGCGCTCCGGAAAGGCCGGAGTTGGGGAAACACCTTGACAAATCTAGGTTTTCGGGATAGGATACAAAAAACAGACCCAGTACAAAGGGGATGAGACAATGGTCGGCGGCCGGTTTTCTCCTTCTGTGGAAAGCAAGCCCATTCGGGAGATTGCCTACGAAACCCTGAAGCATGCCATCATCACCGGAGAGATTCCGGCGGGGGTGCGCATTGTGGAAACCGAATACGCCGATATGATGCACATCAGCCGCACGCCTTTGCGGGAGGCGCTGCGCAAGCTGGAGCGGGACGGCCTGGTGGAGTATGTGCCCCGCCGGGGCGTGGTGGTGCGGGCCTTCACCATGGAGGATGTCCAGGAGATCTACACCATCCGCAACGCCCTGGAAATGCTGACGCTGCCGGCCATTGTGGACAACGCCACCCCCCAGGACATCGCCTCCTTGCGGGAGAAGCTGCGCCAGATGGATGAGCAGACGGAGAAGGGCGATATTGAAAACCTGTCCTTCCTGGCCCGGGCCTTCCACGCCCAGTTGACGCGGATTTCCAAGCTCAACCGCATTCTGCGGGTCATTGAGGGACAGGATGAGTACATCACAAGGTTTTCCGCCTTGTCCATCGCCAAGGAACCCCGCCGCCAGGCCGCCCACAGGGAGCACTACCAGCTGGTGGAGCTGGTGGAGCACAAGGACTTGGAGGGCTTCCGGGAGCTGATGGGGAAGCATATCGAACGAAGCAAACAAACGTGTCTGGCGGCCCTGGCGGAAAGCCGGATCATCAAGGAATAGGCGGCAGAACAAAAGAGGGAACCGCAGTTTCCAAAAGGGAGCAAAGAAAGGGTAGAGGATCATGAAGGAAGCAACCTGGGATCTTTCCGTGTTTTATGACAGCTTTGAGGACCCGGTCTTTCGGCGGGATATCGACGCGATCCATCCATTGATGGGGGAGGGCCACGCCCTTTTGGACAGCGATGCAGCCCCTGTGGGGAAGCTGGAGAAGCTGGTGGGGATTTTGGAGGGTGTGATCAATACCCTCTACCGCGCCTTCTCCTACTGCCAGCTCGTTTTGGCTACGGACGCGCAGAATACCGTGGCCCTGAAATACGCCGACGAGCTGGGCCAGTTGATGGTGGACGTGGAGGTATTCCAAAGCGCTTGCACCCGCTATATCGGGGCCTTGGATGATTTGGACGGCCTGATCGCCCAGAGCCAAAAGCTGCGGGACAATGCCTTTGTTCTCCGGGAATCCAAGGAAAGAGCCAAGCACATGCTGCCCGCCAGCATGGAGAAGTGGATGCTGCGCATGTCCTTAAGCGGAGGGGACGCCTTCAGCAAGCTGCGGGACCAGCTCATCGGCACCCACACGGTGGAGATGGATGGGAAGACGCTGCCCCTGCCCGCGGTGCGGGGCATGGCGTACGATCCCGATCCCGCTGTGCGCAAGAAGGCCTACGAGGCGGAAATTGCCTCCTACAAGAAAATTGAGCTGCCCATGGCCTTCTGCCTGGCCGGGATCAAGGGCGAGGCCCTTACCATGGGCGAGGCCAAGGGCTATGCGGACCCCCTGAGCCGGCAGCTGGCCGAGAGCCGCATGGACCACGAAACCCTCCAGGCGATGCTCACGGCCATTGAGGAAGCGCTGCCGGATTTCCGCCGCTACCTGCGGGCCAAGGGGAAGCTCTTGGGACATAAGGACGGCCTGCCCTTCTATGACCTGTTCGCCCCGGTTTCCAAGGCGGAGGGCCGCTACACCGCCCAGGAGGCCCAGGACCTTCTGGTGGAGGTCTTTACCAAGGTGCACCCGGAGCTGGGGGCCTTCATCGATCAGGCCTTTGAAAACCGCTGGATCGACATGTACCCCAAGGAGGGCAAGGAGGGCGGCGCGTTTTGCGCGGGGAACCACCAGCTCAAGCTGAGCCGGATTTTGAGCAACTTTGTGGGCAGCTTCTCCGATGTAAGCACCCTGGCCCATGAGCTGGGCCATGCCTGGCATAACCGCTGCATGGAGAGCATGCCCGTGCTCATGGCCGATCCGCCCATGGCCCTGGCGGAAACCGCGTCCATTTTCAACGAGACGCTGCTGAACCACACCATCCGCCAGAGCGCGGACGAGGAAACCGCCTTCGGCCTGCTGGAAGGAAGCCTGATGGAGGCCACCCAGACCGTGGTGGACATTTACAGCCGCTACCTGTTTGAAACCAACGTTTTTGAGGCCCGCAAAACCTACATCCCCTCGGCGGAGGAATTGAAGGACATGATGCTCCAGGCCCAGGAAAAGGCCTATGGGGACGGTTTGGACAAGGAGGTGCGCCATCCCTATATGTGGGCTTGCAAGGTGCACTATTACAGCGTGTCCACCCATTTCTACAATTTCCCCTACTCCTTCGGGCTGCTCTTCGGCCTGGGGGTGTTCGCCAAGTACAAGGAGCAAGGAAGCGCCTTCATGCCCCAATATGACGCGCTGCTGGCCTCCTGCGGCAGCGGTAAGGTGGCGGATGTGGCGGCGGGCGTAGGCATTGACGTACGCAGCGTGGACTATTGGCGCGGCGCTTTGGACGTGATCCGGGGCGAGATCGACGAGTTTGCAGCCCTGGCTGAAAAGAGATGAGCGCCCAGGCCGTGGCGCCGCCTTGGGCGCTGGCCCTGGCCCGCGTGTTTGAGCGGGCCGGCCAGCCCCTGTGGGTGGTGGGCGGCGCGGTGCGAAACCCCCTGATGGGCTTGCCCATCAGCGATGTGGACATGTGCGGCCCTGCGCTGCCCCGGGAGGTCTGCGCCCTTTGCGAAGGGACCCAGGTCCGGGCGGTGCTCAGGGCCGCTCATTTTGGCACCGTGGAACTCCATGTGGCGGATGACCAGGGAAGGCACATGGCGGAGTACACCACCTTCCGGGAGGACAGCTACCGCTGCGGGCACAGGCCCGAGGCGGTGCGCTTCGCCAAGGACCTGTCCGTGGATGCCCTGCGGCGGGACTTTTCCGTGAACGCCCTGTACAGGCGCTGCCTACCGGAGGGCCTGAACCCTGTGGAGGACCCCACCGGGGGGCTTGAACACCTGCGCCGGGGTGTTTTGCACACCGTCACCGAAAACCCGGACCAGGTGCTCAAGGACGATGGGCTGCGCATCCTTCGGGCGGCCCGGTTTCAGGCGGAGCTGGGGCTGACGCCCACGGAAGGCCTGTTGGATTCGGCGGCCAGGCATGTGCCGCTGCTGAAGGATATCGCCCCGGAACGGCTCCATGATGAGCTGGTGAAGGTGCTGATGGCGGATTTCCGGTATCCCATGCTGGCCCGGAGCGCCCCCGCCACCCAAAGCGGGCTGGATACAATCTGCGGGATCGGCGCGTGGCCCTTTTTATTCGGCAAGCTGGGCTATGACCGGGAGGCCGCCAGGGCCCTTGCGGGGCTGCGGCTCCCCCGGGAATTGCCCCCGGCAGGGGCCAGGCTTGCGCTGCTGCTATGGCGCGAGGACCCACAGGAGATCCGGCGGGCATTGGAAAGGCTGCGTTTCCCGGTGAGGGAGCAGGAGGAGGCCCAAAGGCTGGCCGCTTTGCTGTCCAAGGCCGCACAGGAGGGCCTTTCCCCCTTGGAGGCCTTACAGGCCGGTTCTGGAGCCCTGGATTTTGTGGCGGACGCCCTGGCTGCCCTGGGGCGGCCCGAACCCCGGGAGAGGGTGGAGGCGCTGCGCTCAAGGCTCCTGGAGCGCCGCGCTCCCAAATCCCTCCGGGAGCTGGCCCTGGGAGGGGAGGACGCCCGGTTGCTGTGTCAGCAGCGGGGCCTGTCCCTTTCCTGGGTGGGAGCCTTGCTGAGCGAGCTTTGGCGGGCCGTGGCGGAAGGGGAACTGGAAAACGAAAGGCATGCCTTGTTGCAAGCGGCCGGGAAATGGCTGGGAAGCGCTGGGGAATGAACCGGCCGGGGGTCAGAAGAAGGCTATCCCAGATACGGCGGTTTCCCGGAGGTTTTTTTTCCGGCCCTATTGCGGCCCGCCTCCCTTTATGGCACAATAAAAGACGGCCTTGCAGGCCGTCGTTTTTTTCATCGTTTGAAACCGGAAAGGGGTTTAGCCACATGGATAATCCACAAGGCGTTGTGATTCTTGATTTTGGCGGCCAGTATACCCAGCTCATCGCCCGCCGGGTGCGGGAGAGCGGCGTTTATTCCGCCGTGCTGCCCTACACCGCCACGGCGGAGGAGATCCTGGCCCTGGAACCAAAGGGCGTCATTTTATCCGGCGGCCCCTCCGGCGTATTGGATGAGGACGCGCCTGTTTGCCACCGGGGGATTTTTGAAATGGGGATTCCCGTGCTGGGCATCTGCTATGGGATGCAGCTCATGGCCCATGTGCTGGGCGGTGGCGTGACCAAAGCCCCCCAGCGGGAATATGGCCGTACCCCCGTCACCATGGACGAGCGGGCCCAGGGCCTTCTCAAAGGCATGAAGCCGGAAAGCCAATGCTGGATGAGCCATACCTGGCAGGTGAGCCAGCCTCCCCAGGGCTTTGCGGTAACCGCCCACACGGCCTCCTGCCCTGTGGCGGCGATGCAGGACGCGGACCGGAAGCTCTACGGCGTGCAATTCCACCCCGAGGTGACCCACACCGAGGAAGGGCGGCTGCTGCTGGAGACCTTTTTGAAGGAGATTTGCGGCCTGGCGGGGGATTGGAACATGGAGGCCTACGCAGACATGGCCATCCGGCAGATCGCCCGGCAAGTGGGGGACAAGGGCACGGTGCTGTTGGGCCTCAGCGGCGGCGTGGACAGCGCCGTAACCGCGGCCCTGATCTACCGGGCCATCGGGGACAGGCTCACCTGCGTGTTCGTGGATCACGGCTTCATGCGCAAGGGCGAATGCGACCAGGTGGTGGAGGTATTCAGCAAAACCTTCCCCGTGAAGCTGGTGCATGTGGACGCCTCGGACCGCTTCTTTGCGGACCTGAAGGGCGTCACCGACCCGGAGACAAAGCGCAAGATCATCGGCCGGGACTTTGTGGAGGTCTTCAAGGAAGAGGCCCGCAAGCTGGGCAAGCTGGACCATTTTGCCCAGGGCACCATCTATCCGGACATCATTGAAAGCGGCGCGGTCAAGGGAAGCGCCGTCATCAAAAGCCATCACAACGTGGGAGGGCTGCCCGCGGAATTGGGCTTTGCCAGCCTGGTGGAGCCCCTTGCCATGCTCTTCAAGGACGAGGTGCGCAAGCTGGGCTTAGCTTTGGGCCTGCCTGAAGCTTTGGTGAAGCGCCAGCCCTTCCCCGGCCCCGGCCTGGCTATCCGCACCATAGGGGAGCTCACCCGGGAAAAGGTAGCCATCGTCCGGGAAACTGACGCCATCCTGCGGGAGGAGATCGCCGCCGCCGGGCTGGGGGAGAAAATTTCCCAGTACTTCACGGTCCTCACCAACGCCCGAAGCGTAGGGGTCATGGGGGATGAGCGCACCTACGCCTACGCCGTGGCCATCCGCGCTGTGCTCACCGACGACTTCATGACCGCCGACGTGGCCCAGATCCCCTATGAACTGCTGGGCAAGATCGCCACCCGCATGGTGGGGGAGGTAGCCGGGGTGAACCGGGTGCTGTATGATGTGACCACCAAGCCCCCGGCGAGCATTGAGTGGGAGTAACCCAGCAAGGAGGCCCTCATGGAAATCACAAGCTTTGATATCCAATCCTACTTGGACAAGCTGGACCCCAAGCGCCTGGAGGACATTCGCACCCTCCTGGAGATGGGCAAAAGGATTACCCGGATGAAACCGGCCCTGTGGGGGGAGATCGTAGGTTTTGGGAAGCTTCATTACCGATACCCGACCGGCACCCAGGGCCTGATGCCCGCCCTTGGCTTTGCCAGCCGCAAGCAGGCCATCACGCTATACACCTCCTATGATGTGGCCCAATACCAGGAGCTAGAGGAGTTGGGGAAGTTTACCCATGGCAAGGGATGCCTGTACATCAAAAAGCTGGCGGATGTGCGGCTGGATGTGCTGGAAGCGGTCATGGAACGGTCCTATCGGGATATGATGCATTACGATTTTGTCACGCCCCTGGACTACTGACCAGCATACCGGAAGCATGGAAAAGGCCCGCCGAATGGCGGGCCTTTTAAGGCTTCTTTTGGCCGGTTTGCTGCCCCAGGCAAGTCGATTTTGCCGTGCTTTTCTTCAAATTCCCTGATGCGGCTGTTGATCAGGAACATAATTTAGCCGTTGGCGGAGCGGTCCTCGTATTTCGCCGCATAGTGGAATTTTTGCAATACGTTCTTGTCGATCCGGATGCTGATGTGCTTAGTGCCGTTCATTTCAATCGAGGCCTATCACTTATTTCAGACTTGAGCCCTCGGGATACAAGGTAAAAAACGGTTTTTTATAACCGGGGGCTTTTCTCCATGGTACTGAGTTCGATTTTCCCATGCTCCTTCTCATAATCCGCGACGAATTTCAGCATCAATTGAATGAGCTGGCTATTGGCGGAGCGGCCTACATAGCCGCACACGTACCGAAATTTCGCCAATAGGCCGCCATCCACCCTGAGCCCAAAATGCTTTTCATGATCCTTGCGCATTCTATTTGCCTCCAATAAAGCCATCATAACTCTATTTTAGGCTCATTACGAGTTATAATCATACAACGGAGCTGATATGGAGTTAAATTGAATCCATAAATTGGAGGCGAATGGTATGCAAGGGCAGAGAAGTGAAACCTGCTGCTTTATCGGGCGCCGAAGGGCGCCCCAGGAGGACCTTGAGCGAATCATCCTCGGACTTCATCATGCGGTGGAAAGCCTCATCGCTCAAGGCGTAACCACCTTTCTGCCGGGCGGGGCATTGGGCTTTGACCAGATGGCCGCCTCGCTGATCATCGCCAAGAAGGAAACGGGAAAGAACATTCGCCTGGTGTTCGCGCTGCCATACAGAAATCAGGATGAATGTTGGAGCGCGGAGCAGAGAAGGCTTTACCGTCACCTGCTGGCGGAAGCCGGCGAGGTGCTGTACATATCGCAGGAAAATGCCCGGGATTGCATGGAAAAGCACGGCCGCTTTCTGGTAGATCAGTCCGGCTATTGTATTTGCACAAGGCTGTGTCCCTTTGGGGAAACAGAGCGGACCATCCGCTACGCCAGGCAGAGGGGCGTCAGGGTACTCTCTGTATAGGGCGCGAGAAAAAAGTCCAAAACGTAGAATCTTTTTGCCGAGCCTGGCTAGGCGGCGCTACGGAGCTGCCCGCTAGGATAGCAGGGCCGATGGCATTGAAAAAGATCGGCCCCATGGCATGCGGCAGAAGGTGGTTGCCGGGGTTGTACTTTTGCGCCCTCTGCGGGGATACCCTGGCGGCCATGGGCATGATGGAAACGCCCGCGTGCCCGTCAGCGGGGCCTTTCTCCCTGCCCCCTGGCACAGGGCTTTCATAACACACTCACTTCAATTCCCAACGGAGGGGGCGCAGAACCCAGAGGAATAATCAAAGGAAATGGAGGCAGGCAGCAAAACGGCATAGCCACCCTTGACTATGCCGTATGCTGAACATCTATTGCCATGTTTGAAGTGAGACTTTACGCATCAACCCTTTTTTCCATTGCGCTGCTGTATGATAAAGCCCTTTAGGGCGTAGGGGCGAATTACCGCTGGCCCATCTCCGCGTCCAGAATGTACAAGCCGGACCACTGGTGGGCGATCCGTTCCAGGCGTTCCACCAGGACGCTGAAGGTATCTTCCTCCTCGATCTGCTCGTCCACAAACCAGGCAAGCAGGTTGAGCCCCCGTTGCTCCTTCTCCTCCCTGGCGGCGTCCACCAAGGCGTGGATGCGGGAGGTGACCACCTTTTCATGGGCCAGGGCCTTTTGGAAGACTTCCTCGATGGAGGCGAACTTGCCATCCCCGGGGTTCAGGGCGCGGTATTTGATGCCGTAGCCGGTCTCCTGGAGGAACGCCTTGATTCTGGCGGCGTGTTCCATCTCCTCCTTCACCTGCTTATCGATGAAATGAACCATGCCCTTCATGTTCTGCTCGTCCAAATAAGCGGACATGGTGGCGTAAATGTAAGCGGATTCCAATTCAAAATTCATTTGCTCGTTCAGGCCATCGTATAGTTTGCTCATCCTGTACTCGTCCTTTCACCTTACAATATAGGCGGGGCGCTAACGCCCTGTGATTGTATTATACCACATGCCGGTCCTGTTGAAACTCTTAATTGTTATTTTGATCATCTCCCCGGCCTGTGGTATCATGGACAAAGAGAGGAAATCATGGGGGAGGCATTCTTTTGATTCGAAGTTACGAGGATTTTGTGAAAGCGCTGCTGGCGGCGGGGTTTTCCATGGGGAGCGGAAACAGCGGGGGGATTTACTCGGTCGTCCCCTGGGATTGGAACCAGGAGCCGCCCTATGAAACACCGGTCCGCTGGCATACGGGGGATTCTGAAACCGACCCCTGGGAGTGGCGCATGCGGGTGCTGGAGGAGAGGGACGATATTGCCTATGGCAAGCTGTTCTTTCAAAAGAGCGGATTCATCACCAGGGAGTGGTATCCGGACTTTTTGGCGGTTCGGCGCCAGGGGACTAGCCTGAAGGACGCTTATCAAGAGGGGCGGATTAGCCATTACGCCAAGCGGGTGTATGAGGCCATGGAGGGGCATGAGGCGCTGGCTTTGCACGAATTGAAGCGGGCCGCCGCCTTTTCCAAGGAGGATGCCTCCAAGTTTGACAGGGCCCTTGTGGAGCTTCAGGGGAAGATGTACCTGACCCTGTGCGGCAGGCAGCAAAAGCGTTCCCAAACGGGGGAGGCCTACGGCTGGTCCTCCACGGTGCTTTGCAAGGCGGAAGCCTTTTTTGGCCCGGAGGTCTGGGAAGCCTCCCTGGGCATCCGGCCGGAGGAGGCCCAGGAGCGCATCGCGGCCCAGGTATTGCGCCTGAACCCAGCCGCGGACGCCAAAAAGATCAGCAGGTTTATCAAGGGATAAAAAACGCCGGAGATTTCAAGGGATGCCGGTGCGCCGAGGTGCTTCGAAGGGGATGAGCCGGGTGCGGCCCATCCCCTTCAAGACCTATGCCGGGGCCTGAAAGCCAAGCATGGGAAGCATGGCCCCGCAAACCTCCTTGCCATACTTAAAAACCTCACCACAGGCAAGGGCTGCGCCCTACCCTGCGATGAGGTTTCAAAAGGAAGAAGGCCCAAAGCCTCTCTATTTTGCTTTTCGCACCGCCTGCCAGATTTCAAAACGGTAGTCCTCGCTTTGCATATCCCCGCAGTTGTACATTTCCACGCTCAGGGGCGCGCCATAGGCGTAGGTTCCGTTGGTGGGAAGCCACTGTTCGTAGAGATACCGGTTGAGCTGCTGGAGAGCCTCGGGGATTTTTCCCTTGCCCTCCAAAACCGCCCAGGTCAGGGCGGGAAGGGTGATCTTCTCAAAGCCCTTGGGCACGGGCGCGTCCGAAGGGCAGGGATCGGCGATATAGTAGCGGAAGCTGCTGTCGTCGTTATCCTTTCCCACGCACACGCCGTACCGGCCGCCCACGGTCTCGCCGTAGCCCTTTTGGAAGAACTCCTCCCAATACAGGGGAATCTCCGCGAAGCAAGAGGCCATGGAAAAGTCCCGGCCCATGCCCAGCAAGGTCATGGCTTCTTTGTTTTCAATCCGAGGGTTCATCAGGATGCCTCCTTCCACCATTTCATGACAGGGTTTTTACGGGGTCAAAGCTTACCACGCCCCGCTGGGCATCCAGGGTCACCATGGCGCCGCTTTTGAGGATCTTTGTGGCATTTTCTGCGCCGATGAGCACAGGCAGGTCCAGGCTCATGCCCGCCACGGCCCCATGGCCGTTGGGATCGTTATCCTCCAGAATCAGGCCTCCGGCCCTGCGGATCAGGGGCAGCAGCGCGTTGCTGGTCTGCCGGATCACCAGGATGTCCCCGTCCACAAAGGACGCTTGGGCCTCCTCCTCGTTTTGGCAAACGCACAGGCTGCCGTAGTAAGACTTGAGGGTCACCCCATGGCCTGTGACCAGAATATGCCCCACCACATGAACCTTCATCAAATTGGTGGTGCCGCTGATGCCCAAGGGCACGCCCGCAGTCATCACCACCAACTCCCCGCTGTGCAGATGGCCGGCCTTTTCCCCGGCCTCCACAGCCCGCTCGAAAAGCTCGTCGGTGTTGTGGGCTTCCTCGATCACCAGAGGGATTACGCCCCAGCTCATGTTCAGCCTGCGGCATACGCTTTGGCAGGGGGTGCAGCAGATAATGGGGCAGTTGGGGCGGTATTTGGAGATCATCCGGGCTGTGCGGCCGCTCTTGGGTACGGTAAGGATGGCGGCGGCCCCCAGGTCGTGGGCGGAGGTACAGGTGGCATGGGAGATGGCGTTGGTGACGTCGGGCACGGTTTCGGAGGAACGCTCCTTGAAGCGTTTGATGTAGTTGATGTCCGCCTCGGCCCGCAGGGCAATGCGGGCCATGGTCTGCAAGGACTCCACAGGGTAAAGCCCCGCGGCGGTTTCCCCGGAGAGCATGGTGGCGCTGGTGCCGTCATAGATGGCGTTGGCCACGTCCGTGGCCTCGGCCCGGGTGGGGCGGGGATTTTTGATCATGCTGTCCAGCATCTGGGTGGCGGTGATCACCTGCTTGCCGGAGGAGTAGGCCTTGTGAATCAGCATCTTCTGAATCACGGGCACCTCCTCCAGGGGAATCTCCACCCCCAAATCGCCCCGGGCCACCATGATGCCGTCGCTGACCCGCAAAATTTCATCGATGTTGCGGACCCCTTGCATGTTCTCAATTTTGGCGACGATGCTGATGGTGGTGCAGCCTTGCTGGCTGAAGATCTGGCGAATCTCGGAGATGTCCGCGGCGCTGCGGGTAAAGGAGGCGGCCACAAAATCCACACCGTGCTGGATGCCGAAGAGGATGTCCTCATAGTCCTTGGGGCTGATGAAGGGCATACTCAGGGACACCCCCGGCACATTGACGCCCTTGTGGTCGGAAATCACCCCGTCATTGTCCACCGAGCAGAGGATCTCCTGGTCCGAAACCCTCTTGACGGTGAGGCTTACCAGCCCGTCGTCGATGAGGATGGACGCGCCCGCGGCAACATCCCCGGGCAGTTCCCGGTAGGTGATGGACACCCCGTGCTCATCCCCAGGCACATCCCGGGTGTAGAGGGAAAAATCCTGGCCCTTGCGCAGGGCAACGGGCCCCTTGGCAAAGGTTTTCAGCCGGATCTCCGGCCCCTTGGTATCCAACATGATGGCGATGGGCAACCCCAATTCCTCCCGGAGGCGGCTGACCCGGCGGATGGTTTTGGCATGGGACTCATGGGTGCCGTGGGAGAAATTCAGCCGCGCCACATCCATGCCCGAGAGCATCATCTGGCGTAAAATCCCGTCGTCTTCCGTACTGGGGCCCAGGGTACAGACGATTTTGGTTTTCCGAAGAACCTGATTCACAGACTCACCCTCGTTCTTGTGACTTTTCCAGGCCTAGCAGGCGCTCCTTGACCGCCAGCCCGCCGCCATACCCCACCAGGCTGCCGTTTTTGCCCACCACCCGGTGACAGGGGATGAAGATGGGGAGGGGATTGCGGTTGTTGGCCATGCCCACGGCCCGCACCCCCTTGGGGTTGTCCACCCGCTGGGCAATGTCCGAGTAGGTGACGCGCCCGCCATAGGGGATGGAGCGCAGCGCATCCCACACCTTGCGCTGGAAGGCCGTTCCCTGGGGCTCCAAGGGCACGGTGAACTCCCGGAGGGAGCCGTCAAAATACGCTTCAAGCTGGCGGGCGGCCTCCAGCAGCAGGGGCGTTTCTTTCAGGGGTTCCCGGGCCATAACGCCAAAGTCCAGCCGGGTGACGGCCTGCTCGTTGACGGTGAGGGTGAGTTCTCCAATGGGGGAGGAAATTATCATGGTTGCCATATCATGACCTCCTTGCTTCCTTTTCGGCGTCTACGGGAGCCAAAATGACCCCCTGGGCATAGATTCTGCGGCGCAGGGTGTGAAAAAGCGACAGGGGCGCCCAAAGCAGCAGCAAAGCCAAAGCTGTTAAGATTCCATAGTCACGCAAAGGGGAGGGTTTGCCCCAGGTAAGGCGGCCATCCAGGGAGAACTCCGTCAGTACCGCCCCCGCCAGGCAAAGCAAAACCAGCAGCCAGGAGAAAACCACCCGGCCATCCGCCTTGCCCCGGAGCCGGACGTACCGCCCGGCAAAGACGGCGCAGGCCAGCACGGGCATCAGGAAAGCGGCTACCTGGGCGATCCGCAAAAAGGTGATCATCAGGTGGCCGTCGTCCCGGAGGCTTTCCAGCACCATCTGGGAGGCCCCATACAGGGAGAAGAACACCAAGGCCACGTCTCCGGCCAGGGTATCCTTCCCCCGGCGGGCCCGGCGGCCCACAAACAGAAGGATCACGCACAAAAGCAGCGCGGCGGCGGCCTCGTAACGGTAGACCGCCATGCGGTACTCCGTGGCGATCCCCGCGGTTTCCGTGACGAAAAGCCATGGTGCGGCGCTGGTGAGGGCATTTTCCTCCACCACTTTACCCACCCCCAGGGCGGTAAAGCGCTCTGCGGCCCGGCAAAAGGCGATGAGCAAGGCCAGGGGGGCGGCCAGGGCGTCCAGGGCTTGCCCCAGGCGGATGTTCAGCAGCCGGGAGGCCGCCAGGGCGGCCAGCGCAAGCCCCATCAAAAGCCCCGTCATGGAGAAGCCGCCGTCAAAGAAGCGCAGCATCAGCAGCGGGTTTTCGTAGGTCTGCAAAAACCCGGAGAGATGGAACAGGCAGAACAGGAGCCTGGCAAAGAAAAGGCCCAGGGGAATTCCCAGCGCGCCCAAGAGAAGCGCCGTGCCCCTGGGCAGCCCCCAAGCACGGCTTTGAACGCCCAGGAGCCCCAGCGCCAAGGCCGCTCCCAGGGCTATGCAAAGCCCATAGGAATAGCCCGTAAGCCCGAGAAGGGGAAAGGTTTCTTGCATGGGAAAGTCCTTTCGGTCACTCGCTTTGGGTGGCGGAAGCGAAGTAGATGATGTCGGTCACGTCCCGCTCGGACTGGGGTTTGTCATTGTACACATCCCCGTGAAACACCAAGGTGGCGCTGTTGCCGCCATCCAGGTTGTAGGCCTGGGTGCAGCCCAAGTCTCCCATAATCTGGGCCAGCTGGGCCAAGGTCACCCCGGTGGAGGAATCCGTGCGGCCATTGACGGTGACCATCACATAGGTGAGGGGGCCCGTCTGGCCGATGGCGGCCCGGGGATTGGGGGAGAAGGGGTCGAACTGGTAATGCTTGGGGATCTCCAGCACCTCTCCATCATGCACCAAAGCCGGGCCGAAGAAGAAGCCGTTGGTGATCTCGTGCTCCGCCTTGAAGGCCGCCACGCCCTCCTTCTGGTTGTCGTGGCCGTAGCGGATGATGTGGAAATCCCCCCATTCGTCGATGAGCAGCAGATCCATGTTCTTGCTGGTCTTTTCCCGGTATACCTCTCCCTGGCGCACGATGTAGCCCGCCAGGGTCTTGGGGTAGTAGTCCCCGTTGATGGCCGCCACGGCGTTATAGTTTTTGGCGATGCGGCTGGGCTGGTTGGTGCGGTCCGAATCGATCTTGCTGCCCGCGTAGGCGGTACGCAGCTGGGAGGCGGTGGCGATTTTCACCCGGGCTACGGACACATCGCTGTCAAACTGGCGCAGCCGCTCCATCTCCACGATGATGGTATCATCCCGGTAGCCGTTGTCGGTGAAGTTGGCCTCGATGGGGGCGCGGCCCGGGCTGTTGTCCAGGGGCAGGGCGGAGATGTCGTTCACCGGGAGGATATCGCTCATGCCGGAGGAAGCCAGCACCGCCGCAGGCTTCAAAGCATCCCAGTTGGGCCCCTGGAGGGAAGCGCCAAAAGCGCCGTCCGCAAAATCCTCCTCAGCCTCGCCCGCGGCGGCGTCCAGATAGGCCCGGTTGGCCTGGCTGGTAATGGCTCCGGAGGGGAGCAAAAAGGGCAGAGAGAGAAGCATCAATGTTACCAGCAAAGACAGCAGGACCATGCCCGTTTTGGAAATCCGCATTGTCAAATCGTCCTTTCATCAACAAGGAAATTCAGGCCAAAAGGCGGGAAAATGCAATATTTCCGCATCCTGATTATACAACAAGCGGCAAGGGAGGGCAAGCGGATTCGGGGAAGAGGGGAATGGTCAGCCCCTCCTTTTGCCGGTTTGAGCATCCAGAGGGGGCAAGCTTGCATTTCTGGCGGCTCTGTGCTACAACTAAACAATAGCGTGCCAGTTGACCAGTGGTTTTGGCCTATTTTTTGACGCTGAAGGAGTCCTTTTTCATGCCCAAATCCCTGACGGCGGAGGAAAAATACCGAAAAATGATGGAGACCAGCATTCCCAGGCTGGTGTTCAATCTGAGCATTCCCACCATCACCGCCATGCTGGTGAGCTCCCTGTACAACATGGCGGACACCTACTTTGTGGGATTGCTGGGCTCGGCCAGCGCCACCGCCGGGGTGGGGGTCGTCTTTCCCCTGATGGCGCTTTTACAGGCCGTAGGCTTCATGTTTGGGCATGGCTCCGGCAACCACATGTCCCGGAGCCTGGGAGCCAAGGATGCCGAGGACGCAGAGCGCATGGCGGCCACGGGCTTTTTCAGCGCTTTGATCGCCGGGGTGGTGATCGGGGCGCTGGGGTCCCTCTTTCTGGAGCCCTTGGCCTATCTGTTGGGATCCACGCCCACCATCGCCCCCCATGCCATGAACTATATGCTCTACATTCTCCTGGGCGCTCCCTGGCTGGTCAGCAGCCTGGTGCTCAATAACCAGCTCCGATTTCAAGGCAGCGCCTTTTACAGCATGATCGGCATCACCGCCGGGGCTGTCTTAAACGTGCTGCTGGACCCTCTGTTCATTTTCGTTCTGGATATGGGGGTGGGGGGAGCGGCCCTGGCTACCATGCTGAGCCAGTTTGTGAGCTTTGTGTTGCTGCTGCTGGGAACCCGCCGGGGCGGCAACATCTGCATCCGCTTCCGCTGCTTTGCGCCCACCAGGAGAAATTACCGGGAAATCCTCCGGGGCGGAATTCCCTCGCTGTTCCGCCAGGGGCTGGGCAGCATCGCCATCATGCTGCTTAACGCCGCGGCGGGCGGCTTTGGAGACGCGGCGGTGGCGGCCATGAGCATCGTGACCCGGGTGATGCAGTTCATGGCCTCTGCGGTAATCGGGTTTGGACAGGGCTTTCAACCCATCTGCGGCTTTAACTATGGGGCCGGGCGCTATGACCGGGTGCGGGAGGCCTTTTGGTTCTGCACGAAGCTTTCCGCCGGGTTTTTGCTGGTGGTCAGCGTCCTGGCCATAGTGTTCGCTCCCCAGGTGATCTGGGTCTTTTTGATGGATGATCCGGAGGTGACCCGCATCGGCGCCCAGGCCCTAAGGCTCCAATGCGCCGTATTGCCGCTGTTTTCTTTTGTGATCATGAGCAATATGATGTTGCAAACCATGGGCCTGGCCGGAAAGGCTTCCTTGATGGCAGCGGCCCGCCAGGGCCTGTTCCTGATCCCCGCAGTGCTGATTTTGCCCAGGTTTATGGGGCTTTTGGGCGTGCAGCTGAGCCAACCCGCGGCGGACGTGCTATCCTTTGCGCTGGCCTTGCCTGTGACCTTGAGCGTACTGAAGGAGCTCAAGGAGGGGGGCGGACGGGTAACGCCCCAGCCGGAGCCTTCCCAGGAATAAAACCCGTTTTCAGGCGAAAAGCCGCCGGTCCCCAGGGACCGGCGGCTTTTGAAAGGGGATAGGGGCTTTACCGGAGCCCGGCGCTCTGGCGCATGACCTTGGTGAGGCGCGGGCCGATGAGCAGGGCGACGATGATGCAAATCAAGGCTTCAGGCAGCATGTAGGAGCCGTTGTACACGATGCTGTACCATAGCGGGTTCTGGTCCCCGGCGTATTCCGCGAAGAACAAAACGCCGCTGAGCACGGAGCACAAAAAGCGCAAAAAGGAAGCCAGGGCGATGCCAAGAGGGAAGAAAAGCTTCTCTTTATTTTTCTTCTGGCCGCCGATTCCCGCCAGGCCCAAAAGGCCAAAGCCCAGCAGGTAATCCAAAATCACCTGGAAGGGGGTCAGGATCACCGGATCTTGCAGAAGCTGAAGCACCCCAAAAACCAGCCCGGCCAGGAGCCCCGGCACCACGCCGAAGGCGTGGGCGAAGAGCATCAGCGGCAGCATGCTGGCCGGGGTGATGCTTCCCCCCTGGGGCATGCGGTACAGGCGGATGTAGCTCAGCAGGAAGCTCAGGGCGATAGCCAGGGCCGCGAAGGCCAAAGTGGAGGCGTTCCAGCGCCCTTTGCCCTTGCCTATCACCAGCAGCAGCACGGCCAGGGCCACCAGGGCGGCCAAGGCAATCCAGGCGGAGACGCTGACCTCAGCGAGTTTGGAAAACATAAGGACCTCTCCTTTCAAATTGGGGAATCAAAAACCCGCAACCAGGTTGTTGCGGGAAGAGGACGCGGCCTGGGCCGCCGAAAGCTGCGCTTTCGTCCGCTTCCCTACGGTAGGATGACCTACACAGGTTCCAAGGGTCGGGCTTGCGCCCCTCTCAGCAGAACGGCCGTATGGCCGACTACCCCCCTAGCGGTGGATGGGATTTTCGTGTATGATGGTACCAGAGGCAAGTCCATTTGTCAAGGAGAGGGACGGCATGAATCACTTTTACGCATACATCAACCGTTTGAAGCTCATCCGCCGCTGGGGCCTGATGCACAACACCGTGCCGGAAAACGACATGGAGCACAGCATGCAAGCGGCCCTCATCGCCCATGGGCTGGCGGTGCTGGGCAAGACCCGCCACCAGCGGGACATTGACCCGCAGCGGGTGCTGGCCCTGGCCCTGTACCATGACGCGGGCGAGGTGATCACCGGGGATCTGCCCACCCCGGTGAAGTACCAAAACCCCAGCATCCAGGACGCCTACCAGGACCTGGAGGCCCTGGCCAACCGGCAGCTTTTGAACATGCTGCCGGGAGATATGCGGGAGCACTACCTCCCCTACCTGGTCCCGGATGAAAAGAGCTACGAATACCGCCTGGTGAAGGCGGCGGACCGGATCTGCGCCTATCTGAAATGCGTGGAGGAGCAGAAGATGGGCAACCGGGAGTTTGACCAGGCCAAGCTCACCATTACCGACAGCATCAACAACAATCCCTTGCCCGAGGTCCACGAGTTCATGCGGGAGTTCGTGCCCAGCTTCTCGCTGTCCCTGGATGAACTCAGCCGGCTGCCCGGATACGGGGAATAACGGGGGGCTGGAGGACGGGGGACGAGGCAAGGGGCGCCGCCCCTTGCATCCCCGCCAGGGCATAGCCCTGGACCCATCATTGGCCCCGTTTCACGGGGCCAAAAGGGGATCAAAGACAAGAAAGCGGCATCAAAAAAGGGAGGGGCATTCATCACCCCGTCCCCTAACACCGATATACCTTAAACATAGGCGTCTCCCCAAAAAAGTCAAGCTCCTTCTCATGGGAAAACGAAAATCCCGCCTTCTCCAGGGTCCTCCAGGAGGCAATATTGCTCTTCTTTGCCTCGCCGTACAGGGTGCTTAGCCCCAGCGTTTGTTTGGCCCAGCCCGCAAAGGGTGCAAGGGCCTCGGCGGCGTAGCCGTGGCCCTGGTATTTTTCGGAAACCGCATACCCCACCTCGATCCCTTCCGGGATCGGACATAACAAAATATCCCCGATCAAGGTCCCCGTTTCCTTTGCTTCAATCCCATACACCAAGGGATACTTCTTTTTGGCATAGTTCCCAATGCACATGTCCACCTGCTTTACCGCGTCCTCCCAGGTCTCGAACACCTCGTCCGGCAATTCGGCGCGCTTGCAAGGCTCCTGGCTGTATTGCATCACCAAAAGCGTGTCATCCGTAGTAAATTCCCGTATGCGCAGCCTGGCGGTTTCCAGGATTGTCATGGCGGCCCACTTTCCCTTTTGCATTCCGGTCATTCCGGGATATTTCAAAAATAACATTGACCCCGCGCAGCGGGGTCAAAAGCGGGTCCAGGGCGTAGCCCTGGCAGGGTTGCAAGGGACAGCGTCCCTTGCGCCCTCCCGTCTACGTTACCGTCCCAGCAGCCGCTTGCGGCCGTCGTCCAGGAACTGCCCCAGGTCTTGCATGTTTTCCAAGGCCCGTCCGCAGCCCATGACCACGTTGTTCTGGGGGTCCTCGGCGCAGGAACAGGGCACCTTGAGGGCGTCGGCAATGGCCTCGCACAGGCCGAACATCTCCGCGCCGCCGCCGGTGAGCAAAATACCATACTCGAAGATATCCGCGGCCAGCTCGGCGGGGGTGTGCTCCAGCACGCCGTGGATGCTTTCGATGAGCTGCTGGAGGGGCTCGTCAATGGCCTCGGTGATGTCGTCGCTGGTGATGCGCATGGTTTTGGGCAGGCCGGTGATCAGGTTGCGGCCCGTGACCTCCATGTAGAGCTGGTCCGAGCGGGGAATGGCGGAGCCGATGTTGATTTTCAGTTCCTCCGCGGTGCGCTCGCCGATGAGGAGGTTGTGTTTGCGGCGCAGGTGGCGGATGATGGCGTCGTCAAAGCGGTCGCCGCCGGTTTTGGCGCAGTCGCTGACCACCACCTTGCCAAAGGAGAGCACGGCGATATCGCTGACCCCGGCGCTGATGTCCACGATCATGGTGCCATAGGCCTCGTCAATGGGCAGGCCCGCCCCCAGGGCCGCGGCCAGGGTGCGGTCCAGCAGCTGGGTGCGGCGCATGCCCGCGTCAAACATGGTGGAGATGATGGAGCGTTTTTCCATCTCGTTGACCGAGGTGGGCAAGGACAGCACGGCCCGGGGCCTGGCGAACATATGCTTGCCCACGGCTTTGAGAACAAAGCCCTTGAGCATGAAGCTCACCAGCTCATAGTCCGAGATAACGCCCTCCCGAAGAGGGCGTATGGCCAGGATGTTGCTGGGCGTGCGGCCGATCATCCGGCGCGCCTCGTCGCCGAAGGCCAGAATGTCCCGGGAATCCCGGTCAATGGCCACAACGGTAGGCTCCCGCAGCACAATCCCTTTTCCCTTCATGTAGATCAGGATATTGGAAGTGCCTAAGTCAATCCCGATATCGTTGCTGGCTGCCATGCTTCGACCTCGTCCCCTTTTGCGGTTCGTTGCACGCCCCTGGGGGCGGGCAAAGCTGTATTCGCCGCCTGGCGCGGAAATCCTTCTTTTACCCCTTGGAGCGCCGCCGCTCCCTGTACTTGTGGCGGGTGGCTTCGCCGCCCCGCAGATGGCGCACGGACTTGTTGTAGAGCAGTACCCGCTGCACCTCCATCGCCAAAGCGCTCTGTACCAAGGGTAGCCTCTCGCCCATGTCCTTATGCACAGAGGACTTGCTCACCCCGAATTTCGCCGCCGCGGCGCGCACCGTAGCCCCGGTTTCCACAATGTATTGCCCGATGTGGATGCATCTTTCGGCAATATGATCATGCATGGATATCCCCCCAAGCGTTTTGGAAAGGATATGCCAGCAAAGAGGCGGATAGGTATGCCGGGGAAAAGCTTATTCGTAAGATATCCGGGTGAGCTCCAGCCCCGAGGCCGGGGCCGTGACGCCCAAGGACAGGCGGCTCTTGGTTTTCAGGGCTTCCTCAAAGGCGGTGGGGGGCAGTTTTCCCTGGCCGATTTGGATCAAGGTGCCCGCGATGATGCGCACCATGTTGTACAGGAAGGCATTGCCGGAAACGGTGAGGGTGAGCCAGGGACCGTCCTGGGCCAGGGCCGCCTCGTAAAGGGTGCGGGTGGTGGTTTTGGCCGTGCCCCCCGCAGCCTGAAAGGCCGCGAAGTCATGGGTTCCCAAAAGGGACGGCAGGCTGCGGGCCATGGCCTGGGCGTCCAGGGGCTGGGGCACATGGGCGCAGAGGTCGCGCTGCAGCGCGCTGGCGTGAGGGGCGTTGTAGATGCGGTAGGTGTAAAGCTTGCTTTTGGCGTCAAAGCGGGCGTGGAAGCCGCTGTGCGCCTCCTGGCCCTCCAATACCCGGATGTCCCGGGGCAGGCGGGTGTTGAGGGCAAAGGGGTATTTCTCCGGGGGAATGCGGCTGGCGGTGTCAAAATGGGCCCGCTGCCCCAGGGCGTGAACCCCCGCGTCGGTGCGGCTGGCCCCGGTGACGCGGATACTCTCCCCGGTGATTTGATGCAGGGCCTCCTCCAGGCGCTGCTGGACGGATACGGCGTTGCGCTGAATCTGCCATCCCCCGTAGGCGGCGCCGTCATAGCTGAGGGTGAGCAAAATCCGCCGGGCTCCGGCGGGGGCGGCCTCTTTTTCAAGGGGGGGCAGGGGAGGAGGGGCGGTCATGGGAGAAGAATCCCCCCGGCGATCACCAGGGCCAAAGCGCCCAGGGTCACGGCCAGGGCATAGCCGTCCGGGCGGGTGTAGCGCAGGACCCGCAGGCGGGTACGGCCCTCGCCCCCGTGATAGCAGCGGGATTCCATGGCCATGGCCAAGTCCCCGGCGTGGCGGAAGGCGCTTACAAAGAGGGGCACCAGCAGCGGCACCATGGCTTTGACCCGGCGCAGCAGGTTGCCGCTTTCAAAATCCGCGCCCCGGGCCATCTGAGCCTTCATGATCTTGTCGGTTTCCTCAATCAAAGTGGGAATGAAGCGCAGGGCGATGGTCATCATCATCGCCAGCTCGTGGGCGGGGAAGCGGATCACCTTCAGAGGCTTCAGGAGCATCTCAATGCCGTCGCTGAGGGATACCGGGGAGGTGGTGAGGGTCAGCACCGAAGTGCCTACCACCAGAAACACCAGCCGCATGCTGAAATGCAGGGCCGTCAGAAAGCCCTCCTGGGTGATCCGCAAAAAGCCCCACTGGAACCAAACGGTGGTTCCGGCGGAGAAGAACAGGTTCAGCAAAAAGGTGAGGATCAGCAAAAAGCGCAGAGGCTTCACGGACTTGAGCATCTGCCGGAAGCTGAGCCCCGCCAGACGGGAGGCCAGGGCGATGTACAGCAGGGGAAAGAGGTACCACACCGGGCTTTTGACGCAGAACACCAAGGCGATGTACAGCGCCGTGAGGATGATTTTCATGCGGGGGTCCAGGCGGTGTACCACGGTGTTGCCCGGCATGTATTGCCCCAGGGTGATGTCCTTGAGCATCAGCCATCCACCTCCTTGGCGGGGGATATGGTTCCCTCCGGGTGCGAACCGGCGGCGGAGCCCCCCAGGCCCGCCAGGCGCAGCAGGTGCTCCCGCACCTCGGGAAGGGTGTACAGGTCCCCGGGCAGGTCAAAGCCCTGGGCGATCAGCGCGTGGGTCAGCTCCGCGGCCTGGGGCACCCCCAGGCCGATGGATTTGAGCAGCTCCTCCTGCTGGAAAACCTCCCTGGGGGTCCCGGTCATGACCAGCTTTCCGGCGCTCATCACCACCAGGCGGGTAGCCAGGGAGGCGATGTCGTCCATGTTGTGGCTGACCATGATCACCGTGAGGCCGCCCTGGGCATGCAAAGAGCGGATCATCTCCAGAATGCCGCCCCGCCCCGCGGGGTCCAGACCGGCGGTGGGCTCGTCCAAAATCAGCACCTTGGGGCGCATGGCCAGCACCCCGGCGATGGCTACCCGGCGCATCTGGCCGCCGCTGAGCTCAAAGGGGGAGCGTTCCCCAATGGCGTCATAGTCAAGCCCTACCTGGAGGCAGGCCTCCCGCACCCGGGCGGCGATCTCCTCCTTGTCCAGGCCCATGTTTTTCGGGCCGAAGGCGATGTCTTTGGCAACGGTTTCCTCAAAGAGCTGGTGCTCCGGGTATTGGAACACAAGCCCTACCTTTTTGCGCACGTCCAGCAGCCGGACGCCCTTTTGGGTGATGTCCAGCCCGTCCACCACCACCCGGCCCTGGGTGGGTTTCAACAATCCGTTGAGGTGCTGCACCAGCGTGGTTTTGCCGGACCCGGTATGGCCCAATACCCCGATAAACTCCCCGTCCTGGATGGTGAGGGTGATATCATGGACGGCGACGGAGGAGAAGGGGCTTCCGGGCAAATAGGTATGGAAGAGATGCTCTATTTGGATGGGCATAGCGTCTGTTTCAGCTCCTTCACCATATCCGGTACAGTCAGGATTTCCCCGGACAGGGCCATGCCCGCCCGGCGCAGCTCTCCGGCCAGTTCCGCCATGGGGGGGACGTCCAGGCCCAGCGCCTTGATCTCCTCCACCTGGGAGAAGACCTGGCCGGGGGTTCCATCCAGGGCGATTGCGCCGTGGCTCAGGACCACGACCCGGTCCGCCTGGGCGGCTTCCTCCATGAAATGGGTGATCCATACCACGGTGATCCCCTTGTCCCGGTTCAGCTTGCGCACGGTGGCCAGCACCTCGGCCCGGCCCGTGGGGTCCAGCATGGCGGTGGCCTCGTCCAGGATCATCACCTCGGGCTCCATAGCCAGCACCCCGGCCACCGCCACCCGCTGCTTCTGGCCGCCGCTGAGCATATGGGGCGCGGCGGCGGCAAAGTCCGCCATGCGCACGGCCTGCAGGGCCGCGTCAATCCGGGGGATCATCTCCGGCTGGGGCACGCCCATGTTTTCCAGACCAAAGGCCACGTCCTCCCGGACCACGGTAGCCACGATCTGGTTGTCGGGGTTTTGGAACACCATGCCCGCCCGCTTGCGGATCTCCCAGACCAGGCTGTCCTCGGCGGTATCCATGCCGCAGACCAACACCTGGCCCTGGGTGGGCAAAAACAGCGCGTTCATCAGCTTGGACAGGGTGCTTTTGCCGGAGCCATTATGGCCCAGCACCGCCACAAAGGAGCCCTTGGGGACGGACATGGACACATGATCCACCGCCAGGGGGCCTTCCGGGTCATATCCATAGCTGGCCTGGAGAATTTCCAGGGGATTTTGGTATGCTTCGCTCATGCTTTCTCCTTCGGGGTTCGTAGGAAAGGGGTTTTCCAGGGCCCAGGCCTGGGCGGCGGCCCTGTCCCGGGCAAGCTGCTCCCTCAGGGCGTCCAGGGAGGGAAATTTCTGCTCGGGCCGCAAAAACCGCTGATAGGAAAGGGTGATCTGCCTGCCGTAGAGCTCGCCGCCGGAATAGTCCAGCAGATGGGCCTCCACGGTGGGGCGGCCCTGGGGCGCGGTGGGGTGCTTGCCCTGGTTGAGGATGGAGAGGTAGGGCGTATCCGTCCCCTCCAGGCGGGCCAGGGCGATGTATACGCCGTCCTGGGGCAGGGCCTGGCCGGCGGCTTCATAGGCGATGTTGGCTGTGGGAAAACCCAGCCTGGTGCCCAGGCGTTTGCCGCGAACCGCAAGGCCGGTGAGGGTGAAAAGGGGCTTGTCCGTGGGGCTCCCTCCGTTTCCTGCGTTGGGGATTCCATGCCGGGAAAATAACCGGCATGGATAACCAATGCATTATACAGCATTTGGAAAAGCCCCGTCAAATGGGACTTCATGCAGGGAGGGGACCGGGCGGGCCGTAGCGCGCGGGGACTTTGGGAGCATCCCCGCGGGGTATCCGGGGAAACGCAGAAATGCGGAAATCAAAAGCCCATAGAAAATCATCCCCGGCCGGCCTTTCCTTATGCCCCGTGCCGCCGGATGGAGAGGGGAAGCCATTGAGGCGGCGGGGATGGAATCCCCCCTGGCGCCGCAAGGGCCATGGCGCGGGTTCTTGGCTATGCATGAAAGAAAGGGGGCGCTGCGAACAGCGCCTTCCGGCGAGAGGAGGCGGGGGATTGTTTTGTTAGAAGGAAAGAGCAAGGGGCGGAGAGGCTCACCGGATGGTGGACAATTCGAACACCTGTACCGGAGGGAAGGCAATCAGCGGGTCTTCCACCAGCTTGCCGGTTTTTCCGTCCAGGCGCACGCTAATGTAATAGGGCGTTGTCTCGTTGGTTCCGCCCCATAGCGCGTACAAGGGCTGTAAGTATTCCTGCTCGTAGGTCTCCCAGGTTTCCTCCTTGAACCTTCCGGCTGTGCAGTCCTCCCGGGAGTAAACAAATTGATAAATGGGCCGTCCCACCTCCTGGGAATCGTAAAACACCTCCAGGTATAAAGGATACATCCGGAACTTTTCCTCGGTCCAGCCGGGAAGGCTCAGGATGACGTCCTTGGCTGTGCGGCGGGCGTCCGCCGGGGGATACTCCTGCGGCGTGGGAAGGCTGATGTGGACGCGAAGCCTGCGGATGGCTTCCTCCAAAAACTGCCTGGAGCCTGCATAGGAGCTTTCAAGCTCCGGGATGCGCGGCTCCCACTTTTGTTTGATTTCATAGAGGTCTTCCAAGGAATAAGGCCAGGCCCTTTGGAAATAATCGTTTGTCAGCTGCTCATGCAAAGAGATTTTCTGAGAGGTGGTGACCGATAGCAGCGCTCCGTCCAGGGAGAAATCCACGAGGATCAAACCGTCCTCATCCTCGGGATGCTCTTTTAACACAAAGGTAAAGGACCAGACAGGGGTTTCTCCCTCCCAGAACTTTCCCCCCTGTTCATAGGTGACGCTCTCTTCCCCCAAGCCAAGCTGCTCCCGCAACACCTGACAGGCTTTTTGCTTCATGCCGGTTTCCGTCGGCTCCGCCAAAGCGGCGAAGGGGATGGTCAGGCACAAAACCAAGAGGACCGCCATGATTTTCAAAGGGAAGCCGTTGTGTGGCAACTGCAATTGCGCTTTCAACCAGAATCCCTCCCGTCTGTCTTAACTGGTCATGGACGTGCGGCTACTTTGGTCCGGCGGTTGAATTTTGCTTTGGCATAAAGGATAGAGGACTTGCGCCTATGGATGGGCTCATTATACCATGTGGCGTCCCAAAGGAAAAGAGATCCGCTTCCTGATAAAAAAACATTTCTGGGTATTGCTTTTTGTTCCAATGCATGGTACAATCACCCTTGCGATTTACGAACATCAAGGAGGTGAAAGACGTTGCCGAACATCAAATCCGCTATGAAACGCGTGAAGGTCAGCGAGAAAAAGAATCTTCGCAACCGTATTGTGAAGTCCAAGGTGAAGACCGCGATGAAGAAGTTTGATGCGGAGCTGGCTGCGAATCCCGTGGCAGCCGGTGCACAGTACGCTGTCACCACCTCCGCTATTGATAAAGCCGTGGCCAAGGGCATTCTGCATAAGAATACCGCCAGCCGCAAAAAGTCTCGCATGGCGAAGAAGATGGCCTCCGTGGCGCAGTAAAGCAATCATGCAATCAGCAATGAAACGGGAGAACGAAGCGTTCTTCCGTTTTTGCATAGGAAGAGGTGACGTCCCGTGGCCCGGAGCACAAAGATCTCCATGGAAAACAGAGACAAGTACATCGCCCTGGGCCTGAACATCGCCTATTACCGCAAACGGGAAGGCATGACCCAGGACCAGCTGGCGGAAAAAGCGGGCCTCAGCCGCTCCTATCTGGGAGAGATTGAGGCCCCTAATATGATCACAACCCTATCCTTGGAAGCTCTTTTCAACATTGCCCAGGCTTTGGGCATCCCGGCCTCCAGGCTGTTGGAGCTGCGGGATTAACCAGCGCGGAATCAAGGATTTTCCCCTTCCTCCCAGTCTCCCTCGTCGGCCTTGCCCTCGGGCGCGGCGTAAGCCTGAACCCCCGTTACCACATCGTCCAGCAAGGCCATCAGGTAGGGCATGCCCTTGTCCTGCTTGCCCTGGGGGGTGATCCCATTCCCGTCCAAAACCGTGGGCGGGCTTTTCTTTTGGAAGACCAGCACGGAGGACGGCTGCTGCCCCAGAAGCAGCGCCCCGGCGATCCGGGTGCCGTTGGAGCCGCTCTTGTTGAAGTAGAAGGATTTTACCCCCTTGCCGCCCCTGGCCTGGGGCTCGAAATCCAGGAATAAAATCCGCTTGGCAAAGCCCCGCTCGCTGATGAGCAGCACCTGGTCCGTGGGCTGGGGCTGGGCCACCCACAGCACCTCGTCCCCGGGTTCCAGGGTCATGCCCTTCACGCCGCCGGTGACCCGGCCCATAACGGGCAGATTGTCCGTATGGAAGCGGATGCTCATGCCGTTGCGGCTGAGGCAGAGCATGTCCAATTCAGGATTCAGCTCCACCACCGCCAAAAGGCTGTCCCCGGGGCGCAAAGTGAGGGCGGCGAATTTCTGCCGCCGCACGTCGTACTCCTTGGCCGCAGAGCGCTTGAGGGTGCCCTGGCGGGTGACGAACAGCAGATCCCGCTTGTTTTGAAGCTCCCCCGGTCCAAAGCAGAGCATATGGACGATTTCCTCGCCGGTTTCAAAGCCCGCCAGCACGCCGGTGAGCAAGGAGCCCCGCTCCTTGGGCCGGTTCATCTCCGGCAGGGCCCCCACCCCCAGCAGATAGCAGTTGCCCAGGTTGGTAAAGAAGGCCAGGGTCTTGTCCGTATCGGTTTCAAAGAGAAAGCGGGGGGCATCCTCCAGGTTTTCGTTCTCCAGGGAGATGGGGGGCAGCCTGCGGTAGTGCTTGGGATACATCCGGCGCAGGTATCCGGCCTGGCTGAAGGTGACGATGGCCTCCTCCGCCACGGCCTCCTCCTTGATGGCCTCGATGACCTGCTCGGCCTTGACCAAGGTGGTACGGCGTTCGTCCCCAAGGCGGTCCGCCACCTCCCGCAGCTCGTCCTTGATGACCTTCAGCAGCTTGCGCTCGTCCGCCAGGATCGCCTCCAGCTTTTCAATGAGCTTCAAAACCTCGGCGTATTCCTTGCGCAAGGCCAGAATTTCCAGGCCCGTCAGGCGCTGGAGGCGTAGGTCCAAAATGGCCTGGGCCTGGATTTCCGTAAGGCTGAAGCGCTCCATGAGCCCGGCCTTGGCGGCCTTGGGGTTTTCGCTGCCGCGAATCAGGGCAATGACCTCATCCAGGTTGTCCACGGCGATCATCAGGCCCTCCAGGACGTGGGCCCGGGCCCTGGCGTGGTCCAAATCGTACTGGGTGCGGGCGGTGACCACGTTCTTCTGGTGCCTGATGTAATACCGGATCATCCGGCGGAGGCTCAGCAGCTTGGGCTTGCCCTCGGCGATAGCCACCATGTTCACGCCGAAGGTCACCTGCATGTCGCTGTATTTGTACAGGTAGGCCAGGGTCTTGTCCACGTCCGCTTCCTTGCGCAGCTCGATCACGGCCCGAAGGCCCGTGCGGTCGCTTTCGTCCCGGATGTCGTAGATGCCCCCCAGGGCCGTTTTCTTTTCTTCGCTGAGCTTGAGGATTTTCTCCAGCATGGCGGCCTTGCTGACCTGATAGGGCACCTCGGTGATGACGATGAGCTTGCGCCCGGCGCTGCCGTCCTCCACCTGGACCCGGGCCCGCAGCAGCAGCTTCCCCTTGCCGGTGGCATAGGCGGCTTTCAGCTCCGGGGTATCCAACAGCACCCCGCCGGTGGGAAAGTCCGGCGCGGGCATCAGGGCCATCAGCTCTTCCACGGTGATGTCCGGGTTGTCGATCTGGGCGATCACCGCCTGGACGGCCTCCCGCAGATTGTGGGGCGGGATGTTTGTAGCCAGCCCCACGGCAATGCCGCTGGCCCCGTTCACCAGCAAATTGGGGAAGCGGGCGGGCAGCATGTCCGGCTCTTTCAAAGTATCGTCAAAGTTCAGGCGGAAGGGCACGGTATCCTTTTCGATGTCCCGGAGCATCTGGGTAGCCAAAGGCGTCATGCGGGCCTCGGTATACCGCATGGCGGCGGCGCTGTCCCCGTCGATGGAGCCGAAGTTGCCGTGGCCGTTCACCAGCATGCCCCGCATGCTGAAATCCTGGGCCAGGCGCACCAGGGCGTCATATACGCTGCTGTCCCCGTGGGGGTGGTACTTACCCAGGCAGTCCCCCACGATGCGGGCGCATTTGCGGTGGGGGGTATCCGGCCCCAAAGACAGCTCGCTCATGGTATACAGGATGCGGCGCTGCACCGGCTTTAAGCCGTCCTCCACCCTGGGCACCGCCCGCTCCAGGATCACGTGCTCCGCGTAGGGGATCATGCTGTTGTGCATGACCTCCTCCATGGGGGTCTGGATGATGCCCTGGTCCACGGGAATCTCTATGTCCTTGCCTCTCATGCCTCAGCGCCCCCTTCCGGCTTGATCATGTTCCCAAAGCTGTCCTGCCGGTTGAAGTTGGCGTGCTGGCTGATGTACTCCCGCCTGGGCTCCACCTTGTCCCCCATGAGGATGGTGACCAGCCTCTCCGCCTGGGCCGCGTCCTCGATGGTGACTTGCAGGAGCTTGCGCTGCTGGGGGTCCATGGTGGTGGCCCAGAGCTGTTCCGGGTTCATCTCCCCCAGGCCCTTATAGCGCTGGAGGGTGTAGCCCTTGCTGCTGCCCTTGGTAAGCTTTTGCAGCTCCTGGTCGTCGTAGGCATACTGCACCTTATTGCCCCGCTGCACCTTGTACAGGGGAGGCATGCCGATGAACACATGGCCCGCCGTGATTAGCTCCCGCATGTAGCGGTAAAAGAAGGTGAGCAAAATGGCCCGGATGTGGGCCCCGTCCTGGTCCGCGTCGGACAGGATGATGACCTTGTGGTATTTGAGCCCGTCCAGGCTGAAGCTCTCGTCGATGTTGGTGCCCAGGGCGGTGATCACGGTGCGGAACTCCTCGTTGGCCAGCACCTGGTCCAGCCGCTTCTTTTCCGCGTTCAGGGGCTTGCCCCGCAGGGGCAAAATGGCCTGGAAGCGGCGGTCCCGCCCCTGCTTGGCGCTGCCCCCGGCGCTGTCGCCCTCCACGATGAAGAGCTCGTTCTGCTCGGCCTTGCGCCCCGTGCAGCTGGAGAGCTTGCCCACCAGGGGCGCGGCCTCCAGGGCATTGCGGGTGCGGGCCACGTCCCGGGCCTTGCGGGCGGCCTCCCGCACATGGGCGGCCCGGACGGCCTTTTCGATCAGCTGCTGGGCCAGGTCCTGGCGCTTCAAATCCTCGAAATAGGCGGTGAGCTGCTGGGTCAAAATCGCCTCCACCACAGGGCGTACCTCGGTGTTGCCCAGGCGACCCTTGGTCTGCCCCTCGAACTGGGGGTTTTTTACCATGGCGATCATCACCGCGGTCATGCCCTCCCGGAAGTCGTCGCCGCTTAAATTGTTCTCCTTCTCCTTGAGCAGCCCCAGCCGGCGGGCAAAGTCGTTCATCACCTTGGTATAAGCGGCCTTGAAGCCCGTTTCGTGGCTGCCCCCCTCTGCGGTGGGGATGTTGTTGACGTAGGAGAACAGGTTCTCGGTATAGCTGTCCGTATACTGGATCGCCACCCGGAAGATCACGTCCTCCCGGCTGCCCTCCAGCAGGATGGGTTCCGGGAACAGGGGCGTTTTGTCCTGGTTGAGGTACTTTACGTAATCGCTGATGCCACCCTGATAGTAAAACTCCTGGGTGTACCCCGAAGCTTTGGAGGGGGAGGGCTGGGCGGCCAAGGCCTCCTCCCGGGCGGAGTCCCCTTCCTCGTCCTCCGTGACCGGGGCTGCCATGCGCTCGTCATGGAAGACGATTTTCAATCCCTTGTTCAAATAGGCCAGCTCCCGCAGGCGGCGGCCCACGGTGTCATGGTTGAACTCCGTGGTTTCAAAGATGGAGGGGTCCGGCAAAAACCGCACCAAGGACCCCCGCTGCCGGGTGTTGCCCAGGGTTTGCAGCGGCCCGGCGGGCCGGCCCGCCACCGTTTTGCCGGTGGCGGGGTCCAGGCCGCTGGAGAACTCCATGCGGTAGTGCTTGAAATCCCGGTATACGTCCACGCTCATCCAGGTGGACAGGGCGTTCACCACCGACGCGCCCACCCCGTGGAGGCCGCCGGAATAGCTGTAATTGTCGTTATTGAACTTGCCCCCCGCATGCAGCCGGGTGAAGATCACCTCCACCCCGGGGATTTTCAGGGTAGGGTGGAGATCCACCGGCATGCCCCGGCCATTGTCTCTGACGCTGGCGGAGCCGTCTTTGTGCAAGGTTACCTCAATATGGGAGGCATAGCCCCCCATGGCTTCGTCAATGGCGTTGTCCACGATTTCCGTGAGCATATGGTGAAGGCCCCGGCTGCCTGTGGACCCGATGTACATGCCCGGGCGCATGCGGACGGCGTCCAGCCCTTCCAGGACTTGAATATTTCCGGCGTCATAGGTTTGCGGCATGGTTTTCTCTCCTTGGATAGGGCCTGGGGAAAACCCTTTCATTCAACAAGTTAGTATACCATATCTTGGGGTGGGAGGGCAAGAAAGGACAAGAAAAGGGATTTCCTTGCCACACCGTTCCCTCCAAGCGCTTGATAGCGGCATGCGGCCAGAAGATACCGCAACGCCGCCCTCGCCCCTCACCAAACCCTGGGCTAGCCCATACACTGTAAGCACTTGGGCAAAAAAGGGGGGCGTCATATGGTTTCTATTTTATCCATCGACGGCGGAGGGATCCGGGGGGTCATCCCGGCAGCGTTTCTGGAAGCCTTTGAAAAGCGGACCGGGAAGCCAATTTGCCAGCTGTTTGACCTCATTGCGGGGACCTCCACCGGGGGCATTCTGGCCGCCGCGCTCACGGTGCCGGACAGCCGGGGCAAACCGAAGCTCACGGCGCAGCAGGTGCGCGCGGCGTATTTTGAGCATGGGGGGCAGGTCTTTCATCGAAGCCTGGTACGCACGGTAACGACCTTGGGGGGCCTGGTCAGGCCCATCTACTCCCCCCGCGCCCTGGACGAGATGCTGGAAAGCTACCTGGGGGACGCGCGGCTCCATATGACCTTGACGGAGATCCTGGTCACCGCCTATGACATGACCAGCGATACGCCCTGGTTTTTCAAAACTTCTTTCGCCAAGGGCCACCGAGACCCGGTGGACGATCCCCTGCTGACCCAGGTGGTCCGGGCCACCACAGCCGTGCCCACCTACTTCCCCCCGCTGGACATGGAGGGCCACTGCATGATCGACGGCGGCGTGTTCGCCGCCAACCCGACGCTGTGCGCCTACGCCCAGGCCCGGGTGATGTACCCCGAGGAAGAGGAGTTTTTGGTGGTATCTCTTGGCACCGGCCTGGAGCTCCAGCCCCGGTCCTGCGATCAGGTGAAAAACTGGGGCATTGCCCAGTGGGCCGTGCCCATCATCAGCGTCATGCTGAACTCCTCCAACGCCACGGTGAACTACCAGATGGAGGCCCTCTCCGGCGGCAGAAACTATGTGCGCTTCCAGGTGCCCCTGGAGGACGTCTCCACGGCTATGGACGACGCCAGCGAGGAAAACCTGAAAAAGCTGGACGCCATTTCCCGCAAGGCCGTGAGCCAGGAGTCCGAGAGGATCGACCAGGTATGCCGGGCCCTGACCAAAAGAGGGGCCAAGGCCCCGACCTTCAAGGCATACGGCCCAAGGCGGGCCTATCCGGCGTAGGTATGGGAACGCGCCTTTATGAGCTTTTTACGCTGCTTCTTCCGCTTTTTCCTGGGAATACACACCGCTATAGGCTGCAAACCAAAGGGGCAAGGAGCAGATATGGGCTCGGGCGGGCATGGTAACCTCTCCCGGAGACACAAGCCAAAGGAGCGGGCCCGGAACCAGGGGCGCGGCGCATCCGGGCCAAAGGGCGCCTTTGCGGTGGATGCGCCAATAAAAAAGCCCCGAAGCGGCCTGCGCTCCGGGGCAACCTGTGGAAAAACTCCGCCTGTTTTCGCGTTGCGAAGTTCTATTTCAGGAAGTACGTCACCATATATCCCGTGGCGTTGCCATACTGCACCTTGGTCCAATCGATGCCCGGGGCCAGCACTGTGACGGCCTTGCCGCTGGGCACCTGGGTAAGGACATTGGCCTCAAAGCTGGGCCCTTTCCGCAGGTTTACCTTTTGCCCCTGGGGATGGTAGACCTTCAGGGTGGGGGTCTTGGGCAGGTTGTGCAGCTTCAGATAGGTGGTCATCACATATCCCGGCAGGCCGGTGTCGGACACGGTGACGGCGCTCCACTCCACCCCCTGCTGGGTCACGTCCAGCCGGGTACCGTTGTAGAGCTTGTCCAGCACCTGGGCGCTGGTGTTGGGGAACAGGCGCAGGTTCAGGGCCTGGGTGCTTCTGGGGTTGTTGACCACCGCGTAGGAGGCGTAACCGGCCCCGCCCTGGCCTTCGGCGGCGATGTCCTTGGCAGCCCGAAGGCCGTCCGCCAGAAAATCGCTGCTCATGAAGCCCACATACCCGTCGATGCTCACCTTCCACCAGCCGTTGCCCTTGAGCAGCACCATCACATAGCGGTCCCCGGGGAACTGGCGCAGCACGGAATACCCGGAGCCGGGCCCGCTTCTGAGGTTGATGGCGGTGTTGTTGGGGGTTTTGATGGTGGCTACGGTGGAGCTGGCCAGGCCGTTGATGTAGCGCACGTACTGCCCGCTCACATAACCGTTTTGCCCGTTGATCTGCGCATACAGCCATCCCCCATCGGAGGAGAGCACATACAGGGGCACGCCGTCAAAAAAGATGCCCAGCACCTTGGCGTTGTAGTCGGGAGACTGGCGGAAGTTGAGGAACCGCCCGGCGCCCCGGTTGTCCACAATGGCGATTTCGCTGTACGCCTGAGCGCCCTGGTTGATATAGTTCTTGCTCATGTAGCCCCGGCGGCCGTCCGGGGTGGTGACATAGAAGAAGTTGTTTTTGCTGCCGCTGATGCTAAGCCAGGAGCCCTTTTTATAGGTGCCCAGCAAAGCGGAGGAAGAGCTTCCGTCGGAGCGCAGGTTCAGGGTGTCCGTATTGTAGATCACGCCGAAATCTGCGGCCAAGGCGCTGCCCACCGTCAGCATACACATCAGCAGCGATAAGAGAACGACCCATTTGCTTTTGTTTCTGGTAAGCGGCTGCGTGCTTTTCATGCCGAAGGCCTCCTTTGAAATGCGATGATGCTTTCGTACACAAAACGTACCATCCTCTGGGATTCATCCCGAAAAATGGGGAAAGGGGGCGTATTTTTTGGAGGGGCTTACCGTTCCTTTTGATACTTGGGCAAGGATAAGGCCCGCTGCACCGCCTGGGCTACGGCCTGCCGCCAGTCCTTTTCAGGAAAAGCCGGGGCCGGCTCCCCAAAGCGCAGGTGCAAAAAGAACTCCAATGTGCCGCCCGTGCCGGTGACGGGGCTGTGGGTAACGCCCAGGACCGCCGTATCCTCTTGCGTGCCAAGGGCCTGGATCAGCCCCAGCAAAAGAGGCTCATAGTCCGTCTCCCGCAGTTCCCCTGTGCGCCGGGCCAGGGAGTTGTCCACCTCAAAAAGGGGCTTCACCAGGCAGAGGAGCTCGCCCTCGCCGTGCATCAGGGCGCGAAACTGGGGCGCCGCCTTGACCAGGGACAGGTAGCTCAAATCCACGGTGCCCAAGGTGGGGATGGGAGAGAGGGAGAGAAGCTTCCCGTCCCCGATGTTGGTTCTTTCCAGATTCACCACCCGGGGATTTTGGGCCAAGGACCCCGCCAGCTGCCCAAAGCCCACCTCCACCGCGTACACCAGGCGGGCCCCGTGCTGCACCAGGCAGTCGGTAAACCCTCCGGTGCAGGCTCCCGCGTCAATGCAGCAGCGGTCCCGCACCTGGACGGCAAAATCCCGCAGGGCGCCCTCCAGCTTGTAGCCGCCCTTGCCCACGTATTTCGCGCCCAGGCCCTTTACGGTGAGGGGCGCGTCCAAAGGCACCCGCTGGCCCCCGGTGCGCACAGGCGCGCCGCCGCAGTGCACCGCGCCGCTCATCAAAAAGGGGAGGGCGGCCTCCTTATTCTGGAAGAAGCCTTCCTCCAGCAACCGGCTCAGGACGGTGGCCTTTTTCGTCATGGGGTCTCCAGCTTTTCCAGGGGAAGCCAGTTCAGCACCCGCTGGATATGCGCGTCCCAGAAATCCCAGGTATGGGCTCCCGGCTCCCTGTGGTATTGGATGGATAGGCTCTTGCCAAAATCCGCGAAGAAATGGTCGTTGGCGGGCAGCAGCTCGTCTTCGGTGCCGCAGGCCATGAACAGCTTGGGCGCTTTTTGGGGGGCGGCCTTGAGCCCTTCCGCCAGGTTCCAGAGATTGTCCTCCCCGGCCAGGAAGTCCGCCTCCGGGCCAAAGGTGTCCAGCATCTCCTTCAGGGCAAAGGGGCTTTTTTCCATGCGGTAGGCCAGCTGCATCTCCAGGGCTCCGGAGAGGTTGGCCGCCGCCGCGTAACGCTCGGGAAAGCGCAGCCCCAGCTTGAAAGCGCCGTAGCCGCCCATGGACAGCCCGGCCACAAAGCGCTCCTCCCGGTCCTGGGAAAGGGGGAAGAGGGCTTCCATGGCCTGGGGCAGCTCCTGGCTCACGTAGGTGAAGTAGGCGGCCCCATGGGCCATGTCCGTATAAAAGGAACGGTTCACGGCGGGCATTACCACGGCCAGGTAATACGGCCAGGCGTAGCGCTCAATGGAGGTGTAGCGCATCCAGTCGGTTTCGTTGCCGGAGAGGCCGTGGAGCAAGTATAGCGTGGGAATGGGCCGGTTTTTCCGCTGAATCGCCTCCGCCTCGGGCAAAAGCACGTTTACCGAGGTTTCAACGCCCAGGGCCTGGCTTGCGCGGTGAAGCTGCAAAAACATCAGGGGACCTCCTTTTCGTCGCAAGGATATCGAAGGGTACGTAAGCGCCCTTCCCCAGGAAGGGCTTCTCCCAAGGGGCGACTTGTGGTATGATGCCCCTGAAAGAACAAAAGGAGGGAAGCGCCATGTCCGTGATCGAGGTCTTTTTCGACCACACCTGTCCCTACTGCTACCGGGCCCATGACTACTTCCTGGAATTGCTGCCCCAGTTTCCCCAGGTGAAGCTCAAATGGATGCCCGTGGAGGCCCATCCCCGGGGGGAAGAGCCCTGGCACAAGCCCTATGAGGACCTGGCGGTGCAGGGGGCGCTCTTTGTCCAGGCCCTGGGCGGGGACGAGCTGGCTTATCATGAGCGGATCTACCGGGCGCACTTTCAGGAGCGCCGGGCTGTGGACAGCATCGAGGTATTGACGGAGTGCGCCGGGGAGCTGGGCTTGCCGGCGGAGGAGTTCCGGGCCGCGCTGACCCGGGGAACCTATGCCCGGCAGCAGCTTGCGGCCAACGAATACGCCTACGGGAAGCAACGGGTCTGGGCGGTGCCCACCTTGGTCTGCGGGGAAAAGCGCCTGGACGCCATCGAGGGCGTGGGCGTCACCAAGGAGCAGGTCAAAGCGTTCTTTGAGGCCTGCGGCGCATAAGAAGGGGGCTGGACGGAGGCTAGCGGGGCGCTCCCCCGGCCAGCTCATCCCTGACATAGCCCGCCAGGATGTCCACGATCCGGGCATTGCGCCCGCCGTGGGCCACGATCACGTCCGCCAGCTCGATATAATTGCGGATGTAGCGGTCATACATGGGCTTGACGGTGGTGAGGTACTGGGCGGAGATGTTCTCAATGGTCCGGCTGCGCTCGGTGATATCCCGGGTAATGCGCCGCAGAAGGCAGATGTCCGGCTCCACGCTCATGTATAATTTCAGAAACATGAGCTCGCAGAGCCGCTCGTCGTGGAATACGTGGATGCCCTCGATGATGAGCACATCCGTGGGATAGATCAGCTCCTGGCTGTCCGCCCGGCGGTGCTGGGAATAGTCGTAGCGCTTGCGGGTGATGGGCTTGCCCGCCAGCAGGGCCTGGATATCCGCCAGGAAGAGGTCGTGGTCAAAAATCTGGGGCTCGTCATAGTTGAGCAAGGCCCGCTCCTCATAGGAGAGGTGGCCGTGGTCCCGGTAGTAGGAATCGTGGTTGATGACCATGGCCCCTGGGCCGATGGCCCGGCATAATTCGCCTGCCAGCGTGCTCTTTCCGCTGCCGCTCGCCCCACAGATTCCAATGACCAGCATGCTTTCAGCCCCTTTGTTTTTTATCACGATACCTGAAAAGCCGGAGGGTGTCAAGCAAAAAGCGGCAAAAAACGGCAGGCCCTTGGGGCGGCGGCGGGGGTTCAAGGAAAACCCTTGACTTTCCTCAATCCCTCCCCTATAATAGCCCTACAAGCGAGGACGGGACCCAGTATCCTATGCCGGCACGCCCCCAGAGAGCCTTCGGTTGGTGCAAGAAGGCGGCGGCCCATGGGTGAATACCTCCCTGAGCGCAGCCATGAAAGACCAGTAGTGGCTTGCCGGTGCGCCGGTTACAGCGCGGGCGGCAAGGCTTTGCCGCCATGAGGGCATAGGCCGCAGGGCCGTGCCGAACGGAAGTGGTACCGCGATCCCATCGCCTTCCCCTGATGCAAGGGGAGGGCGATGTTTTGATGAACGGGGCTTTTGCCCCCAACCGGCCTTTCAAGGCCCAGAAACAGGAGGCTTTCGCAATGGACCAGCAGACAATGACCTTTGCCCGCCGCTTTGACGGCATCACCGGCAGCGCCATCCGGGAGATTTTCAAGGTGGCCGCCCAGCCCGGCATGATCTCCTTTGCCGGGGGAAACCCCGCCAACGAGGCGCTGCCGGACGCCCAGTGCGCCGAAATCGCCCGGGACGTGCTGCTGGCGGATGGAAAGCGGATTTTGCAATACGGCGCCACGGAGGGATATCCCCCCTTCCTGGAGAGCTTGCGGGAATACCTGGAAGAAAACCTGGGCCTTCCCGCCCCCAAGGGCACGCTGCTGCCTATCACTGGCGGCACCCAGGGCATGAGCCTTCTGTGCGGCGCGCTGCTGGACCCCTCGGATGTGGTGCTGGTGGAAAGCCCCACCTTCTTGGGCAACATGCAGATTCTGCGCCTGGCCCAAGCCAAGCTTATCCCTGTGGAAAGCGACGAGGGCGGCCTGCTGCCGGAGAAGCTGGAGGAAGCCGCTCGGGCGCACCATCCCAAGATGCTCTACGTCATCCCTACCTTCCAAAACCCCAGCGGCCTGACTTTGGCGCTGGAGAGGCGCAAGGCCATCGCCAAGCTGGCGGAGAAGTACAACTTCCTGGTGGTGGAGGACGATCCCTACCGGGACCTCCGCTATGAAGGCCAGGCGCTGCCCCCCATCAAGAGCTTTGACACCGCCGGGCATGTGGCCTATATGGGCAGCTTCAGCAAGCTGATCAGCCCGGGGCTGAGGGTGGGCTACCTCCTGGCCCGGGAGGAGCTTTTGCGCAAGTGCGCCATCGGCAAGCAAAGCGCTGACCTGCACACCCCCAACTTGACCCAGGCCATGGTGGACCAGTACCTGCGGCGAGGCATCCTGGCCCCCCACGTTCAGTCGGTTTTGCCCGGCTACGCCCGGAAGCTGGAGCTGATGCTCCAGGAATTGGCCTCCTTCCCCCAGGGCACCCGATATACCCAGCCGGAGGGCGGGCTGTTCATCTTCGTAACCATGCCCGAGGCGTTTAGCGCCACCCAGGTGTTCCAGGAGGCCGTGGACCAAGGCGTGGCCTATGTGCCGGGCACCTACTTCTACCCCCAGGGGGGCCATGACAACACCCTGCGCCTGAACTTCAGCAACTCCACCCCGGAGCAGATCCAAAAGGGAATGGGGCTCCTGCGGGAGCTGTTTGCCCGGAAGCTTCGGGAAATCTAATGGGGGCGGCGCCATAAGCGGAACCTATCTCTACTCAATAATGAAGGAGAAATGAGCATGCATGTTTTGGACATTCTAAAGGAGCGGGGCTTCACGGCCCAGGTCACCTTTGAGGAGGACCTGTACAAGGCCATGGAAAAGGAGCCCATGACCTTCTACGTAGGCGTGGACCCCACCGCGGACAGCCTGCACATCGGCCACTGCATTCCCATCCTGGCCTCGGCGCATTTGCAAAGGGCGGGGCACCGCCCCATCATGCTCTGCGGCGGCGGCACCGCCATGGTGGGGGACCCCAGCGGCAAGACGGATCTGCGCAAGATGCTCACCAAGGAGGCCATTGCCCATAACGTGGAGGGCATTGGGAAGCAGCTTTCCGCGTTTCTGGACTTCGACGGCAGCCGGGGAGCGGCGGGCAACAAGGCTATTTTGGTGAACAACGCGGACTGGCTGCTGGGCCTGAACTACGTGGATTTCCTGCGGGACATCGGCGCGCTGTTCAGCGTGAACCGGATGCTGGCGGCGGAGTGCTACAAAAGCCGCCTGGAAACCGGGCTCACCTTCCTGGAGTTCAACTACATGCTCATGCAGAGCTACGACTTCCTGCGCCTGTTCCAGGATTACGGCTGCCGCTTGCAAATGGGCGGGGACGACCAGTGGAGCAACATGCTCTCCGGGGCGGACCTGATCCGCCGCAAGGAGCGGGAGGACGCCTTTGCCCTGACCTGTAAGCTCATCATGACCCACGACGGCAAGAAGATGGGCAAGACCGAAGCGGGCGCTTTGTGGCTGGACCCCGCCCGCACTACCCCCTATGAGTTCTACCAGTACTGGCGCAACGTGGCGGACCAGGACGTGGAGCGGTTCCTGGGGCTGTTGACCTTCCTGCCCATGGAGGAGGTGCGGCGGCTGGGGGCGCTGAAGGACGAGCGGATCAACGAGGCCAAGCGGGTGCTGGCCTTTGAGGTCACCCAGCTTATCCACGGCCAGGCGGAGGCCCAAAAGGCCCAGGACGCGGCCCAGGCGCTTTTTGCCGGGGGCGGCCAGGGGGCCGGGGTGCCTACCTATGAGGTGACCAAAGCCCAGCTGGCCGAGGACGGCCGGGTGACCACGCTGCTGGCCTTATCGGGCCTGTGCGCCAGCCGGGGCGAGGCCCGCAAGATGGTCCAGGCGGGAGCGGTGCTGGTGGGCGAGGAAAAGGTCACGGACATCGAGGCCACCCTTGGCGAGGCGCAGATCGGCGCGGAGGGATTGCTGCTGCGCAAGGGCAAGAAGAACTACTGCCGGCTGGTGCTCAAGTAAGATGGACGGGTATAAAACCCTGCTGGGGCGCGGGGAAGCGGAGTATATGGTGCAAAAGAGCCGCTTCCTCGGCCACGCCGCCCCCGCCGCCACCCCCGAGGAGGCCCTGGCTTTTTTGGAGGAGGCGCGCCAAAGGCACAAGGACGCCTCCCACAACTGCTACGCCTACATCATCGGGCAAAACGCGGGCATCATGCGTTACAGCGACGACGGGGAGCCCGGCGGCACCGCTGGGATGCCCATCATCGAGGTGATGAAAGCCCGGGGCGTGGTGGACGCGGCGGTGGTGGTGACCCGGTATTTCGGCGGCATTCTGCTGGGGGCGGGAGGGCTGGTGCGGGCCTATTCCCATACCTGCGCCCTGGCCCTGGACGCGGCGGGGGTCTGCCGGATGCACCCCACCCAGCGCTGGCTTTTCGAGGTGGCCTATCCCCTGTGGGACAGGGTGCAGCACGGCCTGAAGGCCCAGCCTGTGAAAATGGAGAACACCCAGTTCGCCACCGGGGTAACCTTTGAGCTGCTGGTGAAGGAAAAGGACGCCCAGGGCCTGCTGGACGCCCTGACAGCCCTCACGGACGGGAAAATCGAAACCTTGCTCACCGACGAACTCTTTTACCCCTGGGTGGAGGAATAAGGCATGGATTTGTTTGATATCATCGGCCCCATCATGATCGGCCCCAGCTCCTCCCACACGGCGGGGGCCGCCCGCATCGGGAAGATCACCCGGATGCTGTTGGGGAGCCAGCCGGTACAGGCCCACATCGGCCTGTGGGGCTCCTTCCAAAAGACCTATCAGGGGCACGGCACGGACAAGGCCTTGATTGGCGGGCTGCTGGGGATGGATGTGGACGATATCCGCCTGCGGGACAGCCTGGGCCTGGCCCGGGAGGCGGGGCTTTCCTATTCCTTTGCCAATGTCCGGCTGAAGGACGCCCACCCCAACACCGTGGTGCTGGACGTGGCGGACGGGGCTGGGCGGAGGGTGAAGGTACAGGCGGCCTCCATCGGCGGCGGGGAAATCGTGATCCAGTCCATCGACGGCCTGGAGGCGGGTTTCTCCGGCAAGGAGAACACGCTGGTTATCACCCACCACGACACCCCGGGGATGATCGCCCGCATGACCAAGGAGATCGCCGCCAGCAACCTGAACATCGCCACCATGCGGGTCTTCCGCCAGAGCGCCGGGGGAGAGGCATTGGTGGCCCTGGAGCTGGACAGCCCGGCGGATGGGGAGCTCCTCGGCCGTCTGAACGCCCTGGAGGGGCTCTACCACGTGGCCTACCTGGCCGCCAGGGAAAAGGCGGCGGAGGGGGAGGAGGCGTAAGGCATGCGTACCATCGCCGAGCTATATGAGGCGGCCCGGGAGCGAAACCAATCCTTGGGAGAGGCGGCCCTTGCCTGGCAGATGGCCGAGAGCAAGGAAAGCGAGGCCGCTGTGCGGGGCCGCATGGCCCAGGCCCTGGCCGTGATGAAGGACAGCGTTCAGGCGGGGCTGGATCCTGAATTGCGCTCCGTCAGCGGCATGGTGGGCGGCGGAGCGGCCCGCATGGCGAACCCGGCCCAGGCCGGGCGCTTCGGGCTTTTGGGCAAGGCCGCGGCCTATGCCCTATCCGTGGCGGAAAGCAACGCCTGCATGGGCAAGATCGTGGCCGCGCCTACGGCGGGAAGCTGCGGCATTCTGCCGGGGGCTTTGCTGGCCGCCCAGGAGGAGATGGGCTTTTCCCAAGAGGAGCTGGTGATGGCGTTATTCGCGGCGGCGGCGGTGGGCCGGGTCATCGCGCTGTCCGCCACCATCAGCGGAGCCCAGGGCGGGTGCCAGGCGGAGTGCGGCTCCGCGGCGGCCATGACGGCGGCGGCCCTGACCCAGCTCTACGGGGGCACCCCAAAGCAGGCCTGCGACGCGGGCGGCTTCGCCCTGATGAACATGATGGGCCTGGTGTGCGATCCGGTCCACGGGCTGGTGGAAGTGCCTTGCGTGTACCGCAATGTGGGCGGGGTGTCCCAAGCCCTGGCCGCGGCCCAGATGGCGCTCTCCGGGGTGGCCTGTCCCATTGACGTGGACGAATTGATCACCGCCATGAAAGAGGTGGGGGAGAGCATGCCCCCCAGCCTGCGGGAAACCGGGGAAGGCGGCTGCGCCAGCTGCGCGGGCTGCGGGCGCTAGGGCGCTTTGGGGGCCTGGAAGGAATGGGCTGTTTTTCACCGGGCCACTCCTTGGCAGTTTTTGTCCCGCATGGTATAATGGGGCTGATCCTTGAGACGACAAATCTCGCGGCCTTGCCGCCAAAGGAGTTTTCCATGCAAGAGATTCTCCTCTCCCTCGCGGTTGCCCTCATCGCTTATCTGCTGGGCTGTATCTCCACAGGCCTGATCATTGCCGGAAGCTCCGGCGTGAACCTGCGGGAGGTAGGCAGCAAAAACACCGGCGCCAGCAATGTGCTGCGGGTGCTGGGGCTTAAAAAGGGCCTGGTTACCTTTTTGGGTGACTTTTTGAAGGCGGTTCTGGCCTGCTGGATGGGCACCCTCCTGCTGCCGGGAGCCCCCTTTGGCATTCCCGGCTTTGGGGCGATGTTGGGCGGGCTGTTTGTGGTCATCGGCCACAACTGGCCTGTGTTTTACGGCTTCAAAGGCGGCAAGGGCGTGGCCTGCTCTGCGGCGGTGGTGTTTTTTGTGAACCCCCTGTGGGGCGTTATTGCCATCGTACTGTGCGTAGCGGTGATCGCCATCACCCGCTACATCAGCCTGGGAAGCCTGACCATGCTGGTCTCCTACGCCATTTTGATGAACATCGCCTTTTGGGGGCAATGGTTTCCCTGCGCCTTTTCCATCGCGTTGCTGTTGATGGGGCTGTGGCGGCACCGGGCCAATTTGCAGCGGCTGCGCCAGGGTACGGAAAACAAGATCGGGCAAAAGGCAAAGTAGGAGAAGGGGCTTTGCCCCCATTTCCAGGCAGGGAAGCCTCCTTGCATTCTCATTGGGCGGCGCTGTGCGCCGCCCAAAGCGTTGGAATGAGTTTTGCCCGCGCTATGCGCGGGAAAAACTGACTCCAAAAATATAGCTTCCATCGGGCCTTAGGGGCGAAACCGCCCGCCATCACCCTATAAAATCAGCATCGCGTCTCCAAAGGAAAAGAAGCGGTAGCGCTCCTTCACAGCCTCGGCGTAGCAGCCCAGGGCCTCCTCCCGGCCCATGAAGGCGGAAACCAGCATCAGCAAGGTGCTTTCCGGCAGGTGGAAGTTGGTGATCAGCGCGTCTGTGGCGTGAAAAGGGCTGCCTGGGGTGAGGAAGATGCCGGTGTCCCCGCTTTGGGCCCGGATGATCCGGTCCTCTCCGGTGACGGTTTCCAACGTGCGCACGCTGGTGGTGCCCACGCAGACGCAGCGCCCGCCCGCGGCCCTGGCGGCGTTGATGGCCTGGGCGGCCTGGGGCTGAACCTCGTAGTGCTCCACATGCATGTGGTGCTGGCTCACCTCCTCCGCCTTCACCGGGCGGAAGGTACCCAGGCCCACATGGAGCAAAATGGGCACTACAGCCACCCCCATGGCCCGGATGGTACTCAGCAGCTCCGGGGTGAAGTGCAGCCCCGCGGTGGGGGCCGCAGCGCTGCCCTCTTCCTTGGCGTACACGGTTTGGTAGCGGGTCTGGTCCAGCAGCTTTTCGTGGATGTAGGGGGGCAAAGGCATCTGGCCCAGGCGGTCCAGCAGCTCCTCAAAAACCCCCTGGTAGTGAAAGCGGACCCTTCGGCCCCCCTCGGCGGTGGTGCTGAGGATTTCCGCCCGCAAAAGGCCGTCCCCAAAGGAGCAGAACACCCCGGGCAGCAGCCTGCGGCCAGGCCGCACCAGGGCCTCCCATACATCCCGTTCCTGGCGCTTGAGGAGCAAGAGCTCCACAGGCACATGGGTGCCCTCCTTCTCTCCCAGCAGCCGGGCGGGGATTACCTTGGTCTGGTTGATCACCAGGGCGTCCCCGGGCCGCAAAAACCGGGGCAAATCGTAAAAATGCAGATGCCGGATGGAGCGGCCGGCCCGGTCGTACACCAGCATGCGGCTGTGGTCCCTGGGCGTCGCCGGGGTCTGGGCGATGAGCTCCTGGGGCAGGTCGTACCAGAAATCGCTTGTTTTCAAAGGGAAAGGCTCCTTTGGGCCTGTGGCCGGAAAATGTCAGAGTTTCAGCTGCTCAACGCCCTGTGCGCCGCCGGGGGAATCCTCATGGGGCGTGCGGCCCATGTGGGCGTAGGCGGAAGGGGTGGCGACCCGCCCCCTGGGGGTGCGCATGAGAAAGCCCAGCTGCATCAAATAGGGCTCGTACACGTCCTCGATGGTGATGGCGTCCTCCCCGGTCATGGCGCTGAGGGTATCCAGCCCCACGGGGCCGCCCCCGAACTTGTCCATCATGGTGGAGAGCATCAGCCGGTCCAGCTTGTCCAGGCCCAGGGGGTCAATGTCCAGCATATCCAGGCCCTGCTTCGCCACCTCATAATCGATGAGGCCCTCCGCCTTGATCTGGGCGAAATCCCGCACCCGGCGCAGCATGCGGTTGGCGATGCGGGGAGTGCCCCGGCTGCGCCCGGCGATCTCCAAAATGCCCTCGTCTGTGGCCTGAACGCAGAGAATTCCGGCGCTGCGGCGGATGATGGCGGCCAATTCCTCCCGTTGGTACATCTCCAGCCGGAACAAAAGGCCGAAGCGGTCCCTGAGGGGGGCGCTGAGCAGCCCCGCCCGGGTGGTGGCCCCCACCAAGGTGAACCTGGGCAGGTCCAACCGGATGCTGCGGGCGGTGGGCCCCTTGCCGATCATGATGTCCAGGGCGTAGTCCTCCATGGCGGGGTAGAGCACTTCCTCCACGGCGCGGCTGAGGCGGTGAATTTCGTCAATGAAGAGCACGTCCCCGTCCGCCAGGTTGGTGAGGATGCTGGCCAGGTCCCCTGGGCGGTCGATGGCGGGGCCGCTGGTGATGCGGATGCTCTGGCCCATCTCGGCGGCGATGATGCCCGCCAGCGTGGTTTTGCCCAGGCCCGGCGGGCCGTAGAGCAGCAGATGGTCCAGGGATTCCCGGCGCTGAAGGGCCGCCTGGATGGAAATGCCCAGGCTGGCCTTGATGGGCTCCTGGCCCACATATTCCCGGAGGGTTTTGGGCCGCAGGCTTTTCTCCTGCTCGTCCTCCCCCCGGCGGAATTCCGTGGTAATAAGTCGCTCGTCCATGGCTGTGATATGCGCTCCTTCTTAGGCTTGCTTTGCCATATGCCTGAGGGCCAGGCGGATCAGCTCGTCCGCCGTTTCCCCCTGGCCCTTGATGCCCTTTAAGGCGGCTGCGGCCTCCTGGGGGGTGTATCCCAGGGCCTTGAGGGCCTGCATGGCCTCCCCCAGGGTGTCCTGGGCCGGGGCCTCGGCGTCCGCAAAGGCGATGTCGTCAATCTGCACGCCGCTGGCCAGGGCGTCCTGGGTCACCCGGTCCTTGAGCTCCAGGGCGATGCGCTGGGCGGTTTTCTTGCCGATGCCCGGAGCCCTGGACAAAGCGTTCAAATCCCCGGTGAGGATGGCTAGGCGCAGGTCGGACAGGGGCATGCTGCCCAGCACGAAAAGGGCGGTGCGGGGGCCGATGCCGGACACGGAGATGAGCCGCCGGAACATATCCCGCTCCTCCCGTTTTTCAAAGCCGTACAGCTCCATGGCGTCCTCCCGGACGGAAAGGTGGGTGTGGAGCTTGCACTGGGCCCCCAGGCCCGGCAGGCCGGAGAGGGTGTTCATGCTGCACAGGAGCCGGTAGCCCACGCCGCCCTGGGTTTGAAGGACCACCTCGCCCTCGCTTTTCTCCGCGATGGTTCCCGAAATCATGGCAATCATGGGCTTTCGCTCCTTATTTCATCAAAAACTGCCTTTTGGCCGGCCCTGTGGCGGCGTGGGTGAGGGCGATGGCGACGGCGTCCGCCGCGTCGTCCGGCCTGGGGATTGCCTCCAGATGGAGCAGCAGCTTCACCATTTGCTGAATCTGCCGCTTTTCAGCGCCCCCGTGCCCGGCCACCGCCAGCTTCACCTGCATGGGGGTGTATTCGTAGAGCCGGTCCGTGCGGGTCGCGCAAGCCGCGATGGAAATGCCCCTGGCGGCTCCCACGGTGAAGGCCGTGGTGACGTTTTTGGCGAAGAACAGCTCCTCAAAGGCGATTTCCTCCGGGCCGTAGCGGGCCAGCAGGGCCTGAATCTCCGTTTGAATCTGCACCAGCCGCTCCGGGAGCCGCATGTCCGGGGTGGTGAGGATGCAGCCGTAGTCCACCAGACGCTGCCTGCCGGGTTCCGCCTCGATAACGCCCCAGCCCAGGGTGGCCAGGCCGGGGTCAATGCCCAGGATTCGCACGGTTTCTTCCACCCTTCCCGCGATTTTCACGATTTCATCCACGCCTATGATACGGGGTTTGCCAAGGTTTGTCAATGGTTTGGGGAATGTCTGTTCGGAAGCGCATGGCCCGGAGAATCCCGAGGCATACTGGGGAGAAAAGGGGGATGGTTCCATGCCGGATTCCTTGCAAGACCTTTTGGACAGTGACCGGGAGGCCGCCGCCTACTTCCAGTCATTGCCGATGTTTGTCCAGGACCAGATTCGGGCAAAGCCCGGGGCTGCGCAAACCAGGGAGCAGCTGGCCAGCCTGGCCAACAACCTCGCCCGGGACGGGCTGCGGCTTCCCCAGTACCAATCGGTTTTCGAAGACGAAACCGACAGCAACATCGATCTGCAATGAGCGTACACAAGTAAAAAGCCCAAGGCCGGCAAGGGGACTTGCCGGCCTTGGGCTTTTGCGCGCCTTTCCTTTTTCGACAATTTCCTGTATACTGTTGGCACAGGATGAGGCCTTGGCACAGGAGACGCCTCATGAAAAAGGAGAGCATGGCATGAAAGGAATCGTTCTGGCGGGGGGAGCGGGAACCAGGTTGTATCCCCTGACCATGGTGACCAGCAAGCAGCTTTTGCCCGTATACGACAAGCCCATGATCTACTATCCCCTGTCCACGCTGATGCTGGCGGGCATCCGGGAGATTCTCATCATCTCCACCCCCACGGACACGCCCCGTTTCCAGGACCTGCTGGGGGACGGCAGCCAGTTCGGCCTGTCCCTCCAGTATGCGGTGCAGCCCTCCCCGGACGGCCTGGCCCAGGCTTTCCTCATCGGAGAGAATTTTATCGGGGACGAGCCCTGCGCCATGGTGCTGGGGGACAATATCTTCTACGGCAACGGCTTTTCCGCCATGCTGGCCCAGGCGGTAAGAAACGCCCGCAGGGGCCTGGCTACCATCTTCGGCTACTATGTCAACGATCCGGAGCGCTTCGGAATCGTGGAGTTTGACGAGCGGGGCAAGGTGCTCTCCGTGGAGGAAAAGCCCCAATACCCCAAGAGCAACTACTGCATCACCGGCCTGTACTTTTATGACAAGCGGGTGGTGTCCTTGGCAAAGCAGGTGAAGCCCAGCGCCCGGGGAGAATTAGAGATCACCGCTTTGAACGACCTGTATTTGCGGGACGGCTCCTTGCGGGCCACGGTGCTGGGCCGGGGCTTTGCCTGGCTGGACACCGGCACCATGGACAGCCTGGTGGAGGCCACCAACTTCGTCCAGATCGTGGAGAAGCGGCAGAGCATCAAAATCGCCGCCCTGGAGGAGATCGCCTATTCCCAGGGCTGGATCAGCTATGACACCTTGCTGGCCGCCGCCGAACGATACGGGAAATCCCCCTATGGGGAGCATTTGAAAAGGGTGGCCGCGGGCCGCATTCTATACAACAGGGCAGAGGAATAGGAGAGCTGAACATGAAGATTTTGGTTACAGGGGGCGCCGGGTTCATCGGCGGCAATTTCGTCTACTATCAGCTGGCCCACCATCCGGAGGACGAGATCCTCTGCCTGGACGCCCTCACCTACGCGGGGAACCTCCAAACCCTGGAGCAGGCCCTAAAAAACCCCCGGCTGCGCTTTGTGAAGGGGGACATCGCCGACCGGGGGTTGGTGTTTAATCTGTTTGAGAGGGAAAAGCCGGACATCGTGGTCAACTTTGCGGCGGAAACCCATGTGGACCGTTCCGTGACGGACCCGGAGGTGTTTTTGCGGACCAATATCCTGGGCACCCAGGCGCTGATGGACGCCTGCCGGAAATTCGGCGTCCGGCGCTATCATCAGGTGTCCACGGATGAGGTGTACGGCGATTTGCCCCTGGACCGCCCGGATTTGCTGTTCACCGAGGAAACCCCCTTGCACACCTCCTCCCCCTATTCCGCCAGCAAGGCCTCCGCGGACCTGGTGGTGCTGGCCTATGCCCGGACCTTTCAGCTTCCGGTGTCCATCACCCGCTGCTCCAACAACTATGGCCCCTATCATTTCCCGGAGAAGCTGATCCCTCTGATGATCACCCGGGCTTTGGCGGACCAGAGCCTGCCGGTCTACGGCAAGGGAGAGAACGTGCGGGATTGGCTCTATGTGGAAGACCATTGTTCCGCCATCGATCTGGTGATGCGAAAGGGCCGGGAGGGCGAGGTCTACAACGTGGGGGGCCACAATGAGCGCAGCAACCTCCAGGTGGTGAAAGCCATTCTGCGGGAACTGGGCAAGCCGGAAAGCCTGATTGCCTATGTCACGGACCGGCCCGGCCATGACATGCGCTACGCCATCGACCCCGCCAAGATCCACCGGGAGCTGGGTTGGCTGCCCCAAACTTCCTTTGAGGAGGGCATATGCTCCACCATCCGCTGGTATCTGGAAAACCGGTCCTGGTGGGAGCGGATTCTGGCGGGGGAGTACCAGGCGTATTATGAGAAGATGTATGGAAACCGGTAGGGGTAGATAAAGGATGCGGCGCGGTTTCACCGCGATCTTCAGCCGCCGGGGTGAGGGCCGCATGAATCCCAAAAGGAAGGCGCTGATCGCCTCCAACGAAATATCTGAAAGTCAGAAGATACGTCTTGCAAGGGATACCGCAAAAGGTGCTCCTTGAGGGCAAAAAGGCCGCGAGCCCCATCGTGCTTTTTCTCCATGGGGGCCCAGGCTCACCCCTTCCCTTTTGAGCGAGATGCCGCGGGATGTTTCCGGAACTGACGGACAGGGTGACAATGGCATATTGGGACCAGCTGGGCTGTGGAATCAACGATCATGTGATTGACGACTCTTTTTCCATCGGTCACTTTGTGAGGATGACGGTGGACCTCATCCAGTAGCTGAAAGCGGATTTCAAGGACGTCCCCATCCATCTTTTTGGCGTGTCCTGGGGCGGCATTCTCGCGGCTATGGCGGCTGAAACCGCGCCGGAATGGATTGGCAAGGCGGCGGTGTACGGGCAGGCGCTCAAGCCGCTCCTATCCCAGGCGGAAGTCTTTGAGGCCTTGGAAAAGTCGAAGCTGCCGCCCCGGCACAAGGCCCGCCTTGCCCTGCTGAAAGACCCCGGCGCCGCCCGCAGCGTGGAGGACCTTCTATCCGCCTTGCGGTGGCTTCGAAAGTATACCTAAGGGTATCAGGCCAGGCAAGGGGACAGGATGCCGCTGGGGAAGATCCTGCGCGGGCTTTTGGCAAGCCCCGATTACTCCCGGAAGGACATCAAGGCGCTGGTGCTCAACGGATACAGGAAGAACAGGTCCCTTTTGCGCGGGATGCCGCACCTGGATCTTTCCGGGACCTTGGGGAGGGTGCGGACGCCCTATCTGATCCTCCAGGGGGACACGGACATTGTTACATCCACCAAAGAGATCGCCGCCTTTGTGGAAGCGTCGGACAACAGCCATCTGCGCTTTCGGCTGGTCCGTCACAGCGGCCATATACCCGGGGCGAAGGAAATGGACGAAGTGATGGAAGCCGCCCTTGGCTTCTTTGAGGCCACGTGAAAGGCTGCCTCAGGCAAAGCGGCCTATGCACAGGCCATGTGCGAATAGGAAGGGGCCCGGGCGATGCGCCCGGGCCCCTTGCATCCACGAAACAATTTTTACCTTCCCCGTTTGTCAAAGCGTTTCAGGATGCCGTAAAGCTGCTTGGTCAGCTTGTCCATGTCCTTGCGGCTGCGGCCTTCCATCCTCTGGATGAGGCCGGCCAGCCGTTGGCCCGCCAAAGCCAGCTGGCCGTAGGGGGTGCCTGGATCAAACTGCTGCTTGGGCGCGGGGGCCGCCTCCTGCTTGGGCGCGGCGGGAGCCTTGGGTGCGGGGGCCGCGTCCGCTGCGGCCGCTTCCCTGGAGGGCTTCTCCAGCTTGACCCGGTTGCCCTCCTGGATCATCACGCCGGAAACCAGGTCCCATACCTCTCCGTTGTAGGGGGCATGGGCCGTCCACCCCAATTCCTGATTGACGCGGGAGGCGAACAGATCCGACACCGAATCCTCGCCATGGACCACAAACACATGCTTGGGCTGTGTCTCAAAGCTGCGGATCCATTTCATCAGCCCATTGTTGTCCGCGTGGCCGCTGACCCCGGCCAGCTGCCGGATGGTGGCCCGCACCTGGATATCCTCCCCGAAGAGCTTTACGGATTGGGCTCCGTCCACCAGGCTGCGGCCCAAGGTGCCCACGCTTTGGTAGCCCACAAAGAGCACGGTGGATTCCGGACGCCACAGGTTATGCTTGAGGTGGTGGCGCACCCGGCCCGCGTCGCACATGCCGCTGGCGGAGATGATCACCTTGGGGGTAAGGTCCTCGTTGATGAGCTTGCTTTCCTCGGCGCTGACCGCCACCTTCAGCCCCTCAAAGGAAATGGGGTTGATTTGCTGGCGCACCAAGGCCAAGGTTTCCTCATCGCAGCATTCCAGGGTGTTTTCCGTGAAGATGTGGGTGGCGCTGATGGCCAGGGGGCTGTCCACGTACACGGGGAAGTTCTCATGGCCCTTCACCCGTCCCTCCTCCTTGAGCTGCCGGAAGAAATACAGCATCTCCTGGGTGCGGCCTACCGCGAAGCTGGGAATGACCACATTGCCGCCCCGGTCGAAGGTCTCCTGGAGGGTTTGGCTCAGCGCGCTCAGGTAATCCGGCACGGGGCCGTGGCTCCGGTCGCCGTAGGTGGATTCCATGACGATGTAATCCCCCTGGGTAAAGTAGGAGGGGTCCTTGAGCAAGGGCTGGTGCAGGTTGCCGATGTCCCCGGAGAACACCAGCTTTTCCGTCTTCCCTTCCTCTGTAATCGTGACCTGGATGGAGGAAGAGCCCAGCAGGTGGCCCACATCGATAAAGCGGATGAAAATGCCGTCAAAGACGGGGGTATCGGTTTGATAGGCACAGGGCACAAAGAGCTTGCACACCCCCAGGGCGTCCTCCTGGCTGTAGAGGGGCTCCACCAAGGCCCTGCCGCCGCGCTGGGCCTTCTTGTTCTTCCATTGGGCGTCCATCTCCTGAATGTGGGCGGAGTCCAGCAGCATGATGTCGCACAGCTCTTTGGTGGCTTTGGTGCTGTACACCGGGCCGTGGAAGCCCTGTTTGAAAAGCAAGGGCAGATAGCCGCTGTGATCGATGTGGGCATGGGTGAGGAACACGGCGTCAATGGCCCCGGCGGGCAGGGGCAAAGGGGCGTTATCGTATAAATTGACGCCCTGCTCCATGCCATAGTCGATCAACATGGTCTTTCCACAGGCTTCCAATAAAAAACGGCTGCCGGTGACTTCATGAGCAGCTCCCAGAAAGGTCAGCTTCATTGCTTTTCCTCCATCTTTGGTGGATTTTTCGATTCCTTGGCGGGTTTATTATAGCATCAAATTCCAGGGGGTGCAACGAGGAGCGCGGGTTCGGATTGATGAGGGAGCCCCCTGGCAAAGGCTGGCGGCCGCACCCCATTTGTGAACATCCTATGAAGACAAGAAAAAAGGCTTGCCCAATAAGGAACGTTCGGGTATAATACCTTGAGTTTAGTATTCGGAAATGATAGGAGAGAAAAGTCATGCGCAAGCGTGCCGTACTCACATTGATGCTGGTTTTCTCGTTGCTGGTCACCTCAAGCTGCGGCCTGATCGTCAAGGACCCCGAAGTGGACAAACAGACGGTGATCATTGAGGTCGCGGGGAAGACCTTCACCAAGGAGCAGGTGTCCCAGCAGGTTCAATATACCCTGGAGTATCAGGGGCAGCTTTATGCCATGTATGGGCTTTCCTTTGACGCAAGCGATCCCAGCGTCATCGCCTCCGCCCAGGAGCAGACCATCCAGGGTTTGGTGAGCCAGGCTGTTTTGGAGCAAAAGGAAGCGGAGATGGGGTTGGACACCTTTACCAGCGAGGAGCTGGCCCAACTCCAGACCACGGTGGACGAAACCTATCAGCAGTATGCGGATTCTGTAAAAACCAGCTACTTTGCCGAAACCGACCTGACCGGCGAGGAGCTGGACAAGGCCGTGGCAGAGAAAATGGCCGAATTGGGATATAGCGATAAGGAAACCATGCTGGAGGACGAGAAGAAGACCGAGGCGTATAACAAGCTCCGGGCCGAGGTGGTCAAGGACGTACAGGTCACCCAGGAGGAAATACAGGCTCAATATGAGCAGAAGGTTGCCTCCGCCAAGACCGAGTACGAAAGCAGCCTCACCGCCTACGGCTCCGCGGTGCGGGCGGGCACTCCCGTGTACTACCGCCCTGACGGGTACCGCCATGTGAAGAATATCCTCCGCAAGCTCAACCAGGAGGACAGCACCGCCATCAGCGATTTGCAATCCCAGCTCACCGGCAAGCAGACCCAACTGGCCGATACCCAGGCCTCCCTGGCGGCTATCCCGGAGGGTGACGCCCAGGAAGAGCAAGGGAAGGCCCGGGAGGAACTGACGGCCCAGGAGGCCCGGCTGACGGAGGAGGTTGCCCAGCTGCAAACCCAGCTGGACACCTCCAAGGAAGCCGCCTATGCCAAGGTGCAGCCCTCCATTGACGAGATTTTGCAAAAGCTCTCCGAGGGCGGCGACTTTGACGCGCTCATGGAGGAGTATGGCGAGGACGACGGCATGAAGGCCTCTCCCGCCAAGGAGGAGGGTTATTTGGTCTGCGAGGGCGACACCGCCTGGGTGGCCGAGTTTACCCAGGCCGCCATGGCCCTGGAAAAGATCGGGGACGTGTCTCCGGCGGTGCGCACCAGCTTTGGCATTCACCTGCTTCAATACGCCGGCGATGTTCAGGAGGGAGAGGTGCCCCTGGAGGATGTGAAGGATGATCTCCAGGCGGAGATTCTCTCCACCAAGCAGGAGGAAGCCTTCAATGCCACCCTGAATCAATGGGTGACGGAGGCGGGGGCCAAGATCTACGCGGACCGGATGAAGTAGCCCCGGAGCCTTGATGTTGACCCTTTCCTGGCCGGGTTTTCCCCGGCGAAGAAAGAGCTTTTCAAAGCAAAGCGGCTCCCCCTGAAAGGGCGGGGCCGCTTTGGCGCACTTGGGAGTGCAGCCCCTTTGAAAACGGATACGACCTGTGCTAGAATGGAACAATCCAGGGGAACGGCTTTGGCGGCCCGAAGGAGGATGCGTTTGCGCAAGGTGACAAGCTACGTCTGGCATACCGGCAAGCTGGGAAAAACGATGCGCCTGGCGGTGGTCAGCGATTTGCACGACGGGGAATACGAGGATCTTTGGCCGCTGCTGAAGGGCGCGGACTGCTTGCTGGTGCCCGGCGATATGGTCAACCGCTACAAGCAAAGCGCCAGCAAGGGCCTTCAGTTTTTGGACGAAGCCGCCCAGCGGCTGCCCACCTTCTTTTCCCTGGGGAACCATGAGATGCGCATGAAGGACCGCCCGGCGATGCTCCAGGCCCTTCGCAACAGCCGCGCCACCTTGCTGCTGAACGGCTATACCCGGTTTCAAGGGCTCTGGATCGGGGGCTGGTACCGCCCCTACCTGCTGGAGATGGAGGATATGCTGGATGCCTTTGAGGAGCTCCAGGGCTGCAAGGTGCTGATGTGCCACAGGCCGGAGGACTACCGCCGCCATCTCAGGGGCCGGGAGATCGACCTGGTGCTGGCGGGGCACGCCCATGGGGGGCAGATCCGCCTGGGGGAACAGGGGATCTACGCCCCGGGCCAGGGGCTTTTTCCCAGGATGACCAAGGGCGTGGTGGAGGGGAACATGATCGTCAGCACAGGGGCCAGCAACCCCATAGGGCTGCCCCGCTGGGGTAATCCCCAGGAGGTCCTTCGTATCGAGCTGGATTAGCGGCGCTCCGCCGGTGGGCGGGCCCGGATTTGGGGCGGGGGCCAAGGCCCTGTCCATACAAAGGAGAGCGGAGCATGAGTCGGATTCGGACCGTGCATGTGGAGGAAATCACCGCCTGCGTCGCACGGTTGTGCGTTCAGGCCAATACGCTGCTGCCGGATTCCATTTTGGGGTCCCTGCGCGGCGCCTGCGACGTGGAGCCCTATGCCCCGGCCCGGGAGACTTTGCGCCTGCTTTGCGGCAACGCGCAGATCGCCCGGGAAAAAAAGCTGCCCATCTGCCAGGATACGGGCATGGCCGTGGTGTTCGCCGAGGTGGGGCAGGACGTCCACCTGGTGGGGGGGACTTTGGAGGCGGCGGTTCAGGCGGGGGTGGCCCAGGGATACCGGGAGGGCTACTTGCGCAAATCCGTGGTGGCGGACCCCATCCGCCGCAGCAACACGGGGGATAACACCCCCGCCGTGCTTCACGTGAAGCTGGTGGCGGGGGAGAAGGTGAAGCTGACCGTGGCTCCCAAGGGCTTTGGAAGCGAGAACATGAGCCGTCTGGCGATGCTGATGCCCTCCCAGGGCTTGGAGGGGGTCAAGGACTTTGTGGTGGAAACCACCCGGTTGGCGGGGGCCAACCCCTGTCCGCCCATGGTGCTGGGGGTGGGCATCGGGGGCACCTTTGAGCGGGTGGCGGAATTGGCCAAGGAGGCCCTGGCCCTGGAGCGGGAGGGACCCCACCCCGATCCCTTCTATGGGGCTTTGGAACAGGAGCTGTTGGAGAAAATCAACGCCTTGGGAATCGGCCCCCAGGGCTTTGGAGGGCTCACCACGGCCCTTTCCCTGCGGATTTTGGCCGAGCCCACCCACATCGCCGGGCTGCCTGTGGCGGTGAACATGGGCTGCCATGTGAACCGGCATGCGGAAGAGACCCTTTGAGAAACACAGGAGAAAAGGAGTTGCCATGAGCGCCATTCATCTTACCGCCCCCATGAGCAAGGGGGACTTGGCGGCTTTGCGCTGCGGGGACAGCGTGCTGCTGAGCGGCACCCTCTACACCGCCCGGGACGCGGCCCACGCCCGGCTTTGCGCCGCCCTGGAGGCGGGGGAGGCGCTGCCCGCAGACCTGCGGGGCCAGACGATTTTTTATGCAGGCCCCACCCCGCCTCCCCCGGGGATGCCCACAGGGTCCATCGGCCCTACCACCAGCGTGCGGATGGACGCCTATACCCCCGCGCTGCTGGCCTACGGCATTCACGCCATGATCGGAAAGGGCCCAAGGAGCGAGGCGGTGAAGAAGGCCATCCAAAAGCATGGGGCCGTGTACTTTGCGGCCATTGGCGGCTGTGCCGCCTACATGGCGGCCTGCGTTACCGCCTGCGAGGTGGTGGCGTATGACGACCTGGGCACGGAGTCCATCAAGCGGCTGACGGTGAAGGAGCTGCCATTGACCGTGGCGGTGGACGCCCAGGGGAATGATTTTTATGAGCTGGGCATGCACAGGTATCAAGAGGCCTTGGGGCAAAAGCCTTGAAGCGCCGGGAGAGGGCCCCAAAACTTTTTTGAATATTTATGCATTAAACTGTTGACATCCTGCATAAATGGGGGTATACTATGCACATTCCAAGGAACCCGATTGTGTAGGAGGCAGATTGTATGAAGAAGTTTCTGGCTATGGTATTGGCTTTGTCCCTGTGCTTTTCCGTTACCGCAGCCCTGGCGGATACGCTGACGATGGTGACCAACGCGTCCTTCCCTCCCTATGAGTACTATGATGGGGAAACCATCGTGGGCATCGATGCGGAAATCGCCGCCGCCATTGCCCAAAAGCTGGGCTATGACCTGGAGATTTCGGACATGGAGTTTGATTCCCTCATTTCCGCCGTGCAGTCCGGCAAGGCTGACTTCGCCATGGCCGGCATGACCGTTACCGAGGAGCGCGCCCAGCTGGTGAATTTCTCCAAGAGCTACGCCACCGGCATCCAGGCTGTAATCGTGAAGGAGGATTCCGCCATCACCTCCGTGGACGACCTGTTTGCGGAAGGGGCCAACACCAAGATCGGCGTGCAGCTCTCCACCACCGGCGATCTGTACACCACCTGGGACATCGAGGATGAAAACCTGGGCACCGTGGTGCGCTTCCCCAACGGCAATGACGCGGTGATGGCGCTGCTGGGCGGAAAGGTGGACTGCGTGGTCATCGACAACGAGCCCGCCAAGGCCTACGTGGCCGCCAACCAGGGCCTCAAGGTGCTGGATACCCAGTACGCCGTGGAGGACTACGCGGCTTGCATCGCCAAGGACAACGGCGAATTCCTGGCCCAGTTTGACGCGGCCCTGGGAGAGCTGATTGCCGACGGCACCGTGCAGTCCATCATCGACAAATACATCCCCGCTGAATAAGCGGCGGCGCTGGAGCGCGGCAAAGGGGAGCGGCACAGCCGCCCCCCTTTCCTGGCGCTTGAAGGGATAGGAGGACGTATGGGAGCAGGCATGCATTCAGCCTTGGCGCTCACGGAAATCGGCGCTTGGTTTGACGGGGTCAAGGCCGAGTTTACGCTGAATTTTATTGACAAAAGCCGCTGGAAGCTGCTGTGGGGCGGATTGCAAAATACGCTGCTCATTACCTTGGTGGCCTGCCTGATGGGCATTGCCATCGGGGTTGTGGTGGCTACGGTGCGCACCACCTGGGACACCACAGGGCAAAGGGCACGCAGAGGGCTGGGCCGGAGCCTGCTGGCCATCGCGGACCGCCTTTGCCGGTTCTATATAACCGTCATCCGGGGAACCCCTGTGGTCATTCAGCTGATGCTGATGTATTACGTCATTTTCGCTTCCTCCGACAATGGGGTGGTGGTGGCCATCCTGGCCTTTGGCCTCAACTCCGGGGCTTATGTGGCGGAAATTTTCCGGGGCGGCATCATGTCCATCGACAAGGGGCAGTTTGAGGCGGGGCGCAGCCTGGGCCTCAATTATACCCAAACCATGATGTACATCATCGCCCCCCAGGTGCTGAAAACCGTGCTGCCCACCCTCGCCAACGAGTTCATCGTGCTTTTGAAAGAGACCTCGGTGGCGGGCTATGTGGCCGTGGGGGATTTGACCTTTGGAGGCAACCGGATCCGGGGCATCACCTATTCGGCGTTTATGCCGCTGATCGCGGTGGCGCTGATCTATCTGGCCCTGGTTATTTTCCTCAGCTGGCTGGTGGGCAAGCTGGAAAGGAGGCTGCGCCAAAGTGATAACCGTTAAGAATCTGGAGAAATCCTTTGGGGAGACCCCGGTGCTTCGGGGCATCAACCAGCACATCAGCCCGGGGGAAAAGGTGGTGGTCATCGGCCCCTCCGGCAGCGGCAAGAGCACCTTTTTGCGGTGCATAAACCTCCTGGAGCAGCCCACCGGAGGACAGATTTTCTTTGAGGGCGTGGAGATCACCTCCCCCAAATGCGACATCAACAAGGTTCGCAGCCGCATGGGGATGGTCTTTCAGCAGTTCAACCTCTTTCCCCATTTAAGCGTGCTGGATAACCTCACCTTGGCTCCCATCCGGCTGAAAACCATGTCCAAGGCCCAGGCCAGGGAAAAGGCCATGGAACTCCTCAAACGGGTGGGGCTTACGGAGAAGGCGGACAGCTTTCCCAAGCAGCTTTCCGGAGGGCAGCAGCAGCGCATCGCCATCGTGCGGGCCCTGTGCATGAGCCCGGACGTGATGCTCTTTGACGAGCCCACCAGCGCCCTGGACCCGGAGATGGTGGGGGAGGTCTTGGACGTGATGAAGAAGCTGGCCCTGGAGGGCATGACCATGGTGGTGGTCACCCACGAGATGGGCTTTGCCCGGGAGGTGGGGGACCGGGTGCTGTTCATGGATGAAGGCGTGGTGCTGGAGGAAGGGGCTCCCGGGGATATTTTTGAAAATCCCAGGGAGCCCAGGACCCAGGATTTTTTGCGGAAGGTGTTGTAGGGGTCTAGGGATTTGTTTTTATTCTTGGATGCTATTTAGTTTTTGTCTTTACGGGATGAGGACGGATATGCCAAGGGACCAGGGGGGAGTGTTGCGACCCCCTCCCCCCTAGGTCCCTTGGCGAACCCCTTACCCCCCACGCGACGCCCGGGGGCCAAGCCCCCGGACCCCCATTGAAGCCATGGGGGGGTCTTTGAAAAGGCATGCCGCGGTTTATCAATGGTAGTTACCGCGTCATGGAGCTTGTTGTATCCCATAGGGGCTCCTTTCAAAGGTGAACCTGATGCCGAGAGGCATCGCTTCCCTAAGGAGTGGCGGCCTGTTTGATGGAAATTCTATGTCCAGGAGGGCGGGGGTCTTAGGGCGGCAATGACGCCCCAAGACCCTCCGCTCGGGCAGAGGGCCCCTTCGTTGCGTTATCATCTTTGGTATGCTACAATTTGTAGCGTTCCACGGATGATTTTTTTGCTGGGGGAGAGGCCATGGCGGGGCGGGAGATGCGGGAGGCCCTGAGGAGGATTCGCTGCTTTTTGCTGGATATGGACGGAACCTTTTACCTGGGGGAAAAGCTGCTGCCGGGCTCCCTGGATTTTTTGGACAAGCTCCGGGATACGGGCCGCAGTGTTCTTTTTGTCACCAATAACTCCAGCAAATCCGCCCAGGCCTACGAGCAAAAGCTCAGGGCAATGGGCGTTTCGGAGCCGTTTTTGCGGGTGCTGACCTCGGGCCAGGCCACGGGACGGTATGCCCTGGAGCATTTCCCGGGGCAAAGGGCCTATGTGCTGGGCAATGGCATGCTGCGCCAGGAGCTTGAGGGCATGGGGCTGCAGCTTCAGGAGGATCATCCCGACTATGTGATTTTAGGCTATGATACCACGCTGGACTATGCCAAGATGACCAAGGTGTGCGACTTCATCCGGGCCGGGCTACCCTACCTGGCCACCCACCCGGATAAGAACTGCCCTACGGAAACGGGCTTCGCCCCGGATTTGGGGGCCATCATCGCCTTTGTGAAGGCCAGCACCCAGCGGGAGCCGGATGTGATTTTGGGCAAGCCTTATGGAGGCATTGTCCGGGAAGCCCTGGGGCGTACGGGGCTCACCCCCGCCGAGCTGGCCATGGTGGGGGACAGGCTGTACACCGACATCGCCACGGGGGTCAGCTTCGGCATCACCAGCATTTTGGTGCTCACAGGGGAAACCCGGCGGGAGGATTTACAGAATTCGGAGATTCAGCCTGATTTTGTGGTGGAGAGATTGGCCTCTATGATTGAATATTTGTAACAGTTGAGCCGTTGTATAGGAGAGTCCGCCGGGGAGGGCGAATTGAGGTTTATGAGAACGAAGGTTGAGGTGCGCGGATGAAACGAGCTTTGTCTTTGGGAATGGCCCTGGTCTTGTTGATGCTGGCACTGGGGGCGGCCTTGCCCGCATGGGGCGAGGAGGAGCCCGTACAGACCGAAAGTTACCAGCCTTTGCAATATGGCGACCAGGGCGAGGATGTATCCAGAATTCAGCAGCGGCTGACCGACCTGGGCTATTATTCCGGCAAGGTCAGCGGCAACTTTTTGGATGGAACCCGGGCGGCGGTGATGCGGTTCCAAAAGGATTATGGCCTCAAGGAAACCGGCATCGCCGACGGGCAGACCGAGGCGCTGCTCATGAGCGCCGAGTACCGCGCCCTGAGCATGGGCAGCGAAGGGGAGGACGTGAAGCGCCTCCAGGAGCACCTGGCGGATTTGGGGTACTATAAGGCCAAGCTGTCGGGCCGGTACCTGGAGGCCACCACCGGCGCGGTAAAGGTGTTTCAGGAGCGCAACGGCCTGACGGCCACCGGCGAGGCGGATGTGCAGACCCAGCAGCTGCTTTTCAGCGGCAAGGCCGTCTCCAAGGACGGCCCCGCCACCACCCAGCCCCCGGACCCGGATATGGACGTGGGGGACATCAACGACGTGGTGATGGTGGAGGACGGGGCGGATAACCAGGGGCAGCTCAAGGACATCGATTACAGCAAAAAGCTGACCCGGGGTGCCAAGGGCCAAAACGTAAAGCAGGTGCAGCAAAAGCTGACGGAGCTGGGCTATTTTGACGGCCCCATCAGCGGCAATTATATGACCCAGACCATGGACGCCGTGAAGAAGTTCCAGGTGAACAACGGCATCAAGGCCGACGGCATCACCGGGGAGGAAACCTGGAACCTGCTGTTTAACGATCCCGAGGTGCTGGACGTTTCCGCCACCCCCAGGCCCACGCCGGTACCCACCCCCGTGCCCTACGCCATTACCGTGGACGTGCGCAACCAGGTGGTGCTGGTGAATGGCCGGGACGAGGCCGGGGAATACACCGTGCCTGTGAAGCGGATGATCTGCTCCACGGGGATGAAGGCCACCCCCAGCGATGTGGGGGATTGGGTGCTGGATGGCCGCAAGGCCCGCTGGTGCTATTTCCCCGCCTGGGGCAGCCACGCCCAGTATTGGACCCGGATCAATCCCTACATTGCCTTTCACTCGGTGATCTACCGGGCGGTGGACACCATGGCCTTAAGCGTGAAATCCTATAACATGCTGGGATCCAGAGCCTCCCACGGCTGTATCCGCCTGCTGGTGAACGACGCCAAGTGGATTTACGACAATGTGGGGGAGGGGGTCGTGGTGACGATCCGGGAGGACCTGCCGGAGGATCAGGAGCTCACCAAGGCCCTCCAGCCCCCGCCCTTGAACCGCACGTACATGCGCCCCTCCAATACCCCGGAGCCCACGGCGGAACCCAATTACTCCGCCAGCGCCGCCCCGCCCCAGCCCTTCCGTACCCTGAAAAAGGGCAAGAGCGGGGAGGACGTGTACTGGCTCCAGCGCAAGCTCCAGGATTTGGGGTATTACACGGGCACGGCCACAGGCAGCTATTACAATGGCACCCACAAGGCCGTGAAGGCCTTCCAGAAGGATCACGGCATCAACGCGGACGGCATCGCGGGAGAGCAGACCCTGAACGCCCTCTACGCCGACGTGCTGAATACGCCCCTGCCCGAGGGATCGGACATTCCGGCGGAGTCCCTGGCGCCCAGCCGCAGCCCCGAACCCACCTGGACGCTGCAGCCGTCCAAGAGCCCCGAGCCAAGCGTCACCCCCGTCCCCACCCAAGGGTGAGGGGACAGGTTCCAGCCCCGGGCCGGTAGCAAACCATGACTTGTCAAAGGTACCAAAAGGTCAATGCACAATGGCTGCATTGACCTTTTGCGATCCAAGGGAAATGGGGAGCCGCTTCCCGTATATGCCGCCAGGGACCTCCCCTGGCGGGAGTGCGGCGGCCCGCGCTCCGGGGGATTGGGGCTTTCGGGGTTGCGTTTTGGGGGTGCGTCCTTGCCGGGGCCTTGGGGGAGAGCCGGGGCAAGCCCCAAGCCCTTTCAGCGCCGTTACCCCTTCAACCCGCCCCGGTATTCCATGGGGCTTACGCCCGTGAGCTTTTTGAAGTTCTTGCTGAAATGCGCCACATCCCCGTATCCCACCGCCTCGGCGATCTCGTGTACCTTCAGGGCGGGGTCCAGGAGCAGTTCCTTGGCCTTGTCAATGCGCAGGCCGTTGAGGATGTCAAAAAAGCTTTGGCCCAGGTGGCCGTTGATGAGCTTGCTCAAATGCCATTGGCTCACATACACGTTCTCGGCCACGTCCCCCAGGCTGATGTGCTCGGCATAATGCTGCTTGATGAATTGCAGAGCGGCCCGGGCCACAAAGTTGCCCGCCTCGCTTTGGGTCGCGCTGTCGGGCTCCTCCTGGGCCTCCGCAGAGGTTTCTTGCAAAGCCTGGGTCATATGGGCAAAGGCTTCCTTCAAATCCTCCATTTTGCTGGGCTTGAGCAAATAGCGGCAGACCCCCAGGCGGATGGCCTGCTGGGCATAGTCGAAATCCCGGAAGGCGGTGAGCACCGCCACCTGGAGGTGGGGGAACTCACTTTGCAGCGCGGCGATCATGTGCAGGCCGTCCATGTTGGGCATGCGGATATCCGTCAGCACGATCTGGGGCCGGACATTGCGGATCAGCCGCAGCCCTTCCATGCCGTCCGTGGCGGTGCCCACCACCTGGCAATCGAATTCCTTCCAGGGGAAAACCTTCATCAGCCCTTGCAGAATGATTTCCTCATCGTCCACCAGCACCACGCGAAACATGTTCAGGCCCTCCTTCATGCATCTTTTGTATGGGCTATGCCCGGGGCTTTTTATTTGCGTGTGGAGGCGCCAAAGGGGTCCAGGGCCATGACCTCCTCCCACAGGGCGGCGGCGTCCATGCTGCCGTCGGCCACGCTGGGAATGCACGCGAACCAATGGGCCCGGGCAGCCGGGTCCATGGCGTCCTGAAGCGGGGGGTTCATGTTCCGGGAATCGGCGGTCATGGCGAGGCAGCTTTCCAGAAGCTTGCCAGAGAAGGTGTAACCGCCCAGGGCGGCGGCATTCTCCCCGGTGGTAAGGAAGGCCAGCAGATCCACCGCCGCGTCCCGCTTTGTTTCATCCTCCCAGGCCGCGCGGCTCAAATAGAAGCCCATGGAAACGCCCCCCACGAAAGCGGCGGGGTCGGATTGAGGCGCATAGGCGGGGAAGGGGAGCACGATGACGGTATCCATCCTTTCGGGGGACATGCCGTTGGCGAACCAGCTTCCTTCCAGCTGCATGGCGGCGGATTTGTCCAAAAAGAGCTGACTCACCTGGGCGTTGGTGGTGGCGTTGACGTCCGTGGGGAAAGCCCCCAGTTCCTCCAGCCTGCGGATCAGGTTCATGCCCTGCACCCAGCTTTCCGGCACGGCTTCGCCCTTTTGGGGTCTTGCCAGATACTCCTCCTTGGTGCTGGAGGACAGGATGCAGTACTCCGCGATATAGTGGGGTACGTCGCTCAGGCTCAGGGCAATGGGGGTGATCCCCAGCTTGCGGAACTCCAGGATGGCGGTTTCCAGCTCCTCCCAGGTGGTGGGCAGCTCGATTCCATGGCGTTCAAACAGGTCCACATTGCAGAAAAGCGCCTCCCAGAAGGAGCGGATGGGGATGGCGTATACCCCGCCGTCCTCCTCCGCCACGGCGGCGTTTTCCACCAGATGCAACCCGGGATAGGCGGCGTTGATCTCATGGATGGGCACCACCTTGCGCAGAATCAAAGCGCTGTCCGAGGTTTTGGCGAAGAAGAAGAGCACATCCGCCTCGTTTCCGGCGGCGAAATCGTTGAGCACGCCGGTTTTCCAGGCCTCGTCCGAGGTGGCGGAGGTATCCTCCACCAGGTTGCCCGTGCTCTCCTGCCATTGCTTCAGCAAGCCCAAATAGGTGTCCGCCGCCGCATCGGACCCGGCAAAGGTGCTGGTGATTTTTAGGGTCACGCCCTGGGCCGCGCCGGGAAAGAGGCCCAGCATCAGGCACAGGGCCAGCCCGGCGGCAATGGCTTTTTTCATGGAAAATCCCGCCTTTCGCAATGGAGTGGGGGAGCCTTGGAACTCCCGGACTTACAAAAAAGGGGACGCGGCCCTCTAGGAGGACGCCTCCCGGTTCTGAACGGATACTTCCTGGGGAATGCGCAGCGTGGCGACGGTTTCCCCGTGGGCGTCGGAGCCGATGGTCAAAGAGGCGTGCTCCCCGTAGAGCAGGTGGAGCCGCCGGGCGACGTTGCGGATGCCCAGGTGCTCCCGGTGGTCGGAGTCCTCCGCCAGCAGCTTGGAAATCCTCTGGCGGTCCTCAGGGCTGAGCTTCTTGCCGTTGTTCACCACTTCGATCACCAGAAAGTCCGCCTGGATGAAGATGTTCAGCAGAATCCGCCCGCCGCCCGCGGGCTCGATGCCGTGGGAGATGGCGTTTTCCACCAACGTCTGGATCACCAGCCGGGGAATCAGGCGCTCCTCCAGGCCCTCCTGGATGGTTTGGAATACCGAGAGCCGGTCCCCGAAGCGAAGCCCCACAAAGTAGAAGTAAGCCTCCGCGATTTTCAGCTCCTCCTTCAGGGGCACCAAATGCTGCTCTCCCCGGTCCATGCTGGCGTTGAGCAACAGGCTCAGGGCCTCCACCATGGCGGTCACCGTCTCGCTCTCCTCCATGCGGGCCTGCCAGTTGATGGTCTCCAGGGCGTTGTTGAGGAAATGGGGATTGATGCGGCTTTGCATGGCCTGGATCCGGGCGTCCCGCAAGGCGATTTCCTCCTTGTAAGACTTGTCCACCAGGGTTTTGAGCTGCAAGCTCATGTTGGAGAAGGCGTTGCCCAGGCGGCCCAGCTCGTCGGGGCCCCGGATGGGCACGGTGATGCCCAATTCCCCGTTTTGGATGCGGGTGGAGGCCTTGGACAAAATGGCCAGGGGCCGGACGATGCGCCGGTTTACAAAGTATAGGATGGGGATGCACAGGGGCACCACCAGCAGGAGCATCCATACCATCAGGGCCCGGAACTCCCCCATCTCCCGGTACACGGCCCGCTTGTCCGCCTGGACCTGAAAGTGGAACCGGTAATCCCGGCTGCGGGCGGATTGGGTGTACAGGAGCAAATCCGCCTCCTCGCTCAGGCCGTCGGGCCGGTCCAGGTAGGAGAGGTCCCCGGATTGATAGCTGTCCAGGGAAAGGCAATAGGCCGCGTTGAACTGGCTGCACCACTGCTGGATGGGGCCAAAGAGCTGGCGCTCGTTCAAGCCCAACAGCAGCATCCCGTACAGCTCCAAACGGCTGTTGTACAGGTTGCGCACCAGATAGGTACGGCCATCCTGGGCGTAAAAGGCGCAGCGGGTATCCAGGGTTTCGCTGAGCTTCACCATGGAATCCTGAACATTGAGGATGAAATGGGTGGCCTCCGCATAATCGTCGGCAGTATAGAAGATGTTGGAAGGATCCGCCGTGCGGAAGAAAAGCGCGAAATCGCACAGGGTTTCCCGGCCGTATTTGCGCTCCAAATAGCTGCGGCAAAGGCGGAAATAAGTCTCCAGCGTGATTTTTCCGTTTTCATAACCGCTGACGGCGGAGGCCAGATCCCCATCGTAGACCACGCTCTTGGCCAGGGAGACCATCTTGTCCATGTTCTCCAGGGTGCGCACCTGGGCCTGCTGGGCCCCGGCGGTGAGAAAGGCCTCGGTCTTTTCCTGCATGGCCCCGAAAAACCGCAGGCCGATGAAGGTGCCCAAAAGCGCGGTGGGAACAAGCCAGCACACCAGCACGATGGCAAGCAAGGACGCCCGCAGGGAAATGAACTTTTGGAAGAAGCCTTTCGTCAAGACGCACCTCCCCGGGGGTGAGGTTGAACAGATTGATTATACCATAGATTTTGAGCGCTATGGAGGAAAGAAGAAAAAGGGGTTTCTGGCAGTTCCAGGGCGGGTGCTTTCTTTGGGACGGGGAGACGGGAACGGCAGGGGACAAAAGGATGCTTTGCCTTTGCCGGGGCAGGATCGGGTTTGCAAAGGGCCCGGGAGGGAATTGGCAATCTCCCCCCCCAGGGCTCCTTGCGGTTCCCCTTCCTTCCGGGACGGCCAGAGGCTATCCGGCCCTTTGGCCGCCGCGGGTTTGTTTGTTCGCATCATCCGCTGCCGCCTGCACCGCCGGTAAAGCTTCCCACTTCGGGCCGCTTTGGGCTTCGCCCAAGGGTTCATCAGGCGCGCTTCCCTGCGCCGCCCCGGAATCCCCTGCGGGCAAGAAAGCAGCGTTCATAGAGGGAGCCGCAGCATAGCAAAGGGAATCCTCTTTCCCTTCGCTACATCTTCAATCCCAGGAAGTCTGCCATGACGGCGGAGATGGCTTGGGCTTCCCGTTGGGTGGGCATTTCGCAGAAGACCCGGAGCAAAGGTTCGGTGCCGCTGAAGCGGGCGATGATCCAGCCGTTTTCAAAGAGCACCTTGCACCCGTCCATGTAGTTGACCCCCTGGACGGGAACGGGGAACTGGGGAAGCTTTTTGTCCACCAGCAGAAGCTTTTGCAAGCTTTCCTTCATGTCCCCGTCAAAGGGCCAATCGTATTCGGCCATATAGGTTTCCCCGAACTCCCGGTAGAGGCTTTGGGTGAGCTCGCTGAGCTTGCGGCCCGTCACGGAGAGCATTTCCACCAACAGGGTGGCGGCGTAGATGCCGTCCTTGCCGTTGATGTGGCCCCGCACGGTGAGCCCGCCGGAGCTTTCCCCGCCGATGATGGCGTTGTACTTTTGCATGGCCGCGGAGATATGCTTGAACCCCACAGGCACCTCATAGCATTTTTCTCCAAAGGCGGCGGCAATGCGGTCCAGCATGTGGGTGGTGGCCAGGTTGCGCACGGCGGGGCCGTGCCAGTTCTTGTATTTGAGCAAGTAGTAGTACAGCAGCGACAGAATTTCGTTGGGATGGATGAAGCGGCCCTTGTCGTCGATGATGCCCAGGCGGTCCGCGTCGCCGTCGGTGGCGATGCCAATGTCCGCGCGATGCTCCAGCACGTTGCCCTGGAGGGCTCCCAAGGTCTCCACGTTGGGAGCGGGTAGGCGGCCCCCAAAGAGGGTGTCGTGGCGCTCGTGGATCACGGTGACGTCGCAGCGGGCGGTGAGCAAAATGGTTTGCAGCGAGGTGCGGCTGACCCCGTACATGGGGTCCAGGATGATTTGCAGATTGCGGCTGCGGATGGCGTCCATATTCACGCCGCGAATGATGGCGTCCAAATATTGATTCTGGGGGTTGATCTCCTCCACCAGCCCCGCCAGGATGGCCTGGGCGTAGGGGATGGCCTTGATCTCGGCGGTTTGGACCTGGTTGGCGGCGGCGCCCAGCTCATTGGTGATATCCTCCGCCGCGTCCCGCCCTCCCTTGGTGAAGAGCTTGATGCCGTTATAAAGCGCCGGGTTGTGGCTGGCGGTGACGGCAATGCCGTAGGGCAGGCCATAGGACTGTACCGTGAACATGATCAACGGGGTGGGAGCCTCCCGGTTGATAAGCAGCACGTGGATGTTTTCCCCGGCCATGACCTCGGCGGCCCACTCGGCGGCCTGACGGCTGAGAAAACGCCGGTCGTAGCCGATGCAAAGGCTCCTGTCCGCCACATCCTCGGCTTGCATGCGCCGGGCCAGGGCCAGCATGAGCTTTTGCAGATTTTCCTTGGTAAAGTCCTCTCCAATGATGGCGCGCCAGCCACCGGTTCCAAATGAAATCATGCGCTTGCCTTCCTTCCTCGCCCGGGGAGCCGGACGAATGTCAGAAAATGGGCTTTTATCCCATGGTGACCAAAATGGTATGCTCGCCGCCGTCAAAGCGGGGGATGCGGCCGGCGGGCTCCCCGTCCACGGTGAGGGAGGCCACGCCCTTTTGTACATGGCGGGGGTTTTGCACCGTGATGTGGTAGGTGGCCCCGCGCCAGACCCGGGTGAGGGCGAACCCGTCCCAGGAGGCGGGGATGCATGGGTCCACCACCAACTCGTCCATTTGGGGACGCACCCCCAGCAGGTAGCGGGTGGCGGCGTAATAGCTCCATCCCGCGGAGCCGGTCATGAAGGGGTGGCGGGCCCGGCCAAAGGCCGTGTGATCCTTGCCCATGATGAACTGGCAATAGCTGTAGGGCTCCGCCTGGCGAATCCCGATTTTGTCATTCTGGCGCTGGGGCAACAGCGCGTTGTAGAACTTCATGGCCCTTTCCCCCCGGCCCAGCATGGCCTCCGCCACCCAGGCCCAGGGGTTGGGATGGCTGAAAATGGCCCCGTTTTCCTTGATGCCGGGATATACCCGGGTCACAAAGCCGATGTCGTCGTTGGGGGTCACAAAGGAGGGGGCGTTGAGCATGAGGCCGTAGGGGGTGTACAGGTACGCGTCCACGGCGTCCATGCAGCTTTCGCCCTGGGGATGGGTGGCGGCCCCGCTGATCACCGCCCAGGTGTTGCTTTCCAGGTGCACCTTGCCCTCGGCGGCGCTGTGGGAGCCAATGGGGTCGTTTTTGGCGGTGATGCCCCTTAGGAACCATTCCCCGTCCCAAAGAACCTTTTGACAGGTTTCCTTCATGGCCTCGGCCTGCTGGCGGTAGCGGGCCGCGTCGGCGGTTTTGCCCGCGTAACGGGCCATGTCCTCAAAGTGGTCCACGGCCCACAGCAGCAAAAAGCTCACCATGGCGCTTTCCCCGCCCCGCAGGTTCAGGCAGTCGTTCCAGTCCGCCCTAAGCCCCTTGCATACGCCGTTTTGGCCCACCTGGGAGAAACTGAAATCCAGGATGGCCTTCATGTGCTCGTAAACCGTGGCCTCTCCCTCGTCCGCGTAGGGGATCACTTCCCAGAGCAGAGAGGTTTCGCCGGTTTCCCGAAGGTACTCGCCGATGGCGGGGATCAGCCAAAGGGCGTCGTCGGCGCAGGTGTCCTTCAAACCGTGGATCATGCTGCTCTTGTCCGGGGTGGGTACCACGGTGGGGGAATTGAAGCTTTGCTGTTGGCCCGGCTCAAACCAGGCGGGGTCGAAGAGGTGGAGCCCGTAGCCCGCCTTCACCTGGCCCCGCAGAAGCTGGCGGATGCGCTTCAGGCACCCGGAGGGATCGGCGTGGGGGATGCACATGGCGTCCTGGGCGGTGTCCCGGTAGCCCAGGCCCGTGCGGCCGCCCACCTCGATAAAGGAGGCGAAGCGGGAGAAGGACACGTTGATCTGGCTCTGGTACAAATTCCACAGGTTCAGGCTGGTATTCATGTCCGCGTTGGGGGTTTCCACCTGGAGCTTCGCCAGCTTCTCGTCCCAGTAACCCCGCAGGGCCACAAAGGCCTGGGCGGTGGCCTCGTCGGTGTACTTCTCCCGGATGCGGCGGGCCACGGCGGCGTCCCCGGTACCCAGCAAAAAGCGCAGGTGCACCTCCTGGCCCGGGGCCAGGGTCAGGCGCTTCCCAAGAGCCCCGCAGTGGTTGCCCCCCAGCTCCGCGCTGCCGCCCATGAGGCCCTTTTCCACAGCGATGGGGTTGCTTTCGGTGCGGTAGGGGCCCAAAAAGCTGTCCCGCATGCTGTCAAAGCCGTCGGGCTCAAAGCTGGCGGTGAAGAACTCGTGGCTGTTTTCCTCGTAATGCAGCTCGTATTCCACCGTGCCGTCCACATAGCGGGAGCCGGTGGCGTACAGGCTCATCTGGAAGTTCTGGTTGTCCATGTCGATATGGTGGAAGCTGAACTCGCAATAGCCGTATACGCTGAGATTGCGGGCGCTGCCACCGTTGTTTTTCAGCCGCACCTCCCAGATCTCCGCATCGTCGTCCAGGGGGATGAAAAGGGTCTGGGCGGCATGGATGTCCTCATAATCGCAGGCGTAGGTGGAATAGCTCAGGCCGTGGCGGCAGGTGTACTTGGCCTGATCCAGGGGCAGGCCCACCGGCTGCCAGCTCACGGACCAATACTTTCCGCTGTCCTCATCCCGAAGGTACACATAGTGGCCTGGGCGGTCCATGGGCACGCCGTTGGGCCGGAACCGGGTAATCCTGTGAAACTGGGGACTGCCATTCCATAGATAACCGCCCGCAGAGTGGTTGACCACCGCGCCCATGGACCGGGTGCCCAGGTAATTGGTAAAGCTCTGGGGCACGTCCACGCGGTCGATCACATATTCCCTCTGCTCATCGTCAAAATGCCCGTAACGCATCAAAGGCCGCCTCCCTAGGATATATATGAAAGCTGAGCATAGCATAGCAAATCCGCTTCCGGCGGGGAATGGATGGGGCTGTGATTTTTTGTACGATGTTGCCAGGGTGCATACGTTTCGCCCAAGAGGACGCCGTCCCCTTGGGCGAGGCTGGGGGAACCTATGGAAAAGGGATTTCCTTCAAGGCATAGTCTCCCTGAGCGCGGGCGGCGCGGTGAAAAGCGGAATGCCGCAAATGCATTCCCTTGGCGGAGCCCCGGCCCGCCTCTCCTTACAGAAGCACAATTCCCGCCCTTTCACAGGTCTCCTTGGTCTGCTCGTCCCAAATGGAGGATTGCACCTCGCCGATGTGGGCCTTGCCCAAGAGCAGCATGCACAGGCGGCTTTGGCCGATGCCGCCGCCTATGGTCAGGGGAAGCTGGTCGGCAAGCAGCATCTGGTGGAAGAGAAGGCCGCGGCGGTTGTCGCATCCCGCGGCGGTAAGCTGCTCATCCAAGGTGTGGCTGTCCACCCGGATGCCCATGCTGCTGATCTCCAAAGAGCAGTCCAGCAAAGGGTTATAGAACAAAATGTCCCCGTTCATGCTCCAGTCGTCATAGTCCGGGGCGCGGCCGTCATGGGGCTGGCCGTTGCTCAGGGGCGCGCCGATCTTCATCAGGAAGGTGACGGGGTGCTCCCGCACATAAGCGTTCTCCCGCTCCTTGGGAGAGAGGGTGGGGTAGAGGTCCAGCAGCTCCTGGGAGGTGACAAAGGACACCTCGTCGGAAAGCTGGGTACGGAGCTTGGGGTAGCGGCCGTTGACGGTCAGGGAGGCGTCCCGGATACAGCCGACAATGGCCCGCACCGTTTCCTTGAGGGTGTGGAGCGTGCGGGTTTCGGGGGTGATGACCCGCTCCCAGTCCCACTGGTCCACATAGATGGAATGGAAGTTGTCCAGTTCCTCATCCCGGCGGATGGCGTTCATATCGGCATAGATTCCCTTGCCGGGGTGCACGTCATAGCGGTACAAGGCCATGCGCTTCCACTTGGCCAGGCTTTGCACCACCTGGGCGTCCAGGCCGGCTGCGGGCACGTCAAAGCTCACGGGCCGCTCCACGCCGTTTAGATCGTCGTTGAGGCCCGTGGCGGGGTCTACGAACAGCGGGGCCGAAACCCGCTTCAAATTCAGCGCCAGGGACAGGCTGTCCTGAAAGACGCGCTTGATCAGGCTGATGGCCGCCTGGGTCTCGTAGAGCGTGAGCCTGGGACGGTAGCCCTCCGGAATGATGACCTTGTTCATCCATCCACACCCTTCCTGCTTGGGGATACCAGAAAGTATACAAGCCGCCTGGGGGGATGTCAAACGCAAAGGGGGCGGAAATTGTTCATGCTTTGCTCTTTTCATCTCCATAGAGCGCATAGCCGTCCTTGCTGAGGCTCTTGATCCGGTAAAGGGCCTGGTCGGCGTGGCGGTACAGCGCCTGAAAGGAGCTGCCGTCCTTGGGGGAGAGGCATACGCCCATGCTCACCGACAGCTTCAGCGCCGGATAGGGGAGGAAGGCCAGGCGGCGGATGGCCTGAACGGCAGCCGCCGCTTTTTGGCGCACCAGAGCCTCCTCTCCGTGATAGTGCATGAACACTACGAATTCATCTCCCCCCAAGCGGCCCACCAGGTCGGAGACACGGAAGATTTCCCGAAGCGCTCTGGAGATGGCGAAAAGAACCTGGTCCCCCGCTATATGGCCGAAGCTGTCGTTCACCAGCTTGAAGTTATCGATGTCCAGAAGGAAAAAGGCAAAGGTCCTCTGGGGATTGTTGGCCAGGAGGTTGGCGATGCGCTCCTGGGCCGCCCGGCGGTTGAACAGGGAACACACCGGGTCCGTGTCGGCGCGCCTGCGCAAAGCGGTTTCCAAACGCTTTTGGCGGTCCATCAGCCGCGCCGTGGAGAGAAGGGCTGCCCTATAGCGCCGTTCCCGGACGGCTTCCGCCCCCGCGCACAGCAGGCGCTCCACCCGGCGGCGCAGCACCGGGGCGCTCCACGGCCTGGCGACAAAATCGGCCAGGCCCGCGTCCAATGCCCGGGCTTGACCCTCCTCATCCCCGGGATCCAGGCAGAGCAGCACAGGCAGAGGCTCCGAAAGCAAAATGCCGCGAAGCGCCTCCAAAACGGAGAGGCCGCCCCCGGCGGGGTGCAGAACGTCCACAATGGCCAGATGGATATCCGGGTTCGTGCGCAAAAAGCTCAGGGCGTCCTGAACGCTACCCCCTGTCAGGACCGCGTAGGCAGGCTCAAACAACGCCCGGAGGCGGCATTGAATGGATTTGTCATCTGAGATGATCAAGAGGATTTTATGTCCGCTCATTCCTGTTCCTCCCAAGATCCTGAAAGGACAGTTCCACAAAGATTCCTCATTTTACCAGATCGGGCCCAACTCTTCAAGGGGGGAGAATTGCAAAAAAGATGAGGAAATCTTTTCAAAACTGGGGCGCTATGGTATACTAAAGGATAAACAGCCTTGCATTGCAAGGGCTGTGACGGGGAAGGAGGGGAGCCGATGCAGAGCATGACAGGGTACGGCAGCTGTCTGCTCCGCCGGGAGGAGCGGGAGATGCTGGTAGAGCTGAAATCCGTGAACCACCGCTTTTTGGACACAGCCTTCCGTATGCCCCGGAGCCTGTTGTTCCTGGAGGACGCATTGCGGGGCCGGATGGCCGCCAGCGGCGTCAGCCGGGGGCATGTGGACGTATTTGTAACCTACCAGAACAACCGGGCGGATTCCCGGGCCGTCAAGCTGGACCTGCCTTTGGTCAAAGCCTGCGGGGAGGCCTGTTGGCAAGCCCGGGAGAGCTTGCCCCCCGGGGTAAACGAGCCCAGCGTGGCGGAAATTCTCACCCTTTGCGGCGCTTTGAGCGTTCAGGAGGGCCAGGAGGACCAGGAGCAGGTGACGGCTTTGGCCCTGGAGGCCTTTGCCGGGGCTGTGAAGCAGCTTTTGGAAATGCGCGGCAGGGAAGGAGAGGCTTTGAAAGCCGACTTGGCGGACAACCTCTCCCAGCTGGAAAGCAAGGTCCAAAGCATTGCCCTGCGGGCCCCCATGGTGCCCCAGCACTACCGGGAGCGGCTGCAGAGCCGCCTGGCGGAATGGCAGGTCACCGCGGCGGACCCTCAGCGCCTGGCCCAGGAGGTGGCCACCATGGCCGAGCGCTGCGCCATCGATGAGGAGCTCAGCCGCCTGAAAAGCCATATGGGGCAGTTTGCCCAGGGGCTTGAAAGCCGGCAGGAGATTGGCCGGAGGCTGGATTTCCTTTTGCAGGAGATGAACCGGGAAGTGAACACCATCGGTTCCAAGGCTTCCGACGCCGCCATCGCCCAAGACGTGGTGGAGGCCAAGTGCATTTTGGAGAAGCTTCGGGAACAGGTGCAAAATATTGTGTAATAAGGAGTGGAACGGATGCAGCTGATTAACATCGGCTTTGGCAATATGGTGGTGGCGGAGCGGATTGTGGTGATCGTCAGCCCGGACAGCGCGCCGGTAAAGCGCCTGGTACAGGAAGCCCGGGAGCAGCGGCGGGTGGTGGACGCCACCCAGGGGCGGCGCACCCGGGCGGTCATCCTTACGGACAGCGATCATGTGATCCTCTCCGCCATTCAGCCGGAAACCGTTTCAGGGCGCGTGTCCAGCCGCCAGGAATGCCCGGCGGCAGAGGAAAGGGAGGTTTGACATGACGGCATGTATCCAGCGCAAAGGCATGCTCATCATCATCTCCGGCCCGTCCGGCACGGGGAAGGGAACCCTGGTCAAGCGGCTGATGGACTCCGATCCCAGCATTTCCTTCTCCTGCAGCGCCACCACCCGGGCGCCCAGGGAAGGGGAGATGGAGGGCGTTCACTACCACTTTATCAGCGAGGCGAAGTATGACCGGCTCCTGGCCCAAGACGCCTTTTTGGAGCATGCCACGGTTCACGGGCACCGGTACGGAACCCTCCGGGAGGAGGTATGCCGGGCCCTGGCACAGGGCCGCAATGTGCTGCTGGACGTGGACCCCCAGGGAGCCTTGAAGGTGATGGAGCAGGAGGAGGATTATGTGAGCATCTTCATCCTTCCCCCCAGCTTCAGCGCCCTGCGGGTGCGGCTCCATACCCGCAACACCGACGACCCGGAGGAAATCGAGCGCAGGCTGCGCAACGCCCGGGGCGAGGTGAAGAACATCGGCCGTTACCAGTATGCGCTGATCAACGATGACCTGGAGCTCGCCTTCGTTCAGCTCCAAAGCATCATTCAAGCGGAAAAGCAGCGCACGACCCGGTTTTTTCCCACCATTTCCGAAGAGTAAATAAAAGGAGGAATTCCCATGGCCATTGTAAACCCTTCCATCGTAGAGATCAGCGAAAAAGTAGACAGCCGCTACACCTTGGTGGTGGAAACCAGCAAGCGGGCGCGCCAGTTGGTCAGCGGCGCGCAGCCCCTGATCGATCCCAAGGAAATGAAGCCCCTGATGGTCGCCATTGACGAGGTCAACCGCGGGCTTTTGACCTACAGCCGGGACCCGGAGACGGAGGAATAAGATGCTGTCCGGCAAGAGCGTGGTGTTGGGCGTTACCGGCGGAATCGCGGCCTATAAGGCGGCGGAGGTGGTTTCGCGCCTGAAAAAGTTGGGGGCGGCGGTGGACGTGATCATGACGAAAAACGCCACCCAGTTCGTGGCGCCGCTGACCTTTGAGACCCTTTCCCAGCGCCCCGTCACCGTGGACACCTTCCTGAGGGAGGGAAGCTGGGAGGTGGAGCATATCGCCCTTGCCAAAAAGGCGGATCTGCTGCTGGTGGCTCCGGCCACCGCCAACCTGCTGGCGAAATTCGCCCACGGCCTGGCGGACGACATGCTCACCACGACGCTGCTGGCGACCCAGGCCCCGGTGCTGCTGGCCCCGGCCATGAACACCGTCATGTGGGAGGCCCAGGTTACCCAGGAGAACCTGGGAACCTTGCGCGGGCGGGGCGTGCACACCGTAGGCCCGGGCAGCGGGCTGCTGGCCTGCGGGGATGTAGGGGCGGGCCGCATGAGCGAGCCCCAGGAGATCGTGGAGGCCGCGATGGCGCTGCTGCTGCCCAAGGCGGACATGAAGGGGATGCGGGTGCTGGTGACGGCGGGCCCCACCCGGGAGCGGCTGGACCCTGTGCGCTACCTCACCAACGATTCCTCCGGGAAGATGGGCTATGCCCTGGCGGAGGCGGCCCGGGACCGGGGCGCGGCGGTGACGCTGGTGTCCGGTCCGGTGGCCCTGACCCCGCCTGCCGGGGTGGAGCTGGTGCGGGTGGAAACCACCCGGGACCTTTATGAAACCATGCTGCGGCTATGCGGGGAACAGGATTTCATCGCCCAGGCCGCAGCCCCTGCGGATTACCGCTTCGCGGAGCCCAGCGGCCGCAAGCTGAAAAAACAGGAGGGGAAGCCCCTTTCCCTGGAGATGGTGGAAAACCCCGACGTAGCCAGGGCCGTGGGGGAGCGCAGGCAAAAGGGACAGGTGCTGATTGGGTTCGCCGCCGAAACCGAGGACCTGCTGGAAAATGCCCGCCGCAAGCTTCACAGCAAGGGGCTGGATTTGATCGTAGCCAACGACGTGACCCAGGAAGGCGCGGGCTTCGGGGTGGATACGAACATCGCCTCCTTGATTGGACAGGGGAGGGAAATCAGCCTCCCCAAGCTCAGCAAGCGGGAATTGGCCCAGCGCGTCTGGGACGAGGCGCTGGCGATCAAGGGCGAGGAATAACGGAACCTTGAGAGGGCGTTTGCGCCCTTTTTTCGCATTTTTGGGTGTGTTGAAATTTGTTGGTTTGTGGTTTTTAACACGGATTTTTACAACGGATGCCTGTACACTACAGACGTGGACGCCGTGAAGGCCAGAGGTCTGGGACGCGGCAGCCAAAGCAGCGAAGGAGGACGCCTCATGAGTGACATGTTTTGCTACCAATGTGAACAGACGGTCCAGGGAATCGGCTGCCTGAAATCCGGTGTCTGCGGCAAAAAGCCCGACACCTCCAATGCCCAGGATGAGCTTACCTGTGAAATGATCGCCCTGGCCCAAGCGGCCCAGAAAGCGGGAAAAGTGGAGAACGCCACTGTGGACGCGATTGTGGACGGGCTTTTCACCACCATTACCAATGTGAATTTCGATACCGCCTCCGTTGAGCAGTTGACGGAGAAGGTGCGCGCGGCCAAGGAAGCCCTGGGAGGCGGAAAGGCCATGGATATCCAGGCCCTTTTTGGTCATGCGAGCAAGGACATCCAAGCCCTCAAATCCACGCTGCTCTTCGGCCTGCGGGGCATGGCGGCCTATGCCCACCACGCCCGGGTGCTGGGCAAGCGCAGCGCCGAGGTGGACGAGTGGTTTGTGAAGGGCATGGCCGTGCTGGATGAGGAGCACAGCCTGGAGGAGTGGCTGGCCCTGCTGATGGAGTTCGGCCACAAGAACCTGGCCTGCATGGCGCTGTTGGATGAAGCCAACACCTCCACCTATGGCAATCCCGTCCCCACCCAGGTGCCCATGCTGGTGGAAAAGGGCCCCTTCATCGTGGTATCCGGCCACGACCTGTACGATTTGAAAATGCTTCTGGAGCAGACAGACGGCAAGGGCGTGAATATCTACACCCACGGGGAGATGCTGCCTGCCCACGGCTACCCGGAGCTGAAAAAGCATCCCCAGCTCAAGGGCAACTTCGGCACCGCCTGGCAGAACCAGGTGAAGGAGTTTGACGGGATTCCCGCCCCGGTGCTGTTTACCACCAACTGCCTGATGCCCCCCAAGCCCGGCTACGCCGACCGCATCTACACCACCTCCGTGGTGGAGTTCCCCGGCCTGGTCCACATTGAGGCGGACGCAAAGGGCCATAAGGATTTCAGCGGAGTCATCGACCACGCCATCCGCCTGGGCGGCTATGCGGAGGACAAGCGATTCGCCGGCATCAACGGCGGAGAAACCCTTACCACCGGTTTTGGCCGGCAGACCGTGCTGGACAACGCCCCGGCCATCATCGAGGCTGTCAAGGCCGGACAGATCAGCCATTTCTTCCTGGTGGGCGGCTGCGACGGAGCCAAGCCGGGCCGCAACTACTACACTGATTTCGTGAAACAGACCCCCGCGGACTCCGTGATCCTCACCCTGGCCTGCGGCAAGTTCCGCTTCAACGACCTGGACATCGGCTCCATCGGGCCCTTCCCCCGCATTTTGGATATGGGCCAGTGCAACGATTCCTATGGCGCGATTCAGGTGGCCTTGGCGCTGGCTAACGCCTTTGGCTGCGGCGTCAACGACCTGCCCCTGACCTTGGTGCTGAGCTGGTATGAGCAAAAGGCCGTTTGCGTTCTGCTGACGCTGCTGGCCCTGGGCGTGAAGAATATCTACATTGGACCGACGCTCCCCGCCTTCTTCTCTCCTACGGTGCTGGGCGTTCTGGTGGACATGTTCGGCCTGCGGCCCATCACCAACCCCGCCGACGACCTGAAGGCGATGCTGGGGGACTGAGCGAAGGCCCATCCCTGAACCTACCTTCGGGCATAGCGCCGGGAGGGAAAACCAAAGAAGCGAAAAAGCGGCGGCAGGACAAAAGTTCTGCCGCCGCTTGCGTTGCACGCCTAATTTATGGAGGCTTTCTTTTGACCACCGCCTGTTCCCTGGCGGCGGGGCTACGCCCTCCGTCCGCGCTTCCGGGGCCGCCCGCCGGACATCCGGGCCCAGGGGGAACGGATGAAATACAGGCTTTTGGAGGGGGAGCCCCTGGAGATTCTCCACGGCTCCCAAGCGCTGCTTTAGCGGGATGCCCTTTGCGTCCCAAAAACAGGGCATGAACCTTCGTCCATGCCCTTGACGCGGGGTGCAATCTTCTCTTTGGTAAGGAAGGAACAACGCTACCGGGGCCGGAGCCCCGAACCGCTACTGGAAGAAGAACACAAAGTGGATCAGGCTGTCGGCGCTGGTTCCCAGCACATGGGTAACTGTCATGCCCTGGGGATACCAGTTGGAGGTAAGCTCTTGCAAGCCCTGCTCAATGGCTTCGCCAGGGGAAAGGCCCGGCCGCTGGGCGACCCCATCCCTCCAGGTGAGCTCACGGTCCAGATCCGCCGCGCCCAACACGGAGGTCAAGTAGGCGTCCACCCGGTCAAACTCGCCCATATAGTCCCCCGGTCCCTGGCCGGGAGCGAGGCGGAACATGATGAACATTTCTGTTAGCTTTCCATCTGCGTCCAGGAAGAAGGTCCAATCCGAGGGCAAAGAGGCGTATTCCTGCTCCAGGAAGGTGAGCGCGCCGTCCTGGTCATTGTCCGGCATGCGGCCCATGAGGCCCATCAGCCGCCGGGGGGTGACGCCAAAGGGAATGCGCCCATCCAGCAGGAAGGTCTCCCCGCTAACGGAGCCGGGCAGGACGGTGGGCTCCGGTTCAAGGACCGGCTCGGGGACGGCTGTGAGCTCGGGCAAAGGCGTGATTTCCGGTTCAGGCAGCGCTGTGGCCTGGGGAAGCGTGTCCTGGGAGCCGGGGAGGGTATACTCTCCGATTTGCCGGGTGGCCGGGGAATAGGTCAGCACCAGGGGGCCATAGGACACTCCAAAGCTTTCGCTGACGCGAACCTGGAAGTCCTCCTGGGGATTTGGGAGAGAAAAGGCCTGGCCGATGAACTGAACCTCCCCGGGCCGCAGAAGGGCCTGGGGATCGTCGCTGGGCTCGCCCTCGGGTAGGGGCACGGGCTGGCAGCGCCGCTGGCCCTGGGAAACATACAGGTCATAGGCCCACTCAAAGCTGGTGGGGCTTGCGCCGGTGTTTTGCCACTGCAGGTAGAGTACCGCTGTGCCGCTGTCCTCAAAGACGTTCACGTAAACCACCTGCAAGGCGCTGGAGAGAAAATCCGCCGAAAGCATGGGGATGGAGGGTTTTTCCCCTTCGGGGATGGGCAGGGGAATGGCGGTGGCCTCCCCTGGCGGCACCTGGGTAAATTCCGGAACAGGGGTGGGGGGCATGGGGGTGGGCTGGGGCGTCACTATGGCCTGGGGAACGCCCGGAGGCTGGGGCAGCGTATAGCCGGTGATCTGCCCCGTCGCAGGAGAATAGGTGGCGCTTAAAGGCGTGTATCCTTGGCCGAAGCCCTCGTCCAGGCGGAGGAGCACGTCGGCCTGGCCATTGGGAAGCAGAAAGGCCATGCGGATGAGCTGTTCCCCGCCGGGGGCGATCAGGGCGGAGGGGTCGTCCCCCGCGGCGTCCGAGGGCAGGGGAATGGGCTGGCAACGGCGTTCCTGCTGGGTGAGGAACAGGTCATAGGTCCAGGCAAAGCTGGTGGAGCTTGCGCCCGCGTTGCGCCACAGGATGCTAAGGAGGGCTTGGCGGCTGTCAGGATCGACTTGCACTTCCAGAAGCTGCCACTGGCTGGAGCCAAAATCCGCCGAAAGCAAGGGAGCGCCCGGGGTGGATTCCGCCAAAGCCGGGAAGGAAGCCAAAAGCGTTATGGACAGGACCAGGAAGAAAGCCAAAGCAATGCGCGGGAAGGGCGGTGTTTTCATAAGCGCTGTCCCTTTCTTTGACGGTCGTCAGGGTAGGATGGGGTGGAGGGGTTCTTCCGTCAAGCTGGTCCATCTTTTTCACGAAGCCGTTAGCCTTATTTTACCATGGGGAACAAAGGCCGTCAATGGGCGCGGGGCGTCCCCCGGCGGCCTACTGCAGCGTCCGGAGCATGGTTCGGGCGGCGTTTGCATCAAAGGCCTCCGGGGCCGGAGCCGGGCCGGGAGCCTGGAGAATCAGCAGGGCCAGGGCCGGATCGTCCTTGCGATAGGCTTCAAAGTACAGGTGCCCGCACAGGCCGCCGGGCAGGGGCCGGGTGGAGAGGGTCACATAGTCCATGCCGCCATGAGCCAGGGCTTGTACCATCACAAGCAGAGCGGACACCTTCACGGTGATGGCGTCCATGGGCATCCCTCCTGTCCCCAAAGTCTAGCATAGGCCATGGCGGGCGGCAATGCCTTGCTTTGCGCCAGTTTCTGAGAAGGCGGGGAGAAAATTGGCGGATGCCGGAAAACCCCGCGAAGCGGAAGAATCTGCCAGGAGCTTGGACATGGGCGCAGGTCCGCCTCCCCTGAAAAATCTCCCCCAGGTGCTTGACAGAGCGGGGCTTGACCAGTATACTAATGAAGTTGTTTTGTGGGTTCTGCGCGCTGCGTTTATCAAAGCCGCATTCCGCCATAGATTGAGATGTCAAGGAGTGTTCTGAAATGTTCCGTACCTACCAGCCCAAAAAACGCCAGCGCAGCAAGGTGCACGGCTTTCGCGCCCGCATGTCAACCAAAAATGGCCGCCGTGTGCTCGCTGCCCGCCGCCGCCGTGGCCGCAAGGTGCTTTCCGCCTAAGGCTAAGTGGCAATGCCCTTTGTTTTTCGGTTGAGCCCGCCCCATTCCTCATGTCATGGGTGAAGTGGGTTCGGGCTTTTCCGGTATTATCAGGCATTGGGAGGATGGGGGAAAGCCTTGCAACGGCAGTATCGCTTAGGCCCGGACCGGCAGTTCCGCTATGTGTACAGGCGCGGCGTCCGGGTTTCCGGTGCGGACCTGACGCTGCTGTATGTGCGCAGCCGTCAAAAGCGGGTGGGGTTTTCCGTCAGCAAGAAGGTGGGGGGCGCGGTGGTGCGCAACCGCGTCAAGCGGCTTCTGAGGGAGGTTTTCCGTCCCAGGATGGCCGGTTTGCCCCAAGGGCTCTATGTGGTGGTGGCCAGGCCGGGCCTCCCCAAGCAGTCCTTTTGCCAGCTTTCCCGCAACGTGGATGGCCTCCTGCGAAAGCTGGCCAAGGCCCAAAGCGCCGATGGCCGGCGTGACCAAGGATCGAGGCAGCCATGAAACGGCTTTTGATCGGTATGATCCGCTTCTACCAACGGCGCATCAGCCCGCACACACCCCCTGCTTGCCGCTTTCAGCCCACCTGCTCCCAGTATGCCCTGACCGCGCTGCAACGGTATGGCTTCTGGAAGGGCGGGGGGATGGCCCTGTGGCGGCTTGTGCGGTGTAACCCCTTTTGCAAAGGGGGTTACGACCCGGTGCCAGAGGTGCCGAATACCACCCTGAGGAGGAACTGATTTTGGACATTAATGGGTTTTTAGCCGGTATTCTGACCGGCATCAATTCCGTGGTGAATAACTACGGTTGGTCCATCGTGGTCTTTACGCTGCTGATCAAGGTGGTGCTCTTCCCCTTTGACTACAAGAGCCGCAAGAGCATGCGCCGCATGAGCAAGCTGCAGCCGGAGATCGCCAAGCTCCAGAAGAAATACGCCAACGATAAGGACAAGCTCAACCAGAAAACCTCCGAGCTCTACCGCAAGGAGAAGATCAACCCCCTCAGCGGCTGCGTGCCCATGCTCATCACCTTCCCCGTCCTGATCGCCATGTTCGGCGCCATGCGCACCATCGCCAACACCCAGATGGTGCACCAGGTGGTGGACCTGCTTACCACCAACATCCAAACCGACGAGGGCTGGCTGTGGGTGAAAAACCTCTGGATGCCCGACAGCCCCTTTGCCACCACCATCGCGGACTTGAACAGCCTCCGGCAGATTCCCGCGGATATCTGGCAGAATGTCTGGACCAGCCTTTCCTCCGGCCAGTTGGATATATTAGGCGGCCTGGGGCTGAACCTGGAGCAGATTCAGGGAGCCATCGCCGCCGCTGGCGCCAACAAGCAGACCTTGGCCTTTGGCGACGTGATCTTCCCGGTGCTTCAACAAAATCCCGCGTATTTAGCCGAAACCGTCCGCTGGGCCACCATGCCGGAGTTGAACCTGATCTTTGCCCGGCTGCCCATTTATGCCGCGAACAACGGCTTGTTCCTGTTGCCGATCCTGGCGGCGGTGACCCAGTTCCTCATGACCATCACCCAGCCCCAGCCGACGGCGTCCCCCGCCGCCGAAGGCGCCAACCCCGCCTCGGGCAAGTTCATGAAGTACTTCTTCCCGCTGTTCTCCCTATACATCTGTTCCAATTACACCGCCGGTTTCGCCCTGTACTGGGTGATGTCCAACGTGATCGCCTGGGCCCAGGGCGCGGTGCTGAACAAGATTTTTGATGCCCAGGATCAAAAAGCGACGCAGACCACCATTGGAGAGGGGACCGTAAAATGAGGTCGATTCAATCCAGCGCAAAGACAATGGAGGAGGCCGTGACCCAGGGCCTTGAAAAGCTGGGCGCTTCTTTGGGAGATGTGACCATTGACATTCTGGACGAGGGCTCCAAGGGCTTCTTGGGCCTGCTGGGCAGCAAGCCCGTGGTGGTGAAGCTGACCCTGCGGGAGGATGGAGAAGCCCCGTCCGTGCTGTCTGGCTTTTCCCTGAACGATGCCGAGCCCGCCCAAGGCCGGGCCGGAAGGAAAAAGGGATTGAGGGATAAGGCCGAGGCCGCCAAGGAGAAGGCCAAAGCCCAGGAGCCCAAGGCAAAGCCCGAGGGGTTGAAGGAGAAGGCCCAGGCTGCCAAGGAAAGGGTGAAGCCCCGGGAGAGCCAAGCCTCCCAGGAAGCCCCCGGTGAAAAGCCCGAGCGGGCGCCCCGGGCCAGCCGCGCGGAACGCACCCCCCAGGCTCCCCCCCGGCGCACGGCTCCGGTCCTCCAGGAGGACGGCTCTGTGGCTCCCGCCCCCCTGTGCGATCCCGATACGGCCGAGGGCAAGGCCCAGCAATTTTTGCTGGAGGTGACCCGGCTGATGGGCGTGAATGTCAGCGTGGGCTCCGGCAGGGACGAGGAGGGCAATGTCCGGGTGGATATGCACGGGGATACCCTGGGCATTCTCATCGGACGCCGGGGGGAAACCCTGGATGCGCTCCAGTACCTCACCAGCCTGTATGTGAACAAGGGCCAGGATCAATACATCCGGGTGACCTTGGATACGGAAAACTACCGCGCCAAGCGGGAGGAGGCCCTTACCCGGCTGGCCAACCGCATGGCAAGCCGCGCCGTGAAGACGGGCCGCAAGGTGGTCATGGAGCCCATGAACCCCTATGAGCGCCGCATTTTGCATAGCGCTTTGCAGCAAAACGAGGCCGTCACCACCCATAGCGAGGGGGACGAACCCAACCGCCATGTGGTGATTACCCTGAAGCAGGGGCAGCCCTCCTAAGGCGCGGCCTTTCACACTCCGGCAGGAACGCCGCCCCGTGCCCCTTTCCGCCGCGCTTCACGCGGCCAGGAGGGGACCCTTCTATGGACAGCAGCACAGACAAGCGCGAGGGAAGAGATTCCCATCGCGCTTTTTCTATCTCCGGCTTGCCGGAAACGTTTTTCTTCACGCAATTTTCGGCGCTTCCCCGGCACTCTACATAGATGAAAAAGGAATTGCAATAACTTTCTCAAACGAGGCGCGCGAATGAACAAAAAGATGAAATCACCCGCGCATGGTCGGGAAGGTCTACACGGCAATACAAGCGAAGGAACTGACGGACGAAGGACAGGATCGCGGCGTGAAGAAGGGCACAGACTATGCCATCCTGGAGGAGTTTTCGGCGCGGATGCAGGCCATGGAGGGAACGCTGTACGGCGCAGCCCTTTGTGGACGGGGACCCCGGTCCCCAGGGGGAAAACGGGACTCACCGCCTTCCGGGTGAAGCTGCCCTCAAAGAAGAAAGCGCCCAGCATAAAGCCGCACCCAAGAGGATGCGGCTTTATGCTGGGAAAAATTACTACTTGCGCCCGCCAAACGGGTTGGGGTGAAGCCTTATTTGAAGCCCAGGTCAGGCTTGCCGGTATAGGGGGTGAAAACCACGTCGCCGCTTTCGATAACGAGGTAGTGGCCGTCCTTGACATCGAAATCGCATTGGGTCTTGTCCTTCCCCTTTTCATAATAGGAGTAGGTTTCGCTGGTGATGGACTCGCTCACATAGATTTGCGAGCCATAATCCAGGTTCTTGCCGCTTTCGTCCAGCACGTCGCCCCACTTCACATAGGCGTAGGCCCCGTCCACAGGGGTGATGGTCCAATGACCGGCGGGGATGTCCTGACCCACGGCGTACACGCCCTGGGGAACGGTTACTTCCTGCCATTCCTCCGAAGCCCACATCGCCAGGCTGATCCGGTCCTTCAAAGCCACCAGCTCGTCATAGGGCATGGTCTCCAAATCGATGGTCTCGGGGGCGGCGAAGGCTGCCGAGGTCAGGAGCAAAGTGAATGCCAAGATCGCGCAAAATAGCCTTTTCATGGGAAGATCCTCCTTACGTTGATGTGTTGATCATACCAAACCGGGATCACCTTACTTTACCACAGGACACCCCCCTTGACAACCAAAATGCTTGCCTGTTCCCCAAGCAGCTTTCCCTTGTTCCCTCCTACCCCCTGTGATATAATGGGGGACAAGGCTGTTGCCACCGGCAACCGCCCCAGGGAGCGTAGGAGGAAGACCGGGGGATGGCACGAAAGCGGAAGGCAAAGGAAAAAACCCTGATCAACCGGGAGTTGAGCTGGCTGCTTTTTAACCGCCGGGTGCAGATGGAGGCGGACAATCCGTCCAACCCCCTGCTGGAGCGGGCCAAATTTCTGGCCATCGTAACCTCCAACCTGGACGAGTTTGTCCAGGTGCGCTATGGGGACATCAGCCGGGCCGCCCAGGGAAGGGGCGTGGGAGAAAAGCCCCAGGGAAGCCTCTCCGGCAAAAGCCTGTACCGAAGGGTGAACCGGGAGATGCTGGGCCAGCAGAACCTTCAATACCTGCTGTACGAAGGCATTCGTAGCGAACTGTATTTGCAGAAGGTGCGCCTGTATCCCACCTTTCCCCTGACGGAAAAGTTGAAGGCCCGGGAGGCGGAGATTTTCAAGGAGGAGATCAGGCCGAATATCAGGCGCCTCTCCCTCCAGGAAGAGCCCCAGCAAAAGCAGCTGCATCTGTTTGTGAAGCTCCTCTATCCCAGAAAAAAAGAAATCCGCTTTGTCATCCTGGCGCTGCCTGCGGCGCTGCCGCGGCTTTACGATCTGTCCAAGGAGGGGGATACCCGGCTGCTGATCCCTCTGGAGGATATCCTGCGGCATCATCTGCCGGGCCTGCTCAGGGCCAGGGTCGAACAGGCGTCGGCTTTCCGGGTGATTCGCAACCAGGATTTTCCTCTGCCTGTCCACGATACCGCAGAAATCCTCCCGGCGGTGAGGGATATGCTCCGCAAGCGCCGGGGCGGCGCGGTGCTCCGCTTGGAGGTGGGGGAGCGCATGAGCGAGGAAATGCTCGCCATGCTGGCAATACGCTTCGGGGCGCCTAAGGAGCGGCGCTACCGGGTTACCGGACCCCTGGACCTGAATAAGCTGATGATGAGCCTTTACGGCCTGCTGCCCCGGAATGGGCTGAAATACCCCTCCCACGAGCCCGCGCCTTTGCCGGAGCTGATGGGGGGCGGCCTGTGGCGAAGGATTGCGGCCAAGGATATCCTGCTGTACCATCCCTACCATTCCTTTGCCCCCGTGGCCCATTTTCTGGAGAGGGCCGCCGCCGACCCGGCGGTGAGGTCCATCCGGCAAACCCTTTACCGGGTAAGCGGCCACAGCCCCATCATCCAGGCCCTGGCCGCGGCCGCGGAAAACGGCAAGGCAGTGACCGTGCTGCTGGAGGCCACCGCCCGCTTTGACGAGGAGAACAACCTCTTCTGGGGCGAAAGGCTGGAAAGGGCCGGCTGCAAGGTGCTCTATGGCCTGCCGGGGCTCAAGGTGCACAGCAAGGTCACGCTGGTGGAGCGCCTGGAGCGGGGCAAGCTGAAGCGCTACCTCCACCTGGGCACCGGGAATTACCATGAGGGCACTGCCCGGCAGTACACGGACTTTGGGCTGCTGACGGCGGACCGGACTTTGGGGGAGGAAGCCCTGGCCTTTTTTCAGCAGCTGGAGGGGTATCCCGCCCCGGCTGCCCGGGAACTGATCGCCGCCCCCAAGGAGCTCAAGCCCGCGCTGCTCAGGCTTATCGCCCGGGAGGAGGAGCATGCCGCCGCCGGAAGGCCCTGCGGCATTCTGACGAAGATGAACTCCCTCAGCGAGGAGGACATGATCGCCGCGCTGTACCACGCCAGCGGCGCGGGGGTGCCCGTTCGCCTCATCGTGAGGGGCCTGTGCTGTTTGCTGCCGGGGGTGCCCGGGCTCAGCAAGAACATCCGGGTGATCTCCATCGTGGGTCGGCATCTGGAGCACGCCCGATGTTTCAGCTTCGTCAACGGGGGCGAAAACCAGGTGTACCTCTCCTCGGCGGACTGGATGCCCCGGAACCTCCAAAGGCGGGCGGAGCTGATGTTCCCGGTGAAGGACCCGGAGTGCAGCCTGGCCGTCCGAAACATTCTCGAGCTTCAATGGCGGGACAGCGAAAAGGCCTGGCAGGAGCAGCCGGACGGCAGCTACCACCGCCGTCCTTCCACCCCCCAGGGCCTCAACGCCCAGGAGACGCTGCTGTCCCACCTGGATGAGGTCTTGACGGGGAAGCGGGAGGCGCTTTCCAAGGCATGGACGGACGCAAGCGACCACGCAGAAACGGCGGCAGGGGCCGCCCCAAGCTGAAAGGGGATTGACCATGGGCGAGACCCATTGGAGAGATTTGGTGCGGGAGGACCGGGAGGCGGTGCTGGCCCGGGACCCCGCCGCCAGGAGCATGATGGAGGTGCGGCTGTGCTATCCGGGCCTGGCCGCGCTGAAATCCCACCGCAGGGCTCACCGGCTTTATCAAAAGGGCCATGTGCTGCTGGCCCGGCTGCTGAGCCAGCGGGCACGCCATAAGACCGGCATTGAGATTCACCCAGGGGCCCGGATCGGCCGCCGGGTGTTTATCGACCACGGGGACGGGGTGGTGATCGGAGAGACCGCCCGCATCGGGGACGACGTGACCATCTACCAGGGCGTAACCCTGGGCGGCACGGGGAAGGATAGCGGCAAGCGCCACCCCAACATCGGTAACGGCTGCACCATCGGCGCGGGGGCCAAGGTGCTGGGGCCCATCACCATCGGCAACAACTGCAAGGTGGGGGCCGGGGCCATCGTCCTCAAAGACGTGCCAGACAACTGTACCGTGGTGGGCAACCCGGGCCGCATCGTCAAAAAGGACAAAGTGCCCGTCAAGGGCGAGGCGGACCTGGATCAGGTAAACCTGCCCGATCCTATGCTGGAGCGCATGGAGACCCTGGTACAGCGGCTCACCACCCTGGAGAAATGCCTGGCCCGCCAGGCCCAGCGGCTGGGCTGCCTGGACTGCCCGGACAAGGACTCCGACGCCCCTTGCCAAGTCGAAGACGGCGTTCCGCCCTTCCCCGAGCACTTGGCCCGGCAGTTGGAGGAGATGTAGTGGGGCGACGCCTAGGGGCGCTGCCCCAAACCCCGCCAAAGGGTACATCCCTTTGGAATCCCGCCTTTGGAACGCCCTGACGGGCATCCCAAGGAATCAACAAAACGCACGAATCCCTTTTGACCGCGTGAAACGCGCTCAAGGATGGGTCCAGGGATGAAATCCCTGGCGGGGTCCGGGGCGGAGCCCCGGCATACTCCCCGCACGCCCCCATAAAAGGAGGAGCCCTCTTGGAGATTTTCAACAGCATGACCCGGAAAAAGGAGCCCTTTGTGCCCATTCGGGAAGGCAAGGTGGGCATTTACGCCTGCGGGCCTACGGTATACAACTATTTTCACATCGGCAACGCCCGGCCCTTCATCATCTTTGACGTGCTGCGCCGGTATTTGGAACACCGGGGGTATGAGGTGACGTTTGTGCAGAACTTCACCGACATTGACGACCGGATGATTCAGCAGGCCCGGCAGGACGGCACCACGGTGCAGGCCGTGGCGGAGCGCTTCATCAAGGAGTACGAGATTGACGCCAGGGCCTTGGGCATCCGCCCGGCCACGGTGCACCCCAGGGCTACGGAGCATATTCCCCAGATCATCGCCATGATTCGCAAGCTCATGGACAAGGGCCTGGCCTACGAGAGCAACGGGGACGTGTACTACCGGGTAAAGGCCTTCCCCTCCTACGGCTGCCTGTGCGGCCAGAACCTGGGGGATTTGGATTGTGGGGCCCGGGTGAGCGTGGACGAGCAAAAGGAGGACCCCCTGGATTTCGCGTTGTGGAAGGCGCAAAAGCCCGGGGAGCCCGCCTGGGAGAGCCCCTGGGGGCTGGGCCGCCCCGGCTGGCATATCGAGTGCTCGGCCATGTCCACCACCTATTTGGGGGAGCATTTCGACATCCATGGGGGCGGCAAGGACCTGCTCTTCCCCCACCATGAGAACGAGATCGCCCAGACCAGCGGGGCCACGGGCCAGCCCTATGTGAACTACTGGATGCACAATGGCTTCATCAACATCGACAACGAGAAGATGAGCAAGTCCAAGGGCAACTTCTTCACGGTGCGGGACATCGGCAAGGAGTATGACCTCCAAGCTGTGCGGATGTTCATGCTCTCCGCCCACTACCGCAGCCCCATCAATTTCGGCCGGGAGATGATCCAGCAGGCCGCCAGCAGCCTGGAACGGCTGTCCATTGCCAAGGACCAGCTGGCGTTTTTGATGGCCTCGGCCCAGGAAAGGGAGCCGGACGAGGGAGAGGCCGCCTTCATGGCCGCCTGCGATCAGGCCAGGGCCCATTTCTACGACGCCATGGATGACGACCTGAACACCGCCGACGCCCTGAGCGCGATTTTTGACCTTGCCAGGGATATCCATAAGCTGCCCCTGACCCCCGCCAGCCGCAAGGCCATTGCCTACGGCCAGGAGACCTTCTCGGCCTTGACCGGGGTGCTGGGCCTGCTGGAGGGACGGGAGGAGGAGATCAGCCCCGAGGTGCAAGCCATGGTCCAGGAACGGGCCCAGGCCCGCAAGGACAAGAACTGGAAGCGCAGCGACGAGCTCCGGGACGCCATCAAGGCCCTGGGCTATATCCTGGAGGATACCCCCGCCGGGCAGAAGGTGCGCAAAGGGCAGTGAGGAAAATGGACAAGGAAAGAGCGCGGCCCCAGGAGCGGTGTTGGGCAGTGGCTACCCTGGCCCTGTGCGCGGCGGCCCTGCTGTGGACCGGCTGGCATTTGCGCTGGAGCACACAGGCCCTTCGGGCCGAGCTCACCATCCCCGTGGCCGCCGCGCGGCACGGGGAGGCCATGCCCTCTCGTTGGAACGGGCTGCTGGGAACGGGAGCAAGCCCCGTGGCCGTGAACAAAGCGGAGGAGCAGGCGCTTTGCCGCCTCCCCGGCATAGGGCCTGTGACCGCCCGTGATCTCATCGCCCAAAGGGAAACCTGGGGGCCCTTCTTCTTTCCCGAGGACCTGCTGAACGTGAAGGGGATCACCCAAAAGAAGCTGGAGAAGCTCGCTCCGGAGATCACGCTGGAGAGATAAAGGGGGGGCTGCCATGGAGGACCACATCCTCTTTGCGGTAAATCCGATTTGGGGGGCCCGGCAGGAGAATGCCCGGCCCTCCGCCCAGGGGTCGTGACGGGGGCGAGCCTCCGGGGAGCCCAGCGTCATGATACAGGAGGAACGGGAATGTACAAAGGCTTTACCAAGAGGTTCCTCGATTTGATCTTCGCCGCCCTTGGGCTGGCGCTGCTCAGCCCGGTCTTTCTTTTGACCGCCATCGCTATCAAGCTTTCCTCTCCGGGGCCGGTGTCCTTTCGCCAGACCCGGGTGGGGAAGGACAAGGTTCCCTTTCGAATCTGGAAGTTCCGCACCATGTACAGGGACACCCCTCCGGATGTGCCCACCCATTTGCTTCAAAACGCCAGCCGCCATATCACCCCTGTGGGGCGCGTGCTGCGGGCCACCAGCATTGACGAGCTTCCCCAGCTGTTGAATGTGATGCTGGGGCATATGTCCTTGATCGGCCCGCGCCCCGCCCTTTGGACCCAGGACGATTTGGTGGCCCTGCGGGACCAATACGGGGCCAATGCCGTGCGGCCCGGCCTGAGCGGCTGGGCCCAGGTCAATGGCCGGGATGAGCTCAGCCTGGAGAAAAAGGCCCTGCGGGACGGGGAATACGCCCAGAATGTGAGCTTTGCCCTGGACGTGAAGTGCTTTTTCCTGACCTTGGTGAAGGTGTTCAACCGGGAGGGCATTGCCGAGGGCAAGGAGGGAAAGCACTACGCCGCCCAGCGGATGGGGGGAGACAAATGACAAAGCTGCTGATCACAGGGGCGGGGAGCTACATCGGCGGGGCGGCGGCGGCATATTGGCTGGCCGCCACGGGCCAGTCTGCCCGGACGGTGGATGTGCGGGGAGAGGCCTGGAAGGAAATCTCTTTCCAAGGCTATGACGCGCTGCTCCATGTGGCGGGCATTGCCCACCGGCGGGAAACGGAGGAGGAGGCCGGTGAATACTACGCCGTGAACCGGGATTTGGCCGTGGCCGTGGCAAAGAAGGCCAAGGCCGAGGGCGTGAGGCAGTTCATCTTCCTGAGCTCCATGAGCGTGTACGGCATTACCACCGGGCACATCACCGCCCAAAGCGCGCCGTCCCCCAACACCCACTACGGCAGGAGCAAGCTCCAGGCGGAGGAGGCTCTGCTGGCCCTGGCGGGAGAAGGCTTTGCCGTGGCGGTCCTCAGGCCCCCCATGGTCTATGGCAAGGGCTGCCGGGGCAATTATCCCCGGCTTTCCGCGCTGGTGCGCAAAGCGCCCTTTTTCCCCAAAGTGGACAACCGGCGCAGCATGCTTTACATCGACTGCCTCAGCGCCTTTGTGGTCCGGCTGGCGGATAGCGGCCGGGGAGGCCTGTTCTTCCCTCAGAACAGGGAGTACGTCAGCACCGATGATCTGGTGCGGGAAATTGCCAGGGCCCATGGCAAAAGCATCTGGCAGCCCAGGGGTTTTGGCTGGCTGATCCGCCTGCTCGCCTCCCGGGTGGGGGTCCTGGGAAAGCTCTTTGGCAGCCTGACCTATGACCAGGCCATGAGCCGGGATTTTACGGAGGAATCCCAGCTGGACTTTGCTGAAACCATCCGCCGGACGGAGGCGCGGCCATGAGCAAGAAGGTCCTTTTTGTGGCTACGGTGCTCAGGGGGCATATTCTGGTGTTTCACCTCCCCTATATGCAGTGGTTCAAGGAGCAAGGCTACGAGGTGCACCTGTGCGCCCGCAACGATACCGGGGAAACAGACCCCCAGGTGCCCTTTTGTGACCGCTATCGGGACATGCCCTTTGAGCGCAACCCCCTTTCCAAGGGGAATTTGGCGGCATATCGGGAGTTGAAGGAGCTGATCGATCAGGAGGACTACGCTCTGATTCACTGCCACACCCCTGTGGGGGGTATGCTGGCCCGGTTGGCGGCCCGAAGGGCTCGCAGGCAGGGGACGAAGGTGGCGTATACGGCCCACGGCTTTCACTTCTTCTCCGGGGCCGGGCTGCTGAACTGGCTGGTCTACTATCCTGCGGAGCGGTGGCTGGCCCGGTATACGGACCTGCTCATCACCATCAACCGGGAGGATTATGCCCGGGCCAGGAGGTTCCCCGCGAAGAAGGTGGCTTTGGTACGGGGCGTGGGCATTGATTTCGCCCGCTTTGAAGCCCCGGTGGACGGAGCCGCCGTCCGAAGCTCCCTGGGGGTGCCGTCAGGGGCTCCCCTGGTGATCACCGTGGGGGAGCATATCCCCCGGAAAAACCATGAAACCGTGCTGCGGGCCTTGGCCCGGATACCGGAAGCCTGGCTGCTTTTTTGCGGGGTGGGGGAATTGACCCAAAAGCTTGAGGCCCTGGCCCGGGAGCTGGGCATGGCCGAAAGAACGCTGTTTTTGGGCTTTCGCCGGGATGTGCCTGGGCTGCTCAAGGCCTCGGACGTGTTTTTCTTTCCCTCCTTCCAGGAGGGCTTGCCGGTATCCCTGATGGAGGCCATGGCTGCGGGGCTGCCCTGTGTGGCCTCCGGGGTCCGGGGCAACCGGGATTTGATCGGGGAGAGCGGAGGCGGGACGCTGCGGCCGCCCCTGGATGTAGAAGGCTTTGCCCAGGACATCACCCGGCTGCTGGGGAACGAAGCCCTGCGCCGGGAGATGGGCCGCGGCAATGAGCGTTTCATTCAGGCGTACGGGCTGCTCCAGGTGCGGGAGGAAATGACCCGGCTTTACCGGGAGCAGCTCGCCCAAGGGGCGGGGGAGGCGTGAGAATGACCTTTTGCTTGTTTGTAATGAAATATCCCCTTCACCTGCGGGAGAACCTGAAGGGGAAGTTTGACGGACAGATGGCCGCCGTGCGGGCCCTGGGCCACAAGGCATGCTGCGTGGGCTGGGACAGGGAGGGGCTGTGGCTGGTGGGGGAAGGCTCCCGGGAGCTGCTGTGTAAGAGCCCTTTCACCAGGCTTCCCGGCTACGGCCATACTCTGATCTTTGTGGACTTGATGCGGGCTGTGGACAAGGTGCTGGAAAACCGGAAGGTGGACTTGCTCTATTGGCGCTACATGCCCACCTTCGGCAACGCGCCCCGGACCATGCGGGCCTTCAAAGCCCAGGGGGGCAAGCTGGTGATGGAGTTTCCCACCTTCCCCAGGGAAGAGGAGAACCGCCGCTCCTTGCTCCGGCGGCCGGTGTTCGCCTATGCGGACCGGATTCTCAGCAAGCTTAGTCCCCTCGTCGACCTGTACACCGCCATTGGACAGCCCTGCGGCGGAGAGATTGACGGCCGCCCGGCCATGGATATCGTAAACGGCGTGGATGTGGAGGGGCTGCCCCTTCACGCGCCCAACCCCGGGGAGGAAGCCGTCCACCTGCTGGCGCTGGCCAGCATGGCGGGCTGGCATGGCTATGACCGGATTCTTCGGTCCATGGCTGCGCACCAAGGCCCGGAGAAGGTATATTTGCACCTGGTGGGAGGGGATGGGGACGGTTCCCTGGCGGCCTGGAAGGGATTGGCCGGGGAGCTGGGCCTGGAGGAACGGGCGCTGTTCCATGGCCCCCTGTATGGCCCGGAGCTGGATGCGCGGGTGGCGGATTGCGATGTGGGCATCGGCAGCCTGGGCATGTTCCGCTTCGGGCTCCAAAACGGAATGACCTTGAAGCTGAGGGAATACATGGCCCGGGGCCTGCCCTTTGTCTACGCGGTGGACGATCCCGCGATTCCTGACAATCCCCGCTTTTGCCTGCGGGTGCCCAATGAGGAGAGCCCCATTGACCTGGGGGAGATCGTGGCCTTTGCCCTGGAGGCCAAGAGGGATGAAGGAGCCCCCGGCCTGATGCGGGAGCATGCCCGGCGGCACATGTCCTGGCAGAGCGTCATGGGCGGCGTGCTGGAAAGGGTGGGCCTATGAAGACGGTGATCTACCTTAGCTCCTGCGCCCTGGACGGCCAGGGGGAGCCCGATCCCTTCATGCTCCAGGAGCTGCCCTGGCTGCGCGGGCATTTTGACCGGGTGCTCTTGGTGAGTTATTATGGAACTGCGGACGTAACCCAAGAGGCCTCCGGTTCCATTGCCGCGTCTGCCGCGCCGGGAACCGCCTGGAGGGCCAGGATGCGGGGGCTTTGGGACAGGGAGCTTTGGCGGGAGATGAACCGCCTGCGGAAGGACCGCCGCCTGACTTTTGGCAACGCGGCGCGCCTCCTGCTCTTCGCCATTCGGGGCCGCAAGCTCCACCTGTGGACCGAAAGCCTGCTGGCGGGCCTGGATTTGGAGCAGACCACCCTATACGCCTATTGGATGAGCTACGAAGCGTACGGAGCGGCCCTGAGCAAGGCCCGGCATCCTACCCTCCGCTTCATCGCCCGGGGCCATGCCTTTGACATTGACCCGGAGCGCAATCCCATAAACCCCTACTTGATGAAAGCTTTCATTGCCCGCCAGGCGGAGGGGCTGTATTTCATCAGCCGGCAGGCCAAGGGTCAATATTTGTCCTATGGCGGGGAGTTCGCCCCCGGGGACAAACTCCGGGTAGTGGGGATGGGATCCCGGGGGGAGCCCGTTCAGGAAGACAAAGCCCCGCCCTTCTTTGCCCAAGGGGGCGGCAACGCTGTTTTGCGGCTGGTAAGCTGCGCCACCATCACCCAGATCAAGCAGCTTCCCTTGCTGGTAGACGCCCTGGCCGCCTGGGAGGGTCCTTCTATCCACTGGCTGCACATGGGCGGCGGGCCCCAGGAGGCGGAGCTGCGGGCTTATGCGGTCCAAAAGCTGGCCGGAACGGGGGTTTCCTATGAAATCACGGGCCCCCTTACCCCGACCCAGGTTCAAAAAACCTATGAGGACGAGGCTTTTGACGCCTTTGTCAACACCAGCCGCATGGAAGGGGTGCCGGTGTCCGTCATGGAGGCCATGCGCTTCGGCATTCCCGTGATCGCCCCCCGGGTGGGAGGCATCCCGGAGCTGGTAGAGGAGAGCTTTGGCCTCCTGTACGACCCCGGCCAAGGGGCCGCTGCCGTGCTGGAAGCCTTGAGGCGCTTTGCAGCCTTACCCCGGGAAGACGTGCTGGGTATGCGCAAGGCCGCCAAGGAGCGGTGGAAGGCTTCCTGGCGCAGTGAGGCGCTGCTGCCTCTGCTCTTTCCCAAAGAAGCGGGCCAGGCACAGGAGGGATAGGGAATGGCTGAACAAGGCAAGGGGCGGGCTCCCCAGCGGGTGCTGATCGTGAGCTATTGCTTTGCGCCCCAAAACATCATCGGCGCGGTGCGGCCCACCAAGATCGCCAAGTACCTGAGCCGCCGGGGCTATCAGGTGACGGTGCTGTGCGGGCCGGGCCTGGGCGGCATTGCCGACCCCACCTTGCAGCGGGACCTGAAGGAGCTAAGCGACGTCCATGTGGTGCGGGAATGGAACCCGCTGAGGGATTGCAAGGCGCGCAAGAGCCCAAAGGCCGCTGCGGCGCAGGCGGCTTCCCGGTCCCAGACCCTTCCCCGGGGGCGCGCGCCAGCTTCCCTTCAAAAGCTCCGCAATGCCCTGTATTTGCTTTTGAGCCGCCTGGCGGACCGCAGCTTCGCCCGTCGGGGATGGCGGGCCCTGAAAGCCATGAACCGCTCTTTCGACGTGGTGATCTCCAGCTACGGCCCCCACAGCGCCCACCAAATCGCCGCCAAGGCCAAGGCCAGGGGCATGGCGAAACGGTGGATCGCGGATTTTCGGGACGCTGTGGAATACCCCTTTGCCTGGCAAAAGAAGGCCGTCGAAAGATATGTCCGGCGGGTGAAGGAGCAGGCGGATGAGATAACGGGAGCCACGGAGGGGCTGCTGGCAACCATGGGGTTGTTGTCCCAAGCCGCGGTGATTACCAACGGATTTGACCCGGAGGACCGTCCCGCTGCCTTGCCGCCTTCCGATACACAAGGCTGTCTTTCCTTTGCCTATTGCGGCCAGATGTATGGTTCCCAGAGGGATTTACGGCCCGTGTTTCGCGCCCTGTTTGAGCTGGTTCAGGAGGGAGAACTGGAGAAGGGCCGCCTCAGGCTGGATTTCGCGGGCAAGCCCTTGGACTGGGATGCCTTCGCCCGCCAAGCCGAGCAATGCGGCTTAGGGGAAAGGGCCCAAAACCATGGGATGTTACCCAGGGATCAGGCCCTGCGCTTGCAGCAAGCCGCCTCCGGAATTTTGATTGCCGCCTGGAACACGCCGTCTTTTCAGGGCAATTTGCCTGGCAAGATGTTGGAGGCGTTGCTTTTGGAGAGGCCCATCCTTTGCTGCGTCACCGGCGAGGTGCCCGGCAGCGAGGCCAGCCGGTTTATGGCCCAAACCCAGGTGGGTTATTGCTGGGCCGAGGCGGAGGGGGAGGCCGGCAGCGCGGGCCTCAAGGCCTACCTCCGGCGCCTTTGCCGGGCTTTCATGGCCGGGGAGCCCATTCCCTTTGCCCCGGACCGGCAGGCCGTGGAAAGCTACGCATACCCCCAGCTGGCAGAGCGCTTTGAAGCCCTCATCACCACTCCGGAAGGAAAAGATAAGGAGTAGTCCATGAAACTTGTCACCGTAGTAGGGGCGAGGCCCCAATTTATCAAAGCGGCGGCCCTCTCCCGGGTGCTGCGCCGGGAGCATGAGGAGATATTGGTGCACACGGGCCAGCACCATGATCCCCAGATGTCCGACGTGTTTTTCCGGGAGCTGAGCATTCCCAAGCCCCAGTACAACCTGGGGATCGCCGGGGGAGGCCATGCCCAGATGACCGCCCGCATGCTGGTGGCTGTGGAGGAGGTGCTGCTGGCGGAAAAGCCAGACGCTTTGCTGGTCTACGGGGACACCAACTCCACCCTGGCGGCGGCGCTGGCGGCGGTGAAGCTCCACATTCCCATTGTGCACGTGGAGGCTGGGAACCGCCTGGGGAGCCTGGCAAACCCCGAGGAGGTCAACCGCATTCTCACGGATCATATGGCCGCGGTGCTGTTCGCCTGCGTGCCCAGCTCCCTGGAGGCCCTGGCCAGGGAAAACATCACCCAAAATGTGTTTTTTGTGGGCGATCCCATGTATGATGCGTTTTTGTATTACGCCGGGGACCAAAAGGAGCGTTCCATCTCGTCTTTACCGGACCTTAAGGGCGGCCGGGCGGCGGTGCCCCGGGAGTTTGCCTACCTGACCTGCCACCGGGAGGAGAACACCCGCACGGACGAAGCCCTTTCGGAGATCCTTCTGGCGATGGAAAGCCTTCCCTATCCCACGCTGTATCCGGTGCATCCCCGCAACCGGGAGAGGGCCCTGGCCCTGGGCAAAGCCCTCAAGCTGGAGAAGGTGCGCCTGCTTCAGCCCCTGGGTTACCTGGACAGCATCTGGCTGTGCTCCCATGCCCAAAGGGTGGTGACGGACTCCGGTGGAGTGCAGCGGGAGGCATTCTTCGCCAAAGTGCCCTGCGTTACGGTGTTTGATTACGCGGCCTGGCCGGAAACGTTGGTAGGCCATTGCAACCAGCTGGCAAAGCCCAGCCGGGAGGACATCCAGGCCAAATGGCTCGCCCAGCCCCATTGGGATAATGCCCATAGCCCCTTTGGGGATGGCCATGCCTGCGAAAAGATTTGCGACGCCCTTCGGGGGCTGGCGCTGTGAGGTTTCAGCTCTTGTGGACGCAAACCGGGTTTCTCCCTGGAGGGCATGCTGTGGAGCCCGAGCACAATGCGCCGGACTGCTGATAACGGAGGCTTCCCTAAACCAGGACAGGCCCTTCGCGGACTGGGGGGCGTGACCGGCTACGCCCTGGCACTGATGCGCCATCCGGATACCCCTTTGGAGGGAGCTTCCCAGGAACCGGGCCGACGATACCGAATGGATACAGCCATTCAGGAAGGAGCATGCTTATGAGGTTTCTCTCCAATGCCCACACCCATACCCCTTACTGTGATGGAAAGAGCAGCCCTCAGGAAATGATCCGGGAAGCCCGGAGGCTGGGCTTTGTGAGCCTGGGCTTTTCCGGCCATGGGGACCAGGGCTTTGACTTCGCCTACTCCATGAGCTATGGCAAGCAGGAGGCCTATGAGCGCCAGCTTCGGGCCTTGCAAGAGGAGTTGAGCACCGGGGAGGGCCCCCGGCTGTGGGTGGGGCTGGAGCAGGACGCCCTCACGTCCCCGGAGAAAAAGGCCCAGAACCGGGCCCGGCTGGATTACATCCTGGGCTCCACCCATTACCTGGACCGGGATTTTCACGGGCAGGTGGTGGCCGCGGACGGGGATAGCGAAACCCTGGCGGCCTATGCCCGGGAGGTTTTCCAAGGGGATTTGATGGCCGTGGTCCGGCGGTATTTTGATTTGCACGTGGAGATGCTCCTGGAGGACAGGCCCCACATTATCGGCCATTTTGACCTGATTCGCAAGGCCTCCGGGAGCGGGCTTTTTGACGCGGGCTCCAAAGCGTACCGCGGTATTGCCCTGAAGGCCCTGGAGCGGGCCTTGCCCTGCGGTGGCGTGATGGAGGTGAACACCGGGAGCATCGCCCGGGGCTACCTGGAGGAGCCGTACCCCTCCCTGGAGCTGCTGGGGGCATGGCGGGAGATGGGGGGGCCGGTGACCCTCACCTCCGACTGCCATGACGCGGCCCTGTTGAATTTCGGCCTGGACGAAACCCTTCTGGCCCTTCGCGCCCTGGGCTACCGCAGCGTCCTGCGCCTGGGCACGGCGAATGCGCTGTGGGAGGCCGTGGAGTTGTAACAGGCTGAGGGATGTTCGGATTTGGTCCCGGAGCCTGCCCAGGGGTACATCCCTTGGGCCTTCCTGGTGGATTTTTGGGCTCCCGCCTGAAAGGGTTCCGGGAAGCGAGTCCAGGGAACAAAATCATGAAATCACCGGCGAATTTGGGGCAAGGTCCAAGAAAGGTGTGTACTAATGCTGCTCTCCAAAGACAAAGCCTTCTACCGCCGGGTGCTGCGGCTTGCCGGGTGGATCGCGCTGCAAAACGTCATCGTGTGTTTTGTGAGCCTGATAGACAACATCATGGTGGGGGCTTATTCCCAGACGGCGCTCTCCGGGGTGGCCCTGGCCAACCAGGTGCAGTTTCTGCTGCAAATGCTGGTGGCGGGCGTTGGGGAGGGAATGGCGGTGCTGGCGGCCCAGTATTGGGGAGCGCAGAAGCTGGGGCCCATCCGCCAGGTGGTGGCCATCGCCCTGCGGCTCGGCCTGCTGATAAGCCTTGTATTCTTTGCCGTTTCCCAGCTGGCGCCGGAGTGGCTGCTGGGACTGATGGCCGGGGACAAGGCTGTGGTGGCTGAGGGCGCGGCCTATTTGCGCCTCACCGGGTATAGCTATCCGTTTTTCTGCGCGGGGCTGGTGCTGGTGAGCGCCCACCGGAGCATGGAAAAGGTGGCCGTGGGCATGGCCGCCCCGTCCTTGGCCTTTGGGCTCAAGCTGGTGCTGAACTGGATGCTGATCTTCGGCAACGGAGGAGCCCCTGCCCTGGGGGCGAGGGGGGCGGCCATCGCCACGTTGGCGGCCCGGGCCTTGGAATGCGGCATCATCCTGTTTTATACCTACCGTATGGACCGCCGTTTGGCCCTGAGGCTGCGGGAGCTATGGTGGCACAACAGAGGGCTTCTGGCGGATTTCCGGAGGGTAGCCACCCCGGTGATCCTTTCCGGGGGCAGCTGGGGCCTGGCTATGGGGATTCAAACGGCCATTCTGGGCCATTTGGGCTCGGCGGTCATCGCGGCGAATTCCATCGCCACCTCCTTGTTTCAGCTCATCTCCGTGGTGATCTATGGCGTGTCCAGCGCCAGCGCGGTGGTGGTGGGCAAGGCTGTGGGCGGGGATGAGGGGCACAGGCTCAAGGAGTATGTGAACACCCTCCAGGCCCTGTATCTGGTGGTGGGGCTTTTGTCCGGGGCGGCTTTGTTTTTGTGCCGGGACTGGATCATCTCCCTGTATGTGATCACCCCCGAAGCGGTTCGGCTGGCCCGGGGCTTTATCACCATCCTCAGCGTGACCATCCTGGGCAGCGCGTACCAGCTCAGCTGTCTGGCGGGCATTGTCCGGGGCGGGGGCAACACGGGCTTTGTATTTTATAACGACCTGATCTTTATGTGGGGGCTGGTGCTGCCCCTGAGCCTGCTGGCCGCCTATGTGTGGAAATGGAATCCCCTTTGGGTGTTCTTCTGCCTGAAATCGGACCAGCTTTCCAAATGCCTGGTGGCGGCCTGGCAGGTGAACTCCTACCGGTGGGTGAAAAAAGTGACCCGGGAGGATGTGGGCCATGAAGCCTCATGAGGAGGGGAGACCCCGCAAGCTGCTGATCGACGCGGACGCCTGCCCGGTGACGGATATCGCCCTGGGCATCGCCAGGAAGCAGGGCGTGCCCGTGGTGCTGGTGTGCGACGACGCGCACCGGATGCGCCGGGCAGGGGCTGAAACCATCACCGTGTCTCAAGGGGCGGACAGCGTGGATTTCCGGCTGGTGAACCTGCTGCGCCCGGGGGATGTTGTGGTGACCCAGGATTACGGGTTGGCGGCCATGTGCCTGGCCCGGAGCGCCAAAGCCCTCCATCAGGACGGATGGTTCTATACCGATAAAAATATCGACGGCCTGCTGATGAAGCGCCATGCGGCCCGGCAGGCCCGGCGGGCCGGGAACCGGGTGAAGGGGCCGCCAAAGCGCAGCGCGGCCCAGGACGAGGCCTTCGCCCGGGCCCTGGAGAACGCGTTGACAGAGGATGGCGATATGCTATAATCAGGCAAAGAGGTTTGTAAAGGGTTGGACATAGGGATTGGGGGGACCGAAGATGAGGGCCATCCGAAAATTGGCGAGGCTGCTGGGGATTCTGGTGGCGGTGGCGCTGGTAGCCGCCTTGGGGTTGATCGGCTATTTGACCGTAAACGAGTATCGTCCCCAGGACATCGAAGCGGTGCAATTGAACCTGGCCGCCCGGCAGGACGTTCCCGTCCTGGGCAGCAGATATACGCTGGTGAGCTGGAACCTGGGTTATGCCTGTTTGGGACGGGATCAAGACTTCTTCATGGACGGCGGCACCATGGTGCGGCCGGATCAAAAGCAAACCGTGGAGGAGAACCTTTCGGGGATTCTGGGCGTGCTGTCCGCGCAGAAGGCGGACCTGTACCTGCTCCAGGAGGTGGATCAAAACTCCCACCGCAGCTATTCCATCAACCAGGTTCAAACCCTGCGCCACGGGCTGTCCCTAACCTCCGCCTTCGCCCTGAACTACAAGTGCGATTTTGTGCCCTTCCCCTGGCCCATGATCGGCAAGGTGGAAAGCGGCCTGATGACCTTGAGCGGCCTGAAGGTAGCCGAGGCCACCCGGGAGAGCCTTCCCACGCCCTTTTCCTGGCCTGTGCGGGTGGTTAACCTCAAGCGCTGCCTTTTGGTGGAGCGCATCCCCATTTCAGACAGCGAGCATGAGCTGGTGCTGATCAATCTGCACCTGGAAGCCTTTGACGACGGGGAGGGCAAGAAGGCCCAGACACGTCAGCTGATGGAGATTCTGAAGACCGAGCAGCGAAACGGCAACTATGTCATCGCCGGGGGGGATTTCAACCAGAGCTTTCCAGGGGTTACGGAGATCTATTCCCAACTGAGCGAAAATTACTGGCAGGCGGGCCAGCTTTCGGAATCGGACCTGCCCGAAGGCTACGCCTATGCCTTTGACGCTTCGGTGCCTACCAACCGCGCTGTGCGCGAAAGCTACTCCGGGGACAGGAAGAACAGCCAGTTCTATGTGATCGACGGCTTTATCCTCTCCTCCAACATCAAGATCAACCACCTGGAAACCGTGGACCTGAACTTTGAATATAGCGACCACCAGCCCGTACGGCTGGAGTTCACGCTGATTTAGGATGCTAGAAAGGGAAGAGGGAGGGCGGTTTCCCTGCCCTTCTGCCCTTGCATTACGGTTATACCATGCTATCTTTCGTACCAAGAGGAAGTTCCCATGGCATGTGGACAGGCTTCAAAACAAGGCCGGCACCTTTTTTAAGCCGCCGCAATGATCTTTCATGATCCTTCTGACAAGGAAGCAAGCATCCTGGCACGATAGTAAACGCCTCCACATCCTCTTCAATAAAAAAGCCCCTCCCCTTCGCCAAAAACAAACAAATCAAATCCCTCCCTTTCTCCCCTTTTCTTTTGACAAATAGAGCGTAACGTGATACCCTTGCGTGGCAAATACAAGGCAAAGGGGTAGACCATGTTAACAATCACGGATGTGAGCCTCCAATTCGCGGGGGACCTGCTGTATAAGCATGTGGACCTGCTGTTTCAGCCAAACCACTGCTATGGGATCATCGGAGCCAACGGCGCGGGCAAAAGCACGCTGCTAAGGATCATTTCCGGGGAGCTGCAGCCCACCACGGGCACGGTTTCCATGCAAAAGACGGACCGCATGTCGGTGCTGGAGCAAAATCACTTCAAGTATGATGCCTTTTCCGTGATGGACACGGTCATCATGGGCAACAAAAGGCTTTATGAGATCATGAAGGAAAAGGACGCCCTCTACGCCAAGGAGGACTTCTCCGACGCGGACGGGGAAAAGGCGGCCCAACTGGAGGGGGAGTTCGCCGAGATGAACGGCTGGGATGCGGAAACCGAGGCCGCCCAGCTGCTCAACGGCATCGGCATTCCTCCTGAACTGCACTACGCTCCCATGGAGTCTTTGGACAGCAAGCAGAAGGTGAAGGTGCTTCTGGCCCAGGCGCTTTTTGGGCACCCCTCCATCATCCTGCTGGACGAGCCCACCAACGGCTTGGATGTGGACAGCACCCTGTGGCTGGAGGACTTTTTGGTGGAATCGGACGCGGTGGTGATCGTGGTCAGCCATGACCGGCATTTCCTCAACGCGGTTTGCACGGACATCGTGGACGTGGATCACGAAACCTGTAAGATGTACGCCGGAAACTATGACTTCTGGTACGAGAGCAGCACTCTCATGCAGCAGCTTTTGCGCAACCAGAACAAGAAGCGGGAGGAGAAGATCAAGGACCTCCAGGAGTTCATCCGCCGCTTCTCCGCCAACAAATCCAAGAGCAAGCAGGCCACCAGCCGCAAGAAGATTCTGGACAGCATCCAGATCGAGCAGATGCCCGCCTCCAGCCGGAAGTACCCCTTCGTAGGTTTTGAGCCGGAGCGGGAGGCCGGCAAGGACATCCTCTTTGTGGAGGGCCTCACCAAGACCGTGGACGGCGTGAAGGTGCTGGACAATTTGACCTTCACCGTCCGCAAGGGGGACAAGATCGCCTTTGTGGGGGAAAACGAGGCCGGGGCCACGGCGTTGTTCCGCATTTTGGTGGGGGAGGACAACCCCGACGCGGGCAGCTTCAAATGGGGCGTGACCATCAGCCAGAGCTACTTCCCCAAGGACAACAGCCGCTTCTTTGAGAGCTTTGACGGCACCTTGATCGAATGGCTGCGCCAATACTCCTTTGACACCACCGAGACCTACCTGCGGGGCTTTTTGGGGCGGATGCTCTTCTCCGGGGATGATGTGTACAAGCCCGCCAAGGTGCTTTCCGGCGGGGAGAAGGTGCGCTGCATGCTCTCCCGGCTGATGATGAGCAAGGCCAATGCCCTGATTTTGGACCAGCCCACGGACCACCTGGATTTGGAGAGCATCACCGCCCTGTCCGGCGGCCTGGTGGCCTATCCGGGGAATCTGTTCTTCGCCTCCACAGACCATCAGTTCATCGACGAGGTCGCCAACCGGATCATTGAGATCCCCCTGGGCAAGGAGGGCTGCCTGGACCACGAGGGTTCCTTTGAGGATTTCCTGGCGTGGAAAAAGGAGCGGAGCTAAGGAAACGCCCCCAAAAACAGGCGCTGGAGGGACGCGGCCATGAACCAATATTCCCAAAGCCCGCAGGGAGAACCATTGCCCACTCTGGAAGAGGCGGAGGGGCTGCGGCCCGGCGTCTACCGGCACTTCAAGGGAAATTTCTACCGGCTGCTGCTGGTGGCGCGGCACTCCGAGACCCTGGAGCCCATGGTGGTGTATCAGGCGCTGTATGGGGAAAAGGGCTATTGGGCGCGCCCCGCCGCCATGTGGACCCAGCAGGTGGAGCATCAGGGGCGGCGGGTGCCCCGCTTCGCCTGGCATGGGGATGAGGAGAAAAACCCAAGTCCATAACAGCCATGCACCCTCCGGCAAGCAACTGGTCAAGCAGGCCCGGCATATACTCCCTTAGGACGATAAGGGAGGTTTGCCTATGGCCGGGGAAATCTATGCAGTGAGCCATTCCATCACCGGGGAGAAGCTTTTTGCCGGACAGACGGTGTTGACCTATGACATTGAGTACCCCCAGTTTGTGACCTTTTCCTCCATTGCGCCTCTACGGAGGATCAACATGGAGTACAAGGAAAGGGCCGCCATGCTGGCGCAGTACGCCCAGGTCTCGATCTACGAGCAGGCGGTAACGGACTTTCAAAACAGGCAGGAGGAGGGCTTTCCCTTCTTTCCCTATGAGATGACCCGGCCCTTTACCATGACCTACGGGCAGGACTGCATCATCAGCTTATACCTGGATGAGTATATCTACACGGGCGGGGCCCATGGCAACACGATCCGCACGGGGGATACCTGGGAGGCGCGCACCGCCACAAAGCTGCCCCTGTGCTGCCTGTTCAGGCCGGGGGTGGACTATCAGGAGCGGATTTTGGGCGTGGTGATCGCCGAGGCCCAGCGGCGGGCCCAGGAGGATTCGGGGCTGTTTTTAGGCGACCCGGCGGAACTGGTGGTGCAGAACTTTAACCCGGCGAATTTCTACCTGACCCCCGCGGGGATCGTCATCTTTTACCAGCAATACGACCTGGGGCCCTATTCGGCGGGCATCCAGACCTTTTTGGTGCCCTATGGGGCGGTGGGGGCCAGGGTGCCGGGCTGTTAAAGGCCCGGCCCCCATGGTAGATTACGGAAAAGAGACAAAAAGAAAAAATGTATGAATTTCCCCAAGGGGGTATTGTATTTTTGCATAAGATCTTTTATAATAAAACTGCAATCGATTGCAGTTCGGAGGGCATCATCTTGAATAGCATCAGCAAAATCAGAAGCGGTGCGCGCAGGCGTGTGTCCAGCTATGACCGCTCCGGCGGCAACAAGGATTATTATACCCTCGTGCCCCACGGCAAAATGAACATCGCGGCGCTGGAGGGCGCGGGCTATATCACCCACATCTGGGTTACGATGGCGGTTGCGGACGGCTGTGTGGAGGAACCCTCCCTGCCCCGCAAGGTCGCCCTTCGCATGTTCTGGAATGGGGAGGCGGCGCCCAGCGTGGAGGCCCCCATCGGCGATTTCTTTGGCATGGGGCACGGGCTGACCAAAAACTTTAGCTCCGCCTACCTGATGATGAGCCCTGAGGATGGCAAGGCCTTCAACTGCTTTTTCCCGATGCCCTTCCGGGACGGAGCGCGCATTGAGGTGGAGAATGAATCCGGCGTGGAGCTGAAGTTCTATTTTTATATCGATTATGAGCAGCACGAAGCGCTGCCGGAGGACGAGTTGTTTTTTCACGCCGCCTGGCGGCGGGAATGCCCCACGGGCGGGGTGTCCGAAGGGAGCATGACCAACGAGGAATTCGAATTCGGCGGTCAAAACGTGACCGGGGACGGCAACTATGTGATCCTGGAGGCAGGCGGCAGGGGACACTACGTGGGATGCAACCTGAACGTCCATAACCTGCGCCATACCCCGGAGTGGAACTGGTATGGCGAGGGCGACGACATGATCTTCATCGACGGCGAAGCGTGGCCGCCCAACCTCCACGGCACCGGCACAGAGGACTACTTCAACACCGCTTGGTGTCCCCAGCAGGAGTACACGGCCCCCTATCACGGCATCATTCTGGGGGGCGGGCCCAACTGGAGCGGCAAGATCAGCCTGTACCGCTACCATATCCTGGACCCCATCATGTTCAACGAGAGCATCCGGGTCACCATCGAGCACGGCCACAACAACCATCGTAGCGACGATATTTCCTCCACCGCTTACTGGTACCAGACGGGGGAGAACCCCTACTACAAGCCCATGCCCAAGGTGGACCAGCGGCTGCCGCTGCCGGATATCCGGCCCCAGGAGGGCGGGATCATGAAGGCGCTGTTTGCGCACCCCAATCCTTGATATATGAGCACCATTTACGACATCGCCCAGGAGGCGGGGGTTTCGCCTTCCACTGTGTCCCGCGTGTTGGCGGGGCAGGGCTCCAAGAAGAACCGGGAGCTGGTGCTGCGGGTGGCAAAGGAGAAGAACTTTGCCATCAACGATTCCGCGAAGATCCTCAAGACCAAGAAGACCAACCGCGTGATGCTGGTGGTGCCCGACATCTGCAACCCCTTTTATTTCAAGATGATCGAGGGCGCCAACCGCGTGTTTGAACAGAGCGGCTACCTGTTCATGCTGTACTATACCAAGCATAGCCTCCAGGAGGAGCTCAAGGCCATCCAACTCCTCAACCAGAAGGTGGTTGACGGGATGATCATGGTTTCCTTCCACTTTTCCCCGGAGAACATCGAGGCCATCAACCAGGCGGGCTGCCCGGTGGTGCTCACCAACCGGTACGACTCCCCCCAGGGGGAGGACCGCTTTGATTATGTATATATCGATACCTATCTGGGAATCAAGCTGTCCACCCGGCACCTGATCTCCCAGGGACACCGGGAGATCGCCTACTTCGGCGGCAGCATCCGGGAGCAGACGGGCCTGGAGCGCTACCTTGGCTATTGCGACGCGCTGAAGGAGGCCGGCCTTTCCCTTACGGAGGCTTACGTTTACGAGGCCAACTACTCCGAGCGGGCGGGCTATGACTGCATGAAGGCGCTGCACAAGGACCACCCCGGCGTGACGGCGGTGGTCACCTCCAACGACCTGATCGCCCTGGGGGCCATGACGGCCTGCGGGGAGGAGAACATCGCCCTGCCCGGAGACATCGCCATTACCGGCATGGACAACACCGAGCTGTCCAGCCGGGTCACGCCCGGGCTGACCACCATTGCCATGCAAGAGGACGAGATTGGGCGCATTGCCGCCACGCTCCTGATGGAGCGCATTCTGGAACCGGACACCCCCCGCAAGCAGATTCGCCTGGAGCCGGAGCTGATCGTCCGGGAGTCCACGGGTCCCTCCCGGCCATAGTGCCGCAAGGAGGTTCCCCGGGGTACTGTCCCATAGGTGCAATCGATTGCAGTTTTGGGCTTCTTCTCTTTGGATTTTGCGGCGCCCGCAGATGGCGCTGGCGAAATAGACAATCAATAGGAGGTATGGGTAATGAAGAACGTAGTCCGCACCCTGGTCCTGGCCCTGGTTTTCTCCATTGTGATGACAGCCGTCGCTGTCCCCTTCGCATCCGCCGACGACCCCGTGAAGCTGACCTTCTGGACGTTCCACTCGAGCGCCGAAAAGGATTTCATGGCCTCGCTGCCCGCCGAGTACATGAAGGAGAACCCCAACGTTGAGATCGAATTCGTGGTGATCCCCCAGGATGAGTACATGGGCTCCAAGCTCACCACCGCCTTCGCTGCGGGCGCGGGCCCGGACGTGTTCTTCATGAGCCCCGGGGACTTCCTGAAGTACGCCAACAGCGGCCTGGCCATGGACCTGAACCCCTACTTCACCCAGGAGATCAAGGACGACTTCCTGCCCAGCTCCCTGGAAGCCGTAACCGTGGATGGCAAGATCTGCGCGATCCCCTTCGAGGTGGAGCTGCTGGGCCTCTACCACAACAAGGACATGCTCGCCGAGGCCGGCATCACGCCCCCCGCCACCTGGGATGAGCTGATCGCCGCCACCAAGGCGCTGACCAAGGACAAGATCGCCGGATTGCTGATCGAGCCCAACAAGGGCTACTACCAGAATTTCACCTGGTATCCCTTCCTGTGGCAAGGCGGCGGCAACGCCGTGGACGTGGAGAACAAGCAAGGCACCTTCAACAGCCAGGCCGCCGTGGACGCCCTGAAGCTGTGGGGCGACCTGATCCAGGCGGGGGCGCCCTCCAAGATCTCCATCCCCGGAACCTTTGACATCAGCCTCCTGGGCACCGGCCAGGCCGCGATGCAAATCAGCGGCACGTGGGCCATCGCCGACCTGGAGAAGCGCTATGCCGACCAGAACATCGACGTGGTGCCGCTGCCCATTCCGCCGGGAGGCAAAGCCGCCACCTGCGCCGGAGGCTGGAAGCTCATGGTCAACGCCAACAGCCAGCACCCCGAGGAAGCCGCCAAGTTCGCCATGTGGTGCTTTGCCGGCGGCGTGGAGAAGCCGCTGGAGTGGTGCACCGAGGTCAAGTTCGCCTACTCTCCCCGCAAGTCCGTGGTGGAGGCGGGCAAGGACATCTACTCCAAGGGCATGCGCAAGGTGTTTACCGAGCAGATCTACGACTCCGCCATCGGTGAGCCGCGCTATCCCGCCGAGGTGGTGGACGCCATCGGCAACGCCCTGCAGAACGTGATGTTCAAGGGCAACGATCCCGCCGCCGAGGCCGAGGCCGCCAACGAGATCATCAACCAGTTCTTGCAGAATTTCCAGGGCTCTATGTAATGGTCCGGCGCAGGGAGGGGGGAGAGCCCTCCTCCCCGCGTTTATGTTTCTCCAGGGGAGGTTGACGAGTTGTGAACGGACGGCTGGTAGCCCCAAAGCGGCGCGGCCTGAAGAGCCAAAAGGCGCAGCGCGCCATGTTCGCGTACCTGATGCTGGCGCCGGACGTAATCGGCCTGGCGGTGTTTCTTTTTCTGCCGATCCTGCTGTCGGTATACACCAGCTTTCACAGTTGGAATGCCCTGAACCCGAAGATGACCTTCCTGGCGCTGGGAAATTACGCAAACCTCCTGCGCGACAAGGTGTTTTGGGACTCCATGGTGAAGACGCTTCAATACACCTTGATGTTCGTGCCGATGCTCTTTTGCCTGTCGCTGCTATTGGCGCTCTTTATCCATTCCTTGACCCGGCGCATCCAGGAGTTCTTCCGGACGGTGTACTTCGTGCCCTTTGCGATCTCCACGGTGGTGGCCTCGCTGATGTGGCTGTTTCTGATGGACCCACAGCGGGGCGTCATCAACGACGTATTGAAGATTTTCGGCATCCCTCCCCAGAGCTTTCTGGGGGACCCGGACCAGGCGCTGTTTTGCATCGCGCTGATCTCCGTATGGAACTTGGTGGGGTACTACGCCATCATCTTCCTGGCGGCCTTGAAGGACGTGCCCCAGAGCTACTATGAATCCGCCCGCCTGGACGGCGCCAACGCCTTTGTGATCTTCCGCTCCATCACCTTCCCGCTGCTCAGGGAGGTGAATACCTTCGTCCTGCTGGTCACCACCATCGCGTCTTTCCAGGCCTTCGACCTGATCAAGATCATGACCAACGGCGGCCCGGCCAACGCCACCAACGTGACGGTGTTCAACATCTATACCAACGCCTTCCAGTACTCCCAGCTGGGCTATTCCGCCGCGATGGCGGTGGTGCTGTTTCTGTGCATCTTCACGGTGAGCGCGCTCCAGTTGAAATTCTTGCAGAAAGGCGAGGGCGAGCAATGAAGACGAACAAGGTCCTTTGGACAGTCAAGCTTTTGTTCGCCAGCCTGCTGGCGCTTTGCATGCTGCTTCCGGTATACCTCATGGTGATCAACTCCTTCAAGCCCTTGGCCGATGTGTTTGACGGGCGGCTGATTCCCCTGAGGACCTCCATGGACGGCTATGAGCTGGTGGCGGAGCACCATTTTCATATTTACTTTTTGAACTCCCTCTTCGTGTCCTCCACGGTCACCCTTGTGGCGCTGCTGTTCCACTCCATGGCGGGGTACGGGCTGGCCCGGCTGGAATTTGCCGGCAGGCGCTTCGTGTTTTTGTGGATCCTGTCCACGCTGATGATCCCGTTTTCCGTCATCATGATCCCGCTGTTCATTCTGGTAAAGCAGATGGGCATGCTCAATTCCTACGCGGGCATGATCATCCCCGCGATTCCCCATGCATACGGCATCTTTCTGTTCAGGCAGTTCTTCCTGACCATCCCCAAGGAATTGGAGGAGGCCGCGGACATCGACGGCTGTACGCCCTTTGGCACGTATCTGCGGATCTTCCTGCCCCTGTCCAAGTCCATCTCCATCACGCTGGCCGTGGCGTTTTTCATCGCCAACTGGAATAGCTACATCTGGCCTTTGGTGGTGAACCAGCACCAGAGCAAATGGGTGCTCCAGGTAGCCATCGCCGATTTCATCGGCCGTAACGATTCGCCCTGGAACGCCATCATGGCTGCGGGGGTCATCGCGGTTTTGCCCACCATCGTGCTGTTTTTCGTGCTGCAGAAGTACCTGGTGGACGGCGTCAAGATGAGCGGCCTCAAATCCTAATACCGGCAATTTTTTCCATGGGAAGCGCAAGTGGGACTCATTCCCGCTTGCAAAGGCACTCCCCCTGTGATAGACTGGACAGCGAATTCGCGGCCCGGTCTATTTTTATGGGGCTTCCCAAAGGCTGGCCCTTGGCCCGCCGGGACCCGCCTCCCAGGACCGGGAGGCCATTTCCAAAGGAGGAACACCATGCCCAATTTTTCCCTGCCAGATGAGGTTTTTCAAGCGGCCGTAAGGGAATTTGAGACTCCCTTCCACCTGTACGATGAAAAAGGCATCCGCCAAACCGCCCGGCGGCTTAAGGAAGCCTTCGCTTGGGCGGAGGATTTCCAGGAGTATTTCGCGGTGAAGGCATTGCCCACCCCGGCCATTTTGCGCATTCTGCAAGACGAGGGGTGCGGAGTGGACTGCGCCAGCGAGACGGAGTTGATGCTGGCCCATGCCCTGGGCTTTTCCGGGCAGGAGATCATGTTCAGCGCCAATAACGTGCCCCCCCGGGAGTTTGCCCTGGCCCGGAAGCTGGAGGCCATTGTCAACCTGGACGACATCAGCCATATTCCGCTGCTCAGGGAGAACGGGGGAATTCCCCGGGAGGTCTGCCTGCGCTTCAACCCCGGCGGGACCTTTGCGGTAGGGAACGACATCATGGGCGACCCCGGGGACGCCAAATACGGCATGACCCGTCCCCAGCTTTCCCAGGCTCTGAGGGAAGTAAAGAATGACGGCGTCACCCGCTTTGGGCTCCATGCCTTTTTGAGCAGCAACACCACAGACCCGGCTTATTACCCGGCTTTGGCCCGGCTGCTGATGGAAACCGGACGGGAGCTGATGCAGGAGACCGGGCTGACGCTGTCCTTTTTGAACCTGTCCGGGGGCATCGGCATCCCTTACCAGCCCCAGGAGCCGGAGGCGGACCTTCCGGCCATCGGCCGTGGCGTGGAGAAGGCTTACCGGGAGGTTTTCACCGCCAACGGCATTGCCGGCGTGGCCATCAAAACCGAGTTGGGCCGCTACATGACAGGTCCCCACGGATGGCTTGTGACCCATGTGACCCACGAGAAGCGCATTCACAAGCACTACCTGGGGGTGGACGCTTCCGCCTGCGATTTGATGCGCCCGGCCATGTACGGAGCCTACCACCATATCACGCTGCCGGGGAAGGAGCATTTGCCTCACGACGCCAAGGTGGACGTAACCGGAAGCCTGTGCGAAAACAACGATAAGTTCGCCGTGGACCGGATGCTGCCCAAGGCCGATATTGGGGATGTGCTGGTGATTCATGATACCGGCGCCCACGGCCTGAGCATGGGGTACAACTACAATGGCAAGCTGCGCTGCAAGGAGGTTCTCTACCAGGAGGACGGCAGCTTCCGGCTGATCCGCCGCGCCGAGACCCCTTGGGATTATTTCGCCACCCTGGACATCGATCCCGCCTGGGACAAGCTGAACCAGGAATAAGGAAGAAGCCTTTTTAGACAGAAGAAAAGCAGGCCCTTGTGAATGGGCCTGCTTTTCCTTTGCAACAAAACCGGTCTCCCCGGTCCGGCCCCTTACGGGGTGGAGGGCTTGGGGGTGGAGGTGGGCCTGGGGCTGGCCGTGGGAACGGGAGTGGCGCTAAGGGCCAGGGAGGCGTCCAGGCGCTGGGTCAGATCGTCCACCTGGGCCTGGAGCGCGGCTTCCTTGACGGCGGCCGCGTCCTTGAGGGATTGCAGCTCTGCGGCAACCGCGTCATGGGTCTTTTGGAGTTCGGCGGTTGCCTCGTTGGCCTTTTTCAGTTCGGCGGCGGCTTCATCCTTGGCCTTTTGGAGCCCGGCAGCGGCTTCGTCCTTGGCGGTCTGCAGCTGGGCGGCAGCATCGTCCTTGGCCTTTTGCAGCTCGGCGGCGGCCTCATCCTTGGCCGCTTGCAAAGCGGTGTCCGCTTCGGCCTTGGCCGTTTCCAGGTCCGTTGCCGCTTGGGCGGTCAGCGCGTCAAATTTGCTTTGGAGGTCTGCCAGGGCGGTTTCCTTTTCGGCGAGGGCGGTGTTGGCGGCAGCCAGGCCATCGTTGGACTGGGACAGGGAAGCCTCATGGGTCTGGATGGTGCTTTGGGCCGCCTCCAGCTTGGCCGTCAAATCAAGATTATTCCGCATGGCGTTGTCCTTGCCGATGAAGCCGATCACCGCCATCACGATGGCCGCAACCAGCATGATGACAAGCAAATCAACCAAGAGGTTTCTTTTCTTCTTTGGCGTAGGGGTGGGCGTCGTTTCAGGCATGACAAGACCTCCTCTAAGTTCAGTTGGGGTTTTACTCATTATACCATTACCGCTTCAAAAAGGAAAGCACATTTTGGGCGATCTGGTGGGATTCGTTCCTATCCCAACATGAAGCGGGGCCCTCCCCTTGCCTGGCATGGCCGGTTGTGATATGCTACGGGGAGCAAGGGGCGCGGCCCCAAAGGAAAGAGGATGCGGCCATGGACCGTGATCTGGCAAGGGAAGGGAGCGGCATGCCCAGGCTTTGGAGCGTAGCGCTTTATTGCCTGATCATCGCCGCGGGCTGCCTGCTGATCTGCTCCAAGTCCTCGCCCCTGTATCCCATCAACGATTGGTCGGACGCGAATATTTATTTTTCCATGGGCAAGGGCATGGCCCGGGGCCGGGTGATCTACCGGGATTTGTACGATCACAAGGGTCCGCTGCTGTATGGCTTGCATGCCCTATGCGCTTGGATTTCTCCCCTGTCCTTTCTGGGGGTGTGGCTCCTGGAGATTCTTTGCCTGACGGCGTTTTTGGTGAGCCTTTACCAGCATCTGCGGCTGTACGGGGCCGGGCGGGCCGCCCTGCTGGCGCTGCCCCTGGCCGCCGCTTTGGTGACCAGCTCCTACGCCTTCCAGCAGGGGGATAGCGCCGAGGAGTTCTGTCTGCCCCTGCTGTCCTTCTCGCTTTTATGGCTTTTGCGCTACCTGAAGGAACAGGCCCCCGGCCCCATGCCCGCCAAAACGGCCCTGGCCTGCGGCGTACTCTGCGGCTGCGTGCTATGGATGAAGTTCACGATGCTGGGGCTTCACCTGGCCTGGATCGTCATCGCCTTTGGGATACAGGCCCAACGGGGGCAATGGAAGGCGGCGTGGCGCTGCTTCTTTTCCTATGCGGCGGGGATCGCATTAGCCACCCTTCCCTGGGTTCTCTATTTCGGGCTTCATGGGGCCCTGGGGGACTGGCTGAAAACCTATTTCTATGACAACCTGTTTCTCTACTCCGGCAGTGAGGCGGCGGGGCTCTGGGGCCGGGGCAAGGCCATGGCCCGTTCCTTCCTCACCTGGGGGATGGAAAACTGGGGCTACCTGGCGCTGCTGGCGGCAGGGATGCTCCGGATTAGCGGCCTTTGGCTCCGGCGGCAAAAGGCCGGGGCAAACCGGAACGAAAAAGGGCGGGCCGAGGGCTCCCCGTCGCCCTGGGAAAGGGCCGCCCTTTGGCTGGGCCTGGGGCTGCTGACGCTGGGGGTGTTCATTGGGGGCAAGAGCTATCCCTATTACGGGCTGATCCTTTATAGCTTCATGGGGGTGGCCTTCACCCTTCCGGCGCTGTGGGCCGGGCGCTTGCCGGGGGCGGCCAAGGCCGGGAAGGCCGCGGTGCGCGGCCTGTGCGCGGGGGCGGCGGCGCTTTCCTTCGCCCTGTGCCTGCTGGGCAGCCCCAATGTGAAGACCTCCTTCTTACAGCCTAAGGAGAGCACTATGCAATACCGGCTGGCGGCGGTGATCGGCCAAACCCCCGACGCCACGCTGCTGAACTACGGCTTCATGGACGCGGGCTTTTACACCGCCTCTGGAATCGTGCCCAGCGTAAAGTACTTTCATCAAACCAACGTGCCCCTGGAGGAAATGCTCCAGGAGCAAAGCCGCTACCTGCAGGAAGGGCTGTGCACCTATGTGGTGACCCGGGGAAAGCAGCCTGAAACCATAGTGGACCGGTATGATCTGGTGGCCACGGCCCCAAGCCCGGGGTTTTGGTATGACCATGTGGAGTTGTACAGGTTGAAGGGAGAGTAGCCAAGGGCGGCATGGGCGCAGCGTCCCGGAGAAATGAAAAGAAGCCGTGGGGGGCAATCGCTCCCCACGGCTTCTTTAATGTTGTTTTGGACCGCGTCCGGCGTGGCCCAAAGGGGCCCCAAAACAGTTTCTGTTAGTCCTCCAAATACGTGGCGCCGTAGATGAAGTTGTGGATGGTCTCGATGCTGAACTTGAGGTTCCTGTCGCTGAGGTAGATGAGGCTGGCGCCGTTAAACTCCTTGTAGCCAAAGCGCTTATCCACAGGGATGCGGAGCTGCTCCATGATCTCCCCGCCGTTTTGGAGGTTCTTCATGGCCTCGCCCCCCAGCACCGCAGTGCCCAGCTGGAGAAGCTCGGTGAGGGTGAGGTTGGTTTCGCCGTAGGGCAAAGCGGTTTCCACCAAAGAGATGAACTTGGCGATATCCATGTCCTTCATGACGGTGGACATCAGCACCTCCAGCAGCTGGCGCTGGCGGCGGGTGCGCTCCAGGTCGCTGTCAATGCCCCGGATCCGGGCGAAGGTAACGGCTTGCATGCCGTCCAGGTGGTGAACGCCGTCGGCGGCCTCCACCTTTTGCCGCTTCACCTTGTCCATGGGCTCCTTGCGAAGCTCATAGTTGATGCGGCCCGCCTCTTTGCTGGTCATGGAGATGTCCACGCCTCCCAGGGAGTCGATGATATCCGCCAGGCCGTGGATATTGACCACCACATAGCGCTGGATGTTCATGTCGAAGTTGCGGTTCACGGTTTTCATGGACAGTTCGGGCCCGCCGCGCTTGTAAGCCACGTTGATGCGGTTCTTGCTCTTGAAGCCGGGCACGATGACGGCGGTGTCCCGGGCGATGGAGGTGAGCTTCACATTGCCGGTATCCAGGTTTACGGAACAGATGATGACCGCGTCGGAAAGGCCCCGTTCCAGATCGGTGCTGCGGTTGTCCACGCCCAGGAGCAGGATGTTGAACACGTTGCCGGGCAACAGCCCGTTGGGCTCCAGGTTGGTGAGGTCCACCTCGTCCATGGGCTGGTTTTCGTTGATGACGCTCTCCAACTCCGACAGGGCCGCTTCCTCCTCGGGGGCCAGGGCCTCGGCGTTCTGGGCGTCGGCTTCCTCTTCCTCCGGGGACCCGTTGGACCAGCTTTCCCACAGGGCCAGCTCCTCGGAGGTCAGGTCTTCGGGAACGAAATCCGCCGCGTTTTCACCGGCGGCGGATGCCGTCTCCGCCAGGACGGCGGGGAAGAGGGAACAGAACAAAACCACGCTAAGCAACAGGCACAGGGTCTTTGACAGCAAACGGGACATGGGGTTTCCTCCTTGTAAGGATGGATTTAGGGCTGGGTGGACAGGCCGGTAAAGGCCAGTCCGTACAGACCGTTGCCATGGGGGACAAGGCTCGCCATCAGGTAGGGCCTGGTGCGCAGGACAGCGGTATAGGGCATTGCTTGGGCTTCCGAAAGAGTATAGGGCACAACCAACAGGCTGTCAAGGGGATGGGAGAGGGCTGCGAAGAAGCTGAGGGAACAGCCCTTTTGGCGCAAGACCTCCTCCAAGGTTTGCCGGGCCAGCTCCAGGCCCTGGGCGGTGGGGTCCACCCGGCCCTCCAGGGTATCCGCAGCCTCTTGAACGGCCTGGTCATGATCCGGTTCTTCCTGGGAGGGAGGCGTCGCCTGCCGGGATTCGCCCAGGACGGTTTCCTCCACGTCCTGCTCCGGGGACTGGGCTTCCTGGCCCAGAGAGGTCAGGGCCGGGCTCACGTCCATCAGCAGCCGGGCGGAGGGCAGGACCGATGTGATGTCCAGCCGCCGGGACCCGTTCACCAGCTCCAGGCGCACCTGGGCCAGGGGCGCTTGCAAAGCGGCGCTCTCCTGGGCGGAAGGAGCGCCCTCGGGCAAGGCGGCGCTGCGGGTCACAGGGCTGAGGGTGATGGTGAAATAGGAGCCCACCCGGGGGATATCCCCCTCGGTTCTCAAGGCATTGACGGCCTCTTGGCGGAGCTCCTCCAGCTCCAGGTAGCAGAAGGTTCCGTTCAACCCAAAGGCAATGTGGGTGATCCGCTGGCGGCGCATGGACTCCAGGTGGGTATAGGTCAAGGTGAGGGTGCGGCCTGTGACCACGGGGTTGCCATCCAGGTCGGTGACATATCCGCCGTCCTCGTTGAGCTCCGGCTCCGCTTGCAGAATCAGCAAAGCCGCGTCATAGCCCGAGCGGAGCCGCAGGGAGGGGGTGAAGGGCCTGGGTTTGCCGGAGCCCTCCTCCGTGATCATTTCCCCGTAGCGCACGCCGCTGATGTTGAGCTTTTGCACAGTGGCGGTGATCAGGTCCAGCTTGCGGCCGTCGCTGAAGACGATGACCTCGTGAACCGGGTCGATCCGGGCCAGGGGATCAAAGGGTTTGAAATGGCGGGGATCGAAATCGATGAAGAACATGGGGGCGTCAGGGTCGATCTCCAGCCGGTAATAGGATGCGGCTACCAAAACGTCCGTGCGGTAGGGATAGTTGCCGGGCGCTTCTCCGGGCACACGGATCAAGGGGCCCGTGACCTTATCGCCGGAGAGCATGGCGTCTTTATCATAGGTATAGAGGAATTCAGGCGGATCGGGCTTGCCCATGACCTTGCGGGATTCCTCCGGGCGGATGAGCACCAAAATGGGCAAAATGTCCACCGTGACATCCGTAACCCCCGGCAGGAAATCAGGATGCCCGGGAGGGATGCTGATCTTCGCGGTATAGCGCCCCACCCTGGAGGGGGCGTCCTTTAGCGGCTGGGAGCCGGAGAACCAGGTAATGGAGGCCCCCTTGGGGATCAGCCCGGAAGCGAAGGAGAACTTCTTGCCGTTGTAGGTTTTGTGCTGCGCTTCCAAAGAGAAGGGGAAGCGGACATGGGAGACCGTAAAGGAATACTGCTCGCTGAAGGCAAAGCCGTCCGCGGTATCGGCGGTGAGGGGCACGTTGGCCTTAGCGCAGGCAAACACCCGGAAGGTCACCAAGTCGCCCTTGTTGAGGCCGGGGATGTTGCACTCCCCAAGCTGCTCCAGCACATGGCCCGCCCCTGCCATATAGGTATCGGGCATGTTGATCCCCGGGCGGTTGATGTAATATTGCACGCCGGAGGCGGCAGCGCCGGAGGCGGTGTAGGAGATGGTTCCCCAGGCGTTGACCGAGACATTGCTGAGGGTGGGCAAGGCGTCCGGATCGCCGGAGCCGCCCACCAAAACCGTGGCGTAGGTGTTGGCGTCGGAGAGCACCACCACGTCCACGTTGGAAAGAGGCGCGCTGCGCCAGAGGTAGATCATGCCGTTCCTGTCCGTGGTGGCGGAAAAGGGGGCGTTTCTGCCCAGCTTCAGCACAATCCGGGTATTGGGCATGGCCGCCCCCTTGGGGTCGGAGATAAACAGCACCGTGGGCTTCAGCCCTGTGCCCGCAATGGGGCCGGGGGCGGGAAGGGTCAAATTGGCGGGGCTCTTGATCTGGGTGGATACCAGGCCGCCCTCGGATTTGGCGATGCCGGATACCAGCAGCGCTCCGCCGCCTTGCACCGTAAGAGCGGAGCCCTGGCCCATGGCGATGCCCCCTCCCAGGAAGGAACTGCCCTGGAGGCTGAGCGTAATGGAGGCGTTGCGGCCGATTTGAAGGGAGCCGGAGGTGTCCAGGCCTACAAAGGTCACGGTGGCCTGCACCTTGGGGTCAATGGTGACAATGCCCGTGGTGGGGCCGTTGGTGGTAATGCGGTAGGTTCCGTTCCGGTTCAGCGCCAACCCCGCGTTGGTAAGCACCAAGGATTGCTCTCCCTGGGGAATGGTTTTCAAAACCAGGACGCCGCTCTCCAAGGCTGCGGAGTAGGCCTTGCCGGAGGCTGGGGCTTTGGGCAGCAACGCGGTGGAGGGATCCGCGGTGCAAAAGGCCAGGGCGATGGGCTTGCCATCCAGGGTAGCCTTCGTGCCGGCGGTGAGGGGAATGCCGGGGACAGCCAGGGAATACCAGCCGCTCAAAGCCGCGCCCCCGGAATCAAAGGCCAGGGTCAGGCCCGAGGATACGGACAGGCTGCCTGCCGCAAGGCTGCTCAAGGAGAGGCTGCCGCTGCCGGTGAGGTTGGCCCCCCCGTCAAGAACGCCCAGGCTGTTGTGGCCGCTCAAATGCAGCGTGCCCTCCCGGACAAATTCCAGATTCACCGGGCCGGGAGCGGCGTTGATGCCGCTCATTATCAAGGTCACATCGGCCTTGTCCACAAGGAGGGCTTGGGAGACGGCCGCGCCGGTTTGGAGAAGGGTAACAGTCGCTCCGTCCACAAGGACCAAGGGAGCGCCCGAGGACAGATCGAAAGAATCCGAGGGAGTGGGCGTTTGCTCCTGGGCCGTGACTTCCAGGGTGCTGCCATTCATTTTTCCCACGTAAGCCCAGCCTTTTTCCAGGGGAGGAAGCCAGAGATGGGCCTGGCCGTCGGGGGAGGGGCGGGTATAGGGATAGGCCTTGCCGCCCACCGCCGCTTTGGTGGAGCCGGGGGCGGGGAAGGAGAATTGCTGTGCGCCGTTGGCGCTGACGATGCCCGCGGGCATGGACACGCTGCCTCCGCTGACGGTGATGCTCCGGATGTTGGGGCCCACGGTTCCCACGGTGAGGCTTCCCTCCCCCAGCAGCCGTATGGAGGCGTCGTCAGGCAAGGACAGGGAGCCGATGGCGCTGTTTTCATAGGTGAGTTCGGCGACGCAGCGGGCGCCCAGGGTGAGCGTTCCGATCTGGGCATCGCCCAGCTCCAGCACCACCAGGCAGTTCTCGCTGACAATGAGCTTGCAAGAGGCGCTTCCTCCGGTGAGGATATAGGTACCGCTGCGGTACAGGGTATAGCTGCCCGTGGCGGGAAGGGTGACATTCGTGGGTACGTTGGCGGACATCGGGCTGATTCCCGGGAACATGGCCTCGGGATGGGCCAGCAGCCATTCCCCCAAGGGGCATAGGGCCGTGAGATTCCCATGCTCATCCACTACGAGATGGGGGCAGTCCGGAATATCGCAAACGGGCGGAGCGGACGGATCCTCCGGGGTGGGAACGGGGCTGGAGGTGGGGGGCTCCGTACTGGGCTCCGGGGTGTCCGTACTGGGGGTGGGGGTATCCGTGCTGGGCCCCGGGGTATCCGTGCCGGGCCCCGGGGTATCCGTGCCGGGGGCGGGAGTATCCGTGCTGGGCCCCGGGGTATCGGTACCGGGGGCGGGAGTATCCATACTGGGACCTGGAGTGTCCGTATCGGGGACGGGAGTATCTGTGTTAGGTCTCGCGGTATCCGTGCCGGGAGCAGGGGTGTCTGTGCTGGGTCCCGGGGTGTCCGTGCCGGGAGTGGCGGTATCCGCGCTGGGTCCGGGGGTGTCCCCATGGACGGTAGGGGTATTCTTGCCGGGTGTCTCATCCCCTTGGGGAGCCGGCCCGGTGGTCAGCGCCTCGCCTGAACTGGCTGGGGCACCCGACTCTGTGGGCGGAACCGGCGCCGGGGTGGGCGGGTCGTCCGCCAGGCCCGAGGCGGTAAAGGTCAGCAAAAGAGTCAAAGCCATGCACAGCAGCCTTTGCGCCAAGTGGGATGAACGCTTCATAGGAACGCTTCCTCCTTACAGGGAATCGGCATGGAAACAAGCCGGCCCGGACCGGAAAGGCCCGACGCTTGCGTCTGAATGCCTTCTGCCTGATACAACGATTCAGCAATGGAAAAAAACGCTTGAAAAGTTAAATTTTTGCGGAGGCTATGCCAGCCAGGAGGGCAAGGTGATTTTTTTCAAGGCCCGCACCAGGGGAACCCCCAGCAGATAGAGCACGCAGGCCTCGCCAAAGGCTACCGAAAGCATGGTGGACACCAGGGGAAAACCCAGGGTCAGATGCAATACCAGGCCCACCACAACTCCGTTGCCCAGCACCGGGGCCGCCGCCGCAAGCCAGATGTTCTGGCGGAGGCGGTAGGTGGCGATGGCGGCCAGCAAGGTGGTCAAGGTGCCGAAGATCACGTCCCAGGGGGTGCTGCTGCCCAGCAGGTTGGCGATGAGGCAGCCCAAGGTGAGCCCCGGAATGGATTGGGGGAAAAGCACGGGCAAAAGGGTCAGGGCTTCGGAAATGCGAAACTGCACCGGGCCGTAGCTAAAGGGAAGAAGCACCGTCAATGCCACGTACAGGGCCGCCAAAACGGCGGAAAAGCATAGGTTTTGGAACGTAAAAAATCTTTTGCTCATGGGTGCTCCTTTGGGATGATTTTCAATATCCGGCTTGGGCCGGGCTGCTTATTATAGCACAAACGCATCTCCAAGTCGAACAGGATGGCCCGGTATGAGCGGGGGTTTTTGTGGGCATCCTCTGGGAGGAGATCGATTGACAATCGCAAGGAGGTTTTTACAATGGCTTTTTCCCCAAAGAATCAATGCATTCACTGTAACGTGGCCAGCTGCAAGCATTGGGCCCAGGATGACCGGTGCTCCCTGGACAGCATCAAGGTGGCTTACCGCCAAGACTGTGACAGCGGAAGCTGCGACGAGAGCATGTGCGCCAGTTACCATACCAAGTAAGGATCCACAAGAAAGCGGCGGCCATCCCAAAGGCCGCCGCTTTCTTGTGGCGCAACCCCTTTTATTTCCGCAATTTTTTCAGGGTTTCAATGCTCTTTTGGGCGTCGCCCAGGGGATCCTGATCCCCGGAGTCGTCCTGCTCCACAATGACCCACTGAACCCCCGCGTCCTGAGCGGCCCGCCACAGGGCGGGCATGTCCTGGCAGCCGTAGCCCAAAGGCCGGTAGGCGAAGGGAACCTCCTGGGGAGCGTCCTGCGGCTCCTCCGAAGCGGGCAAGGGGGGCAGCCCCAGCAATCCGTAAGGGGGCCGGTCCGTCTTTTGCCCTACGAAATCCTTCAGGTGCAGCACGGGGGAACGCCCGGCATACTTGCCCAGGTAGGCCACGGGATCAATGCCGGAGTACTTCACCCAGCAGGTGTCGATTTCGGCTTGAAGGAGCTTTTCGGGGATCGCGTCAAAGAGAAAATCCAGCCCCGCCTGGCCGCTGACCTCCACAAACTCAAAATCGTGGTTATGATACAGAAGCTGGATGCCGCTCTTTCTGCATTGGCGGCCGAACCTGTACAGCAGCCGCAGCACCGACGAGAAGCCGGGCGCGCCGGGGCGCATGGGCTCCTCCAGATAGGGGATGGCGATGAAGGGGCAGCCGATGGCCTTATGGAAGCGGATAAACGAGGCCATGTCCTCCTGGACCGTTTTCAGGGGCACATGGCTGCTGGCAGCCTTGAGCCCAACGGCTTTCAGGAGCTTGCGGACCTCCTTGGCGCTATGGCCGTAAAACCCCGCGAATTCCACGCCCTCATAGCCCATGCCGGCCAACTGGCGCAGCACGCCCTCCAGATCGCTTTGGGCCGGCTCCCTGGCGGAATAGAGTTGATAACCGATGTGCATTTCCATGGAATTTCCTCCTGTGGCAATCCGGTTCGTTCGTTACTTTGCCAGCGCTTGCTCCATGGCCTCGATGAGGGTGTGGAGCACCTTGAGCCGGGCAAAGCGCTTGTTGTCCGCCTCCACCACGATCCAGGGGGCGTGGGAAGTGTGGGTGCGCTGGAGCATCTCGTCCACGGCCAGCTCATACTGGGCCCATTTGTCCCGGTTGCGCCAGTCTTCCTGGGTGATCTTCCACTGCTTTTGGGGGTCGCTCTGGCGCTGCTCAAAGCGGGCCAGCTGCTCCCCGGGGTCGATCTGGAGCCAGAACTTGCGCACAATGGTCCCGTGGCGGGCCAGCTCCAGCTCAAACTGGTTGATCTCCTCATAAGCCCGCTGCCATTGGGCCTGGGTGCAAAAGCCCTCCACCCGCTCCACCAGGACCCGGCCATACCAGGTGCGGTCAAAAATGGCGATGTGGCCGTCCTTGGGCAGATCCCTCCAAAAGCGCCATAGGTGGTGATGGCTCTTTTCAGTGGGACTTGGGACGGAGGTGGGGATCACCTCAAAGCCCCGGGCGTCCAGGCCCCGGGTGAGGCGAAGGATGCTGCCGCCCTTGCCAGCGGCGTCCCAGCCCTCAAAGCAGACCACGGTGGAAACCTGCTGGCGGTAGAGCTGGCTTTGCAGCTTGTACAGCCGCTTTTGGGCCTGGTCCATCGCCTCGTTATAATCCCCCGCATCGGGCTGAAAGGTCTGGAAGGAGGCCAGGGGAGCTATGGGCGCCGTGGGAACGGGCTGCACGCCGGGCAGCTCGGGAACGTCAAAGGCCGCGGGGGCGGCTTTTTGGGCGGCGATGGCCTGGGTAAAGGCGTCGATCACCAGGGTGAACATCTGCTCCTTGCAAGCGCGCTTGTCCTCGCTGCGCAGCACGTGCCACAGCGCCCCTTCCCGGTCCGTCTGGCCCATCATGGCGTCATAGAGATGCATCATCTCCTCATAGCGCTCGTTTTGCGCCCAGGCCTCCTTGGTCACCCGCCACCGGGTGCTTTTTTTGCTTTCCAGGGCTTTCAGCCGGGCCTTTTGCTCTTTTTTGGAGATGTTCAGGAAGAATTTGAGCAGCAGCGTGCCGTCGCAAACCAGCTGGCTCTCCAATTGCAGGATCTGGGCATAGCACTGGGGCAGGTCCTTGCGGGCGGCCTTGTCCGTCAGGCAGTCGTTGCTGACCTCCCGATACCAGCTTCCCACAAACAGGGAGATGTTCCCCTTGGCGGGCATGGCCACCCAATGGCGGCGGAAGGCCGGGTAGCGGCGCTCCTCCTGGCTGGGGGAATCCATGACGTGTACCTTGTAGCCCCGGGGATCCAGCCCCTCCAACAGCTCACCCAGCAAGGTGCCCTTACCCGCGGCGTCCCAGCCCTCCAGCAGGATCACCACGGGGATGCCCAGCTGGCGGATCTCCTGCTGCAAAAGAAGCATGCGCTGGGAAAGCTGGTCAAAATCCACGGGTACGGAAGCCTCGGGGGCGGAAAGGGCGGGCTGGGGGGGAAGCGGCGCGGGTTCCTGGGAAGCCTGGGGAAGGGAGGGTTCCTGGGAAGCGGGAAGAAGAACCTCCTGGGGGACTTCCCGGGGCAGCGCCCGCTTAGGCCGGGAGACGGCGGAAGCCGCGCCGGAAGGACGCCGCCGGGCCGGAGTCTTGGCCGAAGCCGGGGCGGAGGCTTTGGAGGGCGCTTTGCCCGAAGCGGCCGTTGCCCTTGCGGGAGGCTTCTTCTGGGCCGCGGCCTTCACGCCGGGCTGGGCCTTTCCCCGTGCGGAGGGCTTTCCCTGGACCTTCGTTCTGGGAGCCGCTTTTTTGGGGGCTGCCGGACCGCCCTGCGGCGCTGTTTGCGTATCCAAAGCCTGATCCGATGGGGAATCCACTGGTTTTTGAGGATCGGCCATTTTTGTCCCTCCTTTGCTGATGAAAGAATGATGCAGTACACTTCCTCTTCCTGGGTATTTTTTCCTGCTTTTGCACGATATTTCGCCTTTCGGCCTCCGCCTTGCCCCCGGGAGGTGGATATGCTATCATAAGGATTAGAAAAAGCCCATCAGGCCTGCGAGGAGAAAACAAATGAAAGCATTATTCATCGGAGGAACAGGAACCATCAGCGCATCCATTTCCCAATTGTGCGTCAACCAGGGGTGGGAATTGTATCTGCTTAACCGGGGAAACCGCAGCGATTTGGTCCCCCAGGGCGCCAAGATCCTCCCGGCGGACATTCACAACCTCCAGGAGGTGAAGGAAAAGCTGGGGGATATGCGCTTTGACGTGGTGGCGGATTTCATCGCCTTCACCCCCGATCAGGTGCGGCGGGATGTGGAGCTGTTTCGGGATAGAACCCAGCAGTATTTCTTCATCAGCTCGGCCTCGGCCTACCAAAAGCCGCTGGCCTCTCCCGTCATCACGGAGGGCACCCCCCTGGCGAACCCCTTCTGGCAGTACAGCCGGGACAAGATCGCCTGCGAGGAGCTTTTGATGGAGGAGTACCGGAAAAACGGCTTCCCCGTGACCATCGTTCGACCCAGCCACACCTATGACCAGCGGAGAATCCCCTTACCCCTTCACGGAAAAAACGGCAGTTACGCGGTGATGCGGCGCATCCGGGAGGGGCGCAAGGTCATTGTTCCCGGGGACGGACTGAGCCTGTGGACGCTGACCCACAGCCGGGATTTCGCGGTGGGCTTTTGCGGCCTGATGGGCAACCTCCACGCCATCGGGGAGAGCTACCACATCACAGGAGAGGAAAGCCTCACCTGGAACCAGGTGTTGGAAGCGCTGGGCCGGGCGGCGGGAAGGGAGCCCCAGATGGTGCATATCGCCAGCGAAACCCTGGCGGCCCTTTGCCCCACCTTTACCGGGGGGTTGCTGGGGGATAAGAGCAACACCGTGATTTTTGACAATACCAAGATCAGGCGGGCGGTACCCGCTTTCCAGCCCACCATCCGCTTTGACCAGGGCGTCCGGGAGGCGGTGGCGCATATCGACGCCCATCCCGAATGCCAAACCCCGGACCCGGAGTTTGACGCCTGGTGCGACGCGCTGATCCAAGGCTACGAAGCCGCCCAAGCCTCCTGGCCGAGGCTTGATTTGGGATAAGCGGGGAAAGCACGGTTCTTTCTGTAAAATAAGGAAGCCTTTGCGCCGAGAACGCTCGGGCGCAAAGGCTTCCTTGGGCTATGGCATTACGCCTTGTCCGTCTTTCCCAGGACCGCCGCCACCGGGATCACCAGAAAGATCATCCAGCCGGGGTGCCACAGGTGAAAGTAGAAACCCAGGATCAGATAGATCAGCGTGATGGCCACCGGGTTGGTAAGCTTTTGCCAGGGGGTGGCAGGGCGCATATAGAACAGGGGAATGGTCAAAAACAGCAGCCAGCCGGGATGCCACAGGCCGAACAGAAAACCCAGCACCAAGTACAACCCTGTGATGAACAGGGGATAGACCCCGGCCATTTTACGGTGAAAGCGCTCCTGATCCCGGCGGGCTTTGGCCTCGTAGTAGCTGCCCTCGGGTCCCAGGGGTTCTTGACGATTCTCCATGAGCAATCCTCCTCCATCTTCAACGGGACTTTCTTTGACAGCTCCATCATAGCACAGCCCGGAACCCCGGAAAAGCGGGAACTGGTCAAAAAACGCTAAAGAATGGCTGAAAGGAAAATGAGAATTTGATGAGACTGCGGAGGAAGGCCCCGAGCGTTAGGCCCAAGGCCTGGCTCCCGGGACGCTTTTCCCGATTATACCTCCGGCTCCAGAAGGCCCAGGTCGCCATCCTTGCGCAGGTACAGGACGTTGGTGTGATCCGTTTCCGAGTTGATAAAAACAAAGAAGCTGTGGCCCAGGAGCTCCATCTGCAAAATCGCGTCCTCCACGGACATGGGACGTACAGGGAAGGTCTTGTGCCGGACGATTTTCCGGGCCGCCTGGGCGGGCTCGTCCATATCCTCCACAAATTCGAACTCTTGGGGCTGGAAGGCATCCTCCCGCAGGCGCTTCTCCAGCTTGGTGCGGTGCTTGTGAATCTGCCGCTCCAGCTTCGCCAGGGCCTGATCGATGCTTACGTACAGGTTATCGTCGTTGCTGGATTCGGCGCGGAGCAGCACGCCCTCGGAGATGACGGTGATCTCGCAGGTGCGGCGGTCGTTCTTCTGCCTGCCCAGGCGCACTTGCATTTCCGTGTTCTGGTCCAGGTAACGCTCCATTTTGCTGACCTTTTTCATGATCCGCTGGGTTACGGCGTCGGAAACGTTCATGTTCTTGGCGGTGATGGTAGTCTTCATAGGGTACAGCTCCTTTGCGTGTAATGGGGAAACAAGGCGTGGAAGGCTTCGCATTGGTTGTCCAATGGTCTCACGCTCCCATCCGTTCGCCTGGGTCCGGCGTCCCGGCCCACGGGACAATTTTCGGTTGCTATGGATAGGGTTCGACAACGGGAGGACCTTTTCCTGCCAGGGACAAGCGGCGGTCCGGTGTGGGGTCGCCTCCGGCTTGCGGGGGACGCCTCAGTAGCATTCCCGCAAAATTTCTAAGCATTGCTCCTGGGTAAAGATCACGGGGTTGTTATCCATCCGCCCGGCGGTGAAGGCCGCCTGGGCGATACCCGGCAGGGCTTCCTCCTCAACGCCAAAGGCGGATAGGCGCAGGTCCTGGATGCCCCGGCTCACCTGCTGAAGCCAGGAGGGGAAGCCTTCGTCCTCGTCAAAGAGGGAGGAAAGCCGCTCTATCTCCGGCAGGACTGCGGCGTTGCGCCGCATGACGGAGGCCAGGGTCAGGGCGGCAGCATAGCCGTGGGGCAGGCCGTGGCGCAAGGTCAGGGGATAACTCAGGCTGTGGCAGGCGGTGGTGCGGGTTTGGGAAAAAGCCAGCCCAGCCAGCAAAGAGGCGGTGCACATCTCCTGGCGCAGGGGGATATCCTGGGGGGAGGCCAATACCTGGGGCAAAAAGCGCCGTACCCGGTCCACGGCACCCAGGGCCAGGGCCTGGGAGAGGGGGGTACGGGCCTTGGCCCAGAAGGCCTCCATGGCGTGAGAGAGGGCGTCCAGCCCGGTGGAAAGGGTCAAAGAGGCGGACATGCCCGCCGTCCATTCCGGGATGAGGATAGCGGCTTTGGGGAAGCCCTGGGCCCAATCGATGGATAGCTTCTGGCCTCGCCCGGTATCCCATAGGGTGGCCCAGCGGGTCACCTCGCTGCCGGTCCCGGCGGTGGTGGGCATAGTAAGGATACCCGGAAGGACACGGTCCTGACGCAGGTATTTTTTCTCCCGGATGGTGCGGCCCACGGCTTCGGAATCGGCAATGTCCTCCAGGGGCAAGCTCCACAAAGCGCTGACCCCCTTGGCCAGATCCATGCAGCTTCCTCCGCCGATGGCCAGGATGCAGCTGGGGGCGAAGTCCTGCTCCCGGAGCTGGGCCAGCAGGTCCGCCAGGCGCTGAACGGAGGGGTTGGGGGGAACGTCCGTCACCAGGTGAAGGCAATGGCCGTCCCCTTGCAAGGCGGTGAACAGGGCCGCCAAGGACAGCCTCGTGCACAAGGAGCGGGGGGCCAGCACCAGGAGCTTTTCAGCCCGGCCCAGGAGCATTTCTCTCAGGGCCGCCTCCCCCTGGGCCTTGGGCAGCACCCGGACGTCCACCGGGCAAAAGGGTGTAAAGGAAGCCATGGGAAAACCTCCTTTGTATTATTCCTCGCTGGGAATCAATGTCAGAATTTCCTTGATGGGCATGCACCGGGCATCCGCCTCCAGGGAGCGGCCATGGGTGAGGATGGTCTGGGCCGTTTGGACCATGGCGGGGAAGGCGCTGCGCAGCAGGTGGTTGGCGTAGATGACGATGTTGGCCCCGGCGGCCTGAAGCTCCGGCTCCGTGATGCTGTCGTAGGTGGTGGGCACCACCATGACGGGGGTGGCCTTGTCCTCCTCCCGGAAGCGGCGCAGAAACTCCAGAATTTCATCCGGGGTCTTTTGGCAGCTGTGGATCATGATGCCGTCGGCCCCCGCCTGGACATAGCGGTGGCAGCGAAGCAAAGCGTCCTGCTGCCCCTGGCCTAAAATCAGGCTTTCGCAGCGGGCGAAGATCATGAAATCCTTGGTTTTTTGAGCCTTCTTTCCGGCCCGGAGCTTCTCGCAGAAGGCTTCCACGCTTTCCTGGCGCTGCTGGGCCCCGGTGCCAAAGAGGGAGTTCTTTTTCAGGCCCGTTTTGTCCTCGATGACGATGGCGGAAATTCCCAACCGCTCCAGGGTGCGCAGGGCAAAGACGAAATGCTCGGTCTGCCCGCCGGTGTCCCCGTCCAGGATGATGGGCTTGGTGGTGACCTCCATGATCTCCTCCAGGGTGGCGATGCGGCTGGTCAAGTCCACCAGCTCAATGTCCGGCTTGCCCTTGGCGGTGGAATCGCACAGGGAGCTGACCCACATGGCGTCAAAGCCCTTTTTGCCGCCGGATACGTCCACCTGGGCGTTCTCCACGATGAGCCCGGTGATGCCGTTGTGGGCTTCCAGAACGCTCAGCAGCGGCTTGATGGACAAAAGGCGGCGCAGCCGCCCCCGGCGGATCTCGGGCATGTTCAGGCGGGAGCCCAGGGAGGACACCGCCTCCTCGGCGGCGCTGTAGGTATAGGGAAACTCCACCAGCTCCCCGCCGTATCCCGCCAGCAGGTCCACCACTTCCTCCCGGATCCGGGACTGGACGCCGGTGCGCCAATCATCCCCATGGACCACGATGTCCGGAGTCAGTTCCGTGATGATGTCCCGGTAGCTCAGCGTCTTTTGCACCACCACCCGCTTGACCCCGCTGAGGCTTTCAAAGAGCTGCACGCGTTCCGGCAAGGGAATCAGGGGGTAGCGCTTATAGGCGGCAATGGCTTCGTCCGTGAGCACCCCCACGGTGAGCTCGCCCATTTCCGCTGCCCGGCGGAGGATGCGGATATGTCCGCTATGAAGGATATCGGTGCTGAAGCACATGTAGACCTGCTTCATGAAAGATGCCCCCTTGCTGACGTTTTGAGGGGTGGATTTGGAATGGGGAAGGGCTTACGCCAAGGTCTCCAGAAACTGCCGCCCCACCTTTTCCAGGTCCCGGGGATCGTCGATCTCGGCGCAGAGCCGCCCCCCCAATTCCAGGGGATACAGAGGAAGCGCGCCATCCAGGGCGTTGAAGGCGTTTTCCGCATACACCCCGACCTCTCCCTGCTGAACAAAGGCCGCGATGCTGTCCAGCCAGAGGGCAAGGTCTTGAGACAAAAGGTGGTAGGCTGGCTGGCAAGCCTGGCAATCCGGCCCGAAGAGCTCCACCCCCACGGCCACGATGCGGCTCTCCCGCAGCCGCGCTTTGAAGTCCTTTTCCGGCAGGGGCAAGCCGCTGTCCACCGCCATGGCGCTGACGGGGCTTTGGATCAGGTCCCGCAGCACGCTTTCCTCCAGCACCAGGTCTCCGTGAAGCAGCAGCGCGCCCTGGCCCCGCAGCAGCGGCGCGGTCAGGTGGATACTTTGGATGTAGTTGGTGCGGGCATAGTCCGGGTTGTGGACAAAGGCGATGTCCATGGGCAGGCCCAAAGCCTGGACATGGCTTTCCAGCAGCGGGGCAAAGGGCCCCGTGGTGATGATCGCCTGGGAGATTCCCAAATGGGATAGGAGTTCCAATTGACGGCTCAGCAGGGTATATCCCCCGCCGATGTCCAGCATGCCCTTGGGCTTATTCCGGGTCAGCTCCCCCAGGCGGGTGCCCATGCCCGAGTTGAGAATCAGCGCTTTCATCCGCACGTCCGCCCCCTTATGTGTTCTTGCGCAGGGTTTCCATCAGGCCCAGGAGATTTTGCCTGGGGGTGAGGGTGGGGCGGCCCAGATCCTCCCGGGAGCCTTGGGCCAGCATGATTTCCAGAAAGCGCAATCCCCCGCCGCCCTGCTCCCGGAAAAAGGCCGTGTGGACCCGAAGCTCCTCCAGGGTCTCGGCCCGCCGGCACAGGTCAAACCCGGCGGCCTGGGCGATGGGCGTAAAGGAGAGCCCACCGCAGGCTACGGACATGCCGCCCACGCTTTCATGGGCCCCGTTGTTCAGCAGCACATGCACCAGGTTCAGGGCCCGCTGCCGGGCTTCGGTCACCAGGCCGCCCAGGTGCATCAGCCCCGCGCCGTCCCCGTCCAGGCACCAAACGGTGAAGTCCGGCTTTTCCATGGCGATGCCCAGGGCGATCATGTTGGCATGGCCCATGCTGCCCACCGTTAAAAAATCATGGCCGTGGTCCTGGCCCAACTCCTCCCGGAGCTCGAAAACCTCCCGGGAGGTTTTGCCGGTGGTGGACACATACAGGTCCTTGGGGGAGGAGTTCCGTAAAATCTCCCGCAGGGCATCCTCCCGCCGCAAGGAATGGGAACTTTCAAAGGCCGCCCGGGGCCCGCCGGAAAAGGCCCCCTGGCTTGCCAAATAGACCACGCTTTTGCCCGCTTCCAGGGCCGCCTGGGCCAAAGGCAGCGTGGCAAAGAACTCTTCCTCCCCGGTATCCCGAGTCAGGGGAAATACGTCCAAGTCCAGCAACTCAAGCATTTCCCGGGTCACAAGGCCCTGGAAGGCGTGCTGGGGCTCATCCTTGATCCCCGGTTCCCCCCGCCAGCCCACCACAAAGACGCAGGGAATGCCGTAGACCCGGCCATTGAGCAAGGAGGCGATGGGGTTCACCGCGTTTCCAATGCCGCTGTTTTGCAAATAGCAAAGCCCTGGCTTTCCGGTGGCAATGTAATGTCCGGCGCAAAGGGCTGCCGCACCGCCCTCGTTGGCCGCCACCACATGGCGGCCCGTGTCCCCATAGGCCGCATAAATGGCATCATTCAGCGGCTTCAAGAGCGAATCGGGCACCCCTGTAAAAAAATCCACGCCCAGCCGCGCCATTCCCTTCAAAAAGGAAGAGGTTTCCACAGGCAGACTCCCTTTCGTATCCTAACGATACTTGCGCTTCCATGATACCACGGGGGACAGGGCAGGGCAAGGGGCCCGCCGGCCCCGGAATCAGGGCGGGGGTATGGTAAAGGGAAGGAGCGGGTTCCCCTAGCGCTCCTTGCCTCCTCCCCTTCCGTTGTGGCATATCATCGCATAGGGGCAGGTTTCAAAATAGGCCTATTATCTCTTTGATAAGTCGCGGCAATTTATGAGAAGGGACTTGTGTGCATCAATCGGGGTCCGGGGCAGCGGAGGGAAGCGTGCGTCCAGTGGATGCTTGGGCGAAGCCCAAAGCAATCCGAAGTGGGAAGATAAACGAGCGGTCAAACGGTAGTGAAGACCGCGACGATTTATCTGAAACGTACCCACCCCAGGGCATAGCCCTGGGGTGGGCGAAAGAGGAATCGGAACTCCCCCCGGCCTCCTAACGTTTTCGTTTCCTTCGAACAAGGTCAAGAAAATATCACCATCACCATGGTGAAAGTCCTACATTCCTTCCAAACTAAAGTCTTCTCTATCTAAAGACAAATCACAATCAAATCCCCCACCCTCCGGCCCCAAAGCAAGCGAAGGAGCCGCAGCCAAAATGCTGCGGCTCCTTTGTTTTTTTGAGTGAATGGTTTCTAGATCGATTACAGGGCCTTGAAGAAGTAGGTGCTTACATACCCTTCCACGCCGTCGATCTGCACCTTGGACCAATTCTCGCCCACTTCCAGCACGGTGATTTCCGTGCCCACGGGGTAGGCCTTGATGATGCTGGTGTTCATGCCGGGGGCCTTGCGGAAGTTCACAACCCAGCCGCCGTTGGGGTTTTTCAGCGCGGCGGTGAAGGGAGTCGCCGGGAAGCCGCCGGTGACGGGGGAAGAGGAGGTGACCTTGATGTAGGACTTCATCATGTAGCCATTCTTGCCGTCCACGGTCACTTTGTAGAAGTTGCCGCTGACGCCCAGCAGTTTCACGGATACGCCATTGCCATAGTAGCCGATTACTTTGGCATCGGTGCTGGGAGCGTCACGGAGCAGAAGCACCTGCTTGCTGCCAGGATTGTTCACCACGCCGGTCTTGGGATAGCCGCTGGTGGAGGTGCCGCCGGAAGAGGCGGAGCCGCTGAGGAACTTGTTGGCCATGTAGCCGATGGCGCTGTTCACGCTCACCTTGGACCAATTGATGCCCCTGATCAGCACGCTCACCTTGCCGCCGTTGGCGAAGCTGGCGATGATGTCGCCGGTGTAGGAGGGCGTGGTGCGCAGGTTCAGGTTGGCTCCGGTGTTGGTGCGGATGTACGCGGTGTTGGACCCTTCGGCGCTGGAGAGATACTTGCTCATCACATAGCCGTTCTTGCCGTTCACCGTGACCCGGCTCCAACCGTCAGCGGAGGAAGCCACAGCCATCCAGGTTCCGCTGGGGTATTGTCCCAGCACCTTGCTGGAAGTGGAGGCCTCTTCACGCAGGTTGAGGAGTCCGCCTTTTACCACCAGGTAATCCTCCGCCAGCGACAGCGCGGGGAGAGCCAGCATGACCAGGGCGACCATCAACCAGAGGCATCTTTTGTAAATAGGGGTCTTTTGCATCGGGGATACCTCCTTTAATCTTTCGGCAGGGGGGGAGCCCCTTGCCTTCGCCCATCTGACGAACGCACCAGGGGGCATCTTCCGCAATTGGGCCCCAAAACCCTGGAAATACTTGGGATTTAGCGCATTCTTAGGAAGTTTTTTGGCAGAAAACGGAAGGAAATGTGGAAACCTTGCTAGGATTTCCAAGACTTTCTGCTTTGCACCTATGGCAGAATTTGCCAGGAGTGGTTCATTTTCGCAGGAAGTTTTTTTCCCTTTTCCCACAAGCGGGGATTTTGCGGGAAGGAACGGCAAGAACCTTGACAGGTTTTGCTTGCTGATTCCTTCGCGGCGCGGGACAAAATACCCTTGCGCTCCTGGATGAAAAAACGAGGGGAGGACGGAAGGTGACCAGCTTGCAGCGCCTCATTGGCATGCCGGTGGTAGGAAACGGGAAAACCCTCGGGTTCGTGGAGCGGGGGGTGTTGTCCAAAAGCGGAAAACAGCTCCAGGGCCTGGTGATCCGCCGGGGATTGGGCAGCGCCCGGTGGGTGCCCCGCCGGGCCATTTCCGTCATTGGCAACGCCTGCGTGCTGGTGTGCGGGGAAGCTACCCGCCTGCCCAAGGGGCCGGAGGTGCGGCTGACCCGGGTGTTTCTCACCAGCGGGGAAAACGCCGGCATGGTGACCGACGCGATGATTCATGGGGAAACCTTCCGGGTGGTGGCCCTGGAGGTCAGCGACGGACCGCTGTACCGCTTGCTGGGCCGCAGGGCCTACGCCACCTCGTACCGGCTCAGGCCCCAGGAAAGCGCCGGAGACGTAGGGGCCTTTGAAATCATCGCCTCGGAGTTGCATCCATGGACACAGCTCCAGGAGACCCAAAGAAAGGGGGAGGAAGGATGAATGTGACCAAGATGGCGGTTACAGGCGTGATCGGCTTCGCGGTGGGCGCGGGCATGATGCTGCTGCCAGGCAACCAGAAGCTGAAAAGGCAGGTCCAGCGGCAGGTGGACCAGCTGCGCAAAATCAGCAGGATGTGGTAGAAGCCCGTTCGTTGGGAGAGGAAGGAAAGATTATGCACACAGCGCGCGGCGCGCCCATTCGGAAGCGGATCTGGCAAGGGGCTCTGCTCCTTATCCTGGCGCTGGCGGCCGTGTGGGCGCGGGCGCTGCTGTGGCAAGCGGTACTGCAGCTTTTTTTTGGGATGCTGGCGGCCATGGCGGCGCTGCCGGTGATGCGCCTTTTGGAAAGGCGCTTGCCGCCCGGCTTATCCGCGTCCCTTTCCATGCTGGCGGTGACGGCGGGGCTTGTAGGGGCCCTGTTGTTGCTTGTACCCTTTGTGTTGGAGCAGGCCCGCCAGTTGATGGGCATGCTCCCCTTATTCTATGCCCAAATGAGCCACTGGATGCAGCAGGCGGAAAGCTGGCTGGCGGAGAACGGCATCGGTTTGGGAGAAGAGCTGAAAGCCTCTTTGCTGGAGAACGGCCAAACGCTGCTTACGGATGTGGTGCCCGCCACCATGGCCCAGGCCGGGAACCTGCTGGACGGCTTGAGCAAGCTGCTGTTGGCTCCGGCCTTTGCGTTTTATTTTCTGCGGGACCGGAAAAGCATCGGCGGTTGGCTGCTGCTCACCCTTCCGGTGCATTCCCGGGAAATGGCGGTGCGGCTTCTCAGGGAGATGCGCCGGGAGCTGGCGGGATTTTTGCGGGGCCAGCTCATGGTCTCCGCGGTGGTGGGGAGCCTTACGGGCCTTGGGCTGCTGCTGGTGGGCTTGCCCAACTGGCCGCTGCTGGGCACCGTCATGGGTGTTTTGGAACTGATCCCTTATGTGGGCCCTTTTTTGGGCGGCGTATTGGTGGTCCTCTTTGCGCTGCAAGGGGGACTGCCCCAAACCCTTTGGGCTTTGGGCGTGGTGGTGGTGGTGCAGCAGCTGGAGGGGGGTATGCTCAGCCCCAAGCTCATGGGCGACGCCACCCGCCTGCATCCGGTATTGGTGCTGCTGGCGGTGATGGTAGGCGGCTTGGCCGGAGGGATCATGGGCATTTTGCTGTCCTTGCCCGTGGCCCTTTGCGCCCGGGCCGCCCTGAGGGTGATTTCCCTTCACGCCCAATCCCCCGAGGTGTCAGGAAATGAGATTTTTTCACAAATCCAGCCCCGGGAGGGAGAGGGCGCTTCCAAAAAGAAAAGATATGGTGTATAATATTGGCTGTATGACCGTGAGGGAGTGAACAATGGTGAGCGAAATGAACGGCACGACAAAATTCTCCCCCATCGTGGAGGGAAGCCAGCGCGCCAGCGACATTCTGGAGCATGTGTACCGGGCGTTGCAAGCCAAGGGCTACGACCCTGTCACTCAGCTGGTGGGCTATCTCATCTCCGGCGATCCCACCTATATCACCAGCTACGGGCAGGCCCGCAGCCTGATCTGCCGCCTGGAGCGGGACGAGATTATGGAAGAGCTGGTGCGGGTGTACCTCACCAGGATGGACGATTGACGGTGGGAGAGGGAAATGAGCGCGTGATCGCGCTGGACTTGGGAGACGTGCGCATGGGCGTGGCCGTGTCCGACCCTACGGGCACCATTGCCCAGCCTCTGGAGGTCTACCGCCGGGTGGGCTATCATCCGGATTGCCAGTATGTGCTCTCTTTGTCCCGGCGCTTTGATACCCGGCGGATTTTGCTGGGATTGCCGCTGAATATGGACGGCACCGAGGGTGCGCAGGCCGGGAAGGTTCGGGCCTTTGGCGGGGTGCTGGCCGCGGCGGGCCTCGCGGTGGAATACCAGGACGAGCGCATGACCACCCTCACCGCCGAGCGGGCGCTGCTTCAGGGGGACATGCGCCGGGAAGACCGCAGACAGACCGTGGATAAAGTGGCTGCCGCCGTAATCCTGGAACAATGGCTGGCGGCCGCAGCCAATCAAGCACCGAGCCCTGGGGGCGGAAAAGAGGAGACCATGGAGCAGGACCGGGAACAGATCATTCAACTGCAGGACGAACAAGGCAATGATGTGGACTTTGAGCACCTGATGACCCTGGAGCATAACGGAAGCTATTACGTGGTGCTGGAGGCCATGCAGGACATGGAAGACTGCATGCAAGGGGAGTCCATCATCCTGAAGATCATGCAGGATGAAAACGGCGAGGACACCTATGTCACCATTGAGGACGAGGCCGAGCTCCAGGCTGTGCTGGACAAGTGCATCGCCGCCATGGAGGAAGAGGACGCCCTGGAGGCTGGGGACGAGGAAGACGGGGACGAGTGACGCTTCCCTTGATCCGCTTCTCATATTTTTCAAAAGACAGAGACGGCGCTGGGATGGGCGCCGTTTTTGGGAATGAAGGAGTACCCGGTGACGATTTGCGCATACTGTAAAAGCCGCGTATTCCCAACGGACCGCAAATGCCCCGCCTGTGGCAGCCGGGTCTTTGTGAATCTGGAGGAAGCTTCTCACGCGGCGGAAATCCCGCCGGAGCCCCGGGCTTACGCCCAGGCGCCTGCCGTGGAACCCAAAGTGGTGTATCAGACGATCCACCAAACCGTTTATGTGCGGCCCCAAAAATCGGAGCGCAGCCGGTGGGTGGCGCTGTTGCTGTGCTTTTTGGGCGGCCCATTGGGCCTGCACCGCTTTTATGTGGGCAAGATCGGCAGCGGAATCCTGTACTTGTTCACCGCGGGCGTTTGCTTCTTCGGGGCTGTGGTGGACTTTTTCACCATTCTGGTGGGGAGCTTTCGGGATAAGGACGGACTGCCCCTTCGGTAGTCCGCATCACAAGGAGGGATCCACATGCCCAGGGTCGTGGGGGACAGGGTGATGCTACGGGAGTACAGGCAGGAGGACCTGCCGGAGATTCGCAAATGGGTCAACGACGCCCAGGTCACGCGGTTTTTGAGCACCCGTTTCTGGCCGCCCCAAACCATGGTGGATACCCAGCAGTTCCTGGAGCGGATGCTGGAAAGCAGCCATATGGCGTGCAATTTTGTGATCGCGGACAGGGATTCCCAGCGCTACATCGGCCAGTTGGACCTTTTCCGGTTGGATTACAGGCTACGCCAGGGAGAGGTGGGCATGGTCATCGGCGACGGGGAGGACAGGGGCCGGGGGCTGGGCACCGAGGCCCTGGGCCTGCTGTTGGGCTACGCGTTCCTCACCTTGGGGCTGGAGCGGGTGGAGCTGGAGGTGGACATGGGCAACACGGCCGCCCGGCGCTGCTATGAGAAGGCGGGCTTTGTGATGGAGGGCGTGAAGCGCCATGCCTATTACCGGGACGGGGCCTTCTGCGACCTGGGCATGCTCAGCGTACTGCGGGAGGAATGGCTGGCCCGCCAGGGTACCCCGTGACACCGCTTTTCCCCAACCGCATAGGATAAACCATCCTCCATGGATTGTCCTGGGGATGGTTTTTGTATTTTAGCCGTCTCAAACGCGCCAGGGATTGACTTCCTGCCATGAATTGGGATAAAATATCATTTTGTGAGGAATTTGAAGGAAGGGATCATATGGGGAAGATCGTTGCGAAATTCGGCGGAAGTTCCCTTTCGGACGCAGGCCAGTTTCAAAAGGTCCGCGAGATTTTGCGAATGGACCCCCGGCGCTGTTATGTCGTGCCCAGCGCGCCGGGACGCCGGTTCGACGAGGACGAGAAAATCACCGATCTGTTATACCGCATTTATCAGCTTAGGCAAGAGGGCAAGGAGTATCGCCCCGCCTTCGAGGCGGTGCGGGAGCGCTTTTTGGGAATCGTGAAGGATCTGGGCCTGGGCTTGGATATGGCCGGGGTTTTGAAGGACCTGGAGGACGAAATCGAGCAAGGGAACGTCAGCAGGGATTATTGCGCCAGCCGGGGCGAATATTTGAACGGCTTGATTTTGGCGGAATACCTTGGCTTTCCCTTCCTGGACCCCAAGGATTTTGTCCTGTTTGAGCCGGATGGAAGCTTTGACAGCGAGCGCACCCAGGAGGTGCTTTCGGGAATCCTCAAGGACATGGACAGCGCCGTGATCCCGGGGTTTTACGGCAGCATGCCCGATGGCAGCATTCACACCTTTTCCCGGGGTGGCAGCGATATCTCCGGCGCCATTGTGGCCCGGGCCGCCTACGCGGATGTGTATGAGAACTGGACGGATGTCAGCGGCTTTTTGATGGCGGACCCCAAGGTGGTTCCGGGCGCCCTTCCCATCCGCAACATCACCTACCGGGAGTTGCGGGAGCTTTCCTACATGGGGGCCACGGTGCTGCATGAGGACAGCGTGTTCCCCGTACACCGGGCCGGGATCCCCACCAACATCCGCAACACCAACCATCCCGACCACCGCGGCACCATGATCACCCACGGCTGCGTGGGGGAGCACAACCCCTACATTATCACCGGCATTGCCGGAAAGACGGGCTTTTCCGTCATTTCCGTGGAAAAGGCCATGATGAACGCGGAGCGGGGCTTTGGCCGCCGGGTGCTCCAGGCCATTGAGGAGGCGGGCCTTTCCTTTGAGCATCTGCCTACGGGGATCGATACCCTGTGCGTGGTGCTCTCCTCCGCGGAGTTGGCGCCCCGCAAGGAACAGGTGATTTCCCGCATCATGGAGCTCACCGCGCCGGATACCCTGACCATTCATGACGACATGGGCCTCATCGCCACCGTGGGCCGGGGCATGGTCCACAATCCCGGCACGGCGGCCCGGCTGTTTACAGCCCTGAGCAAGGAGCATGTGAACGTGCGCATGATCGACCAGGGAAGCAGCGAGCTCAGCATCTTGGTGGGCGTGGACCACCAGGATTTTGAACCGGCTATCCGGGCCGTATACCAAGAGTTCGTGGGGATGTGACAGAGGAGGCGGAGGCATGAAAGCTGGCCTTCAGGGTTTTTTCGCGGGCTTTCGCCGGGAGCTTCCCTGGCAGTCCAGGCCTCATAAGGCGCTGTTTCACCTGTGCGCCCTATGCCTGTCTTTGTACCTGACCTACGCGCTGTACTGGGCCTCCAGTCCTGTGCTTACCACGCTGCCGGCCACTCTCGCCTCTTTGGCCTGGGGGCTGGTCATTGCCGCGGTGATCTACGCGGGCCTCTTATGGGGCTGCCGCCGCCTCTGCGGCGGCATGCCGTGGGTCTGCGCCCAAAGGGAAAGGCTTTGCCCCCGGTTTTTTGCGGTGAGTATGGGGCTGGGCCTTTTCTTGCTGTCCGGCTCCCTTTTGGCCGCCTACCCAGGGGGCGTGTCCTATGATGTGTACAACCAGTGGACCCAGGCCCAAACGGGGCTGTACAACAGCTGGCACCCGGTGTTTCATACCCTGCTGATGGGGTTGGGCATGAAGCTGGTTGGGGCGTATTTTTGGGTGCTGGCGCTCCAGGTCCTTTGCTTTTGCGCGGCGCTGGCCTATTTGATGGTTACCCTGGAGGCCTGGGGAATGCCAAAGGCTTTGCTGCTTTTGGTGGAAAGCCTGACCGTGGCCTCCAGCATCGTCAGCGGAGCCCTGATGTACCTGTGGAAGGACAACGCCATGACCATGGGGGCCATGCTGCTGTGCGTCCAGAGCGTGAACCTGTACCTGTCCCGGGGAGAGTGGCTGAACAAAAAACGCAACGCCGTCATGATGGGCCTGGCCTTGGCCTTCACCACCTTGGTGCGGCACAACGGGATGTTTTACACGCTGCCGCTGCTGTTATGCGTGGCCCTGGGCTATGGCAAGCCTGTAAAAAGGCTGCTGCCCCTGGCGGGGACCTTCGCTTTGGCTTTGGTGTTGGTTCAGGGCCCCCTCTACGGCAGCCTGGACGTGGTGCATCCCCGCAACACCTACGAGGAGAGCATCGGCCTGCCTATGACGGTTCTCATGGACGCCCGGGCGAAAAACCCCCAGGCCCTGGAGGACAGGACCCGGGCGTTTCTGGAGGATCTGGCGGACGACGCCACCTTTGCCGCCCACTATCGGCCCGGAGATTACAATTCCATCAAGTTTACCTACCCCCGGGAGAAGATCCATGCTTTGCCCCCCGCTGAGCTGCTGTCCATGGTGGCCTCCACCTTCCGCAGGGACCCCCGCCTGGCCTTGGAGGCGGTGAACTCCGTGACCGACCTGGTGTGGGACGTCACGGGGAAGAACGAGGCCCGCATCACCGTGAGCAACTCCGGCGATCTGGCCGAGGTTCCCCCCGGGCATTCCCGCCTGAACCGGCTGGGACAGGCCCTGGACGGCTTTCTTCGGGGCATGATGGATTTCGCCCCCCTGCGCTGGCTCTTTGAGAACATCGGCGTCCAGATGGCCCTGCTGCTCCTGGGAACCCTGTGGGCCCTGTACCGCAAGGGGGCCAGGGCTTTGATGCTGGGCTTGCCGGTGCTTTTGTACAACCTGGGAACGATGCTGCTGCTCTGCGGCAACGACGTGCGGTTTTTCCAATTTTCCATGGTGGTGCCGCTGCCCTCCTTGCTGGCGCTTTGCCAGGGACGTCCCGGTTCCGACGCCCCGGCCTCTCTCCTTATTACGGATGAAGAAGTGTGATTCCCTTGACCTTGACCCCCGAGATGCTTTTGATCGTGTGCCCGCTGGTGATGCTGGCGGGCTTTGTGGACTCCATCGCGGGCGGGGGCGGCCTGATTTCTTTGCCCGCCTACTATTTGGCCGGGTTGCCCCCCGCCCTGGCCTCGGGCACCAACAAGCTGGCGGCGGCCATGGGCACGAGCCTGGCCGCTTTTCATTACGGGCGCTCCGGGCGGGTGGATGGGACCGTGGCCCGGCCCGCAGCGGCGGGGGCCTTTTTGTGCAGCGCTCTGGGAGCCTTGCTCATGCGCCAGCTTCCCCAGGAGGTGGTGCGCTATCTGGTGCTGGGCAGCATCCCCGTGGCGGCGATTTTCACCCTGCGGGGCGGGGGAGAGGCTTCCAAGGGGCTGGCGCTGTCCCTTTCGGGCATCCGGCTGCTGGCGCTGGCCATCGGCTGCGCCATCGGGTTTTACGATGGGCTCATTGGGCCCGGAACCGGCACCTTTTTGATCCTGCTGTTCATGCGGCTCTTTGGCAGCGAGGCGGTAAGGGCCAGCGGCACGGCCAAGGTGGTGAACCTGTCCAGCAACCTCGCGGCCTTGGGAAGCTTGCTGATCACAGGGGACGTGATGGCGCCCCTGGGGCTTGTGGCCGGAGCCTGCGCCATGCTGGGGGCCTTTTTGGGCAGCCGGCTGGCCATTCGCAGGGGAAACGGCCTGGTGCGGGGGATGATGCTGGTGGTCTTGTTCCTGCTGCTTGCCAAACTATGCCTGGATATGATACGATAAAAGTTGTTTCCCCCCTTATTTGTCAAGCCTAAAGGAGGCCCGCCCTTATGGATCATAAGCAATCCTCCAAATCCATCCTGCTGCATATGCCTGCGGATATGGAATTCGCCTTGGTGGCCCGGCTGGCTTTGAACGGCTTTGGCCTGCTGGCGGGGCTGGACGTGGATGCGCTGGACGACCTGCGCACCGTCACAGACGAGTGCTGCGATTGCCTGCTCCATCAGGCCGTATCGTTGACGGGAATCCAGATTTCCGCCGAAGTGCGGGGGGACAGGCTCTATTGCCGCTTTTGCGCCGTGCGGGGGCAGGAGCCCACCCGGGAGGAACTGCAAGACATGGAGATCACCCGCGGCGTCCTGGAAACCCTGTTTCCGGATGTGAATCTCCATTGCGATGAGGATGGGGTCTGCTGCATCGAGATTTCGATGCCTCTGTAAACGGAGGGCGCAATGAACGACGAAATGCTGCTGCCCATGCTGGAGAGCTATACGACCTCTCGAAGCAAAGAGCTGAGAGACAGCCTTTTCGAGGCTTTTTTGCCTATGGCGAGATCCGTGGCCCGGCGCTTCAGCGGCCGGGGCGTGGAGATAGAGGACCTGGAGCAGGTGGCGGCCATGGCGCTGCTCAAAGCCCTGGAGCGCTTTGAGCCGGACCGGGGCTACCGCTTTGTGACCTACGCCGTTCCCACCATCACGGGGGACGTGCGCAACTATCTCAGGGACAAGGGCAGCGGCATGCGCATGCCCAGGGATGCCCGCCAGAAGCTTTTTCACATGCAACGGGAGCGGGACCGCTTTTCCCAGGAGCACCTGCGGGAACCCAGCGCCAAGGAGCTGGCCCTGGCCATGCAGATGACCCCGGATGAGCTGCTGATGCTCCTTCAAATGCGGGATCAAAGCGACATCGCCTCCCTGGACAGCCCCCTGGGAGAGGAAAACGGTGAACTGGCCGATTTGCTGGGGGGCGAGGAGAGCGGCTTTTCCCAGGTGGAGGACAACGCATGGATGCAATGGGTTTTGAGCAAAGTGAATGATACGGAGCGCAACCTTTTGCTTTTGCGCTACCGGGACCAGCTGGGGCAGCGGGAAACCGCCAAGCGCATGGGCGTCTCCCAGATGCAGGTCTCCCGGATGGAACGGCGGATTTTGAACCGCCTACGGGCCATCGAGCAAAGCGGGGCGTAGCGCCCCGTCCCCAATGACTCCTGGAAAGTTTGGAGCGGAAGGAGCGGGATCATGCAACCCCAAAACCCCAACAACGGCATGCAGCCCAATCAGCCGTTTTCGCCCTATACGCCGGAGCAGCTTTTGCAATGGCAGCAGTATGGCATTCCCCAGCAGCAGTTTACCCCGGAGATTTTGCAGCAGATGCAGCTGCAAGGAATTGCCCAGCCCCAGGTGACCCCGGAGATGATGGTTCAATGGCAGCAGCAGCTCTACCAGATGCATATGCAGCAGATGCAGCAGGTCCAGCAAATGCAAGGGGTCCAGCTTCCCCCCCCCTCCAAAAGGCCCCGAAAGCCCAAGGACCACCAGCACAGGGGCGGAGGCTTCCTCCGGTTTGTCCAAATCCTGGCGGTTTTGGGAGCGGTGGGTTTTCTGGGCTGGTTCATCCTGAACAATACCCGCGGCACCGCGCCCACCACCGCGGTGATCGAAATGGGCACCCTGGGTACCACCTACCGGGGGGACGCTCTCATCGTGCGCAATGAAACCGCCTACAACGACGAGGGCGTGCAGAGCATTGAGTACGTGGCCCAGGAGGGCAGCGTGGTGTACCGGGGCAACGTGCTTTGCTACGTCTACTCCACCGGGTACAGCAGCCGGGAGATGAAGACCCTCCAGGACTACCGGGACCAGATCAAAAACTACCAGCGCACCTTGCTCAAGGGCGAGACCGCCTACGACCAGAAGATGACGCGCCTGGAGAGCGATGTCATCCAACGGGGGATGGAGGTGCGCAAGCTGGTGCAGGGCTCCCGCGGCAACCTGATCAACCAGGAGAACATCCTGGACACAGCCATCACCCAGCGGCAGAACTATTTCCGCAGCAAGTATTCCTCGGACATGCGCCTGAACCGCCTTTATGACGACGAAACCACCCAGGAGCAGCGCATCGACAGCTGGATCAAGCAGTGGGCGGCCACCCAGGAGGGCATCGTCAGCTTTTACACCGACGGCTATGAGCATTCTTTGACCCCCGCGGACTTTGAGAAATACACCCCCACCGAGGTCCGGGATATGATCAACGGCAAGCGGCCGGAGGGCTCCACCTCCTCCCGGGGCCGCATCGACATCTACCGCCTGGTGAAAAAGGCCAATTACGCGGTGCTGATGCTCATCAAGGACAACACCTGGAATCCGGTGGAGGGCTCCACCCACAAGCTGATGCTGGAGCAGTTTTCCAGCACCGTGGTGAACGCCCAGGTGCTCTCCTTCACCCGGGCCGGGGGCGAATTGCTGGTGCGCCTGGCGGTGATGGGGGACGTGACCCCTGTGCTGTATATGCGCACCTGCCAGGCGGAACTGGGGGAATACGCGGACGCCATGCTGGTGCCCTCCTCGGCGATTTATGAACAGAACGGAGCCAAGGGCGTGGTGATCATCACCGGGGACAACCAGCTCTTTGTTCCGGTGAACATCATCCAGGAGAGCGGGGGAAAAACCTATATTTCCGCCATTCAAACAGGAGTGTTGAGCGTAGGGCAGACGGTAAGGCTGTTTCGCTGAGAGGTGAGAGGGATGGACGCGGAAGGCTTGATATCAGGGGCTTTAGGGCCGGAAGCCTTATGGCAAAAGGATTTGGACGAGAAAACGTTGCAGCGCAATGTGTCGAACGTTTTGGATATTCTTTCTAAAAATTGTTACAAAAATTTTGCGCCGGCCAAGCTGGTCGCGGTCACCAAGACCGTCTCCCCCAGGGTGATCCAGATGCTGGAAGCCTTGGATGTGCTTGACATTGCGGAAAACCGCGCCCAGGCGCTGCCGGAGAAGCTGCCAAAAATCGCGCCGTCCTTTCGTTTGCACTGGATTGGGAGGTTGCAAACCAACAAAGTTAAATATATAATAGAGCATGTCTGTCTGCTGCACACTTTGGACCGGCTGGAGCTGGCCCGGGAGGTGGACAAGCGGGCCGGGATGGCGGGACGGGTATTGCCTGCGCTGGTGCAGGTCAACGTGGCCGGGGAAACGCAAAAGGCCGGGTTGGAACCATCCCAGGTGGAAGATTTCTTAAGAAGGATGAAACACTTTCCACATCTATCCGTAATAGGCCTTATGGCGATGATGCCCTTTGACGCAAATGAGAAACAATTGGCCGGATGGTTTGGGGAGATGCGAACCCTCTTTGACCGCCTGGCCCAGGAAGGGATCGATGGCATTCGCATGGACGAGCTTTCCATGGGCATGTCCAACGATTATGCCATTGCCGCACGGGAAGGCGCGACCATGGTACGGGTGGGAACGGCGCTGTTCAGGCCCTAGCAATCGTTTCGACTCGATGTAGGAGGTTACCGCGATTGGGTATGTTCCAAAAGGTAGGCAGTTGGCTGGCGGATCAAAGCGAGCGCTTCATTCGTGGAGAGGCCCGCTCTTCCGGCAGCTATTATGGCTCCAGTGAGGCGGAGCAGGTCTATGGTCAAATGGGCGCCCAGTATGCGGACGAGGCGGAGGAAGCCCAGGAAACCATGGAGGATACTGGCCGCCACAGGGCGGTCGACCCCTTTGACCGCGCCGGGAAGGATTACGGCGGACGGGTTCCCTACCGCAGCCAGCGGGACATCCAGGCCCAGCAGGCGGCTTTGGAGGCGGAACGGCTTCGGCAGCTTCGCCAGGAACAGGCCAAGGTACAGACCCCTCAGCCGGGATATGGGGGATACCCTCAGCAACCCCAAGGGGCATACGCCCAGGTGGAATACCCCCAACAGCCGCCTCAAGGCGCGTATGCCGGACCGCCTCAGGGGGGATATGCTTCTCCCCAGAACGGATATGCGCCGCAGCCCCAGGGCGGGTATGCCCAGCAGCCCCAGGCAGGGTACCCCCAGGGCGGATACCCCCAGCAGCAGCCCCCGGCGGCGGCTCCCAGGCAGGCCCACCGGACCCAGGCCCAGGGCCAGCCGGACAGCAACGTGGTGCTCTTCCCCGGAATGCAGCAAGCGCCCAACGGCAATGCCTATGCCCATGTGGAGTTTGTGGTGCTGCTGAAAAACCGCAACGAATGCACCAAGGTCATTGAGTTTATCCGCAGCAATGCCTCGGTATTTTTGAATATGGAGTTCATCGCCAGCGACTCGGAGCGGCAGCGCTGCGTGGACACCCTGACCGGGGCGGCCTATACCTTGGGCTGTCAGCTGCTGAAGATTTCACCCCGATTCTTCTATTTGATTTCACCCCCCTCGGTCCACGTGGTCATCGATCCGGCCATGCAGAAGTTCTCCGCAGGCTCGGAGGCCTACGCAGCCCGGCCCACGTACGAGACCGATTATGGGACGCAACGGTTTGGGGGATATCCGCCCGGGGGCTATGCCCAGGCTTCGGGCCAGATGGCACCCCAACCCACAGAGCGTTTTTCCGCCGTACAGCCCCCTTCCGGCTATGGCGCGGCCCAGCAGCCTACGGCCCGCCGGACCGTAGGCAGCTTTGGGAGCGTCATGGCGGGGGCCACCGGTTCCTATCCCGGGGTGTCCGCCTTCCAGCGGAGCGGTGGAACGGCCACCCTACAAAAGGAATACCCGTAACGCACGAACCTTACAAAAGCGAGGGAAACAGGAGGGAAAACAGATGCTAGTAGGACTTTTGAACCTGGTGTTCACCATCTTGGGCTGGGCCCTGGTGCTTGTGCAGTGGGCGCTGGTGATTTATGTGATCCTGTCATGGGTGCTTCCCCAAAACAAGTACACACAGCTTTTGGGCAAATACGCCCAGATCGTGCTGGCTCCCGTGCGCAAGCAAATGGAGCGGTTCTTTCCCAAGCTGAACTCCATGGGGATGGACCTGTCCCCCGTGGTCCTGTGGCTGCTGATTTTCGTTGCCCGGTGGCTGCTGGGGCTGCTCCAGAGAATTTTGCTGTAAATGCCTTCCAAGGAAGAGGCGCTTTTCACGCCCCGGCGGCTTGAGGAGCTGGCATGGCGGGCGCAAGCGTCCGGCAAGGCTTGTTTCAGTCCGTTTTTAAGCCCCCCGGAGGCCGAATTTGCCCGGGCGGCGGCCCGCAAGGCCGGGGTGGAACTGACCCTGTTTGGAGGCTACCCGGAGGCGGAGCGGCAGATGGCCGCCTTTGCCATGGAGGAGCTGCCGGGGAAGGCGTTCCCATTGCGGGCCCTGGAGCTTCGCTGGCCGCACCAGGCGGCTCCCAGCCACCGGGATTTGTTGGGAAGCGTGATGGCGCTGGGCATCCAGCGGCAGTGGGTGGGGGATATCGTCCTGGAAAAGGAGCGGGCCGCGCTCTTTGCGGCCGAGGCCATCGCCGCGCATATCGCCTCCACGTTGGCCCAGGCAGGAAAAGTCAGCCTCCAGGTAGAATCCTTACCCGAAGCGCCCTCCATGGAGGCCCCCGCAGGCGTCCCCTTTCGGGATACCGTGCCCTCTTTGCGGCTGGACGCGCTGGTGGCCAGCGGCATGTGCTTGTCCAGGGCCAAAGCCGCGGCCCTGATCCAGGCGGGACAGGTGAAGCTGCGCCATGCGCAGACCCTGCGCCCGGACGCCCGGGTAGAGGTGGGGGATATGATCTCCGTGCGGGGCATGGGGCGCCTTCAGCTCAGCCAGGTAGGCAACCCCACGCGCAAGGACCGGCTGCCGGTTCTTCTGACGCGTTTTGGGATTGGATGAGGCTCGTCCGGTCCCTCGGATATGGAAAGGAGCGAACATCATGGGAATTACCGTTTCTGACATTGAACAAAAAGAGTTTGCATTCAAGGGGCCAGGGTATGATCCCTATGATGTGGATTCCTATTTGGATCAGATTTGCGATGAAATGATCGCAATGCAGGACCGCATTGACACCCTGGAATCCGAGCTCAAGCAGGCCAAGGCCGCCCTGGAGGCGGGCCAGGAGGCGGTCCGTCCCATTCCCCAGGAGGTGGTCCGCACGGAGACCCCCGCTCCGGTGGCAAAGACCAGCGAAACCCTGGAGAACATTTTGCTCAGCGCTCAGCGCATTGGTGATGAAGCCATTGAAAACGCCAAGAGGCGCGCCGGGGATATCCTGGCGGAGGCTCAAAAGAAGGCGGGCGAGATCACCGATAACGCCCAGGAGGAGAAGCTGACCCTGGAGAAGGAGCTTCAGAGCCTGAAATCCGCGGCCGGGGAGTTCAGAAAGCGCTTCGTAAGCCTGCTGGACGAGCACAAGGGCTTGCTGGATGCCAGCAAGGAGCTCTTTGAGGACGGGGAGAGCGCCGAGGGGGCGGGGGAGAACGAGTTCCCCGGGAAGAAGAACAGGAGATAAGCTTTGCCACGCCCAGGCGGACGCAGTCCGCCTGGGCGTTTTTATATGTTGGTGTAAGGAAAAGGCGTGGACTGCGAAACCGCAGGCTGAAAAACCGCTGTCCGGCGGTTTCAAAGGACAGGGGTTTCCGGCTTTTCCTTTCAGCTAAAAAGTACAAACGAGGCATAGACGATGGCTGCAGAAAGATTCTCCCGGCTTTTTACATTGCCCCCAAAGCAATATGTACGGCATTGCCCTGTGCTGCTGGAAGCGGGCGCGCTGCTGAAGGACGAGGTGACAGGCCGCGTTCTTGCGCAGCTGAGGCTTTCCTCCCTCAGCGGGAGGCAGATCATAGCGGTGATTGTAGAACTTTCCTGTTTTGATGTGATGAAAAACCCGCTGAACACGGAAACTTTTCAGTTTTTGGATTTGGATGCGGAGGCCTACCAGAGCTTTGGGGAACAAACCGCGCTTTTCGTAAGGGATTCCCATACCCGGAGCTTTGAGGCTACTGTGAAAACGGTGGTTTTTGGGGATGGAGGCCAGTGGGAAAATACGGCTGATGCAAAACTGGCCTCTTTGCCACAGCCTGTTCCTTTGCCGCTGGAGGGCGAGATCAACGAGCAATACCAGCGCGAAATGGGGAGAGAGAAAGGGGCCCCGCTCTCCTATGCGCTGCAGGAACATGAGCATCTGTGGCAATGCGGTTGCGGCCAGTGGAACATGGAGGAGGACCGCCTTTGCCATGCTTGCCAGGCCTCCAGGACAAAGCAGAGCAAGATGGCGGAGGAACGGGTGCTGTTACCCCTGCTGGAGCGGTATCAGGAACGGCTTGAAACAAAGCGGCGCAGGGAAGAGGCGGACCAGCTTGTCAAGGCTGCGAAAAAGAGGCGGAATAAAATTTGGGTGAGCGCCGCCGTCCTCGCTTCTGCCGTGCTTCTGCTCGTGTCGCTGGTGATGACGCAATTTGTTATGCCGTCCCAAGCATACAAGGAAGCGGAGCGTCTGTTGGCCGCGGGAGAATATGCGGCGGCCAGCGCAGCCTTTACCAGAGCCGGGGTCTATCGGGACGCGCTTAAACGCGCATGGGATATCCGGTATGCGTATTTGCAACAAGGGCAGCTGGCAGCGGGAAGGGACCATACCGTAGGCCTAAGGGTGGATGGCACCGTGGTTGCCGTGGGGAAAGACGATGCCGGGCAGACACAAGTCGGCAGTTGGAGGGACGTCATCGCAGTAGCGTCCAAATCCTGGCACACTGTGGGGCTTAAGGCCGATGGCAGCGTAGTCGCCGTAGGCAATAACACCAGCGGAGAAACGGGTGTTAGCGGCTGGACGGATATAGTGGCTGTTGCGGCGGGATTTTGGCATACCGTGGGCCTGAAAGCGGATGGCACCGTGGTTGCCGTCGGGGATCATGATGATGGACAAACGGATGTAAGCGCTTGGACGAGGATCGTGGCCGTTGCGGCGGGGGGAAAGCACACCATCGGCTTACATACGGACGGTACCGTAGTCGCCGTTGGAAATAACGCCAATGGGCAAACCGCAGTAGGGCGATGGAGGAATATGGCGGCCGTCGCGGCGGGCATGAGCCATACCGTGGGGCTTAAGGCGGATGCAACGGTGGTTGCCGCCGGGAGCAACGCGCAAGGGCAGGCAGAGGTGAGCGGCTGGACGGAGATAGCAGCCGTTGCCGCAGGAGATTATCATACCGTTGGCCTGAAAAGGGATGGAACAGCCGTTGCTGTTGGAAGCAATTCCGACGGGCAGACAGAGGTGAGCGGCTGGACGGATATCGTAGCCGTTGCGGCAGGAGGCCGGCATACCGTCGGCCTCAGGGCCGACGGCACCGTGGTGGCTGTGGGGCGGAATCAGGAGGGGCAAACCGGGGTAAACGGTTGGACGGAGATAGGCGGCCGCCTGTTCACACCGGGCATCCAATAAGCAAGGCAAAAGGGGCCTGGGAAACGAAGCCCTCGCCGGGGCTTGGGGTGAAGCCTCAACACGCCCGGCCTTGCTTTGCTACATCCTGACCCGCAAAACCTCCAAATCAAGGGTGATCTCCGAAAAGGATACGCCGCCAAGGGCCTCCTCCCCCACCCCAAAGGTCATGGGGGTCATGGACAGGAAGGCGGCAGCTTCCTGAAGCGTCACAGGGAAGGTCCCCAAAATGGAACACCGCTCCAAAATCTGACCATGGGCCTGGAGGTGCTCCAGCACCCGCTGGTTGCTGTATGCCGCGCTTCGCAGATGCTCCGCCACCCCGGCGCGCACCTGTTCCAGATAGCGGGGGCCGGGGACGACCTTCACCAGAAAGCCGCCCGCGGATAGCACCCGGGAGAACTGGGCGTAGTCGGCGGGGGTGAGGATGTTCAAAAGCACGTCCACGCTATGGTCCGCCAGGGGCAAGCGGGCCAGGTTCCCCACCAGCCAGTGGACATCCACGCTTTCCGCCCGGCTCTCCCGGGCTGCGGCGGAGATGGCGTCCCGGCTCAGGTCCAGCCCCAGCACCCGGGCCGCCGGGAAGCGGCGGGCCAGCTCCCGGGCGTAGAAGCCCTCCCCGCAGCCCGCGTCCAGCAAAGTGAACGGCTTTCCCTGGGGCAGCGCCTCTAAAATCATGCGGGCAACGGCTTCCAGGAGGGTATCGTAAAAGCCCCGCTGCAAGACCAGACGGCGGCTTGCAAACAGCGCTCCGTCATACTTTTCGGTCTGCTGGTTGTGACCGGGGGCCAGGTTCACATAGCCCTTGGCGGAAAGGTCAAAGCAATGGCCCTGGGAGCAGACGAGGCTTTGCTCCTGCCGCAGGGAAAACGCCTCCTGGCAATGGGGGCAGCGCAGCAGCGGGAGAATGGGGGCGGTTTGGGCCGCCAGCAAAGAGAGCTTCATGGGGCACATCCTTTCGGAATGGGTTTCGACGCCCAAAGCGGACCTCCTGCCGGGCGCATCCACGGACTTATGGGAAAAAACTTTACATTTCGGCTTTCTTTGGATATAATAGCACACAAGGCCATGATGGGGACGGGCGCGCAAGACCCCCTCGCCAAGCGAGCTTGGGACGGTGCAAGCCAAGCCGAGGCGGCGCGTCAGATCACCCCGGAGCTTCTTGCCTGAGGAAACCAGGGCAGGACGGGCGCTCCCGATACCGGGCGGCCGCTGAGGCGGCGTGAGCTGGGCGGCCAATGCCGCTAAGATGGGTGGTACCGCGGAGCTTGCTTCCGTCCCGTTGGGGGCGGTTTTTTTGCGCCCGGCAAGGCGCGGTAAATCAGGCAGAACCAAGTGAGAATGCGTCAGCGCGGAGGGGTTCCATGTATCAAAAGGTTTCAACGGATCTGAATTTTGTGGGCCGGGAAAAGGAAGTCTTGGAGCTGTGGGAAAAGGAAGGCACCGTGGAAAAGTGTTTCCACCACCGCCAGGGAGCCGAGCGCTTCACCTTCTATGACGGCCCGCCCACGGCCAACGGGCGTCCCCATATCGGCCATATCGAGACCCGGGCTATCAAGGACCTGATCCCCCGCTTCCATGCCATGAAGGGCAAGGACGTGCTGCGCAAGGCGGGCTGGGATACCCACGGGCTCCCGGTGGAGCTGGAGGTGGAAAAGCTGCTGGGCTTGGACGGCAAGCCCCAGATCGAAGCCTATGGCATTGAGCCCTTTATCAAGGAATGTAAAAAGAGCGTCTGGAAATACCTGGGGGAATGGGAGGATATGTCCCGCCGGGTGGGCTTCTGGGCGGATATGAAGAACCCCTATGTCACCTACCATGACGACTATATCGAGTCCGTCTGGTGGAGTCTCAAGGAGATTTGGAAGAAGGATTTGCTGTACAAGGGCCACAAGGTGGTGCCCTACTGCCCGCGCTGCGGCACCGCCCTTTCCAGCCACGAGGTGGCCCAGGGCTACAAGGATGTGACCGAGCCCTCGGCCTTTGTGCGCTTCCCCCTGAAAGGGAGGCAGAAGGCCTACCTTCTGGCCTGGACCACCACCCCCTGGACGCTGCCCAGTAACGTGGCCTTGTGCGTCAATCCCAAGGAGGAATACGTGGAGCTGGAGCTGGAAGGGGCTTCCTACATCCTGGCAAAGGCCCTGGCGGCCTCCGTGCTGGGGGAGGAAGCGGCCCAAAGCGCCAGGGTGATCCGCACGGTGAAGGGCCGGGAGCTTTGCGGCCTGGAGTACGAACCCCTCTATGCCTTTGAGACGCCCAAGGAAAAGGCCTGGTACGTGGTGGCGGACGACTACGTCACCCTTACCGACGGCGCGGGTATCGTTCACATCGCTCCGGCCTTTGGTGAGGACGACGCCCGGGTAGGCCGGGAGAACGGCCTTCCCTTTGTGCAGCTGGTGGACCCCCAGGGGAAGTTCGTGGACTCCACCCCCTGGGCCGGGGAGAGCGTCAAGGTGGTCAATGAAAAGGTTCTGGAGGACTTGAAGGAGCGGGGCCTGCTTGAGAAGGTCACGCCCTATGAGCACAGCTATCCCTTCTGCTGGCGCTGCGATACCGCGCTGCTCTATTACGCCCGGGCCACCTGGTTCATCCGCATGAGCGCGGTGAAGGACCAGCTGGTAGCCAACAACCGCGCCGTTCATTGGATGCCTGATAACATCAAGGAAGGCCGCATGGGCAACTTCCTGGAGAACGTGCTGGATTGGGGCCTTTCCCGGGAGCGGTACTGGGGCACCCCGCTGCCCATCTGGGTCTGCGAGGAGGGGCACCTCCACGTCATCGGCAGCAAGCAGGAGCTCCACGACATGGCTACTGAGCCCTTTGAGGATGTGGAGCTGCACAGGCCCTACATCGACGAGATTCAGATCACCTGTCCCCAGTGCGGCAAGGCCATGCAGCGGGTCAAGGAGGTCATAGACTGCTGGTATGACAGCGGCAGCATGCCCTTCGCCCAATGGCACTATCCCTTTGAGAACAAGGAGGTCTTTGAGAGCCGCTTCCCGGCGGATTTCATCAGCGAGGCCGTGGACCAAACCCGGGGCTGGTTCTATACCTTGTTGGCGATCTCCACGTTGATCTTCGGCCGGGCCCCCTTTGAAAACTGCATCGTCATGGGCCATGTTCAGGACAAGGACGGCCAGAAGATGAGCAAGCACAAGGGCAATGTGGTGGACCCCTGGAGTGTGCTGGACAAACAGGGCGCGGACGCGGTGCGCTGGTATTTCTATACCGCCGGGGCCCCCTGGCTTCCCAGCCGCTTCAGCGACGAGGCGGTGAACGAGGGCCAGCGCAAGTTCATGGCGACCTTGCACAATACCTATGCCTTCTTCGTGCTCTACGCCAACATCGACGGTTTTGATCCCAAGGAGCACCCCGTGAGCCAGGCCAAGCTCACGCTGATGGACCGCTGGATCCTCTCCAGGCTGAACCGGCTCATCGCCAAGGTGGACGAGGACCTGACCCAGTACCGCATCCCAGAGCCCGCCCGGGCCATCACCGAGTTTGTGGACGAGTTGAGCAACTGGTACGTGCGCCGCAGCCGAGAACGCTTCTGGGGCAAGGGCATGGACGATACCAAGGAAGCCGCCTTCGTCACCCTCTACACCGTGCTTACCACCCTGTGCAAGGTCATTGCGCCCTTCGTGCCCTTCATGGCCGAAAGCATGTATCAGAACCTGGTGCGGTCTGTGGACGCGGACGCCCCCGCCAGCGTGCACCTGTGCGATTTCCCCGTGGCAGAGGAAGCCCTCATCGACGAGAACCTGAACCAGCAGATGGCGGCCCTTCTGGAGGTGGTCAGCCTGGGACGGGCCAGCCGCGCCGCCGCCGGCCTCAAGGTCCGCCAGCCCGTCTGTGCCCTGTACGTCAAGGGCGCGCGCCTGGATCCCGCCTTTGCCGAGCTGGCGGCGGATGAGCTCAACGCCAAGCAGGTGGTGTTCACCGACGATGCCCGCGCCTTCACCACCTACAACCTCAGGCCCCAAATGCGCACCTTGGGGCCCAAGTACGGCAAGCTCCTGGGGGCCATCGGCAACGCCTTGAAGGAAATGGATGGCAACCATGTGGTGGACACCTTTGCCCGGGGCGAGAGCCTGGCCTTTGCCGTGAATGGAACCGAAGTCACTTTGGCCAAGGACGATGTGCTCACCGAAGCGACCCAAAAGCCCGGCTTCGCCGCCCAGACCGAGGGCGACGTCACCGTGGTGCTGGACTGCAACCTCACCCCGGAGCTCATCCGGGAGGGCTACCAGCGGGAGGTGGTTTCCAAGCTCCAAACCATGCGCAAGGAAGCGGACTTTGAGGTCAGCGACCGTATCCAGGTTACCTATCAGGCGGGAGAGGAGCTCTGCGCCGCCATCGAGGCGGGCCGAGGCTTCATCATGCAAAGCGTTCTTGCCACCCGCCTGGACAGCGCCCCCGCCCCCCAGGACGCCCAGGTCAAGACCTGGGACATCAACGGCCTGGAGGCGACCCTCAGCGTGAAGAGGGCGTAGGGGACGGGAAGGACGGGGGAACGGTGCAAGGGGCGTTGCCCCTTGCATCCCCACCAGGGTGTTGCCCTGGACCCGCTTTGGACCGCGTTCTATGCGGTCCAAAAGAAAAGGAATTAGTTTTGCATTGCTGTTGGGATGTTTTAAAATATTCCAATGAATGGGTTCTTAGGGATTTAGTCCCTAAGCGGGGGTCTGGGGGCGGCGCCCCCAACATATCCCCCAAAAAGGAGATAACATGTTTCTTTGCGATCAATGGCGGGAGTATGAGGTGCTGGATACCGGCGACGGCGAGAAGCTGGAGCGCTGGGGGGATGTGATCCTGCGCCGCCCCGATCCCCAGGTGATCTGGCCCAAGGCCGTGCCGGAGCTGTGGAAGCAGGCCCAGGCGGCCTACGAGCGCTCGGACACCGGGGGCGGCCAGTGGACATTCCATCAAAAGCTGCCGGAGCGGTGGACGGTGGCCCTGGACCGGCTGCAGTTCTATGTGAAGCCCACGGGCTTCAAGCATACGGGGCTGTTTCCCGAACAGGCGGAAAACTGGCGCTTCATGGCGGAGCAGATCCGCAAGGCCGGGCAGGGGCAGCCTAAAGTGCTGAACCTGTTCGCCTACACCGGGGGGGCCACCTTGGCCTGCGCCGCGGCGGGGGCCCATGTGACCCATGTGGACGCGGCCAAGGGCATGGTGCTCTGGGCCAAGGAAAACCGAGACCTGTCCGGCATCCCCCAGGAGCGCACCCGCTTTATTGTGGAGGACGCCGCAGCCTTTGTGAAGCGGGAGCTGCGCCGGGGCAGCCGCTATGACGGCATTGTGATGGACCCGCCCAGCTATGGCCGGGGCCCTGGGGGCGAGGTCTGGAAGCTGGAGGACGAGCTCTATGACCTGGTAGACCTGGCAGCCCAGGTCCTGTCGGACACGCCGCTGTTTCTGGTCCTCAACGGCTACACCACCGGGTTCTCCGCCTGCGTGCTCAGCAACATCACCCAGCGGTGCGTCTGCGGCCGTCACGGAGGCAAGGTCCAGGCCCAGGAGCTGGCTTTGCCCGTTGCCAGCGGCGGGGTTTTGCCTTGCGGCACCACCGCCCGTTGGCTGCCGGATGTGTAAGGTAGTCTATGAGGACAACCACCTGCTGGTGGTGGTCAAGCCTCCCAACTTGCTGACCCAGGGGGACGCCACCGGGGACGACTGCCTTTTGGAGCGCATGAAGCGCTACATCGGAGAGAAGTACCACAAGCCCGGGGCGGTGTACCTGGGGTTGGTCCACCGCCTGGACAGGCCCGTAGGCGGCTTGGTGGCCCTGGCCCGCACCAGCAAGGCGGCTGCCCGGCTGTCGGAGCAGCTTCGGAGCCATGCCATGGAACGGGAGTACCTGGCTGTGGTCCATGGAAGCGGTGTGTCCCAGGAGGGAGTTTTGGAAAACCTGCTGGTGAAGGACGAAGCCACCGGAAGCGTCCGGGTGGCGGAGGAAGGGCCGTTACAGAGCAAGGCCCAGAATCAGCCTCTGCCCCAGCGGGCGGCGCTGCGCTTTGCCACGCTGGCAAGGGAGGAGGCTTCGGATACCGCTCTTTTGCACGTTCGGCTCCAAACGGGCCGCAAGCACCAGATTCGGGTGCAGCTGGCCCACATCGGGCACCCCATCCTCCAGGATATGCGCTATGGCCGGGATTCCGCCGGGGAGCCCATCGCCCTGTGGGGAGCCGTGCTGCGGCTGACCCATCCCACCACCCAGGAGAGCATGGTCTTTTTCAGCCCTCCCCAGGGGAAGGCCTTTGACCGCTTTTCCGAGCCCCTGGCTGATTTTTTCGCCGCCAGGGAGCACAACCCGCCCAAGGAGTGAAGCCATGAGCGTTTCCAGCGCCGCATCCTCGAAGTTTCATTTTGAAATTCTAAAAACTTGCCGCCAGACCGGAGCCAGGCTGGGGCTTTTGCATACCCCCCACGGGGACATCCACACCCCCATCTACATGCCCGTGGGCACCGCCGCCACCGTGAAGGCCATGACCCCCCGGGAGATGGAGGAGATTGGGACCCAGATTTTGCTTTCCAACACCTACCACCTGCACCTGCGCCCCGGGGAGGACTTGATCCGGGAGGCGGGCGGGCTTCACAGGTTCATGGGCTGGAACCATCCCATCCTCACGGACAGCGGCGGGTTCCAGGTGTTTTCCCTGGCGGGCATCCGCAAGATCAAGGAGGAGGGCGTGACCTTCCAGAGCCATTTGGACGGCAGCCGCCGTTTTATCTCCCCCGAGGTCAGCATGGATATCCAGCATGCCTTGGGAGCGGATATCATCATGGCCTTTGACGTGTGCTCCGCCTACCCCTGCGATTACGATACCGCCAAGGCCGCCATGGAGCGCACCCACCGCTGGGCCGCCCGGTGCCAGAAGCACCATACCGATGGGGACCAGGCGCTGTTTGGCATCGTGCAAGGGGCCTTTTACAAGGATCTGCGGGTGGAAAGCGCCAAAGCCCTGGCGGATATGGATTTTATCGGCTACGGCATCGGCGGCCTCAGCGTGGGGGAGCCCAAGCCCATCATGTACGAGATGCTGGAGGAGATCATGCCCCACATGCCCGCCGCCAAGCCCCGGTACCTCATGGGGGTGGGCTCGCCGGACTGCCTCATCGAGGGAGCCCTGCGGGGGGTGGACATGTTCGACTGCGTGCTGGCCACCCGCATTGCCCGCAACGGCACCTGCTTCACCAAGGAAGGGCGGCTGGTGATCAAAAACGCCCGGTATGCCCGGGATTTCGGCCCCATTGACGAGGAATGCGACTGTTATGCCTGCCGGAACTTCTCCAGGGCGTACATCCGCCATCTCTTCAAGGCCCAGGAGATCACCGGCGCGCGCCTTGCCAGCATCCATAACCTGCGGTTTTTGCTTCGCCTCATGGAGCAGGTGCGCCAGGCGATCCAGGAGGACCGCCTGGGGGATTTTCGGGCGGAGTTTTACCGGCATTATGACATGAGCCGGAACTTTTAGGAGGCGTTATGGACCGGGTGGAAGTGGCCGCCGGGGTGGTGGTGGATTCCCGGGGACGGATTTTGCTTTGCCAGCGGCAAGGGGAGCTGGAGGGGCTTTGGGAGTTCCCCGGAGGAAAGCGGGAGGCGGGGGAGAGCTTCGCCCAATGCCTGGAGAGGGAGCTTCTGGAGGAATTGGACCTGGAGGTGGCGGTGCGGGAGGAGCTATGCTCCCTGCCCTTTGACCAAAACGCCAAGCGCCTGCAATTCCGGTTTTTGCGGGCCCATCCCCGGCGGGACGAGCCTATTCTGCGCCTGCGGGCCCACAGCGCTGCCCGCTGGGTGGAGCCCTCGGAAATGGCAGACTATCCCCTGTGTCCAGCCGATAAGGCCTTTATGCAGGCATGTGGTCATTTGCTTTGCCCTTCCCGTTCTTGAAAGGGTTTTATTTTTTAAGGATTTCATTTTTGCAGAGGATAGGGCCGCCAGGGTTCGCCTTCCCGGCAGGAGGGCGGGCTTTTTCTTTCCGCTTCAGGAAAAGGGTAATTTATAGCAGGTGCTATCTTGCGTATCAAATAAAGAAGACAGTATCCTTGCCTATGGATAGGTTGCAAAACAGGGCTGGCATCTTTTTTAAGTCGCGGCAAGGATCTTTAACGGTACTTCTCTGATCACAGGGGGTTCCAGGGCACCGGCAGCGAGTGTAGACCCAGTGGGTCCTTGGGCGAAGCCCAAAGCGACCCGAAGTGGGAAGGTAAACGAGCGGTCAAACGGCAGTGAAGACCACGGCGATTGATCTGAACCGTGTCCGCCACAGGGCGTAGCCCTGGGGCGGGCGAAAAAGAAATTGCAAATCCCCCCCCTAACGTCTTTGATTCCTTTCACCAGGAAAAGCACTCGGGGTATGGGGCCAAATCCCCAAATTCTGCCAAAACAAAAAGCAATCTTCTTCCTAAAAAACAAATCAAAACCCAACGTCCCTCTTCCCCGGACAATTTGACAAAAACCGCGCCCCTTGCTATACTAGCAGAGGTGTATTATAGTTTTTTCCTTTTATTCAAGGGATTTGTCCTAAAACGTATTATCGGGAGGCGCTCTATGGAGGTTCATATTTTTGACAATGCGTCCCAGGTGGCCCAGGCGGCTGCCTTATTGATGGCTGCTCAGGTGCTGCGCAAGCCGGGTAGTGTCCTGGGGCTGGCTACGGGCTCCTCTCCCATCCCCACCTATCAGGAGCTCATCCGCCTTCACCGGGCGGGGGTGGTGGATTTCTCCAAAGTCAGGACCTTTAACCTGGACGAGTACTGCCGCCTTCCCCAGGAGCATCCGTGCAGCTATCATTTCTTCATGAAGCAGGAGCTTTTTGACCACCTCAACATCCCTGCGGAAAACACCCGCCTACCTGACGGCAATGCCGAGAATTTAATTTGGGAAGCGGCCCGCTACGACGCCGCCATCGTGGAGGCGGGAGGCATTGATATGCAGCTGCTGGGCATCGGCCACAACGCCCACATCGGCTTTAACGAGCCTGCGGATGAGCTGATCTACGGCACCCATGTCAGCGACCTGACCCCCAGCACCATCCAGGCCAACCGCCGTTTCTTTGACCGGGAGGAGGACGTACCCCGCCAGGCGGTTACCATGGGCATCGGAGCCATCATGAACGCCGCCTGTGTGCTGCTCATTGCCACGGGGCAGGACAAGGCCCAGGCTGTGTACGAATCCATTCGGGGAGAGATATCCCCCCGGGTGCCCGCCAGCGTACTCCGGGGCCACTCCAATGCCCTTTTCCTCTTGGACAAGGAGGCGGCGGAGCTGCTGTAACCAACATGGGGCGTGGCCTTCGCGGCTTCGCCCTTTTTCTTTCCCGACAAACAATCGAACAATCGAATAATCAAACACTCAATTCTGCAAAAAATTTCAGTCTGCAAAGGTCAAACTGCAAACGGGAAAAAGGGAAAGGCATCTATCTCCCCCCATCCCTCCCTGGCTGAAACCAAAGAACGCCCCGCGCTTTGCAGAGCGCGGGGCGTTGTGCGGCTGTGCCGCTGGATGGATAAGTTAACGCTTGCTGAACTGGGGCGCGCGGCGGGCGGCTTTGAGGCCGTACTTTTTGCGCTCCTTCATGCGGGGGTCACGGGTAAGGAATCCGGCCTTTTTCAGGCTGTCCCGAAGATCGGGGTTAGCCTTGGCCAGGGCGCGGCTGATGCCGTGCCGGATCGCACCGGCCTGGCCGGACAGGCCGCCGCCCACCACATTCACCAGAATGTCCATATCCCCGGCGGCCTTGGTCAGCTCAATGGGCTGACGCACGGTCATCTTCAGGGTCTCCAAGCCAAAATAATTGTCAATATCCCGCTTGTTGATCGTAATTTTTCCGTCGCCGGCGACCAAACGGACGCGAGCAATGGCCTTCTTGCGGCGGCCTACGGCATTGTACTCTACTTTCGCCATGATGGTTTCGCTCCTCTCGTCCTTACTTCAGTTCCAGCTTCTCGGGCTGCTGGGCGGCATGGTCATGCTCGCTTCCCGTATACACCTTCAGCTTCTTGGCCATCTGGCGGCCCAGGGGTCCCTTGGGCAGCATGCCCACGACGGCGTGCTTTACGGCGAACTCGGGCTTTTCAGCCATGAGCTTGCGGTAGACGGTCTCCTTGAGGCCGCCGGGATAACCGCTGTGCCTGTAATAGACCTTTTGATCCAGCTTGTTGCCGGTCAAAACCACCTTATCGGCGTTAAGGATGATTACGTAATCACCCGTATCCACGTGAGGGGTAAAAATGGGTTTATTCTTGCCGCGCAAAATGCTGGCGACCTGGCTGGCCAGGCGGCCCAGCACCATGCCCTCGGCATCCACCACGTACCACTTGCGCTGTACGTCTGCGGGCTTTGCCATATAGGTATTCAAGGTGGGATCCTCCTTCAAGGCAAGATGATCATTTCCTGCGGCGCTTGATGGTCAGCAAACGCCCGCGTGTTCAATAGCATTCCGGGGCTAGCGGAGCCTATTGATGCCAAAAGCTATCATATCAAATTTCCCCTGGGCTTGTCAAGGATAAATCAAAGGCCGGGGCGGATTTTGTTGTGAGGCTCCCGTCTTGCGGGCGATTTGCTGGTTCCCCGCTCAAGTAGGGGAGGCGTTTTTCCTTCATGCGCGCCTGAAACAAGCCTGTGGAAGGCTGCGCTACTCGCTCTCTCCTGCATCCTCGCCCTCTTCCCGTTCCATTCTCTCTCGGCGGTCGGTCAGGGTTTCGCTGTTCACCAGAAAATACTTGCCGCCGTGCGCGGTGGCGCCGTCCCGCCAGCCGCACCGCTCCACCAGCAGCTTTGCCGCCAGGCCTGAGACCGTATAACTTTCGCCGCCAAAGGAAACCCGGTTTTTGGTGTCCGCCGTCGTGCATGTAATGCTGTCGTCATACAGGAAGGTCAACTCCGTGCCAACGGGAATCTGAATCAGATCAAAGGTCAGGTTTTTGCGCTTAAGCTTTGCTTTTTCCTGTATTTCCTCTTCGGCCTTTTCCGCCCTTCCGGGCTCATAAATCCTCAAAGCGCAGCTCTCGCCGCGCAGCGCCGCCACAATAGAGAAGATTTGGTAGGCCTTTTCCGGCGAAATGCGGAAAAACTCCCGGGTACGGGTTCTTCCATTTTCCAGCACTTCCGTTGCGCGCAATTCGCCATTGACATTGTCGATCAGCTTGTGTATGGACTGCTCCACCAGAACGGCCTCTTCGGTTTCATAGGCCGCGTAGGCGCGAAAGGAAAGCGGGATGTTGGCCGGGTGGTTCAACTCCCGCAAGCGGTTGTGGATGTTGTTTGTTCTCCCAATCTTCACCCATCCATCCAGGCAAGGGTTGGTGAGGATATAAACAAATTCTTTGCTCATTGTGGACACTCCTTGGCCGGCGGTGTGTTCACGCCTCCTGGCCCGCGGTTTCAGGCATGGAACAAACGGCCTTATGTTCGTTCATGGGCAAGGGTTCGTGGCAATGCAAAGCTTGTCTCAAGGGCTTTCCGGGGCGCAAGGCTGCCCGCCCTATCCTTTAGAGCCGGTGCTCCGCCAGGATTTTCCCTTCCATGGACTTGATGGTGAACACGCCGTCCTCATAGACCATATAGCTCTTGGGCTGGCCGTCCTTGGGCAAGGAGGCGGAGCCGGGGTTGATATATACATAGTCCTTCTGGGGGAAAACGCCATGCAGGTGAGTGTGCCCGTGAATGAGCACGTCCCCGGGCTGATGGGGCGGAGGCATGGAGATGTTCCATAGATGGCCGTGGGTGATGAAGGCGGTGCGGCCCCCGGGCAGGGGCAAAGGCAGATAGTCCGCCATGATGGGGAAATCCAGCACCATTTGGTCCACCTCGGAGTCGCAGTTGCCCCGGACGCACAGGGGCGCGGGGGAGACGGCGTTGAGCATGGCGAACACGGCCTTGGGGTCGTAGCGGTCCGGCAGGTCGTTGCGGGGGCCGTGGTAGAGCAAATCTCCCAGCAAAATCAGCCGGTCGGCCTTTTCCTCCGCCAGGCGAGCCAGGACGGCCTCGCAGGCCGAGGCGCTGCCATGGAGGTCCGACGCGAAAAGGTATTTCATAAAAGGCTCCTTTCCAAATGGAGGGCGGCGTTCGTTATGCTTCTCCCTCCAGATCCAGTTCCAGCAGCACGGGGCAGTGGTCGCTGCCAAAGATATCCGGGTGAATATCGGCCAAGGTGATCCTCTCCGCCAGGCGTTCACTCACCAAAAAATAGTCGATGCGCCAACCCACGTTCTTGGCCCTGGCGCCCCCCATGTAGCTCCACCAGGTATAGCGGTCCCGCTCCTCGGGGTGGAGGTGGCGGAAGGTATCCACAAAGCCCCGCTCCAGCAGCGCCGTCATCTTCTCCCGCTCCTGGGGGGTGAAGCCCGCGTTCTTCACGTTCTCCTTGGGGCGGCGGATGTCGATCTCCTTGTGGGCCACGTTCATATCCCCGCAGACGATCACGGGCTTTTGGGCGTCCAGCTCCGCCAGGAAGTCCGCGAAGGCGTCCTCCCATGTCATGCGGTAGGGCAGGCGCAGCAGCTCCCGCTGGCTGTTGGGGGTATAGACCGTGACCAGAAAGAACTGTTCATATTCCAGGGTGATGATCCGGCCCTCCTGGTCATGCTGGGGAAGGCCCATGCCGTAGCGAACGGAAAGGGGCTCCCGCTTGGTGAAGATGGCCGTGCCGGAATAGCCCTTTTTGACGGCGCTGTTCCAGTATTGCAGATAGCCCGCCGGGGCGAAATCCGCCTGGCCTTGCTCCATCTTGGTTTCCTGCAGGCAGAAAAAATCCGCGTTCTCGATATCGAAATATTCCGCAAAGCCCTTGCCCAGGCAAGCCCGCAGACCGTTGACGTTCCAGGAGATAAACTTCATGCTAACGCTCCTTTTCAGCACCCGCGCCCCATGGGCGCTTCTTTCTTTATTGTACCATATCCGCCGGGAGCGAAACAAGTTCTGTGTTGACAGGGTTGTCGAACTTTGTTATGCTTTGACGAGCCAAGGGAAAGGGCGTTGGGCTCGGAGGGAGAAAGAATATGGTGGAATCCAGGTGCGGGCTGCTTTGCAGTGAGTGCAAATACCGCGAAATTATGAAATGCGCGGGGTGCCTGGCAATCAAAAAGCCGTTCTGGGGCAAGAGCTGCCCCATCAAAAATTGCTGTGAGAGCAAGGGCAAGGCCCATTGCGGGCAATGCGACAGGTTTCCTTGCAAGCAGCTCCACGAGTTTGCCTATGACCCGGCGGAGGGCAACGAGGGCGCGCGGATTCAGCAGTGCCAGGATTGGGCCCAGGAGGGCCTTTGAGACGGCGTGGCTTTTAAGTTTTGGAATGGGTTCCCCAGAAAAAGGATCGCTTTCGGCGGCGCATAGGCGCCGCTTTTTTATTTTCCCCTTACAGCACTTTTCGCACCCAGGGCAGCTTGTTGCCGTAGGGGGCGTAGCGGATGGGCACGTCGGGCCACCGCCCCCGCTCCAGCAGGCTTTGGGCCTGGGAGAAGGCCAAAAAGCTGGCCTTGCCATGGTAAGCGCCCATGCCGCTGTGGCCCACGCCCCCAAAGGGCATGCGGGAGGACGCCATGTGCATCACCGTATCGTTGACGCAGCCGCCCCCAAAGGGAACCTCCGAAAGCACCCGCCGCCGGGTTTCCTTGTTTTGGGAGAAGAGGTACAGCGCCAAAGGCTTGGGAAGGCTGCGGATCCGGGCAACGGCCTCGTCCAGCTTGCGGTAGGTCATGATGGGCAAAAGGGGGCCAAAGATTTCCTCCCGCATCAGGGGCGCGTCCCAGGGGACGTCGGTGAGCACCGTGGGGGAAATCCGCAAGGCGGCGGAATCGATCTGCCCGCCGTGGGAGATGGAGCCGTCCCCCAGCATGGACACCAGCCGGTCAAAATGCCGCCGGTTCACAATCCTCCCCAGGTCCTCCCCGGCCAAAGGCGCGGAGCCGTAAAGCTGCCGGATGGCGGCGATGATCTGATCCAGAAGCTCCTGCTCCCGGCTTTGGTGCACCAGCACGTAATCCGGGGCCACGCAGGTCTGGCCGCAGTTAAGGAACTTGCCCCAGGCGATTCTCTTGGCGGCCAGGGAAATGTCCGCGGTCTCATCCACCAGGGCGGGGCTTTTTCCGCCCAGCTCCAGGGTAACGGGGGTCAGGTGCCGGGAAGCCTTTTCCATCACCAGCCGGCCCACGGCGGGGCTCCCGGTGAAGAAGATGGAATCAAAGGCCTCGTCCAGCAGGGCGGCGATTTCCTCCCGGCCTCCCTGAATCACCTGGATATAGGCCGGGGGAAAGAGGGCTTGGGCCATGTCCCCCAACAGAGCCGAGGTGGCGGGGGCATAGGCGGAGGGCTTGAGCGTTATGCAGTTCCCCGCCGCAATGGCGCCGATCAGGGGCAGCATGGTAAGCTGGAAGGGGTAGTTCCAGGGGGACATCACCAAGGCCACGCCATAGGGCTGGGGGGTGACCCGGCAGCGTCCCGGCAGCTGCCCCAAAGAGGGGAGGGGACGGCGGGGCCGCATCCAGGCTTTCAGGTGGCGCAGGGCATACCGCAGCTCATGCCGGACCAGGTAGTATTCGGTCATATACCCCTCGCAGGGGTGCTTGCCCAGGTCCGAGCCCAGGGCCTGGAGGATCTCCCGCTCATGGGCCGTGATCCAGGAGAGCATGGAGCGCAGCTGCACCACGCGAAAGGCATGGGGCTTGGTTTCCTGGCTGAGAAAAAAAGCCCGCTGGGCGTCGATGGCTGTGGAAAAATCAGGCATAGGGCTTCCTCCTTGCTGGGGATGAATCCCCTGTGCTCTCATTGTATCTCCGGAAGTGGCCCTGTCAACCCAAAATCCATCCCAGAGGCCCAGGGTGCGGTCTTCGTGTCCTCTGCTCTCCATTTTCCCATCCTTGACGATCCCGGCCGGGACCTGTTACAATATAGGCTGATTTTTTTGGTGGGGGATGGATGGGAAATGGATACGAAATTTATCTTTGTCACCGGCGGTGTGGTTTCCTCTTTGGGCAAGGGTATTACCGCCGCGTCTCTGGGCAGGCTGCTGAAATGCAGAGGACTGAAGGTTTCCATCCAGAAGTTTGACCCTTACATCAACGTGGACCCCGGCACCATGAGCCCCTACCAGCATGGCGAGGTCTTTATCACCGACGACGGGGCGGAGACCGACCTGGACCTGGGCCACTATGAGCGCTTCATCGACGAGAACCTGACCCAGGCCAGCAGCGTCACCAGCGGCCGGGTGTACAAAACCGTCATCGACCGGGAGCGGCGCGGGGAATACCTGGGGGCCACCATTCAGGTGATTCCCCATGTGACCAACGAGATCAAAAGGAACATCCTGGCCGTCTCCCGCACGGAGAACGCCCCGGATGTGGTGATCACCGAGATCGGCGGCACGGTGGGCGATATCGAGAGCCTTCCCTTCCTGGAGGCCATCCGCCAGATGCGGGCGGAGGTGGGCCGGGAGAATTGCCTGTACCTTCACGTGACCTTGGTGCCGTACCTGAAGGCCGCCGGGGAGCTGAAAACCAAGCCCACCCAGCATAGCGTGAAGGATCTGCAAGGCATCGGCATCGCTCCTGACATTCTGGTATGCCGGGCGGATCACGAGCTGCCCTTTGACGTGCGCTCCAAGATCGGGATGTTCTGCAACCTGCCTGTGGAACGGGTGATTCAGAACCTGAACGCCCGCAGCCTCTATGAGGTGCCCCTGCTGCTCCACAAGGAAAAGCTGGACGAGCAGGTTTTGAAGCTCCTGGACATTCCCAACCGGGAATGCGACCTGGCGGAGTGGAGCGACATGGTGCAGCGGCAGCTTTCCAGCGAAAACTCCATGACCGTGGCGCTGGTGGGCCAGTCTGTGGAGCTGCCCGACGCTTATTTGAGCGTGGTGGAGGCCCTGACCCACGGCGGCATTTTCCATGGGGTGAAGGTGCAGGTGAAATGGGTGCCCGCCGAGGACGTGACGGCGGTGAACGTGGCCGGCATGCTGGAGGGGGCCCAGGGCGTGCTGGTACCCGGCGGCTTTGGCGCCAGGGGCCTGGAGGGCAAGATCTGCGCCATCCAGTACGCCCGGGAGCAGGGCATTCCCTTCCTGGGCCTGTGCCTGGGGATGCAGATGGCGGTGGTGGAGTTCGCCCGCCATGTGCTGGATTGGCGGGACGCCCATACCACAGAGGTGGATTCCCATACCACCTACCCGGTGATTGATTTGATGGAGGACCAGGACCTGGGCAATTTGGGCGGCACCATGCGCCTGGGGAAATACCGCTGCGTGTTGACGCCGGGCACCCGCGCCGCCAAGGCCTATGGCGTGTCCGAAATCTGGGAGCGGCACCGCCACCGCTATGAGTTCAACAACGAATACCTGGAGCGCTTTACGGCGGCGGGGATGGTCATCGCCGGGCGCAATCCTGACCGCAACCTGGTGGAGATTGTGGAGATTCCCAGCCATCCCTTCTTTGTGGGGGTGCAGTTCCATCCGGAGCTGAAGAGCCGCCCCAACCGGCCCCATCCCCTGTTCCGGGATTTTGTGGGGGCCGCCCTGGAGTACCAGGCAAAGGAAGGGTGAAGCGCCTTAAGGGCGCCCGGGACCCCGCGAAGTCCCTCTGGAAGGCGCTTTAGGCGGGATTGCGGAGGATGGCGGCTTCCCGGGGTATTCTTCGGGAGGCATCCTGAGGGAATAAAAGTTTCTATTTCCATCCCATAGGGTATATAAAGGGCTGTCAGTGCAGGACAGCCCTTTTGTTTTCTTTTTGTCCGCGGGCGGCGCGGGAGGAAAGAAACGCGGGGACCTTGTCCTGGGCGGGGATTACGGGGGCAAGGTCCCTGGGAAAACCCTCCGGCAAAATAAAGGAGAAATCCGGCTGCGCATGGTATATAAGGGAACAGGGGCTTCCGTTTTGGGAATGTCCCGCGAAGGAGCAAGGGGGCGGCGGCATGAATATCCGGGAGGAATGGGAGCGTCAGGAACGGGAGCGTTTTTCCCCCTATGCCATGCTCAGCGCCGAGAGCCGGGGCCGGGAAAAGGAGATCGCGCCTTGCGAGGTGCGCACCGCCTTTCAGCGGGACCGGGACCGGATCATCCATTGCAAAAGCTTCCGCAGGTTGAAATACAAGACCCAGGTGTTTCTCTCCCCCAAGGGGGATCACTACCGCACCCGCCTGACCCATACCCTGGAGGTGTCCCAGGTGGCCCGGACGCTGGCCCGGGCCCTCAGGCTCAACGAGGACCTGACGGAGGCCGTGGCCCTGGGCCATGACCTGGGGCATACCCCCTTTGGGCACATCGGGGAGGCCACGCTGGACCGGCTGATGGAGGGCGGCTTTGACCACAATCTGCAAAGCCTGCGGATGGTGGAGAAGCTGGAGAACGACGGCGAAGGCCTGAACCTGACCTGGGAGGTGCGGGACGGGATCCGCAACCACAGCGGGGAGCAGGAGCCCGAAACCCTGGAGGCCTGGTGCGTGCGGCGGGCGGACCGGATCGCCTATATCAACCACGACATTGACGACGCCATCCGGGCTGGGATCCTGCAGCCCTTTGAGCTGCCCAGAAGCTGCCTTCAGGTGCTGGGGGAGACCCACGGGGAGCGGATCAACACCATGATCCTGGACATCGTCCACAACAGCAAGGACCGTCCTGTAGTGGCCATGTCCCCGGAGATTCAACAGGCCAGCAACGACCTGAGGGATTTTCTCTTTGAAAGGGTGTACCACCACGGCTGGCGCAAGCGGGAGGAGGAGCGCTGCGATACGGTGCTGACGGCGCTTTTTGAGTATTACCAGGAGCATCCGGAGCAGATGCCCAAGGAATATGTGGAAATCGCCTTCACCGAGGGAAGCCAGCGGGCCGTGTGCGACTTTCTGGCCTGTATGACGGACCGGTATGCCATCGACCAGTTTACGGAAATTTTTGTGCCGAACGCCTTTCCCAAAAGGTGAACGAATGGCCATTTGAGGCGGGTTTTGCAGATTCTTGTTGAAAATGTTGGGCCGCCTAGCAGGAATGTATTTGCGTTCGGCGAATGAATAGGATGGGTGAAACAACCATGGCAGGCAGGTTTCCAACCGCGTGGCTGGACGAGCTGCGCGCACGGGCGGACATTGTGAAAATCGTGTCCTCCTATGTGCCACTGAAGAAGAACGGGCATAGATTCGTAGGTCTGTGCCCGTTTCACAACGAGACCGCCCCCTCCTTTTCGGTGGACGAGCAGAAACAGCTCTACCATTGCTTCGGCTGTAAGGCGGGAGGCAGCGTCATTCAGTTCGTGATGGAGATCGAGCGCCTGTCCTTTGCGGAAGCGGTGGCCTTTCTGGCCGATCAGCTCCACATGCCCCTTCCCGAAATGCAAAACGACCCCGCCTATGAAAAGCGCCGTTCTCTCAAGGAGCGGATTTATCAAGCCAACGCGGTGGCGGCCAGATTGTATCATCAGCATTTGTGGCAGAAGGAGGGCGGGGAGATTCTCGCTTATCTCAAAGGACGGGGGCTCAGCGACGGGGTGATCCGGCGCTTCGGCATCGGAGCGGCCCCCTCCCAGCCCAAGGTTGGCGAAACCCTGATGCAGCAAGGATTTACCAAGGACGAACTGGTCCAGGGCGGCCTAATGATGGAGAAAAACGGCCGTGCCTTCGACATGTTCCGCAACCGCGCGATGTTCCCCATCATCGACGCCTATGGCAATGTGCTGGGCTTTGGCGGCCGGGCCATGGGCGACGCGATGCCCAAATACCTCAACACCTCGGACACCCCCGCCTTCAACAAGCGGTATACCGTTTTCGCAGCGAATTTTCTGCGTAAATCAAGGGGGCTGGAGCGGATCATCTTGGTGGAGGGGTACATGGACGTGGTGGCCCTTTCCCAATACGGCGTGGAAGGGGTGGCCGCCACCCTGGGAACGGCGCTGACCCCCGAGCAGGCAAGGCTGCTATCCCGGTACGCGCCACAGGTACACTTGGCCTATGACGGCGACAAGGCCGGGCAAAAGGCCATTTTACGGGGACTGGAGGTGCTGGAGGCCGAGCGGGTGCCTGTACGGGTGCTGGACTTTCCCGGTGGGCTGGACCCGGATGAATTCATCCGTCAAAAGGGCCTGGAGGCCTTTGAGGCCTTGAAGCCCATTTCCGGGGTGCTTTACCGGATGCTCCGGGAGAAGGAAAAGCATGATATGAGCACCGAGGAAGGGCGCACCAACTACGCCAAGGCGTGTGCCCAGGTGCTGAGGTCCGTTCGTGAGCCGGTGGAACTGGAGAACTATCTCAAACGGCTTTCCCTGGAAAGCGGGTTTGCCCGGGAGGTGCTTTTGGCGCAAATTGGCATTTCGCCGCCTCGCGAGCATACAAAAGCCGAGAAAAGGGAAGGCTTTCAACAAAAAGCGAAAGTGTCGGCCGCTGTGGATTGGCCCGCTTGCACGTTGCTGGCCGTATGCGCCACAGGTCGCTTGCCCGCTGGAAGTGTTACCCCTGAGGAATTTGAGGACCCTCTGCTCCGTTCTCTTTGCGAGGGCTTTTCCGCGGGCGAAAGCGCCGCAGTCCTGCTGGAGCGGCAGCCGGACGAGCAAAGCCGGGCTCTGGTGAGCCAGATTCTCAGCATCGATACCCCGGAGGACGACGAGGCCCTGATGCGCATGGCCCAGGAATGCCTCCGAAAGATGCGGCTGGACAAGCTGGAAAGGGAACTTGCGCGCATCGAGGAAAGATTGCCCAAGTTGCCCGAGGAGGAGCGCGCTGCCGAAAGCGCCCGTGCTTTTGAAATTACCAAACAGTTGACGGGTGTACTGAAACTCACGAAGTAACCGGTGCTTCCCATGTGAAGGAGTGATGAAGTTGAGCAATCATCAGTCGCCCGAGGCGATCAAGCTGAAACTCAACGAATTATACGAGGATGCCAAGGCCAAGGGCGCGGTCACCCGGGATGAGGTGGCCAACCAGGCTATGGAATTGGAAATCGACGCCGACCAGATGAGCAAGATCTACGAGACGCTGGAAAGCATGGGCGTTGATGTGGTGAGCGAGTTTGATCCCGTGCCCGCCGAGGAACTGGTGGAGCCGGAGAAGATCGACCTGTCCGTGCCCGAGGGCGTCAGCATTGACGACCCTGTGCGCATGTACCTCAAGGAGATCGGCAAGGTTCCCCTGCTCACCGCCGAGGAGGAGATCGACATTGCCAAGCGCATGGAGGAGGGGGACGAAAGCGCCAAGGCCAAGCTCACTGAAGCCAACCTGCGCCTGGTGGTTTCCATTGCCAAGCGCTATGTGGGCCGGGGCATGCTCTTTTTGGACCTGATCCAGGAGGGAAACCTGGGCCTCATCAAGGCGGTGGACAAGTTCGATTACCGCAAGGGCTACAAGTTTTCCACCTATGCCACCTGGTGGATTCGCCAGGCCATCACCCGGGCCATCGCGGACCAGGCCCGTACCATCCGCATCCCCGTGCACATGGTGGAGACCATCAACAAGCTTATCCGGGTTTCCCGGCAGCTGCTGCAGGAATATGGCCGGGAGCCCACCCCGGACGAGATCGCCTATGTGATGAACATCTCCGAGAGCAAGGTGCGGGAGATCATCAAGATCGCCCAGGAGCCGGTTTCCCTGGAAACCCCCATCGGCGAGGAGGAGGACAGCCATTTGGGCGACTTCATCCCCGACGAGGACGCCCCCGCCCCGGCGGACGCGGCCAGCTTCACCCTGATGAAGGAGCAGCTCATGGACGTGCTGGACAGCCTGACCCCCCGGGAGGAGAAGGTGCTGCGCCTGCGCTTCGGCCTGGACGACGGCCACCAGCGCACGTTGGAGGAGGTGGGCCGGGTGTTCAAGGTCACCCGGGAGCGCATCCGCCAGATTGAGGCCAAGGCCTTGCGCAAGCTGCGCCACCCCAGCCGCAGCAAGAAGCTGAAGGATTATTTGGACTGAGAGAAACAAACGCGTTTTGATTGACCCGAATCAAAATGGAGGAAAAAAAGACCGCCGTACCTTTCAAAGGGCAAGGTACGGCGGTTTTCGTTTATCTAATCTCCTGTTCCAAATCATCAAACTCTTTGGTGCTGAAAAACTCGCCCAGCGTGATGTCCAGGCCGTCACAAAGCTTTTTAATGGTCGCCACCTCGGGGCTGTTGCTTTTTTCGCCGAGAATGCTGTAAATCGTGGATTTATCAACGCCACAGGCTATGGCGAGGGCATAGGTGGAGATGTTCCGGTCCTCGCATAATTGCGTGATTCTAAAGGCAATGGTTTCTTTCAAATTCATAAGCATCCTCCTTAATGGTTGGATACATCCCAATGCAAGTTTATGATGAATAGGAAGAGCAGTAGGGGGACTTGTCCTTCTACTGCTCTTGTGATATAGTGGGATATATCCATCCAACGGGGTGAAGAATATGGAACGCCATGCTTGTTGTTTCTTAGGGCATAGAAAATTACCGCGGAATAAAATCGAAAGCATCGTAAAACGCCTCCATATTGAGATGGAAAACCTCATACAGGAAGGCGTTACGGATTTTTTATCAGCCGGCGCTTTGGGTTTTGACCTCCTTGCCGCAGCGCTGATTGCCGCCAAGAAAGAAACCGGGTCGGACATAAGGCTGATTTTCATGTTGCCTTGCCGGAAGCAAGAGGAGCTTTGGAATGACGATGAAAAGCGGCTCTACCACCACCTGCTGCAGGAAGCAGATGAAACCGTTTACGTATCCGACGAATACGATCCCGGCTGCATGAAAAAGGGGAACCGTGCAATGGTGGACCGCGCGGATGTGTGTGTCTGCGCGCTTGTGCGCCGGATGAGCGGCACAGCGCAAACGGTGGACTATGCTCAAAGAAAAGGACTGGAAATCATCAATGTCGCCGAATGAAGAAGCGCTGGGACTATGAGGCAATTGCACCTGAAAGCCTCACCGCAAGCGGGGGCTGCGTTTTTTGATCACACAATCGGGCAGACCCCGCTTCTTTGTACCGCCAGAAAGGAATCCGAGGCATAGAGCAGCGCGGAGAAGGAATGGGAGCCGAAGGGATATGTAAGGACGGTCTGGAGGGTGAGGGGGGAATTGGACTCGGGGAAGATCGCGGCGGTTTTCGCCAGCAAGGTCACGGGGGCCGTGGAGGGAGTGTACAGGATGTCCCTGGCTACCAAAGCGCCCTGAACGTATACGTCCAGGGTGATCTGCTCCCCGCCGAAGGTGGAAACAGCGCCGATGGACAGGGTCAGAAGAAGGGTATACAGGCCGCTTCCCCCGGAGAAGCTGGGGGCGAAGGGATCGGATACGTTCCAGCCCATCCCCTGGTCGAAGCTCACCACGGGCCAATCCACGGTATGGCTGCGGGCGGTGGGGGAAAGAAGCACCTCGGTGACGCTGTTTCGCAGAAGCTTGCCCCCCGTTACCAGGGCGCTTTGCCCCGGAGGGCCTGTGGGGCCGATAGGCCCCGTGGGCCCGGCGATGCCTTGCAAGCCCTGAGGCCCCTGGGGTCCCGCGGGCCCGGTAGAGCCCATAGGGCCTTGGATTCCCTGGGGCCCCTGGAGGCCGGAGACGCCTTGGACGCCCTGGGCTCCGGTGGGCCCGGTAGCGCCTATGGGCCCGGCAATTCCCTGGGCTCCTTGGGGTCCCTGGGTCCCGGCAGGCCCTGTGGGCCCCACGGGACCTTGGGGCCCTTGGCACCCCTGAGGCCCGGGAATCCCTTGAATCCCCTGAGGCCCCTGGGGTCCCAGAGGGCCCATGGGACCTTGCACGCCTTGAGGGCCGGGAGCGCAGCAGGACGGACATTGAGTTCCCAGGACGCCGCAGGACGCGCCCTGGACTCCGGAACGGATATCTTGGCAGGAGCCCTCCCCCCAAGGAAGGGTGAACCCCTCTGTGGAAGGGCCCGCGCAACGGCGGCCCGTAATGGGAAGTTGAAAATCATACATAAGCACCCCTCCTACCACATCATAAGCGGTCGGGTTCCTTCTGTGCGGCAAAAGGGGAAGGATGAAAGCCAGAATGGACGCCGGGTGGTAAAAGATACCGGGATATGGTACAATGCCACCATCGAAGCCGGAGCGGGGCAGCGTGTATACAAGCTCCATGCCACAAAGCCCCGCGGGGCATGAAAGGACGGGAAAGCCATGCGCATGGCGTTTTATGATACCAAACCCTATGACCGGACCTGGTTTGAGCCCCTGGCAGGGGAATACAGGGTTTCCATCAAGTTTTTTGAGCACAAGCTCAACCGGGATACAGCCGCCCTGGCGGCAGGCTATGGGGCGGTGTGCGCCTTTGTCAACGATACCATCGACCGGGAGGTGATCGACGTCCTGTATGAGGGCGGCGTGCGCCTGATCGTCCTTCGCTGCGCGGGGTACAACAACGTGGATTTCCAGCATGCCTTTGGGAAGATCCATGTGATGACGGTTCCCAGCTACTCCCCCCATGCGGTGGCGGAGCATGCCGCCGCGCTGATGCTCACCGTGAACCGGAAGACCCACCGGGCCTACCAGCGCACCCGGGAGGGGAACTTCAACATCAACGGCCTGATGGGGATGGATCTGAAGGGCAAGGTGGCGGGGGTGGTGGGCACCGGCAGGATCGGCCGCTGCTTTGTGGACATCTGCAAGGGCTTTGGGATGGAGGTGCTGGCCTATGACGCCTACCCGGCCAAGGATGCGGGCATTACCTATGTCCCCCTGGAAACCCTTTTCGCCCGCAGCGACGTGATTTCCCTCCATTGCCCCTTGTCCAAAGAGACCCGGCACCTCATTGACCAGGAGGCCTTGCGGCGCATGCGCCCCGGCGTGATCCTCATCAACACCTCCCGGGGCGCGCTGGTGGACACCCCGGCCCTGATCGAGGCGCTGAAATCCAGGCAGGTGGGCGGGGCCGGCCTGGACGTCTATGAGGAGGAAAGCCAGTATTTCTTTGAGGACTTTTCCAACGAGATCATCGAGGACGACGACCTCTCCCGGCTTTTGTCCTTGCCCAATGTGGTGGTGACCTCCCACCAGGGCTTCTTCACCCGGGAGGCCATGGAGGCGATTGCCGCCACTACCTTGGGCAATGTGCGGACCTTTGAGCGGGGGGAGCGCTTGGACAACGAAATCTGCTACCGCTGCGGCGCGAAAAGCCCCTGCCCAAAGGAGGCGGGGGCTATGCGGTGCTTTTGAGGACGGGCCCGTCCCGGTACATTCCCCAAAAAGCTCTTTTCTTTGTACCATTCCAAAATAGAGGTAGATAGGCGGGTGCAGGGGCGAAGTCCCTGCCGGGGTTTGGGGCGGAGCCCCAACGTCTCTCCCCCCGTCCCGCCTCGTCCCCTTACTTCACAATAACCCCCGGCCCGTCGGGGATGACCACGACCTTCGCGTCCTCCCCGACCAAAGCGTAGGCCGCGTTCAGGGCGTCCTCCAGGCTGCCCATCCAGCGCATGCCCATATCCTGGATCATCCGCCGGTTTTCAGGACCTGTTACAAACAGCACGGTGGCGTGGGTCATGACCCGCGCCCAAATTTGCGCCTCCCATTGGTCCACCAGGGTCTCCTCGGCGGGAATCCGCCGCAACGCCTCCAGAAGGGCCTGGGGGCTCTGGGCCTGGCGGAGCAGCTGGAAGAAGCCCTCGCCGCCGGCGCCCTCCCCCAGGGCCGCGCACAGGATGATCACTCCGCCCTGGCGGACGCAGGCCTCCGCGGCGGTCATGCCCTTTACGGACTGGTACACGTTTTGGTCCAGGGGATAGCCGCCGTTGGAGGTGATGGCAATGTCCCCCTGAATGCGGCGGACGCTGGTGCGGGCCAGGCAGTCCTCACAGGCGGCCTCATGGGCCAGCGTGGGGTCCCCCACATAGGCGGATACCACGCGCTTGTTTTCATCCAAAAGCACGTTGAGGATAAAGCGCAGGCCCGCCGCCTCCGAGGCGTAGAGCATATCCCGGTGGAGGGGGTTTCCCTCCAGGCTGCCCTGCCGGGCCTGGGGGCTGTCGATAAAGCCGGCGTTGTGGTTGTACAGCACCGTGGCCCGGGAGGCGATGCCCGGGAGCACGCTTTTGCGCCCGCCGGAGAAGCCCGCAAAGAAATGGGGCTCCACAAAGCCCTCCGCTATCAGCAGGTCCGCCCAGTCCACCAGATTGTTGAGCCACAGGGCTCCGCCGGAGGGCAAAGTGCCCTTGTGGATCATGGCCTGGGCGTCGTCGCAGAGGTGGTTGATCAGGGTTTCCTCCCGGCACACCTTCTCCCCAAAGCGGGCCAGCATCTCGTCCTCCCGCATGGGCCGGTGGGTGCCGGTGGAGATGAGGATGCGGATCTCCGCGGAGGGATTGCCCTCACGGATTTGGGAGAGCAGCAAGGGAATGGTGACCTGGCTGGGCATGGGCCGGGTGTGGTCGCTGGTGATGATCAAAACCCGCTGCTTTCCCTGGGCCAGCTCTTTGAGAGCGGGGGAGTGGATGGGATGCTCCAGGGCCGCGGAAACCAAGGCGGTTTCCTGGGCCTGGGCCTCGCCGTGAGCCGATGGAGAGAGCACCCCCGCCAGCCGCTCCGGGGGCAGGCGCAGCTCCAAATGGGTTTTGCCATAAGGGATGTGAATGGTTTTCATGACAGACCGCCTTTCTGGCCTTGGGACATCCCCGCAGGGACGCTGCCCCTGGGCCGCCGCCGCATGGAAGGCCATTTTCCAATAAAACCATTATATCGGTTTTTCCCCCAAAAGGACAATAGGGAAAAACTATCGAAATCCTTTATAAATTCATGAACTTGGTTGATAGACGAAGGGCGGAAAAGGGGTTATGCTTTAGGCGGAAAACGCCGGGGACAGCCTGGCGGCGGAAGAAAGGCATGGGACTCCTATGTTGAATTATGAGGTAAAGATCGGGCTTGCGCCAATGCGGCGGGACGTCACCCCCCGCCCGGGCATTTTCAATTGGGAAAAGGCGGAGGAGCGGGGCAGGCGCATCGTGAAGTACATCGAGGAGCACTTCTCCGGGGACGGGCTCTCCTTTGTGGATCTGGAGGGGATCAATCCCGTGGCCGTGATGTACAATGACGCGGACGCGGAAAAGGTGACCCAGCGCTTTGTGGCCGAAAAGGTGGACGCGGTGATGATCATCAACTGCAACTTCGGCAACGAGGAAATCGCCGCCGTGGTGGCAAGGGACGTGGGCAAGCCGGTGCTGATCTGGGCCCCCATGGACGATGAATTCGAGCCGGACGGCATGCGCTACACGGACAGCCAATGCGGCCTGTTCGGGGTCAGCCGCCAGCTCCAGCGCAACAACATCCCCTTCAGCTACATTGAAACCTGCGCCGTGGAGGACGCCCTCTTCGCCCAGGGGCTGAGGCGCTTTGCCTCGGTGGCGTGCATGGTGAAGAACTTCCGGGGCCTGCGGGTGGCCCAGGTGGGCATGCGGCCCAAGCCCTTTTGCTCGGTAATCTTCAACGAGGGCGAGCTGCTGCAGAAGTTTGGGATTCAGGTGATCCCCGTGAATCTGGCGGTGATCATCGACAAGTATAACCGGATTTTGGCGGAGCGGGACGCGGAGCTGGAGGAGGGGGCCAAGCTGCTGCTGTCCCGGTACGAGATGGATGAGTTGACCCCGCCGCTGCTGAAAAAGGTCTACGCCTTTGTGCTGCTCTACCAATGGGTTTTTGAGGAATACCGGGTGCGGGCGGTGTCCGCCGAGTGCTGGACCGCCATGCAGCTGGCTGTGGGGGCGATGCCCTGCACCGCCTACTCCATCCTGGCGGATATGGGCTACATCGTCTCCTGCGAAAGCGATATGCACGGGGCCATCACCATGCTGCTGCTGGCCTGCGCCGCCCGGGGCAAAAAGGTGCCCTTTTTTGGCGAGTTCACCGTGCGCCATCCCCAGGACAGGAACGGAGAGCTCCTTTGGCATTGCGGCCCCTTTGCCTATTCCCTCAAGAAGGAGGGGACCCCCGCCAAGAACGTGAACATGCGCCAGTGGTTCCAGGTGAAGGACGGGCAGTACACCATCGCCCGCTTTGAGCAGGACAAGGGGGATTACACGCTGCTGGCGGGCACCTTTGAGAGCATGGAAGGCCCCTACACCTTTGGCACGTACCTTTGGGCCAGGTTCGACGACCTGCCCAAGTGGGAGCGCAAGCTCGTGGAAGGCCCCTACATCCACCATATGGCGGAGGTGGAGGGAGACCTGGTGGAAACCCTGGGAGAGTTCTGCAAATACGTTCCCGGCCTCCGGCTGGATACGGTGCGGTAAAGGGCGGTTCCGGGAGAGGCGTTTTGCTTGATGGAAAGGAAGGGTACCCCATGGACATGCTGGCGCGGCTGCGAAGCAAAAACCCGTCCCTTGCCCTGTACAGCGTGGAGGAGGAGGCCTTCCGGCCCTATGGGCGGGTGGCGCCCTTTGAGGCCGGGCCGCTGGTCTCCCTGGCCCGGAGCATTCCCATGCCCCAGGCCGGTTCCGCCTATGTGATGAGCCACGAGCTCCTCCAGAGCCACCCGGACAGCGAAAGGATCCGGGATGTGCTGATGGGGGAAGCCCCCGTCCAGGTCGGGCTGTGCTGGGGAGTTAACCGGCGCTTGGAGGCCCTGGAGTATCACCGTGGCAGCGAATTCAACATCGCCGTCACGGATCTGGTGCTGGTGCTGGCCGCCCGCCAGGAAATAGAGGAGGGAATGCGGCTGGATTTGGGGAAGGCCAAGGCCTTTTACGTGCCCGCCGGAACCACCCTGGAGGTGTATGGCACCACGCTGCACTACTGCCCGTGCCAATGCGCCCGGGAGGGCTTTTCCTCCGTGGTCATTTTGCCCCAGGGCACCAACGGCCCTTTGGAACGGGGCCGGCAGGAGTCCGGGGAGGGCCGGCTGCTTTTCGCCCGGGACAAGTGGCTCCTCTGCCATGAGGACAACGAAGGGCTGATAAAGCGGGGCGCGTTTCCCGGTTTATACGGAAACCGGGAGGAGATTGCCTTTTGACCTGGAATTGTAACAGAGGCCTTTGAAAAGCATACGGCTTACGAAGCGGCAAGGAAGGCCAGGCAAGGAGGGGAAAAATGCAATACCTTCTGGGGTGCGATTTTGGAGGAAGCGCGGCAAAGGCCACGCTGCTGGATGCCCAGGGCCGGGTGGCGGCTACGGCCCAGCGGGAGTATCCCACCTATTACCCCAAGCCCGGCTGGGCGGAGCAGGACCCACAGGAATCCTATGACGCTTTGGTGGCCATCATCCGGGAAGTGCTGGAGAAAAGCGGAATCCAGGCCCGGGACATTGCCGCGCTGGCCTTGGATGGGGCCACCCATACGGCGGTGCTGCTGGACGAAAGGGACCGGCTGGCCCGCCGCTCCATATACTGGACGGATAAGCGGGCCGGAGAGCAGGCCCGCCGCCTGCTGGAAACCCACGGGGATGAGATTGTGCGCCTGTCCTACAACACCCCCAGCAGCCTGTGGACGCTGCCCCAGCTGCTGTGGCTGAAGGAGCGGGAGCCGGAGACCCACAGCCGCATCCGCCGGGTGCTGTCCATGCGGGATTATCTGCGTTTTCGCCTCACGGGCGATTTTGTCACCGACTCCATCGAGGCCATGGGCTTCATGCTTCTGGATGTGGCCCAGGGCCAATGGTCGCCTTTCTTGTGCGGGCTGTGCGGCCTCACCCCGGGGCAGATGCCTGGAATCGTGGAGCCTACCTGCCGCCTTTCTCCCCTTACGGCCCAGGCCCTGGAGGACACGGGCCTTTGCGCCTCCACGATGGTCATCGCCGGGGCTACGGACACGGCCCTGGAGGTGTACGCCTCCGGGGCGATTGCCCCGGGCCAGGCCACGGTGAAGCTGGCTACCGCCGGGCGCATCTGTCCGGTGACCCCCAAGCCCGTGGTGGACCGCCAGCTGGTGTGCTACCGCCACGTGGTGGAGGGGCTTTGGTATCCGGGTACGGCCACCAAGAGCTGCGCCACCTCCAACCGGTGGTACCGGGATACCTTTGGGGGAGAGTATGAAACCCTTTCCGCCCAGGCGGCGGAGATCGGCAGGGGCAGCAACAACCTGTTCTTCCACCCCTTCCTGCAAGGGGAGATCACCCCCTACCTGGACGACCAGCTCTGCGCCAGCTTCACCGGCATCACCGCCTCCCACACCAAGGCCCATTTCAACCGGGCTGTGCTGGAGGGGGTGGCCTATTCCATGAAGGACTGCTTTGAGGTGCTGCGGGGCATGGGCATTGCGCCCCAAAGCGCCGCCATCATCGGCGGAGGGGCCAAAAGCCCCCTGTGGCGGCAGATCATGGCGGATATGCTGGGCATTTCCTTGCAGGTGGTGGCCCATGTGGATTCCTCCTTGGGCAGCGCCATGCTGGCCGGCGTAGCCGGGGGCATCTTCGCCTCCCATGAGCAGGCGGTGGAAAAGTGCGTGCGGGTGAAGGAGACCGTTTTGCCCGACCCCGAGGGCCAGGCTTTTTATGAGGAGCGCTTCCCGCTGTACAAGGATATCGTGACGGCGCTGACCCCCATTTACCACCGCATGGGAAAAGCCACTTCCTAAAGAAAAAGCGGCAATGCCGTGGAAAGGATGGAAAGCCATGAATTACAAGAAGACCTACACGCCCAAGAACGGCTATACCGAGCTTTGCACCATCGGGGAGTGCTCCCTGAGCATGCTGGAGTTCGGTATCCTGGAGCTCGGCAGCGGACAGAGCACGACCTTTGAAACCAAGGACCGGGAGGTAGGCTTTATCCTCCTGGAGGGCAAGGCCGCCTTTGCCATTGGGGAGAAGAGCTACGGCACCTTGGGGGTGCGGCGCAGCGTGTTTGAGGGGAAGGCGGAGGCCTTTTACGCCCCCCGGAACCAGACGGTGACCATCACCAGCCCCTGGAACGTGAAGATCGCCGTCTGCAAAGCGCCCACCTCCCTGGACACCGAGCCCCAGGTGATCCGCCAGGCGGATGTGCGGCAGGTCACGTTGGGGTGCAAGCCCTGGGAGAGGGAGACTAGCTTCATCATCGACGCGTCCACCAATGCCAGGTGGCTCACCATCGGGGAGGCCTTCATCACCCCCGGCAACTGGGCCGGCTTCCCGCCCCACAAGCATGACGAGGACCGGATGCCCGCCGAGGGCGTGCTGGAGGAGGTTTACTACTTCCTTTTCCAGCCTGAGCAAGGCTTTGGCATTCAATGCATGTACACCTCGGACGGGTCCATGGACGAGGCCTACCGGGTGAAGAACGACGAGTTGGTGGAGATGTCCAGGGGCTATCACACCACGGTGGCGGCTCCCGGGTACAACAGCTACTTCCTGTGGCTGATGGCGGGAGAGCACCAGGGCTTTTTCCGGGCCAACGACCCCGACCACGCCTGGGTGGCGGCGGTGGAGAACCTGCTGAAAAAGCAATAAGCCGCAAGGCATAGCCAAAGGGAGCAGGATCATCGGACCGGCTCCCTTTGGCATGGGGTGCGAAAGGCGGGGCCAGAGGCTACGCCTCTTGGTTGAGCTGGGCGACGATGCCCTCCAGCTGCTCATAGGTGACCTTGCCCGGGGCGAAGCTGAGCACGCTCCGCAGGGGGGAGTACTGGAGCATGGCCTGGAGCATGTCTGCGCTGATGGCGCTTTCGGCCGCCTCGCTGCGGCCTTCCCCCCCGGCTGCGCCAAAGGACTCCTTCATGCCCTCCAGAAGGGGCGCAAGGACCTGGCGGGTCTTTTCGCTCTTCATCAGGTCCATGAAGATGCTGTCCAGGGTGAAGCGCTGGGGGAGCCGCACGGTGCCCTGCACCGTCACGGGGGCGCTGAGGGCGATGTCCGCGGAGCTGTGGCCGATTTCGATGGTGAAAACCCCGGTTTCCACATGCCAATCCTGGATACGGGTGTTCCAGTAAGCGAAGGCGCGCTTCTCCAGGGTGAAGGAGACGGTCTTGGTTTCCCCGGGGGCAAGCAGGACCTTGGCGAAGCCCTTGAGCTCCCGGAGAGGGCGGAATACCGGGCTCTCCTGATCCCCCACGTAGAGCTGGACCACCTCTTTCCCGGCCACCTTGCCGGCATTGGCCACATCCACCTGAACGGTGAGCAGGTCCGTATCCAGGATGCGGTCCGCGCTGAGGCGCAAGTTCCCGTAGGTGAAGCGGGTGTAGCTCAGGCCAAAGCCGAAGGGGAAAAGGGGTTCGATCTCCTTTTTCCCATAATAGCGGTACCCCACAAAGACGCCCTCCTGATAGGGCGCGTAGTCCCCCTCGCCGCCAAAGGACAGGAAGGAGGGGTTGTGGGCCAACTTTTGGGGGAAGGTCTCCGGCAGGCGGCCGCAGGGGTTCACCTTGCCAAAGAGGATGTCCCTGGTAGCCCCGCCCACAGCCTGGCCGCCCAGGTAGGCCTCCACCACGGCCTTCACCTGGGAAAGCCAGGGCATCAGCACCGGGGAACCGTTGTAGAGAACCACCACGGTATTGAGGTTGGCCTGGGCCACCCGCTCAATGAGCAGGTTTTGGCAGGCGGGCATGTTCAGGTGGGCGCGGTCATAGCTCTCGCTCTCAAAGGAATCCGGCAGCCCCGCCACGATTACCGCCACCTTGGCGGCCCTGGCCGCCTGAACGGCCTGGGCAATCAGCTCCTCGTCGGGCTCTTCGGTGAGGGTGTCATAGCCCTGGGCATAGGTGACGCCGGGCATGCCCTCCAGCGCGTCCATGAGGCTGGTTTCCTTGAAGCAGTTGATGTGGGAGCTGCCGCCGCCCTGGAAGCGGGGGGCCTTGGCGAATTTGCCGATGACCGCCAGTTCCTCCCCTTCCCCCAGGGGCAGCACTTCGTCCTGGTTTTTCAGCAGCACCATGCACTCGGCGGCGATCCTCCGGGCAAGCTCGTGCTGGGCGTCCATGTCCCAGGGGGTTTCCGGCTTTTTGTTTTCCAGGTAGCGCTGGTTGACGGCCAGGATTCGCGCCACCGCCTGGTCCAGCACGGCCTCTTCCAAGGCTCCGGAGAGGACCGCCTGAACGATGCGCCGGTCGTTGACGCCCCCGGAGGAGGGCATCTCCAGGTCCAAGCCCGCGGCCAGGGCCTTCACCCGGTCGCTGACAGCGCCCCAATCGCTGACCACGTATCCGTCAAAGCCCCATTCCTCCCGCAGAAGCTCCGTGAGGAAGCGGCGGTTTTCCGAGGCATACACGCCGCCGATGCGGTTGTAGGAGCACATCACCGTCCAGGGCTTTGCCCGCTTTACCACCATTTCAAAGGCGGGCAGGTAAATCTCCCGCAGGGTCCGTTCGTCCACAACGGAGTCCGAGGACATGCGGCGGTGCTCCTGGTTGTTCAGGGCAAAGTGCTTGAGGCTGGTGCCCACGTTCCGGCTCTGGATGCCCTCGGTGATGGCTACGGCCATCTCCGCCGCCAGATAGGGGTCCTCGCTGAAATACTCAAAGTTGCGCCCGCACAGGGGAGAGCGCTTGATGTTCACCGCCGGGCCCAGCACCACGCTGACCTCCTCGTGCTGGCAAGCATCCCCCAGGGCCTCGCCCATCTCCCGGATGGCGTCCCGGTCAAAGCTGGCGGCGGTGGCGCAGGCGGTGGGAAAGCACACCGCCTTGATGCTGTCGTTGATGCCCAGGTGGTCGGCGCTCAGGTCCTGCTTGCGCAGGCCGTGAGGGCCGTCGCTGACCATGACGGAAGGGATGCCCAGGCGCTCTATTGCCTTGGTATGCCAGAAGTCCAGGCCCGAGCACAGGGAGGCCTTTTCCTCCAGGGTCATTTGAGAGATCGCTTGTTGAATATCCATGGTGCCCTCCTTATCCTGCCGCTGTGGCGCCAACCGTGCTTAAGTCCCAAGGCTCATAGATCTTGGGCACGTCGCTGAGGAGCCGCTTGGTATACTTCGCCTTGGGGGTGAGGATTACCTCGTCCGCAGTGCCGCTTTCCACGAATTTGCCCCGTTCCATGATGTACACGCTGTCGGAGATGTAATAGGCAAGGCCGATGTCGTGGGTGATGAAGATGATGGTCATGCCCGTTTCGTTGCGCAGGTTCAACAGCATATCCAAAATGGTGGCTCGGGAGCAGGCGTCGATCATGGAGGTGGGTTCGTCCGCCAGCAGAATCTTGGGCTTGAGCAGGAAGATGCGGGCGATCATCAGCCGCTGCATCTGCCCGCCGGAGAGCTCAAAGGGGTACTTGTTGGTGAGCTCGGCGAACTTCAAATTGACGAAGGAGCAGGCCTCGGTCATCATTTCGACCTTCTGTTCCTTGGTCAGCCGCCTCCCGCCCCGCATGTGGATGCAATCCAGCAGCACCGTGTCGATCTTGTTGAACATGTTGAAGGAGGAGAAGGGGTCCTGAAAAATCGCCTGGATGCCCTTCCAATACTCCCTCTTTTTCCGGCGGGAGGAAATATCCAGGGGCTTGCCCTCAAAGAAGATTTCCCCTTCGGTGAGGCTGAGCAGCCCCAGCAAAATTTTGGAAAGGGTGGTTTTGCCGCTGCCGCTTTCTCCCACGATGCTGATGAGCTCCCCCTGGTGGAAGGCAAAGTCCACATGGTCCACGGCCAGGGTGGAGCGGCTTCCCATCCCAAAGACCTTGGTGACGCCGGTGCCGCTGAGGCACAGGGGCTTGCCTTGCGCGTTTTCATTCTTCATGCCGGTATTCCTCCCTTAAATGGTCCACGGAATGCCCGCAGCGGTAGCTTCGGCCATCGTCAAAGGAGAGCATTGGGATCTTGTTGACCCGGCAGGCGGGCACCACATAGGGGCAACGGTCCGCGAAGCGGCAGCCGGGAGGCGGGTTTTTCAGGTTGGGCGGCGTGCCCGGGATGGCCGTGAGCCGGTGCTCCCGGGTGCCTTCCTCCGGCACCAGAATGGACTTCATCAGGCCCCTGGAGTAGGGATGGATGGGATCAAACACCATCTCCTTGGCGCTGCCTTTCTCCACGATCTGCCCGGCGTACATGACCATGATGTCGTCCGTGACGTTGTACAGCAAAGGCAGCTCGTGGGTAATGAAGATCATGGCCTTGATGTAGCCCTTCTCCATCATGTCCCGGAGCATTTTGATCACCATCTTCTGGCTGGTGACGTCCAGGGCGGAGCTGGGCTCGTCGGCAATGAGAACCTTGGGCTTCAAAATCGTGGAGATGGCGATGACGGTGCGCTGCTTCATCCCGCCGGAGAGCTCCACGGCGTGTTTGTCCAGGGCGTCCACAGGCAGCCCCAATTCCGCGAAGCGCTCCCGGGCCATCTCCCGGATGTCCTTTTTGTCCCGCTGGGGCTCGTGGGCCAAAATCACGTCCTCTATGAACCTGCTGATCCTGCGGGTGGGGTTCAGGGCATTCATGGCCGCCTGGGGGATGTAGGCGATTTCCGTACCCAGCACGTTTTTGCGCACATCGTCCGGGTGCATTCCGGAGATGTTTTTGCCGTCGATGATAATCTCGCCGCTGGTGTAGTGCAGCGGCGGGAAGTAGTAGCCCATCAGGCTCAGGGCCAGGGTGGACTTGCCGCAGCCGCTTTCCCCGGCGATTCCCAGGGACTTGCCCTCCTCGATTTTCAGGGACACATGGTCCACCGCGTAGACATCCTCCCGAAAGCGGGTCACATATTTGGTGGTCAAGTCGTTGACCTCTAAAATCACCTTGCTCATACCCATCCTCCTTACTCTCTCAAGGTGGGGTTGAATACCTGGTCAAGGCCCGTGTTCATCAGATTCAGGGAGAAGGAGATGAGGGCAATCACCAGAATCACCGGGAAATAAGCCCACCAGGAGCCGTTCAGGTGCGCGGAGTACAGCATGGCCCAGTTCATCATCAGCCCCAGGGTAGGCACCTCCGTGGTTTTGGGGCCCAGGCCCAGCAAGGAGAGCTGGGCCTCCGCCAGGATGCCGGAGCTTACCTGGAGGATGAAGGCCATCACCACATAGCTGGCAATGTAGGGCAGAATGTCCGTGAGGATGATCCGGGGCAGGCGGTGGCCGGAGAGCTTGGAGAGGTTGACGTGATCCCGGTTGCGCAGGCTGATGACCTGGGAGCGCACCGAACGGGTGGTCCACACCCAGGAGGTAAGGCCGATGACGGCGGCCACCGTAATGGCCCCCCGGTTATCCTGGCTGATGGAATAGGAGATCAAAATCAGCAGCACAAAGCCGGGGATCACCGTGAAGATGTTGGTGATGAACATGATGATATCATCCGCCACGCCCCCCAGGTATCCCGCCAGCAGGCCCAGGAGCAGGCCCATCAGCGTGGCGATGGTGCCCGCGATCAGGCCGATCAGAAGCGAGGTGCCACAGGCGGATACCAGCTCCTTGAGCACGTCCCGGCCGAAGTTGTCGGTGCCCAAAGGAAGGCTTTTCACATTGGCTACATCCTCCACGTTGATGTAGTCCGTTTTGGTGATTTCCGTCTGGGCTTCCCATTCCCCGGGGGCCTCCCCGGGAGCGCCCACCACCAAAGCTTCGGCGGTGTTGGCCGCCAGGAAGCTGTTGTTCAGGCGCACGTAGTAGTTGCGCATGGCCTTGGTCATGCCCTTGGGCAGAATGGAGGGGTCGTAATGGGCCCGCCAAAGCGCCAGCAGCTGGTCCGTATCGTTGATGTCCAGCCCCTGAACGTCGATCTCCATCTTGGTGAACCAGTTGAGCATATTCACCCGGTCCTCGGTGGAGAGCAGCTTGGCGATGCGGTTTTCATCCGCGTCCGGGAGCTTGAAGGTACTCTTAGGGGTACCCACCCCGTCATACAAGGACACATAGGTGCCGGGCTTGGCAAAGGTCCCCAGGCCGATCATCTGCAGCGGATCGCCGGGGTTGAACAGGGGGTAAATCAGCATGGTCAGCAAAATCAAAGCCATGATGGAGAAGCCCACCACGAACTTGGGCGAGTGGAAAACCTGTCTCAGCGTGTTTTTCATCTCTCTCGCCTCCCTCAGTCAAACTGGGCGGCCTTGACCCGGGGGTCAATCAGGCCATAGATGACGTCCAGCAGGAAGGCGGACACCAGCACCATCAGGGTGATGATCAACGTGGCGCCGGAGATCAGCGGATAGTCGGACATGGAGATGCCCTGGTAGATGGTGGTGCCCAGGCCCGGATAGCTGAAGATGATCTCGGCTACCAAAGCGCCTCCCACCATGGTGCCCAAGGACAGGGCCAGGCCGGTAACCTGGGGCAGCATGGCGTTGCGGAATACATACCCCACGATCTTGCGGTCCTTGATGCCCAGGAAGCGGGCGTATTTGACGTAGTCCGCGTTCAGCTCGTAAATGGACATGGAGCGCATGCCCAATCCCTGGCCCCCGATGGAGATCAGCACGATGGACCAGAAGGGGAGCTGGTAATGCTGGATGACGGACTGGAGAAAGCGCCAGCTGAAGTTGGGGATCATGTCGAAGCTGTATCCCCCCGAGATGGGGGCGATTTTCAGGTTGATGGCGAAAACCACCAGCAGGATCACCGCCATGCCAAAGGCGGGGACGCTGCTTAAAAACAGGCTCAGGGGCATGAGAAATTTGTCAAACCCCTTGCGGATGTACGCCGCAAGGGCCCCCAGGATATTGCCCAGCAGCCATCCCACCAGAATGGCCGGGAGCTGTAAGCCGATGGTCCAAAGAAGGGCGCTGCCAATGATGTCGGATACCTTGCGGGGGTACTGGCTGAAAGAGGTGCCCATATCCCCCTTGAATAAGTTCGTTACGAAGATGCCCAATTGCTCCATCAGCGGCTTGTCTGTGCCGAATTCCTTTTGGTACTGCTCATAGATTTTTTTCACAGCCGAGGCTTCGGAAATGCCCCGGGCCATTTTGGCGGTGATCACCGCCACCGGGTCGCCGGGCATCATGCGCGGCAGGAAAAAATTCAGTAAAATGGCTACGATCAGGGTTACCACAAAAAGCAAGATTTTCTTTCCGAAATATTTTCGATAGCCCCTCATATCCCACACCCCCCAAGGATTTGCCATCCGCCGCGTGATACGGCAAGCTGCCAAGCCCCGGGCGGACCCGGGGCTTGGCAGCGGGTAGGATGGAATTGTTACGGATTGACAAGCTCCAATTCAAAGAGGGCCGCGATGCCATAGCCATCCGTGCAGTCGGAGGGCGGGATATTCCGGCCATCCTCGGCGGAGGGATAGTTGGTCCAGATGGACTCGTTCACCGCGTGGAATTTGTCAGGGCGGTACATGAGGGAGAAGCTGGGCACGTCGGTGAGGTAGATTTGAACGGCCTCGGTGTACAGGGCCTTCAGCTCCGCCTCGTCCGTGGTGATGGGGATTAGCTTTACCAACTCGTCGAGGCGGGGGTTGCTGTAATGGCCCCAGTTGCCGCTCCAGTTGCCTTCCACGCCGTTGAACTCGCTGCTCATGAGCATGCGCATCCGGCCCCAGGGCATGGCGGGGGTGGCGGAATCGGTCCACATCATGAAGATGTCATAGTCGGTCTGCTTGGCGGCGGTGACCACGGTCTGGTATACGCTCCACTCGGGGAATTCGGTAGTGATTTCGATGCCGATGTTCTTCCCGGCGGCGGCCACGATTTCCATGGCGGCCTGCCAGTCCGTCCAGCCGTTGGGAGCGCAGGCGTTGAAGCTGAGCTTCTGGCCGTCCAGCTCACGCCATCCGTCTCCGTCGCTGTCAACGATCCCGGCCTCGTCCAGCAGCGCCTTGGCCCCTTCGATGTCGTTGCCGACCCACTGGAGGTCCTTCACGGCGTCATGGTCAAAGGTGGCCTGCTCGCCGGGGGTGGGGTTCATGATGGACCGGGGCACCTGCTGGAAGGTGGGGCTCTGGCCGGTCATGGCGTTCTGGTTGATGGCGTCATAGTCCACGGCGATGGCGATGGCTTTGCGGACGGCCACGTTGTCCAGGCCGGGGATGTCCAGGTTGTACCAGGCGGTGGGCATATTCACGCAGATGCCCCAGGGAGCCTCGTCCAGGTAGGTGGAGATGGGGAGGTTTTCCTTGAGCCACAGGTCTTCAATGTTGGGGATGAACTGCTGGCATACGTCCACCTCGCCGGCCTTGAAGGCCACCTCGCCGGCGGGGTTGTCAGCATACATCATATGCGCCAGGTACTTGGGAACAGGGAGCTTGCCCCACATGGAGGCGTCCTGGCCCCAGTAGTTGTCGTTGCGGACGAAGACCACCTTCTGGTCATCGGCAAAATACTTGCCATAGGGGCCGGAGAAGGCCACGTCCTCGGCGGGATCCCGCTTCATTTCGCCGGGATCATTGTTGCAGCGCTCCTCCAGCTTCTGGAGCCACGCCTTCTGCGCCACATACATATAGCCCAGGAAGCAGGGGATCTGCAAGGGGTTCACCACAACGCCGTCCTCGGTGAGCTTGGCCTTGATGAGCACGGTGAGATCGTCGACGGCCTCCACGCTCTCAATGAAGGGGGCGTAGCCGGTGCCCAGGGCGTTCTCGGTGCGCACGCCCACATCCCAGGTATAGGCCACGTCATGAGCGGTGACGGGGGTGCCGTCGTTCCACTTGGCGGCGGGGTTTATCTTCACGGTGATCTCCGTGCGGGCGTCGTTCCACACATAGTCGCCCTCCGCCAGGTAGGGAACCATGGAGCCGTCCAGGAAGTTATACATATACAGGGTTTCAAACATGACGGTACGGCTGCCGCTGGCGCTGTTGGCCAAAGCCAGGGCATTGTTCATGTCGCTGCTGATGGGGTTCCACCCATTGACGGAACCCCATTGTTGACCGGCGAAGTAGAGGGTTTCGTTCCGGGGGAGCTCTGCAACGGTTTCGGCGCCGGCTGAGAGGCCCACGCCCGCCAGCATGGCCAGGGAGAGGAAGAGCGCCAAGAGTTTCCGGGTAAACATAAGCAATCCCTCCAAGGTTTATTTTTATGACCTGCGTACAGATCATAATTGCCGGCAACAAAAATAGGATAATCGGTTCACTGTGATGAGCGGGAAAAAATCGATGCCGCCCGTTGAAAAGAACTGCCACAGCGAGGACTACCAAAGATTCCTTTATGATAGGAGAAAAAGCAAAAATTTGGGCTCAACCACCAAAAATTCACCGAAGTCTTTTATCATTTTATCCGAATTGAGAAGGGCTGTCAAGTCCGGGAAGGATTCCTATTTGCGAATTTTTCCGAAGTTTTTTGAATGTTTTCCTTAATTTTTTCGGGTGGGGCCTCAAGGCATCTCCCGGGCATCCAAAGGGCACGGGGAGGGGGAAAGGCCCTGGGCTTTCAGCCGGCCTTCAAAGCCCCTGCGGGCCAGGGGATACGCCAGGCATACCAGCGCCATGGCCCCGATCCAGCCGATGCCGTCGGCAAAATAGACCCCGCCCACCCCCAGCCAGCTGGCGGCGGAGAGCACGCACAGGATGCGCAGCGCCAATTCCATAAAGCCGGAGAACATGGGTACAAGGGTATGGCCCATGCCCTGAATGGCGGCGCGGTGCATGCAGAGCATATATAGGGCGGGCATGCACAGCGCCATGGCCCGCAGGGCGTTCACCCCCGCTTCCAGCGCCAGGGCCTGCTGGAGGGGATCCGGGGAGGATATCAGCAGGCCCACCAGAGGCCGGGCCAGCAAGAATACCAGCGCCAGCACCCCGCCCGAGGCAAGGAGGCCTGTCCGCCGGGCGAAGGCCATGCCCGCCTTGATGCGGGATACATCGCCCCGGCCCGCGTTTTGGCCTACAAAGGTCGCCACCGCCCCTTCCAGGCCGGCGCTGACGACCTCCATCACGCCGTAGTAGCGCTTCGCCGCGGCCATTCCCGCCACAAACAGCGCGCCATACTGGTTGATGGCATTTTGCACAAAGAGCCCGCCCACGGAGATGACCCCGTTGCGAAAGGCCATGGGCGCGCCCAGCCGCAGCAGCGTGGCGGCCGTGGCCCGGTCCGGCCGGGGTTCCCTTCGGGAAAAGAGCTGTTCCCGCTGCCCCCGCAGGGCCCATAGGCAGTACGCCAGGGAAAGGAGCTGGGAGACTACCGTGGCGATGGCGGCCCCCGCGACGCCCCAATGAAACAAGCCCACCAAAACCACATCCAGCGCCACGTTGAGGACGCCGGAGAGAACCACCGCCACGAGGGGCGTCTTGCTGTCGCCAAAGGCCCGCAGCAGGGCTCCCGCCAGATTATACCCCACGGCGATACAGGTACCGCCTATTATCCAATTCAGGTAGGCCAGGGCGTCCTCCATCAGCTCCACAGGCGTATTCACCGCCCGCAAAACGGCGGGAGCCAGGCCGATCCCCAGCGCCGTAAGCCCCAGGCCGATGGCCCCGCAGAGCCAAAGGCTGGTGGTGGCGGCCCTGCGCAGCCCCGCCTCGTCTTTGGCCCCAAAGCGCTGGGCAAAGAACACCCCAAAGCCCTGGGTGAAGCCCAGCACGAGGCTCAGCACCATCCAGCTCAAAAAAGCCGTGGCCCCCACGGCCGCCAGGGCCTCCACCCCCACCAGCCGCCCCACCACCAGGCCGTCGGCCAAGGTGTAGAGCTGCTGGAAGAGGTAGCTGCCCATCAGCGGCAAGGCGAAACGGGTCATTAGCTTGCCAGGGGAACCGGTGGTCATGTCTTGGGAGGCGGACATAGCGGCTCCTTTTGGGAGGGCGGGACCCCGCCTCCCCGTTTAGGACCTGAGGCCCTCAAACCCTATTTTCCGGCATGGCCGCAGGCCATGCCGGGGAAAAAATATAAAAGTTTTCATTCCTTCCTTATCACCGCGCAGCGCGGGGAAGGAGAGGGCCAGGGCATAACCCCGGCGGGCGCTTGGGGGAGGCGTCTTCGGCGTGTTCCTTTGATTACCGCGCCTCTTTGGGAATCCGCTCGCTGAGCAGCAGCATGCCAAAGGCCAGCGCCAGCAGGAACCAGGGCCAGATTCCCAGGGAGATTTGCGCGGCCAGGAAGCCCAAAATCAAAGGCATGAAGGTGGAGCCGATGTAAGCGCTGGCCATTTGAAGGCCCATGGCGGCCTGGGATGTCTCCTCCCCGAAGCGCCTGGGGGTTTCGTGAATCATGCTGGGGTAGAAGGGAGCGGAGCCCAGCCCCAAAAGCAGGAGGGCGATGAAGGAAACCGTGAGGGGCAAAGGCAGCAGCAGTAAAACGACCCCCACAAGGCATACGGCGCAGCTGGCCCGGATCATGGCGGGGCCGGGCACCTTGATGGCTACAAAGCCCGAGAGAAAGCGCCCGGCGGTGATCCCCGCATAGTAGAGGGAAGCCCAGGAAGCGGCTGTGGCGGAGTCCAGGCCCCGGATGTTCACCAAATAGCTGGCGGCCCACAGGCCCACGCTGCTCTCCAGGCCGCAGTAGCACAGAAAAGCCAGCAGGGCGTAGGGCAGGCCCCGAATTTTCAGGGCTTGGCGGTTGGTGATCAGGGCCTTGGCCTTCCCTTGCTCCGCCTCCTGGCTCCGGTCCGCCCGCTTCCAGAGGGGAAGGGTCAGCAGCAGCGCCAGGGTGATGAGGCCCAGGAGGAAGGCCACCAGGCCGTAGCCCTGCCGCCAGTGCCCGCCCCCGGCGAGCACAGCCCCCATGAGCAGAGGGCTCAGCGTGGCTCCCACGCCCCAAAAGCAGTGCAGCCAGTTCATGTGCAAAGCGGAGTAGTGCAAGGCCACAAAGTTGTTCAAGGCCGCGTCAATGGAGCCCGCCCCGATCCCCAGGGGAACCGCCAGCAGGCAAAGCCACCAAAAGCTGGGGGCAAAGACATAGCCCAGCAGCGCCAGGGCGGTCAGCAGCACGCTGACCAAGGTCACGGGGCCGGTGCGGAAGCGGTGGATCATCCGGGCGCTGAGCAGGCTGGAAACCACGGTGCCGCCGCTGGTAATCATGGAGAGGATGCCCGCCGCCGATAGGGGAGCCATCAGCTCCGGTCCCATGGTGGGCCAGGAAGCCCCCAGCAGCGCGTCGGGCAGGCCCAGTCCGATAAAGGTCAGGTAGATGATCACCAGCAAAAGAGTCATAGGGGCATGTCTCCGTTCCTTTGGTATTTTATCTTCCGATGTTGTAAGCGCTGCGAACGCTCAGCCCTTGTGCGCCGCCCCGCAGCACCTTGATCCGCCGCTCCCCGGCGTTCATCTCAAAGAAATTATCCTCCAGGAGCAGGTCCGGGTCCTGGGAGCGGATCTCCACAAAGCGGGCGAAGGCCTGGGCGGTAACCAAAATGGAATCCCCCTCCGCCTGGACGGCGAGCATGGGATCGGCGAAGGCGAAGTGCTTGGGGGCGCAGAAAAGCACGGTGCCGCCGGAAACCCACTGGCCGTCCACCTCCCAGTCGTAGCTGACATAATGGGCGGTAAGGCTGGCTTCCGGGAACTCCTCCTTGGGCAGCCAGAGGGCGGACAGGGAGGGCACGGTCACGTCCAGCATACCCTCCCGGAGGATTTCGGCGGAGGGCTTGCGCAAGGCCCAGCGAACCCGGCCCGAGGCGGGCTTGGTGGTGTCGTTGGTGACGCACAGGGCTACGCTGCGGGAGAGGGGCGCGGGGTGGAATTCGTTGATCTTGGGGTTTTGGGTGACCTCCCCTTCCTCGCAGGCGGAGAGCAGCACCGGGGCGAAAAAGCGCTTGGCGGCATAGTGCAGCGCCTTCCAGCGGCCGTAGTAGTCGATGGAGGACCAGGAGGCTACGGGCCAGCAATCGTTCAGCTGCCAGATCACCGCGCCCATGCACCGGCCCCGGAAGCGCCGCCAGTGCTCCACCCCGTAGCGGATGGCATCCGCCTGGAGGAGCTGGGAGGCGTAGAGCAAGGTGTCAAAATCATAGGGGTACAGGTAGGTCTGGGAGAGGTAGCTGAGGATCTTGCCGTTGGCCGCGCCGTTGCGCTGGTGGCGCTCCATGACCCTGGAGAAGATGTTGCGGTCCCCGGGCAAGGTGAACTGCTCCACGGTGGCCAGGCAGGGGAAGGATTGGAAGCCGAACTCCGAGGCGTAGCGGAAATGGAACTTGCGGTATTCCGTAAAGGGCTTCTCCCCGTGCCATACATCCCAATAGTGCACGTCCCCCCGGTTGGGATCGTTGGGGGCGTCGAAGGCGCCGCCGCTGGAGGGGGAGGCGGGCCAGTAAAACCGCTGGGGGTCCAGCTGGCCGCAAAGCTGGGGCAAAATATATTCAAACATCTTGAAGTAATCGGACATGTGGTGGGGCTGCCGGGGGCCGAAGGGGTGGGTCTGGCCCGGAGCCAGCAAGGGCTGGACCTGGTCATAGCGCATGGCGTCGTGCTGGAATTGTTCCATCTCGTTGTTCCCGCACCACAGGGCCAGGGAGGCGTGGTGCCGCAGCCGGCGGATGTTGTCCGCGGTTTCCGCCCGGATGGACGCCTCGAACTCCGGGGTCAGGTCGTAATAGGCGCAGGCGTACATAAAGTCCTGCCAGACCAGAAGGCCCAATTCATCGCACAGGTCATAGAAGAAATCATCGGGGTAGTAGCCGCCGCCCCAGACCCGGACGCAGTTGAAATGAGCCAGCTTGGCATCTTCCAGCAGCCTGCGGGTCCGCTGGGGGTTGATCCTGGGCAGCAGGTTGTCCTCTGGGATGTAATCCGCGCCCATGGCGAAGATTTTCAGGCCGTTGACCACATGGCAGAATTCCTCGCCCCACTCGTCCTTCCGGCGGGAAATGCCCAGGGTACGCAGGCCGATGCGCCGCTCCCATACGTCCAGCGCCCGGCCTTCCCGGGCCAGCTCCACCCGGAGGGTGTACAGGGGCTGATCCCCGTAGCCCGTGGGCCACCACAGGGCCGGGTCTTCCACCTCAATGCCCAGGCCGTCCTCCCGGGTGGCCTCAAAAACGCGGCCGTCCGGGCCTGTCAGCGTGGCGGAGAGCTCCAAAGCGTCCTGGGTGTACAGGTCCAACTCGGGCTCCAAGGCCAAGGACACCTTGCCCGGCTGGTGGTCCTGGCGCACCAGGACGCTCAGCAGGCGGGCCTTTTCCACTCCCACCACAGAGATGCCGCGCCAGATGCCCGCGTCCGGCAGGCGGGGGCCCCAATCCCAGCCGAACATGCAGTGGGCCTTGCGCAAGTGCTGGTAGCCCGGGGTGGCGTCGGTGCTGCCCCAGGAGGGGCGCTTCTCCCATTCCTGGGCCACGTATTGGAGAGGGGAAAGGAAGAGGATCTCCAGGCGGTTTTCCCCCAGGCAAGCCTGCCGGGATATGTCAAACTCCCAGGTGCGGTGCATGTTGTCCACCTGGGCGATGGTTTCCCCGTTCAGGCGGATTTCGGCCAGGGTATCCAGGCCCTCGCAGCGAAGCAGCAAAGCGTCGCTCTCCAGCATGGCCTGGTCCAGCCGGAAGGAGCGGTGATACCGGTAATCCTTGTACATCAGCGGGAAAACTTCCAGCTCGTTTTCCCGGTAGAAGGGATCGGGCATGCGGCCCGCTGTGAGCAGGTCATGATACACGGACCCGGGCGCCTGGGCGTCGATCTCCCAGCCCTCGTCCGCCGGTCCCATACGCCATACGCCGTTTAAGGAAAGTTGCTTCATAAGGCTCCTCCGAATTCCGCGGCTTGGGGACCGCGCTCTTTAATTTCGGGTAGAAAAGAAGGGAAAACGCTTGTGTAGCGGGTCTTTTGCCATGATACCGCAAAAGGATGCCTTTGACAACCGGAATTTTGAAGGGCAAGGTTTCAGCGGCCTTCTTCCGTGGTATAATGAGGAAGAAAGAAAGCGGGGCCCAGGCCCTGTCATATTGCAAAACCAACCAGACCTAAGGGAAGGAAAGAGGAAAGAACCATGAAAAGAGATTTTTTGGAGGCTGTACAAAACCGCCGCAGCCATTACGCGCTCACAGCGGAAAGCCCCGTTTCGGATGAACGGATTCAGGAGATCGTGGAGACCGCGGTAAGGTACGCCCCTTCCGCGTTCAACTCCCAGACCAGCCGGGTGGTGATCCTCCGGGGGGAGGAGCACAAGGCCCTGTGGAACATCGTACTGGAGGCCTTGCGGCCCATGGTGCCCCCGGAGGCCTTTAGCAAGACCCAGGCCAAGATCGACGCCTTTGCCGCCGCCTACGGCACCCTCCTGTTCCTGGAGAACCAGGAGAAGGTTCAGGAGCTGCAAAAGGCCTTCCCGGACTTTGCCCAGAACTTCCCCGGCTGGTCCGAGCACGGCACGGGCATGATCCAGTTCATCATCTGGACGGCCCTGGAGGATGAGGGATTGGGGGCCAGCCTCCAGCATTATAATCCCTTAATCGACGAGAAGGTCAAGGCCCGGTGGAACCTCCCCGCAAGCTGGAAGCTCACCGCGCAGATGCCCTTTGGCAAGATCGTCGCCCCGCCCCAGGAGAAGGAGTACATGGACATCCGGGAACGGGTTCTGGTGAAATAACCAAACCGCCCTGTGCCGGCCGCGCCGGCACAGGGCGGTTTTCGCGCTAGAGGACCTTGAGCATGAGGATTTCCAGGGGCTGTTCAGAGCCGGGCACATCCAGCACAAGGCAGCCCGTGTCCTTATACCCCAGCTTTCGGTAAAAATGCTGCGCTCCCTCGTCCGCTTGGGTGGAGGTCATCACCAAGGGATAGCCCAGGGAGCGCATTTCGTCCTCCCAGAGCAGCATGGCCTGCCTGCCGTACCCCTTGCGGCGAAAGCCCTCCCTCAGAACAAGCAGCGTGAGAAAGGGCGTGTTATCCCAAAACAGATTGTACCGCAGGATGCCGATGGGCTGCCCGTCCGCCTTGAGAAGATAGCAGCGCCTCTCCCGGAGCTTGATGAGAAATTCGCTCTCGGCCATATGCCGGTCCAGGGAAAACCAAAACGCCCGGTCCTCCGGGGCGGCATGGTCCAGCCAAAGCATCTTCCTCGCCTCCTGTCCCACTCCATCTTATGTGGCGGCCTCGGAGCTGATGTAATTGTACAGGGTGTACTTGGAGATGCCGAAGTAGCGGCTTACCTTGTCCCCGGATTTGGTGATCAAAAACGCCCCGGTGCCGTTTAAGAACTGGATGGCCTTGATCTTGTCGTCCTTGGTCATCAGGGCTACGGGCTTGCCCACCAGCTGTACGGATTGGGCGATGAGCTCGTCCAGCAGGTCGTTGACGTTTTGCACGATGGGCTCCGGGTCCCTGTCCTCGCTTTGGGCGCTGGTCAGGGGCCTGAGGGCGCTTTCCGCCATCAGCAGGTGGGTGATGTCGTAGTTGATGGCGAACAGGCCCACCACCTGGCCCTTCTCGTCCCGGATATAGATGGTGCTGGATTTGAGGATGCGGCCATCCTGGGTCCGGGTAAGGTAGTTCAGGTGGTCGGAGAGCTCCTGGGGGTTTTTCAGCCCTTGCAAGACCGCGTGGGAGGGCCCGTCCCCCAGCTGCCGCTTTGTGACATGGCCGTTTTCAATGGCTACGATGCTCTGGTCCAGATGGTCCTTGTTCAAATCGTGGACGACGATTTCGCAGTTTTCCCCAAACTGCGCCGCCAGTCCCTTGGCGAGCTGCTTCAAAAAAGCAAGCTGAAACTCATTCACGCTTCATCCACCGGCTTTCCTGGTTTCCATGGCCTTGGGCCCGGATAAGGGTTGGTAAGATTATACCCCAGAACCGCCATGGGCACAATGCTAAAAATTTTTTAGATATAAAAAATTTTTGTTGACTTTCTTTCTCGGGAAGGTATATAATGAATCCAGAAAAAAGGCTGCGGGCGGCCCCGCGGCAAAGCATAAGGAGAGCTAAGAATGGAGAAGATCAAATGGATTCGGAATCAACTGCCCAAGACCGATGACAGGCAGCTTTCCATCATGTCCCTGGAAAACGTGAGCAAGGCCCGGGCCTTCCACCAGAGCTTTCCCCAGTATTCCGTGACGCCTTTGGCCAAGCTGGATGGCATGGCCAGGGAGCTGGGCGTGGCCGGGGTTTTTGTGAAGGATGAATCCTACCGCTTTGGGCTGAACGCCTTCAAAGTGCTGGGGGGTTCCTTTGCCATGGCCCGCTACATTGCCGGGGAGCTGGGCAAGGACGTGGGGGAGGTGGACTACGCCTACCTGACATCCCGAAAGCTCAAGGAGGAATTCGGCCAGGCCACCTTCTTCACCGCCACGGACGGCAACCATGGCCGGGGGGTGGCCTGGGCCGCCAACCAGCTGGGGCAAAAGGCCGTGGTGCATATGCCCAAGGGCAGCGTGAAGAGCCGCTTTGACAACATCGCCAAGGAAGGCGCGAAAGTGACCATCGAGGAGGTCAACTACGACGACTGCGTGCGCATGGCCGCCCAGGAGGCGGCCCAGACGCCCCGGGGCGTAGTGGTCCAGGATACCGCCTGGGAGGGGTATGAAGAAATCCCCGCCTGGATCATGCAAGGCTACGGCACCATGGCCGCCGAGGCCGCCCAGCAGCTCAAGGAGGCGGGCGTGAACCGCCCCACCCATATCTTCGTGCAGGCTGGGGTGGGCTCTTTGGCGGGGGCGGTGCAAGGGTACTTCGCCAACCTGTTCCCCGGGGAGACCCCCGTTACCGTAATCATGGAAGCCCAGGCCGCGGATTGCCTCTACCAGGGCGCTGTGGCCGGGGACGGCAAGGAGCGCTTTGTAACGGGGGATCTGCAAACCGTCATGGCGGGCCTGGCCTGCGGCGAACCCAACACCCTGTCCTGGGATATCCTCAAGAACCATGCTTCGGCCTTCGTGTCCTGCCCGGACTGGGTGGCGGCCCAGGGCATGCGCCGCCTGGCGGCCCCGGTGAAGGGGGACCCCCAGGTGGTTTCCGGAGAGTCCGGCGCGGTGGGCATGGGCCTGCTGGCGGCTTTGCTGGAAGGGGACGCCTACCAAGATCTTCGGCGGGCCATCGGCCTTACCAAGGATTCCGTGATCCTGATGTTCTCCACCGAGGGAGACACGGACCCGGAGAATTACCGGCGCATCGTCTGGAACGGCGCGCTTCCTACCGACCAACTGTGAAAGGGGTATGCAATCATGGATTTCGCGAAGATCAAGGCGGCTGCTCAGGGGTATGAAAAGGACATGACCACGTTCCTCCGGGACTTGGTGCGCATTCCCGGGGAAAGCGCCGGGGAAGAGGGCCACATCAAGCGCATTGAAGCGGAAATGAACAAGCTGGGCTTTGACAAGGTGGAAATCGACCCCATGGGCAATGTGCTGGGCTACATGGGCACCGGCAAGACCCTCATCGCCTACGACGCCCATATCGACACCGTGGGCATCGGCAACATCGCCAATTGGGAGTTCGATCCTTACGAGGGCTTTGAAAGCGAAACGGAAATCGGCGGCCGGGGCACCTCGGACCAGCTGGGGGGCATCGTCTCCGCCGTGTACGGCGCCAAGATCATGAAGGATCTGGGCATGCTGTCCGATGAGTATACCGTGCTGGTGACCGGCACCGTCCAGGAAGAGGACTGCGACGGGCTGTGCTGGCAGTACATCATCAACGAGGACAAGGTGAAGCCGGAGTTCGTGGTCATCACCGAGCCCACTGACGGCAACATCTACCGGGGCCAGCGGGGCCGCATGGAGATCCGCATCGACGTGAAGGGCAACTCCTGCCATGGGTCCGCTCCGGAGCGGGGCGACAACGCCATCTACAAGATGGCGGATATCCTCCAGGAGGTGCGGGAGCTGAACAACCACCTCCACGTGGACGCCTTCCTGGGCAAGGGCACCGTCACCACCTCGGAAATCTTCTTCACCTCCCCCTCCCGCTGCGCCGTGGCGGACTCCTGCTCCGTGTCCCTGGACCGCCGCCTCACCGACGGGGAAACCTACGAGATGGCCCTGGAGGAAGTGCGCAACCTGCCCTCCTGTAAGAAGTACGGCGCTGTGGTGAGCATGTATAAGTATGACCGTCCCTCCTGGACGGGCCTTAGCTACCCCACGGATTGCTACTTCCCCACCTGGGTCATTCCCCAGGACCACCCCGCCACCCAGGCGATGGTGGAGTCCTTCCGGGGCATGTACGGCGAGCCCAAGGTAGACAAGTGGACCTTCTCCACCAACGGCGTTTCCATCATGGGCCGCTATAACATCCCCTGCATCGGCTTCGGCCCCGGCAAGGAAAACCAGGCTCACGCCCCCAACGAGAAGACCTGGAAGGCCGACCTGGTGAAGTGCGCCGCCGTGTACGCCGCCGTGCCCACCCTGTACTGCAAGAAGTAAGCTGCCCAAAGCACATCAAAAAGGAGACTGAACGTCATGAGCAAGACCCGCAAGCATGTGGAAACCCTCTCCAAGCTGGATGCCAAGAACATGTACAACGGCGACTTCTTCCTCACCTGGGAAAAGAGCGACGACGAAATCAAGGCGGTTTTCGAAGTGGCCCAAGCCCTGCGCGACCTGCGGGAGCGCAACGTTTCCACCAAGATTTTTGACAGCGGCCTGGGGATTTCCATCTTCCGGGACAACTCCACCCGCACCCGCTTCTCCTTTGCCTCCGCTTGCAACCTGCTGGGCCTGGAAGTTCAGGACCTGGACGAGGGCAAGTCCCAGATCGCCCACGGGGAAACCGTGCGGGAGACCGCCAACATGATTTCCTTCATGGCGGACGTCATCGGCATCCGGGACGACATGTACATCGGCAAGGGCAACACCTACATGCATGAGGTGGTGGACGCGGTTACCGATGGTAACAAGGACGGCGTGCTGGAGCAGAAGCCCACCTTGGTCAACCTCCAGTGCGACATTGACCATCCCACCCAGTCCATGGCGGACTGCCTGCACCTGATCGACCACTTTGGCGGCATTGAGAACCTCAAGGGAAAGAAGATCGCCATGAGCTGGGCCTATTCCCCCTCCTACGGCAAGCCCCTGTCCGTGCCCCAGGGCATCATCGGCCTCATGACCCGCATGGGCATGGAAGTGGTGCTGGCCCATCCCGAAGGCTACGAGGTCATGCCCGAGGTGGAGCAGGTTGCCATGGAAAACGCCAAGAAGTCCGGCGGCAGCTTCAAGCGCACCAATGACATGGCCGAGGCCTTCAAGGATGCGGACATCGTGTACCCCAAGAGCTGGGCTTCCTTCTCCGCCATGGAGAAGCGCACCGACCTGTACGGCAAAGGCGACTTTGACGGCATCAAGGCCCTGGAGAAGGAGCTTTTGGCCGAGAACGCCAAGCACAAGGATTGGGAATGCACCGAAGAGCTGATGAAGACCACCAAGGACGGCAAGGCCCTGTACATGCACTGCCTCCCAGCGGACATTACCGGCGTGAGCTGCAAGGAAGGCGAAGTGGCCGCCAGCGTCTTTGACCGCTACCGCACCCCCCTGTACAAGGAAGCCTCCTTCAAGCCCTACATCATCGCGGCCATGATCTTCCTGGCCAAGGTGAAGAACCCCGCGGCCAAGCTGGAAGAGTTGGAAAAGGCCGCTGTGCAGCGCTGGAACCAGGACTAAGCCGGAAAAGGCGGGACATACGATGGGAAAGAAAATCGTCATCGCCCTGGGGGGCAACGCCCTGGGCAACAACCTGCCCCAGCAGATGGTGGCGGTGCAAAAGACCGCCAAGACCATCGCGGACTTGGTCCAGCAAGGACATCAGGTCATCATTTCCCACGGAAACGGCCCCCAGGTGGGCATGATTCAAAACGCCATGGCGGAGTTCAGCCGGGCTCACGGGGAGCCTTTGGCCCCCCTGTCCGTGTGCGTAGCCATGAGCCAGGGCTATATCGGCTACGACCTGCAAAACGCCCTGCGGGAGGAACTGTTATCCAGGGGCATCCCCCGGCCCGTTTCCACCGTGCTGACCCAGGTGCGGGTGGACCCCCAGGACCCGGCCTTTGCCAACCCCACCAAGCCCATCGGCCATTTCATGACCAAGGAAGAGGCTGAGGAGCTGGTGCGGGAGAAGGGCTACACCGTGGTGGAGGACTCCGGCCGGGGATACCGCCGGGTGGTGGCCTCCCCCAAGCCCGTGGAGATCATTGAGATCGACACGGTGAAGGACCTCCTGAACGCGGGGCAGATCGTCATCGCCGCGGGCGGCGGCGGCATCCCCGTCATCGCCCAGGGCCACCACCTCAAAGGCGTGGGCGCGGTGATCGACAAGGACTTCGCCAGCTGCCGCATGGCCCAGATGCTGGACGCGGACTGCCTCATCATCCTCACGGCGGTGGAGAAGGTCGCCATCCGCTTCGGAAAGCCCGACCAGCAATGGCTGGACGAGATCACCCCCCAGGAGGCCCAGCGCTACATCCAGGAGGGGCACTTCGCCCCGGGCTCCATGCTCCCCAAGGTGCAAGCCGCCCTGGACTTCGCCCAAAGCGCCCCCGGCCGCTACGCTTTGATCACCTTGCTGGAAAAAGCCAGCGACGGCATTCAGGGGAAGACGGGAACCGTGATCCGGGGAGCGTAACCAGGGGCTCTGCCCCTGGACCCCGCCAAAGGGTTATAACCCTTTGGAATCCCGCTATTGACCGCGCTGCGCACGGCCAAGGGAAATAAATCATGATACAAACACCGTGCCGGTGGCGAAAGCCCTTGGCACGGTGTTTTGTATGCATGGATGTTGTTGTACGGGCCGCCATGCCCCTTGTCCGGTTGAGCGCGCTTTACCGGTTCAGTCTCTCGCTGTAATACCGCCCCTGTAAGCAAGCGTCCAACGCGCTTGCGCGAAGGGGAATCATCCCCTGGGGCAGCGCCTCCAGATCGAACCATTCCAAAGCAGAGCATTTGTGGGGCTCGGCGATTCGGGGCTCTCCCTGGAAGCGGTCTATCAAAAAGTAGAGATCATAATAGGTGCGCTCTCCACAAAGCCCCAGGCGGTGGCACAGGTGGGCAAAGCGAAGGTGAGCCGGGTCCGCCGTGATGCCGATTTCCTCCCGGCATTCCCGCAGAAGGGCCTGGGTGGCGGTTTCATTCTCCTCCACATGGCCGCTTCCGGCAAAATCCCACAGGCCATCCATGTAGCCCGTGTTGAGCCTTTGGGCCAGCAGGACCTGCCTTCCGCCCTTCCAAGGGCGGAGGATCACCGGAAACACCGCGGACAGGGCTTTGAAATGCTCTTCCATAGGACCACCCCCTTCTTCCTGTGAAGCATGATACCATCCTCCGCCCCCTCGCACAAGAAGAGGAGAAAAACAAAGAAGGAAAAGGACGGCTGCGCAGGACTTCCCGCGCAGCCGCCCTTTTCTGATTCCATGAGAAACGCTGATTCCTGGAGCGTGCGCAGCACGGTCCACAGCGGGTCCAGGGACGAAGTCCCTGGGGGGGATGCAAGGGGCAAAGCCCCTTGCCCCGCTCCTTCTCCCACCCTCGGTCAGTCCGCCTCCGGGGTGTCGTCCTTGGGCACGATGATGTTCAGCAGGAAGGACACCAGGAAGGCTAGGACGATGGGGGAGGTGCCGATGATGTCCCGAATCTCCTTGGGGGCAAACTGGAGGGAATTGGGAACCATGTAGATGCCGACGCCCAGGGCCAAAGAGATGCCCACGATCATCTTGTTGCGGTAGTTCATGGGCTGCTGGTTGATCAGGGAGATGCCGGACATGGTGATGGCCGCAAACACGGTGATGGTGGCTCCGCCCAGCACGGGGTAGGGGATGGTGGTCATGATGGCGCCGAACTTGGGCACCAGGCCCGCGGCCAGCATCAGCAGGCCCACGATGAGGAACACCCGCTTGGCCACCACCTTGGAGGTGACGATGAGGCCCACGTTCTGGCTGTAAGGATCGGTGGGCAGGCCGCCGATGCAAGCGCCCAGCATGCCGCAGATGCCCTGGCCCATGATGGCCCCGCCCAGCTCCCGGTCGGTGCACTCCCGGCCAAAGCCGCCGATGGCTGTGGAGGAAACGTCGCCGATGGTCTGCACGGCCTGGACGACGTACATGAGGGTCATGGAGAGGATGGCCACAGGGTGGAAGGTCAGCTGCCAGGGCAAAAACCGGGGCAGCGAAATCCAGGCGGCGGTCTGGACATTGTCAAACTTCACCATGCCCCCCAAAACCAGGGAGAGGAGGTAGCCCGCGCCGATGCCGATCAGCATGCCGGATACCTTCACATAGCCCTTGCCGAAGAAGTTGCAAGCCAGGGTTACGATGAGCGTCACCAGGGCCACGATCCAGAAGGTGGGGCTGCCGAACTGCTCCCCGGCGCCCGCGCCGCCGGACATGTAGGTGACGGCGGTGTTATACAGGGACAGGCCGATGCTCAGCACCACGGTGCCGCTGACAATGGGCGGGAAGAACTTGCGGATCTTGCTGATGCCCAGGCCGATGAAGATGGAAACAAAGGCCGCCACCAACTGCGCCCCAAAGATGGCGTTGATGCCGTAGGAGGTGCCGATGGCCAGCAGCACGGGCATGTAGGCGAAGGCCACGCCCATGACGTTGGGCAGCCCCATGCCGAAGAGCCATACAGGGAAGAGCTGCACCAGCGTGGTGATGCCGCCGATGAGCATGGCGGCTTGCATCAGCAGGATCTTGTCGCTCTCCGACAGGCCCAGCGCCTGGGCCAGGAGGATCGGGGGGGTGATGTTGCCCGCCAGCATGGCCAGCACATGCTGCATGGCCTGGGGGAAGGAGACGCCCCAGCCGGGTTTTCCGTTGAGCTGGAACAAACCTGGGTCCGCGGTTCTGGTCTTTTGCATGTTGTTCCCATCCTATTCCTGATAAAGTTTATTTGCGATACGCCGTGCCGGAAATCGGCAGGCGGTCACGAAATACGCCATCCACCCGGCAGGCGGCATGGCCGGCGGCGGGGGCGGTGGGAATGGCGGAAATCTCGCCAATGCCCTTCGCGCCGAAGGCCAGGCCCTCCGGGTCGTTTTCCTCAATGAGTATGGTTTGAATCTCCGGGGCCTGGGGCGCGCGAATCAGCCCCAGGGTGCCGTAGGTGGACTTCACGAAGCCCTCTTCCATGACGAAGTCCTCCGTGAGGCCGTAGCCCAGGCCCATGAGCACGCCGCCCTCCACCTGCCCCTCACAGGCCTTGGGGTTGATGACCCGGCCTACGTCATAGGCGGCCACCACCTTGGAAACGGCTTTGCTCTCGTCCATGATCACCACCTGGGTCCCATAGCTGTAGGCCACGTGGCTCACGGGGTTGGGAACGTCCGCGCCCATCTTGTCCGTGACACCGCTGTACTCGCTGTAGAACTCCCGGCCCTCCAGGGCCTCCAGGGTCTGCCCCTGGGCCAGCTCGGCCTTCAGCAGCTCCGCCGCCCGGCGGGTGGCCTCCCCGGTGAACAGGGTTTGGCGGCTGGCGGTGGTGGTGCCGGAGTTGGGGGTGAGGGCGGTATCCGGAGCCTCGTGGATCACGGTCTCGGGGGGGAGGGAGGTGACGGAGCAGACCATGCTGGTGCACACGGTAGCCATGCCCTGGCCGATACAGGCGGCGGAGGTGCGGATGTGTACCTTGCCGTCCACAACCACCAGCTTGCAGCGGCCCACATCCGGCAGGCCCACGCCGATGCCGCTGTTCTTCATGCATCCGGCGATGCCCGCGTAAGGGCTGGACTCATAGGCCTCCCGCACCGCCTCCAGGCATTTCACATAGGCGGTATCCGGGCCCGCCACCTGGCCGTTGGGCAGCACCTGGCCGGGGCGGATGGCGTTGCGGTAGCGGATTTCCCAGGGGGAAATCCCCACCTTTTCCGCCAGCAGGTTCAGGTTCTGCTCGGCGGCAAAGCAGCTCTGGGTGACGCCAAAGCCCCGGAAGGCTCCCCCGGGCACGTTATTGGTATACACGCAGATGCCGGTGATGTCCACATTCTGGAAGTTATAGGGTCCCCCCGCGTGGGTGCAGGCCCGCTGCAAAACCGGCCCGCCCAAGGAGGCGTAAGCCCCGCAGTCGGAGATCAAGGTGGCCCGCATGGCCAGGAGGATGCCGTCCTTGTCGCAGGCGGTGGTCACGTCCATCTCCATGGCGTGGCGCTTGGTATGGATGCGCAGGCTTTCCTGGCGGGAGAACTTCACCTTCACAGGAAGGCCCGTGTGGAAGGCCATGAGGGCCGCGTGGTGCTGAACGCTCATGTCCTCCTTGCCGCCGAAGCCGCCCCCCACCAGCTTGGAGATGGAGCGCACCTTGTCCGGCGGAAGCTGGAGCATCCGGGCGATTTCCCGCTGCTCGTCGTAAACGGATTGGGAGGCGGTGTACAGCGTCAGGCCGCCCTCCCCGTCGGGCATGGCGATGGCGCATTCCGGCTCCATGAAGGCATGATCCGTCATGGGGGTGGAATAGTGGTGGGTCACCACGTAGGCGGCGGAGGCGATGGCCGCGTCCACGTCGCCCCGCTTGAGCTCCTGGCGGAAGAGGATGTTGCCCTTCTCGTGCAAAAGGGGCGCGTCCGGCTTCATGGCTTCCAGAGGATCGGTGAGGGGCGGCAGCACCTCATAGTCCACCTCCACCAAGGCCAGGGCTTCGTCCAGGGCCTCCCGGCGGCGGGTAGCCACCAGCACAATGGCGTCCCCCACATAGCGGGTGACGTCCCCCTGGGCGATCATCACGTCCCAGTCCGGAACCACGTGGCCGGTTTTGTTAAAGGGCACGTCTTTTGCGGTGAGGATTTTCACCACGTCGGGGTGGGCCAGGGCCTTCTCCAGGCGGATGGCCTGGACCCTGGCCCTGGGGTAGGCGCTGCGCAGAGCCTTGGCATAGATCATGCCGGGCACCTGGATATCGTCCACATACTGCCCGGTGCCCAGCACCTTCTCCTGGGCGTCCACCCGGGTGAACAGGGAGCCGATCTTGCCGTCCTGGTGGGTTTGGGGCACGGGCCTCTCCTCCCGGAAAAACTCCGCGGCCATCAAAATCGCGTCTTCGATCTTCACATACCCGGTGCAGCGGCAGATGTTGCCCTTCAGGGCGGCCTTCACCTCCCGGCGGGTAGGGGTAAGGTTCGTATCCAGCAGCGCCTTGGCGCTGATGACCATGCCGGGGATGCAAAAGCCGCACTGCACCGCCCCGGTCTCGCCGAAGCAATGGACGTACACCTGCTTTTCCCGGTCTGTAAGGCCCTCCACGGTGGTGATGTGCTTGCCATCCGCCTTGGCGACGGTGAGGATGCAAGCCCGGGCCTTCTTCCCGTCCACCAACAGGGTACAGGTACCGCAGGCCCCCTCTCCGCAGCCGTTTTTTATGGAGGTGAGGCGCAGGTCCTCCCGCAGGTAGTCAATCAGCTTTTGGTCCCGGTCGGTCTGATGGCATACGCCGTTCACGGTCAGCGTGTACATCCGCTCGCCTCCTGTCTGCTGGGTCAGGGAAGAACCATGGGTCCCCGGGCCACATAGCGGCCAAGGTTCCGGGCGGCCACCTCGCCGTTTTGCACGGCCCTTTCGCCGCCCAGCAGCACGTCCCGGGCCCGGCCCGCAATCCGCATTCCCTCAAAGGGGGTGTAATCCACGTTTTGAAGCTGATTGGAGGCAGAGAGGGTTTCCGAAAGGCCCCCCTCCCAGATCACGATGTCCGCGTCGCTGCCGGGGAGCAGAGCCCCCTTGTGGGGATACATGCCGTAGAGCTTGGCGGGATTCTCACTGAGCAGGCGGCACATGTCCCGGGGGGAGATCAGCCCCGGCTCCACCAAGGCGCTGTACACCAGCGCCGGGCGGTGCTCCACCCCGGGCAGCCCGTTGGGAATCCGGGAGAAATCCGCCTCGCCCAAGGTCTTTTGCCCATGGAAGTTAAAGGAGCAATGGTCTGTGGCAAGGGTGTCGATGCGCCCCTCCCGGACGGCCCGGATCAGCGCTTGCCGGTCGCTTTCCCGGCGCAGGGGGGGAGAGCAGACGTACTTGGCCCCCTCAAAGCCCGGCTCCCGGTATTTTTCCTCGGTAAGGGTCAGGTACTGGGGGCAGGTTTCGGCGATCACCCGCTGCCCCATGGAGCGGGCCTTTTCCACCTCGGCCAGCCCTAATTCCGTGCTGAGGTGCACCACGGTAACGGGCCAGTCCACCAGCCTTGCGACGTAGCACAGCCGGGAGATGGCCTCCGCCTCCGCTTCCGGAGGGCGGCTCAGGGGGTGGGCCGCCGGGGAGAGGTGTCCCAGGCGCTTCTGCTCGTCCACCAGGGCGTTGATGAGGGTGCCGTTTTCGCAGTGTACCCCCAGAAGTCCCCCTACATCCTTGACGGCTGCCAGGATGTCCATGAGCTGGGCGTCGTCCACCCGCAGGGCGTCGTAGGCCAGATAGGCCTTGAAGGAAGTTACGCCCTGGGCGGCCATCCGGGAAACCTCCCGGCGGGTAGCTTCGTCCCAGGAGGTAATGGCCATATGGAAGGCCACGTGGCAGCTGGAAACGCCCTGGGCCTTCTTTTGCCAGGTATCCAGGGCATCCTGGAGGGAGCCGCCCCTATCCTGGGTGGCAAAGTCCACGATGACGGTGGTGCCGCCCCGCAGCGCAGCCGCGGTTCCGGTGGCAAAGGTATCCGCCGTCACGGTGACGCCGTTGTCCATGTCAAAGTGGGTGTGGGCGTCGATGAAGCCTGGGAACACCAGGCATCCGGCGGCGTCGATCACCTCGTCCCCGGGGTTGGGGGAAAGAGACGGCTCCACCGCCGCGATCTTGCCGTTTTCCACAGCCAGATCCCCTTGCCAGGCCCGCGCTCCGCTGACCAAGGTTCCGCCCTTGATGATCTTCATAAAGGCCGCCTCCTTATTACACCAGGCACCAAGAATAATCCCGGATCAGGCATTGCATCATGGATACCAGCGCTGGGTCGGTTTTGCCGTCCTCACCCAACAGGCTCACGTAGTCCTCGCCGCCCAGGCGGATGCGCACCCGGTTTTTCTCCCCGTCCAGCACCACGAAGCCCTCGTTTTCGCTGTTTTGGAAATCCTCTTCGCTTTCAAACAGGGTGAACTTATCCTTGTAGGGGGCGCTGTCATAGGGGCAGAAGGTTTCGCAGTTGCCGCATTCGTTGCACATGCCGTCCAGATGGAGCACCTGCTCCCGGAGCATGCCCGGCACCTGGATGGCGATGTTGGCCCGGTTGGGGCACACGTCCACACAGTTTTCACACACCATGGAGCAGCCCAGGCAGCGCTCCTTTTCCCCTTCGGGCGTCCCGCTGTGGGCCAGGGAGATCCGGCGCTTTTTCAGCACCTCCCCATCCATGAGATAGGGGGTTTGGACGCCGGAAGCCTGGCCCAGGATTTGCTCCACGGCCTGGGCCGCGTCGGCGATGGCCTCTACCACGGTGGCGGGGCCCCGCTTGGCGTCGCCGATGGCAAAGAGCTTCTCATGGGTCATGAAGGCCGCCCGGCCTTTCACATCCGTATCCACGCCCAAGGCTGCCAGAAGCTCCCCGTCCACCTGCTCCCCAATGGCGCTGATGACGCTGTCCGCGTCCATGTGGAAGGATTCCCCGGTGCCCTGGGGGCTGCGGCGGCCGCTTTCGTCCGCCTCGCCCAGGCGCATGATCTGGCAGCTCAGCTGGCCGCACACATAGGCCTGGGGGGCCAAAAGCGGCGCGAACTCCACCCCGTCCTCCAAAGCCAGCTCCAATTCCTCCGGGTCCGCGGGCATCTGCCGCTGGGTACGGCGGTAGACCACCGTCACCTTTTCCACGCCGGGGGCCCGCTTGGCAGCCCGGGCCGCGTCCATGGCGGTGTTGCCGCCGCCTACCACCACCACCGACTTGCCCAGGCTCAGGGCTTCGGGATGCTTCTTCCGGGCCTCCAGGAAGGAGAGGACGTTCAAGGCGTCGTCGCAGGCGAGGATGCCGGGCTTCCAAGCGCCGATGGCTACGATTACGTGGGTGAAGCCCTCCTCATACAGGGCCTGGGTATCCGTAATTTCCGTGTTCAGGCGCACCTCCACCCCCAGCTTTTGGAGGAGGGCGGCGTCCTTGTCGATGGCTTCCCCGGGAATGCGGAAATCCGGAATCACGTGGCGGACAATCCCGCCCAGGGAATCCCGCTTTTCAAAGATGGTGGCCTTGGCTCCCGCCCGGGCCAGCAGGAAGGCCGCCGCCATGCCGCCGGGGCCGCCGCCGATGATGGCGACCCTTTCAGGCCGGGCCGCCCCTGGGGCCAAGGTCTGCACAAAGCGGTCAAAGCCGTTCTGGGCCGCCGTCAGCTTCACGTCCCGGATGCGGATGGGCTCCTCGTAGAAATTCCGGGTGCAGCCCCCGGTGCAGCGGTGGTTGCAGATGGTGCCGGTGATGAAGGGCAGGGGGTTCTGCTGGCAAATAACCTCCAGGGCCTCCAGGTATTTGCCCTGGCCCACCAGCTCCACATACGCGGGGATGTTCTGGTGGATGGGGCAGGTGTCGGCGCAGGGGGCGGTAAAGCAGTCCACAAGGGGCACGGTCTGCCGCAGCTTGCGGTTATGCTCCCCATAGAGGCTTCTGACGTGGTGCAGATCGGCTTTCGCCTCCGCCGCCAGCTTGGAGATGGCCTCCAGGTCCAGCCCGGCAAAGGGGGCGAAGGGCAAGGTTCCCAGCTCCTGGGCCATGGGCAGCAACCGGTTGTACCCGCCGGGCTTGAGCAAGGTGGTGGCCAAGGTGATGGGCCAGATCCCCGCCTCAAAGATGCGCCGGATGTTGTGCTGGTCCGCGCCGCCGGAGAAGGATACCCGCAGCTTGCCCTCAAAGGCCCGGCCCAGCTTTTCCGCCAGGGCAATGGACAGGGGGAAGAGGCTCCGGCCGCTCATGTACATTTCCTCTCCCGGCAGTTCGCCCTTTTTCACCTGGACCGGGAAGGTATTGGTGAGCTTTACCCCAAACTCCAGGCCGTGTTCCGCGGCCAGGGCCTGGAGGCGGCGCAGCATGGGCACCGCGTCCTCAAACTGCAAATCGTTCTTGAAATGGTGGTCGTCAAAAGCCACTTCGTCGTAGCCCATGTCGTCCATGGTCTTGCGGGCGAACTCGTAGCCCAGCAGCGTGGGGTTGCACTTGATGTAGGTATGGAGCTTTTTCTCCCGGATCAAATAGGTGGCAATGCGCTCGATCTCCTCCGGGGGGCAGCCGTGGAGGGTGGACAGCGTGATGGACTTGCAGACTTGGGAATCCAGGCCCTGGAGGTAGGCTTCGTCAATGTGGGAGAAGCGGCTCAGGTTGGCCTTGGCCCAGGCCATGCACTCCTTCCAGATGTCCGTGTCCTTGGCCTGCCTCATTCCCTCGATGTAGCGGTCGATCTTCTCGGACTGGATGCCCTTCAAATCGTATCCCACGCTCATGTTGAACACGAAGCCGTCCCCAGCGCCCAGGCCCAGCTCCTTACTGATGAGCTTCAGGGCGAACCAACCCTTGACGTATTCCTCAAAGGCCTGGGGCACCCGCAGTTCCGTGCTCCACTCCACGTTATAGCCCTCGTCCTGGGCCAGAATGCAAGGCTTGTTCACAGGCAGGTCTTCACCGTCCAGGATCTGGACGGTTTTCACCTCAAAGAAGCGGCTGCCCGCGGCATAGGCCGCGATGAGGTTTTGGGCCAGCTGGGAATGGGGCCCCGCCGCGGGGCCGAAGGGCAGCTCCAGCTTTTCCCCGAAGATGGGCAGCGTCTTGCCTTCCTTGTGGCGGTAGAGGGCGTGTACGCCGAAGACCGTTTGGTGGCTCTGGTATTCTTCCAGCACCCAGTCCATCAGGGCGGGGAAGGGAATGGGCCTCATGATATCGCTCATGGTCACGTCCTCCTTATGTTAGCGGCCTTGGTTGATGCGGTTCCAAAGGCCCTGGGCCTTTTCCCGGCAATGGGCCAGCACCCGCTCCTTGTCCACCCCGATGAGCTGCCGGTCCTTCATCTTCACTTCCCCGGCGATCACGGTGGTGGTGACGTTGTGGCCGTTCATGCCAAAGAGCACATGGGAGTTGATGTTGTTCTCGTGCATGGGGGTCAGGGGCACATAATCGCAGACGATCACGTCCGCGGCCGCGCCGGGGGCCAGCACGCCCATGGGGGTGGGGAAGAACCGGGCTCCCATGCGGGGATTGTTCCCGAAAAGCATGGCGGGAATCTCCCCCCAGGCCGCCGTGGAGTCGCAGGTGTGGTGCTTGTGGAGCAAATTGCCCACCTTATAGCTTTCCAGCATGTCGTTGGTATATCCGTCCGTGCCCAGGCCAATGAGCACGCCCTTTTCAAACATCTTCAGCACCGGAGGGCAGCCGATGGCGTTGCCCATGTTGCTTTCCGGGTTATGGGCCACCATGCTGCCGGTTTCCTCCAGCAGGTCTATCTCCGCTTCGCTGACGTGGGTGCAGTGGCCGCAGATGGTCTTCTCGCCCAGGATGCCAAAGTCATGCAGCCGGTTCACGGGCCGCTTGCCGTGCTTTTTCAGGCTGTCATGCACGTCCTCGATCCCCTCGGCCACATGGATGTGGTAGCCCGCGCCCTGGGGGTTCTGGGAGACGCAGTATTCCAGGGATTCGTTGGAGAGGGTGAAGGCCGCGTGCATGCCCATCATCCCCGCCACCATGCCGCTTTTGTCCAGGCGGGCATGGCGGATAAAATCCACGTTTTCCTGGACGGCGGCCTTCATCTTCTCCGGACCGTCCCGGTCGCTGATCTCATAGCACAGGTTGACCCGGACCCCGTAGCGCTTGGCGCTTTCGGCGATGGCGAACAGGCTGCCGGGAATCTCCCCGTAGCTTGCATGATGGTCAAAAACCGTGGTCACGCCGTTTTCAATGCAGTCGATGAAGGTGGCGTCTGCGCTGGCGGCGGTATCCCCCAGCAGCAGGTGCCGATCGATGGTCCACCAAAGCTGGTCCAGAATCTCCAAAAAGGTTTTGGGGTTGTTGTTTTTGATGGAAAGCCCCCGGGCGAAGGCGGAATAGATGTGGTTGTGGGCGTTGATGAGCCCCGGCATAATCACCCCGCCTTTGGCGTCCAAAAGTTCCGCCCCCGGATATTTGCGCCGCATGTCCCCGGCGTCCCCCACCTCCCGGATGAGGCCGCCGTCCATGACCACGGCTCCGTTTTCAAGGAAGGGACGGCCCTCGTCCCGGGTGACGACTCTGCCATTGGTGAGAATCAACATATCCAAGCTCCTCCCTTATGTAGGTCCAGGGGATAGGAAAACAAAAACCGCCCCATGGACAATTCCCTCTGTCCAAATGAGCGGTTCCAGGATGAGACAACGGTGTTCACGGCGCCCATCCTATGGAACAGCCCGTGCGCAAAGCACTTCCTTGCAGCCATTGTCGTCATTTGGTTATATCGTGAGGATTCGCAGCCCTATTCTAGCATACCTCCTGAAAAAGCGCAAGAGGGTTTGGGAGGTTTCTCAGGGCCTCATTGAAAATACAGAAAAGGGGTTTCACCTCCCCTTCTGTCTTTCCTCATAGCTATATTGCGTTGCTTTGCGTATCAAGAGGAAAGCCTTATGGCGTATGGACAAATTGCAGAACAAGTCCACCGTCTTTCCTAAGTCGCGGCAACTTTCTTTCATGATACTTCCCTGCCCACAGGGGGTTCCATGGGCAGTGGAGGGAAGCGGGGGCCCAGTGGGTCCTTGGGCGAAGCCCAAAGCGCCCCGGAGATGGGGCCTGAGGCGAGCGGCCGAACGGTAGTGAAGGCCGCGACGACCGAAGGGCCGGAAAGACCCTGGCCGCCCTGGGGGAAAGGGGTTGTTAGGGGGCCTTGGGGGGAGAAATCGGAACTCCCCCCGGCCCCCTAACGTACTGGTTTCCTGTGACAAGAAGAGAGTATCTAGGACGTTATGATCTAGGACTGAATTCCTCATGAACAAACAAATACCCTTCTTCACCAAAGATAAATCAAACGATACCGCCTTGTGGAAAGCATTCAAGGCGGTATCATTGAAGCAAGATGAAAAGGGAAGGGCCGTATGGAAAAACCGGATGATAAAAAACGATGCTCACAGCAAGCGCAGAAAAACATGGGGCTGCGGCCTTTCCTTTCGCCACAGCCCCAGGATGCCTTGCGGAGGATTGCTCCGAATGGCATGCTCCCCGCCAATCACCGTTCCTCCCGGAAATACGGCAGCCCAAGCCCCGCGGGCGGCTGGTTTTCCCGCTTGCGGCGCAGGGAAACCACCACCAGGACGATCACGGTAACCAGATAGGGCAGCATCTTAAACAGCTCCATGGAGCGCCGGGTGAGGTCCGGGATGTAGAAATAGAGCCAGGAGAGCATGCCGAAGAGATACGCGCCCCAAATGACCCGCCTGGGTTTCCAACTGGAGAAGATGACCAGCGCTACCGCCAGCCAGCCCAGGCGCTCAATGCCGCCGTCGCTGTCCCAGGTGCCCTTGGTGTAGTCCATTACATAATACAGGCCGCCCAGGCCGGAGATGCCCGCGCCTATGCAGGTGGCCAGGTATTTGTACTTGGTCACGTTGATGCCCGCCGCGTCGGCGGTGCCGGGGTTCTCGCCCACGGCCCGCAGGTTGAGGCCCGCGCTGGTGCGGTTGATGAACCAGTTGACCACGAAGGCCATGACCACGGCCAGATACACCATGAAGCCATAGCCCAGGAGCATGCTCAAAAGCGGGGGAAGATCCTGGGCGAAGGGAAGGCTGGCCCGAAAGGCCGCGCTGGTGGTGGCAACGGAGATCTGGCCCACGCCGCCCGCCAGCTTGTTGAGGGAGCCGCCAAAGAAGTTGGCGAAGCCGGCGGCAAAGATGGTAAGGGTCAGGCCGGTAACGTTCTGGTTGGCCCGCAGGCTGATGGTGAGCACGCTGTAGATGAGCCCGCCCAGCAAAGCCGCCGCAAAAGCGCACAGGCAGGCAATGAGGATGCAGACCATCTTGTTGGGGTCAGGGTTGTTCCTTTCGTAGAAGAACACGCCGATGAGCCCCGCGATGCCGCCCAGGTACATGATGCCGGGCACGCCCAGGTTGAGGTTGCCGGATTTTTCCGTCACGATCTCCCCTGTGGCGCCAAAGAGGATCACTGTGCCGAACATGATGCCGGCCCGAAAAAGAGAGATGAGCTGGGTCATGCATGTACCTCCTTATGCTTGCCGCCCCGAAACCGCACCTGATAATTGATGAAGAACTCGCTTCCCAGAATGAAGAACAGGATGATTCCCGTGAGCATGTTGGAAACGTGGTTGTTGAGGTTGTAGCGGGAGGCGATCTCAATGGCCCCCTTGTCCAGGAACACGAGCAAGGCGCTGATCACAATCATCACAAAGGAGTTGAACTTCGCCAGCCAAGCCACGATGATGGCCGTGAAGCCCCGGCCCCCCGCGGTGCTGGCGGAAATGGTATGGCTCGCCCCGGATACAGCCAGAAACCCCGCGATGCCGCACAGCGCGCCGGAGATGAACATGGTGCGCATCATGACCTTGCCCACGTTGATGGCGGCGTAGCGGGCGGTGTTTTCGCTCTCGCCCACCACCGCGATCTCATAGCCTTGCTTGCTGTAACGCAGGTAGATGAACATCGCCGCCGCCAGGATCAGCACCAAAATGACGTTGAGGCCATAGGCCTGGCCGAACACCTCCGGGAACCAGCCGATTTTGGTCCTGGAATTGATGACCCCCACCGTATTGGAGCCCAGGGGGTTTTCCCACATGGCCACGAAATAGGCGGTGATCTGGATGGCGATGTAGTTCATCATCAGGGTAAACAGGGTTTCGTTGGTGTTCCACTTGGCCTTGAACACCGCCGGAATAAAGCCCCAAAGGCCGCCCGCCAAAATGCTGAGCCCCAGCATGAGGATCATCAGGGGAATGGTGGAAAGGGATTTGCTCAGGTAGATCATGCAAGCGGCGGAGGCGATGCCGCCCAGCAAAATCTGGCCTTCCGCGCCGATGTTCCAAAAGCGCATCTTAAAGGCCGGGGCCAAGCCCACCGCGATGCACAGAAGCATCATCATATCCCGGATGGTGACCCACATGCGCTTGTTGGTCCCAAAAGCGCCTTCAAACATGGCTCCATACACCTTCAGCGGGTTCAGCCTCACAATGGCGAAGATGATGATGGCGCAAACCACAAGGGCGGCGGCCAAAGCCAAAAGCCGGATGCCCATGGCCTTCCATAGGGGGATGGCGGTGCCCCGCTTGGAGATGCGCACAACCGGCTCGGCGCAGTTAGACTCTCTCTTCATGCTTCTGTTCCTCCCCCAAGTGCGTCATCAACAGGCCGACCTCTTCCTTACGAACGGTCCGGGCGTCCACAACGGCGCTTACCTTGCCCGCGCACAGCACCAGGATCCTGTCGCACAGCTCCAGCAGCACGTCAAGGTCCTCGCCAACGTACACCACAGCCGCCCCTTCCTCCTTTTGCTCGTTCAGCAGGCGGTAGATGGTGTAGGAGGTGTTGATATCCAGGCCGCGTACGGCGTAGGCGGACAGCATCAAGGAGGGCTTGCCCGCAATCTCCCGGCCCACCAGCACTTTTTGCACGTTCCCGCCGGAGAGGCGGCGCAGGGGAATGTGGAGGCCGGGCGTGACCACCTCCAAGTCGTTCACGATTTTCTGGGCCAGCGCCTTGGGGGTTTTCCGGTCTGTAAAGACGGATTTGCCCTGTTTATAGCTCCGCAGCATCACGTTGTCCGTCAAATCCATGGAGCCTACCAGGCCCATGCCAAAGCGGTCCTCCGGCACAAAAGCCATGTGCACGCCCAGCTTATAGATATCCAGCGGGGTTTTGCCCACAAGCTCCTCCTGGCTGCCGTCAGGAGGTAAAAAGCGGATGGAGCCCCCTTTTTCGGCATGGGCCAAACCGGCGATGCACTCCAAAAGTTCGCGCTGGCCGCTGCCCGTGATCCCGGCAATGCCCAGGATTTCCCCGCCATAGGCGGTGAAGGAGACGTTGTCCAGGCGGACGATGCCGTCCGAGTCCCGCACCGTGAGGTTTTTGACAACCAGGCGCTCCACGGGGTCCTTGGGCTCCGGCCTGGCGATGTTCAGGGAAACCGCCCGGCCCACCATCATGTCCGTGAGCTGCTGGGGGGTGGTATCCTTGGTGGCGATTTCCCCCACGAACCTGCCCCTGCGCAAAACCGCCACCCGGTCGGAAATCTCCATCACCTCATGGAGCTTGTGGGTGATGATCACAAGGGATTTGCCGTCCGCCTTCATGTTCCGCATCACGGCAAAGAGCTTTTCCGTCTCCTGGGGGGTCAGCACGGCGGTGGGCTCATCCAATATCAGCACGTCCGCGCCCCGGTAGAGCACCTTCACGATTTCCAGGGTCTGCTTTTGGGAAACGGACATGTCATAGACTTTTTGATCCGGGTCCACCACGAAGCCATAGCGCTCGCATATCTTCTTCACCTGAAGGCGCACGTTTTTCAGGTCGACGAGCTTGCGCTCATTGAGCCCCAGGATGATGTTCTCCGCGGCGGTGAGCACGTCCACCAGCCTGAAATGCTGGTGGATCATTCCGATGCCCAGGTCAAAGGCGTCCTTGGGACAGCGGATGACCCGCGCATGATCGTTGATGCAGATTTGCCCGCCCTCGGGCAGGTAGATGCCCGAAAGCGTGTTCATGAGGGTGGTTTTTCCGCTGCCGTTTTCGCCCAAAAGGGCCAGGATTTCGCCCGGATAAATGTCCAGGCAGACCTTGTCGTTGGCCACCACTTCACCGAAAGACTTGGTGATATCCACCATTCGGATCGCTTTTCCGGTTTCCAAAGCCATTATCCTTTCTATAGGCAAACGGCCAAAGGCGCGCTTGCATTTTGCTATTGCCAAAGCAACAAAAGCTTCCCGCCGTGAGAAAGGGAGCCGGCTGGAAAGCTATGGAGAGGTTGAATAAAGAGGAGAGAAGCAGCCGCAGCCGCTTCTCTCCTGCCGGGGGAAGGTCAGTTGAGCTCGGTAATGCCGTCGATGCGCAGGCCGAAGTAAGGCGCGCTGCGGAAGACGGACTCGCGGAAAGCGCCGTCAACAATGGCTTCTCCGGAATCGCCTACCCAGTCGCCGTCGGTGTCCTGCCAGGGATAGGTGGTAACGGCGGCACCGCCCACGGTGAAGGTGGCGGTGTCAAACACCTCCAAAGAGCCGTCCTTCAGCGCGGCGATCACTTCCTCCACCTTCTCGGCGGTGCCGGGTGCGCAGCTTTCGCCCAGCTTGGAGATCATCACCGCGTCGTCGGCATAGCCCAGGGCGAAATCAGCGGGCATGGCTTCCCCGGTGATCATCCGGTTCAAAGTGGGGGTATACAGGGCGCTCCAGTTGTTCTGGGCGGAGGTCAGCGCGGCGGTGGGCGCCACGGAAAGCATATCGATGTTATAGCCCACGCTGTACACTTCCTTGCCGCTGTCCTTGGCGGCCTGCACGGCGGAGGGAGCGCCGGTGGAGTCGGCGTGCTGGCCGATGATGACGCAGCCCTTGCTCATCAGCGCGTTGGCGGCTTCGGCCTCGGCAACGGGATCATACCAGGAGTTGGTATACTGCACATCCATATGGGCCTCGGGAACGATGCTGCGGATGCCCAGGAAGAACGCGGTATAGCCGGAAACCACTTCCGCATAGGGGTAAGCGCCCACATAGCCGATGTAAGGATCCGTGGCCTTGCCGGCGTCCATGAGCTCCTTGAGCTTCAGGCCCGCCACAACGCCGGATACATAGCGGCTTTGAAAGGTGTAGGGGAACAGGTTGCCCACATTGCTCACCGGCTCCAGGGCCGCGGTATCCCCGGTGGAAGCGATGAAGATCACATCCGGGTACTCGGCGGCGGCGGCCATCATGTGGGACTGGTGGCCGAAGCTGTTGGAAATGATGATCTGGCAGCCCTGCTCCGCAAGGTCCACGGCGGTGTCGTAGCAGGTTTCGTCCTCCGGGATGTTGTACTTGAAGATGACCTGCTCGTCCTTCAGGCCCAGGGCCTCCATCGCGCCCTTGATCCCTTCGATATGGGCTATATCATAGCCGGAATTGTCGTCGTGTATCAGGATAACGCCGGCTTTCAAGTCGCCAACAGCAATGGGCGCGCGGGCCTCGCGCTGGGCCGCGCCTTCGGCCAAGGACGGTACGGAGCAGACAGCCATGACCAGCGTTAGTAGGAGCGCCAACACGATTGCATGCAACTTCCTCATGATAGTAGTCCCCCTTCAGATGTTTGTGGTCTTATTGTTACGCCTGCCTGGCGCAGCAACCTGATCCCGGGGAGGGCAAGCGGCCCTGTACACGCCGCCAATGGTACATTCACTACCCCTCCGCTTCCTCCTCAAACGAAGAAAGGAAGATGATGAAGAGCGGTTTCCCTCCTTCAAAATCTTCCTTGATTTGTTTTGATACTACCCTAAAAATGCAAGTTTGTCAAGTGGCTCTTGGCAAATAACGAAGCCCCGGGCGGCTTTTCACCCAAAAAGAACAAGGCGGCCGGGCCTTATCCGGGCCCCCGCTTTTCCCAAAAGGCGAGCTGCTCTCTGGTATCCACATCCATGAGCTCCAAGGGGGAGGAGGCTTGAACGCAGGCCAGCAACTCCCTGTGCCGCCGGATCACGGCGCTTCCGGCCTGCTCCGGGGTAAGGGCCAGCAGCTCGGGAAAAAGGGAACGGGGAAAGATCACGGGGCTGCCCGCCTCCTCCCCATAGCATAGCCGCACAATGCGCTCCGGCTGGGCGGTAAAGGCATCCAGCAGCCCCTGGAGGCTGGCCTTTGTCAGCCCCGGCTGGTCTCCTGTGCAGAACATGCACCCCTTTACGCCTCCCAAACTGGAAAGCCCCAGCCGGATGGTATCGCTGACCTGGGGAAAATCATGAAGGAGGACCTCCAGGCCCCGCTCGTAAGCCAAGGAGGCGACGGCCTCCCGGCGGGTCACCACCACCACCCGGGCCAGGGTTTCCGGGAGGTTGTCCAGCAGATGGGCGAGCAAGGGCTTCCCCCACAGGGGGGCGAGCAGCTTGTCCCCCCCGAAGCGGGCGGAGACTCCCGAAGCCATGACGACGCAGCCGATCTTCATAAGCCACCTTCTCTTGGAGCGCTCTGCACGGCGCGAAGCCGTCCAGCTTTTGTTACTGTACCATAGTTGAGGAAGCGGAACAATGGGCAAAGCGGCGGCCGTAATTTTTTCCCGTTGACATCCCGGGATGGATGTGCTATGGTAGGGCTGAACAAAAGATCAATATTATATTTGTGACTTATATAAGTTCGAGATCTGGTCGAACGTATCTACCAGCCACCGAAAATGGTTGTCTATAAGTCTTCTCTACACAATGAGAAGGGTTATGGACAGCCATTTTTGCATAGTTTGTGACAGGCTCACCCTAACAGAGGCCGCAAGGCCGGGGTGGGCAAAGAGGGAGGGCCTGAAGAATGAACCGTGGCTTTGCGCTCAAGGGGGATATCTGCGACAGCCGGGGCGAAAATGAGCTTCTCACTATGCCTGGGGGCTATGTGGTATGCGTGGATGGGGTTTCCCGGGGGGTGTTCCCCCGGCTTCCGGAGGAATATGCCGGCCTGCCTTTGGTGGACTGCTCCGGCAAGCTGGTGATACCCGGCCTGGTGGACCTTCACATGCACGCGCCCCAGTACGCCTACCGGGGCCTGGGCATGGATTTGGAGCTGCTGGACTGGCTGAACACCTACACCTTCCCCGAGGAAACCCGCTATGTGGATTTTGACTATGCCCAGGCCCAGTACGCCAAGGTGGCCGCGGACCTGCGCCGGGGCCCCAACACCCGCGCCATTCTCTTTGGCACGGTGCATCTGCCCGCCACGGAGCTTTTGATGGAGCTGCTGGAAGAAACCGGGCTGGTCACCCTGGTGGGCAAGGTGAACATGGACCGCAACGCGCCGGATTCCCTGTTGGAGAAGGATTGGGAGCGGTCTTTGGGGGATACCCGGCTGTGGCTGGAGCATGTGGAGGGAAGATTTTCCCGCACCCGGCCGATTTTGACCCCCCGGTTCATCCCCAGCTGCACCGAGCCCTTGATGGAGGGGCTGGCCCGGATCCAGGAGGAGACGGGGCTGCCCCTGCAGTCCCACCTCAGCGAGAACCAGAAGGAGTGCAGTTGGGTCCAGGAGCTTTGCCCCGCCAGCCAAAACTATGCCCACGCCTACGCCCGCTATGGGGTCATCGCCCCGGGGCGGCGCACGGTGATGGCCCACTGCGTATGGTGTACTCCCGAGGAAGCCCAACTGCTCAAGGATTGCGGCGCCTTCGTGGCCCATTGCCCCCAGTCCAATAGCAACCTGGCCTCGGGCATCGCCCCCGTGCGGGCCTATTTGCGGGAAGGGCTTTCCGTTGGCCTGGGCAGCGACGTGGCGGGAGGGACCAATCCCTCCATCTTCCGGGCCATGGCGGACGCGATTCAGGTATCCAAGCTGCGCTGGCGGCTGGTGGACGACGCCTTGCCGCCTCTTACCGTGGCGGAGGCCTTCTTCCTGGGCACCCGGGGCGGCGGCGCGTTCTTCGGCAAGGTGGGCTCCTTTGAGGAGGGCTACGAAATGGACGCCCTGGTGATTGACGACGAGGGGCTGGGAACCCCCTGCGCCCGGGGGCTGGAGGACCGGCTGGCCCGGGTGGTCTACCTGCCGGAGGAGGGGCGGCTTCAACACAAGTTTGTGCGGGGCGAGCAGCTGTTTTAACGGCGCCCGATGGGGCGTGTTCCACGCGAAAAACAGACGGATCATAGAGGAACAGGAACAACACAGATCGAATGCTCCTGATGGGACGCAAAAGGGGAGGAATCGCAATGAGCGTTGGAAAGAGCATCCTTCGGGTGGATGCATATGACAAGGTCACAGGCCGGGCCATGTATACCGACGATCTGGCCGCGCCGGGGATGCTGGTGGCCAGGGTGGTGCGAAGCTCCATCGCCAACGGATTGGTGAAGGGGTTTGACCTGGAGGAAGCGAACAAGGTGCCGGGCGTGGTGAGGATCCTCACCTGCTTTGACGCGCCTTCAATCGACTTCCCCACGGCGGGGCATCCCTGGTCCACGGACCCGGGGCACCAGGACGTGCGGGACAGGCGGCTGCTGAACCAACGGGTGCGCATTCACGGGGACGATATCGCCGTGGTGGTGGCCGAGGACGAGGTGGCGGCGGCCCGGGCCGCGCGGCGGGTGAAGGTGGAGTACGAGGAGTACCCGGCCCTGGCGACCCCCCAGCAGGCCATGGCCGAGGGCGCGCCCCAGCTTCACGGGGACTACCCCGGCAACATCCTCAAGGACACCACCATCACCATGGGGGATATGTCCTTTGAGGAGGCGGCCCAGGGCGCGGCTTTGGTGCACCGGGACCACTACGCAACCTCGGCGGTGCAGCACTGCCACCTGGAGGTGCCCGTTTCCTACGCCTACATGGAGCAAGGGCGCATTGTCATCGTATCCTCCACCCAGATTCCCCACATCGTGCGCCGGGTGGCGGGCCAGGCCACGGGGCTGCCCTGGGGTAAGATCCGCGTGATCAAGCCCTACATTGGCGGCGGCTTCGGCAATAAGCAGGAGGTGCTCTACGAGCCCCTCAACGCCTGGCTGACCTACATGCTGGGCGGGCGGCCCGTGAAGCTGGAGCTTTCCCGGGAGGAGACCATGTTCGGCACCCGCACCCGCCACGCCATCAGCTTTGACATCACCACCGCCGTGGACAAGGAGGGCCGCCTCCTGGCCCGGAAGGTGGACGCCATTTCCAACCAGGGCGGTTACGCCTCCCACGGCCACGCCATCATCATGAACGCCATGAACGAGTTCAAGATGATCTACCAGGACGAAAAGGCCCTGGAGCTCCGGGCCCGGACGGTGTACACCAACATCGCCTCCGGCGGGGCCATGCGGGGCTACGGCATCCCCCAGGCGATTTTCGCCCTGGAATCCCACATGGACGACCTGGCCCTGCGCCTAGGCATCGACCCCATTGACATCCGCAAGAAAAACCACATGAAGCTGGGCTTTGTGGACAAGACCACGGGCATCACCTGCTATTCCAGCGGCCTGGCGGAATGCATTGAAAAGGGCCGGGAATACATCCGCTGGGATGAGAAGCGCAAGGCCTACCAGAACCAGACCGGCCCCCTGCGCCGGGGCGTGGGCATGGCGATCTTCTCCTATAAAACCGGGGTGTACCCCATCTCTTTGGAAACCGCTTCCGCCCGCATCGTGCTCAACCAGGACGGCTCCGTGCAGCTCCAGCTGGGCGCTACGGAAATCGGCCAGGGCGGGGATACGGTGTTTGTGCAGATGGCCGCCGAGACCCTGGGGCTTCCTCCCGAAAACGTCCACATCGTATCCGCCCAGGATACCGACGTGGCCCCCTTTGACACCGGGGCCTACGCCTCCCGCCAGACCTATGTCACCGGCATGGCTATCAAGCAGACGGCCCAGGTGTTCAAGGAGAAGGTGCTGGCCTACGCCGCGGGCATGCTGAAATGCCCGGCGGAGGAGCTGGACCTGGCGGAGGGCAAGATCCTGGGCAAGGACGGCAAGGAGGCCATCAAGCTGGAGGACGTGGCCATGGAGGCCTTCTACAGCCTGGACAACCAGACCCACATCACCGCCGAAACCACCTTCCAGTGCAAGGACAATACCTTCTCCTTCGGGGTGTGCTTCGCGGAAATCGAAGTGGACATTCCCCTGGGGAAGATTCGGGTGCTGGACATCATCAACGTTCATGACAGCGGCGTGCTCATCAACCCCAAGCTGGCCCAGGCCCAGGTGCACGGCGGCATGAGCATGGGGCTGGGCTACGGCCTGGCGGAGCAGCTGCTCTTTGACGACAAGGCCCGGCTTCTCAACGACAACCTGCTGGACTACAAGCTGCCCACCGCTTTGGACACCCCGGAGCTGGCCGCGGAGTTTGTGGAGACGGTGGACCCCTCCGGCCCCTATGGCAACAAGTCCCTGGGCGAGCCCCCGGCCATCCCCGGCGGGGCGGCCCTGCGCAACGCCCTTTTGCACGCCACGGGGGTGGCGGTGAACAGCCTGCCCCTGACCCCGCAAAAGCTGGTGGAACACTTCAAGGCCGCTGGCCTGATCGACTGAAAGGAGGGGACTGGGCATGTACGATATTGAAAAAATTGTCACCACCACCAGCATCCCCGAGGCGCTGGCCGCCCTGGCCGCGGATGAGAAGGCCGTGGTCATCGCGGGAGGCAGCGACGTGCTGATCAAAATCCGGGAAGGCAAGCTGGCGGGGTGTTCCTTGGTGAGCATCCACGGCATCGGTTCCCTGAAGGGCGTGGCGATGGAGGCGGACGGAACCATCGCCATCGGCCCGGGCAACACCTTCAGCGAGGTCACGGAGCATCCCCTGATCCAAAAGCATCTTCCGGCCCTGGGGGAGGCGGTGGATCAGGCGGGAGGGCCCCAGCTGCGCAACATCGGCACCATTGGCGGCAACATCTGCAACGGCGTCACCAGCGCGGACAGCGCCCCCATGCTGGTGGCCCTGAACGCCCAGCTGGAGATCACCAGCCTTGCCGGGGTTCGCCGGGTGAGGATGGAGGATTTCTACGCGGGCCCCGGCAAGGTGCATCTAGCCCATGGGGAGCTGCTCACCAGGATTTTGATCCCCAAGGAAGACTATGAGGGCTTCTCGGGCCATTATATCAAGTATGCCATGCGCAACGCCATGGACATCGCCACCTTGGGCTGCGCCGTCCATGTGCGCATGGAGGCCGGAAAGATCGCGGACGTGCGGCTGGCCTTCGGCGTAGCCGGGCCCGTGCCCATGCGCTGCCGCGCCGCCGAGGAAGCCGTTACCGGGCGGGAGGCGGACGGGGAAACCCTGAAGCTCTTCGGCCAGACCGCTTTGGGGGAGGTCAACCCCCGCACCAGCTGGCGCGCCAGCAAGGAATTCCGCCAGCAGCTGGTCCGGGAGCTTCCCGGCAGGGCTTTGGCCCAGGCCATCATCAATGGGGGAGGCGAGGCAAAATGAAAATCATTCACTTCACTGTGAACGGCAAGCCCACCGAGGTGGCCATCGACGAACGGGAATCCCTGGCGGATACCCTGCGCAAGCGCCTGGGCCTCACCAGCGTCAAAAAGGGCTGCGAGGTGGGGGAGTGCGGCGCGTGCACCGTGCTGGTGGACGGCAAGTCCATTGACAGCTGCATTTACCTGGCGGTATGGGCCGAGGGCAGGAGCATCCTCACCGTGGAGGGCCTGCTGGGCCCTAACGGGGAGCTGAGCGCCGTGCAGAAGGCTTTTGTGGAGGAGGCCGCCGTGCAGTGCGGCTTTTGCACCCCGGGGTTGATCATGACCGCGGTGGAAATCGTGGGCACCGGCAGGCTATACACCCGGGACGAGCTGCGCAAGCTGATCTCCGGGCACCTGTGCCGCTGTACCGGCTACCAGAACATCATCAACGCCGTGGAGCGGGTGGTGAACGAGACCCACAAGGCCGTAGGAAAATAAGAAGCCGTGAATCCCCGGCAAAATCGGACCACCCCCAAGGCCGGGACGGCCTTGGGGGTGGTTTTCATTGAGTAGAGTAAACCCCCGGCGAAGCCTGGGGAGGAAAAGCGTAAGCTTTGCCCAAAACTCTCCCGGTTTATGAGGAGGCCCTAGGGGATAACACCAGGTAGGAACTCCGTCCATTTATGGATAGTGGGGCAGGGGTAAGCGGTTGACAGGATTTCGATGCGTCTTAAGACGCTTCGCTAGTACTAGGCCCTTCTAGGGCTTACTCAAGCCACCGGCTCAGCCCGTGGTCATGACTGCTTTGGCTTTTGGCTTAGGCTTCCTCAAAATCCTCCTGGATGGGAGGCATCTCCTGGCAGACCATCAGCAGCGCGTCCTCGCCGTTGTCCTCATAATAGCGCTTTCGTACCCCCAAGGCCGCAAACCCCAGGCTTTGATAGAGGCCCTGGGCCACCAGGTTGCTTTTGCGTACCTCCAGGGTCATGTACTGCACCCCCAGGTTGGCCGCATATTGCATCAGGGCACGGGTGATGGCCTTGCCCAGGCCCCTCCCCCGCTGGTCCGCCGCCACGGCCACGTTGGTGATGTGCCCTTCCTCGAAGATCATCCAGGCCCCGGCGTAGGCCAGAATCTTCCCTTCCCGCTCCGCTACCAGATACCGGGCGCATTGGTTCTTTTCCATTTCATCCAGGAAGCTTTCCCGGCTCCAGGGGGTGGAGAAGGTGGCCGCCTCCAGGGCATGGACCTGGTCCACATCCCCGGCGGTCATGCGGCGGATTTGGTATGCCCCTGCCTCATGGCGGCTCATGGTTTCTCCGCCTTCCTCCGGGCCGCGTCCCTGGCCCGCTCCGCCTGGGGCGCCCGCAGGTATTGGGGCTGGAGGGCAAGGTAATCCCCGGCCCTGTCCGCATAGGCCTGGGCCAGCATCGCCACCGAGGCGGGCCGCAGATAGGAAAGGTGGGCGGGGAGAAAGCAAGCCCGCTCCCCCAGCAGCGCCGTGAGGGCGCTGCGGTGCTTGGGAATCCCGTCTCCCACAAAGCAAAGCTTTTCGCGGCTTTGGGCCGCTTCCAGGCAGCTTTGCACGAACAGGGACAGCTCCTGGGCCGTGTTCTCCAGCCTGCGCCTGGGGGGCATCCCCGCCTCAAAGGCCGCGCCGTACACCTGCCCGGCCCGGGCATCCTGGATGGGGCAGAGCAAGGCCCCCTCCAGGCTCACCCCGGCGGCCAGGGCCTCCAGGGCGTCAATGCCCAGGCAGCGCTTCCCCGCCCCGTGGGCCATGCCCTTTACCACGCTGACCCCGATGCGCACGCCGGTGAAGGAGCCGGGGCCCGTCACCGCCGCGTACAGGTCGATGTCCCCGATGCCCAGGCCGCTACGGGTCAAGGCCTCCTCCACCATGGGCATGAGGCTGACGGAATGGGTCATGGAGTTCACCGCCGCCGCCTCATAGGCCACCTGCCCGTCCCTGAGCACCGCCACCCCCGCCACCGGGCCGGAGGTATCCATTGCCAACAGATTCAATCGGTTTCCTTCTTCCCTTGCATTACGCCCGGCGGCTCCGGGCGCAAAGGCGTTTCACCGCTGTGTTCCTATGCCAGGGGGGCCAGAGGCCGGAAGCCGCCCATGGGTTTGAGGGCGATTTCCCGGGCTTCCTCCCCCACAGGGCTTAGGGTGATTTGCAGATGCCGGGGAGGAATGGCCTCCTGGGCCTGCTGGGGCCACTCCACCACCGCCACCCCGTCGCCTTGCAGGTATTCCTCCATGGACAGCTCATACAGTTCCCCGGCGTCCGCCAGCCGGTACCAGTCAAAATGATACAGGGGCATGCGGCCCGATTCATATACCTGCAAGATGGTAAAGGTGGGGCTGGTGACGGTTTCCCGGACCCCCAGCCCCTTGGCGATGCCCCTGGCAAGCTCGCTCTTGCCGGCGCCCATCTCCCCATACAGCAGCAGGGCGTCCCCGGGAAGCAGCTGGGCCGCCAGCGCTTCCCCCAGCCTCCGGGTTTCGACGGCGCTTTGGGTGGTATAGCGCATCATTTTCCCGCCTTCTCTTCCCCTGCCGGCTGCGGCCGGGGCGTGGAGCATACCGCCCGCCGGGCGGCCTCCCTCCGGCCCCCGTGCAAAATGGGGGAGAGGGGTTTGTACATCAACGTGCCTACCACGCTGAGGGCGATCCATTTCAGCAAATTGAAGGGGCCGGTGATATACAGCACAAACTTCAACAGGCTGTCAATGGAAGGAATCAGGGTTGCGCCCATCTTGACGATAGCCTCCACGGGCAGGTGGAACATCACGCTGAAAAATGGAATCAGCAGGTACGCGTTGAGCACGATGCCCGTCAGGCTGGCCAGCACCGCGCCTACGGCCATACCCACAATCGCGCCCTTGCGGGATTTGTTTTTCTGATAAAAGAATCCGGCGGGGAGCACCATGGCAAGGCCGATGAGGAAATCCGCCAGCTCTCCCACGCCCTGGGAGGAGCTGTGCAAAAGCCCCACCAGGCTTTTGATCCCCAAAATCAGCGTGCCCGCCAAAGGCCCCATGGCAAAGGTGCCCAGCAGCACCGGCAGGTTGCTGAAGTCCATCTTGTAAAAGGGCACCCCAGGCACCACGGCAAACTCCAATACGAACAATACCGAGGCCACCGCCGCCAACACGGCGATGGTGCTCATATCCCGGGTGGTGAACAGCCTTTTTCCTTGAGTAGCCATTGTGTTCCCTCCATTGACAAAATTTGCCCCTGATGGCTTCAACATCAGGGGCAATCGCGCCAACAAAGGCGGCTGCTCTTCTTTCATCCAGACTCAGGCGCAAGCGCCATTACTGTCGGCTCCGGAATTTCACCGAATCGGCCCTGGAGGGACGCCCTCCCGGGTTCGCGGGCTGTACCGCCGGTGGGGAATTTCACCCCGCCCCGAAGATGCCATCAACTAGCTTCCCCAGCATCATAGCACCAAGGGGCGGCGATGTCAATTCCCTTGCAAATTCAAATAGGCCGCGCCAATGGGCCGGATGTCCAGCACATTGCAGCTGTGGGCCCCAAAGGCGGCCTCCATGTCCTTCACAAAGCTGCCCAGCTCGCTTTGGGGCACGAAGTTCAGCGTGGTGCCCGCAAAGCCGCCTCCATGCACCCGCCAGGCCCCCCGGCCCTCCAGCTTTCTTTCCGCCAGCATCAGGGCCAGGGCCAGCTCCTGGCCGATGGTCTGGGAGACGACGTTCTGCAGCAGCGTAAAGCTGCTGCGGCCGGACTCCACCACCTTTTCCAGGAACAGGGGCAAATCGTCCCGTTGCAGCGCCTCCACCTCGTCCATGACCCGGCTGTTTTCCGCAAAGAAATGGGCGGCCCGCAGAATCGCCCGGTCCGGGCTGGCGCACTGTACCTCGTGGCGCAGCTTGGGGATGCTCTGCATGAACTGCTCCGGCCTGACCCGCCGCAGGTTCTTTTCCCCAAAGCAGGCGGCCACGGCCCGCATTTCCTCTGGGATGGCCGCGTATTGGGGCGTCAGGTCGTCATGGCTGCCGCCGGTGTTGACCACCACGATGGCCATGCCCTTTTGGGCAAAGTCGTAGCTCAACTCCAAGATCTTGGCCTGGTCGTCCTTGAAATCCATAAAGGTCAGCCCGCCCACGCTGCTGGCCATCTGGTCCATGAGGCCGCTGGGCTTGCCGAAATACACGTTCTCCGCGTACTGGGAGACCTGGGCCCGCACCTGGGGGTCCATGGTCCAGCCCCCGTAGAGGGCGTCAAAAATGGCGCAGACCAGCACCTCAAAGGAGGCGGAGGAGCTGAGCCCGCTGCCTACCCGCACCGTGGAGGTGACCACCGCGTCAAAGCCGCCGATGGGATAGCCCATTTCCTTCATCTTGGTCGCCACGCCCCGGATCAGGGCGGAGGAGGAGCCCTTTTCCGCCTCCTGGCAGGAAAGGTCCTCCAGGTCCATTTCCAGGGGCTCATAGCCTTCGCTGAATATCCGCACCTTGCTGTCCGGGCGCAGATTCACCGCCGCCAGGGTATCCAGGTTGATGGCCGCCGCCAGCACCTTGCCCTTGTTGTGGTCCGTATGGTTGCCGCCGATTTCCGTCCGCCCCGGGGCGCTTACCAGCAGCACCGGGGATTGGGTCCCCACCAGCTCCTCATGCCGCTTGACGATGTGGATATACCGGGCGGTCTGGCCCACCAGCATGCCGTCCCGCTGGCCGTATAGATGGGTCAGGGTTTTCATTACACCGGGGGTTTTCAGCTGCCGAATCATGTGCGCGTACTGGTTCATCGCTTTTCCCATCCTTCTTTGGTTGTCCTTGCGGCAGAGCCGCCCCGGTTAAGGCTGCGCCGGCGTTGCGGCCATCCGCTGCCAGAACGCAATCATTTTTTCCGCGCCCCGCTCCAAAAGGCCTTGCCGGAATTCCGCTACGGCCTGGGGGGAGAGCTCCCACTGGCCCAGCACAAAGCGGGCAAAGGCCTCGTCCACGTACTTTCCAAGGTCGTTTTGCAGCGGAAGGACTTCCTCCCCCTGCTCCTGGGTAAACTGAAAATCAGGGAAGGGTTTTTGCAAGGAGGCCGTCAGCTTTTCCAGCTCGGAATTGATGTTGATCACGCCATCCTCGGCGAAGCGGTTATAAAACTCCAGGGGGAACAGCCAGGGCATGCTGCCGGAGTCATACACGCTCAGCTCGTTCAGCGCCGAAGCCCCCAGGTTGGTCAGGTCCGCGGCGAATTGCCAGCGCCCGTCCTCCCCCAGAATGTAATCGATTCCCTCCGTGCCCGCCATGGCCTCCACGGCCCCTTCGGCGGTATAGAGCACGTCCACCCAGCGCAGCAGCGCGGCGGGGTCGGAGCAAGCCGAGGTAATGGCAAAGGTCCCCCGGGTGATCTCTGCGCCCAGCTCCCTGTACGCCTGCTTCCCCTCATAGGCCAGGGGCGGCAGCAGCACGTACTCCTTGGCCCGCTCATAGGTCATCAGCAACAGGGGATTGGGGCCGAAGAACGCGCCGTATATGGCGGGGGCGTCCTTTTCGGTGGAGGAGCGCATGGCGTCCGACAGGTAGAAGCCGTTGGGGTCCAGCAGCTTTTCGCTCTGCAATTCCCTGAGATACCCTAGCATGGCAAAGAACCCGTCCTCCAGGGGCCAAAAGCGGACCTGGCCCCCCTCGTCCAGGTAAATGTTATAATCGTTGACCACCGCCCCAAAGGCATGGGAGAAGAACTTCAAGTCCCATACCCCCAGAAAGCCGAAGGGGATTTCATCCCTTTTGCCGTTTTGGTTGGGGTCGCTCTCCAAAAAGGCGCGAAGGGCGGCTTTCAGGCTTTGGGCGTCCCCGGGCATGGGCAGGTTCACCCGCTCCAGCCAGCGCTGGTTGATCCACATGGCGTTTTGCGCGGGCAAGGTGTGGATGCCGAGCAGCGCTCCAATTTTTCCGTTGGGCAGCGTGATAGCCGCCAGCCAATCCGGGTGAGACTGAAGCAAGGCCCAAAGCTGGGGCGCGTTTTCCTCCAGCAAGGGCCTTAGATCGATGATTTGGCCGCTGTCCGTATAGGCCAGCAGCTCCTGGGTTGTCAGCGCCGCCTTAAAGAGCACATCCGGCAGGGGGCCCTCCCGGAACATGCTTTCCTTGGCAGCCTGCCACTTGGCGTAATCGGTGTATTGGTCAAAGGTGAACCCGATCCCTGTGCGTGCCTCCATGCGCGAAAAAAAAGCGTTGGTTTCCCAATCATGGGAACTCTCGTCCCCATCAAACCCCGCCATGGAAAAGCGCAACCCTTCCGCCGAAGCGGCCCAAAGGGGGAGAAACACGAGGATACAAAGAATGAGGATGATCCGCCGCCCTGCGCTGGTTTTCATCACGCGCCTCCTTGGAAAGCTGGTGCTTGTCCGCCTGGGAACAACGTATTTTATTATACCGATTTTCTGCCTTTTTGCCAAGGTTTCGTCAAGTTTTTATAAACGGCCTTTTCCAAGGACGCCCAAGCCCCGGAGGCAGGCGGGTTTGCGGCATCCGGGCCCCAAGGGCGTCAGGCGTGGGCCGCGCTGCCCTCCTGGGCCAGGCAGGCGTGTATCTCCTCTTCGCAGACGGCCTCCCGGGCCAGCAGCAGGCAGGTGAGCCGGTTCCACGCGGCCCGGTAGCCCAGCAGCACCTTTTTCGCCAGGTCATAGCCGCATTGGAGCCATTGCTGGGCGGCCTCATCCCGCTTGGACTGAGAAAACAGGTACAGGCCGTCTCCCTCGGGGAGCATGCCCCATTCGCAGACCATCCGGCGGGCCAGGGCGGCGGCTTTCTCCAAATCATTGGCCGCGCCGGTGCTCACCAAATCCGCCCCGTAGGTGATTTCCTCCGCCGCGCGCCCCGCCAGGGCCACGGCGATATGATGCAAGAGCTCTTTTTTGGAAAGGAACATCTTTTCCGGCTGAATGGCCATGCTGTATCCCGCCGCTCCTTTGGAGGAGGGCACGATGCTCACCTTGCGGATGCGGCTGTCCGGCAGCAAAACAAAGGTTGCCAGGGCATGGCCCGCCTCGTGGGCCGCGGTGATCTCCCGCTCCCGCTCCTGGCCGTGTCCGTTGCGCCGCTCGGTGCCGCACAGCATCACGTCGTAGGCCAGGTCGATATCCTCCCGGCAGATGCTGCGGGCGTTGCGCTTGGCGGCGATGATGGCGGCCTCGTTAAGCATGCTCTCCAGCCGCGCGCCGGAAAAAAGCGCGGTCTGGGCCGCCAGGGCGGACAGGGACACGCCTTCGTCCAGGGGCTTGCCCTTGGCGTGCACTTGCAAAATCTTCATCCGCTCCTCAAAGCCCGGCAGCGGCACCTCGATCTGGCGGTCAAACCGGCCCGCCCGCAGCAGGGCCTCGTCCAGGGTGTCGATGCGGTTGGTGGCGGCCATGACGATGATGCCCTCCTGCTCCCGAAAGCCGCTCATTTCCGAAAGCAGCGCGTTAAGGGTCTGCTCCCGCTCGTCGCTGGTGTTATCCCGCTTCTTGCCAATGGCGTCGATCTCGTCTATGAAGATCACCGCGCTGCCCGCCTTGCGGGCCTTGGCAAAAAGGGTGCGCACCCGGCTGGCGCCCACGCCCACGTACATCTCCACAAAATCCGCGCCGTTGACGGCAAAAAAGGGCACTTCCGCCTCTCCGGCCAGGGCCCGGGCCATCAGGGTCTTTCCTGTGCCCGGCGGGCCGTAAAGCAGCACGCCCCTGGGAATTCTGGCTCCATAATGGCTGTACTTCTCCGGGGAGCGGATGAAGCTCACCAGGTCCCGCAGGCTTTCCATGGCCTCCTCGTTGGCGGCTACCTGGTCAAACCTGGTGGCGGGCACGGTCTTTTCGCTTTCCATCACGGTTTTGCCCACAGGGGCCCGCTCACCCCGCTGCCGCTTGCTCCAAAAGGCCAGCCCGCCCGCGATGAGCAAAAACAGCAGCAGCCCCATCTGGTTCGCCACGCCCCCTTGCTCCGTCACGGAGATTCCTTGCAAAAGCAAGCTGTGCTTTAGGGTGTCGATGCGGGGGTTGTCAAACTGAAAGCTGTTTCCAGCCTCATCCAGGGCGACGAGGGTGGCGGTGTCCCGAAGCTGCACCTGACTGACCCGCCCCGCCTTGACCCTTTGCAAAAAGGTTTGATAGCTCACTGTTTCCATGGTCTGGCTCCGGCTTTGTAACACCACAAACAGGAGCATGCCCAGCAGAAGCGCCAGCACACAAAGCCGAAAGATTTTTTCGTACCTTGCACGCATACTCCACACCTCCAAAATGTCTGTGTTTCAAAGTATACAAGATGTACGATCCCTAAGTAAATGGTACTTATTAACGGCCTTGCCATGGTTGCGAAAGGATTTCGCGGCGCATATTATCCGAGAAGAAAAAGTGGCGGCAGCCGAAACGAACTTGGAAGGGCTGCCCCGTGCGGGGTGTGGGCATGAAAAAAAACGGACGTGACAAGCGTTTGAAAAATGGGGAGGCAACGCCCCCGGAGCCTGTGGTGGAGCAAGAGGGCCGGGAGCAGCCCGGCGGGGAGGACCTGGAGAGCCTGGAGGTGGCGGACCGGACGCCGGAGCCCGCACAGGAGGGGGAGGCGCTTTCTCCCGCAGCCTCCGCGGAGGATGACGGGGAAGCCTTTGACCAGGAGGACGGATCCGGCCAGGACCTTGCCCAGCCTCCCCAGGACGGCCCCGAGGCCTCCTCCCGCTCCGCCCGGCGGGCTGCCAAAAAGGCGGCCAGGCAGGCGGCCAAGGAGCGCAAGCGGGCTGCCAAGGAAAGCCCTGGGGAGGACGAGCCCTTGGAGGCCGCCGGTTTGGAGGCTTTTGAGGAGGACCGGGAGGACGAGCCGGAGCGCCCCGAGGGGGACGATGAGGACGGGGAAGCCGAAAGGACCGGCGAGGCCGCGATCACCGGGGCCGCCATGGAGAAGATGGATGAAACCGGCGGGGACATAGGGGAGCCCGGCGAAGGGGAGGGCGCGGCGGGGTCCAAGCGCCGCAGGCGCCGCAAGGAAGGGCCCAAGCGCCACCGCCTGCGCAAGGCTGTGCTGACCCTGGCAAGCCTGTTTCTCATCGCCTTGGTGGGGGCGTTCTTTTACTTTGACGTACCCCATTGGCAAAGGCTGGATCTGAGCAAAATCACCGCCGCCCCGAAAACCGGCAGCCTCTTTGACAGCAACGGGTCCTTGGTCACCACCATCAAGGGCTCCCAAAACCGGGTGCCGGTTCCCTTGTCCCAAATTCCCCAGCAGATTCAGAACGTCTTTCTGGCGGCCGAGGACTTGCGCTTTTATCAGCATCACGGCCTGGACCTGATCCGCTTCGCCGGGGCCGTGATAGCCAACCTCCAGGAGGGCAGCTACGCCCAGGGCGGCAGCACCATCACCATGCAGCTGATCCGCCAGAGCCATTTGAGCACTCAAAAGACCATTGCCCGCAAGCTGGAGGAAATCTACCTGGCCTTCGACATGGAGCGGCAGCTCACCAAGGACCAGATTATGGAGATGTACCTGAATTACATCTATTTTGGCAACGGGGCCTATGGCATCCAGGCCGCGGCCCAAACCTATTTTGATGAGGACGTCAAGGACCTGACGCTGCTGCAAGCCACGGCCCTGGCCGCGGCCATCAAGGCCCCCAGCTACTACTCCCCCCATATTTCCGCTGAAAACAACCGCTCCCGCCGCAACTATATTCTGGATACCATGCTCCAGCAGGGCATGATCGACCAAGCCGCCCATGACGAGGCGGCCCAGGGGGAATTGGTGCTGGCGGAGGCTCCCCCGCCGGACGTTCCCTACGGCTGGTTTGTGGACGCGGTGCTGGATGAGGCGGAGCAGCTTTTGGGCCTCTCCAGCGAGCAGGTGCTCACCGGCGGTTACCATATCGACAGCACTTTGAGCCGCGCCCATCAGGACCTGCTGGACAAGCAGTTCCAAGCGGACGTGTTTCCCGCCAAGGCCAAGGACGGCACCCTGGTACAGGGGGCCGCCGCCGTGGTGGATACCAAGACCGGGGCCGTGCTCGCCATTGTGGGCGGGCGAAAATACGAGGTGCGCCGGGGATTGAACCGGGCCACCCAGCTGCGCCGCCAGCCCGGCTCCGCCTTCAAGCCCCTGATGGTATACGCGCCCGCCATCGATCAATACGGCTACATGACCGCCAGCGTGCTCAAGGACGAACCCACCAATTTCAACGGCTACAAGCCCCGCAACAGCGGCTACGCCTACTACGGCAACGTCAGCATCCGCACGGCCCTTACCAACAGCCTGAATGTGGCGGCGGTGTCTTTGCTCAGCAAAATCGGGGTACAGGCGGGGAAGAACTATGTGGAGAAGGTGGGCATCCCCCTGGACGCCAAGGACGACAACCTTTCCATGGCCCTGGGCGCGCTGACCTACGGCGTGTCCCCCGTGCAGATGGCGGCGGCCTACGCGCCCTTTGGCAATGGGGGAACCTTCCACAGCAGCCACTTCATCAACAAGATCACGGACAGCCAGGGCCGGGTGATCTACCAGCGCCGGGATACCGGCACCCGCGTGCTGAAGGCCCAGTCCGCCTACCTGATGACCAGCTTGCTCTCCAGCGTCACCTCCTATGGCACCGGGGCCAAGCTGGCGGGGGCGGGCACCCCTGTGGCCGGCAAAACGGGCACCGTCAACATTGCCGGGGGAGGCAACCGGGATATTTGGATGGCCTGCTACAACACCGAAATCTCCTGCGCCTTCTGGATGGGCTTTGACCAGACCGACAGCAGGCATCAGCTGCAAAGCTGGGTCAGCGGCGGGGACAACACCGCTTTGATGGCACGGAATTATTTTCAAAAGCTGTACTCGGGCAGAAGCAAGCCCCAGTTTGTGAAGCCCGATGGGATCATCTCCCTGGAGATCGACAAGCAGGCCATCAAATGGCGGGGCGAGCCCATGCTGGCCGCGGATTTGACCCCCACCAGCTACCGCTATACCGAATACTTCACCGCGGACAACCATCCCACGAAAAGAAGCGACGTATGGACGCCGCCCAAAACCCCCAACAAATTCACCGTGGGGCATAGCGACCAGGGATATCCCCTGCTGATCATCCAGCCCGCCGATACCGCCATCTACCGGGTACAGCGGGACGCCATCGGGGAGAGCTTTGTGCTGACCGAGCTCTACGGAACCGCCGGAGAAACCCTGTACTTTACGGACACCAAGGCCAGGGCCGGGGTCGTCTACACCTACCGGGTGATTCCGGTTCACGCGGAGCTGCTGAACAACGGCATTGTACTGGAAGGCATGCAGGCGGTGCAGGTGGCCCAGGCCAACCTGGCGGGCAGGAAGAACGTTCTGGACCAGATCACAAACTTCCTTTTCGGGGGAGAGTCCGGCTCCTCGGGAGCCCCCAGCTACGCCCCGGCCCAGGGAAGCGGGGATCAGGAGGTCACCGAGAATACCTCCTCCATCTTCTGGAGCGATTAACGACCCCGGGGCGCAGCCCCGGTCAGGAGCGCCCCACGCCCAGCGCCCCGATGGCCGCGGACACCCAGCCCTTGGCTTTGCCAAGGGCTTCCTCCGCTTGGGGAAGGGGCACGCCGGCCACCTTCATCACAATGGCCGCTTTTACGCTGCCCCCGGCCTCCTGCAGCAAGGGCGCGGCCTCGCTGGGCGCAAGCCCTGTGGCGTGGCAGAGGATGCGCACGGCCCGGTCGGACAATTTGCTGTTGGAAACGCTCAGGTCCACCATCAGGTTTTGGTAGACCCGGCCCGTGCGTACCATTACCCCGGTGGAGAGCATGTTCAGCACCATTTTGGTGCCGGTGCCCGCCTTCAACCGGGTGGAGCCCATCAGCACCTCGGCCCCGGTGGGCACTTCAATAGCCAGGTCCGCGTGGGCGGACAGAAGGGCGTTCTCATTGCAAACCAAGGAAATAGCCAGCGCCCCCACCTCTTTGGCGTAGAGCAAGGCGCCCGCGCAGTACGGCGCAAAGCCGCTGGCGCTGATGGCCACAACGCTGTCCAGGGATGACAGGCCGCAGGAGATCAAATCCTCCCGGCCCATGTCCCGGTTATCCTCCGCGCCCTCCACGGCGTTTCGCAGCGCGTAATCCCCCCCGGCGATGATGCCCTGCACCAGGCTGGGGGAGACGCCGAAGGTGGGCGGGCATTCCGACGCGTCCAGCACGCCCAGCCGCCCGCTGGTGCCCGCGCCGATATACAAAAGCCTGCCGCCCCTTTCCATCCGGGAGGCGATGGCGTCAATGGCCTCACCGATCACGGGCACAGCCCTCTCCACGGCCTGGGCCACGAGCTGGTCCTGCCGGTTCATCAGCCGGGCGATTTCCGCCCCCGGCAGCGTATCCAGCGCCAGGCTCGCGGGATTCACCTGCTCGGTGGATAGTTGGCTTAAATAAGGGTTCATTTCCGTCACGGCCATCCTGTGATCCTCTTTTCCTTTTTGTTTTACCGGCTGCGGCGTTCCTTCTGGGCGCGCCGCTTGGCCCGCCCTTCCAAATGGGTGCGGTCCAGGTACGGCTTGTAGGTGTCATACCCCATGGTGGCGACGCCGAAGAAAATCAAATCCACGATGTGGAGCATCGCCGTGCGGGAAGCGGCCGCGGCGGAGCGCACCAGCATTTCAGAGGAGGCCACGCACAGGGAGATATCCGCGCAGCGGCTCAGGCGGTTCCCTCCAAAGCGCGTCACGGCCACCACCGTGGCCCCGGCCCGCTTCACGGATTCCAGGGTGTCGATGATGTCCGTGGTTTCCCCGGAGTAGGAGAAAAGCACCGCCACATCCCCGGGGGAAAGGCGCGCCGCCGTCACCACCTGCACATGGGGGTCCAGGGTGGTCTGGGTTTCCTTGCCCAGGCGCTGGAACTTCTGCTGGGCGTCCAAGGCCACCAGGCCCGAGCTGCCCACGCCGTAAAAATCCACCCGGGAGGCCTGGTGCACCGCTTCAACCACCCTGGCCAAATCCTCTTCCTTTAATACGCGCATGGTATCGGCAATGGCCGCCTGGTTATGCCGGGACACATGCTGGCAAATGGTGTGAAGATCATCGGTGGGGGAAACGTCCTGGTAGGAGATGCGGTTTTGCCCTCCCGAGGCCAGATCCGTGGACAGCGCGATGCAAAACGCCTTGTACCCCTTATACCCAAGCTGCTTGCACAGCCGCACCACCGTGGTTTTGGAGGTCTGGCAGGCCGTGGCTACCTGGTCGATGGTCTGGCCGATCACCTCGTGGGAGTTTTCCAGCATGTAGTGGGCGACCCGGTTCTCCGCCGGGGCCAGCTGGTCCAGGATCTGATTGATTTTCACGATGCAGTCTTCCATTTTGCTCCCTCCCCCTTGAGGCTTGACCCTGGCGCCAAGGCTATGAATGAATAAAACTATTATACATTTTTCCGACCCCGTTTTCAAGTTTGTTACTTAAATATAATTTTGAAACGGCAATAGTTTTATGAATATTGTTTGAAATCGACAGAAATATTTTGAATAATAAGGAATAATTTCATATTTTTTATGTAATTTTGAGTTTCGAAAAAAATATTTTTAGAAAATTTTTACGATCAAATGCCCCCAAACCCCTTGACGGGGGTATAGGGGTTTGCTATGCTATCCCTAACGCCGTACCCGATAACCGTACAGTAGAAAGGAGATTACGAATCATGAAACGTTTCTTGGGGATGATCCTTTCCGTTTGCATCCTGCTGGGGCTCGCCGCCGCGCCGGCCTTTGCGCAGGAGGTCACCGAGATCCAATTCTGGACCTGGCGTCCCGAGGATGTGGATTTCTACAACAAAACCATTGCCGCTTTTGAGGCCGCCAACCCGGATGTGAAGGTGGTGCAAAACGCCATCAAGAACACCGAGTATAACACCATCCTTTCCGCGGCCCTGGCAGCGGGCGACGGCGCGCCCGACGTGTTCATGAGCCGCGCCTACGGCGGATTGCAGACCTTTGCGGATTCCGGCTACATGCTGGCCCTGGATGAGCTGATGCCCGAATTGGCGGATTTCTCCGACGCCACCCGCCGGGGCGCCACCTCCATCACCGACGGCAAGATCTACGGCGTGCCCGCGGTGAGCCAGACCATGCTGTGCTACTACAACAAGGACGTTTACGAAGAACTGGGGCTGAGCATCCCCAAGACCTGGGATGAATTCCTCCAGAACCTTGAGGCCTGCAAGGCCGCCGGGTACGAAGCCCTGGCCAACGGCACCAAGGAAGGCTGGTGCTGCGAGTTCCTCTTCGGCGGCGTAGGCCCCTCCTTCTACGGCGGCAACGATTTCTTCGACAAGGTCGTGGCCGGGGAAACCACCTTTGTGGATCCCATCTTCGTGGACGCGGTGCAAAAGATCAAGGACCTGACCCCCTACATGCCCTCCATGTATGAAGGCGTCGCCTACACGGACATGCAGGCCAGCTTTATCAACGGGCTGTCCGCGCACTTCGTGGGAGGCTCCTATGAAGCGGGCTACTTCGGCAGCGAGAACCCCGACCTGAACTTCGACATCTTCGCCGTTCCCGGGGAAAAGGCCGAGGACCCCGCCTATGTGTCCGTCTATGCGGATATGAACTTCTCCATCGCCGCCTCCTCCAAAAAGCAGGAAGCCGCCCTGAAGTTCCTCCAGTTCCTGGCTACCAAGGAATTCGGCGAGTCCATGGTGAATGAGCTGAAGATGGTCTCCTCCGTGCCCGGCGTGGATGTGTCGGCCAATCCCTTCATCGCCCGGGTGCTGGAACTGCAAGCCAACAACACGCCCTACCTCTTCCTGGTGGGCTTCCGTTACGAGCAGCCCACAGGCTCCTCCCTGTTCCAGGCCGAGGCCCAGAGCCTGATGGTGGGCGACAAGACGGCCCAGGAGATCTGCCAAAGCGTGCAAGACGGCATCGCCAGCTACTACGCCCCCTTCCAGAAGTAAGACGCAGCGTTATGCGGGGGAAGCCGTCGCCGGTTTCCCCCGCTCTTTGTGTAACGCCCACTGCTGCCAAAGAAGAGGTGTTGATATGGCAAAAGGTTGGAAAAAGGCGGGATGGATCACCTTTTTTGTGCTCCCCGGCGCGCTGATCGTATTCGTGTTTATTCTGCTGCCCCTTTTTATGTCCTTGTTCAATAGCTTTTTCCAATGGAACCAACTCATTCAGGGCGAGTTTGCCGGCCTTGAAAACTTCAAACGCCTCTTTACGGGCTATCCCTACCAGCAGCGCTTTATGAACGCCCTGGGCAACAACCTCAAATGGTTCGCCATGACCATGCTGATCCAAAACGCCCTGGGCATTCTCCTGGGCTACGCCCTCAGCCGGGGCATTGCGGGCAGCGGGTTTTACCGCCGGGTCTTTTTTATCCCGGTGCTGTTTTCCATTATCGCGGTGGGCTTTTTGTGGGGCCTGTACCTGCGGCCTAACGGCATGGTCAACAGCCTGTTGGGAGCCCTGGGCCGGGAGGAATGGAAGCGGGCCTGGCTGGGGGACGGCTCCATCGCCACCTATACCATCATCATCGTCAACATCTGGCGCTGGGTGGGTTTCCCCACGCTGGTTTTTATGACTGCCATCGACAACGTTCCCCAGGAATGCACCGAGGCCGCCTACCTGGACGGGGTGAACGAATGGCAGATGTTCTCCAAAATCACCTTGCCTTTGATCGTGCCCTCCATTACCATCATCACGGTGCTTACCATCATCGGCAGCCTGAACGTGTTTGAGCAGGTGTACACCATGGCCGGGCTGGACGGTCCGCCCAATTACGCCACCGATACCATCGGCACGCTGTTTTACCGCACGGCCTTTGGCTCCGTGGATTCCGGCGCGCCTGAAATCGGCATCGGCTCCGCCATCGCCGTGGTGATTTACCTGCTGACGTTCTTTGTGTCTTTGGGCTCCATCACCTTTACGTCTTCCAAGGAGGTGGAATTATGATGACCGGTATGCGCCTCAGGCACGCAAGCCCGTCCAAAAAAGCCTTCATCCTTGTGATGCAGCTGGTGATGGCGCTGTATGTATTCCTCATCGTGTATCCCTTGTTCAACATGGTCATGTCCTCCTTCAAGCCCACCCGGGCCATCATGCAGACGCCCTTTTCCCTGCCCCAGGCCTTCGATTTCTCCAACTACGCCACCATTTGGGTGGATAAGGGCTTTGGCCGGTATTTCCTCAACAGCCTCCTGTTTACCGCCGGCGCCATGGTATTCGTGGTGCTGTTCGGCTCCATGGCCGCCTTTGGCATCGCCCGCTACACCTTCAAAGGCAGCAACCTGCTTTACATGCTGTTCCTCAGCGGCATCATGCTGCCCTTAAAGGCGGCGGTGATCCCCCTGTTCCAGATCGTCCGGTCTTTGGGGCTCATGGATAGCCCCTTCTCGGTAATCTTCATTTTCATCGCCATGGGCCTGCCCTCCACGGTCTTCATCCTGGCGGGCTTCATGCGCACCATCCCCCTGGCCCTGGAACAGGCCGCCAGGATTGACGGGTGCAGCGATTTGAGGATTTACAGCCAGATCATCATGCCGGTGGCGGCCCCCTCCGTGGCTTTGGTGGTCATCTATAACGCGGTGCCCATCTGGAACGATTTTTTCTTCCCCTTGGTGTTCATCCAAAGCGATAAGCTCAAAACCCTGCCCGTGGGCCTGTCCAGCTTCATAGGCCAGCACAACACCAAATGGGACCTGCTCTTTACAGGGCTGTCCATCGCCATCGTGCCCATGCTGGTCTTGTACCTGTTCATGTCCAAATACTTCATCAAGGGCATGACCGCGGGGGCGGTCAAATAACGCACTGCCGCTGGGCAGGGAGGTCTTTCCATGGACAAGCAGACGTTTGCGCGCTACCGCGATATCTACTGCGCCGAGCTCTTTGAGTATGTGGCGCCCTTTTGGCTGAAGCATTCCCTGGATACGGAGCAAGGCGGCTACTTTACCCTCCTGGAGCGGGATGGCACGGTTTTTGACACGGATAAGTACGCATGGCTCCAGGGCCGGGAAATCTGGATGTTTTCCAAGCTCTGCTCCCAATACGGCGTCAGGCGGGAATGGCTTGACGCGGCCAAGCTGGGGGTGGACTTCATGCGGGCCCATGGCCGGGCGGAAAACGGCGACTTTTACTTTGCCATGGACCGGGCCGGCAACCCCTTGACCCAGCCCTATAACATCTTTTCCGACTGTTTCATGTGCACGGCCCTTGCGGAGTACGGCAAGGTATCCGGCGATGAGAAGGCCCTGGAGGAAGCCCTGGCGGTTTACCGCCGCATCCAGGTCCGCAAGGACAACCCCAAGGGCGTCTGGACCAAGGCCGTGCCCGGAGCGCGCAACCTTTGCGCCATGGCCATGCCCATGATCCAGATGATGATGGCCCGGGAGCTGCGGGGGCTGGTGCCCCAGGAGGAGCTGGGCCCCATCATCGAGGAGAACCTGGGGATTTTCTTTCGCCGCCATGTGGACCGGAAGCTGGAATGCGTCTTTGAACGGGTGCTGCCGGATGGCGGCCACCTGTTTGACGTGATGGAGGGGCGGCTGCTCAACCCCGGCCACGCCCTGGAGAACCTTTGGTTCATCATGGATATCGCCCATGAAATGGGGCGGCAGGACATGGTGGAGGATGTGGCGGATATCATGCTCTGGCCCGCGAAGCGGGGCTGGGACGAACAGTATGGCGGCCTTTATTACTACCAGGACTACATGGGCTATCCCACGGACAAGCTGGAGTCCCAGATGAAGCTTTGGTGGGTCCATGCCGAGGCCATCAACGCGTTTTTGCTGGCCTACAAGCTGACGGGCCGCAAGGAGCACTGGGATTGGTTCCTTCGTCTGCACGAGTACTCCTTCACCCATTTTTCCGACCACGCCTACGGGGAATGGTACGGCTACCTGGACCGCCAGGGCAACCCGGCCTTTGGGCTTAAGGGCGGCAAATGGAAGGGCTTTTTCCACCTGCCCCGCACCCTGATGGTATGCGAGCAGTGGCTTGCGGAAATGGCGGAAAAGGCATGAGCGCTTGCGGCTTTGGCATCGACGGCGGCGGCACCCGCTCCCGGATCAAAATCTTCGCCCTTCCGGGGAAGGAAACCCTTTACCAGGGGGAGGGCGGCAGCACCAATATCTACGGCGCCGAGCTGAAAACGGTGCTTGCCCACCTGCGCCAGCTGATCGCCCAGGGCTGCGAAAGGGCCGGGGTTTCCCTCCGGGAGCTTGCCTGCGGATGCCTGGGCACCGCGGGCTTGGGGCGGCCCAAGGAACGGGGCCCCTTTGAAGCGTTTTTCCAAAGCTTTTTGCAATGCCCGGTGAAGCTGTGCAACGACGGGGAGATCCTGCTGGTGGGCAGCCTGGAAAGCACCCAGGGGTATTGCCTCATCGGCGGCACGGGCTCTTTGGCCCTTGCCAGAAATGCCGCCGGGGAGGTTCTGCGGGCCGGCGGCCTGGGCTATATGATCAGCGACGAGGGGTCCGCCTGCTGGATTGGCTGGGAGGCCGTGAAGCGGGCCCTGCGCAGCGTCGAGGGGCGGGACTTGCCCACGGGCATGCTGCCGGACCTATGCGCGTTTTTCGGCGTGGACCAGGGGGACGCCTTTGTGCCGCTGTTTCATCATCATTTTCAAAAGGCCCAGGTGGCCGCTTCGGCGGCGCTGGTGTTGCAAGCCGCCGAGGCGGGGGATCCCCTAGCCTTGGATATTGCGGAAAAAGCCGCAGGGGAGTTGTGCGCTCTGCTGGAAAGCGTGGTGGCCCGCATGCCGCTGGAAGTGCCCCGGGCGGCCCTCTCCGGCGGCGTGATTGAAAACAGCGCGTTTCTCAGGCGAGAGCTGATGGACCTGCTTCACCGCCGCCTGCCGGAGCTGGCGCTGGTTACGGGCGGGGGCGACGCCCTGGAGGGCGCTTGCATCCTGGCCCGGGAGATGCTTTCCGGCTCCTGAATTTTGATCTTATTCACAGGGCGGCCGTTGGCCGCCCTGTTTGCAAAAGGCTTGCTGTTTCCGCAAGCCCAAAGGATGCACGGTGTGCTGTTTTAGCCGCCCTGATGGCCGGAGGGAAAATTCGCTTACACCTCTTTGGTGTTTTTCTGCTGGTTTTCCCAGATCTGGTCGTTGAGCTGGTTGATGTTTCCGCAGCCCAGGGTCAGCACCAGATCCCCTTCTTGCCAGTGCTGACGCAGGTAGCGCTCGGTATCGTCAAAGGTGGGGGTGAGGACGGCGTTGATGCCGTGGGCCTTCATGCCCTCCACAATCTCGCTGGCCTTGATGTCCCCCGGGTCCTTTTCCCGGGCGGCGTAGATGTCCGTCACCAAGGTGATATCCGCCGCCTGGGTACAGGTGAGGTAATCCTCAAAGAGGCGCTTCACCCGGCTGTAGGTGTGGGGCTGCATCACCGCCCAGAGGCGGTTGTGGGGCTGCTGGGCCGCCACGGAGAGGATGTTGCGCATCTCCGCCGGGTTATGGCCGTAGTCGTGGTACAGCTTCACCCCTTCGATGGTGGAGGTGTGTTCAAAGCGCCGGTGAACACCCACAAAGCCGCTGAGGGCCCGGCAGGCCTTTTCCATATCCGCCTGTTGGGAGTAGGCGCAGGCCAGGCACGCCAGGGCGTTGAGCACGTGGAAGAAGCCCGCCACCTGGAGGCTTACATGCCCCAGGGCCCGCCCTTGGAAGCAAACGTCGAAGCTGCCCCGGCCATAGGCGTCATAGGTAAGCTTGCCGGGCTGCCAATCGTTGCGCTCTCCAAAGCCAAAGGTCGTGGTGGCGCAGGACAGCCCCTTGAGCAGCCGGGACACCCTTTCGTCGTCCCCGTTGCCAATGGCCAGGCCGTCCTTGGGCAGCAGACCCAGGAACTGACCGAAGGTCTCCTCGATGTGGTCGATGTCCCGGTAATAATCCAGGTGGTCCGCGTCGATGTTCAAGACGATGGCCACCGTGGGGCGCAGGTGCAAAAAGCTGGCGTTGAACTCGCAAGCCTCGGCCAAAAACGTGCCGCTCTTGCCAATGCGGGTGCTGCCCCCGATGAAATCCAAAGAGCCGCCGATGTGAATGGAGGGGTCCAGGCCCGTTTCCATCAGCACCTGGGACAGCATGGAGGTGGTGGAGGTCTTGCCGTGGGCGCCGCATACGCCGATGGCTACCTCAAAGCCTTCCATCAGCTGCCCCAGCAGCGTCGCCCGCTCCATGTTGGGGATTCCCAGGCGCTCCATTTCCACCCGCTCGGGATTGTCAGGCAAAATGGCGATGGTGTAGATCACCAGGTCCGCCCCCCGGACATTCTCCGGCTCATGGCCGATCACCACGGGAATGCCTGTTTCCCGCAGATGCCTGGTGGTGTAGGTCTCCAAATTGTCGGAGCCGCCCACCTGATAGCCCTTTTCCTTGAGCATTTGGGCCAGGCCGCTCATGCTGGAGCCCCCGATGCCGATCATGTGAACGCGCCTGCCCTGAAAATCCCGGATGTGTGGGGTCTGCATCCCTTCACCTGCTTTGAAAGAGTTGAAAACACCGCCCTGTCCAAGGCGTTGCAATGCTGATATTATACGCCGGAAAACCGGCAATAATCAATAGCGGCAAAAATACGGCGGTTTCCTCTTATTTTTCCAACAGCGCCAGGTTCTCAAATCTGGGCTGGTATTCTCCCCGCTCGATGCCGTGGATGATTTCCACCACCCGGTCATTGACGGGCGTCGGCACCCCCGCCTGACGCCCCCGCTGGGCCACCACGCCGTTGATGGCGTCCACCTCGGTGAGCTTGCAGTTCTCCAGGTCCTGGAGCATGCTGGCCTTCAGGTGCCGGTGCTTTTTGATGGCCTTGGGGAGGATCATCAACGACAGGGCTTTTTTGACGGGTCCTTTGTAGTCGAACAGCTTCACGATATCCTTCCCCTGGGCCGGCGCGATTTGCACCCCTTCGGCCTGGGCCACGTCGATGCATTCCTTGATGACGCGCTGGATATACCGGCGGGAGCGCTTGTCCTGGGCGGCCTCCCCGAAGGTGCAGCCCAGCACCGTAGAGATTCCGCTGAAAGAGGCGTTGATGAGGAGCTTGGACCAGCGCATCCCCAGAAAATCCTCCTCCACCTTTACCGGGCACATGGCCCTGAGGATGGCCTTTACCGTGGGAATCTTCTCCGCCCCCCTAGGGGTGAGGGCTCCCAGGCTGAAGGACAGGCTGTCCGCAGAGGAGGTGAGCAAAGACACCCCGGGGCTCTCCAGCGTCGCGCCCCATTCCACCACGCAGCCCAGCACCCGGTCCGCCCCTAGGATTTCCGCCAGTCCCGGCTCCGGCAAGCCGTTTTGCATGGTGCAAAGAACCCCGTCCTCCCTCAAATAGGGGAGCAAAGAGCGGGCCACAGCCGGGTTGTCCTGCTGCTTGGTCATCAGAAAAATCAGGTCGTACTCGCCCTCCATCTCCTCGGGGAACAGCGCCTTCACGGAGGCGCAAAAGGAAACCTCTCCCTGAACGCACGCGCCCTTTTCCCGCAGCGCCTGAATCTGGGCCGGGTTCCGGTTGATCAAATCCGCCTGTATGTTCGCCCGGGACAGATATACCCCCGGCACGATTCCCAGGGAGCCCGCGCCATAAATCGCCAGCCTCATGCCATTTCCCCTCCCGCTCTGCTGTGCTTTTTTCCATTTCGCCAAGGGCCGGGGCAATCCCTGCCCCGTCTTCTCAAAAGCCTGGGGGCGTTGGGGGAAAAGGTGGTATCTTGTAAAAAATTGGTTGCTCGCGCAAGGGGAAGATGATACAATCCAAAAAAACAGTAAAGGTGATTGTATGAACGGGGATACCCTGAAGATCGTTGTCCTGGTTCTTTTTGTGCTGACGTATGCCTCTTTGCTGATCCTCCCCAAGCTGCGGGCTTACATCGCCCTGGGGGTGGCGGCGGTTTTCGTTCTCATCGGCGCGATGCCCGCAGGGAAGGTGCTTTCCGTGGTTAACTGGAACGTGATCATGATGATCGCGGGCACCATGGGCACCGTGTACCTGTTCATCCAGTCCAAGATGCCCGCCCTGATGGCGGACGTCATCATTGAAAAGATGCCGGACGTCCGCTGGGCCATCATCTCCCTGGCCCTGTTCGCAGGGATCATCTCCGCCTTTGTGGACAACGTGGCTACCGTGCTGATGGTGGCCCCCATCGCCTTGGTAATCTCCAAAAAGCTGAACATCTCCCCGGTGCCGGGCATCATCGCCATTGCCATCTCCTCCAACCTCCAGGGAGCCGCCACCTTGGTGGGGGACACCACCTCCATTTTGCTGGGCGGCTACGCCGGGATGGACTTTTTGGATTTCTTCTTTTTTCGCGGCAAGATCGGCCTGTTCTGGATAGTCCAGGCTGGGGCCATCGTATCCGCCTTTGTGCTGCTGTGGTATTTCCGCAAGAACAGGCAGCGCATCCACATGACTGAGCGGGCCAAGGTGGAGGATTATTTTCCCACCGCGCTGCTGCTGGGCACCGTGGCGCTGCTGATTCTGGCTTCCTTTTTTCCCGACAAGCCCGAGGAGACCAACGGCTACATCTGCATCGGCCTGTTCCTGATCGGCCTGGCCCGGGAGTTCATCAAAAACAGGGACGCTTCCGTGATCAAGAACGCTTGGAAGGAGATCGACTACTTCACCTTGCTGCTGCTCACCGGGTTGTTTGTGGTGATCGGCGCCCTCACCGAAGTGGGCATTGTGGCGGATATCGCCAGGCTCATTGTCAGCGTCAGCAACGAGCCCTTTGTGATCTACACGCTGCTCTGCTGGGCCTCGGTGCTTCTGTCCGCCTTCATTGACAACATTCCCTACATCGCTGCCATGCTGCCTGTGGTGAAGGTAATTTCCGAACAAATGGGCATGGACCCTAACCTGTTCTACTTTGGGCTGTTGGTGGGGGCTACTCTGGGCGGCAACCTGACCCCCATCGGCGCTTCCGCCAACATCGCGGGCCTGGGCATTTTGCGCAAGGAGGGCTATGAGGTGAGCGCGGGCGCCTTCATGAAGATGAGCGTGCCCTTTACCCTGGCGGCGGTCACCACCGGCTATTTGCTGGTGTGGTTCATCTGGAGCTGAGAACCGGCGTACAAATCCAGGATTCAAAAAGCAAGCCGTCCATTTTCGGACGGCTTGCTTTTTGGCGTGGCAGCAAAGCGCGGCGCTTACGGGGTCTGGGTCTCATAGGGCCAGCTGTTGATGCCCCCGAAGTCGTACACGTTGGTATAGCCCATTTCCACCAGGGTTCGGGCGGAGGAGGCGCTTCTGTTGCCGCTGCGGCAGTACAGAAGAATCACCGCGTCCTTCTGGGGCAGCTCCGCCTCGGCCCTGCTGGCCAGCTCAAAATCCGGGATCAAGATGGCCCCGGGAATATGCCCGGCGTCGAACTCCCCCTGGGTGCGCACGTCCAGCAGAATATACTCCCCACCCGCATCCATCATCTCCTTGGCCTATTCCGGGGTGATGAGATGGGATTCGGCGACGGGGCTTTCCCCGGAAGAAGCCGTGGGGCCTGCCGTGGCCTGGGAAGCGTCCCCCGTAGCTCCCGCGCAGGCCGCCAGCAGCAGGGCGGCCAGCAGCAGCGTCGCCATCAAGCTCATTTTTTTCATAAAATTTCCTCCTTTGCTTTGTCTGAAGAACTCCTCCATCAATTCATTCTTAACCAAAGCGAAGGATGTTGAACACACATAATATCAAAATCACGGCCAGCAGGCAGAGAAATACAAAATCCACCCCTTGCACCTGGAGCCTTCGGGAAATTTTTCCCCCTGTCACCGCCCCCAGCACGCCTCCCGCCGCCATCAGCGCCAGATGCGCGGGATCAAAGGCCGGGGTGCTGCCGGTCACCAAGGTGAGGAGCAAGCTGGCGGTCTGGGAGAACAAGATCACAAAGAGCGAATGCCGGGCCGCCACCTTGGCGTCCATGGAGAAGAAAAAGGACAGCACCAGCAGATTCATGGGGCCGCCGCCGATGCCCAAAAACGCGCTGATCAGCCCCAGGGCCAGGCCGCACAGCAGCGCCGCCAAGGGACTGGACATCTGACGGGTGCGGACCCGGTTTTTGAAAAGGGTGTAGACAAAGACCCCCGCCGTTACCAGCAGCAGCACGGTGTTTTGGATGACCCCCAGCGCCCCCGGGTTGGCAAAGCCCTCCTTCACCAAGTCCAAAAGCAGCTTGCCCGCCACGCCCCCAAGGGCCGCGCCCGCAGCCAGGAAAACCGCCCGCCCCAGATCCAGGGGAACGCTTTGCTTGCGGCCCCGCCACAGGGATACCGCCGACATGGATAGCACCATGATTCCGGATAAAAAGCTCACCGTGGTCACGGGCAGCAGCCCCAGGGCGTCCACGGTGGGCTTGACAAGGATTCCTCCGCCGATGCCGGTGATGGCCCCCAGGGTGGAGGCCAACAGGCTGATCACCAGCAGGACAAACGCTGTGAACAAAAGTACATTCACCTCGGGTCCCATTGTAAAGGAAAAGACATTCTTTGACAAGCGGAGGATGAACGGCGGGGGAGCGGCGTTATGAAAAAAGAGGAGGGGGTAGCCTAGCTGTCCTTTTGTCTTCTTGCCATGGCTATATCATCCTGTCCAGGACGATATGATGGGGAAAACTGACAGGATTATGAACAGCTTTCAAAACAGGTCTGCTACCATTATTCACTCGCGGCAACTGTCATCAGCGGTGCTACTCTGCCCGCGGCGAGTTTCAAAGGCAGTGAAGGGAAGCGTGGGCCCAGCGGGCCCTTGGGCGAAGCCCAAAGCGACCGGGGTGGGAAGCTTTACGAGGGTTGGGTGGGGCAGCGCCCGCCGCGACGATAAAACTGAACCCTGAGGCGGGCGGTCAAACGGTGGGGAAGGCCGCGACGACCGAAGGGCCGAAAGGGTCCTTGGCCGCCTAACGCACTCGTTTCCTGTGACAAGGAAGAAAATCATCCTGATCACCAGGATACAAGCCTTGAACCTCTCCCCAAACCAAAACGCTCGTCTTCTCAACAACAAACCGCACTCAAATGGCGCCCTCCCGGAGCGGCCGGCAGGCGCGGGCTCTCGGCCCCTCTGGCAGCAGCCCCCTCCCCTTGACCCCGCAAACCCTTTTTGCTATGATAAACCAATGCGGATACAGGGCATGGGAAAGGGGGTAGGCCACATGGCAACCATGAAGGATGTCGCCAAGCTTTCGGGCGTTTCGGTTGCCGCGGTTTCCTATGTGCTCAACGGAACCAAGAAGCTGAGCCCGGAGGTGGAGGCCAGAATCCACAAGGCCATTGAGCAGACCCACTACCAGCCCAACACCATCGCCAAGTCCCTGCGCCTGAAAAAAACCAACATCATCGGCGTCTTGGTGGAGGATATCTGCGGCATGCCGGTGCCGGAAATCGTGGATGGCATCAACCAGTTTCTGGAGGACAGCGGGTACCAGGTGCTGCTGAGCAACCTGCGGCTGCTGCAAAAGCTCCTCAACCAATATGAGCAGCTGGCCAAGTATACGGATATTGTGAACCAGGGCATGCGCTTGATGGAAAATGCCCGGGTGGACGGGATCATCTATGTTGCCATGCATGACCGTCTGATTACCGGGATTCGCCATCCGGTGCACATCCCCATGGCCTATGCCTACGCCACCACCGATAACCCGGATGTGATCAGCGTCACCTACGAGAATGAGCGCAGCGCCTATGAAATCACCCGCAGGCTCATCGGAGCCGGGCACCGGCGCATCGCGTTGATTGCCGGGCACGCGGCCTCCTCGGACGCCCAGCTTCGCCTCAGCGGCTTTCGCGCCGCCATGGACGAGGCGGGGCTTTACGTGCCGGCGGAGTACATCCGCTGGGGGGATTGGGAATTCCAAAGCGGGCTGGAGCAAGGCAGCGCGCTGATGAGCATGTCCACCCGGCCCACCGCCATCTTTGTTATGAACGACACCATGGCCTCCGGCTGCTACCGGGCCATCAAAAACTACGGGCTGCATATCCCGGAGGATCTCTCCGTGGTGGGCTTTGACAACCGGGAGATCGCCCGGCTGATCAACCCGCCCCTTACCACGGTGGAGCTGCCCAACAACCGGATCGGCTATGAGGCGGCCAAGCATCTGCTGGCCCGGATTCAAAAGACCGAAACCCAGGCCGGGGAGTTGGTGCTGCCCTGCCATATCGTGGACAGGGACTCCGTGGCTCCGCTTTCCGCCAAGCCCGGATAAGGCGGAGCATGCCTTTGGGGCGGCCTGCGGCTTTCCCTCTGGCCCGTGCCGCTAAAAAATGAAGAATTCGCATTCCAGCCGCCCGTTGTACAGGCGGCGTTTTTGGGTAGCCCGCTTGCCGAAGAAGCGCTCAAAGGCCGGGTCCGAGGCGATGACCCCCATGCGCCAGCCGGGATGGCGGCGCAGCAGCGCCCCAAGCTCCCGGTACAGGGCCTGGCATTGGGCCTTGTCCCCCAGCCGCTCCCCATAGGGGGGATTCGCCAGAAACACGCCTTGGGGTTTATCGGCCTGGAATGCCCGCAAGTCCGAGAGGCGGGCGGTGATCTTCCCCTCAAAGCCCGCTTGGCGGATGTGCTTCTCGCACAGGGCCAGGGCTTGAGGGTCGATGTCCCTGCCGGAAATGTCCAGGGATGCGGCGGGGTCGTAGGCATCCCGGGCCTCCTGCCGCAGCCGCTCCATCTCCCGGGCGGGCATGAAGGCAAAGCTTTCGCAGGCAAAGGAGCGGTTCAGGCCCGGGGCCCGCTTGGCCGCCTTCATGGCCGCTTCGATCAGCAGCGTGCCCGTGCCGCAGCAGGGGTCCACCAAGGGCATGCCCACCCGCCAGGGGCTCACATCCACCAAGGCCGCCGCCAGGGTCTCCCGCAAAGGGGCCTCCCCATTCCAGGTGCGGTATCCCCTCCGGTTCAGGGCTTCCCCGCTCATGTCCAAGGTGATCCGGGCCATGTCCTTGTGGATCGCCACGTCAATGGGATGGACCGCGCCGGTTTCCGGGAAGCGGTCTATAGGGTAATGGGCGCTCAGGCGGTTGCAGATGGCCTTTTTGCTGATGGCCTGGCAGTCCCGCACGCTCATGAGCTGGCTGCGGACGCATTTTCCCGTCACCGGGAACGCCGCGTCCTTGGGCAGCCAATGCTCCCAGGGAATGGAGAGAAGGAGCTGATACAGGTCCTCAAAGCTGTAAACGGCCTTCTCCGCCAGCACCAGCAGCACCCGGTCCGCCGTACGCAGCCACAGGTTGGCCCGGAAAGCGTCCGCCCAGGAGCCTTCAAAGCGCGCGCCGCCCTGCTCCGCCTTGGCGGAAAGGCCCATGCGCTTCAGCTCGCCCGCGGCCACGCCCTCCAGCCCAAAGGCGGCGGTAGCCAGAAAGGAATGGGAGGGGGAAAGGCTCATAGGCCACGCTCCTTACAATCATCGTCCGTATGCGCTTCGCATTATACCGGATTGCCAAAGGAAAGGGAAGATCAAACAATTCTGTTTTCAATTTCCTTGGATTCGTGTACAATGGAAATAGGGTGAAAGTGGAAACAAAGGAGGCGTATTTTCTTGAAACGCGTGTTTTTGATCGTACTGGATAGCGTAGGCGTAGGGGCGTTGCCCGACGCGGAGAAATATGGAGACCAGGGAACCAACACCATGGCCAGCATTCTGAAAATGGCGAATCCCAAGCTGCCCAACATGGGCCGCATGGGCCTGGGCAAGATCCCCCAGGTGGAGTATCCAGTGCCCCCGGACGCGGCGGGGGCCTATGGCCGGGCCATGGAGGTGTCCCCGGGAAAGGATACCACCACCGGCCATTGGGAGATGATGGGCCTCAAGCTTACCCAGGCCTTCCCCACCTATCCCCAGGGCTTCCCCAAAGACGTGATCGAGGCCTTTGAAAAGGCCATTGGCCGCAAGAGCCTTGCCAACTACCCCGCCAGCGGGACCGAGATTTTGGACGAGCTGGGGGAGGAGCACATGAAAACGGGCTATCCCATCGTGTACACCTCCGCGGACAGCGTATTCCAAATCGCCTGTCATGAGGACGTGGTGCCCGTGGAGACGCTGTATGCCTGGTGCGAAATCGCCCGGGGCATTCTGCAAGGGGAGCACGCGGTGGGCCGGGTCATCGCCCGCCCCTTCACCGGCCCCGGCAAAGGGGCCTTCTCCCGCACCCCCAGGCGGAGGGACTTTTCCTTGCCGCCCACAGGGGAGACCTTGCTGGACGTGATGCAGGCCCGGGGCCTGATGACCATGGGCATTGGCAAGATCGAGGATATCTTCTGCAGGCGGGGCCTGGTGGAGAGCAACCACGCCGCAGGCAACGCCGCCTGCCTGGACGCCATGATGGAAACCCTGGATAGGGATTTCACCGGCTTGGTGTTCGTAAACCTGGTGGATTTTGACTCGGTGTTTGGGCACCGCCGGGACGCGGCGGGCTACGCCCGCGCCCTGGAGGCCTTTGATGTGCGGCTGGCGGAGCTCGTGGGCCGGGCCGGGGAGGATGACCTGATCCTCATCACCGCGGACCACGGCTGCGATCCGGCCCATACCGGCACGGACCACACCCGGGAGCATGCGCCGATTCTGGTATGGCATCCTGGGATGAAGGGGCTGGCGGACGTGGGCACCCGGCGGAGCTTCGCGGACATCGCCGCCACCATCGCCGAGCTGTTCGGGCTGCCCCAGCGCTTTGACGCCGAGTCCTTTGCGGATAAGCTGCGCTAACCCCCGCGTACAGGGGATGTGATATCAAAACGGATAGGAGAAGGATCATGAGCGAAACCTATTTGCAGAGGATTCAAAAGGCCGCCGCCGCTGTGGAGGCGGCCTGCGGCCGCGCGGAGATCGGCATCATCCTGGGCAGCGGCCTGGGGGATTACGCCGGGGCCCTTCAAGGGCGCCGGAGCCTCGCCTACAAGGACATCCCCGGCTTTCCCCTCTCCACGGTGGAGGGCCACGCGGGCATGTGGCACACGGGAGAGCTCCGGGGCAAGCGGGTCTGCATGATGCAAGGCCGGTTTCACGCCTATGAGGGATACGATCTGCTGGACGTCACCCTTCCGGTGCGGGTGATGCAGAAGCTGGGGGTAAAGGTCCTGGTGGTCACCAACGCCGCGGGAGGCGTGAATACCGCCTTTTCCGCCGGGGATTTGATGCTGATCACCGACTTCATCAACCTGTCGGGCAAGAATCCTCTGACGGGCCCCAACATCCCGGAGCTGGGCCCCCGCTTTCCCGATATGACCTATGCCTATGACCGGGAGCTTCGGGAACTGGCCCTGAAAACCGCCGGGGAGCTGGGCATCAAGCTTCAGAAAGGCGTATACTGCTGGCTCAACGGCCCCAACTACGAGAGCCCCGCGGAGATCCGCATGACCCGGATTTTGGGGGCGGACGCGGTGGGCATGTCCACCGTGCCGGAAACCATCGTGGCCCGTCACGGGGGCATGCGGGTGCTGGGCGTCAGCTGCATCACCAACATGGCTGCGGGCATCCTGGAGCAGCCCCTCAACCATCAGGAGGTCATGGAAACCGGCCTGCGGGTCAAGGACACCTTCCGCACGCTTTTGGACGGCGTGGTGGAAGCCCTCTAATTTCCGGTATTTTCCAGAACCCTTCACACAAAGAAAACTCCTTCCATGGGCATGCTACCCAATGAGGATGCAGCCATGGAAGGAGTTTTGATACAATGCGCAAGGATGTATTACGGAAAGGAGCGGCGCTGGCGGCGGCCCTTTGGGTTTTGGGAAGCGCCACCGGCGCGGCCTCGGCACGGCCTCTGGAGGAGGGGACCCCGGTGGAGATATCCTCTCCCTCGGCCATCCTGGTGGAGGCGGACACAGGCGCCGTGATTTTTGAAAAAGATGCGGACAGCAAGCGGCAGGTGGCCAGCCTCACTAAGCTGATGACCTTGCTCATCGTCCTGGAGGAGCTGGAGGCCGGGCGCATCAGCCTGGAAGATGAGATCACCGTCAGCAAGACCGCCGCAGCCCAGATCGGCAGCCAGGCGTTGCTGGACGCGGGGGCGGTCTATCCCTTGGGGGATTTGCTCAGGGCCACCATCATCGCCAGCGGGAACGACTCCGCCTGCGCCCTGGCGGAGCATATCGCGGGCACGGAGGAGGGCTTTGTGGAGCTGATGAACCAGCGGGCCGCGGAATTGGGCCTGACGGATACCGTGTACCGCAACTGCACGGGTCTTCCCGCCGAGGGCTCCCATACCACCGCCCGGGATGTGGCCCGGCTTTCCTGCGAGGTAGCCCGGTTTCCCGCCTATTTTGATTATGCCTCCATCTGGATGGATACCTTGAAGCACCCCAGCGGGCGTGTCACCGACCTTACCAACACCAACCGCCTGGTGCGCTTTTATCCCGGCTGCGACGGGCTGAAAACCGGCAGCGCGGACGTATCCAAATATTGCCTCAGCGCCACCGCCCAAAAGGACGGGCTCAGGCTCATCGCCATCGTGCTGGGCTCCGCCGCCAGCCAAAAGCGCTTTGACGAGGCCCGGGCCATGATGGACTATGGCTTCGCCACCTACCGGCGGGTGCAGATTCTCCGCAAGGGAGAGCTGCTGGGCAAGCAGGTGGCCGTAAAGCTGGGCGGCGCGGAACAGGTGGACGCGGCGGTGGGCACGGGCTTGACCATGCTGCTCAGGGCCGGGCAGGAAAAGCAGCTCAGCCTGGAGGTGGAGCTGCCCGAGGAAATCCAGGCTCCTGTGCAGGCCGGAGACACCCTGGGAATGGTGCGTGTGCTGCTCTCCGGGAAGGTCATCGCCCGGCTGCCCGCCGTGGCGGCCACGGATGTGCCCATGCCCGGCTTCCTGGAAGGGCTCTTGCGGACATTGCAAAACTGGCGGTAACAGCCCCAGGGGTTTCACCCCTGGACCCCACCAAAGGGATACATCCCTTTGGAATCCCACCTTGGAGAGCATGTCCAAAGGGAAATATCGTCCTATATATTTGGGAAAAGGCGGGAATGCCCGGAAGGGTATTCCCGTTAGCCTTTTGTCCTTCTGCCAGGGTTATGCCGTGCTGCCTAACGATCAATATTTTACATAATATCACATAGTAGGGCTTCATGGCCTGCGGACAGGTTTCAATCCAAGTCCACCGTCTTTTCTAAGTCGCGGCAACTTGCTAAAAAGGGACTTGTGTGCATCAATCGGGGTCCGGGGCAGCGGCCCCGGCCGTGGAGGGG